>NZ_JBFWNP010000004.1:0-225167 GCF_050250995.1 Ramlibacter sp.
CGGTGTGGCAGTGGCCCTATTCGGCGTTCGGGGACAACAAGCCGACAGGCATCCTGGCCGCGACGCCGAATCCGCAGGTGGCGCTGACGAATCGGCCGCTGCTGCTGAAGACGACGAGTCCGAGGCAAATTCTTGACCTTGCGTTTCCAGGACAAATCAGAGACGACGAGAGCGGACTCAAATACAACGGGAATCGTTACTACTGGGACGCTGTCGGCAGGTATCCGCAGGCGGACAGACTTGGCCTTCGCGGTGGCTTGAATGTCTTTGTGTACGGCAACAATGACCCGTTCTCCAACACGGACCCGGACGGGAATTTGCCGCAAGGCGTCGTCGACTTTTCGGCAGGCCTGGGCGATGTCCTTCTCTTCGGGCAAGGAGGGCGCTTACGGGAATGGTTCGATGTCGACGGCGGGGTTGATCCATGTTCCGGCGAATACGGGGCGGGTGAGTGGGCAGGCGTCGCAGCAGGCTTTGTATCTGGCCTTGCCGGTGGTGCACGTATGGCCAGTGGCAAGGCGGCGGGTCTGGAATACTCGCACTGGATTCCACGGAGAATGCTCCCGGAAAGCATGCGCTCATCCCGGACGATCTGGAATGGCAACTACGTTCCTCCGGCGCGTCACTATTATCATGATCCCTACCGCTACCCGAAAGGCTGGCGAGATTTCGGACCCAAATGGAATCCTGTCCGGCAACAGTTCGATCGGCTCCCCACTGCATTTAAGGGGGGCGCTGCGGGTGCTGGCTACGGTGCAGTTTCGGCAAGCAGCTGCACTTGTGGGAAATAGACGCGATGCTCGAGTCCTTGTTCACTCTTTTCAAGCGCACAAGGCTGTTGAATTATGAGCAGCGGTGCCTCGATGGCTGGCGTGCCACGCTCTCCGAGTCTGCCAAGCGCGTCCTCGATTTGCAACTATCCGCGATGCGAAGGGTTCAGAGGCAAGCGGGAGGCGCGAAGCTTTGCTTTTATCCCGGTGGCGCCAAAGTCCCGGAATTTCGACCCAGCGCTCCCGATCTCATGGTCTCAGTGGTTACCCTTCAGGATTCGAACGGGGCGGTCGCCAAGATGATGCGCGCACGCGTTTACGTGCATCGGGGCCATTTCTTTTCAATCGAGTTTCCAAAACGTCCCGATCGATTCGCTGAGCAACATCAGATCGATCTCGACAGCCTCACTGTGGCCAGCGTCGAAACCTGCGTCGAACTGAGTGTTTCGAATCCGATGGAGTCCAGTTGATCGGAGGGCAGTTATCCCCGGCACATGCGGTGGTTCCACCAGATTGATCTTGGACTCACTTGGCAGGCCCGGCTCAACTCTCCGCCAACCCCGCCACCGCCTGCCCCACCACCTCCCG
Organism: Ramlibacter sp.; assembly: GCF_050250995.1. Lineage (GTDB taxonomy): Bacteria > Pseudomonadota > Gammaproteobacteria > Burkholderiales > Burkholderiaceae_C > Ramlibacter. The sequence goes on from NZ_JBFWNP010000004.1 coordinate 1,359, forward strand.
CCCCTGCGCCAGGATGCGCTCCTTCCACGCCGGTGTGTCGGTGAAGAACGCGGACATCACCTGCTCGCGCACCTGCCGCGCCTGCTCCGGCGTCGCTTCGGGGTGCTGACGATGCCACTGCTCCGCACGCAGCGCCTGTAGCGCTTCCATCGGCGGCACGGTGCCGTATTCGAGCGCGATGCCGGTGTATTCAGCCTGCGGGCACTCGTCGTGGATCGCGGTCCACATCATGCCGGTGAGCTTCGCCGACGAGGACGAGCCGTCGTAGATCGACGTGACGGGCGTCTTGCCTTCCCCGCCCCACCACTTCCGCACGCGCGCGAGGAGCGTCGGGTCGTCGCGCCCCGCGTGGATGCGCTCGCCAACGCCGCTCGGTCCGAGCCCCGTGTGGATGTCGATCCACGCGATGTGCGCCGCGCGGCGGCCATGCGCACGCAAGACCTCGCGCAGCGTCATGTTGCTCCACGTCGGCGACGTGCCGCCGTAGAACAGGCCGTCGGCATACTCGTGCTGACCGCCGCTGATCGCGGCCTGGTAGGCCGGCATGCCGTTCGCGCCGATCCAGGCGGCGATCGCCTGTCCGTTCTCGAGCGGCGGCGGCCAGGTCGCCGGAACCATCAGCGGATGCAGGTCGCGATAGACCTTGTTGACCGGCAAAGGCTGCCCGAAATCGTGGAAGTTGCGATTCAGGTCGACGTTCTCGTGCGTCGTGCGACGCACGTGCGAGAAACCATAGGGGTTCAGGCCATGGATGTAGAGAACCGCGACTCGGGCCGCCTGCGCGCTCGCGCGCCACCCGGGATCGCGCAACAGGTCGACCTGGATGCCGCTGCCGCAATAGCCCTCGACGCCGTGGCAGCCGCTGGAGACGATCAGCAGCCGCTGCGCATCTGGAGCGCCATCGCGTGCGAGGTCCATGGCGAGCTCCTCGCCTTCAACGCCGACTTCGGGGTGGCGAATCGACTCGACAGCAAGCCCCGCCGCATGCGCCGCCTCCAGGAATTTTCGCCGCGCCTCGGCATACGACGCCGAGAACGGATCGCCGTCGCCCGCGTTCATTTCGGCGCCCGGGCCAGCCACGCCTCGGCCAGCCGCACCCAATAGGTCGCCCCCAGCGGAATGAGGTCGTCGTTGAAGTCGTAGCTCGGGTTGTGCAGCATGCACGGCCCGCCACCGTGCCCCATCTCGCGGTGCGCGCCGTCGCCGTTGGCGATGAAGCAGTACGCCCCCGGCTTGGCCTGCAGCATGAAGGAAAAATCCTCCGCGCCCATCGTGGGCTCCTGCACGTCGACGTTCTCCTCGCCGACGATGGACACCATGACTTCACGCGCGAACTCGGCCTCCGCCGCGGAGTTGATCGTGGGCGGATAGTTGCGCGAGAACTCGAAGTCGCAGGTCGCCTCGTGCGCCGCGCACACGTGCTCGGCCACCTGCTTCATGCGCCGCTCGATCATGTCCTGCACCTGCGTGCTGAACGTGCGCACCGTGCCCTGCAGCTCGCAGCCGTCGGGCACGACGTTCGTCGCTTCGCCGGCATGGATCATCGTCACCGAGATCACCGCCGCGTCGATCGGCTTCTTGTTGCGGCTCACGATGGTCTGGAAGGCCTGGACCATTTCGCAGGCGATCGGCACGGGGTCGATGCCGTTGTGCGGCAGCGCGGCGTGGCTGCCGCGCCCGTGGATCTTCACCCTGAATTCGGCCGTCGAGGCCATCACCGGCCCCGGGCTCACCGCGAACCGGCCGACGGCGCTGCCGGGCCAGTTGTGCATGCCGAAGACGGCTTCCATCGGGAATTTCTCGAAGAGGCCGTCCGCGATCATTTCGCGCGCGCCGCCGCCGCCTTCCTCGGCCGGCTGGAAGATGAGGTACACCGTGCCGTCGAAGTTGCGGTTCTTCGCGAAATGCTGCGCGGCGGCAAGCAGCATGGCGGTGTGGCCATCGTGGCCGCAGGCGTGCATCTTTCCCGTGTGCTTGCTGGCGTGCGCGAAGGTGTTGAACTCCTGCATCGGCAGCGCGTCGATGTCGGCGCGCAGGCCCACCGCGCGCGTGCCGGTGCCGTTCTTCACGATGCCCACGACGCCGGTCTTGCCCAGGCCCCGGTGGATGGGGATGCCCCATTCGGTGAGCTTCGCGGCCACGAGGTCGGCCGTGCGAACCTCCTCGAAACACAACTCGGGGTGGGCGTGAATGTCGCGCCGCACGGCGACGATGGAGGCGGCCTGGGTGACGATCGAATCGAGCAACTTCATGAAATGAAGTCTAGCCCCGTGGTGGAGTCGACGCCACCGGGGACAACGCGAGGAAAGCACATGCGCGACAATCGTCCGATGCAGTCCCCCGACACGAACGCCCGCGCACTCGAGCTCGCGCGGGCGCTGGTGCGCTTCAACACCGTCAGCGAGAACAGCAATCTCGCGCTCATCCACTTCATTCGCGACGAACTGGCGAAGCTCGGCGTCGCCTCACGGCTGACCTACAACGCCGACAAGACCAAAGCGAACCTTTTCGCGACACTGGGGGAAGGCAAGCCTGCCGGGGTGATCCTGTCCGGGCACACCGACACCGTGCCGTGGGACGGGCAGGACTGGTCGGTCGATCCGCTGTCGGCCACCGTGAAAGACGGCCGGCTGTACGGCCGGGGCTCGGCGGACATGAAGAGCTTCATCGCGACGGCCCTCGCGCATGCGCCGCTCTTCCTCGACAGCAAGGCGCCTTTCGCCTTCCACTTCGCTTTCAGCTACGACGAGGAAGTGGGCTGCTTCGGCGTGCGCGAGCTCATCGCCGACATGCGCGACGCAGGCATCCGGCCGCTCGCCTGCATCATCGGCGAGCCCACCTCCATGATCCCGGCCATCGCGCACAAGGGCGTGTACCGCTACCGTTGCTGCGTGCGCGGCAAGGAGGCGCATTCCTCGCTCACGCCGCAGTCGGTGAACGCGATCGAGATGGCCGCGCGCGTCGTCGGCAAGCTGCGCGACATGGCGGAGGGCTTCGAGCGCGACGAGCCGCGCTACGAGGGCTTCGACGTGCCGTTCTCCACCTCGAGCGTGGGCCAGTTCCACGGCGGCATCGCCGACAACGTGGTGCCGCGCGACGCCGAGTTCCGCTACGAATTCCGCGACTTGCCGACGGCCGACGCGGGCGCGATGCAGGCCGAGATCGTGGCGTTCGCCCGGTCGCTCGAGCCGAAGATGCAGCGCGTGGCGCCCGAATCCGGTTTCAGCTTCGACACGATCTGCGAGATCCCCAGCTTCCTCGGCGCCGAGGACGACGCGGTGACGCGGCTCGCGAAGCGCCTCGCGGGCGAGACGCGCGTGACCCAGGTCGCGTTCGGGACCGAGGCCGGGCTGTTCAAGGGCGCGGGCATCCCCACGGTGGTGTGCGGACCGGGCAGCATCGTGCAGGCGCACCAGCCCGACGAGTACGTGTCGCTCGAGCAGCTGGCGCGCTGCGCCGCGTTCATGCGCGGCCTGGCCGTCGTGGATGAGCTCGCCTGAAGGCAGCATCGCCGCTGGCACGCTAGGATGACGGTGTCGGGCGCATCGCGCCGGAAATCCACCGGACAACTCATGCAGGACATGCACGCCGCCGGCGCCCTTGCGGGCGCGACCGCGCCCTCCTCCGCGCAATCCGTCGAGGTGCGAGGCGCCTGTCCGCACGACTGTCCCGACACCTGCGCGTTCGTCACCACGGTGAAGGACGGCGTGGCGATCAAGGTGCAGGGCAACCCCGGGCACGCGCACACGGCCGGCGTGCTGTGTACCAAGGTGTCGCGCTACACCGAGCGCACCTATCACCCCGAGAGGCTCCTGAAGCCGCTGCGCCGTGTCGGCCCCAAGGGTGCGGGACGCTTCGAGCCCGTGGCCTGGGACGAGGCGCTCGACGACATCGCGTCGCGCCTGAAAGCCATCGCCGGGCGCGACCCCCAGGCCATCCTTCCCTACAGCTACGCCGGCACGATGGGGCTGGTCCAGGGCGAGGGCATGGCGGCGCGCTTCTTCCACCGCCTCGGCGCATCGCTGCTCGACCGCACGATCTGCTCTGCGGCCGGCGGCGAGGCGATGATCCACACTTACGGGCTCAAGGGCGGCATGAAGGTGGAGTTCTTCGCCGAGTCGCGCCTCATCCTGATCTGGGGCAGCAATTCGATCGCGAGCAACCTGCACTTCTGGCGGCTCGCGCAGGAGGCGAAGCGCAAGGGCGCGAAGCTGGTCTGCATCGACCCGCGCCGCACCGAAACCGCCGAGAAGTGCCACGAGCACGTGCAACTCCTGCCGGGCACCGATGCGGCGCTGGCGTTTGCGATGATGCACGAGCTGATCGTGAACGACTGGCTCGACCACGCCTACCTGCGCGATCACACGCTCGGCTGGGAGGCGCTGCGCGAGCGCGCCCTGCGCTGGTCGCCCGAACGCGCCGCCGCGGTGTGCGGCATTGGGGCACAGCAGATTCGCGACCTGGCGCGCGCGTACGGCACCACGAAGCCCGCTGCGATTCGCCTCAACTACGGCATGCAGCGCGTGCGCGGCGGCGGCAACGCGGCGCGCGCCATCGCCTGCCTGCCCGCGCTGGTGGGCGCATGGCGCGACCGCGCGGGTGGCCTGCTGCTGTCGAGTTCGGGGCAGTTTCCCGTCGACCGGGCCGCGCTGCAACGGCCCGACCTGTTGCGCGGCCGCATGCCCCGCACGATCAACATGAGCACCATCGGCGACGATCTCCTGCGTCCCGCCTCCGCCGCCTTCGGCCCGCGCATCGAGGCACTCGTCGTCTACAACAGCAACCCCGTCGCGGTGGCGCCCGAGTCCGCGCGCGTGGTCGCCGGCTTTGCGCGCGAGGATCTCTTCACGGTGGTCATCGAGCAGTTCCAGACCGACACCGCCGACTACGCCGACTACGTGCTGCCCGCCACCACGCAACTGGAGCACTGGGACATCCAGGTCGCATACGGCCATACCGACGTGCTGCTCAATCGACCGGCCATCGCGCCGGTCGGGGAAGCGAAGCCGAACGCGCAGGTGTTTCGCGAACTCGCGCGCCGGATGGGATTCGACGAGCCCTGTTTCGCCGACGACGACGAGGCGCTGTGCCGCGTGGCCTACGGCGACAAGGTCGACTATGGTGAGCTTCTCGAACGCGGGTTCGCGAGCCTGAAGATCCCGGACGCGCCCTTCGCGCGGGGCGGCTTCGCCACGCCTTCGGGCAAATGCGAGTTCTTCAGCGAACGTCTGGCGCGGCAGGGCCACGACGGCCTGCCCGACCACGTGCCGAACCACGAGGCCCTCGGCGCGTCGCCCGATTACCCGCTCGCGATGATCTCGCCGCCCGCGCGCAATTTCCTCAACTCGACCTTCGTGAACGTGCGCAGCCTGCGCGACATCGAGGGCGAGCCCCTGCTCGAGATGCATCCGGCCGATGCCGCCGCGCGCGGAATCGCGAGCGGCGCCGTCGTGCGCGTGTTCAACGACCGGGGCGAATACGTGTGCCGCGCCGAGGTGTCGCCGCGCGCGCGGCCCGGCGTCGTGAATGGCCTGGGCGTGTGGTGGCGCAAGCTCGGCCTGCAGGGCACCAACGTCAACCAGCTCACCAGCCAGCGGCTCACGGATCTCGGACGCGGACCCGTGTTCTACGACTGCCTGGTGGACGTGCGTCCGGCGTGAGCGGGAGACGCTGGATCGTGGGACTCGCAGCGACGATGCTGGCCGCGGTGGCGGCCACGGCGTGCCTCTCGGGGTGCGCGAACCTGGGCTACTACTGGCAATCGGCCACGGGCCACCTCAAGCTGATGAGCGACGCGAGGCCCGTGCGCGAATGGCTGGAGGACGCGGGCGCCGACGAGCGCGTGAAGGCGAAGCTCGTGCTGTCACAGCGCATCCGCGAGTTCGCGGTGACCGAGCTCAAGCTGCCCGACAACCCGAGCTATCGCCGCTACGTGGACCTGCATCGCAGCGCCGTGGTGTGGAACGTCGTGGCCGCGCCCGCCTACTCGCTGACGCTCAAGACCTGGTGCTTCCCCGTGACGGGCTGCGTCGGCTACCGTGGCTACTTCGACGAGGCCGAGGCGCAGAAGGAAGCCGCCGCGCAGCGTGCGCTCGGCTACGAGTCGAGCGTGTACCCGGTGCCCGCGTATTCCACGCTCGGCTGGATGAACTGGGCCGGCGGCGACCCGCTGCTCTCCACCTTCATCCACTACCCGGAAGGCGAACTCGCGCGGCTGCTCTTTCACGAGCTCGCGCATCAGGTCGTCTACACGCGCGACGACACCATGTTCAACGAGTCGTTCGCCGTGGCCGTCGAGCGCATCGGCGGGGCGCGCTGGCTCGCACGGCAGTCCACCGAGAAGACGACGGCCGAATATGCCGAGTTCGACCGGCGCCGCCGCGACTTCCGCGCCTTCATGCAGGCGACGCGCGAGAAGCTGAAGACGCTCTACGACACGCCCGGCATGGCGCCCGAAGCGCGCGAGGCCGGCAAGCGGAAGATCATGGCCGACTTCCGCGACGCGTACGCGCGCATGAAGGCGGGCTGGGGCGGCGACCCCGCGCGCTATCGCGGCTACGACCAGGCCGTGGCCCGCGCGAACAATGCAACCTTCGGCGCGCAGGCCGCGTACGACGAACTCGTGCCGGGCTTCGAAGCCCTGTTTCGCGCCTCGGGCTCGGACTTCGCCCGGTTTTATGATGCGGCGAAGGAACTCGCGAAGCTGACCAAAGCCGAGCGCCACAAGAAACTCAAGGAGCTGGCCGATGCCTGACATCCACATCACGCGCGAGCACGCGCTCGGCCTGCCCGGCGCGCGCAAGCTGGCCTTCCAGTGGGCCGAGGCCGCGGAGAAGAAGCTCGACATGGCGTGCAGCTACGAGGAGGGGCGCACGGCGGACGTCGTGACCTTCACGCGTTCCGGCGTCAACGGCGAACTGCACGTGACCAAGGACCGCTTCGAGCTGAATGCGCGCCTGGGCTTTCTGCTCGGCGTGTTCAAGGAACGCATCGAGGGCGAGATCGTGAAGAACCTCGACCTCCTGCTCGCGCAGGAAGACCCGCACTCGGCGTTCGAGAAAGGGCTGGCCGAACGCACCGAGGGAAAGAAGAAGCCGGCGGCGAAGAAGGCAGCGGCAGCGCCCGCGAAGAAAGTCGCCGCCAAAAAGGCGAAGTAGCCGCCCCCCGCCGACGAGCGTCAGCCGAGCGACTTGATCAAGTCGATGTACTGCTGCATCGCAGCGTCGTTGCCCGTGCCCTTGAGGCCGTTCCACGCGTCCCATTTCGCGCGGCCCACCATGTCGCCGAAGCCCGGCTTCTTCTCGGTGTTGTCGCCGACGGTGGCCTGCTTGTACAGGCCGTAGATCTTGAGGAGCGTGGCGTTGTCGGGCCGCTCGCTCAGCTTCTTTGAGTCGGCGACTGCGGCTTCGAATTCGGCTTTGAGGTCGGCCATGCGGACTCCTGGTTGATTTCGAGGTATCTTAAACGTCTGAAGGAGCGCCCATGGTCACACGCACCGTCGTCCGGCAGATGGCCGGGGAAGCCACCCGGCAAGCCAACCGGGCCGCGCGCGGCGTCCTCGGCCTCGCCGGCGAACGCATGTCGAAGGTCGACACGGCCTGGCTGCGCATGGATTCGCTGTCCAACCTGATGATGATCGTCGGCGTGTGGACGCTGAAGCCGCGCGTTTCGTACGAGGACCTCTGCCGCCGCGTCGAGGAGCGCTTGCTGAAGTACCCCCGCTTCCGCCAGCGCGTGCATGAGGACGCCGCGGGCGCGAGCTGGGTCGACCAGCCCGTGGACCTCTCCCGTCACATCGTTCGCGAGACGCTGAAGCGCAGGCGCGGCGTCTCCGCGCAGCAGGCGCTGCAGGACCGCGTGGGCGAGCTGGCCATGCAGCCGCTCGACCGCAAGCGCCCGCTGTGGCAGCTGCATCTGGTCGAGGACTACGAGGGCGGCAGCGCGCTCGTCGTGCGCATCCACCACTGCATCGCCGACGGCATCGCGCTGATCTCGGTCACGATGTCCCTCGTGGATGGCGGTGCCGCGCCGCCGGAGCGCCAGCGGCGGGTGCGGCCCGAAGGCGCGGAGGACTGGATCGCGCGGACGCTGATCGAGCCTCTTACCGAAATTTCCGTTCGCGCGCTCGACTTCGCGGGCGACGGCGCGGCGAAGTCCCTGGGGATGCTGCGCGAGCCGCAGAAAGGGATGAGCGGCTCGATGGATCTCGCGAAGCTTGCGTACCAGGTCGTGAGCGACGCCGCGGCGCTGGCCCTGATGCCGGACGATTCGCCGACGCGGCTGAAGGGCAAGCCCGGCACGCGCAAGCGCGTCGCGTGGTGCGATCCCTTGCCGCTCGACGAAGTGCGCGCGGTCGGCAAGGCGCTGAATTGTTCGATCAACGACGTGCTGCTCAGCTGCGTCGCGGGGGCGCTCGGCGAGTACCTGCGCGGCCAGGGCGACGACGTCGCAGGGCAGGAGATCCGCGCGATGATCCCGGTGAACCTGCGTCCGCTCGACCAGGCGTACAAGCTGGGCAACCGCTTCGGCCTCGTGCCGCTCGTGCTGCCCATCGGCATGGACAACCCCATCGAGCGCGTCTACGAAGTGCGCAGGCGCATGAACGCGCTCAAGGGCAGCACGCAGCCGCTGCTCGCCTTCGGCCTGCTGGCCGTGGCGGGTCTGCTGATCAAGCCCGCGCAGGACGCGATGCTGAGCCTGTTCGGCAAGAAGACCACGGCCGTCATGACCAACGTGCCCGGGCCGCGCGAGAAGCTGAAGCTCCTGGGCTCGACCCTCGAGCAGAGCATGTTCTGGGTGCCGCAGTCGGGCGACATCGGGCTGGGCGTGTCGATCCTCAGCTACGGCGGCGGCGTGCAGTTCGGCGTGATCACGGACACGCAACTGTGCCCGCATCCCCAGAAGATCATCGACGCCTTCGAGCCGGAATTCGCCAAGCTGTCGCTCGTGACGCTGATGCTGCCCTGGGGCGAAGCCGGCGCCTGAGCGCCTGTCGGGCGCGGAGGGCTTACTCCTCGGCCTGCTCGACCTTCTCCCGCATCGAGGCGTGCTCGGCGACGTAGTCCCGGCCGAGCGACTCCTTCTGCGCCTCGGTCAGCACTTCGCCCGCCTGCTGGAAGAACTTGCCTTCCTCCTCCTTCAGGTGGTGCTCGATCTTGTCGAGCAGCTTGTGGATGCAATCCGTCCACTCGCGCGAGTGCGGGTCCATCTTCTCGAGCGACTCCACCATCTCGTCCATCTCGTGATGCTCCGCGATGGCATGGCGCGAGGCATCGACCGTGTCGTCGTGCTCGAACAGCGGCACGTAGAAGCAGCGCTCCTCGGCCGTCTCGTGCGCCTGCAGCTCGAGCTTGAGCTCCTCGAAGATGCGGGCGCGCTCGGTGTCGTTGCCCAGGCTGTCGCGCAGTTGCGCGGACAGCGAGCGCTGCGTGTCGTGGCTCGCGATGAGCGCCTTGAAGATGTTCATGAGGCAGGATTGTTGGGGCGCGACGGCGCTGACTCTGTAGGTCTTGAACTGATCCGCCTGAACGTCATCCCCGCGTTCGCGGGCATGACGTCGTTCAGTTCTCCAGCTCGCTTTTCGCCAGCTCCACGTCGAGCCGCTGCACGGCGTCGAGCGGCTGCATCGCCGCGGCCTGCTCGTAGAGCCTCGTCGCCTCTTTCATGCGCATCTCGCCTTCGAGCATGACGAGCCCGTTCGCGTACTCCACCAGCGTGATCGCGGAAGCGGGATTGAGCGCCAGCGCCTCGTCATAAAGCCGCAGGCCCGTTTCCTTCTTCGCGCCGTAGGTCATGCCCCCGATGAGCATGCCGACCTTGTCGATCACCTCCGCGTGGAAGGCGGCCAGCGCCACGCGTGCATCCGCATGGCGGGGTTGCAGCTGCATCGTCCGCTCGAGCGCATCTTTTACTCTCGTGCCCAGACCCTGTGCGAGCGCCTTCGCGACGCTGATGCCCTGGCTGTAGCGGCCGAGGGCGTAGGCCTGCCAGTACCACGCGTTGGCGCACTCCGGACGCTCGGCGGCCTGAGACTCGGCGCGCATCGCGGCTTCGAGGAACAGGTCGAGCCGGATCTTCTCCTTCTTTTCCAGATAGTTCGCGTAGATGCAGGTCGCCTTGTTCGCGACCGTGATGCCGTCGCCACCCGCGGCCAGGCCCGCCTCGACGGCCTTCTGGAATTCGCCGCTGTGAAAGAGCGCCCAGGCGTCGACCACGGCGGCGTCGGCCGGCAGCGGCTCCGCGTCGCCCGCGTGCAGTCGCGCCCAATGCCTGCGCACGGCGGCCGCGTCGAACGCATATTCGCCCGCATGCGGACAGGCGATCCACTTGCCCATGCCGAGCCCGTCTCCTTTGGTTTGCGCGTCCCTTCAGCTCTCGCCGGCCGGACTGCCGCTGTAGGCGCCCACCAGCTTCAGCAAATGCATCCGCTGGCCCTGTTCCAGATAGGGTACCAGCAGATGCAGCACGTGGTGGGCTCCGCGCAGCAGGGCGAGCTGCGCGCTGTCGGGCTCGAGCGCGTGGCGGGGGTCGCGCACGTACTCGAAGCTCAGCCAGTAGGTGAGCACGACCACCATGCTCGCGGCGGTCGCCTCGACCTCGCGCGAGTCGATCTGCACGGCGCCCGTGCGGCTCATGCCGTCGAGCAGCGCGCGGATGGCGCGCATCTTGTCCTTGAGCACCCGCTGGAAGCTCGTTTCGAGCCGCCGGTTCTTCGAGAGCAGGTCGTTCAGGTCGCGGTAGAGGAAGCGGTACTGCCAGATCAGCTCGAAGAGCGTGTGCATGAAGAACCAGGCGTCCTCGACGTCGCGCACCCCGTCGCTCGCGTTCAGCAGTTCGCCGAGGGCCTTGTCGTAGCGGTCGAAGAGCGAGTTGATCAACTCGTCCTTCGCCGGATAGTGGTAGTAGAGATTGCCCGGGCTGATGTTCAGCTCGGCGGAGATGAGCGTGGTGGACACGTTCGGCTCGCCGAAGCGGTTGAACAGGTCGAGCGTCACCTCGAGGATGCGCTCGGCGGTGCGGCGGGGCGCCTTTTTCGTCATCTTGCTGCGGTGCAGCAGGGCGGCAGGCGGCGGTCAGGCCGACTTGCGCGCGGGCGCGGCGCGCTTGCGCGCCGGCTTCGCCGCCTTCACCGCCGGGCCGCGCGAGCGCGTGGCGCGGGCCGATGCCTTGCCCGCGGCGCGCTCCAGCGCCTCGATCCGGGCGACCAGCGCTTCGAGGTCGGCGGACGCGGGCACGCCCAGGCTCTTGAGCGCACGGCCCACGCGCTCCTCGAAGATGCCTTCGAGCTTGTCCCATTGGCCCGACGCGCGGGAGGAGAGTTCGGTGGCCATGCCCGTCATGCGGGCCGTGGCCTCGCCGATCTTCTCCTCGGCGGCCGATTGCGTCTTGCGCTGCAGCGACATGCCTTCCTTCACCAGCGCCTCGAACACCTTGCCGCCTTCTTCCTGCGCCTTGGCGAAGGCGCCGAGCCCGGCCAGCCAGATCTGCGAGGCGGAGTCCTTGATCGTTCCCGCCAGGGGCGTGCCGCCCCGATCGCCCGAAGATCCGTCCGAGCCGCCCGGTTTCAATTTCTTGACCATGGTGTGTCTCTCTCCTGTGGTGGTTCGCCGCACTTTAAGGCCAATGGCCGCTGTCCGTTAGAGTGGCATCACCCGGATCGGGCGGGGTTAATGCGGATCGTCGCGGATTCTCCATTGGCGAGAATCGCGCGACAACACCGGAGGCTTCATGCACTATTTCGTGACCGGCGCGACCGGCTTCATCGGCAAGCGGCTCGTGAAGAAACTGCTCGAACGCAAGGGCGCCGTCGTCCACTTCCTCATTCGCAAGGAGAGCGAGGCCAAGATCGCCCTCCTGCGCGAGTACTGGGGCGCGAGCGCGGCGAAGGCCGTGCCGGTGTACGGCGACCTCACGGCCCGCAAGCTGGGGGTGGCCGCCGAGGACGTGAAGGCGCTCAAGGGCCGGATCGATCATTTCTACCATCTCGCCGCCGTGTACGACCTCGGCGCCGACGAGGAGAGCCAGGTCGCGGTGAACATCGACGGCACGCGCAACACGGTGGAGTTCGCGAAGGCGATCGATGCGGGGCACCTGCACCACGTGTCGTCGATCGCCGCCGCCGGGCTGTACGAAGGCGTGTTCCGCGAGGACATGTTCGACGAAGCGGAGAACTACGAGCACCCCTACTTCCTCACCAAGCACGAGAGCGAGAAGATCGTGCGCAAGGAATCGAAGGTGCCGTGGACGGTCTATCGCCCCGCCATGGTCGTGGGCGACAGCCGGACGGGCGAGATGGACAAGATCGACGGCCCCTACTATTTCTTCAAGCTGATCCAGCGCATGCGGCAGGTCCTGCCGCCGTGGATGCCGGCGGTGGGACTCGAAGGGGGGCGCGTCAACATCGTGCCGGTCGACTACGTGGTCGATGCGCTCGACTTCATCAGCCACAAGCCGGGCATCGAGAAGCGCGCCTTCCACCTCGTCGACCCGACGGGCTATCGCGTGGGCGACGTGCTCGATATCTTCAGCCGCGCGGCCCACGCGCCGCGGATGAACCTGTTCGTCAACGCCGCCCTGCTCGGCTTCATTCCCAGGAGCGTGAAGAAGGGTTTGATGGCGGTGGGTCCGGTGCGCCGCGTGCGCAACGCGGTGATGAAGGACCTGGGGCTGCCCGAGGACATCCTCGCCTTCGTCAACTACCCGACGCGCTTCGACAGCCGAGATTCGCAGGCGATGCTCAAAGGGTCCGGCATCGAAGTGCCGAACCTGAAGGACTACGCGTGGCGCCTGTGGGACTACTGGGAGCGCCACCTCGACCCCGCGCTGCACGTCGACCGCACGCTGCGCGGCACCGTCGGCGGCAAGGTGGTGCTCGTGACCGGCGGCTCCTCGGGCATCGGCCTGGCGGCGGCGCACAAGTTCGCCGAAGCGGGCGCGGTCACGATCATCTGCGGCCGCGATCAGGACAAGCTCGACGAGGCGTGCAAGGAGGCGAAGGCCAAGGGCTACGCGTTCGTCGCCTATCCCGCCGACATCGCCGACATGGCCGATTGCGACCGCTTCGTGCAGCTCCTGGTTGCGAACCATGGCGGCGTCGATTTCCTGATCAACAACGCCGGCCGCTCGATCCGCCGCGCCATCGAGTCGAGCTACGACCGCTTCCACGACTACGAGCGGACGATGCAGCTGAATTATTTCGGCTGCCTGCGCGTCACGATGGGCTTGCTGCCTGCGATGGTCGCAAAGCGCAAGGGCCACGTCGTGAACATCAGCTCCATCGGCGTGCTGACGAATGCGCCGCGATTCTCCGCCTACGTCGCGTCCAAGGCGGCGCTCGATGCGTGGACCCGCTGCGCGTCGAGCGAATTCCAGGACCAGGGCATCACGTTCACGACCATCAACATGCCACTGGTGCGCACACCGATGATCGCGCCGACGAAGATCTACAACAACGTGCCGACGCTCGCGCCCGAGGAGGCGGCCGACATGATCGCGGACGCCTGCATCAACAAGCCGGTCCGCATCGCCACGCGCCTGGGGATCGTGGGCCAGCTGCTGCATGCGCTCGTGCCGCGCGTCGCGCAGATCGCGATGAACACGAGCTTCCGGATGTTCCCGGATTCCTCTGCGGCGAAAGGCGACAAGTCTGCGAAGCCCGCGCTGTCCGCGGAGGCGGTGGCGCTGCAGCAGATGATGCGGGGCATTCACTTCTAGCCGAACGCGAAAGTGACGGGGCGCACATTGGCGATTAAGCCGAAAGTGACTCCCTGCGGTGCCCCTGCGATAATCCGGCCTCGTTCGAAGGGGATTGGATGATTCTCGTGACAGGCGGGGCTGGGTTCATCGGCTCCAATTTCGTTCTCGACTGGGTGGCGCAAACGGGCGAGCCCGTCGTCAACCTCGACAAGCTCACCTACGCGGGCAACCGCGAGAACCTGTCCTCGCTCGACGGCGATGAGCGGCACCTGTTCGTGCGCGGGGACATCGGCGACGGCGATCTCGTGGCGCAACTGCTCGCGCAGCACCAGCCGCGCGCGGTCCTCAACTTCGCGGCCGAGTCGCACGTCGACCGCTCGATCACCGGACCCGAGGCCTTCATCCAGACGAACATGGTCGGAACCTTCCGCCTGCTGGAGGCCGTGCGTCACCACTGGCTGAAGCTCGAAGGCGCGGCTCGGGCCGATTTCCGCTTCCTGCATGTGTCGACCGACGAGGTCTACGGCTCGCTCGATGCCGGCGCCCCGGCCTTCACCGAGCAGCATCGCTACGAACCCAATTCGCCGTACTCCGCGAGCAAGGCCGCGAGCGACCATCTGGTGCGCGCCTACCACCACACGTACGGCCTGCCGGTCCTCACGACCAATTGCTCGAACAATTACGGCCCCTATCACTTTCCCGAGAAGCTGATCCCGCTGATGATCGTCAATGCCCTGGCAGGCCGCAACCTGCCGGTGTACGGCGACGGCATGCAGATCCGCGACTGGCTGTACGTGAAGGACCACTGCAGCGCGATCCGCCGCGTGCTCGAAGCCGGGACGCCGGGCGAGGTCTACAACGTGGGCGGCCACAACGAGAAGCCGAACATCGAGATTGTGCAGACGATCTGCGCGCTCCTCGGCGAGCTGCGACCGAGGGCGGACGGCAAGCCCTACACGGCGCAGATCGCCTACGTGAAGGACCGCCCCGGGCACGACCGCCGGTATGCCATCGACGCCTCGCGCATCGAGCGCGAGCTGGGCTGGAAGCCGGCGGAAACCTTCGAGTCCGGCATTCGCAAGACCGTGACCTGGTATCTCGAAAATGCCGACTGGGTGGAGCGCGTGCAAAGCGGCGCGTACCGCGAATGGGTTGCGGCACAGTACGCATGAAGGCGCGATGAAGATCCTGCTTCTGGGCAAGGACGGGCAGGTCGGCTGGGAGCTCCAGCGCAGCCTGGCCCCCCTGGGAGAGCTGGTCGCGCTCGGCTCGCGCAGCGAGTCGCCCTGCGGCGACCTCGGCAGACTCGACGCCCTGCGGGCGACCGTTGCCGCGATCCGGCCCGCCGTGATCGTCAATGCCGGCGCATACACCGCGGTCGACAAGGCCGAGTCGGAGCCCGAGCGTGCGCACCTCCTGAACGCGCAGGCGCCCGGCGTGCTCGCGGAAGCGGCGCGCGACTGCGGCGCCTTGCTCGTCCACTATTCGACCGACTACGTGTTCGACGGAAGCGGCACGCATCGCTGGAAGGAAGGCGACGCGACCGGCGCGCTGTCCGTCTACGGCCGCACCAAGCTCGAAGGCGAGCGGCTCATCGTGCGCACGCATCCGCGCCACCTCGTGTTCCGCACGAGCTGGGTCTATGCGGCGCGCGGCGGCAATTTCGCGAAGACGATGCTGCGCCTCGCCCGCGAGCGCGACACGCTGACGGTGGTCGACGACCAGTTCGGCGCACCGACCGGAGCGGAGCTGCTGGCCGACGTGACGGCGCATGCCGTGCGCGCCTGCCTGGCCGACCCCGCGCGCTGCGGCCTGTATCACCTCGCCGCCGCCGGCGAGACGAGCTGGCATGGCTACGCGCGCTTCGTGCTCGAGCAGGCGCTCGCGCTCGGCGTCGAACTCCGGGCCGGCCCCGACGCCGTGCGGCCCGTGCCCGCCTCTTCCTTTCCCACGGCCGCGATGCGGCCGTCCAACTCGCGCCTGGATACCTCGAAGCTCCAGGCCGCTTTCGGGCTCGTCCTGCCGCCATGGCAGCAAGGCGTGTCCCGCATGCTGACCGAGGCACTGACATGACGATGACGACGACGCAGAAGACCACGGCTCGTGCGTGGCGGACGAAAGGACGCGCATGACGCAGCGCAAAGGCATCATCCTGGCCGGCGGGTCCGGCACCCGGCTGCACCCGGCCACGCTGGCCATGAGCAAGCAGCTGCTGCCGGTGTACGACAAGCCCATGGTGTACTACCCGCTCACCACGCTCATGCTGGCGGGCATTCGCGACATCCTGGTCATCAGCACGCCGCAGGACACGCCGCGCTTCGAGCAGTTGCTGGGCGACGGATCCCAGTGGGGCCTGAACCTGCACTACGCGGTGCAGCCCAGCCCGGACGGACTGGCGCAGGCCTTCATCATCGGCGACCGTTTCATCGGCGGCTCGCCGAGCGCGCTCGTGCTGGGCGACAACCTGTTCTACGGCCACGACTTCGCGGTGCTGCTCGGCCAGGCCAACCAGCGGGAGCAGGGCGCGACGGTGTTCGCCTACCATGTGCAGGACCCGGAGCGCTACGGCGTGGTGGCATTCGACGAGAAGGGCCGTGCCAGCAGCATCGAGGAAAAGCCCAGGGAGCCCAAGAGCAGCTTCGCGGTCACCGGCCTTTACTTCTACGACAGTCATGTGGTCGAGATCGCGCGATCGGTGAAGCCGAGCGCGCGCGGCGAGCTCGAGATCACCGCGGTCAACCAGGTCTACCTGCAGCAGGGCAATCTCAACGTGCAGATCATGGCGCGCGGCTATGCCTGGCTCGACACCGGCACGCACGACAGCTTGCTGGAGGCGGGCCAGTTCATCGCCACGCTCGAACACCGTCAGGGCCTGAAGATCGCGTGTCCCGAGGAGATCGCCTGGCGCAACGGCTTCATCACGAGCGAACAGCTCGAACGCATCGCGCAGCCCCTGGCCAAGAGCGGCTACGGCCAGTACCTGCTGCGGCTGCTGCACCAGCCCGGATTCGCATGAAGGCGACACGCACGGCGATCCCCGACGTGGTGGTGTTCGAGCCCAAGGTGTGGGGCGACAGCCGCGGCTTCTTCTTCGAAAGCTACACGAAGCGCGTGTTCGACGAGGCCGTGGGCCGCGACGTGTCGTTCATGCAGGACAACCATTCGCGCTCCGTGCGGGGCGTGTTGCGCGGGTTGCACTACCAGATCCGCAGTCCGCAGGGCAAGCTCGTTCGCGTGACCGAGGGCGCGGTGTACGACGTGGCCGTCGACCTCCGGCGGAGCTCGCCCACCTTCGGCAGGTGGGTGGGCGAAGTGTTGAGCGCGGAGAACAAGAAGCAGCTGTGGGTGCCCGAGGGCTTCGGCCACGGCTTCCTGGTGCTGAGCGAGAGCGCCGAGTTCCTCTACAAGACGACCGACTACTACGCGCCCGAGCACGAGCGCTGCGTGATGTGGAACGACCCGCAGCTCGGGATCGACTGGCTCGCGCACGGCTTCGATGGCGAGCCGGCGCTGTCCGCCAAGGACGGCAAGGGCCTGCTCCTGAAGGACGCTGAGGTCTTCGCGTAGCGCGTGCGCGCGCCGTCAGGGCGGCGGGCCGCTGCGCCCCCGCAGGCCGTCGCGCCAAGCCTTCGCGATCCAGCGCAGGCGCTGCGTTCGCTGCGCACCCAGCAGCAGCGAGGCCGCGAGTTTCTTGGCCACCTGCAGGAAGTCGCTCGCGAGCCAGCCCCGGGGAAAGGCCGGCTTCTTCCACAGCAGCAGATGGTTGCGCAGCAGCAGGTAGTTGCGCATCGGCTGATGGATCGACAGCATGCGTCCGCCCATCCGGTAGACGTCGTCGCCGATCCGGTGGCTGAGACTTGCCGCAGTGTCGACGTAGTGCCGCCAACCCCGCGCGCGCGCGCGCACGCACCAATCCATGTCGACGTAGTCGAGAAAAAGGCCTTCGTCGTACTCGCCGACGTCGACAAAGGCATCCGCGGCGATCAGGCAGCCCGACGTGATGAGATGGTCCATTTCCACCGGCCCCGGCGCGGTGCCGGGCGCATGCCGCCGCAGGAAGCGGATCGGACGCAGCAGGCGGCCGGCCAGGCCGGTGCGCGGATCGATCTTCACCGGGCCGACGGCCGCGGCGCGAACGCCCTGCCGGCGCAGCGACGCGAGCGTGCCGCACAGCCGCTCGACCATGTCCGGCGCCGGCATGCTGTCCTGGTCGAAGCTCGCCATCGCGTCGACGCCGGAGGCGAGCGCGAGCCGCCACGCGCAATTCATCGCGCCGCCCGTGCCGAGGTTCGCGGGCATTGCGATGTAGCGCACGTTGTCGTCGACCAGTTGCGACAGTGCGCGGTCCGCGCCGGCCGCGTTGTCCAGCAGCAGGACTTCGTCGACCTGGTCGCGGATTGCGTCGACCAGCGCGCGCACCTGCTCGACCGGCGCGCGCCAGCAGACGACGCAGGCCCAGACCGTTTTCACGCGTCGAGTCCGAGCGCGCGCAGGATCGTTTCGCGCATCGCGAGATAGGTGTAGCGCCGCATCGCGTCGTCGTGCGCGCGCTGCACGAGGGCGTCGTAGTCCTCGAGCGCCGCCAGCGCTTCGCGCACCACCGCTTCCCAGCGGTGCGACTGCGCGAGCCAACCGGTCTCGCCGTGCCGGATCGCGGCGGCGTACACCGTGCTCGGCGAAGCGATGCTCGGCGTGCCCACGGCCGCCGCCTCGAAGTACTTCAACTCGGACTTGCTGTTGGTGAAGGTGTTGAACTGAAGCGGCATGAGGTTGAACTCGACGCTGCCGATCACCCGTTGCAGGTTCACGAAGTCGTGGAAGGGAAAGCGCTTCACCCGCGCGCCGAAGCGCTCCAGTCCGGGGCCGGCTTCGATGTAGCCGACAACCGCGATGCCGAGTCGCGGATCGCTCGCGAGCAGCTCCTCCAGCGCGGGCGCGACGAGCGCGAAGTCGCGGTTGTGCGAGGGCGAGCCGCTGAAGTAACCCAAGTGAATGAGCCCGTCCGCGCCCGGCCGCTGCGAGCGCTTCGCCTCGAGGACCTGCTGCGACACCGCAAGCTGCTCGCGATTCATGAAGTTCGGCACGACCTCCGCCGGCACGCCCGCGAAGTCGCTCATCTTCCGCGCGAGGAATTCATTGGTTGCGATGCCGCCGTCGCACAGCCTGAAGGTCGCGCCGAGCCGGCTCGTGTAGGCGAACCAGTCGTCCCAGACCTGCGGATTCTGGACGTCGAGGTCGAGCGACTTCACGAGCAGGTGCGTGTAGTCGGGGTTGAAGACGAAGTCGTCCACGTCGAACAGCACGCGCCGGCCGAGCCGGCGGAACGCGCCGACGAGCCGCGCGGTGCGGCTGTCGTAACGCGAGCGGCAGATCACCAGCACGTCGGCGAGCCCGGCGATTTCGTCGACTCGTTCGAGGTCCGCGTGGAAGAACCAGGAGGCCGACACATCCGCGCCACCGTCGTGCGCATGCAGCGCCTGGACCATGTTGTAGGCGCGGTAGCGGAACGAGCTGTTGTTCGGCATCTCGTACCAGTACGCCACGCGCCGGCGGCCCTTGGCGAGCGAGCGCAGGCGCTCGGCCAGCGGCGCCTGCCACGGGTCTTCGTAGGGGACGGCCGGGACCGACGCGAGCGAGAACATCAGTCGCGCGGCGGGGCCGCCGTGGCCGCAGTCGTCGCACTCGCCGTGGCCAGGCGACCGATGACCGAGGCGAACGATGCCTTCCAGTCGGTGCCGAGACGGCCCGCGCGGAAATTCGCCTCGCGCGCCGGCGTGTCGAGCGCAAGCCGCGCGCCATCGGCCAGCGCGGCGACGAGCGCTTCGGTGTTCGCGTCGGCGCACAGGATGTTCGCGCTGTAGCCGCCGAGGTCCTGCTTGTTCGCGAAACGGTTGCTCACGACCACCGCGCCGCTCGCCGCGAGGTCGAAGGGCGGATAGCTCGGGTGCGGCGTGTACATGAGGCACAGCGCGAGGTCGGTGCGGCCGGCAAGCGCGGCGTACTGGCCCCAGTCGAGGTTCTCGAGCCGCTGCGGGGTGTAGCGGCCGTCGTCCAGGCGGATCCGCGGGATGTCCTTGCCGACGAACACGATGTCCCAGGTGGCGAGATCGATGACGCCGCGCGCGATGGCGGTCTCGAGAACGTCGAGACCGAGCACGAAGAGGTTGCGCACGTTGTTCGGCCGCGCATAGAAGAACAGCGTGCGCTTGCCCGGCGGGCGGTCGGCCGCGGGGCGGAAGACCGCGGGCGGGAACGAAGGCTCGAACCACATCCCGTTGCGTTCGACGTTGGCGAGGCCCGAGCCGACGAGATGGTCGAACAGCAGCCGCGTGTTGACGACGAAACGCAGGTCGGGATGCGACATGACCTGCGACGCGCGCAGGTGTTCGTCGCCGTGCGGGTAGAACATGCGCTCGTCTTCCTGCAGCAGGTAGACGATGCGCCCGCTCGCCACCGCGCCGAGCGTGGCCGACGTGGTCCACCACGAGGTGGTGATGAACTGCTCGTCCTCGAACGCATCGACCTCGTAGCGCTCGTCGTAGAAGGGCGCGAACGCGAACTCGACCTCGTGGTCGAGCGCGATGCCATAGGCGCCGAGCACGGTCTGCAACCCGCCGGGCTGCGGCTTCTCGGTGCGGGTGAGCAGGCGCAGTCGTTCGCCGCGCGCCCGGGCCAGCAGCGCGGCGAAGATGAGCGAGGTGCCCACGCCGCCGTAGAGGCTGCCTCGGTTGATGCTGTCGGTGACCAGCGTGATCCGCCCGACGTCGGCCCGGGGAATCGTGAAGAGTCGCAGCGGCGCGCACGCCTGCCGGTGCTTGCGGACCAGCTCGCGCGCGTTGACCCAGCCGGCGTCGTCGACCACGATGCCGGGGATCGCGGCGGCCGTCGCGCTCGTGCCCCCGAGCCGCCGGCGCACGCGCCGCATCATCTCGCGCAGCATGCTGCGCGTGCCATGGATGCGCTGGTGGCGCAGCGCCCTCTCGAGTGCGTCGAACATCGTTGGATTCTTGTTAGCCGCCCGGCCGCAGGCGGGCCATGAGCCAGCGCAGCGGCGCCGTCACGCGCCAGCTCGTGCTGCCGCGCAATGCGTTGATTTCGGAGTCGCGCGCGGCGATCGCGGCATGGAGGTGTTCGGCCTGGTGATGCTGGTGTTCGAGCGTCACGGCCTGCTGATGCAGCGTGTCGCGCATTTGCGCGAGCTGCCCGTCGCGCTTCGCGACTTCCTGGGACGATTGCGCGAGCTGCCGCTCCACGTCGTCGAGTGCCCAGGCGCGCTCCATCAGTTTCGCGCCCTGGCCCGCCGACCACGCGGCCTTCCATTTTTCGTAGATGAGCTGCGTTGCCGCGCCCATGGGGCCGGCGTCCGTATGCACGCCGGAACTCTGGTGGATGCGGTAGGCGGCGCTCGCGCCGGGCACGTGCGCGAAGACCGTGTGCCGCGCCGCCTGCAGCCAGAAATCCCAGTCCTCGTAGCGGTCGAGGGCCTCGTCGAAGCGAAGCCCGCGATCGACGAGCGTCTTGCGAAACAGCACGGCGTGGATCGGCGTGAGGTTGCCCGCGAGCTGCCGCACGGAATCGAAGGGCAGGTCGAGCACCTGGCCCAGCGGCTTGCCGCTCTCGTCGGCGAGGAACACGCCGGTGTACGCGGCGTGGACCTGTGGCTGCGCCTGAAGCACCGCAACGAGGCGCGAGAGGTGATCGGGCAGCAGCCAGTCGTCGTCGTCGAGGAAGAGCAGGTAGTCGCCCGAGGCGAGGGTGAGCGCGCGATTCGCGGTCTGGCTGCGAGCGAGCGGCATGTCCGTCGGCACGAGGCGCATCGCGAACGGCCCGCAGCGTTCCGGCAGCGTCTGGTGGCCGGGGTTCGCCGCGATGACGAGGACTTCGACGGACGGATACGACTGCACCGCAATCGAATCGAGCGTCCCTTGCAGCGTCGCGCGGTCGATGCTGCGCACGAGGACCGACACGAGCGGCTGGGTCGCGGCGGCCACCGACATCGCGGCCGTCACCGGATGCGAAGCGAGCAGCATCGGCAGCTGCTGGCGCAACTGCGCGGCATCGAGCAGCAGGTAGGCCTCGGCGGCAACAACCTCCGGTGGCAGCGTGTACGTGCGGTAGCGGTTCAGGGCGAAGACATGGCCCGCGTAGTCCTGGCGCGCCTGCTGCGACGCGAAGCACGCGGCGGCCGCCTGCTTCTTCGCGAGGTGCGGCGTGATGTCCAGCAGGAGGTTCGGCCGCAGGGGCGCGCCGATCTCGTAGAACGCGATGCGCGCGCCGGTCGCCTGCGCGGCAAGCACGGCGGCCTGAGCGGCCTGGCGGTGGTCGGGATGGATCTCCCACGGCGACGGGGCGTAGATCAGGTCGGCGCCGCTGGTGCGGATATGTTCCGCGATGCGTCGAACGAGCTCGTCGTCGGCGCGCAGTTGACGGTCGGGTATGCCCCAGAACGAGGGTTCGGCGCTGCCCAGCACCTTCGCGGCGGCGCGGCTTTCGGCCTGGCGCTCGGCCACATCGCCGTACGCCGCGCCGTCGGTCAGCACGACCACGTCGACCGGCGTGCCTTCGGCCCCATGCGCGGCGATCGCGCCGCCGCAGCCGAAGGCTTCGTCGTCGGGATGCGGGGCCAGCACGAGCACGCGCCGCGCCGAGATGCCCGCGACCGCCTGGTAGGGGACGAGTTCGTTTTCCAAGGCGCTCAATGATAGCGGGCGAGCAGCGTGGCGATGAGCGCGTACAGGGAGAGCGCGCCAAAGGCCGCGGGCAGCCCGTACGTCGCCCATCGGCGCGGCCGGTCGTGTGGCGCGGCCGCGAATGCATAGGCCACCGCGAGGGCGGGCACGATGAAATAGCGGCCCTGCACGCCTTCGACGGTCGCCGCGGGATGCGGCGTCCAGGTCACGAGCAGGGCGAAGAAGGCGAGCAGCACGCTCGCGACCGCCGCGCCGGCGAGCAGCAGTCGCTCGGGCGCGGCCCGGCGCAGCGACACGCCGGCGAGCGAGGCCCCGGCGCACAGGGCGAGGCCGATCCACAGCGCGACGTAGAACCCGGGCCGCATGATCGTGTCGAGCCAGCCCAGGATGCCGATGAACGACTGGCTGTAGAAAGTCGACAGTTTCTCGTCGGTGAACGATGCGGCGACCACCCGGAAGAAGTCGAGCGGATGGCGCGCATAGTGCAGCAGCAGCTCGGTCGTTCCATGGTCGCGCTTGATCCGCGCATCGACCGTGTGCGCGAGCGCGTAGAGCGTCCAGGCGAGCGAGGCGGCCGCCACGGCGAGGCCCAGCCAGAGGTCCCGGCGCGTGCGGAAGCGCCAGTACAGCACGAAAGGCAGCACGAGCAGCGGCGTGAGATGCACGCGCGTCGTCGCGAGCAGGAAAAGACTGGCGGCGAGCGCCCAGGCGTGCCACGCGGGCGCATCGCCATCGCCGAGGCTGCGCCGCATGAAAAGCGCGAGTGCAAGCGCCGCCGCGCTCGTGGTGATGCCGTCGATCGTCGGCAGGACGAGCTGGAACAGCGTCATCGGCAGCAGCAGCAGCGCCGCGGCCAGGGGCGGCGGCCGCTGCACGCGCATCGCGAGCGCCAGCAGCGCCAGGCCCGCGACGATGCACAGCGCCCGCGTAAGCCGGTAGGTGTGGGCCACGCTCAGGTCGAGCGCCTGCCCGATGCCGAAGGCGAGCGCATGCGGCGTGTACACGGCCGGGAAATAGTAGCCGGCGCCGGGGATCGAGAAGAAATGTTCCTTCCCTTGCCAGGTCTGCGACTTCGCGAAGGCCTCGTCGGCGGGCGTGAGCCGCTTCGTCTTCTCGCCCACGATGTGCAGCAGATAGGGCCGCACGAAGTACAGGATGCCCTCGTCGAAGCGGCTGCCGGTGCTCTCGCCCGGCGGCGTCTCGAGCGCGACGCGCCCCTTCGACAGCGCATAGCCCCGGAAGATGTGGCTGTGCTCGTCGGGCGACTGAAGCGGCGGTATGAGTGCGCTGAGCGCGATGGCGCCCAGCAGCACGGCCAGCCACGCCGCAAGTGCGCGCGCGAACCTCATTCGAGGCCCGACACCCACACGCCCGCGGAGATGATGGCGGCGCCCGCGAAGGTCTGCCAGCGCAGCGGCTCGCCCAGGCCGAAGTACGCGAGCACCGGCACGAAGAAGAACGCGAGCGCGGCGAACGGGTACGCGACCGACAGGGGCACCTGCCGCAGCAGCGCGATCCAGAGCGCCGTGGCGCCGGCGTACACGACGAGGGCAAGGAACAGGTGCTTGTTGAGCAGCCACTCGTGCCACGCGCCGCCCGGGCGCATGCCGCCGGCGGCAAGCTTGAAGAGCATCTGGCCGACCGACAGCGCGGCCACGGTCAGCACGAGCAGCAGCAGGTTCAGCCTCGTCATGCGTTCGCGCCCTCGCGTTCCGGCAGGTCGGGGTGGATGGGCCGGCGCGGCACGTTCGCCACGTCGAAGCCCACGAAGGCCAGCAGCATCTGCAGGCCCACGAGCAGGGGCAGGGCCGACAGCATGATCGTGCCGAAGGGGGTGAGCGTGCCGACGCTGGCCGAGCGCCACCAGTGCCAGCCGCCGAAGACGAGGCCGAAGGCGAAGAGCGCCGCGCCGAACACGAGCTCGAGCGAGGCCACGGTCATGTCGCGCAGAAAGTAGTTGTACGCGATGCGCTTGAAGAAGTTGCGCGCGTGCTTCACGAAGAACTCGCCCACGATGCGTCCGATGCGCAGGTTGCTCTTCTCGTCGCCGTAGGCCGCGGCCATGGGCACGTCGACGACGACCGCGCGGATGATGTTGAGCCGGAACAGCATGTCGGTCTCGAAGAAGTAGCGGCGGCTCACCTTGCCCATGGGCAGGTGCCGCGCCACCCTTGCATGGAGGGCGGTGTAGCCGTTGGTGGTGTCGAAGAGGTTCCAGTAGCCCGTGGAGAGCTTGGCCATGAATGACAGGATGGCGTTGCCCACGAGCCGCACGGCGGGCATCTGGCCGATGTGCGTGAGGTCGTAGAAGCGGTTGCCCTTGGTGTAGTCGGCCTGGCCGTTGACGATCGGCCGCACGAAGCGCGGGATGAGCGCCGGGTCCATCTGCCCGTCGCCGTCGACCTTCACGAGGATGTCGCAGCCGTCGGCCATCGCCGCCGCGTAGCCGGCCATCACCGCGCCGCCCACGCCGAGGTTCTCGGCGTTGCGCAGCACGGTCACGCGCGGGTCGCGGCAGTTCGCCTGCACGTGTGCGCCGCTGGCTTCCGGGCAGGCGTCGTCCACCACGTAGATGCGGTCGACTTCCTCGCCCATGCGCGCGAGGACGCCGAGGATCTGCGCCTTGACGCGGTAACAGGGAATAATGGCGGCGATCTTGCTACGCATCGGGCTCGTGTCGTTGCGCGGCATTGTAAGGAACCCATCTCGCAAACGATGCAGCACCCCCCGGGCGAAGACGCCGCCATCGAAGCCCTGCGCGGCTTCGCGGCGCTCATCGTCGTCGCTTCGCACTACGCGTACCTCGTCGTGAAGACCCCCGGCCCCTGGGGCTTCGCGACCACGGGCGTCGATCTCTTCTTCGTGCTGAGCGGCTTCGTCTTCGCGCCCTACCTGGCGGAGCGGCGTCTCGAATGGCTGCCGCACCTCGCGCGCCGGTTCTTCCGGCTCTATCCGCTGTACCTGGTCGCGCTGCTCGCCTATGTGGCGCTGAAGCTGCCTTCGCCGGACGCCGGAAAGCATTTCGTCGAGCATCTGTTCATGGCGCACACGCTGCGCTCGCTCGACATTGCCTTCTATTACAACGCCGCCTTCTGGAGCCTGCCGCCGGAGGTGGAGTTCTACCTGCTGCTGCCGCTCGTGGCGGGGGTGCTGCGCGGCCGGGGCTTCGGCCTCTTCGTCGCGTTCGCGCTCGCGATGCACATGGCGCTGGTGGCGCTGGCCGTGCCGGGCGAGGGCGTGACGCCGCGCGCCATCGCAACCGTCCATTTGCCGGGCGTACTCATCGAGTTCTGCCTCGGGGCCTGGGCCGCGCGCATCGCGCAGTCGCGGGGCGCGCGGGGCAGCCGCCTTGCACGCGGCATGTCGGGTCTCGCCGTGCTCGTGGCCATGGCCGTGCTTTTCACCCTGTACGTCGCCGATCCGAAGGAGGCCGCGACGACGACGCCCTGGCTCACCGGGAACGTCGGCCTCGGCGCGGCATTCGGCTATGCGCTCGTCGTGAGCGCGCTCGCGGGCGGTGCACAGCCGAAAGGCATCGCTCTCTCACTGTGCCTGCTCGCGGGGCAGTTGAGCTACGGCATCTACCTGTTCCACAACGCCATGCCGCAGGTGCTGTCGCGCACCAGCCTCGACATCGGCGGCTGGGGCGCGGTCTTCGTGTGCCTGGCCGCCACGCTCGTCGTGGCGTGGCTGCTGCATCACGCCGTCGAGGCGCCCGCGCGAAATTACGGGCGTGCCCTGAGCGCGCGTTGGCGGGGGCAGCCCGCGGCGACTAACGTGTCACCGTGAACGACACCCAGCGCGGCGGCACGTCGGGCAGGGCGACGAGGGCGACGTAGGGCGCGGGTTCGAGCAGTTCCCACTCCTCGTGCGAGAAGGGCATGGGCGCATGGCCGCGCGGCCGGAAGATCGCGGGCATCGTGGTCGCGGAGGGGCTGAACGCGAGGACCGCCGCATCGGCCGTCATCGCGCGGAAGTGGTCGGCGCTTGCGCACGCTTGCGGCAGCACATCGAACCACACGTCAACCGGAACCGGACGCGCCAGCGAGTCGAAAGCCGGCATGAATCGGCGAAACAGAGGAAAGCGCTTGCGGAAGTACCGTTCGCGCGTCTGCATCATCAGCTCCGCCTTGAAGGCCTTGTGGCGGTATTCGTGGACCGCATCCACGCCGCTTGCGACGCCCAGCCGCCAGCCGGCGCGACGCAGGCGAACCGAGAGGTCACTGTCCTCGTAGAACATGAAATAGTCCGGATCGAAGAGTCCGCCCGCGGCCAGCGCGGCGTCGCGCCGCACCAGCAGCACGGCGCCCGCGAGGAAGTCGACTTCGTGGACGCCACCGCCGTGCATGAGGTCCTGCTGGCGCGCGAGTTCGCGACCGGACGCGCGCATGGTCCGCCCGCGCAGGCGTGCGGCGAGCACCTGCTCGATCGACGCCCGCGGCGTCTGCGGCGACGCCGTGGGCAGCAGGAACGAGCGCTGCTCGTTCCACCAGATGCGCGGCGACAGCGCGGCGAAGCGGGGCTCGCCGCGCAGGGCCTCCACGAGCGCGGTCAGGTCCCGCGACACGATGATCGCGTCGGGGTTGAGCAGCAGGAAGAGCTCGGCGTCCGAGCGCTCGAACCCGATGTTGCAGGCGCGCGCGAATCCGAGATTGGCCCCCGTGTCGATGACCTCGATACCGGGGTTCTGGCGCGCAATCTCGCACAGGTGCCGCGCCTCTGCGGCATCGTCGCTGTTGTCGACGATCCAGGTGCGGCCGTGCGGCCAAGGCCCCAGCGCGCGCACGCAACGCTCGACGTCCGCCGCGCCGAACCAGTTGACGATGCAGACGTCAACGGAGGACGGCGAGGACATGGAGGCTCTCGGTTCGCAGGCTCTCTTCGTCCACCGGCAGGCCCGCCGACCGTGCCGCGGCGATGAGCCGCTCGTGGTCCGCCGCGGGCGCCGGACCCGCGCCCCGCCACTCCACGGCCTCGAACCCGGCTTCGCGCAGGAGCTGCTCGATGGCGCGGCGCGTGAAGAAGCGCAGGTGCGTGCCGCACAGCACGCCCACCGGCAGGTAGTCGAAGCGGCCGGCGAGGAGGTCGCGAACGACGGAGGCGTGGCCCACGTTCGGCACGGACAGCAGCAGGTGGCCGCCCGGCCGCAGGAAGCGGCGCGTCTCGCGCACCAGCGCGAGCGGGTCGTCCAGATGCTCGAGCACGTCGAGGCAGCTCACGGCGTCGAAGGTCGCGTCGTGCGTGGGGGCGAAGTCGTCGAGCTTGCCGCGGAAGACGTGAAGCTTGTCGCTGGCCGGCGCACGTCCTGCAGCGGCGCTCGGCTCGACCAGCCACGCTTCGCCGCCCCGCCGTTCGACGAAGGCGCGCGCGAAGCCGCCTTCGCCGCCGCCGACGTCGAGCAGGCGCTGCACCGAGGCGGGCAGGAGTTCGAGCATCTCGGCGCGGTCGTTCTGCTGGTAGGCGGCGTACGAATGAACGAAGGCGCGCGGAGCGAGGACGGCGTGTTCGCCGAGGGCCCCCGGCAGCTCGGCCCAGGTGAGGTCGGGGCGCGCGGCGATCGCCTCGCGCGCCGCGGCCACATCGACCATGAAGGCGTGCGGGATGTGCAGCGGCGCCGGGGCGCTGGCGGGAAGTGAACCGCGGCGTGCCACGTACGCTTCGAAGTCGGCCTGCGTGGTGTAGGCCGGCGCCCATTCGCCGCTCGCATCGCGCGGGTCAGCGGCGACGGCGCATTTCACGGGGTCTTCGTCGAGGCTCTGGGCAAGGGCCGGGACGAGATGCTCGCTCGCCAGCAGCGCGGGCTGGAGGAGGACGAGAAGTCGGTCGGCGCGGCACTGCGCGAGGAATGCCGCCGGGTTCGATGCTTCGATCTTCGACTCGTGCCATTCGGTCACGGTCGAACGAACCGTCGCCCGCAGTTGCCGCAAGCCAAGTGCGAGTTCGTCGCTGCCTTCCAGCACGCTGTCGGTCAGCACGAGCGCATCGACGCTTCGCGCGCCAATGGCCTCGAATTGCCGTGCAGGCCCTGCGGCATCGGCCGGCACCGCTGGCATCGCCGGCAACAGGTCCGATGCCCACCATCCCCCCGGATCGCGCAGGATCGCGTCCGAGAAGAACCGGTAGACGCTCTCCACCGTCGACGGCGTCCGCGCCGGCCCGACCGGCCCGATCTCCAGCCGGTACCTGTCGCCGCCGAGGTGCCGGCACACATAGCCGCCGAGGTCGCTTCCCGTGCTTTGCGCCATGCGCAGGGGTCCACCGGAGAGTCGACGCCGCGCCCCGAGAAAATCCACGTCCATCGACACGCCGTCCGGCAGGACCGGCGCATCGCCCAGGATCACCAGCACCTCCCCGCGCTGGAGCATGCGGTAGAACTGGCGCGTGCCGCGTTCGAGATCGATCACCTCGCCGCCGTTGAGATAGCGCTCGAGCCCGCGGTATTTCGCCGAGAAGTGCGCCTGCACGGCGGGGTCGACGCGCGGATCGTGCGTGACCGACGATGACATGAGGTTGACCTTGACGCCGCTGCGCGCGAGGAAGGCGACGCCGAGGAAGAAGCTCTGGAAATGGGGCGTGAGAAGCACCAGGCCGCGCTCGCGCTGGCGCAGCAGCTCCAATCCGGGTGCAGCGGGTACGACCTCGCACTTCAACGCGTCGACGCGCCCCGCCGCGATCAGCCGCGCTTCGTATTCGTCGCGGGCTTCGGCGATGAAGCGTCCGCGCCTCGCGTCCGCCACTGCGGCCTCGCCGCCCGGCAGCGCCATCTCGCGATAGCCGATCGCGCAGTGCGAGCGCACGTGGCGGAAGCCCAGCGCCATCGAGCGCCAGTCGCGTCCGACCGCCGCGTTGAACACGCCGCGCAGGTGCGCCAGCGTCTGGCCCAGCTCGATGGGCAGCTTCGCGAGGGCCGGCAGCACATGCGCGAAATCGGCATGGTGCGCCCGTCGCGCCGCGCGCCACGCGGCGTCGCGCCAGCCTTCGCGTGCCGGTTCGGTCACGGAGCGAGCCTCCGCGCGGCGCGCTGCATTTCCACGAGCATCGACGTGCAGCGGCCGCTCATTCGCACGAGTCCTCGCGCAAGGGACGCAGGAAGCGTGCGACATCGCCCGGCGCGTTCAGGGCGAGCCACGAGGTGTGGATCGGGAAGCGATGCGCCCATTTCGCCTCGAAGGCGGCGCCGCTGCGCTCGATGCGGTCGGCCATCGCGCGGGGGACTTTCGTGGATGCCGGCGTGTCCGACCAGTGTTCGCAATACGCGTCGATCACCGCCGCCTGCAGGCCGCGTTCGCGCGCCTGCAGCACGACGTCGGTGCCGTAGAAGTCGAAGCCGAGCGCGGGGTCGAACGCGAGTCCGCTGTCGGCGCGCACGGCGACGAGCAGTTCGTCGAGGCTGTCGGCCGCGTGCGGCAGCGGCAGCGCTTCGCGCAGCAACCGGCCGCGGTCGAGCACATGGCCCGCGCGACAATCGCCGCTCAGGCCATAGACGCCGGCCACGGCGAGCATGGGCAGGGTGTCCTGGGCGGCGCGGAGGCCGGCGAGGAACGTCTCGTCCCAGCCCGAAGGAAGCGTCACGTCCTGATGCACCCAGACGAGCCACGTGCCGGGGCGCGCGGCCTGCGAGCGCATC
Organism: Ramlibacter sp.; assembly: GCF_050250995.1. Lineage (GTDB taxonomy): Bacteria > Pseudomonadota > Gammaproteobacteria > Burkholderiales > Burkholderiaceae_C > Ramlibacter. The sequence continues at coordinate 31,371 of NZ_JBFWNP010000004.1, forward strand.
GCCGCGTTGAATGCATCCGCCGCCGACGCCGCATTGAAATGCGCGACCAGCGGCCGCTGTCCCTGCGCGATGCAGGGCGACGCGCACAGGCGCTCGCGCAGCACCTCGAGGCGGCTCACGGCGGCCACGAAGACGAGTGCGTCGGCAGGTATCGGTGGCGTCGGTTGCGTCGCTTGCGTCATAGGAAATCGGTATCGCCGCCCATCAGCCACCAGCGCAGGCGGGGGACGTCGGCGGCATCGAGGGCAGAGCGGCACGGGATGCCCAGCCACGCCGTCACCGTGGGCGCGGCCATGCCGGTGTCGCGCAGCGATTGTGTCACCGCCGTCGTCGCCCAGGCCGACAGGCTCGTCGCCTTCGCGCGCGCCGCTTCGGCGAGGCTCGCGCGGCAGGCGAGCGGGGCGTCCGCGGGATCGCCGATCCAGTCGAGCCATTTCGCGTCGGCGGGGTCGGATGCAAGGTCCAGGATGGCGACGCCGCGCGCGCGGCGCGACCAGGCCCGGCGCAGGACGAACGCGCGCGAGCTGCGAGCCGGCCGCTCGAAGAAGCGCCAGCGGACGTAGGCCGGCGTGCGCTCGCCGACGACGAACTCGCGCGTCGCCCGGGACATCGTGTCCCACGCCTGTTCGATGCTGCGGTCGAACTCGGGCGAGCCGGCGTCGAGCGGCACCCAGCGCCACGTCCACGGCAGGTCCGTCGTCGCAGGATCCGGCAAGGCGGACGGCACCATCCACGACAAGCCCTGTACCGGCCCGCCATCGTGCAGCAGGCCGGTCTTCACGGCGAGCCGCAGATGCCGCTCGCTCGGAAAGCCGAACGCGATCGCGTGGGGCGTCCCTTCGCCGACGTGCGCGCGGTAGAAGGCATCGGACACATGGAAGAACGGCCCGCGCCGCGTGAGCACGCCCCGCCACGCGGTCGCGACCATGACATCGCCGATCTGGATGCCGCCGCGCCGCTCGCCCTCGACGTGCAGCGCGCGCGGCACGCCGCCGCAGTGCGCGATCAGGCGGCCTTCGTGCCACATGCCGCTGCCGAGCCCGCCGCCTCGACGGTACTTCCAGTCGTACCAGGCCGCGTCCGCGCCGTCGCCGAACACGTCGACGTGCAAGCGGCGAAGCTCCGCGCCGTCTTCGGGCGCGAGGTCGCGCAGCTCGAACGCGCGGCCGCCGATCTCGACCGGCGTGACGGCCGGCGTCGCCCCCGGCGCTTGCCTTGCCGTCACGCCTGCCATTCGTGCTCGAGCGCGACGAGCCCCTGCTCGAGCCCCGTCTGCGTCACGTTCAGGAGCAGGCAGCGTTCGACCTGTTCATAGACGTGGACGCCGTCTTCGGAGATGAGAAAGACCGTCACCGAATACTGGCCCTTCAGCAGCGGCAGGCGCGGGAACACGACGCCGACCCGGCCGCGACCGCTCGCATCCCTGTGCAATGTCACGCCATCGTTCTGCGTCGTCGCGCTTGCCACGGTGAGTGAGTTCGCGTCGTTGATGCCCAGCGCCACCGCAGGCGCGGGCAGGCTGGGGTCGATCGCGAATTCGACGGTGAGCGCCAGGTCGCTGCGCGCGCTGCGGATCGCGAGCTCCTGGCCCTCGACGCCGTCCGCGCTCGCCGTCACCTTCGTGATGCGCGCCGTGCCGCTGGACGCCGGCAGGGCCGCGCCGGGCGCGAGCGGCGTGACGGAGGCCGGCGCCATCGCCGCGTTGAGGCTCGCCTGGTAGGCGCTCGTCACGTTTGCCGCCGGCCCGAACTCGCGCAGCCGGCCCGCGTCGATCCACATCGCCTTCGAGCACAGCGCCTCGACCTGGTACATCGAGTGCGAGCAGAACAGGATCGTCTTGCCCGCGTCCTTCAGCCTCATGATGCGGTCGAAGGACTTGCGCGCGAACGCGCCGTCGCCGACCGACAGCGCCTCGTCGATCACGAGGATGTCGGGCTCGACCGCCGTCGCGACGGCGAACGCGAGCCGCATGAACATGCCGCTGGAATACGTCTTCACCGGCTGGCGGATGAACTCGCCGATGTCGGCGAAGGCCACGATCTCGTCGAGCCGCGCGTCGACCTCCGCCGGGCTCAGCCCGAGGATCGCGCCGTTCATGTAGATGTTCTCCAGCCCGGTGAAGTCGGGGCTGAACCCCGCGCCGAGTTCGAGCAGCGCCGCCACGCGCCCGCCTACGTGCAGGTCGCCCACGGTGGGTTCGAGCGTGCCGCACACGAGCTGCAGCAGCGTGGACTTGCCCGCGCCGTTGCGACCGACCACGCCGATCACCTCGCCCGGACGGATCGCGAACTCGACGTCGCGCAGCGCCCAGAACTCGCGCGCATAGCGGCGGCGGCCGCCCCACAGCAACTGCTTCAGCCGGTCGGTCGGCCGGTCGTAGAGCTGGTAGCACTTGCCGATCGCCGAAGCGCGGATGGCGAACTCGCCGCCGGTGGCCTCAGACGACATCGGGGAACCCCGAACGCACGGCGCGGAAGAAGGCCGCGCCCGCCGCGGCGATGGCGAGGCAGACGAGCAGATTGAGCGCGAGCGGCGTCCACGCGGGCCACACGCCCTCGAGCAGGACCTGGCGCGTCTGCGTGATGATGGGCGCGAGCGGATTGAGGAAGAGCCAGCGCCGAAGCGCGGCGGGCACCGCCTCGACCGGGTAGAAGATCGGGCTCAGGAACATGAGCAGGCTGAGCACCAGCGCGATGACCTGGCCGACGTCGCGCACGTAGGTGCCCAGCGCCGACAGCCACCAGCCGAGGCCGACGGTGAGCGGCAGCAGCGGCAGCCACACGAGCGGCAGGGCGACGAGCGTGACGGGCACCCGCCCGGCGTCCCACAGCGAAAGCACGACCAGGAGCACGAGCGCGATGACGAGATGCACGGCGGCCGCGAGCGTCGTCGACCACGGCAGCACCTCGAGCGGGAAGCGCACCTTCTTCACCAGGTGCGGCTGGTCGAGCACGAGCCGCGGCGCGCGGCCCACGCACTCGGCGAAGAACTGGAAAACGGCGAGACCCGCGTAGAGCCGCACGGCGAATGCGAGGTCGCCCTCGTTCGTCGTGCCCCAGCGCACGCCGAACACGTGGCGGAAAACGAGCGTGTACACCGCGAGCATCAGCAGCGGGGTGAGCACCGCCCACGCCGCGCCGAGCCACGACTGCCGGTAGCGGGAGTGCACCTCGCGGCTGGCGAACTGCCGGATCAGGGAGGCGTGGCGGCGGGGCCAGAGATAGGAAGCGAGCGAAGTCAAGGATGAATGGGGGAGTCAGGCTTTCGGCGGGTCGGCGCGGCCCTCGGCGATGTCTTTCAGCACCTGCAGCTGCACCAGTTTCAGCGTGTTCCCCTCGCGCACCAGCAGCTTGTGCAGGAACAAGAGTTGGAACGCGCGCGTCACGGTCTCGCGGCTCGCGTTGATCATGATCGCCATCTCCTGGTGCGTCGGCACGTTGAGCACGCTGCCATCCTGCTGCGGCAATTGTAGGATCAGCACGCACAGGCGCTGGAACGGGTTGGCCAGCCCGAGTAGCGTGCGCTGCGCCGTGACCAGGCGCACGCGCTGCGCCAGGCGCGACATGACGGCGCGCGCAAGCTCCGGGTGGACCGAGATCAGTTCACGTGCGGAACGGGCTTCGAGAAAGGCGACGGTCGATTTCGCGGCGGCGACGACGAATTCCGAGGCGCCCTGGCCATCGACCACCGAGAGCTCGCCGAAATAGTCGCCCGGGTCGACGAAGTAGAGGCCGACACCCCGCCCGTCCACGGTGAAGTCGATGCCCTGCAGCCGGCCCTCGACGAGGAAGCCGAGTTCGAAGTTGGGGCTGTCCTTGGCCATCACCATCGCGCGGCGCGCGAAGGAACGCAGCGACATCGACGCCGACAGCGGCTCCAGGACTTCGCGCGACAGGGGGCGCAACAGCGGGAACTGGCTGAGCAGTTGGAGCGAGACCGGCATTCGGACGCGAGTTTAAGGTGCGCGCGCCCGTCGCATCCGGCGGGACGTGTGACCCCGCGCACATGCGAGTGCATCGGCTCGCGGCAGAATACAAGCTGGATCGGTTCGCCCGGGCGACCGGCCGAAAGGCTCATCATGACTATTCCTTACTACTTCGCCGTTGCCGCACTGGCTTGCGCCGCGCTGCCCGCTTTCGCGCAGCAGCAAAGCGCCATCGTGGGCGAGGCGACGCTGGTCATCGGCATGGCCCGCATCGTCTCCGGCGACGCCGCCCCGCGCACGGTGGAGCGCGGCATGCCGATCCGTGTGGGCGACCGGGTCGAGACCGAGGCCGGTGGCCACGTGCATTACCGCTTCGTCGACGGCGGCCGCATCAGCATCCGGCCCTCGAGCCGCTTGCACATCGAGAGCTACAACAACTCCGGCAGCGCGCTCACGGCCATCAAGTTCCGGCTCGACGAGGGCGTGGTCCGCTCGATCACCGGCGCCTGGGGCGAGGCCGCGCGCGACCGCTTCCGGCTCAACACGCCGGTGGCCGCCATCGGGGTGAAGGGCACCGACTTCGTGGTGAAGTCGGACGCCGAAAAGACGTCGGCCTCGGTTTACACCGGCGCGATCGTCCTGTCGCCCCTTGCGGGATGCACTTCGGCCCTGGGGCCGTGCCGCACCGGCGCGGAAAAGCTGCTGTCCGAGGACATGAAGGGCCAGATGCTCGAGCTGAGCCGCAACCAGGCCACGCCGCAACTGGTGCCTCTGGTGGACCTGCTCGCGCAGAACCGGCGCATGGGTCCGAGCCAGGCACAGGCCAAGATCGACAAGCCCATCGTGGCGGCCAGCCCGCGAGAAGACCTCGCGGCCGACAAGACGGTGGTCAACGAGTCGCGCTCGGCCGTGGTCGTCGCCGCCGGCACCGCCGTTGCCGTGCCCGTCGCCGTGGCAACGGTCCCCGCGCTGCCGAGTGTTCCGCAGCTGATGTGGGGCCGCTGGGAATGGGTGAAGCCGGTCGATGGCGACCTGCTGTCGCGCACGTTCGAGCAGGCCACGGAAAACGGGCGCGTGGGCACGGTGGGCAATGGTGCCTACGGCCTCTATCGCACCGCTCCGTCCGACAACCCCCTGCTGCAGACCGCCGACACGGCCGCCAGCTTCCGCCTGGGCGGCGGCGTGGCGCAGCTGAACGTGGCCGACGGTCGCGGGACCACCGCGCAGCCGGTGAAGGTGGAGTCCGGCACCCTGAACGTCGACTTCTCGCGTTCGACGTTCGCGACCTCGCTCAACGTGTCGAATCCGGCCATCGGCGCGCAGAACCTGCAGGCCAACGGCATCGTGCGGCCCAACGGCTATCTGATCGGCCAAGGCGGCACCGCCTACGTGGCCGGCGCGCTCAGCCTCGACGCGAAGGAAGCGGGCTACTTCTTCGAGAAACCGTTCCCCGCGGGCAACCTCACCGGCATCACCCTCTGGGGAAGGTGATTTGACGCGATCGCCGCGTGCCTTGGCCACGAACTGGGTGGCCGGAGTCGGTCTGCTCATCGCCTGTGTGCTCTGGGCGGCGCAGGCCGTGCTCGTTCCCGGCTGGCTGGCCGACGCGGAGGAGCGCTCCGGGGACATCGTGTGGCGGCTCGGCGCGGAGCGCAAGGACGAACGCCGGCTCATCGTCGTCGACATCGACGAACGCAGTCTGCGCGAGGTGGGCGCGTGGCCATGGTCGCGCGGCACGCAGGCGAAGCTGATCGAACGCATCGCCGCGCAGGGCGCGAGCCAGCAGATCTTCGACATCGTCTTCACCGACCCCATGCCCGGCGATTCCGAGCTGGCCGCGGCCGTGGAGAAGCACAACGTGGTGCTGGCGCAGGTCTTCGCGCTGCAGCAGGGCGGCACGGACTCCGTCGGCGCCCTGAGCGGCGCGCTCGCCTGGCAAGGCTGTCCGCCGCCCTTCACTGAAGCCCGCGGCTACATCGGCAACTCCAGCGCCATCGCCAGCCGGCATGCGGGGCACATCACGCCCCGCCTCGACAGCGACGGCCTGGTGCGCCACGTTCCCGCCGTCATCTGCCACCAGGGCAAGGCCTATGCGACGCTGAGCCTGGCCGCCTTCCTGCGAGCGACCGGCGACGAAGGGCTGGCCGTCGACCGCGGCGATTCGCCGCTCGACGCGAGCTGGATGCTCGCGGGCAAGAACCTGCCGCTCGGGGCCATTCCCGTCGATGCGCGCGGCGACCTGCGCGTTCCCTGGCGGCTGCACCCCGACAGCCTGGTGAGCGTGTCGGCGGCCGACGTGCTGGCGGGCCGAGTTCCCGCGGGCCTGCTGGCCAACGCGTGGGTGCTGGTGGGCAGCACCGCTTTCGGCCTCAACGACTCCATCGCGACGCCGTTCGGCGCGGCCGGCGCGGGCCTGCAGGTGCATGCGCAACTCATCGCCGGCCTGATCGATGGCCAGGTGCCGCGCACGCCCCGCCTCGCGCCCTGGTACCAGCTGCTCGCCGCCGCCGCGGGCTTCGCACTGCTCGCGGCGCTCGGCCGCGACCGCCGCAAGTTCCCCGTATACCTGCTGCCCATCGCGGCGCTGCTGTGGTGCGGCGTGCTGTGGGTCCTGCACGCGGTGCAGCTCGATCGCTCGGCCCTGTGGCTCGGCTGGGCGCAGCCGGGCTTCTTCGTGGTCGTCGCCGGCATCGCGATGGGCATCCTGCAGCACGCGAAGATGCGCGTGGACCGCGACCGCCTCTACAGCCATCTCTCCAGCTACCTGCCCGCGCCGGTGGCCGCAGCGCTCGCTTCGCAGTCGCCCTCCAGCGCGATCACCGCCAGCACGAACCAGGTGTCGGTGATGTTCGCCGACATCCGCAACTTTTCCGCCTACTGCGAAGCGCGTCCGCCCGAGGAGGCGGCGGCCGTGCTGCACGCCTTCTTCTCCACGGCCGCGCGCATCGTCGAGGGCGAAGGCGGCGTGATCGAATCGTTCCAGGGCGATGCCGTCGTGGCCGTGTGGAACGGCGACCCGGCCGGAGCGGGCGCGCCGGCCGGCCTTGACGCCAAGACGCGCAGCGCGGATCACTCCCAGCGCGCCCTGCGAGCCGCCGTGAAGCTGCACGCCGCCATGCATGGCGTGCTGCCCGACCCCGCGCCGGGCGGCCTCGAGCCGCTGGCGCTCGGCATCGGCGTGGAGACCGGGCCCGCCATGGCCGGCTCGTTCGGCCTCGCCAGCCGTCGCACGCACATGGTCCTGGGACGGACCGTCACCATCGCCAGCCGCCTCGTCGAAATGACGGCCGAGCTGGCCCACCCGATCCTCGTCGGCGAGGGACTGGCCGCCCAGGTGGGCGCGGCCGGGCTCGAGTCGCTGGGGACCTTCCTGCTGGAAGGCATGCGGGTGCCCCACCACGTCTATGCCTACCCATTGCAGCCGGCCCCCGCTCTCGCTTAGGTCGCTGGTGCTCGGCTGCGCGCTCGTCCTCGGCGGGGGCGCGGGGGCGGAGGCGGCGCAGTGCGAACTCCCTCGCGAAGCGCCCGAGGCGCGCGCGCTCGAAGCCTTGCTGTCGAGGCTCGGCGAGTGCCAGCGCGACGCGGCGTATCTCGCGGGCATCGGCCACTTCCTCAACGAAAAGGCGCGCTACGACGAAGCGGCCGAACATCTCGAGCGCGCGCTCCTGCTCGAACCGGACCTGAAAGGCGCGCAAGTCGACTACGCGATCGCGCTCGCGGGCCTGGGCGACATCGCCTCCGCCGCGGCGCTCGTCGACAGCCTGCTGGCCGACCCCGGCTTGCCCGCCGCGCTTCGACCGGTGCTGCAGCGCCAGCGCACGCGCTGGGCGCGGGCCGGCGGGACGCAACTGCGATTCGTCGCCAGCGCGCGGCTCGGCTACGACAGCAACCTGCTCGGCTCGCCGAACCTGAGCTCGCTCGCCCTCACCTTTCCGGGTCAGACGGTGAATCTGCCGCTGGACGAGAGCTATCGCCGCCGCTCGGGCATGTACCTGCGCACCGACGCGCACGTCGAGGCGCGCCGGGACCAGGGCGGAACGGGGCAATGGGACCTGTTCGCGGGCGTGCGCAGCCGGCGCAGCGACACGGTCGGCGAGGCGAGTTCCGATCAGATCGACGTCGCCGCGCAGTACAACACCTATCAACGATCCAGCGAACGCTGGGGCGGCTACATGGGCGCCTCGGTGTCGGCGCTGCATGCGCGCACCGGAATCGACTACCGCGCCACGGGGGTGTCCGCCGGCGTCGGCAGCCTGCGCGCGGCGGCAAGATGCGATGCGCGCGCGGGAATCGACCTGCAGATCCGCGAGTACCAGAGCAACCCGGTGTTGTCCGGACGCTACGCGGGCGTGTCCGGGGTCCTGGCCTGCGAAGGACGGGGCATGCAGTGGCTCGTCGGTGCGAAAGCCGGGCGCGACCGCGCCGCCGATGCCGCGCGGCCGGGCGGCGACCAGGTCCAATATGGAATTCGCGCGGCCGCGGTCTGGACCGGCGTGGGCTGGGGCGACGCGCCGCAGGGCCAGCTGCTGGCCGATGCCGACGTGAGCGTGTCGCGCGACCGGACGGGCTACAGCGCGCTGCTGGAGAGCGGGCGGCTGCGGTCGGTCACCCGCGGTACGCTCCGGGTCGAGTTCCAGCACCCGCTCGCGTACGGCGCGCTGTGGGTCGCGGGCGCCGAATGGACGGTGCAGCATGCGTCGCTCGCGCTGTTCGGCAGCCGCAGCTTCAGCCCCTACGTCGCCGTGCGGCGCGTGTGGTGACGCACGCGAACCTAAGTTCGCGCGAACGATCTGCACGATCGTGTGACGCGCGTCACTTCGGATGCCGGCGGAGTCGACGACACTCGCTGTCACCAAGTTGGCAAAGGGCCACACAACGCTTGGCAAGGCAAAAGCGTGTGTGATAATGCCCGGCGAACTTGTCAGGGTCAGGTTTGGGTCGGCGTGTCTTCGAATGAAGGCAGTCCGAGCGAACCTGGTCTCTATGGTTTAGTTCTTCATTAACCTTTTTAGGAAGATCACATGCCCGCACAAATCTTTGGCGCACCGGCAACCGCGATTCAGCTGTACCAGGCCTTCTTCGGCGCAGCCCCCAGCAATCCGCTGTTTACAAACTATGTCGGCGTCATTGGTGCATCCAGCCCGATCGCCTTCGCGCTGACCCTGGGCAACCAGTTCGCCACGGTGAGCGATGCCGACCTGGCTTCGCGCGTCCTGACGAACCTCGGCATCACGTCCACCACGGTTCCCGCCGCTTCGTACACGGCCCTCCTGTCGGCCCTGACGCAAGCCTTCGCCGCGTTCCCGACGCAGCGCGGCATCGTCGTCACGAACCTGACGAACATCCTGACGGGCCTCGAGAGCGACGTCACGTTCGGCTCGGTCTCGCAAGTGTTCAACCAGTCGGTCACGGCCAGCTACGTCTACGCCTCCAACTCGCAGAACACGCAGACCACGACCCTCGGCGCCATCACGACCACGACCCCGCTGAGCGTCAACGCTGGCGACGTCGTGACCGGAACCGCCGGCAACGACAACATCAACGGCAATCTGTTCTTCAACGCGCCGTCGGGCACGTTCTTCCAGACGCTGAACACCGGTGACTCCGTCAACGGCGGCGCCGGCACGGACACGCTGACGGTCGGCTTCAACAACGGCGGCGCCCAAAACGTTGCTGCCGCGCTGACGAGCATCGAGAACCTGTCGGTCAACGCCACGGGCACGGCCGCCACGTCGATCGACATGATCAACTCGACGGGCCTCGCCTCCATCGGCGTGTCGAACGGCGCAGCCGGCGGCGAAGTCTCTCTGCAGAACGTGCAGGCCGCCATGACTTCCGTGTCGCTGTCCAACACCCAAGCCGGTGTTGTCGTCAACAGCATCGCCTCTGCCATCGCCGGCACCGCCGACACGATCGCCCTGAACCTGAACCAGGTCGGTGGCGCCGTCGTCGCCGCGCCGATCGTCGGCCTGGCCGGCTACGAGACCATCAACGTCGTGAGCAGCGGCCCCGCCACCAACGCCATCACCCTGTCGCAAGGCGCGGGTGCGAGCGGCGGTGCGGCCAACTACGTGGCTGGCGCCACGGTTGCCGCCACCGGCACCACGAGCCTGACGGTCAACACCGGCACCAGCACGAACGCGCTGACCGTCAATGCCTCGGGCATGACGGGCACGGGCGTCCTGACGGTCAACGCCAACACGGCCGTCAACGCCGTGACGATCACCGGCACGGCCAACGGCGACACCGCTGTCTTCGGCGCGTTCTACACGGGTGCCGATGTCTACAACGGCGGCGCGGGCACCGACACGATCTCCGTGGTGCAAGCCGCGGCGGCCGGCGTGACCGCCAACCAGACGAACCTGACGAACCTTGAGAACCTGCTGCTGTCCGACGCGGTGACCGCCGCGACGTACACGCCCGCGGCCTTCGGCGGTGCGACGACCCTGATCCTGACGACGGCCTCCGCCGCCGCCTACACCGTGAACTACGGTGCGGGCACGGCCGGCCTGACGATCCGTGCCGACCAGGCCGGCGCGTCGACCGTCAACTCCTCGGGTTCTGCCACGACCGACGTGCTGAACCTGGCGCTGGGCACCGCGACGACGACCGACGTCGACCTGGCCGCCACGACCAGCACCGGCTTCGAGACGATCAACCTGTCGTCCACGGGCGCCCTGGGTGCGGCCAACTCCACCGGCGCGATCACCATGACGGCCACCGCCGCCGTGGAAACGCTGAACGTGAGCGGCGCGCGCAGCATCACGCTGGGCGCGGTGCAAGCCGACGTCGTCAACGCCTCCACGTTCACGGGCAGCCTGAACATGACCGCCGCGTCCGCGGGCGCTGGCTTCAGCGCCGGCGTGCCGGTCACCAACGGTGGCATGCAGATCACCGGCGGCGCTGGCGCCGACACCCTGTTCGGCAGCGATGGCGCCGACCAGATCGTCGGTGGCGCAGGTGCCGACCGCATCCGCTTCGGCTCTGCCGCAGTGAACCAGGGCGACATCGTCACCGGCGGTGACGGTGCCGACCAGTTCCGCTTCGAAGGCGCGGCCCAGTCGCAAGGCACGGCCCAGATCGTCAAGATCACCGACTTCGTGGCAGGCTCCGACAAGATCGCTCTGGTGTTCGGCCCCACCGCGGTGACCATGAACGCTGCCGTGACCGTGGCAACCGCCGACACCCTGACGCAAGTCTGGGCGGGCGTGGGCACCTCCAGCGGCACCGCCGCCGATGCGAACGTCGGCGCGAAGCTGGTGACGGTCTCCGCTGGCCTCGCCGCGGGCACGTACCTGTACGTCGACGCCAACGACGATCTGGCCTCCAACTCGGCGACGGACATGCTGATCAACGTCACCGGCGTGACCGGCACGGTCACCGCTGCGGACTTCGTGTTCGTCTGATCGGCCTCGCGACGCAGCGCTTTTCGCAAGCGCTGCCGACCGATAGAAACCCGCCCCGCAAGGGCGGGTTTTTTTATGAAATGACCGATTCCGTCCATCGCGACTACGTCGCTGCGCTCACGCTCTGGCGCGAGGGCCGCAAGCTGGAGGCACGGGATGCGCTGAAGCGCGTGGTCGATGCCGCGCCGCAGGAGGTCGTCTACTGGGCCAACCTGGCCGCTGCCCACGTCGAGCTCGCCGAATGGGCCGCTGCGGAGTCTGCCATCCGCCGGGCGCTCGCCCTCGATGCGGGCCGCGCCGAGAGCTGGCATGGTCTCGGCAATGCACTCACCGGGCAGCAGCGCTGGCTCGAAGCCGCGCAAGCCTACGAGCGGGCGCTGGAACTGAAACCCGACCTCCCCAACGGCGACGCAACGGCGGCGGCGGCCTGGCAACGCGCGCAGCAGCCCGAAGCCGCGGCGCGGCGGTATTTGCGTTCGATCTCCGGCGTTCATGGCCGTGACGACCCCGAGGTGCTCACTGCAACGGCGCATGTGCTGCGCGAACTGGGCCAGATCGACCAGCCGCTGGAACTCTATCGCCGCGTGGCGGCCTTGCTGCCGGCCAATGCAGCGGCGCACAACAACCTGGGCATGATCCACCAGGCGGCGGGCAACTACGACGAGGCGATCGGCTGCTATCGCAAGGCGCTCGAACTCGCGCCCGCGCTGCATTCGTGCTGGTCGAACCTGATCGTGTGCCTGAACTATTCGCCGTCGTACGGTCCCCGGGACGTCCGACACGCTGCCGAGGAATTCGACCGGAATTGCGCTCGCGCGCTCATGCCCGCCGTCGGTCACGACAACAACCCGGACGAAAACAGGCGCCTGCGCGTCGGTTACGTCTCGCCCGACCTGCATCGCCACGCGGTTGCCTACTTCCTTCTTCCGCTGCTCGAGGCGCACGGCGATGCCGTCGAAGTCGTTTGCTACAACAGCTCGACGCTGGAGGATGAGTGGACCGCACGGCTTCGCGCGGCATCCTCGCAATGGGTCGATTGCGCGGCGATGAGCGACGAGGTCCTGGCCCAGCGCATTCGCGAAGACCGGATCGACATCCTCGTGGACCTCGCCGGACACACGGAGAACAACCGCCTGCTCACGTTCGCGCGCCGGCCCGCGCCGGTGCAGGTGAACTGGCTCGGCTACGTGCTCACGACGGGCGTGGGCGCGATCGGCTGGCGCATGACCTACGCGGAGACCGATCCGCCCGACGCGGACGCCGACTACACCGAGCGGAGCTGGCGGCTCGACACCGGGATGTGGGGCTGGCGGCCGCTCCTCGGCATGCCGGAGGTGGCGCCGCCGCCGTTCCAGCGCAAGGGCGTCGTCACGTTCGGCCATCTCAACCGCTATTCGAAGGTGTCCCGTCCCGCGCTCGAATGCTGGGCCCGCATTCTCCAGCAGGTGCCGGGCAGCCGGCTTGCCATCGGCCTGCCGGCGGGCGCGACGCGGGGCGCGACGGCGCGATTCTTCGAGGCACGAGGCGTTGCGGCGAACCGGATCGATGCCTACGACAAGATGCAGCACGAGCGCTTCTGGGCGATGCATGGCGAGATCGACATCGCGCTCGATCCGTTTCCATTCAATGGCGGCACGACGAGCTACGAGACGCTGTGGATGGGCGTGCCGCTGGTGACCTGCACGGGAGAGGGGGGCGGTTTCGCGCCGCGATTTTCCAGCCGCATGGGCCGCGCCCTGCTGCGGGCCGTGGGGGTGCCCGAACTCGTCGCGCACGACCCCGACGCGTATGTCGACACGGCCGTTGCGCTGGCGCGCGATCCCGCGAGGCTGGCGTCGACGCGGGCGCAGCTGCGCGAACGGATGCGGCTTTCGCCGCTGCTCGACGAGGCGCGCAACGCCCGCGAAGTCGAGGCCGCCTACCGGGGCATGTGGCGGCAATGGTGCGAGGTCGCTCGCGGATAATCGCCGCATGTCGACCCCCATCCGTGCCACGGAAGCCCCCATGCCGACCTTCCTGCACGTGGGCAGCGGCCGGCAGAACAAGCAATACACCACGCGCGGCTTCAACACGCCACAGTGGCGCGAACTTCGCCTCGACATCGATGCCGACGTGCTGCCCGACGTCGTCGGCACGATGACCGACATGTCCTCCGTGTCCACGGGAAGCGTGCAGGCGATCTTCTCCAGCCACAACATCGAGCACCTGTATCCGCACGAAGTGCCGCTGGCACTCGCCGAATTCCTGCGCGTGCTCGACGACGACGGCTTCGCCGTGATCACGTGTCCGGACCTCGCCGCCGTCTGCGCGCTCGTCGCGCAGGACAAGCTCACGGAGCCGGCCTACGTGTCGTCGATGGGACCCATTGCGCCCATCGACATCCTCTACGGCCACCGTCCCGCCCTCGCGGCGGGCAACCTCTACATGGCGCACCGCTGCGGCTTCACGCGCCGCGTGCTCGACGCGACGCTGCAGGTCGCGGGCTTCGTGACCGTGGCAACGCTTGCGCGGCCGCAGGCCTTCGACCTCTGGGCGCTCGCTTCGAAGCGCGTGCGGAACGAGGACGAGATCCGGGCGCTTGCCGCGGAGCACTTCCCCGCCTGAGAGCCGAGAGCCGAGAGCTGAGAGCCGAGAGCTGGCGCGTGCGCATCCTCTTCGTCCACCAGAATTTTCCCGGGCAGTTCAGGCACCTCGCCCCTGCGCTCGCCGCGCGCGGCCACGACGTCACGGCGATGACCATGCGCGCCGATGCCGTGCCGCTCTGGCAGGGCGTGAAGCAGGTCGCGTACGGCGCGAGTCGCGGCAGCACACCGGCCATCCACCCGTGGCTGGTGGACTTCGAGACGAAGACGATTCGCGGCGAGGCCGCGCTGAAGGCCGCACGCGCGATGCGTGCGCAGGGCTACGTCCCCGATGTCGTCGTCGCGCACCCGGGCTGGGGCGAGAGCCTGTTCCTGAAGGATGCGTGGCCCGAGGCGCGCCTGGGCATGTACTGCGAGTATTTCTATCGCGAGCAGGGCGGCGACATCGGATTCGACCCGGAATTCTCCTCGGGCGACGAGACCGCCGCACGCATGAGGCTCAAGAACATCAACAACCTGCTGCATTTCGAGGTGGCCGATGCGGGGGTCGCGCCCACGCAGTGGCAGGCCGACACTTTCCCGCAGCCGTTTCGCGATCGCATCGCCGTCGTCCACGACGGCATCGACACGCAGGGCCTCGCGCCGAATCCCGCGGTGTCGCTCGCCGTGGGCGGCGTCCCGCTGACGCGCGGCGACGAAGTCGTCACCTTCGTCAACCGCAACCTCGAGCCGCAGCGCGGCTACCACGTCTTCATGCGCGCATTGCCCCGCCTGCTGCGCGAGCGGCCGCGCGCGCGCGTACTCATCGTCGGCGGCGCCGGCACCGGCTACGGCAAGGCGCCGCCCGAGGGAGCGACGTGGCGCGACATCTTCCTGTCGGAAATCCGGCCGCGGATCTCGCCCGGCGAATTGGAACGAATCTCCTTTCTCGGCACCCTGCCGTACGGCCAGTTCGTCGCGCTGCTTCAGCTATCGGCGGTCCACGTGTACCTGACCTACCCCTTCGTGCTGAGCTGGAGCCTGCTCGAGGCGATGAGCATCGGCTGCGCCATCGTCGGGAGCGATACCGCGCCGGTGCGGGAAGTCATCCGCCACGACCACACGGGCCGACTCGTGCCGTTCTTCGATGGCGATGCGCTGGCGCGCGAAATCGCGTCGCTGCTCGGCGACGAAGCGGCACGCGAGCGGCTGGGCCGCAACGCGCGCACCCACATCCGTGCGAACTACGACCTCGCGAGTTTTTGCCTGCCGAGGCAGGTGGCGTGGGTGGAAGGGCTCGCAGCCGCCAATGGCGCCTGAGCCCGGTGGCTCAAGACCTGCGGCGCCTGCCTGCCGGCTTCTGGCGAGCCGCGGCGCGCCGCTGTGCCCGATTGCCGATCGTCCCCGGTTCGACCAGCTGGCCCGAGGCCACCATCGCCTGCAGCGAAGCCATCAGGCGGTCGACCGCGCCCACTTGGCCGAGTCGTTGGCGAAGTACGTCGAGCGCCTCTGCCTTCACGCCCTGCGCCGCCGCATCGTCGAGCGCCTGCAGCGCCCCGGCGCGGTCGCCCGTGTCCAGCAGTGCCGTCGCGAGGGAAACGCGAAACTGCGGAAACGAGGGATGCGATTCGGCCGCAGCGCGGAAGAACGGGAGGGCCTGCGCATGTCGGCCGGCCTCGACGGCCAGCAAGCCGAGGTTGTGATTGGCATCCGGGTTGGCCGGATGTTCGCGGAGGATCGCGCGGTAGAGGACCTCGGCCTCGTGGAAGCGGCGAGCCCGGTGGTGGTCGATCGCCTGGCGCAGGGCATCTTCGAAGGAAGGATTGGTCGTGGACATTCGATCGCGATCGTGAGAAGTTCACTGATGGACCGCCGATTATCCGGAACGCTGTTGTCGAGCTGACGGCAATTCATATAGGAAGCCCTACAATCCGCCTCCTATATGAACTCCTTCCTGCGGATTCCCCTCGACACCACGCCGGAGCAGTCCGCGCGCCTCCTCGCGCTGCAGGCGGCGTTCGCCGAGGCCTGCAACGCGCTCGCGCCCGTGGTGCGGCAGACGCGCTGCTGGAATCGGGTGACCCTCCATCACCTCGCCTACAAGACTCTGCGCGAACGGTTTCCGCACCTCGGCTCGCAGATGGCGTGCAATGCGATCTACTCCGTCTCGCGCACGAGCCGCCAGGTCTTCCAGCATCCCGAGAGTCCCTTCAACCTGGCGCGGCTTGCCCCGGGGCGACTGCCGCTGCTCAATTTCGCGGACACCTGTCCCGTGTACTTCGACCGTCACACGCTGAGCGTGAAGGACGGCAAGCTGTCGATGTACACCCTCGACGGGCGCATCCATTTCCAGCTCGCGCTCGGGCCGGAATCGGAAGCCCTGTTCGGCGAACGCAAGCTGCGCGAGATCGTCCTGTCGCGCGCGGCGGAAGATCGCTTCGAGCTTTGCTTCATGTTCTCCGAGGAGGAAGGCGCGCCTTCCGCCTTCGCGGCCGCCAACGACGGCCGCATTCCCGACTACGTGATGGTGGAGGCCGCCGCATGACGCCCGCACGACCCGGCTCCGCCGAAAGCGAACTGCGCGCGGCCTTCGCCGAGCAGCGCCCCATCTTCATTCGCGCCCTCTGGTTCAGCGTGCTGGCCAGCCTGCTCGTGCTCGCGCCGAGCGGCTACATGCTCGAGGTCTACGACCGCGTGGTCAACAGCCGCAACCACCTCACGCTCACCATGCTCACGGTGGTCGTGGTCGCCGCCTTCATGCTGATGGAAGTGCTCGAGTGGGCGCGCAGCGAGCTGATGCATGCGGCCGGCGTCGCCATCGACCGCCGCCTGTCCGAGCGCATCTTCAATGCGAGCTTCGAGGCCAACCTGCGCCGCGTGCCCGGCGGCAGCACGCAGCCGCTGGCCGATTTCCGCACGCTGCGCGAGTTCCTCACCTCGCCTGCGCTGATGGCCACGATGGAAGCGCCGGTCTCGATCGTGTTCCTCGCGCTCATGTTCCTCATCAGCCCGATCCTGGGCTGGGCCGCCGTCGTCGGCGCGCTGGTGCAGACCTTCATCGGCTGGCTGAACGACCGCGGCACGCAGCCCCCGCTCGCGATGGCCAACCGCGTTGCCATCGAGGCGCAGCAATACGCCGACGGTTCGCTGCGCAATGCACAGGTGATCGAGTCGATGGGCATGCTGCGCGACATCCACAAGCGCTGGATGCTGAAGCAGCGCACCATGCTCAACCTGCAGGCAGTGGCCTCCGACCGCGCGGGCGCCTACCAGGCGATGGGCAAGTTCGTCTCGACCACCATGGCGTCGCTGCTGCTCGGGCTGGGCGCCTGGTTGCTGCTGCGCAACGAGATGCACGGTGGCGCGGGGATGATGATCGTGGCCTCGATCCTGGGCGGCCGCGTCCTGCAACCCCTCGTGCAGCTGGTGGCGCAGTGGCGGCTGGTGGTGAATGCGCGCGAGTCGTGGCGGCGTGTTGACCAGCTCCTGCAGGCGCTGCCGGCCCGGCCTCCGACCATGGCGCTGCCCCAGCCGCGCGGCGCGCTGCAGGTCGAAAGCCTCATCGCGGGCGCGCCCGGCTCGCAGACCCCGATCCTGCGCGGCATCCAGCTCCAGATCGCGCCGGGCGAAGTGCTCGTCGTCGTCGGTCCCTCGGCGTCCGGCAAGACCACGCTCGCGCGGCTGCTGGTGGGCATCTGGCCCGCGGCCGCCGGCAAGGTGCGCCTCGACGGCGTCGACGTCTTCCACTGGGACAAGGCCGAGCTCGGCCCGTACGTCGGCTATCTGCCGCAGGGCATCGAGCTGTTCGACGGCACCATCGCCGAGAACATCGCGCGCTTCGGCGCCGTCGACGCGGCGAAGGTCGAGGCGGCGGCGCGCCTGGTCGGCCTGCACGAGTACATCCTTACGCTTCCCGACGGGTACGACAGCGCGGTCGGCCGCGAGGGCGCGATCCTCTCCGGCGGCCAGCGCCAGCGGGTCGGCCTCGCGCGCGCTCTCTACGGCGATCCGGTCTACGTGGTGCTCGACGAGCCGAACTCGTCGCTCGACGATGCCGGCGACGCCGCGCTCGCCTCGGCGATCATGGAAATGAAGAAGCGCGGCACGACCTTCGTGGTCATGACGCATCGCACCAGCGTGCTCCAGGTCGCGGACAAGATGCTCGTGCTGCGCGATGGCGCGCAGCATGCCTTCGGGCCGCGCGATGAAGTGCTCGCCGGCCTCGCGCGCGCCGCCGCGCAGGCCCAGGGCCAGGGTCCGCAGGCCGGCCCGGCCCGGCCCGCGTCGTCCGGTTCCACCCTCGTCGTCGCCTGAGGCCCGCATGCGCTCCAACTTCTTCAATCGCAGCGAACTCGGCGCCACGCTCTGGAGCTTCCGCCGCGAGTTCGTCATCGTCGGCCTGCTGTCCGCCGTGGCCAACGTGCTCATGCTCGCGCCCACGCTCTACATGCTGCAGGTCTACGACCGCGTGCTCGTGAGCTACAGCGAGTTCACGCTGGTCGCCGTCTCGCTCATCACGCTCTTCCTGTTCGGCGTGATGGCTTTCTCCGAGCGCTTGCGCTCGCAAGTGCTGGTGGGCGCGGGCATGCGCCTCGACGAGCGGCTGGGCACGCGCGTCTTCAACGCGAGCTTCGAGTCCTATCTCGGTCAGCTCACGCGCAATCCGTCGCGGGCGTTCCAGGAGCTCATCGAGATCCGCCAGTTCATCACCGGCGCGGGCATCTTCGCGATGTTCGACGCGCCCTGGGCCCCGATCTACATCGCGGTGACCTTCATCATGCATCCGCTGCTCGGCTGGCTCGCGGTCGGCTTCGCGATCGTCCAGATGGGCGTGGCCTGGTATGGCCACAGCCGCAGCCTGCGGCCGGCCGAGGAGGCGCAGCGCGCCCAGGCCGATGCCACCGCCTACCTCCAGAGCAAGCTGCGCAATGCCGAAGTGCTCGAGTCGATGGGCATGATCCCGAACCTCGCGAAGCGCTGGCGCGGCCAGCACGCCGAGGCGCTCGACCGCCACGGCTCTGCGCAGGGCCTCACGCACCGCATCACGGCCGTCAGCAAGTTCCTGCGCTATACCCAGCAGTCGCTCTCGCTCGGCGCCGGCGCGCTGCTCGTGATCGACGGGCAGCTCTCGGCCGGCGGCATGATCGCGGCCAACGTGCTCATGACGCGCGCGCTCGCGCCCATCGACATGCTCGTGGGCACCTGGCGCAGCTTCCTGAGCGCGCGGGGCGCCTACCTTCGGCTCGAGAAGCTGCTCGAGCAGTACCCCGAGCAGGACCCCGCGCTGCGGCGTGTCGCGCCCGAGGGCCGGGTGACGCTGCGCGACGCCGTCGCCACCGCGGCCAACCGCGCCGAGCCGATCCTCAAGAACGTGAGCTTCGAAATTCCCGCGGGGCAGACCGTCGCGATCGTCGGGCCGTCGGGCTCGGGGAAGTCGACGCTCGCGAGGGTGATGGTGGGCATCTGGCCCGAGGTGCATGGCGAAGTCCTGCTCGACGGACTGCCGCTGGCCGGCTGGAACCGCGTCGAGCTCGGCCCGCACCTGGGCTACCTGCCGCAGGACGTCGAGCTGTTCGAGGGCTCCATCGCCGACAACATCGCCCGCTTCACCGACCTCGACTCCGACCGCGTGATCGAAGCCGCGCGCTCGGCGGGCCTGCACGAGATGATCCTGCGCTTTCCCAAGGGCTACGACACGCCGATCGGCGAGGCGGGCAACCTGCTCTCGGGCGGCCAGCGCCAGCGCATCGGCCTGGCACGCGCGATCTACGGCAACCCGGCGCTCGTGGTGCTCGACGAGCCGAACGCAAACCTCGACGACGCCGGGGAAACCGCGCTCGCCAAGGCGGTGCAGGAGCTCAAGACCCGCGGGCGGACCGTCGTGCTGATCACGCACCGTCCCTCGGCCCTGGCCACCGCCGACCGCGTCATCCTCCTGCGCAATGGCATGGTCATGGCCGACGGCCCGCGCGACGAAGTGCTCGCCGCGCTTCGTTCGCCCGCCGCGCCGCCCGCCCCCGCATCGGCGGCCGGCGACGGCGCCACCCTTCCGAATCCCGCGTGAGCGCGGCCCCCAATTCCCACCGGACGAACCGCCCATGGCATCGAACGAACAAGCCAACCCCCTGAATGCCGGCCTCGCGGCGGGCACGGAAGCGCGCAACGAACGCGACGAGCACTTCACGCGCGAGCGCAACCGGGCCAGCCGCATCGGCATTGGCGCGCTGGTCCTCTTCTTCGGCGGCTTCCTCGTCTGGGCCGCCTTCGCGCCGCTCGACGAAGGCGTGCCGAGCCAGGGCATGGTCTCCGTCGACACCAAGCGCAAGCCGGTGCAGCACATCTCCGGCGGCATCGTGAAGGAGGTGTTCGTGCGCGAGGGCGACCGCGTGAAGGAAGGCCAGCTGCTCGTGCGCCTCGACCCCGCGGTGGCGAAGGCCAACTACGAGGCCACGCGCCAGCGCTACCTGGGCCTGCGCGCGATCCATGCCCGGCTCGTCGCCGAGCAGGCGGGAGCGGGCGCCATCAAGTTCCATCCCGAACTCTCGGAGGCCGCGTCCGATCCGCTCATCCGCCAGCAGATCCTGACGCAGGAACAGCTGTTCCAGTCGCGCCGCGCGTCGCTCAGGGCCGATCTGCAGGGCATCCAGGAAAGCATCCAGGGCCAGGAGGCGCAGATCCAGGCCTTGCAGAGCATGCTGGTCAGCCGCAAGGCGCAGCTCGCGCTGGTCAACGAGGAGCTGGGCAACACGCGATCGCTCGTGAAGGATGGCTATGCGCCGCGCAACCGCCAGCTCGAGCTCGAGCGCAGCGTGGCCGACATGAATTCGTCGATGGCCGAGCTGCTGGGCAACATCACGCGCTCGCAGCGCTCCATCGGCGAGCTGAAGCAGCGCAGCATCCAGCGCCAGCAGGAATACCGCAAGGAGCTCGAGACGCAGCTCACCGATGTCAACCGCGACGTGATCGCGGAAGAGGGCAAGTTCCGCGCGCTCCAGCAGGATCTCGAGCGCATCGACATCAAGTCGCCGGCGAGCGGCCAGGTCGTCGGGCTCGCGATCCAGACCGTCGGCGGCGTGCTGCAACCGGGCCAGAAGCTGATGGACATCGTTCCCGAGGACGAGCCGCTCGTGCTCGAGGCGCGCGTGGCGCCGCACATGATCGACCGCGTCCACGAAGGCCAGCCGGTCGACGTGCGTTTCTCGGCGTTCGCGCATTCGCCGCAGCTCGTGGTCGAGGGCAAGGTGTCTTCGATCTCGCGCGACCTCCTCACGGACCCGGCCACCAACCAGTCCTACTACCTCGCGCGCGCGTCGGTCACGCCCGAGGGCGTGAAGAAGCTCGGCGCGCGCCGCATGCAGCCGGGCATGCCGGTCGAGGTGGTGTTCACCACGGGAGAGCGCTCGCTGCTCACGTACCTGCTGAACCCGCTGACGAAGCGCGTCGCCGCGTCCATGAAGGAGGAATGAGCTTGCCGCATCCCCTGCGTACTCTTCTTCCCGCAGCCGCGCTCGCCTGCGCGTTCGTTCCGGCGCATGCGATCGACCTGTCCGAGGCATGGCGCGCCGCGCTCGCCAACGACGCGAACATCCGCGCCGCTCGCGCGGCCGCCGATGCTCGGCGCGAGCGCCTGCCGCAGTCGCGCGCCCAGCTGCTGCCCAACATATCGGCCAGCGTCTCGCGCAACCTCAACTGGCTTCACAGCCGTCAGCCGGCGCTGGGGCGCGTGCTCGAGGACAGTGAGCGCTACACGAGCGCCAGCGATACGGTGCAGCTGCGCCAGCCGATCTTCCGCATGGCGCTGTGGGCCGATTACCGGCAGGCGCACGCGATCGTCGACGAGGCGAACGCGAACCTCGAGCGCGAGCACCAGAACCTCGTCGCGAAAGTCGGCGGCGCCTACCTCGAAGCGCTCCTGGCCGCCGACCAGCTGCAGCTGGTCGACGCGCAGAAGGCCGCTTACCGCACTCAGCTCGCCGCTGCGCAACAGCGGCTGGCGGGCGGGGCGGGGACGCGCACGGACATCGATGAGGCGCAGGCGAGGCTCGATCTCGCGCTCGCGCAGGAGCTCGAACTGCGCCAGGCGCTCGACCTCGCCCGGCGCGAGCTGCAGGTGCTCGTGGAGCAGCCGCTGGGCGAACTCGCCCGCCTCGATACGGCGGCGATGAAGCTCGTTGCGCCGCAACCCGACCGGCTGGACGAGTGGACCGCGCGGGCGGAAGCGAACAGCCCCGAGATCCGGGCGCTGACGGCGCAGCGGGAAGCGGCGCGCTTCGAGATCGACAAGGCGCGCGCGGGCCACTATCCCACTGTCGACGGCATCGTGCAGATCTCGCGCAGCGACAGCGACAACCCCACGCGCATCGACTCGCAGTTCGACAACAAGTCGGTGGGCCTGCAGGTCAACATCCCGATCTATTCCGGCGGCTACGTGCAGTCGCAGATCCGCCAGGCGAACGCCGACTGGCTGCGCATCGGCGAGGCGCTGGAAGCCACGCGCCGCGACCTCGGCGTGCGCATCCACCGCGAGTTCCGCGGCGTGACCGAGGGCGTGGCGAAGGTGCGCGCGCTCGAGCAGGCCGTGCGCTCGGCCGAGCAGCTGGTGAAGTCGAGCCGCATGTCGTTCCGCGCGGGCGCGCGGACGCTGGTCGACGTGCTCAATGCCGAGCAGCAGTTCGCGACCGCGCAGCGCGACCTGGCCCAGGCGCGCTATGTCTACCTCGTATCGCGCGTTCGCCTGAACGCGCTGGCGGGCGGCGAGCGATCGGCCGTCCTCGACGAAATCAACGCATGGCTGAAACCTTGAGCAACCCCGACTCCCAGGATCCGCGCGGCGCGCAGAACGCCGAGACCGCGCAGACGTCCACCCTTCATCCCGTCACCCCCGCACGCCACACCGAGCGCCGCTGGCACCGCTACGTTTCCTACGACTGGGCCGCGCCCCAGGTCATCGTGCCGCTGGTCGGCATGGAGCTCGCGCGGGCCGCGGTCACGCTGCCGATCGCATTCGTGCAGCAGCCCGGCACGGTGGCGAGCGTCGCCGTGCTCGGTCTCGAGCCGGGCGTCAATCTCTTTGTCGGCGCGGACGGGCGCTGGATCGGCGGCTACGTGCCCGCGATGCTGCGCTCCCGCCCTTTCCTGCTGCTGCCGGCGCCCGATGGCCGGCGGGTGCTGTGCGTCGACGAGGCGGCGGGCCGCGTGCAGGTGGGGGGCGCGGGCGAGCCGTTCTTCGATGCCGAAGGCAAGCTCGCCGGGGTGGTCGGACAGGTTTTCGATTTCCTCTCCCAGCTCGAGAATGCCCGCCAGGCCATGGCCCGCGCCTGCGACGCCATCCATGCCTCGGGCGTGCTCGTGCCCTGGGCGATCCAGGTGAAGACGGACAACGGCGAGCGCCGCACCGAGGGGCTGCTGCGCGTGGACGAGGAGAAACTCGCCGCGTTGAGCTCCGATGAATTTTTGAAACTCCGTGAAACCGGAGCGCTGACCGCCATCTATGCGCATCTGCTGTCGACGCAGCACATCGCCCTTCTGGGCGAGCTCGGCCGAGCCCGTTTCGCCTCCCGCAATCCGCCCGTGATGCCCGTCACGTCCGGTGGCGATCTGGACCTGTCGTTCCTGCAAGGCGGTGATACCCTGCGGTTCTCCTGAAATCCGCCCGCGAGGGCCCCAGCCTCCGCAGTTCCATGGCGACACCCTCCAGCGGGCTCGGCTCGATCGAGCAGGCCCTGGGCGCTGACCCCACCGTCAACGCGCTTCTTTACGGCACGCGCTGGGCCAGTGGCGCCGTCTCGTACAGTTTCCTCACGTCGACCAGCAGCTTTTCGACCGACCCGACGATCGGGTATGGCTCGCCCTCGGCCGAACCCTGGAGCTTTCGCTTCGGCGTGTTCGGCTCGCAGGCACAGGCGGCGGCGACCTCGGCGCTCGCGAAATGGGCGAACGTCGCCCAGATCACCTTCCAGTTGCTGCCGGACAGCGGCAACACCTGCGGCGACATCCGCTTCGGCTTCTCCGACATCGGGGACGCGCAGGCGCACGCTTACTCGCCCGGGCAGGCCTCCGGGGGCGACGTGTGGTTCAGCTATACAGAGCGGTCCCGCAGCTTCGCCGAAGGCACGTACAACTATCTCACGATGGTCCACGAAACCGGCCACGCGCTGGGCCTGAAGCATCCGTTCAGCGGCGTGCCCGGCAACGCGGCCGTCCTCGGCGCCGCGCTGGACAACCTGAGCAACACCGTCATGTCGTACAGCGCCGCCTCGGGCGACATCGACAGCGACTTCACGTACCGCCCGACCACGCCGATGCGGCTGGACATCCTGGCGATGCAGCAGCTCTACGGCGCGAACGCTTCGTACAACGCGGGCGATTCGGCCTACGTCTTCGCCCAGGGCGCCGACTACCACCAGACGGTGTGGGACGGCGGCGGCATCGACGCCTTCAGCTACAGCGGGGCCGACAACTGCGTCATCGACCTGCGCTCCGGGGCCGGCTCCACCATGGGCAATGCGGTCTTCGTGCTCAACGCCGTCGGCGCGCGGACCACGCAGGTGTCGAACATCTGGATCGCGGATGCGGCAACCATCGAGAACGCGACGGGCGGCGCGGGCAACGACCGCGTCACGGGCAATGGCGTGGCCAACAAGCTCGATGGCGGCGCAGGCACCGACACTCTGCAGGGCGCCGCGGCCAACGACCGGATCGAAGGCGGCGCGGGCGTGGACATAGCCCTCTACGGCGGAGCCGCGGCCGACTACGTGGTGCTCTTCAATTCGGCGACCGGTCGCTACACGGTGGCCGACCGGCTGGCTGCGCGCGACGGCATCGACGTGGTCTCGGGCGTCGAGCAGTTCCAGTTCTCGGATGGCGCCCGCGGCGCGAGCGCCCTCGCGATCGCGGCGCCCGTGCAGGGCACGGCCCGCATCGTGCTGGGCATCAGCGAGGCCTTCTACGGTTTCGCCCCCGGCAGCAGCCAGTACCAGGCTTCGGCCACGACGGTCGCCACCGAGGGCGCGTCGGCCTTCGCACTCGCCGTGGGGCGCGGATTTACAGAGGTGCCCAGCGCGCAGCTCGCCGCGGACGTGCTGCTGCGCCTGGGCATCGAGGCCAACACGCTCGGGGGCGCGGTGCCGGGGGAAAGCTATACCGCATTGCGGGACGCGGTCGACATTATCTTTACGGTGTACAGTGTTGCCCGCGGCCAGGTCGTCCTGAATCTCGTCAACCTCCTGGCGAACCTCGAGGGCGATGCCGTGTACGGCCAGGCGGCGGCGACGCTGGCGGGCCGGCTGACAATCGACTACAACAACCTGGGGCCGGTGGCGCTGGCAGGCATCGCAGAGCCGGCGTGGACCGGTGTTTGAATAGAAACGTGGATCATTCGCGCAGCATCACGATATCGATAGTGAGTCACGCCCAGCGTGACATGATCGAGCAACTGCTTTCGCAGCTCGCCCGCTGGGACGATGGCGTCATCAGCGAGGTCATCATCACCCACAACGTGCCGGAAGACGGCATGTCGATGGCGCGGCAGAAGTGCGCCTTCGCGGTGACCGAGATCCACAACCCCCGCCGCATGGGCTTCGGCGCCAACCACAACCAGGCGTTCCGGCACTGCCGCAGCAGCCACTTCTGCGTGCTCAACCCCGACATCGAGCTGATGGGCCCCGGCGTGTGGGACGCGCTGCTCGAAGCGTCGGCGCAGAACCCCGATTCGTGCGTGTACCCGCCGCTCATGAACACCGACGGCTCCCGCCAGGACAGCGAGCGCGAGGTGCCGACGCCGTCGTCGCTCTGGCGGCGCCATGCGCTGCGCCGCCAGGAGACGCGGGTCGACTGGGTCAGCGCCGCCTTCTGGCTGCTGCCGTCGGATCTCTTCCGCCGCATGGGCGGCTTCGACGAGGGGTATTACATGTACTGCGAGGACGCCGACTTCTGCCTGCGCCTGCAACTGGCCGGCGGCCACCTCGCGAAGGCGGGTCCGCCGGTCGTGCATGACGCGGCCCGCAGCAGCCGGCGGCTGCCGCAGCGCTTCGTGTGGCACGTCAACAGCCTGCTGCGCCTGTGGCGCCAGCCTGTTCTTTCCGACTACCTGCGCCTGCTCGGCGCCACCCCGGAGACCCAACGTGGCTGACATCGCGACCGACGTCTCGCGCATCGCGCCGCGCGAGAAGGCCGAGATCCTCGCCCAGGCATTGCCGTACATCCGCCGCTTCCATGGCAAGACCATGGTCATCAAGTACGGCGGCAACGCCATGACCGACCCCGAGCTGCAGGCCGACTTCGCCGAAGATGTGGTGCTGCTGAAGCTCGTGGGCATCAATCCCGTGGTGGTCCACGGCGGCGGCCCGCAGATCGAGCAGGCGCTCAATCGACTGGGCAAGAAGGGCGAGTTCATCCAGGGCATGCGCGTCACCGACGCCGAAACCATGGAAGTCGTCGAATGGGTCCTGGCCGGCGAAGTCCAGCAGGACATCGTGGGCCTGATCCATCAGGCCGGCGGCAAGGCCGTGGGCCTGACTGGCCGCGACGGCGGCCTGATCCGCGCGCGCAAGCTCAAGATGCTCGACGCCAAGGACCCGACGAAGGAATACGACGTCGGCCAGGTGGGCGACATCGTGCAGATCGATCCGTCGGTCGTGATCGCCCTGCAGGACGACCGCTTCATTCCCGTCATCAGCCCCATCGGCTTCGGCGAGCAGAACGAGAGCTACAACATCAACGCGGACGTCGTGGCGAGCAAGCTCGCCACCGTGCTGTCGGCCGAGAAGCTCGTGCTGCTCACCAACACGCCCGGCGTGCTCGACAAGAGCGGCAAGCTGCTCACCGACCTCACCGCGCGCGAGATCGACGAGCTCTTCGCCGACGGCACGATCTCCGGCGGCATGCTGCCCAAGATCAGCGGCGCGCTCGACGCCGCCAAGGCCGGCGTGAACGCGGTCCACATCATCGACGGCCGCGTTCCGCACGCGATGCTGCTCGAGATCCTCACGGACCAGGCCTACGGGACGATGATCCGCTCGCACTGAGCGGTTTTTCTCCCTCTTCCCCCGGGAGAGGGTCGAGGCGGGGGCACGGCGAGGCACAATCTCCCCCATGCGCCTGCTCCTCGTGGAAGACGACGTGATGGTGGCCAGCGGCATCAAGCTGGGGCTGGCCAACGCCGGTTACGCGGTGGACTGGGTGGGCAGCGGCGAACGCGCCGAGGAAGTGCTGCGCACCGAAGTCTTCGACGCCGCCATCATCGACATCGGCCTGCCGCTCATGGACGGGCTCGAACTCACGCGCCGCCTGCGACGCCCCGACATGGCGAGCCATGCGATGCCGGTCCTGATCCTGACCGCGCGCGATGCGCTGCAGGACCGCGTGCAGGGCCTCGACCTCGGCGCCGACGACTACATGGTCAAGCCCTACGAGCTGCCCGAACTCCTCGCGCGCCTGCGCGCTTTGCTGCGCCGCTCGCAGGCCGCGACCTCCGCGGTCCTCGCCTTCGGCCCGATCGAGCTCGACACGGCGAATCGCCGCGCGAGCGCCCGGCGCGACGGCGAGCGGGTGCCGATCGAGCTCGGGCCGCGCGAGTGGACGGTGATGGAATACCTGCTGATCAACGCGCCGAAGCCCGCGAGCAAGGAAAAGCTGCTGCAGGCGCTCACCGGCTGGGACAAGGAGATCACGCCCAACGCGGTCGAGGTCTACATCTCGCGGCTGCGCGGGAAGCTCGAGCCCTTCGGCGTCGCGCTGCGCTCCATTCGCGGCTTCGGCTACCGCCTCGAGCTGCGCGACCCCGCGTGAAGGCGAGCGTGGCCGACGCCCGCGGCGGCACCGGCGTCCCGGCGGCGCCCGGCAAGCGCGACGATCTCGGCATCGCAACCGGCCTGCGCCGGCGCCTGCTCGTCATGCTGATCGCCCCGCTGATCCTGCTGGCTTTCGCGAGCGCGTGGAGCAACTACCGCTCCACCGAGAACGTCGCCGCCCAGCAGGATCTGCGCCTGCTCGGCCTCGTGCCGCTGCTCGCCGACTCCGTGATCGGCGAGGGCCTGCGCGGCGATGCGGTCCTGCTGCTCGTCGCGCCGCCGGTCGAGGAATTCATGAAGGACCGTCCCGGCTATTCGGCCTACGCGATCCTGGATGCCGATGGCAAGGTGATGCACGGCGAATCCTGGCTCGCCGGGCAGGTGCCGCCGACGCGGGAGGCCGAACTGCACAGCGAGGAGCGCGGGGGCACGCGATGGCGGATCGTGAGCCAGCGCCAGCAGACCGTGCTGGGCGAGCTGATCTTCGTGGTCGCGGACGGCTCGGATCCGCGCCAGCAGTGGGTGCGCGCGATTCTCATCAAGGTGCTGCTGCCCAACCTGATCCTCATCGCCGCGGCGGCCTTCGCCGTGCGCTGGGCGGTGCAGCTCGCGCTCCGTCCCCTGATGACGCTGCGCGGCGCGGTGGAGCGGCGCTCGCCGCGCGACCTGAGCCCGATCGACGTGCAGGGCACGCCGGTGGAGGTGCGCCCGCTCGTGCAGTCGCTCAACCGCCTGTTCGCCCTCGTCGAGGCGCAGGCGGAAGGGCATCGCCGCTTCGTCGCGGACGCGGCCCACCAGTTGCGCACGCCGCTCGCGGGCCTGCAGGCGCAGGTCGAGGCGTGGGGCCAGGCGGCGCAAGCCCGCAGCGCGGACGACTTCCTGCCCCTGCCCGTCGATCAGGTGCAGAAGCTGCGCGCGGCGACGCGGCGCACCTCGCAGCTCGCCAACCAGCTCCTCGCACTCTCGCGCGCCGACGTCGGCAGCATGGAAGGCCAGCCGATGCAACCCATCGAGCTGAAGACGCTGTGCGAGGCGACGCTCGAGACCTTCCTCGACGCCGCCAGCGCGAAGCAGATCGACCTCGGCCTCGACGCCGAGCCCGCGCGCGTGATGGGGCACGAATGGCTCCTTCGCGAACTGCTCGCGAACCTCGCGGACAATGCGGTGCGCTATACGCCGGCCGGCGGCACGGTCACCATCCGCTGCGGACGCCACGATGGCGACGCCTTCATCGAAGTCGAGGACGACGGGCCGGGCGTGCCCGCTGGCGAAAGGTCCCGCATCCTCGAGCGCTTCTACCGCCTGCAGGGCACGGGCGGCGAGGGCACGGGCCTCGGCCTCGCCATCGCGGACGAGATCGCGCGTGTGCATCATGGCCAGCTGCTCCTGTCCGAAGGACACGGAGGCCGGGGTCTGCGGGTCCGTGCCAAGTTCCCGGGGTGAGCGCGCACTCGTCGGCAGAGCCTTGACAGCGCATGAAAGGTGTCTGGCTCACCCCCGGGGAAACCCGGCTCGGCAGTATGCGAGAATGAATTTCAGGTCCTGCCCACCATGACGCACGCCGACATCCGCAACCCCGATCCCGTCCAGAGCTCCGAACCCGCGGCCGCGGCCGCGACCGTCTCCGCACCCGCACCCGCACGCAAGCGGCCGAAGCCGGGCGAGCGCCGGGTGCAGATCCTCCAGGCGCTCGCGACCATGCTGGAGCAGCCGGGCGCGGAGCGAATCACCACGGCCGCGCTCGCCGCGAAACTGGACGTGAGCGAGGCAGCCCTGTATCGGCACTTCGCGAGCAAGGCGCAGATGTTCGAGGGACTGATCGAGTTCATCGAGCAAAGCGTCTTCACGCTCGTCAACCAGATCTCCGAGCGCGAGGCGCAGGGCCACGCGCAGGCCGCGCGCATCGTGGGGATGCTGATCCAGTTCGCCGAGAAGAACCCGGGCATGACCCGCGTGATGGTCGGCGACGCGCTCGTGTTCGAGAACGATCGCCTGCAGCACCGCATGAACCAGTTCTTCGACAAGATCGAGGCGTCGCTGCGCCAGTGCCTGCGCGCGGCGGGCGAGGCCGATTCCGCGACGCCGACGGTCGAGGCGCAGGTCCGCGCCTCGATGCTCACTTCGTTCATCGTCGGCCGCCTGCAGCGCTTCGCGCGTTCCGGGTTCAAGCGTCCCCCTTCCGAGCACCTCGACGCCAGCCTCGCGCGGATGATCTAGTGCTTCGCATCGCCCTGGCAGGGCGCGACGTCGTCCTGCATGCGAGCGGCGCCGCCTTTCTTTCCGAAGACAGCACCCTGTTGATCGCCGATGCGCATTTCGGCAAGGCCGTGAGTTTTCGCAAGCTCGGGGTGCCCGTGCCGCAGGGAACGACCAGCGAGACCCTGCGCAAGCTGAGCGGAGCGATCGCGGACACCGGCGCGCGGCGCGTCGTGTTCCTCGGCGACTTTCTGCACTCGGCACGTTCGCACGCGGCGCCCACGCTGGCGGCCGTGCATGCATGGCGCGACGCGCACGTCGACGTCGACCTCACGCTGGTCCGCGGCAATCACGACGACCGCGCCGGCGACCCGCCCGCGACGCTGGGCGTTCGCGTGGTGGACGAGCCGCTCGCGCTCGGCCCGTTCGCGCTGTGCCATCACCCGAAGCCGGTGGGTGGCATGTACGTGCTCGCGGGCCACTGGCATCCGTGCATCAGCGTCGGCGGCCGGAGGTTCGAGCGCCTGCGGCTGCCGTGCTTCTGGCTCGGCGACGACAGCGGCGCCATGCCGGGGCAGGCGGTGGGCATCCTGCCGGCCTTCGGCAGTTTCACCGGCATGCATCGGATCGATCCGCGCGCGGGCGACCGCATCTATCCCATTGCCGACGGGACAGTCCGCGCGATCCCGGCCCTGCCTGTTCCGTGACGCGAAGGCAGGGTCGCGAACTTCCAGCGCAGGCGACGGGGATTCATGCACAGCCCCTTATCATGAAGGCGGCGCGCGGTCGTTCGTCACGACCCGCATTCCGACCCGACCGAGAACAGGAAATCCAAGGCATGAAACTCGTCCGCTACGGCAAACCAGGCAGCGAAAAGCCCGGCCTCATCGACCTCGACGGCAAGCTGCGCGACCTCTCGTCGGTCGTGCCCGATCTCGGGCCCGCGCAGCTGGGCGCGGCCGGCATGGCGCGCATCCGCAAGGCGAACCCCGCGAAGCTGCCGCTCGTGCGGGGCACGCCGCGCTTCGGCTGTCCGGTCGCGGGCGTGGGCAAGTTCGTCGCGATCGGCCTGAACTACGCCGACCATGCGGCCGAATCGGGCGCCCCCATCCCCAAGGAGCCCATCATCTTCATGAAGGCGACGAGCTGCATCCAGGGTCCGAACGACCCGGTGATGCTGCCGCGCGGTTCGGTCAAGGGCGACTGGGAGATCGAGCTCGGCATCGTCATCGGCACGAAGGCGAGCTACGTGCCGAGCACGAAAGCGCTGGCGCACGTGGCGGGCTACACGATCGTCAACGACGTGAGCGAGCGCGAGTACCAGCTCGAGCGCGGACCGCAGTGGGACAAGGGCAAGGGCTGCGACACCTTCGGACCGGTCGGGCCGTGGCTCGTCACGCCGGACGAGATCGGGAACGTGCAGCGCCTCGACATGTGGCTGGACCTCAACGGCCAGCGCATGCAGACCGGCAACACGCGCACCATGATCTTCAGCGCGGCGAAGATCGTGAGCTACGTCAGCCACTTCATGACGCTTCACCCCGGCGACATCATCACCACCGGCACGCCGCCCGGCGTGGCGCTGGGCATGAAGACGCCGCGCTGGCTGCGCAAGGGCGACGTGATGACGCTGGGCATCACCGGGCTCGGCGAGCAGCGGCAGGAAGTCATCGCGTACAAGGCAAGCGCATAGAACGGCGCCTCTAAAGCGCCGCCGCGCCCCACGCGCGGCCGGATTTCCTGCAGAATAGAACGACCGTTCGTTTTATCCTTCAGGAATCCATGTCCTTGACCCAGGTGCCTCGCAGTGCGGCTCGCGTGCGCGACGGCCGGCCCTTGCAGAAAGGCCGGCAGACCAAGGCGTCCATCGTCGAGGCGGCGCTCGGACTCGCCACGCAGATCGGGCTCGAGGGCCTGTCCATCGGCGCGCTCGCGGAGGCGACGCAGATGAGCAAGTCGGGCGTCTTCGCGCACTTCGGCTCGCGCGAGGAGCTGCAGATCTCCGTCATCCGCGAATATCACGCGCGCTTCGAGAGCGAGGTGTTCTACCCGGCGCTGAAGGAGCCGCGCGGCCTGCCGCGCCTGCGCGCGCTGTTCGCCAACTGGATGAAGCGCACCTCCATCGAAATCGATTCCGGCTGCATCTACATCAGCGGCGCCGTCGAGTTCGACGACCGCGCCGGACCCGTGCGCGACGCGCTCGCGAGCTCGGTGCAGGTCTGGCACGCCGCAATGAAGCGTGCAATCGCGTCCGCGAAGGACGAGGGCCACCTGAATCCCGACGTGGACGAGGAGCAGATGCTCTTCGAGATCCACGGCCTCATTCTCGCGCTGCATTACGAAGCGCGATTCCTGCAGAACCCCGGCTCCATCGCCCGCGCGAATGCCGGCTTCGACCGCATCCTCCGCCAGTACGGCGCGCGGTCGAGCACAACGAAGTCATCGAAAAAGGAGTAGTCCCGTGCCCACCTATACACCGCCCCTGCGAGACATGCAGTTCGTCTTGCACGAACTGCTGAACGTCGCCGAGGAATACAAGGCGATCCCGAAGCACGCCGACGTCGACGCGGACACGATCAACGCCATCCTCGAGGAAGGCGGCAAGTTCGCCGCCGAGGTCGCGTTCCCGCTCAACATCGCGGGTGACACCGAGGGGTGCACCCTGAACAGGGACACGCACGAAGTCACCACGCCCACGGGCTTCAAGGAAGCGTACGCGAAGTACATCGAGGGCGGCTGGCCCGCGCTCTCGTGCGATCCGGAGTACGGCGGACAGGGCCTGCCCTTCACGCTGAACCAGAACATCTACGAGATGATGAACAGCGCCAACCAGGCGTGGACGATGTACCCCGGCCTGTCGCACGGCGCGTACGAGTGCCTGCATGCGCACGGCACGGACGAACAGAAGAAGACGTACATGACCAAGCTCGTGAGCGGCGAGTGGACCGGCACGATGTGCCTGACCGAGCCGCATTGCGGCACCGACCTGGGCATGCTGCGCACGAAGGCGGAACCGCAAGCGGATGGCACGTACAGGATCACCGGCAACAAGATTTTCATCTCGGCCGGCGAACACGACTTCACGCCCAACATCATCCACCTCGTGCTCGCGCGCCTGCCGGACGCGCCGCAGGGCAGCAAGGGCATCAGCCTCTTCGTCGTTCCCAAGTTCAAGGTAAACGCGGACGGGTCGCTGGGCGAGCGCAACGGCATCCACTGCGGCGGCCTGGAGCACAAGATGGGCATCCACGGCAACGCGACGGCGCAGCTCGTGCTCGACGGCGCCATCGGCACGCTGGTCGGCGAACCGAACAAGGGCCTGTCGGCCATGTTCGTGATGATGAACGCGGCACGCCTCGGCGTCGGCAACCAGTCGCTGGGCCTCACCGAAGTCGCCTACCAGAACGCGCTCGCCTATGCGAAGGACCGCATCCAGATGCGCTCGCTCTCCGGCGTGAAGGCCAAGGACAAGCCGGCGGACCCGATCATCGTCCATCCCGACGTGCGCAAGATGCTGCTCACGGCCAAGGCGTACGCCGAAGGCGGCCGCGCGCTCGCCACCTATTGCGCGCTGCTGCTCGACAAGGAGATCCACCACCCCGACGAAAAGGTCCGCAAGGACAGCGCCGAGCTCGTCGCGCTGCTCACGCCCATCGTCAAGGCCTTCCTGACCGACAACGGCTGGACTTCGACCTCGGCGTGCCTGCAGGTCTTCGGCGGCCATGGCTACATCAAGGAATGGGGCATGGAGCAGTACGTGCGCGATTCGCGCATCAACATGATCTACGAAGGCACGAACACCGTGCAATCGCTCGACCTGCTGGGCCGCAAGATCCTCGGCAACAACGGCGCGACGCTGAAGAAGTTCGGCAAGCTCGTCGCGCGGCTCGTGGAGGAGGAAGGCGTGAACGAGAAGATGGCGGAGTTCATCAACCCCATCGCGTATCTCGGCGACCAGATGACGAAGTTCACCACCGAGCTCGGCTTCAAGGGCATGCAGAACGCCGACGAAGTGGGCGCGGCGGCCGTCGACTACCTGCGCGTGCTGGGCCACCTGGTCTTCGGCTACTTCTGGGCGCGCATGGCGCAGGTTGCGCTGAAGCAGATCGAAGCGGGCAACACCGACCCCTTCTACGTCGCCAAGCTCCAGACCGCGCGCTTCTATTTCGCGCGCCTGTTCCCCGAAACCGCGATGCTCATGCGCACCGCGCGCGCGGGCGTGAAGAACCTGCTGGATACCGACGAGGCGCTCGCATGAACCGCACTTCCGCGTCACTCCCGCGGAGGCGGGCATCCAGGGCTTTCATCGGCGCCTTCGCCGTCTTCGCGGCGTTCGCCGCACTCCCGGCCGCCATCGCGCAGCCCGCTCCCATGACCCCCGTCGGACTCTGGCGCAGCATCGACGACAAGACCGGCGAGCCGCGCGCGGAAATCCGCATCGTCGAGAACGCGGGCGTGCTGACGGGCCGCATCGAGAAGCGTCTCGACAAGACGGCCAAGCCCGACGCGGTCTGCGTCGAATGCAAGGACGACCGAAAGGACAAGCCCATGAACGGCCTCGAGATCATCCGCGGCGTGCGCAAGGCCGAGGGCAAGGACCTGTGGGAAGGCGGCAAGGTGCTCGACCCCGAGAACGGCCGCGAGTACACGGCGAAGCTCACGCCCATCGAGGGCGGCAAAAAGCTCGAGATGCGCGGCTCGTTCGGCCCGTTCGGGCGCACGCAGACCTGGGTGAGGGTGCAGTGATGGCCGTCTCCCGATTCCCCGTGAAGAAGGTCGCCGTGCTCGGCGCGGGCGTGATGGGCGCGCAGATCGCCGCGCATCTCGTGAACGTGAAGGTGCCGGTGATCCTGTTCGACCTGCCCGCGAAGGAGGGTCCGAAGAACGGCATCGTGACGAAGGCCGTGGAGGGCCTGAAGAAGCTGAAGCCCTCGCCGCTCGGCGTGGCGGACGACGCGGCGCTCATCCAGCCCGCCAACTACGAGGAGCACCTGGACCTGCTCAAGGAGTGCGACCTCGTGATCGAGGCGATCGCCGAGCGCATGGACTGGAAGCTCGATCTGTACGGGAAGATCGCGCCCTTCGTCGCGCCGCATGCGATCGTCGCGTCGAACACCTCGGGCCTGTCGATCACGAAACTGTCCGAAGCGCTGCCGGAGGCCATCAAGCCGCGTTTTTGCGGCATCCATTTCTTCAATCCGCCGCGGTACATGTATCTCGTCGAGCTGATCGCCACGCCGACGACGAAGCCCGAGATCCTCGATCAGCTCGAGACCTTCGTGACGAGCGGCCTCGGCAAGGGCGTCGTGCGCGCAAAGGACACGCCCAACTTCATCGCCAACCGCGTCGGCATCGCCGGGATGCTCGGCACGATGCGCGAGGTGGAGAAGTTCGGGCTGACCTACGACGTGGTCGACGACCTCACCGGCAAGAAGCTGGGCCGCGCATCGAGCGGCACCTTCCGCACGGCCGACGTCGTCGGACTCGACACCATGGCGCACGTCATCAAGACGCTGCAGGACACGCTCGACGAGAAGAGCGATCCGTTCTACGCGAGTTTCGGCACCCCGGACGTGCTGAAGGCGCTGCTGGAAAAGGGCAACCTCGGGCAGAAGTCGAAGGCGGGCTTCTACAAGAAGGCGGGCCGCGACATCCTGCGCTTCGAACCGGAGAGCGGCGACTATGTGCCGGCCGGACAGAAGTCCGACGAGGTGTATGCGCGCATGCTGAAGAAGCCCGCGGCCGAGCGCCTGCGCCTGCTGCGCGAGAGCCAGGGGCCGCAGGGGCAGTTCCTGTGGGCGATCCTGCGCAACGGCTTCCACTACGCGGCCGTGCATCTCGCAACGATCGCGGAGACGGCGCGCGACGTCGACCTCGCGATGCGCTGGGGCTTCGGCATGAAGCAGGGTCCGTTCGAGCTCTGGCAGGAAGCGGGCTGGCTGCAGGTCGCGCAATGGATTGCCGAGGACATCGAGGCGGGCAAGACGCTGTCGAAGGCGCCCTTGCCCGCGTGGGTGACGAGCGGCCCCGTGGCGGAGGCGGGCGGTGTTCACACCGCGGAAGGTTCGTGGAACCCGACCGCGAAGCGTTTCGAGCCCCGTCGTGTGCTGCCGGTGTACGAGCGCCAGCTGTTCCCCGAATTGCTGCGTGGCGAGCCGGGCGCGCGGCATGACGAGGCCGGCCGCACGATCGAGGAGAGCGACAGCATCCGCCTGTGGACGCTCGATGGCGACGTGCTCATTGCAAGCCTGAAGACGAAGATGCACGCCATCAGCCCCGAGGCCTGCGAAGGCCTGATGCAGGCGGTGGAGCTTGCCGAGAAGGAATATCGCGGCCTGGTGATCTGGCCGGGCGACGAGCCGTTCTCGGTCGGCGCGGACCTCCAGGCGATGCTGCCCGCGTTCGTGGCGGTCGGCGTGAGCGCCATCGACGATGCCGAGGGCTTCATGCAGCAGACGATGCTGCGCCTGCGCTATGCGAGCGTGCCGGTGGTTTCGGCGATCCGGGGCATGGCGCTCGGCGGCGGTTGCGAGCTTGCGGTGTATTCGTCGAAGCGCGTGGCCGCGATGGAGAGCTACATCGGCCTCGTCGAAGTCGGCGTCGGTCTGGTGCCCGGTGCGGGCGGCCTGACCTACATCGCACGCCGCGCGGCCGAGAACGCGGCGACGAGCACCGACAAGGACATCCTGAAGTTCCTGATCGAGGGCTTCACGGCCGCGGCGATGGCGAAGGTCGGCACGAGCGCGCTGGAGTCGCGCAAGCTCGGCTGGCTGCTGGAGAGCGACACGGTCGTTCCGAACAAGGACGAGCTGCTGTACGTCGCGCTGCAAACCGCAAAGAGCATGTTCGACGAGGGCTATCGCCCGCCCTTGAAGCGCATGTTCCCCGTGGCCGGTCGCAGTTCGAAGGCGACGATCCAGGGGCAGCTGGTGAACATGCGCGACGGCGGCTTCATCAGCGCGCACGACTTCCGCATCGCCTCGCTCATCGCGCATGTCGTGACGGGCGGCGACGTGGATGCGAACACGCTGGTCAGCGAGGAGTACCTGATGACGCTGGAGCGAAGGGCGTTCTGCGAGCTGGTGCAGAACGAGAAGACGCAGGAGCGGATCCTGGGGATGCTGAACACCGGCAAGCCGGTGAGGAACTGAGATGTCGAAACCCATTCAAGACGCCTACATCGTCGCCGCCACGCGCACGCCCATCGGACGTTCGCACAAGGGCTACTTCCGCAACACCCGGCCCGACGACCTGCTGGCCACCACGCTGCGCGCCGCGCTCGCGCAGGTGCCGGGGCTCGACCCTGCCGCCATCGAAGACATCGTGTGCGGCTGCGCCATCCCCGAAGCATCCCAGGGCCTCAACGTCGCGCGCATCGGCGCGGTGCTCGCGGGCCTGCCGAAGACCGTGGGCGGCATCACCGTCAACCGCTTCTGCGCCTCGGGACTCTCCGCCGTGCAGATGGCGGCCGACCGCATCCGCGTCGGCGAGGCCGACGTGATGATCGCCGCGGGCGTCGAGAGCATGAGCCTGGTGCCCATGATGGGCAATTCGCCTTCGCTGTCCCCCGCGATCTTCAGCGACCCGAACGACCTCGAAAGCTACGGCATCGCCTACGGCATGGGCCTCACCGCGGAGAAGGTCGCGCAGCAGTGGAAGGTAAGCCGCGACGCGCAGGATGAATTCGCGTATCGCTCGCACATGAAGGCCGTCGCCGCGATGAAGGCGGGCGAGTTCGCCGACGAGATCTCCCCGGTGGACGTGGCCGAGCGCGCCGTCGATCTCGACGCGGGCGAGGTCGCCGTGACGAGCCGCACCGTGAACATCGACGAGGGCGCGCGGCCCGACACCACCGTGGAAGCGCTCGCGAAGCTGCGCCCGGTCTTCGCCGCGCGCGGCAGCGTGACCGCGGGCAACAGCTCGCAGACCTCCGACGGCGCGGGTGCGCTCATCGTCGTGAGCGAGGCGGCGCTGAAGCGCTTCGGCCTCACGCCGCTCGCGCGCTTCGTCGGCTACGCAAGCCGCGGCGTGCCGCCCCACATCATGGGCATCGGACCCATCGAGGCGATCCCGGTGGCGCTGAAGAACGCCGGCCTCAAGCAGGACGATATCGACTGGATCGAGCTCAACGAAGCGTTCGCCGCGCAGTCGCTCGCGGTGATGGGGACGCTTGGCCTCGACCCCGCCAGGGTCAACCCGATGGGAGGCGCGATCGCGCTCGGCCATCCGCTGGGCGCGACGGGGGCGATCCGCTCCGCGACGGTCGTGCATGCGCTGCGCCGCAAGAATCTCAAGTACGGCATGGTCACGATGTGCGTCGGCATGGGCCAGGGCGCCGCGGGGATTTTCGAAAGGGTTTAGAAAAGCACATGCCGCATCCATTCGACGACGCCATCGCGCTCGCGCCCTCGGGCGACGACACCTTCACCGGCCGCACGAGCCCCGCGTACGCCAACTTCATCGGCCCCTACGGCGGCA
Organism: Ramlibacter sp.; assembly: GCF_050250995.1. Classification (GTDB taxonomy): domain Bacteria; phylum Pseudomonadota; class Gammaproteobacteria; order Burkholderiales; family Burkholderiaceae_C; genus Ramlibacter. The sequence continues at coordinate 69,727 of NZ_JBFWNP010000004.1, forward strand.
TCACCGCCGCGCAGGCGCTGCAGTCCGTGCTCCTGCACCCGAAGCGGCTGGGCGAGCCGGTGTCCTTCACGATCAACTACGCGGCGGCGCTGGCCGATGGCGAGTTCACCGCGAAGGCGCGCCCCGCGCGCACCAACCGCTCCACGCAGCACTGGATCGTCGAACTGCAGCAAGGCGGCGAGACGGTGGCGACGGCGACGGTGCTCACCGCCGTGCGCCGCGAGACCTGGACCGCCACCGAAGCGCAGTTGCCCGAGGTACCGCGTCCGCAGGACGTGGCACGCACGCATCGCTCGGGCGTCGAATGGCTGAACCGCTACGAGATGCGCTTCGTCGGCGGTCACATTCCGCGCGGATGGACGGGCGAGGAACATCCCGAGAGCCTGTCGCGCCTGTGGGTTCGCGACGATCCGCCGCGGCCGCTCGATTTCGCCTCCCTCGCGTCGCTCGCGGACATCTTCTTCCCCCGCATCTGGATGCGCCGCGCGAAGCAGACCTCCCTCGGCACCGTGACGATGACGGTGTATTTCCACGCCGACGGCGCGATGCTCGCCGCCAGCGGCGCGGGCTGGCTGCTCGGGCAGGTGCGCGGCCAGGGATTTCGCAACGGGTATTACGATCACACCGGGCAGTTGTGGGACGAAGGCGGCAACCTGCTTTGCACCACGCATCAGGTCATGTACTACAAGGACTAGCGATGAAGAATCCCGTAGCCCTCGTCGTCGGCGCCGGTGACGCCACCGGCGGCGCGATCGCACGCCGCTTCGCGCGCGAGGGCTACACCGTCTGCGCCACGCGTCGCCACCTCGACAAGCTGCAGCCGCTCATCGACCGCCTCGCGGCCGAAGGCGGCCAGGCCCACGGTTTCGCCAGCGATGCACGCAAGGAGGACGAAGTCGTCGCCCTCGTCGAGAAGATCGAGAGCGAGATCGGCCCCATCGAGGTCTTCGTCTTCAACATCGGCGCGAACGTGCGCACGAGCCTTCTCGAGGAAACGGCGCAGCGCTACTTCAAGATCTGGGAAATGGCGTGTTTCGGCGCCTTCCTGAATGCGCGCGAAGTCGGCAAGCGCATGGTGGCGCGCGGGAAGGGCACGATGCTCTTCACCGGCGCGACGGCGTCGATGCGCGGCTCGGCGAACTTCGCCGCCTTCGCCGGCGCCAAGCATGCGCTGCGCGCGCTGGCGCAATCCGCCGCGCGGGAGCTCGGCCCGCGCGGCATCCATGTCGCGCACATCGTGGTCGACGCCGCCATCGATACCGAGTTCATCCGCACCACCTTCCCCGAGCGCTACGCGCTGAAGGACAACGACGGCATCGTCGACCCCGAGCATCTCGCCGACAATTACTGGATGCTCCACAAGCAGCCGCGCGACGCGTGGACGCACGAGCTCGACCTGCGACCCTGGACGGAGAAGTTCTGATGACCAAGGCATTCGATTTCTGGTTCGACGTCGGCAGCCCTGCCGCCTACCTCGCCTGGACGCAGGTCCCGGCGATCGCGCGCGAGACCGGCGCGACGGTGAACTACAAGCCCTTCCTCCTCGGCGGCGTCTTTCAGGCCATCGGCAACAAGTCGCCGATGGAAGTCCCCGCCAAGGGCCGCTATGTGCTCGCCGACTTCGAGCGCCATGCGCGCCACTACGGCGTACCCTTCAAAGCCAACCCGAACTTCCCGATCAGCACGCTGATGCTGATGCGCGGCGCGACCGGGCTGCAGATGCGCGACGCGGACAAGATGATTCCGTACGTCGACGCCGTCTACCGCGCGTTCTGGGCCGAGGGCCGCAACATGAGCGACCCCACGGTTGTGGGCGAGGTGCTGCAGGCCGTCGGCTTCGATGCGGGCGAGATCCTGCAACTCACCGCCGATGCCGAGGTGAAGGAGCGGCTGAAATCCGACACGCAGGCCGCCGTCGCGCGCGGCGTTTTCGGCGCACCCACCTTCTTCGTCGGCGACGACATGTACTGGGGCCAGGACCGCCTCGACTTCCTCCGGAGAGCATTGCAGGCATGAGCGACATCCTCACCCACACCGAAGCGGGCGTGACCACGGTCACGCTCAACCGGCTCGAGCGCAAGAACTCGCTCACCGTCGCGATGTACGCGCAGCTTGCGGAGGCGCTCGCGCGGGCGAAGGCCGACGCCTCGGTACGCGTGCTGCTGCTGCAGGGCCACGAGACCGTGTTCTCCGCCGGCAACGACCTCAACGATTTCCTGAAGGGCGACATCGGCGGCGACGATCCGCCGGTGTTCCGCTTCCTGCGCGGCATCGCGTCCTTTCCCAAGCCCATCGTCGCGGCCGTGTGCGGCCCCGCGGTGGGCGTGGGCACGACGATGCTGCTGCACTGCGACCTCGTCTATGCCGGCGACAACGCGGCGTTCTCGCTGCCCTTCGTGAACCTCGGCCTGTGCCCCGAGGCGGCGTCGAGCCTGCTGCTGCCGCAGATGTTCGGCTACCACCGCGCGGCCGAGGCGCTGCTGCTCGGCGAGCCCTTCCTGGCCGAAGCCGCGCTCGAGGTCGGCCTCGTCAATCGCGTGCTGCCGCCGATGGAGGCGAACGCCTACGCGCAGCAGGTCGCGCGCAAGCTCGCGGCCAAGCCGGCATCGAGCCTGGCCGAAACCAAGCGGCTGATGAAGAAGGGCCAGCACGAACTCGTGCTGCGGCAGATGGACGAGGAAGGCGCCTCGTTCCACCGCATGCTGCGCGAGCCGGCCGCGAAGGAAGCCTTCGGCGCGTTCCTCGAGAAGCGGCGGCCGGACTTCTCCGGGGTCTGACCTTCGGGCTGCGACTTCGGTCTCCCCGGCTCGCCTTCGCGGCGATCGGGGACTAGTCTTTGCACACGACGGACGCGACCCGCATGTCGCCAAGGAGTGTGAACATGGCCTACCCGACGCTTCGCGCCTTCGCGCTGCCCCGCATCCTCCACGTGGCCGTCGCCTTGTCGGCGGCGGTCCTCGCCACCGCGGTCGCCGCGGCCGTGATCGGCCTCGACGCACCCGTGGCGCAAGTCCCCGGCCAGCCGGGCGAACGCATCTACCAGCGCGACAGCGTCACGTGGCGCCTGCAGGACGGCGAATGCCGCAACGACATCCTCGTCGATGCGCTCGCCGAGGAAGGCAAGGAAGGCGACCACAAGGCCGCCGTGATGGAGCAGGGCGGGCGCAAGTGGGCGGCTTGCTGGGCCTACGACATCGATTCGGACGTGATCGTGGTGGACCTGTCCGGCGGGCGCGGCTTCATGCCGTACGAGTGGTTCGTCGAACGCTAGCGGGTCGAGACCATGCGCCCAAGTTCGAGGCACAGGCGGCCGTCTTCCGCCGCCAGTTCGTCGAGGACCGTGAAGTGGTCGTGGCCCCCGAGCAGCATGCACGGCGCGCCGATGGCCGCCGCATAGTCGCGCGATTGCCGGATCAGCTCGGGAAGCTCCCGCGCGCCCACCGCCACCGTCAGGGAATGCGGGCGTGCGCGCACATCGTTCATCGGGCTGAAGCGCGCCACGTCGTCCGGCGTGAGCGCGAGTTTTTCGTTCAGGTAGCACAGCCGGATCGGCTCCAGCTCGAACAGGCCGCTGATCGCGATGCCGCCGATCACGCCCGGCGCGTCCTGCGCCATGCACAGCAGCTGCCCGCCCGCCGAGTGGCCCGCGAGCACGATCCGGTCGGCGTCGAATCCGAGGTTCGCGGCGTTCGCCCGCAGCCATTCGAGCGCGGATCGCACCTCGCCCACCATGTCCGCGAGACGCCCTTCGGGCGCGACGGTGTACTCGACGAGCGCGACCGCGAAGCCTTGCGCGTGCGGCCCCTTCGCCACGAAGCCGACCGAGCGCTTGTCGCCGCCTTGCCAGTAGCCGCCGTGGATGAAGACGAGCAGCGGCGCATTCGGCTCGCGCGCCGCAATGAAGTCGAGCGTCCGCCGCGGACGCTCGCCATAGCGCAGGTCGAACCGGGTTCGAAGCGCGTCATGGACCGCGGTCGACCGCCGCAGCCAGTCCTTCATGATCGCGCCGAACGCCGGCACGGCCGCCTGGTTGTTGTAGGCCGCGTCGAGCGCGGCCCGGTCCATGTCGCGATACACGGCGATCGATGGTTCGTCAGTCGTGCGCGTAGATGTCGACGTCCTTCGTCTCGCGCACGAAGAGCATGCCGATCACGAAGGTGCCCGCGGCGACGATCACCGGATACCAGAGCCCGTAGAAGATGTCGCCCGTGGCGGCCACCATCGCGAACGCCGTGGTCGGCAGCAGCCCGCCGAACCAGCCGTTGCCGATGTGATACGGCAGGCTCATCGACGTGTAGCGGATGCGCGTGGGGAACAGCTCGACCAGCATCGCCGCGATCGGGCCGTACACCATCGTGACCAGGATCACGAGGTACACGAGGATCGCGAGGACCATGACCTTGTTCATCTTCGCCGGGTCGGCGGCCTGCGTGAGTCCGGCGGCCTTGGCGGCGTCGGTGACCATCTTGCGATAGTCGGCGACGGCCTTGGCGCTGTCGGGCGCGAAGCCGTTGCGCGCGTCGTTCAGGTTCGCGACCGGGGCGGGCATCACCTTGTCGCCGATGGTGATGGTGGCGGGGCCGGTGCCTGCCTTCTTCTCGTACGGGATGTACTGCGTGGCGAGCGAGCGCTTGGCGATGTCGCACGAGGTGCGGAAATCGATCTCGCGCGCGATCGGGCTGCCCTGGAACGAGCACTCGTTGGGGTCGGCCGTCACGGTCACCTTGGTCTTTTGCTGCGCTTCCGCGAGCGCGGGGTTCGCGTACTTCAGCAGCATCGGGAACACCGTGAAGTAGGTGATCGCGGCGAGCAGGCAGCCGGCCATGATGATCGGCTTGCGGCCGATCTTGTCGGAGAGCGATCCGAAGACGATGAAGAACGGCGTGCCGATGAGCAGCGATGCGGCGATCAGCAGGTTGGCCGTCGTCACGTCGACCTTGGCGATGCTCGTCATGAAGAAGAGCGCGTAGAACTGGCCCGTGTACCAGACCACGGCCTGGCCGGCGGTGAGGCCGAGCAGGGCGAGGATCACGACCTTCAGGTTCTTCCACTCGCCGAACGATTCGGCCAGCGGCGCCTTCGACGTCTTGCCTTCGGCCTTCATCTTCTGGAAGGCGGGCGATTCGTTGAGCGACAGGCGGATCCACACCGAGATGCCGAGCAGCAGGATCGACAGCAGGAACGGAATGCGCCAGCCCCAGTCGCCGAAGTCCTTCTCGCCCATCGCATTGCGCACGCCGAGGATGACGAGCAGCGACAGGAACAGGCCGAGCGTGGCGGTGGTCTGGATCCACGCCGTGTAGGCGCCGCGTTTGCCGTGCGGGGCATGCTCCGCGACGTAGGTCGCCGCGCCGCCGTACTCGCCACCGAGCGCGAGGCCCTGCAGCATGCGCAGCGCGATCAGGATCACCGGCGCGGCGATGCCGATCGAGGCGTAGGAGGGCAGCAGGCCCACGATGAAGGTGGACGCGCCCATGATCAGGATGGTGACCAGGAACGTGTACTTGCGCCCGATCATGTCGCCGAGCCGGCCGAACACGATGGCGCCGAAGGGCCGCACGAGGAAGCCGGCGGCGAACGCGAGCAGGGCGAAGATGTAGGCCGACGTCGGATCGAGCCCCGAGAAGAACTGCCGCGCGATGATCGCGGCGAGCGAGCCGTACAGGTAGAAGTCGTACCACTCGAAGACCGTGCCGAGCGAGGAGGCGAAGATGACTTTCTTCTCCTCCTTGGTCATCGGCGCGGCGGCGGCGCCGGGCATTGCGCCGGCAGTCGATGCGTTGGCCATGCTGTCTCCTCTTTCTGAATTGCAGCAGGCGAAGTCTTGGCGTCGGCACTGACGCTGGCCTGACGCGCGAATGCCGCCCGGCGCGATTCCTCTCAGGGCATTCCCGCGTGGATGGAATGCGATTCGGTCAGCGCCGCGTCAGTCGACGGGCGTTGCATACAGACGCGGGAGCGCGAGGATCGGCGCCGCATCGCCCCGCTGCGTGCGCGGGTCGGCGAGAATCGTTCGATGCCAGCGAACGATCTGCAAGCCTTCGCCATTGCGGCCATGCGCGCGCGCGGACTGCGCCCCCAATTCTTGCGCGAGGCACTGGCGCAGGCCGACGCCGCGACGCCGACGAACGAAGCGCCGGCCGACGTGCGCGATCTGCGCGAACTGCACTGGTTCTCGATCGACAACGACGAGTCGTTGGATCTCGATCAGCTGAGCGTGGCCGAAGCGATGCCCGATGGGCAGACGCGGCTGCGGGTCGCGGTGGCGGATGTCGATGCGCGGGTGCCGGCGGGCAGCGCCATCGACGAGCACGCGGCCGCGAACACGACGTCGGTCTACGCGGCTTCGGGCGTCTTCCCCATGCTGCCGGAGCGTCTTTCCAACGATCTCACGTCCCTGAACGAAGGGTGCGAGCGGCTCGCGGTGGTCGTGGACATGGTCGTGAGTCCCGAGGGCGAAGTGCGCGAGGCGCAGCTCTATCGCGGGCTCGTCGTCAATCGCGCGAAGCTCGCTTACGGGCCCGTGTCGGCATGGCTCGATGGCGATGGCGCCGCGCCGGCGGCCGTCGAGCGCAGCGCCGCGCTCGAAGCGCAGGTGCGCCTGCACGACGACGTCGCCGCGCGGCTGCGCGAGAAGCGGCAAAGCCGCGGCGCGCTCGAGGTCAAGACCGTGTCGGGCCGGCCCGTGTTCGACGCGAACGGCGTGCTCGTCGACATCGCGCCCGACGAGAAGAACCGCGCGAAGGAATTGATCGCCGATCTGATGATTGCCGCGAACTCGGCCACGGCCCGGTACCTGGTGCAACGGCGATCCCCGTCGCTGCGGCGCGTGCTCGAAGCGCCCCGGCGTTGGGATCGGATGGTGACGCTCGCCGCGACGCACGGCTACGCCTTGCCGGCGCAAGCCGACCCCGTGGCGCTCGACGACTTTCTCCGGGAGCGGCGGGTGGCGGATCCGTCCGCGTTCGGCGATCTCTCGCTGGCGATCGTCAAGATGCTCGGGCCGGGCGAATACGCCGCCGCCGCGCCCGGCGAGCCCTCGATCGGCCACTTCGGCCTGGCGGTGAGCGACTACACGCACTCGACGGCGCCGAACCGGCGCTACACCGATCTGGTCACGCAGCGGCTCATCAAGGCGGCCATCGCGGGCGCCGCGCCGCCCTACGACGTGGATGCGCTCGCGGCGATCGCGCGCCATTGCACGCTGCAGGAAGACAATGCCGCGAAGGTGGAGCGGCAGGTGTTGAAGGCCGCGGCCGCCTTGCTTCTCGCCCCGCGAATCGGCGAGGCTTTCGATGCGCTCGTGACAGGCGCGAAAGCGGCGGCGACCTATGTGCGCATCGCGCGCCCCCTGGTCGAGGGGCGGTTGGTGCGCGGTTTCGAAGGCGCGGACGTGGGCGATGCCTTGCGCGTGCGTCTCGTGGGCGTGGATGCGGCGCAGGGCTTCATCGATTTCGAGCGGGCATGACGCGGCCGCCGGGCAATGCGCTCGCCTTGCCCGAGCCTGGCGCAGCTACTTCGAAGCCTTGCCCATCTTGCCCTCCAGCACCGCCGCGAGGTGCTGCTTCGCTTCGGCCAGTTGCGCCTTGTCCGCGTCATGCACCTTGCGGAAGAAAGCGGCGCATTCCGGCGACTGCGCCGCTTCGGCGTCCTTGATGTATTGGTCGTACGCGATCAAGGCCTGGGCCTTGTTCTGCATCAGCGTGATCCAGTCGTAGGCGAGGTCGCTGAGCGGATGCGGGTCCGAAGTTTTTTCCTGCATGGCACCTTCCTGTTTCAATGTGATTCGATGGATTCAGGATAGGCCAATCCGCGCGGCCGGTGTGGCTCGACAGCGGACGAAAAATGAATCCGCGAACCATCCTCAACGGTCGCGTATCGCTATCATGGACCGCATGGCCTACATGCTGCTCATCGTCGAGGATCCCAGCCAGCGCGCCACGCGCACGGAAGCCGAGGGGCACGAGGTGTACGCGCGCATGGTCCGCTTCGCGGGCGAACTCAAGGACAAGGGCCTGCTGCTGGGCGTGGAGTCGCTCGCGTCCCAGCGCGATGCGGCGCGCGTGCAGGTGCGGGAGAAGCGCGCCACGATCCACGACGGTCCCTTCGCCGAGGCGAAGGAGATGATCGGCGGCTTCTTCCTCGTCGACTGCAAGTCGCGCGACGAAGCCGTGGCGATCGCCAAGGCCTGCCCCGCGGCCGAATGGGCGACCGTCGAAGTGCGCCAAACCGGGCCCTGCTACACCTGAACGCGAGGTTCGCGCTGGGGCATGTCGATTCCGCGCCGGCTCGTTCGTCGTGGAAACAGAGGCGCCGTCATCCCGCGACGCCCGCCAGGAGAAACCCCATGAGATTCATGATCATCGTCAAGGCCACGCCCGACTCCGAGGCCGGCCGCTGGCCACCCGACAGCGACAGGATGTTCGAGGCCATGCGCATCTACCACGAGGACCTCGCGAAGGCGGGCGTCCTGCTCGACGGCTCGGGCCTGCACCCGAGCAGCAAGGGCTGGCGCATCCGCTACGACGGCGACAGGCGCACGGTCGTCGACGGGCCGTTCACCGAGAGCAAGGAATTGATCGCGGGCTACACGCTCATCCAGACCCGCAGCCGCGAAGAAGCGCTGGAGTGGACGCGGCGCTTCCCGAACCCCGTCGGTTTCGACAAACCGGCCGAGATCGAGGTGCGGCAGCTCTACGAGATGAGCGACTTCGAAGGGATCGCCTCGCACGAGGAGATCGAGAAGTTCCGCGACATGGGCATGAAGTAAACCGTCATCGAAACAGAGGAGCACACCATGGGACGCATGATTTTCGTCAATCTTCCGGTCAAGGACCTGCCGCGCAGCATGTCCTTCTTTTCCGCGCTCGGCTTCGAGTTCAATCCGCAGTTCACGAACGACAAGGCCGCGTGCATGGTCATCACCGAGGACCACAACTACGCCATGCTGCTGAGCGAACCGTTCTTCCAGGGTTTCATCAAGAAGCCGATCGCCGACGCGAGCAAGGCCACCGAGGTGCTCATCTGCCTGTCGTGCGAGAGCCGCGAGGAGGTGGATGAGCTCGTGGCGAAGGCGCTCGCCGCCGGCGGCACGGCGCCGAACCCGAAGCAGGACCACGGCTTCATGTATTCGCACGGCTTCGAGGACCCGGACGGCCATGTCTGGGAAGTGATGTGGATGGACCCGAAGGCGGTGCAGCCGGGCTGATCCCGGGGCCGCCGCCGTGCATTCGGCCGTCCACGAGGCGATCGCCGCCGTCTGGCGCATCGAGTCCGCGAAGGTGATCGCCACCGTCGCGCGGATGGTGCGCGACGTGGGGCTGGCGGAAGAACTGGCGCAGGACGCGCTGGTGGCGGCGCTGGAGCACTGGCCGCGCGAAGGCGTGCCCCTCAATCCCGGCGCCTGGCTCACGGCCACGGCGAAGAACCGCGCGCTCGACCATCTGCGGCACCTGCGCATGCAGGCGGAAAAGCTCGAGGAAATCGGCCACGACCTGGAAGCACGGGAGGCGCACATCGTGCCGGATTTCGTGGATGCGCTCGACGCCGCGCGGCAGGACGAGATCGGCGACGATCTGCTGCGCCTGATCTTCACCGCCTGCCATCCCGTCCTCTCCACGGACGCGCGCGCGGCGCTGACCCTGAAACTGCTCGGCGGCCTGACCACGCACGAGATCGCGCGCGCCTTTCTCGTGCCCGAGCCCACCGTCGCGCAGCGCATCGTGCGGGCGAAGAAGACGCTGGCCGAGGCGAAGGTGCCCTACGAAGTGCCGCGCGGCGAGGCGCTGTCGCAGCGGCTCGCCTCGGTGCTGGAAGTGATCTACCTCGTGTTCAACGAGGGCTATACCGCGACCTCGGGCGAGGACTGGATGCGACCCGCGCTCGCCCAGGAGGCCGTACGGCTTGGCCGCGTGCTGGCGCAGCTCGCACCGAACGAGCCGGAGGCGCAGGGCCTGGTCGCGCTCATGGAATTGCAGTCGTCGCGCATGGGCGCCCGCACGGATGCGCAGGGCCGCCCGGTGCTGCTGGCGGACCAGGACCGCGGACGCTGGGACCACCTGCTCATCCGGCGCGGCCTGGCGGCGCTGGAGCGCGCGGACGCCGCGACGAACGCACCGGGACCGTATCACCTGCAGGCCGCCATCGCGGCGTGCCATGCCCGGGCGGGCTCCGTGGAGGCGACCGACTGGGGGCGCATCGCGGACCTGTATGCGCAGCTTGCCGCGATGTCGGGCTCGCCGGTCGTCCAGCTCAACCGCGCCGTCGCGGTGTCCATGGCCGAGGGTCCCGAGGCCGGGTTGGCGATCGTCGACGGTCTGCTGCACGAGAAGTCGCTCGCCGGCTACCACCTGTTGCCGAGCGTGCGCGCCGATTTCCTGTCGCGCATGGGACGCACCGAGGAGGCGCGCGCGGAGTTCCTGCGCGCCGCCGCACTGGCCACGAACGCGCGCGAGAAGGAACTGCTGAGGCAGCGCGCGGGCTGACAGGCGTCCGGGCGCGTCCGGGCGCATCGGCGACGCACATCGCATGCGAATGCGCGTGAATCCGTCACTTCGCGCGGATGAGTTGACGCGATGTCGGTGTCGTCCTACGCCGCAAAGGGAAGCGCCGCCACACACTACCGTTGCGCTGGCGCACCGCACGTGCGTCGACCTCCCGTCGTTGAGAAGGCGAGCAATGGACACAGCAATTCCGGCCGGCAGCAAGAAGAGGGCCCCGAAGGGCAACGGCAGCACGACGCTTCGAACGCCGCCCGCCGTCGAACCGATCCAGATTCGTGATTCCGTTCTCGCCGAGGCGCAGGCCCGGGAAATCCTGGCTGCGCTCCGATCGTTCGCAACCGGCGATTTCACCGCCCGCCTGCCCGCCAACTGGAGCGGCACCGACGGCAACATCGCCGAAGCGTTCAACCAGTGCATCGGCAACGCGCAGCGCATCACCACCGAAGCCGAGCGCCTGAGCGACACGGTCGGCAAGGAAGGCCGGCTCTCGCAGCGCATCTCCTCGCCCGGCGCCATGGGCAGCTGGGCGCAGCAGGTCGATTCGTTCAACACCCTGATCGACGACCTCGTCCGGCCGACGACGGACATCGCGCGCACCATCGGCGCGGTGGCCAAGGGCGACCTCGGCCAGTCGATGGAACTCCAGGTCGACGGCCGGCCGCTGAAGGGCGAGTTCCTGCGCTCCGCGAAACTCGTGAACACCATGATCGAGCAGCTCTCGGTCTTCACCTCCGAAGTGACGCGCGTCGCGCGCGAGGTGGGCACCGAAGGCAAGCTCGGCGGCCAGGCGCAGGTGAAGGGCGTGTCGGGCGTGTGGAAGGACCTCACGGACTCCGTGAACCAGATGGCCGGCAACCTGACGGCGCAGGTCCGCAACATCGCCGACGTGACGATCGCGGTGGCGAACGGCGACCTGTCGAAGAAGATCACGGTGGACGTGCGCGGCGAGATCCTTCAGCTGAAGGAAGCGACGAACACCATGGTGGACCAGCTGCGCTCGTTCGCCTCCGAAGTGACGCGCGTGGCGCGCGAGGTCGGCACCGACGGGCGCCTGGGCGGCCAGGCCGTGGTGCCGGGTGTCGCCGGCACGTGGAAGGACCTGACCGACTCGGTCAACTCCATGGCGAACAACCTCACCTCGCAGGTGCGCAACATCGCGACGGTCACGACGGCCGTGGCGCGCGGGGACCTCTCGCGCAAGATCACGGTGGACGTGAAGGGCGAGATCCTGGAGCTGAAGGAAACCATCAACACGATGGTGGACCAGCTGAACGGCTTCTCGTCGGAGGTGACGCGCGTCGCGCGCGAGGTCGGCACCGAAGGCAAGCTGGGCGGCCAGGCCGTGGTGCCGGGCATCGCGGGCACGTGGAAGGACCTCACCGACTCGGTCAACTCGATGGCTTCCAACCTCACGGGCCAGGTGCGGAACATCGCGGACGTGGCGACCGCCATCGCGCGCGGCGACCTCTCGCGCAAGATCACGGTGGAAGTGAAGGGCGAGATCCTCCAGCTGAAGCAGACCATCAACACCATGGTGGACCAGCTGAACGCCTTCGCCGGCGAAGTGTCGCGCGTGGCCCGCGAGGTGGGCACGGAAGGCAAGCTCGGTGGACAGGCCGTGGTGGAAGGCGTGGCGGGCACCTGGAAGGACCTGACCGACAACGTGAACTTCATGGCGAACAACCTCACCGGCCAGGTGCGCAACATCGCGGAAGTGACGACGGCCGTGGCGAACGGCGACCTCTCCAAGAAGATCACGGTGGACGTTCGCGGCGAGGTGCTCGAACTCAAGAACACCATCAACACGATGGTGGACCAGTTGAACGGCTTCGCGGGCGAGGTGTCGCGCGTGGCGCGCGAGGTGGGCACCGAGGGCAAGCTGGGCGGCCAGGCGCAGGTGCCGGGTGTCGCGGGCACCTGGAAGGACCTGACCGACAACGTCAACTCCATGGCGAACAACCTCACGGCGCAGGTTCGCAACATCGCGGAAGTGACGACGGCCGTGGCGCGGGGCGACCTCTCCAAGAAGATCACCGTGGACGTGCGCGGCGAAATCCTGGAGCTGAAGAACACGATCAACACGATGGTGGACCAGCTGAACGGCTTCGCGGGCGAAGTGTCGCGCGTGGCCCGCGAGGTGGGCACCGAGGGCAAGCTGGGCGGCCAAGCGCAGGTGCCGGGCGTCGCGGGCACCTGGAAGGACCTGACCGACAACGTCAACTCGATGGCGAACAACCTCACCGCGCAGGTCCGCAACATCGCGGACGTGGCGACGGCGGTGGCCAACGGCGACCTGTCCAAGAAGATCACGGTGGACGTGAAGGGCGAGATTCTCGAGCTGAAGAACACGCTCAACACCATGGTCGACCAGCTGAATGGCTTCGCCTCGGAAGTGACGCGCGTGGCGCGCGAGGTGGGCTCGGAAGGCAAGCTCGGCGGCCAGGCCGTGGTGCGCGGCGTGGCCGGCACCTGGAAGGACCTGACCGACAACGTCAACTCGATGGCGAACAACCTGACGGGTCAGGTGCGCAACATCGCGGAAGTGACGACGGCCGTGGCGCGCGGCGACCTCTCGCGCAAGATCACGGTGGAGGTGAAGGGCGAGATTCTCGAGCTGAAGAACACCATCAACACGATGGTGGACCAGCTGAACGGCTTCGCCTCCGAAGTGACGCGCGTCGCGCGCGAGGTGGGCACCGAAGGCAAGCTCGGTGGACAGGCCCAGGTGCCCGGCGTCGCCGGCACCTGGAAGGACCTGACGGACAACGTGAACTTCATGGCGTCCAACCTCACGGGCCAGGTGCGCAACATCGCGGACGTGGCGACCGCCATCGCGCGCGGCGACCTGTCGCGCAAGATCACGGTGGAGGTGAAGGGCGAAATCCTGGCGCTGAAGGAAACCATCAACACGATGGTGGACCAGCTCAACGGCTTCGCCTCCGAAGTGACGCGCGTCGCGCGCGAAGTCGGCACCGAAGGCCGGCTCGGCGGACAGGCGCAGGTGCCCGGGGTGGCCGGCACGTGGAAGGACCTGACCGACAACGTCAACTCGATGGCGTCGAACCTCACCAACCAGGTCCGCAACATCGCCGACGTGACCATCGCCGTGGCGAACGGCGACCTGTCCAAGAAGATCACCGTGGACGTGCGCGGGGAAATTCTTGAACTCAAGGAGACCATCAACACGATGGTGGACCAGCTGCGCTCCTTCGCGGCCGAAGTCTCGCGCGTCGCGCGCGAGGTGGGCACGGAAGGCAAGCTGGGCGGGCAGGCCGTGGTGCCGGGTGTCGCGGGCACGTGGAAGGACCTGACGGACAACGTCAACTCCATGGCCAACAACCTCACGGGCCAGGTGCGCAACATCGCCGACGTGGCGACCGCCATCGCGCGGGGCGACCTCGGACGCAAGATCACGGTGGACGTGAAGGGCGAGATCCTCCAGCTGAAGGAAACCATCAACACGATGGTGGACCAGCTCTCGGCCTTCGCCTCCGAAGTGACGCGCGTCGCGCGCGAGGTGGGCTCCGAAGGCAAGCTCGGCGGCCAGGCCATGGTGCCCGGCGTCGCGGGCACGTGGAAGGACCTGACCGACAACGTGAACTCGATGGCGTCGAACCTCACGGCGCAGGTCCGCAACATCGCGGAAGTGACGATCGCCGTGGCCGCCGGCGACCTGTCCAAGAAGATCACGGTGGACGTGCGCGGCGAGATTCTGCAGCTGAAGGAGACCATCAACACGATGGTGGAACAGCTGCGCTCCTTCGCCTCCGAAGTCACGCGCGTGGCGCGCGAGGTGGGGACGGAAGGCCGCCTCGGCGTGCAGGCCGTCGTGCCCGGCGTGGCGGGCACGTGGAAGGACCTGACCGACTCGGTCAACACGATGGGCGTGAACCTCACGTCCCAGGTGCGCAACATCGCGGAAGTGACGACGGCTGTCGCGCGCGGCGACCTGAACCAGAAGATCACCGTGGAGGTGAAGGGCGAGATCCTGGAGCTGAAGAACACCATCAACACCATGGTCGACCAGCTCAACTCCTTCGCCGGCGAGGTGACCCGCGTCGCGCGCGAAGTGGGTACCGAAGGCAAGCTCGGCGGCCAGGCCCAGGTGCCCGGCGTGGCCGGCACGTGGAAGGACCTGACCGACAACGTGAACTTCATGGCATCGAACCTCACCGAGCAGGTGCGCGGCATCGTGAAGGTCGTGACGGCGGTGGCCAACGGCAACCTCACGCAGCGTCTCACGGTGCAGGCCAAGGGCGAGGTCGCGGCGCTCGCCGACACCATCAACAACATGACCGACACGCTCGCGACCTTCGCCGACCAGGTGACGAACGTCGCGCGCGAGGTGGGCGTGGAAGGCCGGCTGGGCGGCCAGGCGCACGTGCCGGGCGCCGCGGGCACGTGGAAGGACCTGACGGGCAACGTGAACCTGCTGGCGGCCAACCTCACGACGCAGGTGCGCGCCATCGCGGAAGTGGCGACGGCGGTGACCAAGGGCGACCTGACGCGCTCGATCCAGGTGGAAGCGCGCGGCGAAGTGTCCGACCTCAAGGACAACATCAACACGATGATCTCCAACCTGCGCGAGACCACGGAGTCGAACCGCGAGCAGGACTGGCTCAAGACCAACCTCGCGCGCTTCACGTCGATGATGCAGGGCCAGCGCGATCTCTCCACCGTCGGCAAGACGCTGCTGTCGGAGCTCGCGCCGCTGGTGAGCGCGCACCAGGGCTCGGTCTATCACAACACGCAGTTCGAGGACGGCAAGAACGAGCTCGTGCTGCTGTCCGCCTACGCGCAGACCGGCAGCGTCGCGCTGCCGCCGCGGCTCGCGCTCGGCGAAGGTCTGGTGGGGCAGTCGGCGGTCGAGAACCGCCGCACGCTGCTGACCGACGTGCCCGCCGACTTCGTCAGCATCAGCTCGAGCCTCGGTTCGGCGAAGCAGGTGAGCGTGGTCGTGCTGCCGGTGCTGTTCGAGAACCAGACCAAGGCGGTGATCGAGCTCGCGTCGCTCCACCCGTTCACCGCGGTCAACCTCAACTTCCTCGACCAGCTCGCCCTGGGCATCGGCGCGGTGTTCAACACCATCGAGGCGACCATGCGGACCGAGGGCCTGCTGAAGCAGTCGCAGGAGCTGACGGTGGAACTGCAGGCCCGCCAGATCGAGCTGCAGCAGACCAACGAGGAGCTGGGCACGAAGGCGCGCCTGCTCGCCGAGCAGAACGCCGAAGTGGAGCGCAAGAACACCGAGGTGGAGCAGGCCCGCCGCGCGCTGGAGGAAAAGGCGTCCGAACTCGCGCTCACGTCGAAGTACAAGTCGGAATTCCTCGCGAACATGTCGCACGAGCTGCGCACGCCGCTCAACTCGATCCTGATCCTGTCGCAGCAGCTGGCCGAGAACGCGCCGGGCAACCTGTCGGGCAAGCAGGTCGAGTTCTCGCGCAACATCAACTCGTCGGGCTCCGACCTCCTGAACCTGATCAACGACATCCTGGACCTCTCCAAGATCGAGTCGGGCACCGTGACGCTGGACGTCGAGGAGATCGGCTTCGGCGGCCTGCGCGAGTCGATCGACCGCAACTTCCGCCACGTCGCCGAGGCGAAGAACCTGCCGCTGGTGGTGAAGTTCGCGGACGACCTGCCGCGCTCGATGGCGAGCGACCCCAAGCGCCTGCAGCAGATCCTGAAGAACCTGCTGTCGAATGCCGTGAAGTTCACCTCGCACGGCCATGTGGAAGTGCGCGTGGGCCTCGTCAACGGCGGCTGGACGGCCGACCATCCCGTGCTCTCGCAGTCGCAGCACGTGGTCGCCTTCGCGGTGGAGGACACCGGCATCGGCGTGCCGCCGGACAAGCAGCGCCTGATCTTCGAGGCCTTCCAGCAGGCCGACGCGGGCACGTCCCGGAAGTACGGCGGCACCGGCCTCGGCCTGGCCATTTCGCGCGAACTCGCGGTGCTGCTGGGCGGCGAGATTCGACTGAAGAGCATTCCCGGACAGGGCTCCACCTTCACGCTGTTCCTGCCGCTGCACTACTCGGGCCCCGACTCCTCGACGGTCATGCGCCAGACGAAGGGCAGCGAGCATTCGCCGTCGATGCCCGTGCTCGCGCTGCCGGTGGCGCGCGAGGAGCACGTGGCCGACGACCGCGAGCGGATCGAGCCCGGCGACGCCGTCGTGCTCATCATCGAGGACGATCCGCACTACGCGCGCATCCTGCTCGGCCTCGCGCGCGACAAGGGCTTCAAGGGGCTGGTGGCGATGAAGGGCTCGGTCGGCCTGTCGCTCGCGCGCCAGTACCACCCGAGCGCGATCTCGCTCGACATCTTCCTGCCCGACATGCTGGGCTGGACGGTGCTCAACCAGCTGAAGCTCGACCCGGCGCTGCGGCACATCCCGGTGCAGATCTGCACGCTGGAAGAGGAGCGCCAGCACGGCCTGTCGCACGGCGCCTTCGCCTACCTGCTGAAGGAGCCGACGACGGCCAACCTCGAAGCCGCCTTCGACCGCCTGAAGGACTTCACCGAGCCGCGCACGCGCCGCCTGCTGGTGGTGGAGGACAATGCCATCGAGCGCGACGCCGTGGTCGAGCTGCTCGGCTACGACGACATCGACATCGCCTCGGCGGGCAGCGGCGAGGCCGCGCTGGCCGCGATGCGCAAGGAGCCGTTCGACTGCGTGGTGCTCGACCTGCGCCTGCCCGACATGAGCGGCTTCGACCTGCTGGAGCAGATGCGCGGCGACGATCGGCTCTCCGGCGTGCCCGTGGTCGTGTTCACCGGCAAGGACCTGAACTCCGACGAGCAGTCGCGCCTGAACGCGATGGCCAAGAGCATCGTGCTGAAGGACGTGCGTTCGCCCGAGCGCCTGCTCGACGAGACCGCGCTGTTCCTGCACCGCGTCGTGACGCAGCTGCCGCAGGCCAAGCAGGCGATGCTGGAGAAGCTGCACAACTCGTCCGAGGTCCTGCATGGCCGCAAGGTGCTCGTGGTGGACGACGACGCGCGCAACATCTTCGCGCTGACTTCGGTGCTCGAGAACCACGAGGTCGAGGTCATCAGCGCCACCAACGGGCGGCAGGCGATCGAGATCATCAAGAGCACGCCCGACCTCGCGATGGTCCTGATGGACATCATGATGCCGGAGATGGACGGCTACGAGACGATGCGCGAGATTCGCAAGGACCCCGCGTTCCGCACGCTGCCCATCCTCGCGCTGACGGCCAAGGCGATGAAGGGCGACCGAGAGAAGTGCCTCGATGCCGGCGCCAGCGACTACATTTCCAAGCCCGTCAACACGGACCAGCTGCTTTCGCTCATGCGGGTGTGGCTCTACCGCTGATGCGGGACGCAGTACACAAGAAGGAGAGGGCGACCATGGACAACCACGAAGGCGCGACGCCGCCGCTGGCGGTGAACATCCTCATCGTCGACGACGAGCCGAAGAACCTCGCCGTGCTCGAGACGGTGCTGGACGACCCCGGCTACCGCCTCGTGCGCGCGACCTCGGGGGAGGAAGCCCTGCTCGCGCTGATGGCCGACGAGTTCGCGGTGCTGGTGCTCGACGTGCGCATGCCCGGCATGTCGGGCTTCGAGCTCGCCGCGATGGTGAAGGAGCGCAAGAAGACCTCGCGCATTCCCATCATCTTCCTCACCGCCTACTACAACGAGGACCAGCACATCCTGGAAGGCTACGGCACGGGCGCGGTCGACTACCTGCACAAGCCGGTCAATCCGTCGGTGCTGCGCTCCAAGGTGGGCGTGTTCGCCGAGCTGCACCGAAAGGGCCGAATGCTCGAGGCGGCCAACCGCATGCTGCTCGCGGAAGTGGGCGAGCGCCGCCATGCCGAGCAGAAGCTCAACGAACTGAACCAGACCCTGGACCGCCGCGTGACCGAGCGCACCGCGGAGCTGGAGGCGAGCGAGGCGCGGCTGATGGCGGCGAGCGCCCGCAAGGACGAATTCCTCGCCACGCTCGCGCACGAGTTGCGCAACCCGCTCGCGCCGGTGCGCAACGCGGTCGAGATCCTCAAGCGCCGCGGCCACGAGCTCGACCGAGTGCAATGGGCGACGGCGCTCGTCGACCGGCAGGTGAACGCGTTCACGCGCCTCATCGACGACCTGATGGACGTGAGCCGCATCAACCAGGGCCGGGTCGAGCTGAAGCGCGAAGTCGTCACGCTCAACGACGTGCTGTCCGATGCGATCGAGACCGTGCGCCCGCACGTCGATGCGGCGAGGCACGATTTCACGGTGCTCCTGCCCGACCGGCAGATCGCGGTCGATGGCGACCGCACGCGCCTGGCGCAGGCCTTCGTGAACCTGCTGCACAACGCCACGAAGTACACCGACGCGGGCGGCCGCATCGAAGTCGCCGTGCTGGTGGAAAACCGCCACGCCGTGGTGACGATCCGGGACACGGGCATCGGCATTCCGCACGACTCGCTCGAGAAGGTGTTCGACATGTTCTCGCAGGTCGAGTCGGCGCTGTCGCGCTCGCGCGGCGGCCTGGGCATCGGCCTGGCGCTGACGCAGCGCCTGGTCCAGATGCATGGGGGTACCATCAAGGCGTACAGCGACGGACCGGGACGCGGCAGTCGATTCATGGTGTCCCTGCCCATCGCGGCGGAAGAAGTGCCGGCGGCGCCGGCGGCAAAGGAGGAAGCCATGGCTGGCGTTCAGGCGGGATTCCGCATCCTCGTGGCCGACGACAACGTCGATGCCGCGGACACCCTGGCAGCGCTCCTGGATCTGCTCGGGCACACCGCGCACGTCGTCCACGACGGCGAGGCGGCGGCGCTCGCGGTGCCCGAGTTCGACCCCGAGATCGTGATCCTCGACATCGGCATGCCCAAGCTCAACGGCTACGAAGCCTGCCGGCGCATCCGCGCGCAGGACGGCGGCGCCGGGCGCGTGCTGGTCGCGCTGACCGGCTGGGGCCAGGAGCAGGACCTGGCGCGTTCGCGCGAAGCGGGCTTCGACCGGCACCTGGTCAAGCCGATCGCGGTGGATGCGCTGCAGTCGCTGCTCGAGGAAGTGGCGGCCCAGCCGCGCGCGGCCAGCGCCCCGAAGCCTGGCCTGCAGGGATCGCTCTGACGCCGGGATGAAAACCGCCTTCCACACTCGCAGCACCGGCAAGCAGCTGAGCTACCGGATCGAGTACGACGGCAATGGTTACAAAATTTTCCTGCGCGAGCGCTTCCTGAAGCTCGGTACGGCGGCGCCGGCCGCGAAGGTGCCCCGGTGGTCGGAGCAGCGGGAAACGGCGAACCTGACGCAGGCGGTGGCGGATATCGAATCCCTCGAAGGCATGCCGGAAATCTGACGCCGGCGCTGCATCGGCGCGACGACTGCGCCTCGCCGCCCGTAAAAGCGAGCTTGACTCGCGCACTCACCGTTGCAAAATCCCCTTATCTATTACATGGGAGGGGATCTGCCGTGCCTCAGCAACTGACAGAAGCTTTCGTTCAAAGCGCGATCGCGCGTGCCGCGGCCGGAGGCGGTGGAGGAAGCGGCGGGGGCTTCGCGCCGGCCATCGGTCCCATCCAGCAGGTCACGGTGGCGCCGCGCGCGTTCAGCGCGACCGAGGTCAACTTCTTCAAGCAGTTCGTCCCGCCGCAGAGCGTCGACGCGTGGCGGGCCGCGACCGACGTCGAAGGCCACATGTCCAGCCGGCTGTTCAAGACGACCAAGTCGCGCGGGGACAGGCTCCAGCGGGTGGACACGGCCTATGCGTCCTGGATTCGCGACATCACCAACCGGCGCGAGGCCGAGAACCTGCGCCACGCGCTCGACGAGTACCGCGGATTCGCGTTCCGGATCACCGGCAGCAGCGTCGGCACGTTCGGCACCAACTACCGGGATGCGCGCAACCGCGACAACATCATGGTCGACATCGCCAAGTATGTCGACTTCATCGCCTCGCTCGGCGGCGTGGCGGACGACATGGGCGAGGCACGCGCCAAGGAGATCCGCCGCGACGTGCTTCTCCTGCTCGGCAACATCGAGGTCAACGCCGAGCCCACGGGCTTCATCGCGGGCGGACTCATGACCGCCTTCTCGATCACCGACGCCGCGGGCGGCGTCGACGCCTTCATGAAGCTGTCGACCGACATCCAGGGCGCCTGCGGCGGCAGCGTGGGCGGCGCCGCGGCGATCGGCTATGCCGCCTACGACATCGGCAATGCGGCGGAGAAGGCGCAGTACGGCACGGGCGCCTGGGACCGCATCAAGAGCGCCGCGCACCAGTTCTACGACTTCCTGGCGCGCATCATGAAGAAGTTCGTCGACTGGGCGGGGGCCAAGCTCAAGGCGATCTTCGTGCAGCACGATGCGGGCGAGATCATCGGCGTGCTCAAGCTGGCGGCCAAGGCGGTCTTCCACTTCATCATGAAAGCCTGCAAGGAGTTCGTGGGCGGGGTGGGCGACGCGCTCGAGGGCACGGCGGGCCTGATCGAGGATGCATGGCTGCGCCGCACGCTCACCCTGCAGGCCGAGACGCTTGTCACGACCCAGGGCGAGTTCGCGCTGCTGCGCTCCGGCATCCGGCGCGGCATCGAGCTGCGGCAGGCGGTGGCTGCATGGACCCTCGCCAAGGGCGTCACGAGCATCGTGCTCACGGCCACCACCGCCGGCGCGAGCAAGATCGTGGATGCGATCCTCGCGGGCCTCGAATTTCTTTTCAAGATCGTCTGGACCGTACTGGAGAGCAGCGCCATCGACAAGGTGCTCAAGGAGGTCAAGATCGTGACGACCTCCATGCTGAACAAGGCCACCGAGATCCGCTACGTGCCGGAGGTCCCGGATGCGAGCACGGTGTCGTACAGCGGCATGCCCCCGTTCAAGGCGCTCAACTACACCTGGACGGAGGTCGTGAACAACGCCAACGGCGCTTACATGAACCTGCTCGATTCGGTGGTGAAGTCCAGCCCGGTGATGTCCGCGATCCTCCTCAACAGCGGCGTGGTGGCGGACGTGCGGGACGTGATGCATGCGGCCACGCCGCGCAGCTCCGCGCACGAGACGGTTGCCAACGAGCACCTCCGGGCGCTGAAGGAGCAGGCCGTGTCGATCTACACGAAGTCGCCGTTCAAGATCAAGCCCGTGCCGCTCGGCACCCTGGAGGCGGCGGTCAACGCCCGGCTCACGGATCTGCGGAAGCGAGCGCAGCTGTTGGCGGAGCCGCGCGCGATCGCGCCCTGACGCGGGGCGGGCGGGATCGATCCACCGCGATTCCGCATCACTCCGCCCGCATCCCCGTCGCCTTCACCAGCTGCCCGTAGCGCTCGATCTCGCCCTTCATGAAGGCGGCGAGTTCCTGCGGCGTTCCCGCGCCGGGCTCCGCGCCCATCGCCAGGTACTTCTCGCGCGTCTCGCTCGACGCGAGGATGCGGCCGACCTCGTCGTTCAGCTTCTTCACGATGGGTGCGGGCACGCCGTTCGGCGCGAGCAGCACGAACCACGCCGAGAAATCGTAGCCCGGCACGCCGGCCTCGGCCAGCGTCGGCAGCTCCGGCGCGAGCGGCGAGCGCTTCGCGGTGCTGATCGCCAGCGCGCGCAGCTTGCCGGCCTTGATGTGCTGCGCGGACGACACCAGCGGGTCGATGATCATGTCGACCTGGCCGCCGATCAGGTCCGTGATCGCGGGCGCCGAACCTTTGTACGGGACGTGCAGCAGGTCCGAGCGCGAACGGCTGGCGAGCATCGCGCCCGCGACGTGGCTGGTGGTTGCGTTGCCGGACGAGGCATAGCTGACCTTGCCGGGTTTCGCTTTCGCGAGGGCCAGCAGTTCCGCCACGCTGCGCGCGGGGACGTTGTTGTTCACCACGAGCACGCTCGGCAGCGAAGCGAGTTTCGCGACGGGCTGCAGATCCTTCTCGGTGTCGTAGGGCAGCTTGGCATGCAGATGCGGATTCACGGCATGACCCACGGTCACCACCAGCAGCGTGTAGCCGTCGGCGGGCGCGTTGGCCGCCGCCTGTGTCGCGACGATGCCGCCGCCGCCGGGACGGTTCTCGATGACGACCGGCTGCGACCAGGTCCGCGCGAGGCGCTCGCCGATGAAGCGCGCGAAGGTGTCCGCCGCGCCGCCGGGCGGGAACGGCACCAGGATGCGCATCTGCTTGCTCGGGAACGCGCTCGCGCCTTCCTGGGCATGAACGGGCGTGATGGCGAATGCGCAGAGGCCGAGCGCAAGCGCGGCGCGCAGGAAGCGGGAGCGGGTGGGGTGGGGCATGGAAGGTCTCGGTGGGTTGGAGGGATGGGGTGGGGGTTCAGTACGGCTTGCCTTCCGCGCTCCACAGCGCGCGCGCCGCCGTCTCGGCGTCGCGGCAGATCTCGTCGAGGTCCACGCGCGTCGGCCGGCCCTGCTCGACCAGGATCTCGCCGTCGACCAGCACCAGCTCGACGTCGCGTCCCTGGCCGTTGTGCACGAGCGTGCCGACCGGATTGACGTGGGGGCGCAGGTGCGGACGCGACGCGTCGAAGACCACGAGGTCCGCCTTCTTGCCGACTTCGAGGCTGCCGATCTCGCCGTGCTGGCCGAGCGCCTTCGCGCCGCCGAGCGTGGCCATGTGGAAGACGTGGTGCGGCTGCCAGGCGTCGTTCACGCCGCCTTGCTGCACGCGCGCGGTCGCCAGCGCCCATCGCATCAGCTCCACCATGTCGCCATGCTGGGTGTCGGTGGCCAGCGCGATGTTCACGCCCGCCTCCATCAGTGCCGGCGTGGGTGCGAGCCGCCCCGAGGCCGCGTTGCATTTGGGGATGTGGACGGCGTGCGCACCGGCGCGGGCGAGTCGCTCGATGTCTGCGGGCGTCACGTAGATGCAGTGGCCGCCCATGAGGCGCGCGTTCAGCAGGCCGACTTCGTCGAGCACTTCGGTGGACGTGCGGCCCGTGCGCTCGCGCACGCGCTCGACTTCCACGCGGCTCTGCCCGAGATGCGTGGACACGACCAGGTCGTTGGCCTTCGCCGCGGCTGCGACCTCGCGCAGGAATCCGTTCGAGCAGGTGTCCACCGCATGCGCGGCGAGGTTGACCTGCACGCGCGGATGGCCGCGCCAGCGCGCGTGCAGGTCGAGCCCGGCCTGCAGCGTGCGCTCGCCGATGGCGGGGTCGTGGTGCCAGTCGCCGCGCGCGACGCGCGCGAAGTCGACGTCGTGGATGCGCCAGCTCGGGCACAGCCGCAGGCCGAGCTCCACCATCGCCTCCGCGCAGATATCCGCGTGGACGAAGTTGTCGCCGACGACGGTGGAGCCGAACATCAGCGCCTCCACGGCGCCGAGCCGCGCGAGTGCGCGCGCCTGCTGCGCATCCACCTGCGTGCCCTTCGGTATGCCGGGCGTGTACGAAGGCGCGAAGCCGAGGTCCGCCGCGACGCCGCGCACCATCGTCAGGACCGCGTGCAGGTGCGGATTCACGAAGCCGGGCGTGACGATGCGGTCCGCGAGCCGAAGCGTCCGTTTCGCCGCGAAGCGCTGCGGCGCCACGGTGTCCAGCCACGCGATGCGACTGTCCTTCACGCCGACGAAGCCGCCGCGCAGCAGCGGCCGCGACGGGTCCGCGGTGATGACCATCGCGTCGGTGAGAAGGAGGTCGAAATCGACGGTGTCGGTCGAGGGGGCGAGGGTCGGACTCAAGGGTGTCTCCATTGCGTGTCGTGCGTGTCGTGCGTGTCAGTCCTGCATGAGCCCGCCGCCGTGCGCGCGCGCCAGCAGCCGCGCGATCTCCGGCGACAGTCCCTGGTGGGCCTTGGCCGGCGGCGGCGCGAAGCTGCCCGCGCGGGCTTTCCCGGCACGCATGCGCACCAGCGTCTCCGCATGGCGCACCGCGCTCGATACGCCGTCGACCACCGGGACGGGGATCCGGTCGGCCACGTCGCGCGCCAGGCCCGCCAGGGGCGCCCCGGCCAGAACGATCACGTCCGCGCCGTCGTGCTGCACGCAATGCAGGGCGAGCTGCACGAGTCGTTCGCCCTGCGTTCCCTGCACGGCGCCGATGTCGGGCAGCGCAGCGTCGAGGCCGCGGATGCTGGCCAGCCGCGAGCCGAGACCGTAGGCATCGACGGTCTCGGCATACCAGGCGCGGATGCGCTGCGAAATGGCGACGATGGAGAAGCGCCGACCCAGCAGGCAGGCGCTGGCGAGCGCCGCTTCGGTGAGCCCGGTGACGGGGGAGGGCAACACTTCGCGCAGCGCCATGAGCCCGGGGTCGCCGAAGGCCGCGACGACGATGGCGTCGGCCCGTTCATGGCGCTCGGCCGCGATCTGCGCGGCGGCGTGCGCGCCGAGCAAGGCCTCGAAGCGCGTCTCGATGTAGGCGACGCCGCTGGACGCGGTGGCGACGTCGATTTCCGTCCCGGGCGAGGCGCTGCGCACCGCCTCGGCGCGAATCAGCGCCGAGACGCTTTCGGAGATGTTGGGGTTGATGAACAGGAGTTTCATGGGACGTCGTTCCAGAGCGCCGGACGCAGTGGCGGCCCCGCCAGCCGTTCGAGGTGCGCCGCCATCTCGAGCACCGTTGCATCGCCGTAGCGCGGGCCCGCCACTTGCAGCCCGATGGGCAAGCCGCGCACGAGGCCGGCCGGCACGCTGCAGGCCGGCGCCTGCGCGTAGTTGAAGAACGGCGTGAACACCGCATGGCCGCGCGGGCCGGCGGCACGGCCGCCGATGACCGCGGGGCCGAGCTGCTCGACCGGCCACGAGACCGCGGGCGTCGTCGGGCACAGCAGCAGGTCGAAGCGCGTGAAGAACGCGGCGTACGCGGCGTGGATGTGCTCGCGCAGGATCAGCACGCGCGCGATGTCTTCGGCGGTGTGCGTGCGGCCGAGGCGGATCTGCGCGGCGATGTCCTCGTCGAGCAGGCCCGCGTCGGCATCCATCGCGCCGCCGTGCAGCGCGGCGAGGCCCGCCTGCTGCAGCTTGAGCAGCGGGTACTCGCGGACACCCTCGGGCCAGGTCGGAGACGCCGTCTCGATGCGGTAGCCATCGGCTTCGAGCCGACCCACCAGCGAGGCCAGGGCGTCGTGGACATCCGCGTCGACGGCGAAGTCGCAGCCCAGGTCGGGACTCCACGCGATGCGCAGGTCGCGCGCGGGCGCCTGCGCGAGCCGCGGCCGCGCCACGCAGACCGGCTGCGAGCCCCAGTCCGCCGGCGAGAACCCGAGCAGATGTTCCCACATCAGCGTCGCGTCCTCGACGTCGCGCGCGATCTGGCCGATGACGGAGAGTCCGAAGTTGGGCTCGTCGAAGCCGGGGCCACAAGGCACGACGCCGAAGCTCGGCTTCATGCCGACCAGGCCCGCGTGCGCCGCGGGCCGGCGCGTGGAGCCGCCCGCGTCGGTCGCGAGCGCGAGCGCGCCGATGCCGGCGGCGGTCGCGCTCGCCGCGCCGCCGGACGAGCCGCCCGGCGTCAGCGCCAGGTCCCAGGGGGAGCGCGTCATGCCGTGCGCGGGATTGTTGCTCACGCCCTTGCACGCGAACTCGGAGCAGTTGGTGATGCCCACCAGCACCGCGCCGCGCGCCTTCAGGCGCTCGACCGCCCACGCGTCGGCGGGCGCCACGAAGTCGGCGAACCGCCGCGAGCCCTGCGTGATGCGCCGCCCGCCCACCCAGAGGTTGTCCTTGACCGTGACGGCGACGCCCGCGAGCGGCAGCGCTTCCCCCGCCGCGATGCGCCGGTCGACGGCATGCGCCTGCGCGAGCGTCCAGTCCGCGTCGTGGCCGATGACGGCGTTCAGTCGCGGATTGACCGCGTCGAGCCGTGCCAGCACGCTGCGCGCGACTTCGGCCGCGCTGAAGTCGCGCCGCGTCACGCCCGCGGCCGTGTCCCGGGCCGACAGCTTCCAGAGCGCCTCGGTGCCGCTCATGTCAGTTCGGCTTCCACAGCGGTCCGCGGTGGCCGCGACCGCGCGTGCCGGCCAGCGCGGGTCGCTCGCACGGCAGGAACTGCCCGTGCCCCGCGCGGCCCAGGTATTCGCCGTCGCGCCACACGACCTCTCCGCGCGAGAGCGTCATCGCGGGCCACGCCTTCACCTCGATGCCTTCGTAGGGCGTGTAATCGACGGCATGGTGCAGCAGCGCGTTGCGGATGGTCCGCGGCCGGTCCATGTCCCAGACGACGAGGTCGGCGTCGGAGCCGACCGCGATCGTGCCCTTGCGCGGGAACAGGCCGTACAGGCGCGCCGCGTTGGTGGAAGCGAGCGCCACGAAGCTGTGGATGTCGATGCGCCCGTCCATCACGCCGTGCGACATCAGGAGCGGCATGCGCGTCTCCAGGCCGGGAATGCCGTTCGGTACCTCGCTGAAAGGCGCGTCCGGACCGTGCGCCTTCTTGCCGTCTGGGCCGGCATAGGCGAAGGGCGCGTGATCGGACGACAGCACGTGGAACGTGCCGTTCTCCAGCCCGCGCCAGATCACCTCCTGGTTTGCCTTGTCGCGCGGCGGCGGGCTGCAGATGCACTTCGCGCCTTCGAAGCCCTCGCCGCCGAGATCGTCGCCGGTGAGGAAGAGGTACTGCGGGCAGGTCTCGCCGAACACCTTGAGACCGAGCCCCTGGGCCGTGCGGATCTGGTCCACCGCCTCGCGTCCGGACACATGCACGATGAGGATGGGCACGTCGGCGAGTTCGGCGAGCGCGATGGCGCGGTGCGTCGCCTCGCGCTCGACGAGCATCGGCCGCGCGTGCGCGTGGTAGCGCGGCGCGCCGAGGCCGGCGTCGAGCAGTTGCTCGGTGAGCCAGCCGATGCAGTCCGCGTTCTCGGCATGGATCATCGTCATCGCACCTTCGCGCCGCGCGACGGCGAGCAGGTTCAGGATCTGCCGGTCGTCGAGCTTCATGTCGTCGTAGGTCATGTAGACCTTGAACGAGGTGTAGCCCGCGGCGACGAGCCGAGGCAGTTCGTCGCGCAGCACCCCGGGCGTCGGGTCGCTGACGATCAGGTGGAAGGCGTAGTCGATCGCCGCCTTGCCCTCGGACCGCCGGTGGTAGTCGTCCACGGCCGCCTGCAGGCTCTGCCCCTTGAACTGGCAGGCGAACGGGATGATCGTCGTCGTGCCGCCGCAAGCGGCGGAGCGCGTGCCGGTGACGAAGTCGTCGGCCATCTTCGAGCCGTCGGACGTGGGCTGGTCCAGGTGGCAGTGCGCATCGACGCCGCCTGGGGTGACCAGGCGGCCGGCCGCATCGAGCGTGTGGTCGGCGCGCCCGAGGTCGCGTCCGATGGCGGCGATGCGGCCGTCGCGGATGCCGATGTCGGCGCGGTAGCGGTCGCTCGCCGTGGCGACTTCCGCGTTGAGGAGCAGGGTGTCGAAAATCATCGGGTCAATGGGGTTCCTGGAACAGGCGGCCGCCGCGCCGCACACGGCGGGTGTCGATGCCGGCGAGCCGCAGCGACTTCCACACGGCCGTGGCGACGCTGTCGTACACGGGCAGATCGAGCTCCGCTTCGAGTTGCGCGACGGTCGGCGCGCCGCGCAGGTTGGTGCAGAGGATGGCGATGGCGTCGGGCCGGCTCCGCGCGACTTCGCGCGCGAGCTTCGACAGCACCGCCGGTTCCACTTCGCTGAACGCGAAGTTCTCCGAAAGGCCGAGGTGGCGCTCGGCGACGACGCCGATGCCCGCGGCCCGGTAGTTGGCGACGATGCGCTCCTGCACGTCGGCCGTGTAGGGCGTGATCAGCGCGACGCGCCGCGCGCCGGTGCGCGCCAGCACTTCGTTGAGCGCCAGCACGGAGGTGCAGGCTCGCGCGCCGGTCGCCGCCTCGATGGCGCGGCACAGGCGCTCGTCGGCCTCGAAGCCGAGCCACGACGACGACGTGCCGCTCCAAGCGATGACGCCGCAGCGCGCATGAGCCAGCAGCTCGGCCGCGGCCAGCACGCCGGGCGTGTCGAATTGCGCGAGCGCGCTGTCGCCGAGCGCGATGCGCGTCACGGCGAAGCGCGAGAAGTGCGCGGACGCCTCCGGCACGTCCCGCAGCAGATCGCAGGTCACCGGCTCGAGCACGGTGTTGGACGACGGGGTCAGCATGCCGAGCAGGGCACGTTGCATGGAAGGGGTTCTCCTGTTGCGGTGCCCTGCGTGCAAGCTTTGCGCCAGCTCGCTGCGCGCCATCGCCGGTCGCGTCTGGTGCGCGTGAGGGGCGCGTGCACAGGAGTGCGCCAGTTTTGTATCCAAAACGGGGCGTACCCTGCGTGCAGTAAGCTGGCACACCCGTTGCGTCCGAACACCGACATGAGCTTGACCGAATCCTCCGCGCAGGCCGACGCCGCCGACGCCGCCACCGGCGACGTCGCGCGGCGCACGCAGCGCATGTACGAGCAGATCGTCGCGGGCCTGACCGAGCACCGCATCGCCCCCGGCACCCGCTTGCGCGAAGAGCGCCTGGCCGCCCTGTTCGAGGTGAGCCGCACGCAGGTACGCAAGGTGCTGCAGCGTCTCATCCACGAGGGCCTGGTGGAGCACCAGCCGAACCGCGGCGTGACCGTGGTGGCGCCCGATCTCGACGAGACGCGCGAGATCTTCGAGGCGCGGCGCCTGATCGAGCCGTGGGTGGTGTCGCGCCTGTGCGCGAACTGCACGAAGAAAGGCGCGCTGGGACTTCGGCGCATCCTGCGCGAGGAGCAGAAGGCATACACCGACGACGATCGCCGCAGCGCGGTGCGCCTGTCGGGCGAATTCCACCGCGCGCTCGCGCAGGCCGCGGGCAACCGCGCGATCGCGAAGAGCATGGACGAACTCACCCTGCGCACTTGCCTGGCCATCCTCGCGAACCAGGCGCCGACGGCGTCGACCTGCAGGACCGGCGAACACGAGAACATCCTCGCGGCCGTGGAGCGCGGCGATGCGCGCACGGCGACGCGCCTCATGCTGGCGCACCTGGAGAGCATCGAGGCCTCGCTGGAGGCCGAGCCCGCCGCCGCGAAGGGCGACGGGCTCGAGTCGCTCGTGCGGGAACTCGCGGCCGCGCCGCCGCGCAAGCGGCGCGCCGCGGCCTGATCAGACCCGGATCTCGCGGTTGAAGCGGTCGATGTATTCGGCGCGCCGCGGGTTGAGCTTCGCCCAGTCCACGCCGTTCATGGCTTCGAGCGCCTTGCTGTCGGGCGCGTAGATGGCCAGCGACTTGCTGAACTTCGCGCGCGAACTCGTGGGCGCCACGATGTAGGGCGAGTCGGCCATCTGCGTCTGCACTTCGGGACTGATCGCCGCGTTGATGTACGTCGCGGCGAGGTCCACGTTCTTCGAGTTCTTGACGATGTGCATCGAACTCTTGATGTGGATCCAGCCGGTGTCGGGCTTCACGAGCGCGATGGGCACGCCCTTGGACTGCAGGTCGCCGACGTTGTTGTTGTAGTGGATCGAGATGTCGATCTGGCCCTGCTGGAACAGGGTGGCGAGCGAACCCGGGTTGGACGCGACCGCGCTCACGTTGGGCAGCAGGCGCTTGACGAAGGCGAACGCCGGCTCCATGTTCTCTTCGCTGCCGCCGTTCAGGCGCGCCATTTCCGCCATCCATGCGGACATCAGCGTCGAGCCCATGCCGGCCAGGCCCACGCGGCCCTTGAATTCGGGCTTGAGCAGGTCGTTCCAGCTCTTCGGCGGCGTCTTGATCTTCTCGGTGTTGTAGGCGATGCCGATGATCTGCCCCGAGACGAACACGCCGGTGCCGCGGGGGTCGACGAACTTCGACGGGATGTCCTTCAGGTGCGTGAGCTTGTCCGTCGGGATCCTCTCGAAGATGTCGTGCTGCAGCGCGGCCAGGTAGGGTCCCTCGTCGAGGATGATCACGTCGAAGGGCGGGTTCGCCTTGGACGCGACGATCTTCGACACGGTGTCGACCGCGAGGCTCGCGACGAGGTTCGTGCCGGCGCCGCCGCTCGCTTTCGAGAAGGCGGGCAGCAGGATCTGGCGGTGGGCCGACTCCCATGCGCCGGGGTAGGTCGTGGCGGAGAGCGAGCGCGACTGGGCAAGGGCGAGGCCGGGCAGGCCCAGCGTGGCGGCCGCGGCCGCGCCGGCGTGCAGGAAGGAACGGCGGTTCGGCGATACGAGGGACATGGTCGGGGCTCCGGAGGTTGGACGAGCCCGGGCAGACGCAAGCTGTGTGCCACGGCGCGTCCCCCTCCCTCTACCCCTTCAGGGAGCGAAGCGGCCGCCCGATTCGCGGACATCGCATGCCATGCTGGTGCGTGCGAGGCACCAGATTGTGTCCAATGTGACATCGGATTGTGTCCAAAACAGGCGGCCACGCGGGCACGCTTCTTGATAGTCCCTCGGCATGAGCCAGATCAAGGATGCGGGTGTGCCGCTGCAGTTCGCGGGTGTTCGGCACCGCTACGGGGACTCCGTCGCGGTGGCGGACGTCGACCTGCTGGTGGAGCCCGGCGAGCTCGTCGCCCTGCTCGGGCCGAGCGGATGCGGCAAGACGACGCTGCTGCGCATCGTGGCGGGCTTGTTGCGCCAGTCGGCGGGCCGCATCCTGATCGGCGGACGCCAGGTGGACGGACTGCCGACCGCGCAGCGCGGGGTGGGCATCGTGTTCCAGAACTACGCCTTGTTTCCGCACATGAACGTGCGGGCCAATGTCGGCTACGGGCTTCGGGCGCGCGGCGTGGCCGCCGCGCAGGAGCGGGATACGGTGGACCGCATGCTCGAGCTCGTGCAGATGACGGCGCTGGCGCACCGCATGCCGCGCGAGCTCTCGGGCGGGCAGCAGCAGCGCGTCGCGCTCGCGCGCACGCTCGCCGTGGCGCCTCGCGTGCTGCTGCTCGACGAGCCCTTCGCCGCGCTCGACAAGAACCTGCGGCTGGACATGCAGATGGAGATCCGCCGCATCCAGCGCGAGCTCGGCATCACCACGCTGCTCGTGACGCACGACCAGGAAGAGGCCATGTCCATGGCGGACCGCATCGCGGTGATGAACGCGGGCCGCGTCGAACAGTTCGACCGGCCGGAGACGATCTACGACTGGCCGGCGTCGCGCTTCGTCGCGGGATTCATCGGCACGGCGAACGTGCTGCAGGGTCGCCTGCAGCGCCTGGGCAGCGGCTACGCGCTGCAATGCGACGCGGGCGGCGAACTCGCGCTCGACGACGCGGCGCCGTGTTCGCGCGACGGCGCCGCGCTGCTGTCCGTGCGGCCGGAGCATTTCGCCTTCGCCGCGCAGGGCACGGGCGGCCCGCACGGCACCGTGTCGATGGTGGTGCCGCTCGGGCCACAGCTCGTCTACGAGCTGATGCTCGACGGCGGCACGAGCGTGAAGGTCACGGTGCCGCGCCACGGCGAAGACGCGCGCGTGCAGCCCGGCGAGCGGGTGGCGCTGCGCCTGCGCGACGGCGCGCCGGCGGCGGTGTTCGTGCCGGAGGCGGCATGAGCCGCCGGGCCGCCCCAAGGCTCATCGCCCCGCAGCGCGTAGCGCGGAGGGTATTCCAATGAGCCGCCGGGCCGCCCCAAGGCTCATCGCCCCGCAGCGCGTAGCGCGGAGGGTATTCCAATGAGCCGCCGGGCCGCCCCAAGGCGAATCGCCCCGCAGCGCGTAGCGCGGAGGGTCGTCCATTGACGGCGAACCGGTCGATGCTGCTCGCCGCGCCGCTCGGCGGCTTCTTCCTGCTGTTCGTGCTGGTGCCGCTCCTGCTGCTGCTCTACGTGAGCTTCTACGGCGACGCCGCGATGACGAAGCACGGCGTCGACCAGTACCGCCGCTTCTTCGGCGACGGCTTCAACCAGGGCGTGCTGCTGCGCACGCTCGGCCTGGGGCTCAAGGTCACGCTGCTCGCGCTGCTGCTCGGCTTTCCGCTCGCCTACGCGTACACGCTCGCGCCGCGGCGCTGGCAGGCCGTGCTCATGCTGCTGATCATCCTGCCGCTGCTCACGAGCGCGGTGGTGCGCACCTTCGCGTGGGTCGTGATCCTCGGGCGGCAGGGCATCGTCAACACCAGCCTGCTGTCGCTCGGCTGGATCGCGGAGCCGCTGCGCCTGCTCTACACCCCGGGCGCGGTCACGCTGGCCGTCGCGCAGATCGAGCTGCCGCTGATGGTGCTGCCGGTCATCACCGCCCTGATGAACACCGACCCCAACCTGCGCCAGGCCTCGCTCGCGCTCGGCGCGGGGCACTGGCGCACGCTGTGGCAGGTGACGCTGCCGCTCGCGATCCCGGGCCTGCTGGCCGGCTCGCTGCTCGTGTTCGCGTCCAGCGTCAGCGCCTTCGTGACGCAGACGCTGGTGGGCGGCGGGCAGTACATCCTGATGCCGTTCTACATGTACCAGCAGGCGATCCAGGCGAACGACTATCCGTTCGCGGCGGCCGTCGCGGTGGTGCTGCTCGTCTCGGTGATGGCGGTGGTCGCCGTGGTCAACCTGCTCGGCCGCCGGGCGAAGGGGTTTGTCCATGCATGACGCCGCCGTGACCGAAGCACCGGCACAGTTGGCGGCGGCGGCGGCGGCGGCGGCCGAGCCGGCGCCCGCATCCGCACTCCGCGAGTCGTGGCGCTCCGCGTGGGAGCGCCGCAGCTTCATGGCCGCCTGCATCGTGCTCGCCGGCCTGTCCGCGCTGCTGCTGATGGCGCCGACGGTCGTCGTCGTGATTACCTCGTTCACGAGCGGCTTCTCGCTGAAGTTTCCGCCGCCGGGCTATTCGCTGCGCTGGTACTCGGCGCTGTGGAACGAGTCGCCCGAACTGATGGACGCGCTGGTGCTGTCGCTCGAGCTCGCCGCCGCGGCAAGCAGCGTGTCCATCGTCTTCGGCGTGGCGGCTGCGATGGCGCTCGCGAAGCGCCGCGAAGCCTGGGCGCGCATGATCGAGACGCTATTCCTCTCGCCGCTGATGCTGCCCAGCCTCGCGCTCGGCCTGGCCCTGCTCATGCTGTTCAACCTCGCGGGCAGCGGCCTGAGCTTCACCACGCTCGTCATCGGCCACGTCGCGATCACGGCGCCGTACGTGTTCCGCACGACCACGGCGAGTCTGGCGCAGATGGACCCGGCGATGCTGGAAAGCGCCCGCAGCCTCGGCGCCGGCCCGGTCTATGCCTTCCGCACCGTGACGCTGCCGCTCATCTTCCGCGGCGTCGCCGCGGGCGCGTTCATCGGCTTCATGTATTCCTTCGACAACGTCGCGGTGAGCCTGTTCCTGTCCGACGCGCGGTCGCAGGCGCTGCCGATCCGCATGTGGCAGATCATCGAGAGCAATCTCGACGTGCGCGCCGCCGCGCTCTCGGGCGTGCTGGTCACGGCCACGCTGCTGCTCATGCTCCTGATGGAGCGCGTCGCGGGCATTTCCCGCCACCTGCGATGAGGACGCGCCGGATGGACTCAGTGCGCGACGCGGTCGCGTCCCCAGCGCAGGCGCAAGGCCAGGTAGGGGGCTTCGAGCACGCCGTCGGTGAGCGCGAGCGCATGGCCCGTCATCGCGCAGTGGGCTTCGATGGAGAAGCGGCCGAGGTCCGTGCGGCGCAGGGTGGCGTGGCGCAGCGCGAGCACGAGCCGCGAGATGCCGGCCAGCTGCAGCGCGCCGGCGCACATCGGGCACGGCTCCATCGTGCAGTAGAGGGTGGCGCCTTGCGTGGCATGGGGGCCGTGCGCTGCCACCGCACGACGGATCGCATCGGGCTCCGCATGCAGCAGCGGGTCGCCGGTGCTCACCTGCCGGTTCTGGCCGGTGGCGAGCAGGCGTCCGTCCTTCACCACCAACGCGCCCGTGGGCCAGTCGCCGCGCGCATACGCGGCCTCGGCTTCGTGCAAGGCCTGCGCCATCCAGTGTTCGTCGTCGTTCGTCATCCAAAGGAACTAGCACGATGAGTGCCATCGTCCTTCGCGGCTGCAGCGCGCTGCTCGGCCCCGATCACCGGTTCCGGCCCGAGCCGCTCGACGTGCTCGTCGAGGCCGGCCGCATCGCCGCCATCGCGCCCGCCGGCAGCCTGCAGGCGCCGATTGTGATCGACCTGTCGAAGCACCTGCTCGCGCCCGGCCTGGTCAACGGCCACCAGCATTCGCACGAGCACTTCCAGCGCGGTCGCACCGAGAACCTGCCGCTGGAGCTGTGGATGCACCTCGTGCGCACCCGCATCCCCGTGCCGCTCACGCCGCGGCAGGTCTACCTGCGCACGCTGATCGGCGGCATCGAGTCGCTGCGCACCGGCTGCACGACGCTGGTCGACGACATGGCGCTCGGCGGCGCCGTCGACGACGAACGCATCGACGCCGTGCTGCAGGCCTACGACGACCTCGGCGTGCGCGCGCTGCTCGGCTTCGCGATGATGGACAAGCCCATCGTCGACAACTTTCCCTTCGTCGCGGAGCTGTTCCCGCAGGGCCTGGCCGACGAGCTGCGCAACGCGCCGCGGCCGGCCGGGGCCGAGCAGATCGCGCTGATGCGGCGTCTCGCCCCCACCCGCCATCCGCAGGAGCGCCGCGTCGGCATCCTCGCGTCGATTTCCGCGCCGCAGCGCGCGACGCGCGAGTTCCTGCTGCAGGTGCGCGCGCTCGCGGACGACCTGGCGCTGCCCGTCATCAGCCACGTGCACGAGACGCGCCTGCAGGTGGTCACGGGCCAGCTGTTCTTCGGCAAGCCGATGGTGGAGTATCTCGCCGAGGTCGGCTTCCTCAAGCCGGCCACGAGCCTGATCCACGCCGTCTGGCTCAATCCGCGCGAGATCGCGGCGCTCGCCGAGAGCGGCGCGACCGCGCAGCACAACCCGTGGAGCAACCTCATGCTCGGCTCGGGCGTGCAGCCCGTGCGCGAGCTGCTCGACGCGGGTGTGAACGTGAGCCTCGGCTCCGACGGTTCGTGCTCCACGGTCACCACGAACATGCTCCAGGTGATGGGCAGCGCCGCCGCCGTCGCCAAGCTGCGCGGCGACGAGCCGGGCCGGTGGCTCTCGGCACGCGAGACGCTGCATGCGGGCACGGTCGGCGGCAGCCGCGCGCTCGGCTACGGCGACAGCCTCGGCAGCGTGCAGGTGGGCGCGCGCGCCGACCTCGTCGCCTATCGCACCGACAGCGTCACCTTCACGCCGCTTACAGACCCCGTGCGGCAACTGGTCTACGCCGAACGCGGCGCGGGCATCGGCTTCGTCATGGTCGACGGCGAGCCCGTGCTGCGGCAAGGCCGCCTCACGCGCATCGACGAAGCCGCGATCCTGTCGGAGATCGAGACCGAGTACCGCACGCTCGCCGACCGCTACATCGAAGCCGAAGCCTCGGTCGCACCCGTGCTCGAAGCCGTCGAACGCATCTGGCGGCGCGGGCTCGCCACCCCGATTCCGGGCGACACCTTTCCCGCGCGCTTGCCGGCCTGACCCATCCCTTTCGCCAATTCACACCCCAGGAGTACGCCATGACCCTTTCCCGCCGCCACTTCATCGCCGCCGGCAGCGCGTTGCTCGCACCGTTCGCGCACGCCCAGGCCGCTACCACCCTCGCGCAGATCCGCAGCAGCGGCGAACTTCGCATCGGCTGCGAAGCCGCCTACGTGCCCTTCACCTTCCGGCAGGACGGCAAGATCGTCGGCTACGACGTCGAGCTGGCCGAGCTGATCTGCAAGTCGCTCGGCGTGAAGCCGAACTTCATCGACACCGCCTGGGCCGGCGTCATCCCGTCGCTCTATGCGAAGAAGTTCGACGTGGTGATGAGCTCCATGAGCTACACGAAGGAGCGCCTCGAACGCGTGGCCTTCAGCGTTCCCTATGCCGAGGCCTCTCAGTCGATGCTCGTGCGCGCGGCCGACGCGGACAAGATCAAGTCGGCGAACGACCTCAACGGCCGCGTGCTCGCCGTGAAGCTCGGCTCGCCGGGCCAGATCCTGCAGGAGAAGATCAATGCGGGCCTCAAGAGCGGCGGCGGCGCCGGCTTCAAGGAACTTCGCACCTTCGACGACCACCCGGCCGCGTACGTCGCGCTCGCGCAGGGCCGCGTCGACGGGGTGCTCAACACGCTGGCCACGCTCGCCATGGTGCTGAAGGATGCGCCGGGCCGCTACGCCATCGTCAAGGGCCTCGGCGCCGACAACTGGGCGGGCATCGCCGCGCGCAAGGAAGACACCGAGATCGTGGCCTTCCTCAATGCCGAGATCGCGAAGCTCAAGGCCGACGGCAGCATCTACCGGCTGCAGGAGAAGTGGTTCGGCTTCCGCATGAACCTCGCCGACAAGATCCCCAGCTTCGCCTGAGCGACGACGATGGTTTTCGACTGGACGCTGGTGCAGAAGGCGCTCCCTTTGCTGGGAACGGGCCTCGTCACCACCCTCAAGATCTGCTCGCTCGCCATGCTGCTGGGGCTCGTCCTCGGCGGCGCTCTCGGGCTGCTGTCGATGTCGCGCATCGCGGTGCTGCGCTGGGGCGTGCGCGCGTACGTCGACTTCGTGCGCGGCACGCCGCTCCTGATCCAGATCTTCCTGGTGTACTTCGCGCTGCCGGTGATCGGCATCAACCTGCCCGAGTTCTGGGCCGGTGTGCTCGCGCTCGGACTGAACGCCGCGGGGTTCATCGCGGAGATCGTCCGTGCGGGCGTCGGTGCGGTGGAGAAGGGGCAGACCGAGGCCGCGCGTTCCATCGGCATGCGGCACTCGCAGATCCTGATCCACGTGCTGCTGCCGCAGTCGCTGCGCTCGGTGATTCCGCCAGCGACCAACGAGCTGATCACGCTCGTGAAGGGCTCGGCGCTGCTGTCGGTGATCTCGGTGTACGAGCTCACGCGGGCGGGGCAGGCGATCATCGCCGTGCACTTCGCGCCGTTCGAGATCTTCCTGCTGATCGCCCTGTATTACTACGTCACGGTCTCGGTGCTCGCGTGGTTCTCGCGCTGGCTCGAGCGCCGTCTTCCGGTCTGGTGACGATCCGAATGACACTTCCCCTCCTGCGCGCCGAGCGCATCGCCAAGACCTTCGGCACGCGCCAGGTGCTGCACGACGCATCGCTGCACGTCGACGAAGGCGAGACCGTCGTCATCATCGGCCCGTCGGGCTCGGGCAAGACGACGCTGCTGCGCTGCCTGAACTGGCTCGAAGTGCCCGACGACGGGCAGGTGCTGCTGCGCGGCCAGCGCATCGGCTTCGACCACGCCGGCCGCGCGCTGCCCGAGTCCGCCGTGGCGAGCCAGCGCGCGCGCATCGGCTTCGTATTCCAGCGCTTCAACCTGTTCGCGCACCTGTCCGCGCTCGACAACGTCGCCCTCGGGCCGCGCATGGTGCTCGGCCTCACGCGCGATGCCGCGCGCGAACGCGCGCTGAAGGAGCTGGATCGCGTCCACCTCGCCTCGCACGTCGACAAGCGGCCGAGCCAGCTCTCGGGCGGGCAGCAGCAGCGCGTCGCGATCGCGCGCGCGCTGGCCATGCAGCCGGAGCTGATCCTCTTCGACGAGCCCACGTCCGCGCTCGATCCCGAACTCGTGACGGAGGTCGTCGACGTGATGGCCGAGCTGGCACGCGGCGGCATGACGCTCGTCGCCGTCACGCACGAGATGCGCTTCGCGCGCGAGGCCGCCGACCGCGTCGTGTTCGTCGACGAGGGCCAGGTGGTCGAGCAGGGCCCGCCCGAGCAGATCTTCGGCGCGCCGACGCAGGAGCGCACCCGCCGGTTCCTGGGCCATCTGCATGCCTGACGCGACATCCGAATCCATGACCGACACCACCCAACCCTTCGACCTGCTCCTCACCGGCTTGACCGTCGTCACCGTCGACGACGCGATGTCGGTGCTGCACGACGCCGTCCTCGGCATCGACGGCGGACGCATCGCGTTCGTCGGCGGCGAACCGCCGCCGCGTCCCGCGCTGCGCACGTTGCACCTGCCCGGCCGCGTGGCCTGTCCCGGCTTCGTGAATGTCCACACGCACGCGATCCTGACCATGGTGCGCGGCGTCGCCGAAGACCTCGGCTTCGCGCCCGCGTACACCCCGGGCATTCCGCACGGCCACGATGTGACGCCCGAGGAGGCCGTCGCGCTCGGGCGGCTCGGCACCGTGGAGGCGCTGCTCTTCGGCTCGACGCTCATCAACGACACGTACGTCCACGCCGACATCACGATGCCGGAGATGGCGGCGCTCGGTGGGCGCGTCTACAGTTGCGGGCGCATCCACGACGCGGATTTCTCGCTCGTGGGCGACGGGCGCTGGGAGCATCGTGACGACTTCGGCGATGCGACGCTCGGCGAAGCGGTGGCGCTCGCGGAACGCTGGCACGGCAAGATGAACGGGCGCTGCGGCGTGCAGCTCGCCGCGCACGCGCCCGATACCTGCTCGGACGCGCTCCTGCAACGCATCGGCGAGACCGCGCGCGCGCTCGACCTGCGCGTCGCCACGCACCTGGCGCAAAGCCGCACGGAAGTCGAGCAGGTGCAGCGCCGCAGCGGCCGCACGCCGGCGCAGCTGCTGGAGGACGTGGGGCTGCTGAACGACCGCCTCATCGCCGCGCACTGCATCCATATGGACAAGGTCGACATCGCGCGCTGCGGCAGCGCCGGCATCCACGTCGCGCACGTGCCCAAGGGCAACGCCACCGGCGCGACCATCGCGCCGACCGCGGCCCTGCGGCGCGCCGGCGCGAACCTCGCGCTCGGCACGGACAACATGCATGCCGACATCGTGGAGGCGATGCGCTGGGCGCTGGCGGTGGGACGCATCCAGGAAGGCCGCGTGGGCAGCGACTGGCAGCCGGCCGACGTGCTGCGCATGGCGACGATCGACGGCGCGCGCGCGATGGGACTTGACGATCGGATCGGTTCGCTCGAAGTCGGCAAGCAGGCGGACATCGTCGTGTTCGATTTCCGCCGCCCGCACCTCGTGCCCTGCGAAAACGCGCTGGGCAACCTCGTCCACGTCGCGCAGGGCCGCGACGTCGAGCACGTGTTCGTCGATGGCGAGCAGGTCGTCGAGAGCGGGCGGCCGGTGCGCGCGGACCTCGACCGCATCCTCGCGGATGCGAACGCGGCGAGCCGCGCGCTCTGGTCCCGCGCGCGGGAGAGCGTGCAGTGACGGCGCGCGATCTCGAAGGCTACCGCTGGAACTATCCGGCGTTCCGCTGGCCCGGCGACACGGGGCTCGCCGTGTCCTTCGTGCTCAACGTGGAGGAGGGCGCCGAGCTGTCGCTGTCGTCCGGCGACGAGCGCAACGAGTCCCGCCACGAGGTGAACCACGAAGTCGTCGGCGCGCCCGACCTGTGCATGGAGAGCCAGTTCGAGTACGGCGCGCGCGTGGGCTACTGGCGGATCACGCGCCTGCTCATGGAGGCCGGCATTCCGCTCACGCTCAACGCGTGCGCGCGGGCGCTGGAGGCAACGCCCTGGATCGCGCGCGATGCCGTCCAACAGGCCTTCGAGGTGTGCTGCCACGGCTGGCGCTGGGAGTCGCACGCGGGCATGGACGAGGCGCGCGAGCGGGCCTTGATCGCGCGCTGCGTCGAGACCATCGCGCGCCTGACGGGCAAGCCGCCCGTGGGCTGGCACACCAAGTCGTCGGCGTCCGCGAACACGCGCCGGCTGCTCGTGGAGCAGGGCGGCTTCCTCTACGACAGCGACGCGTACAACGACGACCTGCCGTATTGGCGGAAGGTCGGCGAACGCGCGCATCTCGTCGTGCCCTACGCCTTCGACACCAACGACATGCGCTTCTTCGACAATTTCGCGTACGTGCGCGGCGACGACTTCGCGGACTATGCGATCGATGCGTTCGAGGCGCTGCGCGCGGAAGCCAGGCACGCGCCGAAGATGATGTCGATCGGCCTGCACACGCGCATCATCGGCCGGCCCGGGCGCATCGGCGGGCTGAAGAAGCTGGTCGACCACATGCGGCGCGCCGAGGGGGTGTGGATCGCCACGCGCGAGCAGATCGCGCGGCACTTCATCGCGGCGTGTCCGCCGCCTCGACACGCCGCGCCATGAAGATCCTGCTTGTCAATCCGAACACGACGCAAGCCGTCACCGATCTCGTGCTGCGGACCGCGCAGGCCGCGGCGCGCGAGGGGACGGCGTTCGAGGCCGTGACCGGGACCTTCGGACCGGAGATCATCGGTTCGCGCGCCGAGAATGCGCTGGCGACGCATGGCGTGCTGGAACTCGTCGCGCGGCATGCGGCCGGCTGCGACGCCGTGGTGCTGGCCGTCTCCCTGGACACCGCCGCCTGGGCCTGCCGCGAGCTGCTGCCGATCCCCGTGGTCGCCATGACCGAGGCGGCGCTGCACACCGCGGCGCTGCTCGCGCCGCGCTTCGCCGTGCTGACGTACGGAAAGCGGCTGGTGCCGGTCTACCAGGAACTGGTCGCGGGCTGCGGGCTGTCGTCGCGGTTGAGCGCGGTGAACGCGGTGGACGTGACACCGCAGCAGAGCTTCACCGATCCGGAGTTCGTGCTGGCCGAAGTGCGCGCGGCCGTGCTCGGCCTCGTGGAGGGCGGCGCCGAGGCCGTGGTGCTGGCAGGCGCCGCGATGGCGGCCATGGCCCATCGCCTGCAGCCCGACGTGCCCGTGCCCCTCCTCGATGGCGTGGCCTGCGCCGTCGGCTTCGCGGAGATGCTCGCGACGCTTCGCCCGCCGCGCGCACGAACCGGCAGCGTCAGCGGCACGGGAGGGCGCGCGGTGAACGGCGTGAGCGCGGAACTGCAGGCGCTGTTCATGCAACGGTAGCGGCGGCGCGCCCGGTCGGCTCGACCGCCGGCTGCCCCCACAATATTCGCCATGATCCTCGCGGTCTTCCTCGGCTTCCGCAACAACGTCGCCGACGACCGCTACTGGGAGGTGCGGAGCGTGCTGGCTCGCCTTGGCGCACAGGAGTTGCCACCGCCGCTGGCCGCCGTCGATTCGCGCCTCAGTTGAGAATTCCGGCAGTGCGCATTAGAATAGAATCGTGTTCTGCAGAATAGAACAAGATCGTTCAACGTCCTGGAGGAGCGCGACTTGACCCTTGAACAGGGAGCCCACGTGCGGGTCAACGGCATCCGGCAGCACTACCTGCGCTTCGGCGACGGCGGGCCGGGCCTCGTCATCGTGCCCGGGATCGTGAGTCCGGCGATCCTGTGGCAGCACGTCGCCCGACGGCTGGCGGCGAATTTCGCGTGCTACGTGCTCGACGTGCGGGGCCGCGGCTTGTCCGAGGCGGGTCCGCAACTCGACTACGGTTCGGCGGCATGCGCTCGCGACCTCCTGGAGTTCGTCGGTGCGCTCGGACTTGTCCGGCCCACTGTCATCGGCCACTCGATGGGCGCGCGCATCGCGGTGCATGCGGCGGCGCGGTCGCCCGACGCATTCGGCTCGCTCGTTCTCGTCGATCCGCCCACGAGCGGCCCCGGCCGCCGCCCGTATCCGATCCCGAAAGCGCGCACGCTGTCGTTGCTGTACGCCGCAACCCGCGGCGAGGCGATGGCCGCGATCATGGCGAGCCCCGCCAAACCCTGGCCCGAGCCGCTGCAGCAATTGCGGGCCGAGTGGCTCTCGACCTGCGACGAGCGCGCCGTCCACGTCGCGTACGACGGCTTCCATGCGGACGACCTGTTCGCCGATCTTGCACGCACGACCGCGCCCGTGTCGCTGATCGCGGCAGGCGAGGGCGGCGTGATCTCCGACGAAGACATCGCCGAGATGCGGACCCTGCGCACCGACCTGCACGCCGTGCGCGTGCCGGGCGTGGGCCACCAGATGCAGGCCGAGGACTTCGACACGTTCGCCCGCGTGCTCGACGAATGCCTCCGCCGCCAACCCAACGCTCCAAGGAACGCCCCGTGAAAGTCGATGCCGAGATGCTGGACCTGTTCACCCGCGAGCTCGTGCTCTGCGGCGTGAAGCCGGGCGAGACCGTGGTGGTGCTCACCGCCGACGACGAATGGGCGGAGAACGCGCACGCGTTCATGGCCGCCGCGGGCAACCTCGGCGCG
Source organism: Ramlibacter sp. (assembly GCF_050250995.1). Taxonomy (GTDB): domain Bacteria; phylum Pseudomonadota; class Gammaproteobacteria; order Burkholderiales; family Burkholderiaceae_C; genus Ramlibacter. The sequence goes on from NZ_JBFWNP010000004.1 coordinate 112,060, forward strand.
ACGACCTTCAACCTCAACGTGCGGCGCGGCCAGCGCAATGCCGTCGGCGTGCAGGGTCGCCATCCGCTCGTGGGCAATGCGCTCGCGATGCAGACGCTCAAGGCCGCGGGCCTGGTGATCGACATGGTGGGCCTGCTGTTCTCGCGCGAGCAGGCCGAGATCCAGGCGGCGGGCGTGCGCATCCTGCGTGTGATGGAGCCCTTCCACGTCCTCAAGCAGATGTTCCCGACCGAGGACCTCGCGCGGCGCGTGGAGTTCGCCAAGGGCCTGCTCGAGAACGCGAAGCAGCTGCGCTTCACGTCCGATGCAGGCACCGACATCGTCTACAAGCTCGGGCAGTACCCCGTCATCTCGGAATACGGCTACACGAACGAGCCGGGCCGCTGGGACCACTTCCCCTCCGGCTTCTCGTTCACGCAGGGCAACGACGGCGAGATCGACGGCACCGTGGTGCTGCAGCCCGGCGACATCCTCTGCGCCTTCAAGCAGTACGTGCAGACGCCCGTGACCCTGCGCGTCGAGAAGGGCATGGTCGTCGCCATCGAAGGCGCGGGCATGGACGCGCAGCTCATTCGCAGCTACATCGAGAGCTTCCACGACCCGCGCGCCTACGCGATCTCGCACATCGGCTGGGGCCTCAACGAGAAGGCGCGCTGGTACCAGTTCTCCGTGTCGCGCCAGTTGCCCAGCGAGCACGTGATGAATGCGCTCGCCTTCTACGGCAACGTGCTCTTCTCGCTCGGCCCCAACCTCGAACTCGGCGGCACGAACGACACGGCGTGCCACCTCGACCTGCCGATGCGACGCTGCAACCTGTGGCTGGACGACCTTCAGATCCTTCGCGAGGGCGAGGTCGTCCACCCGCAGATGCGGGTGGAGCGCCACGCCTGAGCGCGCCGGCGATCAGGACGCGAACGAGGCGCCCGGCGGCTCGGGCCGTTCCAGCGGCGAGGCATCGCCGCCGAGCCGTCGTGTGAGGTCGGCCGCGGCGCGCAGCAGTGCTTGCGACATCGAGGGAATCAGCTCAGCGGAAAAGCGCGCGGCCGGACCCGAGATCGCGAGCGCGCCGCGCAGGCTGCCTTGCGTGCCGAACACCGGCGCCGCGATGGCGGCGATGTCCGCCTCGCGCTCGCCCACCGTCACGATGTAGGGCTGCGCGGGAAAACTCTCGGGCGGCGTGAGCGTCTGGTCGAAGCTCGCCAGCACGCGGCCGGCCGCGCCGCGATCGAGCGGCAGCAGGTCGCCGGTGCGGATGTGGTCGCGGATGGATCGCGGCGAGTCGATGCGGAACAGGCACACGCGCAGGTTGCCCTCGCGCGTGAAGAAGGACGCGCCCTCCTCGGTTTCCTGAACGAGCCGGCGCAGGATCGCGGGCACGTGGTCGTCGAGCCGCAGCGCCGTCTGGTAGAGCCCGCCCCAGTGCAGCAGCATCGAGCCGAGCTGGTAGCTGCCGTCGTCGAGCCGCACGAGGCAATGCTCCTGCACCAGCGTCGCGATGAGCCGCAAGATGGTGCTCTTGTACATGCCGGTGCGCAGCGACAGCTCGTTGAGCGTGAGCGAGGTGTCGCCCGCACGAAACGCGTGGAGGATCGCGAAGGCGCGCTGCACGGCCGCGACGCCGCCGCTTTTCTGTTCTGTGTCGGTCTCGGCGGGCATGAAGGGGCTCGGTCTCGCAAAATCTGCTTGACATTGTAGCGTACTGTCAGACAGAATGCAGTTCTTCTACACGGAACTCTATTCGAGGACGTGAAGATTTGAATCGCCAGCCCACCCCTCACAGGAGTCCCATCGCCATGCGTTTCTGGAAGAACTTGCTGCTGCTGTCCGCCTTCTGCCTCGCCGGCGCGGCCCATGCACAGACCTATCCGAGCGGCCCGATCACGATCGTCGCGCCCTATCCTCCGGGCGGCGCGACCGACCTGTACGCGCGCTCGCTGGCCAATGGCCTGGCGGAGATGGGCCAGTCGGCCGTGGTGGACAACCGCGCGGGCGCGTCCGGCATGATCGGCGCGGACTACGCGTCCAAGCGTCCCGCGGACGGCCACACCTTCCTGATCGGCGCCTCGTCCATGTTCTCGGTGCTGCCGCTCTTGAGCGACCGCATGAAGGACATCTACAAGAACATCGAGCCGGTGTCGCTGCTCGGCTTCAATCCCTCGTACGTCGTCGTGCCGGAGTCGCTGCCGGTCAACACGATCCAGGACCTCGTGGCCTACCTCAAGGCCAACCCCGGCAAGTTTGGCTACGCGTCGGCCGGCAAGGGCACGTCGCAGCACGTGTTCATGGAGCTCTTCAAGCAGCGCGCGGGCGTCGACCTGTTCCCGGTGCAGTACAAGGGCAGCGGCCCCATGGTGATCGACCTCATCGCCGGCCGCACGGTGATGGCCATCGAGCAAGGCCCCGCCGTGCTCACGCACATCAAGTCGGGCAAGCTGAAGGCGCTCGCGGTGACGACGGCCAAGCGCGCGCAGGCCATGCCCAACGTGCCGACGCTCGCCGAGACGGTGCTGCCCGGCTTCGAGGCGGTCACGTGGTTCGCGCTCTACGCGCCCGCCGGCATGCCCAAGCCCGTGCTCAACCGCGTGGTGCCGCAGGTCGCGAAGACGATGAACTCGCCCGAAGTGCGCGAGCGGCTCGCCGCGGTCGGCGTCGAACCGACCGCCAGCACGCCGGAAGAAGTGGCGCGCCGCCAGGCCGCGGAGACGGCGATGTGGCGCGACGTGATCGCGCGCTCGAAGATCGTGCTCGAAGACTGATTCCCCACGCGCCGCACGACCTCGACGCGAGACCTCGACCATGCATTCGCCCCCGCATCCGCCGCCGAACCAGGAGCCGCGCGCCGATTACCTGCAGAAGGTGACGGGCACGGCGACCTTCGCGAGCGACGTGGAAGTGCCGGGCATGCTGCACGGCAAGGTGCTGCGCAGCACGGTGCCGCACGCGCGCATCCGCGGCATCGACGCGAGCGCGGCGCTGGCGATGCCGGGCGTGGTCGCGGTGCTGACTGGCGACGACCTCGCGAACCTGCCCGGCTCCTCGGTGCGCTGGGGCCTGTCGCTGCGCGACCGGCCCGTCATCGCGCAGGGCAAGGTCCGCTACGTCGGCGACCCGGTCGCGGCGGTGGCCGCGGTCGACGAAGCCACGGCCATCGAGGCACTCGATGCGATCGCGGTCGACTATGAGCCGCTGCCCCACGTGACGACGGCGAAGGAAGCGCTCGCGGCGGACGCCCCGCTCGTCCATGACGACATGGAGACGCTGAAGGACTTCTACTTCCGCGGCGAATGCGCGCCGGTGACCGGCACCAATCGCTTCCAGCAGTGGAACTACGAGAGCGGCGACGTGGCCGCGGCCTTCGAAAGCGGCGCCGTGCGCGTGTTCGAGGACACGTTCACCTTTCCCATGGTGTTCCACTACGCGATGGAGCCGCACGTCTGCGTCGCGCACTGGAAGCCGGGCTCGCTGGAAATCTGGAGCGGCGGACAGACGCCCACGGCGATCCAGCGCGTGTGTTCGGAGATCCTCGGCGTGCCGCTCGCCTGCGTGCGCGTGCATTCGCCCTACGTGGGCGGCGGCTTCGGCGGCAAGGCCTCGGTGAAGATCGATCCGCTGGTGGCGGCGCTGTCGTGGAAGGCGCGCGCGCCCGTGCGCGTGTGCCTCTCGATCGCGGAATCGATGCTGACCTGCCGCCGGCTCGATGCGGAGATCACGCTCAAGACCGCCGTGAACGCCGAGGGCCGCATCGTGGCGAAGGACGTGCGTGCGGTGCTCAATGGCGGCGCCTATGCGGACACCGGCCCGTCGATCGCGGTGAAGGCCGCGATCCGCGCGATCGGTCCGTATCACATCGCCAACCTGCGACTCGAAGCCGTCGGGACCTACACGAACACGGTGCCGGGCGCGGCCTTCCGCTCCATCGGCGGACCGCAGGCCGTGTGGGCGACCGAATCGCAGATGGACATCATGGCCGCCGCGCTCGGCCGCGACCCGGTCGAGTTCCGCCTGCTCAACATGGCGCAGGTGGGGCAGACCATCAAGCCGGACCTGCGGCCGCTCGACGTGGACATGCGCCGGTCGCTGCGCGAAGCGATTCGCGCGCTCGACGGCCTGCCCGAGGTGGCGCGTGCCGGCAAGCGCGGGCGCGGCGTCGCGGTCGGCGCGAGCGACCCCGGCATCGTGCCCGTGGGCGGCGCCATCGTGCGGCTGCGCGCGGACGGCTCGGTCAACGTATCGGCCAACACGGTGGAGATCGGGCAGGGCAGCCGCGGCGTGCTGCGCATCGTCGCGAACAAGGTGCTGCGGCAGCCGCTGCGCATGATCGCGGTCGCGGAGCCCGACACCTTGCAGGCGCCCTACGACTGGGGCACCGGCGCGAGCCGCTCCACGGTGATCGTCGGGCTGGCCGTTCAGCTGGCCTGCGAGGACGTGGTGCGGCAGGTGACGGAGACCGCGGCGGACGTGCTCGGCGGCGCGCCCGGCGACTATCGGATCGAAGAAGGGCGCATCGAAGGACCCAGCGGATCGATCGCGTTCATCGAACTCCTTCGCCGATTCAACGGCATGGCGGCGGGCGAGTTCCTCGGGGTGGGACGCGTGAACGCCAACACGAAGAACGGCGCGTTCAAGCTCGCGCCCCTGTTCTGGGAGACCGGCTCGAACGCCTGCGAGATCGCGCTCGACGAAGGCACCGGCGCGATCCGCGTCCTGCGCGTCGGCGGCGCGGCCGACCTCGGCCACGTGATCAACCGCAAGGCCGCCGAGGGGCAGGACGAAGGCGCGATGGTGATGGGCCTGGGGCACACGCTGTCGGAGGAGTACGTGTACGAGGATGGGCAGGTGGTGAACGGCACGCTGTTCGACTACAAGGTGCCCAACATCGAGGACGTGCCGCTGCATGTGGGAACCTCGCTCATCGAAAGCGGCGACGGACCGGGCCCCTTCGGCGCGCGCGGCGGCGGCGAGGGCGCGATCCTGCCCGTGGCGCCCGCGGTCGCGAACGCGTTGTACCAGGGCTGGGGCATCCGCATCAAGGACCTCCCGCTGACGCCCGAGCGCGTGTGGCGGGCGCTCCAGGCCGCGAAGCAAGCCGGCCGCAACGACTGACAAGGACATTCATGGACTTCCGAATCGACGCCGTCCTGCCGGCGACCGCGGCGCAGCTCTGGGCCATCTTCTTCGACGTGCAGCGCGTGGCGACGCTGATTCCGGGGTGCGAGAACGTCGTGGAGGTCGAGCCGCTGAAGGAATTCTCGGCGGTGATGAAACAGAAGATCGGCCCGTTCAAGCTCGAAGTACCCACGCGCATCGTCGTCGAGTCGCACGAGGTCGAGCAGCAGGTGGTGCTCGTCGCGGCGGGCGCCGACCGGTTCACGGGCACGACGATCGACGTGCGCTTGAAGGTCGATCTGGAAGAGTTGCGTGGCGCGAGCGGTGCGCAGTGCCGGCTTGGCGTCGACGCGAGCATGCAGGTCGCGGGTCGGCTCGCATCTCTGGGCTATCCGATCGTGAAGAAGCGTTCGGAGGAGCTGTTCGCGGAGTTCGAGCGCAGGTTGCGCTCGGAACTTTCCGGGGTGGGGGGCGCGCAGACTCAGCCGCGAGCGGACGTCGTCGCTCCTGCCACCGTGCCGCAACCGGCGCCCGCGCTGGCGCCCGCGGCAGCGCCCGTCACGGCCCAGGCGCGATCCCCTTCCCTGCCGGTGACCGCATCGCGCCCCGGCCGCATCGAGCTCGTCCTGGTCTGGCCGCGCGTCGGCATCAGCGTCCTCACGGGCATCGCGGTCGCGCACGGCGCCGTCGCCTTCGGCCAGTCGCCGTGGTGGTGGCTCGTCGCGCCGCTGCTCGGTGTCGCCGCCGGGCTGGACCGCCGGAGGGACTGATGCGGCCCGCGCAGTTCACCTTGCACCGGCCGCAGAGCCTGGCCGCCGCGCTGGCGCTCAAGGCGGAACTCGGCGACGCGGCCGCGTTCCACGCGGGCGGCACCGAGCTGCTCATCGCGCTGAAGGCGCGCGTGCTGCGCTACGAACACGTCATCGACATCAAGCGCGTGCCCGAGCTGAACGGCATCCGCTTGCGTTCGGACGGCACGCTTTCCATCGGCGCGCTGTGTACGCATCACCGCATCGCGAACGACGAGACGGTGCGTGCGATGCTCCCCGGCTACGCCGAACTCAGCGAGCACGTGGCGAACATCCGTGTTCGCGTGGCGGGCACGCTCGGCGGCGTGCTGTGCTTCGCGGAGCCGCATGCCGATGCGCCGACGATGCTGTGCGCGCTCGATGCGTGGGTCGTCCTCGCCGGCGTGGACGGCGAGCGCGACGTGCCCTCGCGCGACTTCCACCTCGGCGAATTCGCCACGGCGAAGCGCGACGACGAACTGCTGGTGTCGATCGAGGTCGCGCCGCAGTCCGAGGGCACGCGCTCCGCCTACCGATGTTTCGGCCACACCGAGCGGCCCGCCGTCGGCGTCGCCGCCGTCTGGTCCACCGACAATCCGCAGCGCCTGAGCCTGTGGGCCGGCGCGCTCACGGCGGCGCCCGTGCGCCTGGCGCGCGCGGAAGCGGCCGCGAGCGAGATCGCGCCCGACGCGCCGCGCGCGGACGTGTGGGCCGCGCTGCGGCAGGCCGTGGCCGAGGACGCGCAGTCCATCGCCACCCACGACGACCTGCATGGCGGCGCCGACTACAAGCGCCACCTCGTCACCGTGCTTGCGCAACGCGCGCTGGAGGCCTGCCTGCCATGAGCAATCCCATTCGAGAGGTCCCGCTCCTGCGAGTGGACATGCGCGTGAACGGCGCGCCCACCGAGGTCGAGGTGCAGCCGCGCGACCTGCTGATCGACGTGTTGCGCGACCAGTTGCGCCTGAAGGGCACCAAGCGCTCCTGCGACGTGCAGGTCTGCGGCGCCTGCACCGTGCTCGTCGACGGCCTGCCCGCGTCGAGCTGCACCACCCTCTGCGCCGACGTGCACGAGCGCGAGGTCACCACCATCGAAGGCCTTGCGCAGGGCGGCAGGCTCGACCCGGTGCAGCGCGCCTTCATTGCGCACGGCGCGCTGCAGTGCGGCTTCTGCACGCCGGGAATGATCCTCGCGGTGAAGTCGCTGCTCGCGCACGACGCGCACCCGTCGGAAGAAAAGATTCGCCACTGGCTGCGCGGCAACCTCTGCCGCTGCACGGGCTACGTGAAGATCCTCGAGGCGATCCTCGATCTCGTGAACAACCCCGCAAACTTCGCATCGGAGTCACCATGACAGATTCGCAACGAACCGCCGGCACGCGCCCGCACGTCATCATCGCCGGCGCCGGCATGGGCGGCCTCACGCTTGCGGCGGCCCTGCTGAAGAAGGGCATCGCCGTCGACGTCTACGAACAGTCGCCCGAACTGCGCGAAGTCGGCGCCGGCCTCTGGATCTCGGCGAACGGCAGCCGCGTGCTCGACGCCCTGGGCCTGAAGCAGCAGCTCGAGGCGATCAACCTGCCGCCGCTCGACCGTGTCGTGCGCTTCTGGAAGACGGGCGAGGAGCGCTCCGTCTACAACGTCGACAAGTCCTCGCCTTCCGCCATGGCCGCGCAGGCGGCGCAGCAGCCCAAGGCCGACCACACGCTCATCCAGGTGCTGCGCGCCGAACTGCAGCGCGTGCTGTTCGAGGCGGTCGAAGCACTGAAGCCCGGCACCGTGCATTTCGGCGTGCGCTCGGTCGGCGCCGAAACCGCGAACGGCCGGGCGCGGCTGCTGCTCGAGGACGGCAGCGCGATCGAAGGCGACGTCGTGGTGGGCTGCGACGGCGCGCACTCGCGCGTGCGCCAGTCGATCTTCGGCCCCGCGCCCGCGCGCTACACCGGCGCGAATGCGTGGCGCGGCCTCGCGCCCATGAGCAAGCTCAAGCCACAGCACCGCAAGCCGCTCGCTTCGACCTGGATCGGGCCGACCGCGCACGTGACGACCTATCCGGTGCAGCGCAATGGCGAGGAGTTCGTGAGTTTCTCCGCGCAGGTCGACAGCGACACGTGGCAGACCGAGTCGTGGTCCGAGCGCGGCGAGCTTTCCGACGCGCTGAAGGACTTCGAAGGGTGGCATCAGGACATCCTCGACCTCTTCGTCAATTCCGAGAACCTGTTCCGCTGGGGCCTCTTCGTGCGCGATCCGCTGGATGCCTGGTCGAAAGGCCGCGTCACGCTGGTCGGCGATGCCTGCCACTCGATGACGCCGTACCTGGGCATGGGCGTGAACGTCACGATGGAAGATGCCTACGTGCTCGCGCGCTGCCTCGCCGAATCGCCCGAGGACGTCGAGGGCGCGCTGAAGCGCTACGAGAATGCGCGCATCGAACGCACGAACCGCACGAAGGCGAGTTCGCTCGCCATGCTGCCCATCTTCCACAACCCGGCGCTCGCGACGAGCGAGACCGCGTGGCCCTACATCGAGAAGCAGTGGTCGTCGCAGGCCGTGCGCGAGCGCTACGACTGGCTGCTCGCCTACGACGCGACGACGGTGGAGATCTGACGCCATGGCCGCAGTGATCGAACGCGATGCGCGTCCGTGGGACGGCATCATTCCCGAGGAAGAGCTCGAGATCTACCGGCGCGCCGGCTGGGGCCACCCGACCGGCCTCGGCCGCTGGCCCGCGCTGCTCGTGATCGACGTGCAGTACCGCTCGATGGGCGAATCGCCCCTGCCCATCGCCCAGGCCATCGAGACCGCGCCCACGAGCTGCGGCGAATACGGCTGGCGCGCCGTGCCGCACATCGCGAAGCTGCTCGCCGTGTTCCGCGAACTCGGCGCGCCGGTGCTGTACCCGCACGTCGCCCCGAAGTCGCCGCACGACCGGGGGCAGTTCGAACTCAAGGTGCCGGGCGTGATGGACGTGCCGCGGCGCGGCTACGAATTCGTGGCCGACGTCGCGCCGCGCGCGGGCGATATCCTCATCCCGAAGTTCCAGGCCAGCGCCTTCCACGGAACCGCGCTCACGAGCTACCTCGTCGGCCTGGGGGTCGATACGGTGATCGTGACGGGTTGCACCACGAGCGGCTGCGTGCGCGCGACGGTGGTGGATGCCTGCGCGCTCAACTTCAAGGTCGTCGTGCCGCAGGACGCGGTGTACGACCGCTCGCAGGTGTCGCATGCGGTGAACCTGTTCGACATGGCGAGCAAGTACGCGGACGTGCTGCCGGCCGCCGAACTGGCGCAGCGGCTGCGGACGCAGATCGCGCCCAGGCGCTGAGCGGGCTGGGACAGGCTCAGGGCCGTTCGTACGAGAGCATCTCGACCGTCACCCGCTTCGATCGCGGATCGTTCGCGAGGAAGACGCCGGCTTCGCGTTTCGATCCGCCGGGCAGGTACTGCAGCTCGACCTCGCGTTCCTCCGGCTCCGCGCCCGGTTCGCCTTCGACCGTGAGCTTCAGCTTCAGGCGCGCAGCAGGCGCCGGGCCGTCGTTCTTCACCGAAACCCGCGCCACGAATCCGCCGCCCGAGGCCTGCACGCCGTCGACCGCGGCGACGGGCTGCGGCACCGCATCGTCCGCGCCGCGCGCGTGCAGCAGCAGGAAGGCGATGCACGAGGCGACCAGCAGCAGGCCGATGCCGGCAACGATCCATTCGGTGAGCGGCGGCGCCTGGCCTTCGGCCTGCCCATCGCCGTCGCCATTGCCGTCGTCCTTGCGTTCGCGATCCCGTCCCATGCGCGCCCCCGTCAGAGAATCAGTCGCGCGGCCGCCGCGCCGACGCCCGCCGGAAAGCCGAGCACCGCGATGGTGTTGAGCCCTTCGGCCGCCGACATCCCGCCGAGCGTGCCGAACGTCCACAGCACGTACGCGCACAGCAGCAGCGCGATCGCGTAGCCGGGAACCGTGAATCGCAGCGCGACGCTCCAGGCCGGTCCGCGGTCGATCTCGCCGTGGTGGCCCGTGAACGAAACGCCGTACACGAAGGCATGCATGAGCGCGAGCGTCGCGAGCATCAGCATTGCGGCCTGCAGCGGCGACAGGCGAACGCCGATCAGCAGGATCTCTTCGGTCGGCGCGAGGTTGAAGGCGAGGAAGAGGGCGCCCGCGCCCATCACGAACAGTTCGGCGGCGTAGCTCGCGACGCCGCCGCGCACTTCCCTGTCCTCGCGGTTGTCGCCCAGCATCGATTGCGCGAGCAGCGCGCCGATGCTCGCGGGCACGGCCTGCAATGCGATCTTGCCGACGATCTCGCGCGCGGACATCCCGCCCTCGAGTTGTCCCAGCACGGCCAGGATCGCGGCCGAGGCGACGAAGCCGACTGCGTAGGCCACGAGCGCATCGAGGACGTCGTCGCGCCAGCTGAAGGTCTTCTCGAAGCCGGCGTGCCACGACAGGGCGACGAGCACGGGGAAGAAGAGGGCGAGAAGCAGTGCGAGCTTTCCGTCGTCGACGTTGAAGCCGAGCGCCCACATCTCCATCGTCATCAGGATCGGCAGGCCGAAGATGATGGCGCCCGCGAACGCGCGCGCGAGGCCGCGGCCGAACTGGCGGTTGGCGTCGGCGGCGTACAGCGCGGCTTGCATGGATGGGATTGAAGCTCCGCGGTGACGGCGCTCGTGTAGGACGCGGCCGTTTGCCGTGGCCGAGCACGCTACGATGCCGCTTCGTCCATGCCCAAGCCTACCTCCCGCCGCCCCCCGGCCGGCCGTGTCGTTGCCGTCGCCGCCGCATCGAAACACGCCTTCTCCAAAGTCGCCGCCACCGACATCGCGCTGGTCGAGGGCCTCGGCGTCCTCGGCGATGCGCACAGCGGCGCGACCGTGAAGCACCGCTCGCGCGTCGCGCGCGATCCGACGCAGCCGAACCTGCGGCAGGTTCACCTGATCCACGCCGAGCTGCTCGACGAACTGGCCGGCAAGGGATTCGACGTCGCACCGGCCGCGCTGGGCGAGAACATCACCACCCGCGGCATCGACCTCCTGGCGCTGCCGACCGGCGCCGAGTTGCAGATTGGCGCTACCGCCGTCGTGGAGGTCACCGGCCTGCGCAACCCCTGCTCGCAGATCGAGCGATTCCGGCGCGGCCTGCTCGCCGAAGTCGTGGACCGGGACGAGGACGGCGGCGTGATCCGCAAGGCGGGCGTGATGGGCGTCGTGCTCGCGGGCGGCATCGTGCGTGCGGGCGACGCGGTGGCGGTGCGGCTGCCGGCGCAGCCGCATCGGCCGCTCGCTCCCGTCTGACAAGTCGCGAGCGGTACCGGCTTCTGGTACCATCTCGTTCGATGAGGCGAAAGCACCAGCGCACCCTCGAAGCTGTATTGCGCATCCCACCAGCTCGAACGTGCAATGGCGCGACGTCGAGGCTTTGTTCCATGAGTTGGGCGCGGAGATTTCCGAACGCGAAGGCAGCCGCGTTGCGGTGTTCCTGTTCGACGAGGTGCGGGTATTCCACCGGCCTCACCCCTCTCCCGACACGGACAAGGGCGCGATCGCCAGCATTCGGAAATGGCTCGAGCAACACGGAGTAATGCCATGAATGCCATGAATGTCATGACCGTCGACGGGTTCACGGCGAAGATCGAGTACGACGCGGATCTCGATCTGTTCCGGGGAGAAATCCTGGGGCTGAACGGGGGTGCCGACTTCTATGGCAAGAACCCCCGGGAGCTTCGCGCCGAATTCCGGAGGTCGTTGAGCGTCTTCCTGGAGGTTTGCCGGGAAAAAGGAATCGAGCCGCGGCGGAACTACTCCGGAAAGTTCAACTTGCGGATTCCACCGGACCTGCACGAGCGTCTCGCCATCGTCGCGCAAGCGGAAGGCAAGAGCATCAACGCGTTGGCGCAGGAGGCGCTGCAGCAACGGATCGCCGCGCCGTGAGCGCGATGCGGCCCGCATGAAGGAACTCTTCGAACACCGGTCCTTCGTGCGCTTCTGGGCGGCGCGCGTCGCCGCCGTCGCCGCGTCGCAGATGCTCATGCTGGCCATCGGCTGGCACATGTACGAGCTCACGGGCAGCGCCTGGGACCTCGGGCTGGTCGGGCTCTTCCAGTTCGCGCCTTCGGTGGCCACGACGCTCTTCGCCGGCCACACGGCCGACCGGTATCACCGCGTCCGCATCGTGGCCACCTGCATCGCGCTGCAGGCGGCGGTTGCGTTTTTCCTCGCGCTGCAGACGCTCGGCCATTCGGTGACGCGCGAACTGCTGCTCGTGCTTTCGCTCGTGCTCGGCGGCTTGCGGCCCTTCCAGATGGCGGCGCAGCAGGCGCTCGTCGCTTCCCTGGTGCCGCTGTCGCTGCTCTCTCGCGCCACGGCTTTCAGCTCCGCGGGCATGCAGGCCGCGGTGATCGGCGGGCCGGCGCTCGGCGGACTCATCTTCGCCGCGGGCGTGAACGCGGTCTACGCGACTTGCGCCGTGCTCTTTTGCGTGTCGACCGTCATGTGCCTGCTCGTGCGCTACGAACACGTGCCGCCGCCGCGCGAGCCGGTGACGATGGCGACGCTGCTCGCGGGCGCCCGCTACATCGCATCGAGCCGCCTGCTGCTGGGGGCCATGTCGCTCGACCTGTTCGCGGTGCTGCTCGGCGGCGCGACCGCGCTGCTGCCGATCTTCGCGAAGGAGATCCTGCACGTCGGCCCCGAAGGCCTGGGCGTGCTGCGCTCGGCGCCGGCGGTGGGCGCCTTGCTCGTCGGGTTCTTCCTCGCACGGCATCCACCGTCGAGCGGCGTGGGCAGGAAGCTGTTGATGGCCGTTGCCGTCTACGGCGTGTGCATCATCGTGTTCGGCGTGTCGACGTCGTTCTGGCTGTCCGTGCTCATGCTCGCACTGTCGGGCGGGGCGGACATGGTGAGCGTGGTCATCCGCCAGACGCTGGTGCAGCTCGAAACGCCCGACCTCATGCGCGGCCGCGTGGCGGCGGTCAATACGCTCTTCATCGGCGCGAGCAACCAGTTGGGCGAGTTCGAGTCCGGCGTGACCGCGGCCTGGCTCGGGCCTGTCGGCTCGGTGGTGCTCGGCGGCGTGGGCACGATCGCGGTCGCCTGGAGCTGGGGTCGCCTGTTCAGGCCGCTGGCCGAGCGCGAAACGTTGCATTGAAGACCGGGCTCAGGGCTCAGGGCTCGGGCGCCGCCAGCGACAATCCCCGCATGCTCCGTCGCCGCCACTTCATCGCCGCAAGCGCCGCCACGCTGCCCGCGCTCGCCGCCGCGCAGGCCTTCCCCGCGAAGCCGATCCGCATCGTCGTGCCCTTCGGCGCGGGCGGCATCGCCGACCTCACCGCGCGCGCGGTCGCGAAGGCGCTCGGCGACTCCTTCAGCCAGGGCGTGGTCGTCGAGAACAAGCCCGGCGCCGGCGGCGTCGTGGCCGGCGAGACGGTTGCGCGTGCCGACCCCGACGGCCACACGCTGCTGCTCATGAGCAACGCGACGGCGGTGAGCGCGGGTCTCTTCAGGTCGCTGCCCTTCGACGCGCAGAAGGACTTCGCGCCGGTGGTGACGCTCGGCTACTTCGACATCGCCGTGATCGCGGATGCGAAGAGCCGCTTCGCCTCGCTGCGCGAGATGCTCGCGTTCGCGAAGGCGAACCCGGGCCGGCTGAACGTGGGCACGGTCAACGTGGGCAGCACGCAGCATCTGTCGGCGGAGCTGCTGAAGACGGCGGCAGGGGTCGACTTCCAGGTGGTGCCGTTCAACGGCTCGCCCGCCGTCCTCAATGCCCTGCGTGGCGCACAGGTGGACGTGGCCGTGGAGATCCTCGGCCCGATGATGGGTCAGATCGCCGCGAAGGCGGTGCGGCCCCTGGCCGTGATGGGCGCGAAGCGCGCGGCCGGGGTGAAGGACGTGCCCACGGTCGCCGAGAGCGGCGTGCCCGGCTTCGACGTCGCGTCGTGGAATGCGCTGGCGGCGCCCGCGAAGACGCCGCCCGCCGTGGTGGCCGTCTTGAACCGGGAGGCGAACAAGGCGCTGCAGGACGCGGCGCTGCGCCGGCAGCTCGCCGAACTCAACGTGACACCCGCGGGCGGCACGCCGCAGCAGTTGCGGCAGCTCCTGTCGTCCGAAATCGGGCGCTGGTCGGAGGTGATCGCGCGCGCGGGCGTCCCGCGGCAGTGACCCTGGGCGGCGGCGGGCGAGGCCGCGACTTCCCCTCTTGCGCCGAACGCGAAGCCCCGGGAAACTCGCGCCACAAGGAGCACTCCCGATGACACGTTCCGGCACCCCCTCGACCACCCGCCGCGCGCTCGTCGGCGCGCTGCCGTGCTTGGCCATCTTGGCGGGCTGCGCAACGCCGTCGATGCCTCCTGCCGGCGCTCGCGCCGCACTCGCGCCCACGGGCGAGCTGCGCGTCGCCTTGATCGCGGGCAGCCCCATGTCCCTCGTCGCGACCGCGCCCGTGGAAGAGATGCGCGGCGTGAGCGTGGACCTCGGCCGCTCGCTGGCCGGCCGGCTGGGCGTGCCCGTGAAGTTCGTCGTGTATCCGCGCCTGCCGGATTCGCTGGCCGCCGTGCGGCGCGGCGACGCCGACCTCATCATCACGAACGCCACGCCCGAGCGCGCGGCCACCCTCGATTTCGCCTCGACGCTCGTCGACCTCGAACTCGGCGTTCTGGTGCCGCCCACGCCGCGCATCACGTCGATCGACGGCATCGACCAGTCGGGCTTCGTCATCGGCGTGAGTCAGGGCAGCACCTCGGAGCGCACGCTCGGCGGGCGGTTCCGGCTGTCCAAGGTGCGCGGCTTCCCCTCGCTCGCCGCGGCGCGCGAGGCGCTCATCACGATGCAGGTCGACGGGTTCGCGACGAACAAGGCCGTGCTCCACGAACTCGGGGAGCGCGTGCCCGGCTCGCGCGTGCTCGAGGGCCGATGGGGCACCGAGCATTTCGCCGCGGCGCTGCCCAAGGGGCGCGATGCGGCGGGACTGGCCTACCTGCGCATGTTCACCGACGAAGTCCGCCGCAACGGCGAATTGCAGCGCGCCGCCGATCGTGCCGGCCTGAAGGGGATGGTGAAGTAGCGGGCGCGGCCTGCGCCGCTGCCGTCGCGGATCGCGTCCGCCGAAGGGCGGCGTGATCTACCATCGTCCCCGATGACCGATCCCGCCGCCGCCTGGCTCCAGCGCAGCCCCGCCATCGCCGCCGCGCAGGCCGCGAAGCGGCCGGTCGTCGCGCTCGAGTCCACCATCATCGCGCATGGCATGCCGTATCCCGAGAACCTGCGCACGGCGCGCGAGGTCGAGGCGGTCGTGCGCGACCATGGCGCCGAGCCCGCGACCATCGCGGTGATGGGCGGAAGGATCCGCGTCGGCCTGGCGGATGAAGACCTGGCGCTGCTCGCACAGGCGAAAGACGCGCACAAGGTGAGCCGGCGCGACCTGCCGGCCGTGCTCGCGAGCGGCGAGCTCGGCGCGACCACGGTAGCCGGCACCATGATCTGCGCGGCGCTCGCGGGCATCGAAGTGTTCGTCACGGGCGGCATCGGCGGCGTGCATCGCGGCGCGGGGGAGAGCTTCGACATCTCGGCCGACCTGCAGGAACTCGCGCGAACGTCGGTGGCCGTGGTGTGCGCGGGCGCGAAGTCCATTCTCGACATCGGCCTCACGCTCGAGTACCTCGAGACGCATGGCGTGCCGGTGGTGAGTTGCGGCCAGGACAACTTCGCCGCGTTCTACACGCGCGACAGCGGCTTCGCGGCGGACCGGCGGATCGACGACGCGGCGGCGCAGGCAAGATTCATCCGCACGAAATGGGACCTCGGCCTGGCGGGCGGCGTGGTCGTGAGCGCGCCCGTGCCCGCCGAGGCCGAGATGCCGCGCGCGGAGATCGATGCGCTGATCGAACAGGCGCTGGCCGATGCGCGGTCGCAGGGCATCGCCGGCAAGGCGGTCACGCCTTTCCTGCTCGCCCGCATTCGCGCGCTGACCGGCGGGCGCAGCCTGGCGACGAACATCGCGCTGGTGAAGCACAACGCGGAGGTGGGAGCGAGGCTCGCCGTTGCGTTGGCGCGGTGAGCGTCGCGTGCGAGTGCGAGTCGGCGCGGGGCGCACGCCCTACTGCATCGTCCCCGACGGCACCACGACCTTGCCGCGCGCTCCAGGCACGCGCCGCAGCAGCGCATTCGCCACCTTGACCGAGTCGATGGGCCGGTAGTTCGCCGGCACGAGCGGGCCGAGCACGCGGCCGATGGACTCCGCGATCTTTTCGCCGCGCCGCTCGGGCTGGCCGAGTTGCGTGCGGTCGCCGACGAGCATGGAGGGCCGGGCGATGACGACCCCGTCGAAGGGCAGGCTCGCGAGCGCATCCTCGGTCTCGCCCTTCACGCGACTGTAGAAGACGCTCGAGCGCGCGTCCGCGCCCATCGCGCTCACGAGCCCGGCCTGCCGCGCACCTGCGGCGAGCGCGGCCTTCGCCACGGCGAGATTCGCGTCGTGGTCGACCGCGCGAAAGGCATCCTGGCTGCCCGCGACCTTGATGGTCGTTCCGAGCGCGAGATACACCTCGTCGATGCGCGGCAGCGAAAGGGGTTTCGCGAAATCGACGACCTGCCAATGCAGCTTGGGATGCGTCAGCGCGGACGGACGGCGCCCGAGCGCATGCACGGCATCGACCGTGTCGTCGGCGAGCAGCCCCTGGAGCAGCGCCTGCCCGACGAGGCCCGTGGCGCCGGCGAGGGCGACGGTGCGGCGCCTGGATTTCACGGGGCGATTCGGAGAGTCCATGGCGCGGCTCGCGAGGAAAGAATGAGGACATTGTAGTTACAGGCGCGCCATGCATGGAAGAGATGCGGTGCGCGATGCCGTTCTGTCATCCTGCATCCGGGTCGCCTGGGTCGACGCTGGATCACGCCTAGCCTCTGTACATGATGGTAATATACACTCGTGATCGACCTCGCCAGGATATCGGGCTTCAACTGGGACAGCGGCAACTCCCGGAAGAGCGAAGAGAAGCACGGAGTCTCCATGGCGGAGGCCGAGCAGGTTTTCTTCAACGTCCCGCTGCTGTTTCTGGAAGACCTGGCTCACAGCAGTAAAGAGGTGAGAGTGCATGCGCTCGGAAAGACCGATGACGAGCGCGCCCTGCACATCACTTTCACTCTGCGCAAGGCGGGAACATTGATCCGGGTGATTTCCGCCCGGGACATGCACAGGAAGGAGCGATTGGCTTATGAACAAGCCGGCTAAGAAGCCCCTGCCGCGGTTCGCGACCGAAAAGGCCGAGCGCGACTACTGGGAAACGAACGGATCGACCGATCATGTCGACTGGTTCCAGGCGCAGAAAGTGACATTGCCCAACCTGAAACCGACCACGAAGACAATTTCTTTGCGACTGCCTCAGCATCTGCTCGACTCGATCAAGATGGCGGCCAATGCCCGGGACGTCCCATATCAGTCCTTGATCAAGGTGTGGCTACAGGAAAAACTCCACAGCCACTAGAGGGGGCCACGTCTGCGGCCGGACGAAGACAGGGGACGGTCATGCGCAATTCGCACAATTTGTCGAAGGCATAGAGGAACCCGTCACTACGGCGCCCTTTCCGCCCGCTCCGCCAGCTCGGACATGAACCCGTCCAGGTCCGCCGTGCGCAGATAACCGACCGCGCACGCGACCGGCAAGTCGGTCACCTTGTACAGCGCTGGGCAACGGCTCGGGTCGATGCGTGCGGCTGCGACCACGGGCGCGGAAACGGCATCGGGTCCGGTTGCCGCCGCGACGGCGGCTGCAGTGGCGGCGGCCGATGACGGCGAACCGCTCACCAACTCGATGTCCGGCGCCACCCCGCTCTTGTTCACCGTGGTCCCGAGCGGCCCGTGATACACCGAGGTGGTGATCTTCAGCGCGCCCTTCGCCTCGCCGAGGCCATAGGTCGTCTGCACCGTGCCCTTGCCGTAGCTGCGCTGGCCCATCACCTTGGCGCGGCCGTTCTCCTGCAACGCGGCGGCGACGAGTTCGGAGGCCGACGCGGAGCGGCCGTCGATCAGCACCACCATCGGCACACCGGGCAGGATCTCGTTCGCATCGGCCTTGCGCGTGCTGTAGCTCGAAGGCGGCCGGCGCCGCAGCGAGACGATGGTGCCTTCGCTCAGGAACAGGTCGGCGATGAGCACGGCCTCGCGAAGCAATCCGCCGGGGTTGCCGCGCATGTCGAGCGTGACCGCGCGCGGCATCTTCTCCGCGCTCGCGAGCGCGACCGCCTTCTCGATCTCCACCGCCACGCCGGTCGTGAACGACGCGAGCTTCAGCACCAGCACGTCGCCCTCCATGCGCCACTGCACGGTCTGCCGGCGGATGGTGTCGCGCGTGATGGCCACGGTGAAGGCCTCGGCGCCGCCGCGCCGCAAGGTGACCGATACGGTGGTGCCGGGCTGCCCGCGCATGCGCGCGATCGCGTCGGCGAGCGGCACGCCCTGCAGCGGCACGTCGTCGATCCGCAGGATCAGGTCGCCCGCCTTCACGCCCGCCCGCTCGGCCGGGTTGCCGGGCATGGTCGAGACCACGCGCACCACGCCTTCGCCGGGCTCGACCTGCATGCCGACCCCGCCGAAGCTGCCGCCGGATTCGCTGCGCTCGTTGGCGTGCGACTGCGGGTCGATGTAGCGCGAATACCCATCGAGTGTCTTGAGCGCCGCGTTGATCGCGGCCTTGAACACGACGGCCGGCTCGCCCGTGCCGGGTACCACCGGTTCCATCGACTTCAGCGCGTTCGCGGCCAGCGCCGAAACGTCGACCTCGGCCGCGTAGCTGCGCTCGATGCGTTCGAAGACGGTGGCGATGAGGTCGCGGTAGTGCGCGGCCGGCTCGCCGGGCACGACCGAGTGCTCGAAGGCCGACTGCACGGCGGCGACCGTGTGCCCCGGAATCGTGGGCGACGCGGCGGACGATGCCCCCGCGACAAGGAGCATGCTGGCGGCTGCCAGGAGACGTTGCGCAACAGACAATCGTTTCATCGCCGGGCCACAGGGTAAAGCGTGAAACGCAGTATGACACCGGGTCCGGCCCGATGCACGCGGCCGGACTTTGTATCGCTGGACACAGAAAGAATGCGCGGGCCGCCCACAAAATCGAAATCGCACCCTTTCACCGATTCAAGGCCCGCCATGCTGCGCATTCTGAAAACTTTCCTCCACGCCGGATTCGCCGCCTCGCTCGCCGTGCTGTCGCTGCAGGCCGCGGCGCAGGCCTATCCGTCCCGACCCGTCACGCTGGTCATTCCCTGGCAGGCCGGCGGGATTCCCGACACGCAGCTGCGCTTGCTCGCGCGCCTGGCCGCACCGCATCTCGGCCAGCCCATCGTGGTCGAGAACAAGCCGGGCGGCGTGGGCACGATGGCGCCCGCGGCGGTCGCGGCGAATTCCAAGCCCGACGGCTACACGATCACGCAGCTCACCACCGCCGTCCTGCGCATGCCGCACATGATGAAGGTCTCCTACGACTTCAAGAAGGACTTCACGTACATCGGCGGCCTCTCGGCCTTCCGCTTCGGCGTCGTGGTCCGCAACGATTCGCCGCTGAAGACCTGGCAGGACTTCGTCGCCTATGCAAAGGCGAATCCGGGCCAGCTCACGTACACGACCTTCGGCACCAACTCGGTCCTGCACCTCACGATGGAGCGCATCGCCGCGGCCACCGGGATCAAGCTGCGCCACGTGCCCTCGCGCGGCAATGCCGAGAACAACGCGGCCGTGCTCGGCGGCCACGTCATGGCCTCGGCCGACGGCAGCGCCTGGGCGCCCTTCGTCGACTCCGGGCAGTTCCGCCTGCTCGTGACCTGGGGCGACAAGCGCAGCAAGCGCTGGCCCAACGTGCCCACGCTGAAGGAAGTCGGCATCGACATCGTCGAGTCCACGCCCTTCGGCCTGATCGGCCCGGCCGGCATGGACCCGGCCGTCGTCGACAAGATCTACGGCGCCTTCCGCAAGGCGATGCACGAGCCGGAGCACATGAAGCTGATGGCTCAGTACGACATGGACCTGTTCGAACTCGGCCCGGCGGACTTCCGCAAGTGGGCCTTCGAGGAGGAAGTGCGCATCGGCGAAGTGGTGCGGCGCTTCGCGGAGAAAGACACGAAGTGATCCTGTCCTGGCTGGGCACCCTGTTCTGGGTGGTGCTGGGTGTGCTGATCGCATGGCAGTCCCGTGTGCACGGGCTCGGCACGCAGGCCGAGCCGGGCACGGGCATGGTGTCGTTCGGCCTCGGCATCCTCATCGCGGCCATCGCCGCGGGGCGTGCTGCGGTGCGCATCGTCCGAGGCACGTGGCAGCCCGCCCCCGCCGTGTCGGCGCGCGTCGTCGCGCTGTGCGGCGTGCTGGTGGCGTACTTCCTCGTCTTCGTCCGCCTGGGCTATGTGCTCTCGACGTTCGCGCTGCTCCTCGTGCTGTTCGTCGCCTTCGCGGAACTGCGCTGGAGCCGCGCGCTGATCGTCGCGGCGGGCGCGACCGCCGCCTCGTACGCGCTCTTCAAGTTCGCGCTCGGCGTGCAGCTGCCGCCCGGCATCCTCGGCTGAACGCATCGTGGACTTCGCACCGGGACTCCTGCTCGGCCTGCAGGTGGCGCTGCAGCCGGCCAACCTCCTTTACTGCTTCATCGGCGTGCTGCTGGGCACCCTGGTCGGCGTGCTGCCGGGCATCGGGCCCGCCGCGGCCATCGCGCTGCTGCTGCCGGTGACGGCGGGCATGTCGCCCACGGCCGGCGTGGTGCTGCTCGCGGGCATCTATTACGGCACGATGTACGGCGGCTCGAGCACGTCGATCCTCGTCAACATCCCCGGCGAAGCATCGTCGGTGGTCACCTGCCTCGACGGTCACCAGATGGCGCTGCAGGGCCGCGCGGGACCCGCGCTCGGCATCGCGGCCATCGGCTCGTTCATCGCGGGCACGCTCGGCGTGATCGCGCTCACGCTCATCTCCGCGCCGCTCGCCAAGGTGGCGGTGTCGTTCGGCGCGGCGGAGTATTTCAGCCTGATGGTGCTGGGCCTCGTGCTGATCGGCTGCCTGTCCTCGGGCTCGCTTCCGCAGGCGATCATGACCGCCAGCCTCGGCATCGTGCTCGGCCTGGTGGGCAGCGACCTCGTGAGCGGCGGCACGCGCTTCACCTACGACATTCCGGCGCTGATCGAGGGCATCGACGTCGTCACGCTCGTCATCGGCCTGTTCGGCGTGTCGGAGGTGCTGATGAACCTCGAGTCGCGCCTGACGCGCACGGTCGTCGACACGAAAATCAGGAACCTCCTGCCGACGCGCGACGACTGGCGCCGAAGCGCGAAGCCCATCGCGCGCGGCTCGGTGCTCGGTTTCTTCCTCGGCCTGCTGCCGGGCGGCGGCGGCGTGATCGCGTCGTTCCTCTCGTACGCGGTCGAAAAGCGTTTCTCGAAAACGCCCGAGCGTTTCGGAAAGGGCGCGATCGAAGGCGTGGCCGCGCCCGAGGCCGCGAACAACGCGGCGGCAAGCGCGTCGTTCATTCCGCTGCTGACGCTCGGCATCCCGCCCAACGTGATCCTGGGCATCCTGCTCGGCGCGTTCATGATCCATGGCGTGCAGCCGGGGCCGCTCTTGATGGTGAACCATCCCGAGCTGTTCTGGGGCGTGGTCGCCAGCATGTACGTGGGCAACGTCATGCTGCTCGTGCTGAATCTGCCGCTCGTGGGCATCTGGGTGCAGTTGCTGCGCGTGCCGTATGGCGTGCTGTTCCCGCTCATCCTCGTCTTCTGCGTCGTCGGCGTCTACGGCACCACGGGCTCGCTGTTCCAGCTGTTCCAGATGGGCTTCTTCGGCGTGGTGGGCTACCTGCTGCGGCGCAACGGCTACGACCTCACGCCGCTGGTGGTGGGCTTCGTGCTCGGGCCGCTGCTGGAACTGCACATGCGCCGCGGCCTCATGACGAGCGGCGGCGACTGGTCCTTCTTCGTCACCCGGCCGATGTCGGCCGTGTGCCTCGCCCTTGCGGTCATCCTTGCGGTGTGGACGCTCGTGCCGAAGCTGCGCGCCAGGGTGCCCGTGCTCAACGCCAATACAGAGACAACATGATGAACAGCTGGCAGGTCGGCTCGGCGCGCGTGACGCGCATCGAGGAGCAGGTGGGCGTGGGCGGATTTCCGCCCGAGAAGTTCCTGGTCGGCCTCGACCGCGCGACCTTCATGGAACTGCTGCCGCGCATGCCCAACCACTACTCGGTGGAGCACGACCGGCTGGTGTCCAGCATGCACTCGTGGATCATCCGCACCGGCGGCAAGATCGTGCTGGTCGACGCCTGCTGCGGCAACCACAAGGATCGGCCGTGGATGCCGCGCTTCCACCAGCTCGACACGCCGTACATGCAGAACCTGGAGGCGGCGGGCGTGAAGCCGGAGGACGTCGACATCGTCCTGTGTACGCACCTGCACGCCGACCACGTGGGCTGGAACACGCGGCTGGAAAACGGCAAGTGGGTGCCGACGTTTCCGAACGCGAAGTACCTGTTCTCCGACCGGGACGATGCGCGCTGGAACCCTCGGCGCATGCAGGGGATGGACCCGAACCGAGCCGCCGTGTACGAGGACAGCGTGCTGCCCGTCGTGCGCGCCGGGCAGGCGCAGATGCTCGAGCATCGTTCGCACACCCTCGGCGACCTGCTCACCATCGAGCCCTCGCCGGGCCACACGCCGGGCCACGTGGTCCTGAAGCTTGTCGACGACAAGGCCCGCGCGCTGTTCTGCGGCGATGTGCTGCACCATGCGACGCAGGTCTATCACCCGGAGTGGAACAGCGCGTTCTGCGAGGTGCCCGAAGAAGCCGTGAAGACGCGCCGGGAGGTTCTGGCGTGGTGCGCGGACTCGCCCGCGCTGCTGTTCCCCACGCACTTCGCCGCGCCGTATGTGGCGGCGATCCGGCGCGAGGGCGCGGGCTTCGCGCTCGATTTCGTCGCGGCCGACAGTCCCTGATCGGGGAAGATCAGGAAGCGGCGGAAGACACCGCCGCGACGACGTCGATCTCGACCTTCAGGCCCGGGAGGGCGAGATGCGAGATGCCGACGGTCGAGCGCGCGGGGCGCACGCCCTCGGGGAAGAACTCGCGGTACACCGTGTTGAGCTCGGCGAATTCGCCCTGCATGTCCGTCATGTAGATCGTGACCTGCAGCACGTCGCTCATCGAACTGCCGGCGGCCTGCAGCACGGCGCGCACGTTCTCGAGCGTCTGCCTCGCCTGCGCGGCGATGCCCGGCTGGAACTCGCCGGTGGCCGGGTCCTTGCCCACCTGCCCCGAGACGAACACCATGTCGCGCCACACGAGCGCGGGCGAGAACGGCAGCGTGTGCTTCGCGCCTTCGAGGAAGACGGCGCGGCGCGTCATTTCGCGCGCTCCTGCAGCACGCCCACCGCCTCGATTTCGACGCGCAGTCCCGCGCGCGCGAGATGCGCGACGCCGACGGTGCTGCGCGCGGGCGGCGCCTCCGGAAAGAATTCCTTGAACACCGCGTTCATGCCCTCGAAGTCGCTCGGCATGTCGACCATGAACACGTTGACCTTGGCGATGTCGGCGAGCGTGCCGCCCGCGGCCTCGACCACGGACTTGATGTTCGAGAGCGCCTGCCGCGTCTGCGCCTCGATGCCCGCCGCGAACTCGCGGGTCACGGGGTCGCTGCCGGTGTGTCCGGACACGTAGAGCATGTTGCCGGCCAGCACGGCCGGCGAATACGGCCGGTGCGGCAGCAGGCCGGTGGGGGGAACGATGACTTGACGCTGCATGGTGAGACGAAGGCGCTCGGGGAGGAGGCCTTCATCTTCGTGCGGGGCGGCGGGGGGCGTCTGTATCTTCGGCTACAGCGGCCCGAAGGTCGCCCTTTAAGCCGTCACTTCCTTCGCCGCGATCGAATAAGCGAAATCCGCCGGGGAATACGAGTCGATGCGCTCGCCGCCGATCTCGGCCACGGGGTACATCAGGAACGAGATCGTCTTCGACTTCGCGCCGGGCAGGTGGACGTCGTGCGCATCGTTCCAGGCGAGCCAGTTGCCCTCCCACGTGCCGAACAGGCGCGCGTACACCGGTGTGATGAGCGGGTGCTTCGCCGACTTGATCCACTGCGGCGTTTCCTGGCGCATCACCTTCGCGACGTCCGCCGGGTCCACCGGCACCCAGCCGTGCGCCTGCAGGTACACCTCCGCGCGGCAGTGCTGCGCGCCGTCGAGGCGCTGCGGATTCGCGCCGAGCTCGCGGTAGCCGGTGGCCGAGGGCGCGAGGCGCAGGCCGTACATGTCGCGCGCGGGCAGGCCGACCGAGCGGCACAGGCCGACGAAGAGCGAGTTGAGGTCGACGCACTTGCCCGACAGGTCGCCCGACTCGAGCATCGCCTTCACGTTGCCCTCGCCGCAGCCGCGCGTCTTGGGTTCGCGGTGCGCGTTGTTCACCACCCAGTCGTAGATCGCACGTGCCTTGTCGACGTCGGTCCTCGCCGTCCCCACGGCCTTCTGCGCCGTCGTGCGGACGATGCCGTCGGTGGGGATCATCTCGGTCGGGGCGAGCCACTTGCGCAGGCTCGCGGCGTCGTCGCGCTGCAAGGGACGCGTCGTCATCGCATCGGGCCGGCTGCGCGTGCGCACTCGGCTCGTGACCTCGGCCATCGGCTCGCGGCTGTCGGGGAACTGCACGTGAAGCATCCGCACGCCGGTGCGCGGGTCGGCCGTGACGCGCGCCTTGCCGTTGCTGATGAAGGACTCGACCATCGGCGTCTGCCACTCGCCGTCGACCGAAGGCAGGGGCAGCCACAACTGCGAGGGCGCATCGGCGCGCTTCAGATTCACGCGCGTCGTCACGTCGAACGTGCGCCAGGTCGCGTCGAACGGCTTGCTGGCGCCGGCCGGCACGGCGGGCGTGCCTGCGGCCTGGGCGAACGCGAGGCCCGGAAGGCCGAGGCCGCTGGCGGCGCCGGCGGCGATGAAATGTCTGCGATCGATTTTCATGGTGTCTTCAAAAGGGTGGAGATGAGTCGGGTGGCCTCGGGGCCGGTCCAGTCGGCTTCGCCGCGGACGGACCAGCGGACGCGGCCCCCGGCATCGACGAGGAAGGTGGTGGGGAAGATCTTGACGCCCCAGCGGGCCGCGACCGTACCGGCCGGATCGAGCAGCACCGCGAGGTCGAGGCCGCGCGGCTCGAGGAAGCGGCGCACCAGCCGCGCGGATTCCTTGAAATTGACCGTGGCCACCGCGACGCCTTCGCCACCGTGGAACTGCGCGAGTTGCGCGAGCGAGGGCAGCTCGGTGCGGCAGGGCGCGCACCAGCTCGCCCAGAAGTTCAGGACGAGGACGCGGCCGCGCCAGTCGGCGAGCGTGCGCGACTTGCCGTCGAGGTCGGGGGCATCGAGCGCAGGCGTGGGTCTGCCCGCCGGCCAGGCGGTCGACGCGAAGGCATCCTGCGCGCTCGCGAGGCGCGGCGCGAGGAGGGCTGCGCCGAGGGCGCCCAGCACGTGACGGCGGGGAAAGAGGGACATCGCGGGATATGAGAGAAAAGAATCATACCCACTCGCCCGCAACCCCTGAAAGGCCCGCGGGCGCCTCACGGCGCCCGGCGGGGAGCGGAACGGCAGAGGTTCCGCTTTTTCGAAGTTGCGCGCTGCCTCAGAAGATCAGCATGAACAGCAGGATCAGGCTGAGGGGGACGCCGAGTAGCCAAAGAATGACGGGCATGTTGCTCTCCTTGTTGGGTTTCGTGTTGTTGAAACGATAAGCCGGGCGCCATGCGCAGCGTGACGGGCGGCACCGGGTCTCGCCGTGGTCGGCGGGGGCATTGCGCGTAGGCAGGTGCCTACGGCTGTCCGGCTCAGCCTGGGACCGTGCGTCGATGGAACGCCCATGTGGGCACGCCCGGAGTCATGCGCCGCCGCCAGGAGAAGATTGCGAGCCGGTAAGATCGTCCGCGATTTGACCGCCGACCCGCTCGTTCCCCGCCCCTGGCTCGCCTTGCAAGCCACGCTCGCGGCCCAGCTCTTCGCCAGCTTCGTCACGGCCTTCGCACCCGTCGTTGCGCCGGCCGTGGCGCCGCAGCTGGGCATTGCGCCGGAACGCGTGGGCCTGTTCACCGCCACGATCTACCTCGTCGCCATGCTCTCCGGCGTCGCGTGCGCGTCGTGGATGGGGCGCGTGGGGGCGTTGCGCAGCACGCAAGTCGTGCTCGTGTGCATCGCGGGCGGCATCGCGCTTGCGGGCGCCGGCACGGCGGCCATGCTCCTGCTCGCCGCCGTCGTGATCGGTATCGGCCACGGCGTGGTCAACCCGGCCGCCGCCGTGATCCTCGGGCGCCATGCGCCGCCGGGTTCGCCGGGACTGTTCTTCGCCATCAAGCAGGCGGGCGTGCCGGCGGGCATCGCGCTGGCCGGCCTCGTCCTCCCCGCCACGCTCGCGACGATCGGCTGGCAGGCCGCGCTCTTCGCGACCGCCGCTGCGCTGGTCGCACTGGCCGTCGTGCTGATTCCCGCGAGGCCGCTGCTCGATCCGCCGTCGCCCAAAACATCGCCGGCGAGGCAGCCCTGGGTCGAGTCCCTGCTGCATGCCGCGCGCGAGCCGTCGCTGCGCCGCCTGAGCTTCATGGCCATGGCCTACGCGACGATGCAGCTCGGCTTCGTCACTTATGCCGTGTCGCTGCTCGTGCGTCTCGGCCTGCCACTCGCGCAGGCGGCGGGCATGCTCGCGATCGCGCAGCTCGCCTCCGTGATCACGCGCGTGACCGCGGGCCACATTGCCGACCGCTGGTTTCCCCCGCGCCGCCTGCTCTCGATCTTCGGCTTCGCCATGGCCGCGGCCTCCGTCGGCCTGGCCTTCCTGCCCGCGTCCCCGTCGGTGCCGCTCGTCGGTGTCGTCATGGTCATCGCGGGCGCGACGGCGATGGGGTGGAACGGCGTCTTCTTCGCCGAACTGGTGCGCGTGGTGCCCCGTGACCAGCTTGCGCGCGCGGCCGGCGGCACGCAGTTCTTCCTGTTCGGCGGCTCGATGCTGGGGCCGTTCCTGTTCTCGCAGCTGCTCGCGTTCGGCGGGACCTACACCGCCGGCTTTCTCGCGCTGGCGGTTCTCGCCGCGCTCGCCGCCGTGACGATGCTGGGGAAGGACGCGTCGAACTCGGACGAGTGACCAAGGTGGCCCGATGAAAAGTGCTTCATCGGGCCCCGGAACAGCCAGAGGCGGCTCACGCTGAAAAGGTATTCGAAGCGCCGCATCGGCTCCGCGCCCTCGACATCGCCGGTCACTGCTGCGGCTCGATCTTCGCCGCCTTGAACATCTTTTCCCACCGGCCGAGGTCGCCCTCGATCAGCGAGGCGAATTCGGCCGGCGTGGTCGACACCGTCGTGTAGCCCGTCTTCTGCGCGCGCTCGCGGAAGTCGGGCGCCTGCACGATCTGGCCGATCTCGGCGGACAGCTTGTCCACGATGGGCTTGGGCGTGCCCGCGGGCGCGACGATGCCGAACCAGAAGCTCAATTCGAAACCGGGCACGCCGAGTTCGCCCAGCGTCGGAACGTTGGGAAGGCCGGGGTTGCGCTTCGCGCCGGTGACGGCGAGCGCGCGCAGCCTGCCCTCGTTCATGTACTGCGTGGAGATGCCGCCCACGTCGAACATCATCTGCACCTCGTCCTTCAGCAGCGCCTGCAGGCCGGGCGCGCTGCCCTTGTACGGCACGTGCGTCACGTCGATGCCATTGACCGCCTTGAACATTTCCATGACCACGTGATAGCTGCTGCCGTGGCCGAGCGACGGATACGAATACGCGCCGGGCTTCGCCTTCGCCGCGGCGACGAGTTCGGGCAACGTCTTCGCCGGAAACTTGTCGTTGACGAAGAGGAAGAGCGGCGTCTGCGTGACGAGCGTGACCGGCGCGAAGTCCTTCAGCGGCTCGTACGCGAGCTTCGCGAAGCCATGCTTGTTGAGCACCATCGAGGTGAGGCTCGCGAAAAAGAGCGTGTAGCCGTCGGCCGGCGACTTCGCCACGTAGGACGCGCCGATGATCTGCGTCGCGCCGGGCCGGTTCTCGATCAGCACCGGCTGGCCCAGGCGCGCGGTGAGCTCCTTGCCGATGTTGCGCGCGGTCACGTCGGACAGACCGCCCGCGTCGTAGGGCACCACGATGCGGATCGGCTTGTTCGGGTAGGCCTGCGCGAACGCGGCCGCCGGCACGAGGGCGAGGCCGGAGAGGGCGAAGGCGGCAAGAACGGCCTTCCTGAGGAACGTGATCACGATGCGACTCCTTCCGTGGACTGGGGACTCGGCGCGTCGTAGCGCCCCGTGGGAGAACCGAAGCGCTGCGTCATCACGTCGGCGAGCGGCACGGCATCGGGCGTGATGGCGCCGCCGCAGCGCACGGCGTAGGCCTGCGGCGCTCCTGCGGCCTTCGGCTCCTCGCCGCCTGCCAGAGCCTTTGCCGCGCCGAGCACGAGCTTGCGGAACTGCACGACGCCCATGTCGGTGGGGCCGAGATGTTCGCGCGTGCGGTCGGCGATCCAGCCCTGGCTGTCCTGGATGCATGCGTCCTGCTCGGACACGCCGGTGATGCCGGTGAAGCTGCGGTGCTTCTGCTCGACGCGGTCGATCAGGTAATCGTTCGAGCGGTTGCGGATCGGAATCCACTTCTCGTCGACTTCCGCATGCACCGCGAAGCCGCCCGCGTACTTGCGGCGCTCGGCCTCGGTGATCGGGCGCTCCGGGTTCCACGTGTAGCAGTAGATCCAGCACGAATGGTCGTCGATCGGGATCCAGGTCTGCCCGTGATAGCTCTCGCCGGGAAACGCATTGGGCGTGTAGCCGTGGTTGGGCATCAGAAACTGGCTGATGCGCCAGTACGTGTTGCCGGGGTCCGCGGTGCGCGCGCCGCCGATCACGATGCCCGCGTCGTGCGCGATGATGGTGAAACGCGGCGCCCCGTCGTCCTTCATCCATTTCACGCGCTGGAACTGCTGGCTCGCGTCGGCGCGCGACATCGTCTTCATGAACTCCTCTTCGGAGGCCGACACCGCCATGTGCAGGTACGAGAAGTGCGCCGTGTCGAGGCCGCCCTCGCAGGCCTGCGCCCAGTTGCACTCCTGCAGTTTTTTCGACACGAAGACGTGCGAGGCAGGCAGCATCGTGAACTCGATCGCGGGAAAGGTCGGCTTCGCTTCGGGCGGGCCCATGTAGGCCCAGAGCATCCCGCCGCGCTCCTCGACCTCGTACGATTTCAGCCGGATCGTCTTCATGTAGTTCGCGCCGTTTGGCACGCACGGCATGTCGACGCACCGGCCCTCCACGTCGAACTTCCAGCCATGGAAGGCGCATCGCAGGCCGTTGTCCTCGTTTCGGCCCCAGAAGAGGTTCGCGCCGCGGTGCGGGCACTGCGGCTCGACCAGGCCCACGCGCCCGCGCGTGTCGCGGAACGCGACGAGGTCCTCGCCCATCACGCGCACGCGCACCGGCGGCGCGTCGGGTTCGGGCAGTTCCTGCGAGAGAAGGAAGGGCGTCCAGAAGCGGCGGAAGAGGGTGCCCATGGGCGTGCCCTCCCCGGTGCGCGTCAGCATCTCGTTGTCGGCGAAGCTCAGCATGATGCGTGGCCCCGCCGTCAGCGGACCTTGGCGACCGGGCGCAGCAGCGGCATCAGCTTGTCGCGGCACTCCTGCATCGTGATCACCTCGTCGGGCTCGCAGCGGTGCAGCTTGCGGTCGTTGCCGCGGTACACGCGCTCCTCGACGAGACGCGCCTCCTCGTCGTACGGCCAGAACATCGACTGCGTGAGCGTCGCCATGTAGGTGGCGTCGGGGTCGTCGATGGAGTCCCCCATCGCGAGCAGCACCTTGCCGGGAAAGAAGCGGTGCGACACGTACTCGGTGTAGAGCCCGTCGTCGTCGACCGCGCAGTGCTCCTGCGTGTGGTAGATGACCGTCGTGTTCTGGTCCACGTAGCTCTGGTATTCCGCGCGCACGGCCTCCATGCCCTCGATGACGCGCGTGCCCTTGGGCGTGTGGAAGCGGTA
This sequence comes from Ramlibacter sp., assembly GCF_050250995.1. Classification (GTDB taxonomy): domain Bacteria; phylum Pseudomonadota; class Gammaproteobacteria; order Burkholderiales; family Burkholderiaceae_C; genus Ramlibacter. The sequence continues at coordinate 141,942 of NZ_JBFWNP010000004.1, forward strand.
CACCGGGTTCGGCACGATCATGTCGGGCGCGAGGATTCCCTCGTACAGGCCGCACACCTCGAGGATCGCGTGGCGGCGGTAGTTCTCGAGGATGGCGAGGTGCCTCTTGTTGGTGGTGCGCGCGATGGCCGCCTCCATGGCGGGCGCCCGCTGCAGGATGTCGAACTTCATTGACTTGTCTCCGCGTTTTGCAGGTGACAGTACCCGTCCGCGGTGTTAGAAAACGAGCGGAGTTTCGCTATGTTGAATTTTCGTTTGACCGCGCCGATCTACGAGGACACGCTGGAAGACCGCCAGTTCGCGACCACGCTCGCGCGCGGGCTCGAGATCCTGCGCTGCTTCACGCCCGAGGAACCCTTCCTCGGCAACAAGGAGCTTGCGGAGCGCACGGGCCTGCCGCGGCCCACCATCTCGCGCTTCACGTACACGCTCGTGCGTCTCGGCTACCTGCGGCATGCGATGCATTCGAGCAAGTACCAGCTCGGCTCCGCGGTGGTGTCGCTCGGCTATCCCATGCTCGCGCGGGTGCGCCTGCGGCAGGTCGTGCGGCCGGCGATGAACGAGCTCGCGGACCTGCTCGGCTGCTCCGTGTCGATGGGCGTGCGCGACCGCCTCGGCATCGTCTACGTGGAGACGAGCCGCAGCCGCGCGGTGTTCGCGCCGCAGTTCTCGGACATCGGCCGCTGGCTGCCCATCGCCTCCTCGTCGATGGGGCACGCGTATCTCGTCGCCTGCGACAGGGCGGAACGGGAGAGCCTGCTCAACGAAGTCCGCGTGAAGATGCCCGATCTGTTCAAGGACTACCACCGGTCCATCGATCGCAGCCTGCGCGAATTCCCGCGCACCGGCTGCTGCATCCTGCAAAAGCACATGGACCCCGCCGTGCGCGCGGTCGCGGTCCCGCTGAAGCGGCCGGTCGACGGCGAGCGGCTCGTGTTCAACTGCGTCTCGAACGTCAAGCAGCTTCGCAAGGGGATGCTCGAGAACGAGATCGGCCCGCGGCTCGTCGCGATGGTGAAGAGCCTGGAGCTTGCGCTGAAGAACGGCTAGCTCACGCCACCGGCGTCAGCAGCCTGCCGTCCCGATACCACGAACGCAGATTGTCGAGCACGAGCTCGCCCATCTCCCGACGCGTCTCCTGCGTGCCGCTGGCGGTGTGCGGCGCAAGGACGACGTTGTCGGCCTCCAGCAACTCGCGCGGAACGTTCGGCTCGTGCTCGAACACGTCGAGTCCGGCGCCGGCGATGCGCTTGTTCTTCAGCGCCGCGACGAGCGCGGCCTCGTCGATCACCGTGCCGCGCGCGATGTTGACGATGAAGCCGTGCGGGCCGAGCGCGTCCAGCACCTCGGCATTCACGAGGTGGCGCGTCGCCTCGCCGCCGGCGCAGGCGACCACGAGGAAGTCGCACCATGCCGCGAGCTCGCGCAGCGAGGGTTCGTAGGTCCAGCGCGCTTGCGCCACGGGACGACGCGAGTGGTAGCGCACCTCCATGCCGAAGCCCGTCGAACGCTGCGCGATGGCCTGCCCGATGCGTCCGAGGCCGAGTACGCCGAGGCGCTTGCGCGCCACGCGCGTGGTCACGCGGAAAAACACGCCGGGCTTCCACTCGCCGTCGCGCACGAAGCGGTCGGCGGCGACGTGCTGGCGCGCGGTGGCGATCAGCAGGCCGAAGGCGAAATCCGCGACGCAGTCCGTGAGCACGTCGGGCGTGGTGCTCACGGCCACGCCGCGCCGCCGGGCGGCGCCGAGATCGATCGTGTCGTACCCGACGCCATAGTTCGCGATGACCTGCAGGTTCGGCATCGCATCGATGAGCTCGCCGCTCGCACCCTTGAGCGAGCCGGTGACGAGCCCGGTGAACTCGCGTCCGTGCTCTCGCAGGAAAGCGGCCGCGTCGGCCTCTTTCCATAGCGGGTGGACGTCGTACTCGCGCGCGAGCGCGGCCTCGAGGGGCGGGATGCGGGCATTTTCGAGGATGCGGGGTTTCATGGCGATTCCGGCCGTGCTGAGGCACCGCATGTTACGCACTCGGCGAAAACGGGCCGCTCGCGGCACACTCCTGTCCATGCGCCGTGTTCGTCTGTTGCCACTTCTCCTTTTGCTCGCCTTTGCTCCCGCCCGCGCCGCCCCCGAACCCGACGATGCCGCCGCCTTCGACGCCTGGCTCAACCACCATCCGGTCACCCAACTGGAGGACTTCCTGGCCGAGCGCAAGCTCAACGGCATCGTTCCCACGCGTTCGCTCTTGCGCACCGCGACCGACTGGCGCAGGTGCAAGGCGCCTCAATTCGAGATCCCGCCGAAGAGTCACTGGCCCGTGATGCGCGAGGTCGTCGCGTTGGTGGCGGAGCTCAAGAAGCGCGAAATCCTCAAGGAGGTCGATGGCGCCTCCGCCTATCGCAACCCGGCGCTGAATGCCTGCGCCAACGGCGCGCCGCGCAGCGCCCACACCGTGAGCTGGGCGCTGGACCTCACCGCCGAAGGCCCGTCCATCGACGTGACCAAGCTGTGCGCGTTCTGGCGCGACGAAGGCCGCAAGTGGAACATGGGCCTGAGCCGCTACCCGAGCGGGCGCATCCACCTCGACGTGAGCGGCTGGCGCACCTGGGGTGCGGATCACACGTACAGGACTTCGTTCTGCCTCGCGCAGCGGAAGGACTAGCCCACGACCGCCGCGGCAATGCTCCCGGTCGCCCGGCCGCGCGGCGGGCCGGCCTCAGAACCTGTGGCGGATCCCCGCGCCGAAGCTCGTGCCGCCCGAGAACGTGGTGATGGTGTCGCGCATCACGTTCACGTAGACGTCCGTCCGCTTCGACAGGTTGTGGTCGTAGCCCACCGTCGTGGTGCGGCGCGTGCGGCCCGGCGTGTATTCGGTGCGCGCCGTGCCCAGCATGATCTTGCCGGCGCCCACCGGCACCGTGCCGCCGAGCGACACGGTACGGCTCTCCAGCGGCGAGATGCTGGTTCGCGAGCGGCCGTAGGTCCCGAACAGCTTCGCGGCCGTGAAGTCCCATGAGGCGCCGAGCATCCAGTCGGTGCGGCGCGCGTCGCCGGTGAAGCGCGCGGGCACCGGGTTGCTCAAGTCGTCGCTCTCGTAGAAGGCGGTCGCGGCGAATGGGCCCTTGAAGAACAGCAGGTTCGCACCGAAGTTGCGCACGCCGTTGTCGTTGGCGACCTCGCCGAACTGGTAGTGGAAGTTCGCGGTGAGCCCGCCGAAATTGGGCGTCGTGTAGAGGATCTCGTTGGCCCAGCCCGTGTCCGAGGGTGTGGTCGCGGCCCAGCCCGAAGGGTTGAACAGCGGCACGTTGTTGTGCAGGACGAGGGGCGAGAAGGTGAACGAGTCGCCGAACGGGTTGAACAGGATCGTCGGCAGGAAGTTCGGCGCGAGGCCGCGGCCCAGCATCACGGTGCCGAATCGGCCGGAGAGCGAGACGTTCGCGTCGCGCGAGAAGAACGGGTCGTTCGCGAAGCGCCCGGCGGTGCCGCTGTCGGCCTGGAAGAACGCGGTGAGCGCGAAGTTCGCCTTGAGGCCGCCGCCGAGGTCTTCCGTGCCCTTGAACCCGAACCACGAGGTCGTCATGCCGCCGCTGCCCACCACGGTGCGCCGCCCCGTGTCGCCGGCCATGCGCATGCTCCCCACGAAGGTGTCGACGGTGCCCATGAGCTGCACCGAACTCTGCGCATGCGCACCAAGCGCAATCACGCCGCCCGCCGCCGCGAGCAGCATTCTTCCAAGGATCGCCATTTCTTCACTCCGGTTGTTGTTGCCGCAGTCGAGCTGCGGAAACGGGCGGAGTGCAAGAGGCGTGCCGTTACCTCTGCATCACGACGACCCACAGGCCAATGATGACGCAGGCCGCCGCCACCGCATACAGGATGCGGCTCGCGAAGTGGATCGCTTCTCCCTGGCCGCGGCGCGAAAAGAAGAATCCGAAGAGCGCCGCCAGCGCGGCGAAGAAGAAGGGGAAGAACTCGGTGGGCAGGCCGAACATGGAAAAAACCTTTCTCTCTGCAATTTCTCTGCAATTGCGTCCAGTGTGAGGACCTGGCTCAACCCTGCACGTGGCGGCTTGTCGGATGCGTGCGTAGGCGAAGTCCGAGCCGGCGCGGCGGCGGTCGAACTTTCGCCCTAAACCCTTCGGGCGGACTTCCCCCGCGGCTTCTTCTTCGCCGCGAGCGATGCCTTCAGCGAGCCTTCGAGCGTGCGCGCGAGCCGTGCCTCGAGCAGCGCGAGCACCGCCACTTCCTCCGGCTTCAGCCGGCCCAGGTTCTCGCGCAGCTCGGCATCGGCGCGCTCCTTCACCTCCAGCGCCAGCGCACCCTCGGTGTACGCGGAGATGACCTCGGGATGGATGTAGCACTTGCGGCAGATCGTCGGGGTGTTGCCCAGCTTCGCCGCGACGCGTTCGATCGCCGCCTTCAGGTTCTTCTTCTGCGTCGCGTCCGGGTCGATCCGTTCGACCTCCTGCAGCGCCATCGCGGCGAGCACGGTGCCGGCCCAGGTGCGGAAGTCCTTGGCGGTGATGTCGCGGCCGGTGATCTCGCGCAGGTAGGCATTGACGTCCGACGACGTGACCCGCTTGACCTGGCCTTCGTCGTCGAGATACTGGAAGAGCTCCTGCCCCGGCAATTCCTGGCACGCGCGCACGACCTTCGCCACGCGCGGGTTGCGCACGGCGAGCTGCCAGGTCTTGCCGCTCTTGCCCTTGAACTGGAACCGGAGCTGCCCGCCCTCGACCTTCACGTGCCGGTTGCGCAGCGTCGTCAGGCCGTAGCTCCGGTTCTCCTTCGCATAGTCCTCGTTGCCCACGCGGATCAGCGTGGTCTCCAGCAGATGCACGACCGTGGCCAGCACCTTCTCGCGCGGCAGGCCGCGCAGCGCCATGTGCTCGGCGAGCCGGGCGCGGACCGCGGGCAGCGCCTGCGCGAAATCGAGCATGCGGCCGTACTTGGTCTCCTCGCGCACCTCGCGGAACTGCGCGTGGTAGCGATACTGCTTGCGGCCGCGCGCATCGCGTCCGGTCGCCTGGATGTGCCCGTTCGCACGGGCGCAGATCCAGACCTCGGTCCAGGCCGGCGGAATCGCGAGCTTGCGGATGCGCTCCAGCGTCGCGTCGTCGTGGACCGGATCGCCGTTGTCCTTGAAGTAGGCGACCAGGTCGCCCGCCTGTTCGCGGCGGATGCCAGGCTGCTCGTCCGAGACGTACTGCAGGCCCGCGACCTCCGCGGCCTCGCGCGGGTCGACGGCCCCGGCGGTGTCGGGCGGAGGAGCGGATTCGGCTTCGGCGCGGGCCATGGCTGGCGAGTGTTCGTGCCGCCGACCGGCGCGGCCGTAGGACAAGCGCGACGGATGAGGCGGGGCGACTTCACTACACGGCCTTCGCGCCGCACGCGCCAGAATGACCGCATGACACTCCCGCGCGTGAAACTCACCATCGGCGAGCATCCGCTCGACGCCTACGTCGCCCGCAACGCCGAAGAGCGTGCCCTGGGCCTCATGCACCGGCGCGAGATGCCGGAGAACGAGGGCATGCTTTTCATGTGCGACGAGCCGCAGCCGCAGAGCTTCTGGATGAAGGACACGCCGCTTCCGTTGTCCATCGCGTTCATGGACGACGACGGCCACATCGTGCAGATCGGCGACCTGGAGCCGCACTGCGAGGACGCGCACACCTGCGAGACGCCGGTTCGCTACGTACTGGAAGTCAACCAGGGCTGGTTCAGCGAGCGCGGCATCGCGCCGGGAGCGCGCATCGAGGGCCCGCTCTTCATTCGCGCCTGAGGCTTCAGGCCACCGGCTCGCGCATCGTCACGAACTCTTCCGCCGCCGTGGGGTGGATGCCGATGGTGCTGTCGAAGACCGCCTTGGTCGCGCCCGCTTTCATCGCCACGGCGAAGCCCTGCACGATCTCGCCCGCGTCGGCGCCGACCATGTGCAGGCCGACGACGCGGTCGCTGGCCGTGTCGACCACGAGCTTCATCAGCGTGCGCTCGGTGCTGCCGCTCAACGTGTGCTTGAGCGCCTTGAATTCGCTGCGGAAGATCGTGACGGCGCCGAACTTCTCGCGCGCCTGCGCTTCGGAATAGCCCACGGTGCCGATGTTCGGATGCGTGAACACGGCGGTGGGGATGTAGTCGTAGCCCATCGCCTTCTTTCCCGCGCCGAAGAGATGGTCCGCGATCACCATCGCTTCGCCCAAGGCCACGGGCGTGAGCTGGATGCGCGCGGTGACGTCGCCGGCCGCGAGGATCGAGGGGACGGAGGTGCGGTAGGCCTCGTCGACCACGATCGCGCCGTCGCGGCCCTGCTTCACGCCGAGCGCTTCCAGGCCCAGCCCCGCGATGTTGGGCACGCGGCCCGTCGCATACAGCACCTTGTCGGCTTCGAGGACCGTGCCGTCGGCCAGCGTGGCGGCAAGCGAGCCGTCGCCGCGCTTTTCGATCGACCTCACGTCCGCGCGGGTGCGCAGGTCGACGCCGTGCTTCGTCATCTCGCGCGCGACGTGCGCGCGGATGTCGTCGTCGAAGCCGCGCAGCACCTGCTCGCCCCGGTACAGCTGCGTCACCTTTGCGCCGAGGCCGTTGAAGATCGAGGCGAACTCGCAGGCGATGTAGCCGCCGCCCACCACGAGCAAGCGCTTCGGAAAGGGCTCCGCATCGAACAGTCCGTCGGACGTGATGACGTGTTCGCAGCCGGGAAAGTCGGGCACCGTGGGCCGCCCGCCGGTCACCACGAGAATGTGCTTCGCGCGCACCGTCTCTTCGCCGCTCGCGGTGCGGACCATCACCGTGTGCGCATCCGCGAGCGAGGCCCAGCCCGTGATCGTGCGCACGCCCGCGCCCGCGAGCAGGTTCGCGTACACGCCGTTGAGTCGCGCGATCTCGGCCGCGCGGTTCTTCTTCAGCGTGGCCCAGTCGAAAGTCGGCTCGCCCACGGTCCAGCCGTAGCCGGCGGCATCGCGGAAGTCGTCGGCGAAGTGCGCCGCGTAGCTGTAGAGCTTCTTGGGGATGCAGCCGACGTTCACGCAGGTGCCGCCGAGCGCTGCGGCCTCGGCGAGCACCACGCGCGCGCCGCGCTGCGCGGACATGCGCGCGGCGCGAACACCGGCGCTGCCGCCGCCGATGACGAAAAGGTCGCAGTCGTTGGAATCGGTCATGGAGGTCCTTGTGGATGCACGAGGAATTTATAGCGGTTCAGACCTTCGCATCATGCACGGCGAGCCTGTCGATGCGATGGTTCCGACTTGTTCCTCTGCAGGATCCGAAATGTTCGCCCGCCACCAACCCGGCATGTCGCTGGCCGCCACATGGCCCACTCTCCAGCACGCAACAAAGGGCAGCCCGGGCGCCTTCACCATTGAAATGCACGAGGCCGATCGCCTGGCGCTGAACCCCGCCTGCGAGGACCTGAGCGCCGCCCACCGGCGCCGTCTGCGCGAAGCGCTCGAAGACATGATGATGGCCGACATGGCCCGCCAGCCGGAGGCCCGACCCGGCGACTGGCGGCGGGTCGCGCAAGTCGCAGTGTGGAACGTCTTCACGGGACCTCGCCTCCCGCTGGAAGGCTTCCAGCAGCTCGCCGAGGCGTCGGCAGCATTCCTCGTCGGCGACCCCGCGCCGCTGCGTTCGCTGGTGCCGGCGCGTGGCGAGTCCGCCCGCGCGCTCGACGAATTCGCACAGCAGCAGAGAAGTCGCGAGCGCGCGCGGGCACGAGGGGAGGAGACGGACTATTTCGGCACGGTGGTGTTGCCGCCGGGCCTGCGCATGACCCAGCTGGTGCAGGGCATCCCGCGCGAGCCTGGCCAGGCGGCACGCATGTTCCTGTTTCCGGCAGGTCACGACAGGTTTTCGATGGGGAGTGCGCTGCCGCTCGATGCCGGGCAGACGGACATGCTGGTCCGCATGCTGGTCGAGGCGATGTGGAACGAGGCGCGCCCCACCTTGCCGCCGCATGTGCACAAGGCGATTCGCGGCTGGTTCGAGACGATCGCTCGACAACGATGCGAGCAGGGTCCGCCCACCGTTGCCGACCTGGAGGTCCTGGCTTCGGTGGCCGCCGATGCGAGCGCTGGCGACTGGGACGCGCTGGTGAACAGGTGGGGCCTTCCCGAGGCCGAGATCCTCCGCGCGGGTTCTACTGCGATGCTTCCAGAACGCGCCTTCATGATCTGCCATTTGCTGACCATGGGCTTCGCCGCCGTTGCCCGCGCGCAGGATGCCGGCGAAGAATTGCCGGCCGTGGATGTGGATGACGACTTCAGCCGGGACGAGTTCGCCAGCGCCTTCCGGATGTTCACCAGAAGCAGCACGAGAGAGTCGGATAACGAGGTTCTTCAGAGCCTGGCAAGGGTCGCGCAGTGGCGGGTGGACTGCGCCGAGTCCGTCGTGGACGAACTGCACTGGATGGCCGAGGCGCGCATCGCGGAGCCGATTGTCGAGAATGCGTTCTGGCTCAGCGCCGCGCTGATGCTGCTCGATCTGCCGCGACCGGTGCTGCGCGAATATGCGGTGTTCTCCTGCGCACAGGTCGACCGGATCGCCGATGGCGCGATCCGGGCGCTGCCCCGGATCAAGCTCCACATCCACGAAGGCGGGGCGGGACTGAAGTTGGCCTTGGGGGTTGCCGCATCGCAGTCGACCGTGTATTCGCCGAAGGGCGATGGCCTTCGTCCCGATGGTTTGGACAGCCCGCGCGCGCTGCGCTGGCAGGAGGAGGTGGCGGACCTGCGGCAAAGCGCCTGGCTGTACGAGGTCTTCCTGCTGTCGGATGAAGCCCGGGACCCGCGCAACGAGGGCGTGGCGCCGCATGCGCTGATCGGGCACTACCGTCCCTGGATCATGCAGGCCGTGGTCGATCACGCGTTGGCGCAACTCCTCGAAATGCCTCAGGAGGTGACGCAGCGACTGCTCCCGGCTCCGCAGCCCGCCTCGGTCGGCGCCGACGCGCAGCCGGGCGACTTGCCGGTTGAAGCGGCCGGTGCGACGCCCATCTTGCCGGTCGTCGTCGAGTCCGAAGCGCCCGAAGAGCCTCCGGAAGTCGAGGTGCTCGCGGACTGGCAGGCGCGGCAGGCCGCGGAGAAGCAGGCGCGCTGGCAGGCGCGGGATGCGAAGAACGCGGCCGCCGCAGGGGCTGAAGACGGCTATCACGATCGCCAGGCCAGCCGCGCTGCGGCTCGGGAAGACCGCACGCAGGCAGCCAGGATCGGGAAGGCCAACCAGCGGCAGGCCGCGCAGGCCCGTCGGGAAGCCGAAGAGGCGCGGGCGGCGGAAATGGCCGGGCCTTCCACGGGTCGTGTAAAGCGCCACACGTCGCACCACGACAAGTCGAAGGACCCATCCGCAGGCCGCAAGATCCTGGACAGGATGGGCGTCGAGCGCAAGGGCCGATCGCATCGGGTCGAAGACGCCATCGCGCTGCGCAAGGCGATGGACGAAGCGCAGGCGAAGGTTCCGCGTTTCGGACTGGGCGCGCCGCCGTTTCCGCACGCCGCCGCGTGATGAAGGCTGCCGCCATGCCATTGCAAACCGCCATCGACGATCTCGTGCGCGAAGCCGCGCTGATGCTGAGTGCGGAGGCGCTGGTGTCCGACGACGAGCGCCCGGCCTGGACGCTGCGTCTCGCGGACGGCCTGCCCTTCGACATCGAGCACGACGACGCGCAAGGCCGCATGGTGATCGTGTGCCCGGTCGGCGAGGCCGCGCCGGCCGCGCGCGAACGCCTGTACGAGCGGCTGCTGCAGTACAACTTTCTCTGGCACGACACCGGCGGCCTTCGCATGGCGCTCTCGGGGACGCCCGGCCGGGTGGTGCTCATGCTCGAGCTCCCGCTGCCCGGGCTCGCACCGGCGCGCCTGTGCGCCGTGCTCGCGAACATGGGCGAGATCCGGCAGTCCTGGCACGACATCCTCGAGGCCGCGGCCGCCGTGTCCTGAGCGTAGGCTAGGATCGCATCCGTGCGCATCCTGCTGGTGGAAGACGACAAGGTCCTGGCCGACGCCCTCGTGCGCGCGCTGGCCCAGGCCGCCTATACGGTCGACGCGATCGACACGGGCGAGCTCGCCGACGTCGCGCTCGCGCAGCATCCCTACGACCTCGCCATCCTCGACATCGGCCTGCCCGGCATCAGCGGGCTCGAGGTGCTGCGCCGCCTGCGCGCGCGCAAATCGCTCGTCCCCATTCTCCTGCTCACCGCGTTCGACACGCTGCAGGACCGCGTGAAGGGGCTCGACCTCGGGGCCGACGACTACCTCGCCAAGCCCTTCGACCTGCCCGAACTCGAGGCGCGGGTGCGCGCGCTGCTGCGCCGCGGCGCGCAGGCCACGCCCGACATCGAGTACGGCGACCTGCGGTTCGACACGGTCGCGCGGCGCCTGTATCACCGCGACCAGCCCATCGACCTGTCGGCGCGCGAACTCGCGCTGATCGAGCTCATGTTCCTGCGCGTGGGCCGCGTCGTGAGCAAGGAGCACATCACGAACCAGCTCTACGGCTGGGGCGACGACGTCGCGCCGAATGCGGTGGAGGTGCTCGTCTACCGGGTGCGCAAGAAGCTGGAGAGCTTCGGCTGCGAGATCAAGACGATCCGCGGCATGGGCTACCTGATCGAGCGGCCGAATGAGCCCGGCGCGGACTGAGCGCAGCCTGCAGTCGCGGCTGCTCGGCTGGCTGCTCGTGCCGCTGCTCGTGCTGCTCGCGCTCGACACCGCGTTCTCGTCCTGGAGCTCCACGCGCCTCGCGAACCTGGCGCACGACCGCTCGCTGCACGAGATCGCCCGCGAGCTCGCGGTGCAGGTCCGCGCGGATGGCGGCGTGCCGCGCCTCGATCTCTCCGAAATGGCCAAGCAGATCCTCTTCGAGGACGCGCAGGACCAGATCTTCTATCGCGTCGCCACGGCGGAAGGTCGCCTGCTCGGCGGCGAAACGGAGTTCGCGGGGCCGCCGCACGGCACGCGCCGCAACGGCGCGCGCTTCTACTCGCTCAGGCTCCACGGCAAGGAGGTGCGCGCGGTCGCCGCGTGGCTGCCCTACCCGGGCGCGCGCACGGGCGAACTCGTCTTCGTGCAGGTCGCCGAGACGACCAACAAGCGCGGCGCGCTGGCCAACGAGATGCTGCTGAACACCATCGCGCCGCAGCTGCTGCTGATCCTGCTGGCGGTCGGCGCGGTGTACGTGGGCGTGTCGCGCGGGCTCGCGCCGGTCCGCCGGGTGAGCGCCGCGGTGTCGTCGCGCTCGCACGTCGACCTGAGCCCGATCGAGGTCGACCACGTGCCCGCGGAAGTGCGGCCCCTGCTCGACGAGGTCAACGAGCTGATGGCGCGTGTGCGCGGCGCCATCGACGCGCAGAACCGCTTCATCGCCGATGCGGCGCACCAGCTGAAGACGCCGGTGAGCGGGCTCAAGGCGCAGATCGAACTCGGCTTGCGCGAACAGGACCCCCAGCGGCTGCATCACAACCTGGCGCAGGTGTACGTGAGCGTCGAGCGGCTCTCGCGCCTCGTGCGGCAGTTGCTCGCGCTCGCGCGCAACGAACCCGGCGTGGTCCAGGCCGCGCAGCTGCAGGTGCTCGACCTGCGCGCGCTCGCCCTCGACGTGGCGATGGAATGGGTGTCGCAGGGCTTGCGCGCGGGCATCGATCTCGGCTTCGAGGGCGAGGCGGCGCCGCTGCCGGTGAAGGGCGACGGCGACCGGCTGCGCGAGATGCTCAACAACCTGATCGACAACGCGATCCGCTACAGCCACCGCGGCGGGCGCGTGACGGTCGGCGCGGGGAAGAACGCCGCGGGAACGCACGCGGTGATCGCCATCAGCGACGACAGCGCGCGCATCGCGCCGGAGGAGCGGCAGCGCATCTTCGAACGCTTCCACCGGACGCTGGGCACCAAGGCCGACGGCAGCGGCCTGGGACTGTCCATCGTCAGCGAGATCGCGATGCTGCATGGCGCATCCATCGAGCTGGAGGACGACAGCGACGGCGTGGGCAACCGCTTCAGCGTGGTGTTCCCGCTGGCGGCGGACGACTGAACCGGCGCCCGGCAAGGGCGTTTGTCAGTTCCAGGACAGCTTGGCGCGGGCTTGCCGACAGGCTGGGAAGAAACTCCCGTCAGGCCCGCTTCGCAGACTCGGGGGCAGCGGCACTCCGCCGTGGTCCTACCCCTCACCGAAGGCCCCAGAGTCATGGAATTCTTCTCCAGCCCCGACTTCCTGATCGCGTTGTCGCAGATCATCCTCATCAACATCGTGCTCTCGGGCGACAACGCGGTCGTGATCGCGCTGGCCTGCCGCTCGCTGCCGCCGCACCAGCAGAAGAAGGCCATCATCTTCGGCTCGGTCGGCGCCATCGTGCTGCGGATCGTGCTCACCTTCTTCGCGGTGTACCTGCTGTCGCTGCCCTACCTCAAGCTGGTCGGCGCGGCGCTGCTGCTGTGGATCGGCATCGGCCTGCTGAAGCAGGACGACGAGGAAGAGAACCTGGAAGGCCACTCCAACCTGGCCGCCGCGATCAAGACGATCGTGATCGCCGACCTGGTCATGAGCCTGGACAACGTGATCGGCGTCGCCGCCGCGGCCAAGGGCAACGTGCCGCTGCTCGTCATCGGCCTCGTGATCAGCATTCCCCTCATCATCTTCGGCAGCGCGCTGCTGCTCAAGATCATGGGCCGCTTCCCCGTCATCATCACCCTGGGCGCCGCGCTCCTGGGCTGGGTGGCCGGCGAAATGGCGATCAGCGACCCCGCCATCAGCGGCTGGACCTCGCAACTGCACGTGCTGCACTGGATCGCCCCCGCCATCGGCGCGGCCTTCGTGGTCGCCACCGGCAAGTGGCTGATGGGCCGCGGCACGGTTCAGCCGGCGCAAGCCTGACCCGGGAGCCGCTGCAATGAAAAACATCCTCATTCCCGTGACGCGCGGCGACGACGCGCACATCCGCGCCGCGGTGGCCGAGGCCGCGCGCGCCGCGGCGCTCGACCCCGCCCTGCACGTGCATCTGCTCAGCGTGCAGCCGCGTGTCACCTCGCACGTCGCCATGTTCTTCGGCCGCAACGAGCTGAGCGAGCTGCACGACAAGGCCGGCCGCGAGGACCTCGCGAGCGCCGAGGCGCTGCTCGGCGCGGCGGGCATCCGCCACACCTCGCACGTCCGCGTGGGGCGCAGCGCCGAGACCATCGCGGCCTGCGCGCGCGAACTGCAGTGCGGGCGCGTCCTGTTCGGCGACGGCCACGAAGCGCAGCGCAAGATGGCGCTCTTCGGCTCGCTCGCCGGGCAGGTGCGCCACCTGCTGGAAGGCAATGCCGGCTACGAGGTGATCGGCTCCTGAGTCCGGGCGTCGGCGTCCCGCGGGCCTGATATCGTCCGCGGGATGGATGCCCTTGCCGTCGGATTCTGGGGAGCGTACTTTGGTGTCGCGGCGGTTGCCTTCCTCGCGGCTGCCATTCCGCTGGCCCAGGGCCTGCCGCGCGTCGCGCTACTGATGGCGGCGGCGCCCTTTCTCAATAGCCCCTACGTTCTCGCCGCCCTCGGCGGCTTTCCCGGCGGGCCGGACCTCAACCTGAGGATCCAGTCGGTCACCGCCCTGTTCAACTCCCTGGCGCTCAGCGGCCTGATGCTGCTCATGCTGCGCACGCGCGGCTGGGTGTGGCGACTCTGGGGAGCATCGGTCCTCGTGGTGCTGGCCGTCGCGGCGCTCTCGTGGAGCCTGCCGCCGCGCAGCGGCATGCTGCTCGCCACGGGTTACGCCACCTTCTGCACGCTCGTCGCGCTCGCCCTGCTGTTCAGCCGGCGCGCCTTGCGGCACCACCGGCTGGCCTGGCTCGCGGTGGCGAGCGTGGGAAGCGTGTCGCTGGGCCTCGTCCTCACGGCCTGGATCGCCGCGAATTCGCCGGGCGTCCCCTGGCCCGCGCATGCGGTGACCGCGCTCGTGGTGAGCGCGCACGAGCTCTGCATGGCGTTCGCGGTCTGGAGCCAGTTCTCGCACCTCGCCGAGCTGCGCCTCGTGCGCGCTTACGGCTCGGGCTACGACCCGGTCACGCGCATGCGGTCGCTGGAGACCGCGGGCAACCTCATCAACTCGGTGTTCGCCACGCGCGGATCGGAAACGGTGGGCACCATCGTCGTGACGGTGGCCAACCTCTATGCCTTCGAGAACCTGCACGGCCGCGCCGAGCACAACCAGGCGCTCTTCGTGCTGGCGACGCGACTGCGCAACGCGGTGCCGCGCGGCGTGCAGATGTGCCGGCTGGGCAACGACGTGTTCCTGCTCCTGCTGCGCGGCGAGACTTCCGACCGCCATCTTCTCGACGTGGCGCTGCGCGTGCATGAACGGCTGTCGCAGCCGCTTACGCTCGGCGTCGGCGAGCGTCCGTCCGAAGTGCGGGTCGGCGCCCACCAGTGGGTGCCCGATTTCGGCATCGGCGTCCTTGCCGTGCCGCCGGACCTGAACCGCGCCGCCGCGGTGAACACGGCGCGCGGCATGTCGCGCACGGCGCTGGCCTATCGCAGCCGGATCGCGCGGTATTCGGCGCAGCAGGGCGACGTGCTGGAGGTCGCCCTGCCGGCAGCGGCCACACGCTAGCGGGTCGACGGTAGCGGCTGTCGTCCGGCCCGCGGCAGGGTGGCTCAGCCGTCCTCGCGCGGGTCGGCGCTGCGCTTCGCGAGCCAGACGTAGAAGCCCGCGAGCGGCTCCCAGCCCTGATCGCGCAGAGGCGAGTGCTCGAGCCGCAGCACCTCGAACCCATTCTTCGCCGCGAGTTCACGCAGCGGCGCCTCGGCGTGCGCATAGCGCCGGCTGCGGCGCAGCACGAGAGGCTCGGGACCCGGATGCGCCTCGACCGTGAAGCAGAAAATGCCGCCGGGGTGCATGTGTTGCGCGACCCGCTCGAACACGGTGTCGAGCGCGCCCACGTAGATGAACACGTCGCCGGCCACGACCAGGTCGTAGCGCTCACGCGTGTCCGCCAGAAACTCGGCGATATCGGCCACGTGCAGCGCGTCGTACACGCCTCGCGGCCGTGCGCGTTCGATCATTTCCGGCGACAGGTCCACGCCTTCCAGCCGGTCGACGAGGGGTTTGAGCAGCGGCCCGCACAGGCCCGTGCCGCAACCCAGGTCGAGGGCGTTCTCGAAGCGCCGCCCGATGTCGGCGACACCCTTCGTCAAGACCGCCGGCACGCGGTAGTGCAGCGTATCGAGCAGGTCCTGGTCGTAGTTCGCCGCGTAGTGGTCGAAGAGATTGCGCACATAGGCGCGGGGCGGGGACGGCGGTGTCGGGCCGTTGCTGGCCGCCGCGCGGTTGTAGCCTTCCACCTCGGGGTCGCGGACCTCGCGGGCCGCCTCTTCGTCGTCCTTCGCTTCGTCGAGCCGGCCCAGCTCGTGCAGCACATTGCGCCGCATCGCGCGGGCCTGCTTGTGGTCGGGCCGCAGGCGCAGGGCGCGCTCGAACGTGTCGAGGGCGGCGTCGTACTGGCCGATCATCGCGAGCGCCGCGCCGCGCAGGCCGAGCGCGTCGATGTGCTCCGGGTCGCGGTCGAGCACGCCGTGCAGGAGGACGAGCGCATCGCCGGGACGGCCGAGCCGCATGCGGCACGACGCCAGGTAGACGGCCGGCGACAGCCGCGCGGGGTCGAGCGCCAGCGCCTGCTCGAAACGTTTCTCGGCAGCCGCGAAGTCGCCTTCGCCCGAGAGGCGCACGCCTTCGCGGAAGTGGTCGCGGGAGCGGTCCGGATCGGGTGTCGGCGTGGCGTTGTCGGTCATGCGATTAATGTAGCGGCCGACGGCGCTGCGCATCGGCGCGGGACGCAACGGGTTCAGCCCGCCATACTGAACCGGCAGGGAAGGATCACTCCTTCTCGATGCCCGCCGAGTTGATGATCTTTCCCCACTTCTGCGATTCGGCTGCCTGGAATTTGCGCAGGTCGTCCGACGAGCCGCCGAGCGTCTCGAAGCCCGTGCTCGCGTAGAAGTCCTGCACCACCTTGCTACGGTTCGCGCGTTGCAGGATGTCATTGAGGCGCGCCACCACCGGCGCGGGCGTGCCGGCGGGCACGTAGGCCGCGAACCAGAACGTCATCTCGTAGCCCTTCACGCCCGCCTCGCTGATCGTCGGGATCTCGGGCGCGAGCGCGATGCGCTTCGTCGTCGACACGCCGAGCGCCTTGACCTTGCCGCCTTTCACCTGCGGCAGGCCCGTGGCCATGTCGGTGATCATCAGGTCGATGGTGCCGCCGATCAGGTCGGTCACCGCCGGCGGGTTGCTGCGATACGGGATGTTGACGATGTACGTGCCCGTCATCTGCTTGAAGAGCTCGCCCGCGATGCGGCTGGACGAGCTGCCCGAGCCGAACGACAGCTTGCCCGGCTTCGACTTCGCGAGCTTGATGAGGTCCTGCACGCTGTTGACCGGCAGGTTGTTGTTCACGACGAGGATCTGACCGCCCTTCGACAACAGCGTGACCGGCTCGAAGTCCTTCACGGGGTCGTAGGGCAGCTTCCTGAACAGGTGCTCGTTGGCGGCGTGCGTGGTGTTGGTGGTGATGAAGATCGAGTAGCCGTCCTTCGGCGCCTTGGCGGCGGCCTGCGCGCCGATGAAGGCGTTGGCGCCCGGCTTGTTGTCGATCACAACCTGCTGCTTCGTCTCCTGCGTCACGCCCTGGCCCAGCGCGCGGGCGAGCTGGTCGGTCGCGCTGCCCGCGGCGAAGGGGACGATGAAGGTGATCGGCTTGTCGGGGAAGGTCTGCGCCGCGGCGGCAATGGGAATAGACGGGAGCAGCGCGAGGGCCGCGGCGGCGAGGGTGGTTCTGCGATTCATCATGTTGTTGTCTCCGGTACGTCGAGAGTGAGCGTGAGCAGCAGCGAGGACAGCGCCTTGCCGTGCGTGTCGAGGTTGAGCGAGCCGTTGACGCCGCCGTCGAGCACGTCGTCGAGCACGAAGTTCATTGCGTGCAGGTTCGGCAGCAGGTAGCGCTTCACGGCCGTCGGCTTGCGCGCGGCGAACAGCTTCGCGACGCGCTCCTCCGTGACCTGCTCGACCAGCAGCGGCCAGTGACGCGGCTCGTAGGCGATGAGGCTGATGGACGAGCGGTTGCCCTTGTCGCCGGTGCGGGCGTGGGCGAGGGTGTGCAGCAAGGTCTTCATGGCACGAAGCTCCAGCGGGGGCGCAGCCACTCGCGCGGCACGTAGCACGAGTCGCTCGCGAGGCGGGGGGTGAGCGTCGTGCGCACGCCGCCGCCGCCCGCCGGACCGCAGGTGTAGAGCGCGAGCACTTCGCGGGCCGCGGCTTCGGCATCGGCGCGTCCAATGGTGACGACGGCCACGCGCAGGCGCACATCCTGCGCCGGGGAGGGGGCTGCATCGTCCCACCAGCCGCCGGCGTCCTCGGCGAACACGCTCGTCACGCCGATGACGTCGCGGCGCAGGCCGAGAAGCGGAACGCCCAGCGTCTTCAGGCGCTGCTGCACGATGTCGCCGGCCATCCGCGCGCGCGCGGCGGCGTTCGGTCCCGCATACGAGATCTCGCCTTCCGCGAGCCAGCCGCCTTCGTAGCAGACGGTTGCCTTGAGCGTCGGCGGCCGCGCATGGCCGCGCACGCCGCGAACCCGCACGCGGTCCCGGCCGACGACTTCGAGCGTGGCCTCGCCGATGTCCGCCACGACGTCGGGCGTCAGGTAGGCGCGCGGATCGTGGATCTCGTAGAGCAGCTGTTCGGTGACGGTGCGCGTGTCGACGCAGCCGCCCGTGCCGTCCGCCTTCGTGATCGTGAGGGTGCCGTCCTCGCTCACCTCGACGATGGGGAAGCCGATGGCCGCGATGTCCGGCACGTCCTTGATTCCGGGATCGGCGAAGTAGCCGCCCGTGACCTGCGCGCCGCACTCGAGCAGGTGGCCTGCCATCGTGCCGCGGGCGAGCCGGTCCCAGTCGTCGTCGCGCCAGCCGAAGTGCGCGATCAGCGGGCCGAGCACGAGGGCCGGGTCCGCCACGCGGCCGGTCACCACGATCTGCGCGCCGGCCTTCAGCGCCTGCGCGATCTCCTGCGCGCCGAGGTAGGCGTTGGCGCTCACCAGCGTGCGGCCTGCGGTCGCGCTGCCCAGCACCGCGTCGCGCTGCGCCGCCGACAGGTCGGTGAGCAGGTCGTCGCCCTCCACGACGGCGATGCGCAGCGCGCCCAGGCCGAGCTCCTGCGCGAGTCGCTGCAGGAGCGCCGCCGCGCCGCGCGGATTGGCCGCGCCGAAATTGCCGACGATGGGGATGCACCCCTTCACGCAGTCGGCGAGCACGGGCCGGATGAAGCGTTCGAGCGAGGGCTCCCAACCGGCCTCGGGGTTGCCGCGCCGCTGCAGCTGCGCGAGCGCGAGCGTGCGCTCGGCCAGCATCTCGAACATGAGCACGGCCGGGCCGGGCGTCGCGGCGAGGGTCTTCACCACGGCGATAGCGCTGTCCCAGCGGTCGCCGGAGAAGCCGGCGCCGCAGCCGATGCGCAGGGGCGGGAGCTCGTTCATGTCCTCATCGTGCGCCCGGGGACGTGATTTGTAAAATGGAAAGAACGGATCGTTTCATCGATGAAGCCGATCAATCTCTCCGCCCGCGACCTCGAAGCCTTTCTCGTCCTCGCACAGGCCCAGCACTTCACGCGCGCGGCCGAGCGCTGCCACCTCTCGCAAAGCGCGTTCAGCCAGAAGATCGCGCGCATCGAGCGGGCGGCGGGCGTGGCGCTGTTCGAGCGTTCCACCCGGCACGTGACGCTCACGCCCGAGGGCGAGGTGTTCGCCGAGGAGGTGCGTCGCATCCAGCAGGACCTGCAGCATGCGCTGTCGCACCTGCAGGACCTGGCCACGCGGCGCATCGGCAAGGTCGCGGTGGCCGCATTGCCGTCGGTGGCCGCCGAATGGATGCCGCAGGTGATCGCCCGCTATCGCGCCGCGCATCCCATGATCCGCATCGCGCTGTACGACACGCTCGCGGGCGGCGGCCTCGCCCTGCTGCGCGAAGGCAGGGTGGACATGGCCGTCACGGCCGGCGGCGACCTGCGCGAGTTCGCCACCGAAGTGCTCAAGAGCGAACGCTTCTTCCTCGTGTGCCGCAAGGACCATGCTTTCGCGCGCAGGCGCAGCGTGGCCCTCGCTCAGTTGCGCGACGAGGATGTCGTCCACCTCGCGCGCGGCAGCAGCGTCCGGCAGCACCTCGAAGCCGCGCAGGTGGCGGTGGCGACGGGCGCGCTGGAGGTCGAGCACCTGGCCACCGTCGCGGCGCTCGTCGCCCAGGGGCTGGGCGTGAGCGTCGTGCCGGAGCTCACGCTGTTTCACTTCGAGCGGGCGGGCCTCGCCGCCGTACCCCTGCGCGACGCCGCGCTGCGCCGGCCCGTGGTCCTCGCGCGCCGCAAAGGCAAGGCGCTCTCGGTCGCGGCGCAGGCCATGGTCGAGATGATTCGCGAGCGGGCGGCCGCCTGAGCCGCGGCATGCCGCGGTCTTGCTCGCAGTCTTGCTATAACCCCCGAGTGCCGCTTTTCAGTACCGCGGCAGGAGAACCCCCTTGAGCGCCTACCGTTCCGTCTTCGCCCCCGGCACCTTCGCCGGGCAGGTCGTGATCGTCACCGGAGGCGGCTCCGGCATCGGCCGCTGCACCGCACACGAACTCGCCGCGCTCGGCGCGCACGTCGTGCTGATCGGGCGCAAGCTCGAAAAGCTGCACACGGTCGCGACCGAGATCGCGGCCGACGGCGGCCGGGCCACCTTCCATTCGTGCGACATCCGCAAGGAAGACGACGTGGCCGACGTCGTGCAGGCCATCGTCGTCGCCCACGGCCGCATCGACGGGCTGGTCAACAACGCGGGCGGCCAGTACATCGCGAAGGCCGAGGCCATCAAGGGCAAGGGCTGGGAAGCCGTGGTGGCGAGCAACCTCACCGGCGGCTTCTACATGGCGCGCGAGTGCTTCACGCAGGCGATGAAGGAGCGCGGCGGCGCCATCGTGAACATCGTGGCCGACATGTGGGGCTCGATGCCGGGCATGGCGCACAGCGGCGCGGCGCGCGCGGGCATGATGAACCTCACCGAGACGCTTGCGCTCGAATGGGCGCGGCACGGCGTGCGCGTGAATGCCGTCGCGCCGGGCTACATCGCGTCGAGCGGCATGGACCACTACCCGCCCGAGGCCGGCGAGCAGCTGCGGTCGATGGCGGCGACCGTGCCGCTGGGCCGCTTCGGCACCGAGGCCGAGACGAGCGCCGCCATCGTGTTCCTGCTGTCCGCCGCGTCGTCGTTCATCACCGGCTCGGTGGTGCGCGTGGACGGCGGCCGGCCCAACGCGCGCGGCGGCTGGGGCGACTTCACGGCGCGCGCGGACACGCAGCAGCGCGATGCGGTCAAGCCGTTCGACGGTTTCCACCGCTATCGCGCGCCGAAGGTCGTCCAGGGGGAACGCGCGGAATGACGAAGGCGCCTCCACCCATACGGGCGTTCGAGCCCGAGTTCGTCGCTGGACTGAAGGAAATCTTCGAGCAGCGCATCACGTTCAATGCGGTGCTCGGGCTGAAGATCGACAAGCTCGCGCCCGATGGCGTGACGGGCCACATCGACATGAAGCCCGAACTCGTCGGCCACTTCGTCTACAACCGCGTGCATGGCGGCGTGATCAGCGCCGGGCTCGATGCGATGGCCGGCCTCGCGGTGCTCGCCGCGATCGGCGGGCGGCACATGGACGAGCCGCCCGCGCAGCGCCTGCAACGCTTCGTCCGTCTCGGCACCATCGACCTGCGCGTGGACTACCTGCGCCCGGCCATCGGCCCGAGGTTCGAACTCAGGGCGCAGGTCCTGCGGCTCGGCTCGCGCGTGGCGTCGACGCGCATGGAGTTTCACGGCCACGACGGCGAACTGCTTGCGTCGGGCGCGGGCGCCTACATCGTGTCCTGAGCGTGCGAGCGCGGCGGCGGACCGCGCGTCAGTCGGGCTCGCGCGCGGCAGGCGCGGCCACGTCCTGCTGCCGCGCCGCCGCCAGCATCTGCCAGCTCACGAGAAAGACCGCGGCGATCACCGGGCCGATCACGAAGCCGTTGAGGCCGAACACCACGAGGCCGCCGAGCGTGGCGACGAGGATCAGCCAGTCGGGCATGCGCGTGTCGCGGCCCACCAGCCGGGGCCGCAGGAAGTTGTCGACGAGGCCGATGGCGACGACGCCCCACAGCGCGAGTCCGATGGCGGCGACGAGCTCGCCGGTGAAGAAGAAGTAGGCCGCGACGGGCGCCCACACCAGCGCGGCCCCGACTGCCGGCAGCAGCGAGAACAGCGCCATCACCGCGCCCCACAGCAGCGGCCCCTGCACGCCGAGCACGAGGAAGGCGAGGCCGCCGAGCGTGCCCTGCACGAGCGCGACGACGATGTTGCCCTTGACCGTCGCGCGCACCACCGTCACGAAGTGCGTCAGCAGGCGATGGGTGTGGTCGTCGCGCAGCGGGATGCTACGGGCGATCGACTGCGCGATCGCGCCGCCGTCCCGGAAGAAGAAGTAGAGGATGTAGAGCATGACGAAGAAGGCCACGACGAAGTCGAGCGTGACCTGCCCGATGCTGAAGGCGCGCGCGGTGAGCGCCTGGCCGTTGCCGCCCAGGCTCGCGAGCGCGCGCTGCTGCAGCACGCCGAGGTCGCCGACGCCGAGCCGCTCGAGGATCGCGCGGATCCAGGCCGGCAGCGCCTGCATGGCGCGCTGGAAGTACGCGCCGAAGTCGACCTCGCCCGAGCGCATCTTCGCGACCAGCAGGCTCGCCTCCTGCGTGATCGACGCCGTCACCAGCGCCAGCGGCAGGATGACGATGAGCAGGATGATCGTGAGCGATGCCGCGGCCGCCATGTTGGGCCGCCCCTGGCTGCCGCGCAGCAGCCGCTGGTGCAGCGGCCAGAACACGATGGCGATGAAAACGGCCCAGCAGACGGCGCCGAAGAACGGCCAAACGATGAGCAGGAAGAGCGCCGTGGCGGCGAGCACCAGGAACAGGAGCGACTTGAATTCGAGGTCGGGCGTCTTCAGCGGATTGGGCGCGGTCATGGAGGGCGAGGGTAGCAGGAACACAGGCCGGCGCGACGGAGATATAGCGTATTTGCTATGATCGAGACGATGACCTGGGAGATCCTGTACTTCGACGGGAAGGTTCAAGATGCCGTGCTTTCGCTTCCCGCCGGGCTCCTGGCGAGGTATCTGCACCTGACCGATCGGATGTCCGAATACGGCCCCGACCTCGGAATGCCGCACACCCGTGCCATGAGCTCGGGTCTCTTCGAGTTGCGGCTGAAGGCGAAGGAGGGAATCTCCCGGGTGTTTTATGGCACGTTCGTGAATCGCAGAATCGTTATCCTGCATCAGTTCGTGAAGAAGACGGAGAAGACGCCGCCCCGGGAACTGGCAGTCGCGCGCAGGCGCATGAAGGAGTGGATCGATGCTGACGCATAAGCAGTTGCGTGCGAAGGCGCTTCAAGACCCTGAAGTGCAGTTGGAGTTCAGGAAATCGCTGGAGGAATTCGCGCTTCTCGACGAGTTTCTCAGGGCTCGGGCCGACCAGGGGCTCACGCAGGCTCAGGTCGCCGAAAGGATCGGCACCACGCAGTCCGCGGTCGCGAGGATGGAGTCGGGTCGAGGAAAACACTCGCCATCGATCGCAACGCTGTCCCGCTACGCCGAGGCCCTCGGGTGCAAGCTCGAGATCCGGCTTGTCCGTCAATCGCCGAAGGTACGCCGGTCGACATCCGTCGGCGAGCGTCGTCCCGTTGCTCGCGGAACGGGAGGGAGATGACCATGCCCTACGTCGACGGTTTCGTCATCGCCGTTCCGGCCGCCAACCGCGAGGCCTACCGGGCTGCCGCGGCGCAGACCTGGGTCCTCTTCAAGGAATACGGCGCCACCCGCCACGTCGAGTGCTGGGGCGACGACGTTCCGGAGGGCAAGCTCACGGACTTCCGGCGCGCCGTGCAGGCGAAGGACGACGAGGTCGTCGTCTTCTCGTGGATCGAATACCCATCGAAGGAAGTCCGCGACGAGTGCGCACGGCGGATGAACGCGGATCCGCGGATGGAGAAGCTGCCCATGCCGTTCGACGGCGGGCGGCTGGTCTACGGCGGGTTCATGCCCATCTTCGACGAGCGCGCGTGAACCGGCGCTGCGCATGGCTCCTGCCGGCGCTGCTCGTCGCGATGCCGCCGGCGGTCTGGCCGCAGTCCGACACATCGGCGCCCGCGCGGCGGATGCGCCAGCCGATGCAGCGTGCGCAGCCCGCCGACGCGGCGGCGCCAACGCCGCCCGCCACCCTCATTCCCTTCGTCGATGCCCACGCGCATCTCAACGACACCGCCATGCAGCTGGAACTCATGCGGCAATGGGGCGCGACGCAGGCGGTGGTGTTCTGGGGCGGCCGAAGCAGCAACGAGTCGGTCGCGCAGGCGGCACGCGACCACCCGGACGCGCTGATCGCGTTCGCCTCGATCTCGCCGGAGCGCACGGCCTATCGCCGGGCGTGGACCGAGCACGACGATGCCTTGCTGCGGCAGCTCGACGCGATGCTGGCGACGGGCGCGTACCAGGGCATCGGCGAGATCAACGCCGTTCATTTCCCCTCGGCCGGCTTCGACGAGACCGACTACAGCCCCCTCGGGCCGATGGTCACCGGCATCATGGCTCTGGCGCGCAAGTACCGGATGCCGGTGATGCTGCACGTGGAGAGCACGCGCATGGCCGAACTGGGCGAGTTGCTCGCGCGCTTCCCCGACGTGCCGGTGATCTGGGCGCACGGCGGCTACACGCCGCTCTTCCTAGCGCGCCGCATGCTGGAGCGCCATCCGAACCTGTACTACGAGTTGAGCGCCCGGACCTGGCCCCGGCATCCGCGCTCGCCCGACTACACGATCCTGCGCGACGGCGAGAAGGTGTGGCCCGAGTGGCTGCAACTGGTCGAGGCGATGCCGCATCGCTTCCTGGTCGGCACCGACGCGAGCCACCGCTCCCTGCAGTCCGACACGATGAAGTTCGCCAGCGTGCAGAACTTCCTGGCGCAGTTGTCGCCCGGCGCGCGCGAAGCGGTCGGGCGTGGGACGCTGCTGGGGCTGGTGCGGCGGCGGTGAGGTTGCTTGATCGCTTCGGCCCCGACAGTCTCAATCGGGCGCTTCGAACTGGTGGCTGCGGTTGTTCGGCCCGTACTCGGGACGATAGTGCTCCGGGTTGTTGTAGTCGAGCAGAAACGTCCTTCCATCCATTCGTCGACCCGGGCCGTCGTAGGATTCCGCATGGGCCAGGAAGGTCTTTTCCATCTTCCAGTATTCGTTGCCGGGCGTGTGCCCCATGTCCCACTGGCCTTGGCGCGACCGGCTCTTGTCCCACCGCAGTTCGATCGACGTGCCGTCGGACATGCCGTTAGGATCGAACACCCGGCCGCTGCTGTGCCGGCGCGCGGCGTTCCACACGGTGTCGACCAATCCAGCCTTGTAGGCCGGCCGGATACCGCTCGCAATATGTCTGGCGACGCGCGCATCGAGGCTCATGGTTTCATTGTGCGTGAGCGGTCCGGGGATGCCCCGCAGATTGGCGAGGTAGAACTTGTCTTTCCGGTACATCACGCCGGGGGCGACCTTCTGCCGCTGCGCCCCGTCCGCCGCGAGCGGGTCCTCCGCCGCGCGCTTCCGGGGGCAGTTCGCGTTGTGAACCCACACGCCAAGTTCGCCGACGTGATACGTGTGGAACTGCGCCACCTCGATGTTGTAGACGGTCTCGCGCGCCTCCTCCACCGCCACGTCGACGATGGTCATGTCGCGGTCCTGCAGGTCGAGCAGGACGTCGTCGACCGTCAGCAGCGCTGCCTTGACCCAGCCGTTGCCCTTCACCCAGAACGGGTGCTCCTCGGTCGTGCGAAGAGTCTCGGTGCGGCCTTCCGCGTTGCGCACCGTGACGCGATGGATCGGCATGTCGGGCGTCGCCTTCGTGTTCAGCACGGCCCGCATGCCCGTCTCGCCGGTCTTCTCGTCGCGCGCGAGCACGAGTTCGCCGCCGACGAACCGCTCGACCGCCAGCGGTCCGTTGCGCGTGTGGATCACGGTGCCGGCGACGAAGCAGGCCTGGCGCTTCGATGCCGCGATGCGGCCCGTCACCGCGCTGCCGAGGCTCGCCGCGGCATCCGCCGCGAACTGCGTCGGATCGAAGCGGCCGTCGTTGGCGACCCCATTGTCGATCGCGCTGCCCATCAGGTCGGCCACCACGCCGCCGCCGAGGGCGCGCACGGAACCCTGCCGACCCACCGTGCCGCCCGCGCCGCTGAAGGCGCCGGCAAGCGCGGCGGAGGCCGTACTGCGCCAGTCGAAGCCGCCCTGCTGGCCGATCGCGATGCGGACGCCCTGGCCGATAGCGTCGGCGGTGACGTTGAGCGCCGCGTACCCCGCGCTCAGCGCGAGCGCACGCCCGGCCTTCGCGGCCAGCGTGACCTTCTGCGCGCAGTCGAGCGCGCCGCGCAGCACGGTGGCCGCGAAGGTCGTGGAACCTCGGAACACCGCGCCCGCCACGGTGCCCGCGCCACCGGCGAGGCCGCCGCCGACGAAGCCCGTCAGGGCGCCGATGCCGACCTCGGACCAGGAGAACTCCTTCTGCAGGCCGCCCGCGATCATGATGCCCTGCGACGCCGCCGAGCCGAGCGCGCCGCCGACGGCGCCGCCGACAGCGGCCGCGGTCGTTGTCGCGATGGCCGCGCCCACGGTGCCGAGCGAGGCGGCGATGGCCGCGCCTGCCGCCGTCGCCGCGCCGGCCGTGGCGACCGTGATCACGACCGCGACCAGCACGGCGGCGACGATGATGCCGACCTGCGCACAGTTCGAGCCGTTCGCGCCGTTCACGAACGGCGAGGTATCGCCGACGATGCTGGCGGGGTCGTAGGGCTTGAACGTGCTCGCGTTGTTGTGCATCCCGCTCACGTTGCTGGGCAGCGTGAGCACTTGCCCCACGCGCAGGTCGCCGTCGCCGCGTAGGCCGTTCGCGTCGGCGATCAGGTACCACAGCTGCGCGTCGCCATACGCGGCCTGGGCGATGCCGCGCAGGTTGTCGCCGGATGCCACGCGGTACGTGCCGGACCCGGTGCCGGGGTGCGCGAGGTCGATGTCCTGGTACCCGAGGTCGAAGTCGCGGATCGCCACATAGCGGGGTGACCCGTCATCGTTCGTCGGATCGTCCACGTCGACGCCGGTGCCGTACGAACCCAGCACCTGCCCGTTGGCGACGATGTTCCTGACGACGTTGCCCTCCTGCATCTTCTGCAGGATCACGCCCTCGAACGTGTTCTGGAAGCTGCGGCCGTTGCCGGCCTTGTCCGAATCGGCGATGCCGGTGAGGAAGCCATTGACGTCGTAGGTGTACGTCGTCTCGCCCGGGTTGCCCGTGTTGTCGCTGCGCGTGGCGACGATGCTGGAGGTGCGCCAGCGATCGGTCAGCGTGGACGTGTAGATGTTCTTCGAGGTGAAGTAGTCGTTGCTTCCCTCCTTGTGGACGCCGCGGGACGAGGTCGCGAGATTGCCCTGCGTGTCGTAGCGGTTGATCACCTGGTTGACGTTGGCGCCATCCCGCTGGATCGTCTGCACGACCAGGCGCCCGGCGGTGTCGTAGTTGCTCCCGACGGCGGTGGTCTTGCCGGAGGCCGCATCCTTGCTGCTGCTCCAGACCAGGCGGTCGGCCTTGTCGTAGTAGCGCTCGGACATCGTGGCGTCGTTCAGCTTGACCTGCGTGAGGCGACCCAGCGTGTCGTAAGCGTAGGTCTCTTTCATCGCACCCGCCGCGCCGGACTTCTCCTCGATCCGGTTGCCGTTCTTGTCGTAGGCGATGCGGCTGCCCTGGCTTGCCGTGAGGTTGCCCGCGTCGTCGGCGTTGCCGTTCACGGCGCCATCGACCAGGATCTGGCGGTTCATCGCGTCGTACGCGTAGTACCCGCTCTTCCATCCGCTGCCACTGACGTAGCTCTGGATGCGCGTGCGGTTGTCCATGCCGTCGTAGTCGTAGTAGACGTCGTTTCCGGGCCGGCCGGCGTAGGTGAGGCGGCCCAGCCGGTCGTAGCGCATCGTTTCGTCCTGGATGACGGTCGGTACGGGCGCCACCGTTCCGTATCGGAGTTCGAGGCTGGTCTTCTCGGACAGGCGGTTGCCGGCCTTGTCGTAGGTGTACTGGCTGACGCGCCAGGTGTCGCCGCTGGTCCTGTCGTCCACCCGCGTGACCTTGCCCATCGCGTCGTAGATGTATCCGACGTTTCGCCCGCGCGCATTGGTCTGCCGCGTGAGCCGGCCCGCGAGGTCGTAGGTGTAGATGTCGGCCGAGTCGCCCGCGGCAGCGTCGTCCTTCGAGAGGATCCTGCCGAAGTAGTTGAAGGTCGACAGCGTCGGCGTCGGCGCCCCCGGGCCGATGTCCTCGATCTTGCGATCGAACGCGTCGTACCGGCTGGTGCTCGTCAGGTTGCCCGGCTGCACGGTCCAGACCACGTTGCCTCGGCGGTCGTAGCGATACGACGTCGTCTCGCCCGCGCCGTTGGTGCTGGAGAGCAGCCGGCCCGCGGCGTCGTAGATCATCGTGCTGGTGGTGGCCTCCACGGTGGTGCTGCCGACCGTTGCGCCATCGTCGCGTTCTACGAGGATGCTGGAGACGTGGCGCCACCACTCGTTCCCGTAGCCGCCGAAGCTCAGGTTGGGCCGGTCCTCGTCGATCACGTAGTCGATCGGCGCATAGGCGTACGGGAGCCAGCCGTCGTTGGCGGACACCCAGCCCGTCGTGTTGACGTCCGAGAACAGCGTGACCTTGTAGCCCGCCTTGACCTTCAGCGAACGCACGTGGTCGTTGAAGCCCGCGTAGTCGGTCATGTTCCAGGTGCCGAGCCCGAAGGCCTGGCCGCTGCCCGCGTAGTCGCCGGGTCATGCGGCCGAGCGCGTCCCAGGTGTTGACGGTCCTGAACGTGCCGGCGAGCGCGTGGGCCGCGGCGGCGTCGGCCACGGACTTCAGGTTCGTGTCAGCGCTGACAAGGGTCGCGGTCATGCGTCCCTGCAGGTCGTACTGCATCACCTTCGCAACGCCGTCGCCGCCGTTGGTGCGCCACAGCCGCCCGCCGTTGTCGTAGTGCATGTACTCCGACGCGCCGTCGTCGATGCCCAAAACGCCACCCGCGGTCATCTCGCCGAACGCGTTGTACTTCATCAGCGTGGCGACGACGGCGGTGCCGGCCGAATCGGCCTCGCCGGATACCGTCATCCGCCCCAGCTTGTCGTACAGAAATGCCTGGAAGCGGGTGCTCGTCGTGTTGCCCACCGTCCCGCTGCCGATCGTCACGGCCGACCACTGCTTCGCCAGCCGCCCCGCGCTGTCGTACGAGAAAAGCTGATGGTTCCCCAGCGCGTCGACCGCATCGACCGCACGGCCCCAGCTGTCGTACCGCGCGGCGTCGATGCGGTCGTCGGCGCTGGCGGCGACGGTGTAGCCGGCGTCGCCGAGGTTGACCGCCGAACTGGCGTGCGCGACCTGCTGGACCACGTTGCCGAAGTTGTCGCGCCTGAACTCGGTGAGCGGCGTGAAGCTGCCGTTGCCGAGCACCGCGGTCTGTGCCGAGGCGACCGCGGTCGTGCGGTTGGCCTTGTCGTACCAGGTGCGGGTGAGCGCGCCGGTGGCGTCGGTCTGGCGGATCAGGTTGCCGAAGGCGTCGTAGGCAAAGGCATACGAGAGGTCGCCGCGAACGAGGGACGCGCCGCTGGCGAACTCGACGTCGACGCGGGTCTCCGCGATCTTCCGGTTGGCCTTGTCCCAGACCATGGTCACGGTGCGGTCGAGCGCGCTTGTCGGTGGGGCGCTGCCCGGCGTCCAGGTGGGCGCGGCGGTCGCGTACTCCTTGCGCTGGACTTCGTTGCCGAAGACGTCCCAGCTGCGGGTCGTGAGATGGCCCAGGCTGTCGAGGGTGGCGACGACGCGTCCCTGCGCGTCGTAGTGGTGCGTGGTGGTCAGCCACTCGCCGGGCTTGCGCAGCACCCGCGTCTGCTGCAGGCGGCCCAGCGCGTCCCAGATGTTTTCGGTGACGGGGCTAGCGGTGAGGGTCGTGCCGTCGCCGAGGACGTTGAACGTCTGCGGCTCGGTCACGCGCACGGTGCGCCCCATCGCGTCGTAGTCGGTCCGGATCTGGCGGTCCGAACTGCTCGCAACGATCTGCGTCGCGACCGCCTGCGCCGACGGCGCCTGCGTGCCCCAGCCCGCGTTCTCGAACATCTTCGTGGCGTAGCGCGTGAGAACGGTCACGTTGCCCAGCGCATCGCGCTCGTAGCGGGTGGCGTAGCCCTCGGCGTCGACGCTGTACACGAGCTGGCCCGCGGCGTCCCAGGCCTGGTAGCGCATGTTCCCCGCGGTGTCGCGGTTGGCAACGATGTTGCCGAGCGCGTCGTAGAACGCCTGCGTGTAGAGCGTCTGTGTCGTCTCCGTGCGCCGCGCGAATTCGGTGGCGCCGTTGGCCAGCAGGGCGGCGGAGGTCTCGCCCGTGTAGACGGTCACCGGCGGATAGATCGTCTTCGTCTGCCGGCCCGCCGCGTCGTATTCGTAGCGCGTGACCTGGTCGTTGCCCGAGGTGGCGGCCACCGGCCCCTGCGTGAACGTGCAAGGCGTCGCGTCCGACAGGCTTGCATCGGATCGCCAGATGCCGGCGTCGGCCTCGAGCGTCGCCTTCGCGGTCGCGGCCGATGGCAAGGTGTCGAAGACGTAGATGCGAAGGTTGCGCGAGTCCGCCGCTGTGAGCGTGCGGCCGTAGAGATGGATCGTGTCGATGCTGCGCACGGCGCCCAGGTCGAGCTCGATGTAGCCCGTCGTGTTGCCGTCCACCCAGGCCATGCCGGAGGCGCTGCCGGCCTGGCCCGTCCAGGCGCCGCCCTTGTTGGCGCCATCGGTCAGCGCGCCGGGCGCGTGATATGTCGCGTTGACGCTGCCCGTGTCGGCGCCCGCGACGGCGGGCCTGCCGCTCGCGATGTTCACGCCGCCCGCCCACACTTCGAGCTCGGTCAGCGAGATGACGGACGTGTAGCCCTCCTGCGCCTGCTGGTCGTTGTGATAGATGCGGACGTAGCGACCTTTCAGGGCCGTGGTCGCGGGGTTGGCATAGGTGGTCTTCTGCGTGACCTGGCCGCGGGCGTCGTAGGTGAAGCCGGTCACCGCGCCCAGGCCGTCGATGCTGTGAGTGAGCCGGCCGGCCGCGTCGTACACGTTGGTGACGACCTGGTCGCGCGCGGCATCCGCCACGACCGCCTCCGGCGCCGTGGCGGCCGACACGGCGTTCGCATAGGTCGTCTGCCGGATCGTGTTGCCGGCGGCATCGTAGACGTAGCCGGTCACCGTGCCGAGCGCGTCCGCCGTGAAGCTCACGCGGTCGGCGTTGTCATAGGTGTTGCGCACGATGCGGTCGCGCGCCGCATCCGCGGGCACCGAATCGGGCGAAGCCGTGGCCGCGATGGCGTTCGCGTACATCCGCTCCTGCACCACGTTGCCGTTGGCGTCGTAGAGGTAGCCGGTGACGGCCCCCGCCGCGTCGACCTCGAAGGTGACGCGGTCGCTCGCGTCGTATTGCCAGCGCGTCTGCGCGTCGGCGGCGACCGCCGCAGGCCGAAGCTGCGCCAGCGTTCCGCTTGCCCACTTCGTGCTGTCCGTTGCCGTCGCGTAGTCGATGCGCTTCACGAGGCGCCCGGCGGCGTCGTACACGTTCTCGGTGAGCGAGCCGACCGGGCTGAGCGTGGCGACGAGCAGGCCGTCGTTGTCGTAGAAGTTGCGGGTGCGGGAGAACGTCGCCCCGATGTCGGGCACGGTGCCGGCGCCCGTCAGCGGCTGGTCGTATTCGAGCGTCGCGAGGAGCCGGTCGGCGCCGTCGTACTGGTATTCGGTCACCGCGCCCAGTTCGCCGATTTCGCGGACAAGACGGCCGGCCTTGTCGTACACCGACCGGGTCGTGCCGTCGCCCGCGGCGGCAGCCGGCCGCACGGTGGCCAGCGTGACGCCGTTCGTGCCGGCGGCGATATCCGCGTCGAGCGATGACAGCAGCGCGGACGACACCGGCGTGGCGTAGCGCGTGGTCCGGACCACCTGGTCGTTGGCGTCGTATCCGTACTCGGCAAGTGCGCCGAGCGCGTCGATGTCGGCCACCTTGCGCCCGGCCGCGTCGTACAGGCTGTAGGTCGCCGCGCCGCGCGCGTCGATCACCCGTCGCAACTGTCCGTCCCTGTCGTAGGTCGACGCGACGGTGCCCGTGGGGATGCCGGCGCCGCCCTGCGCCACGGCGATCAGGTCGCCGGCGCGGTTGAAGGTGCGGGTGGTGACGAGTCCGCTCGCGAGCGTGGTGGTGGTCTTGTTGCTCGCGTCGTCGTACTGCGTCAGCGTGACGTTGCCCAGGCTGTCGATGGTTTTCCAGGCGCGGCCGAGGCCGTCGTACAGATGCTGCGTGACGAAGTCGTTCGCGGTGGCGGAGGCGACGCCCTTCGCCTCGATGGTCTGCAGCAGCTTGCCGGCGGGGTCGTAGACGTACTGCGTGGTGCGCGCGCCCGAGGCGACGCCCGCACCCGCGCCGTCGACGCTCTGGTAGGCGATGGCCTTCGAGAGCTGGCCCCGGAAGTCGTACACATAGTCCGTGCGCGTGGTGCGCGCCCGCTCGGCGGACGGCAAGGCGTCGCGCCATGTGTTCATCGTCGGGTTGGACGGCGCGGTGGAGGCGCTCATGGTCCCCAGGGGGTAGAGGATGCCGACGTATTCGATGACGGCGGAGCACTCGCCCGTGGCGGCGTACTGGTACTCGGTGATGCGCCCTTCGGGGCTGAGCGCCCAGCGCAACTTGCCGGCGGCGTTGTACGCGTATCGCGAGGTGAGCGGAACGCTCGCCGCCTGCGAGCCCGCGCCGTCGGGATCGGGCACCGCCCAGGTCGTGCGCGTCAGCAGCTGGTTCATCGTGCCCCAGGTCTGCGTCACCGTGTTGCCCGCCGCATCGCGGGACAGCGTCATGTTGCCGTTCGCGTCGTAGGTGCAGACGGTTTCGTTGCCGAGCGCGTCGGTCGTCTTCGCGAGGCCGCCGTTGGCGTTCCATTCGTAGGCCGTGCTCTGGCTCGTGCCGTCGACCGCCGGAGCGATCACGCCCACGAGGCGACCGCCTGCGTCGTGCGTGTATCGGGCGACATTGCCCAGCGGATCCGTGACCGAGGCGATGCGGCTGGCCGTGTCCCAGCTGTAGGTTGTCGTGCGCGCGATGCCGTCGTCCGCCACCTGCGTCATGCTCGCCACGCGCCATGTCGTGCCGACCTGCGTGTAGACGAAGGCGACGCTCGTGCCGTCCGTCTGCGCGATCCCCGCGATGCGCTTGCTCGCGCCGTCGTAGGTGTAGGTGGTGACATAGGTCGCGCCGTCGGCGACGGCGTTGTCGCCGGGGCTCAGGTCGACCGTGACCGTGGCCAGCCGGTCGCTCGCGTCGTAGGCATAGCGTGTGC
Source organism: Ramlibacter sp. (assembly GCF_050250995.1). GTDB lineage: Bacteria > Pseudomonadota > Gammaproteobacteria > Burkholderiales > Burkholderiaceae_C > Ramlibacter. The sequence goes on from NZ_JBFWNP010000004.1 coordinate 174,414, forward strand.
GGGTGGAGGTCAGGGTCGTGGCGCCGTCGAGGGCGATCACGCGCACGAGCGTGAGCTTGTTGCCGCTGTAGTCGAGTTCGACCCGCTCGCCGTTCGAGCTGGTGACCGATGTGAGCAGCGAGCTCGCGTTGTAGCTGAAGGTGACCGTGTTGAGGTCGATGTCCTTGCGGCTGACCAGCCGGCCGCCGTTGGCTGCGTCATAGGTTTCGACGAGGCGGCTGGCGCCGTCCGTCCAGGTCCATGTCGTGCCGCTGCATGCCAGCGTGTCGTTGCTGCCGTCGCCGTCCTTGCGGATGTACTTCGCGGCAGTCGTGTCGTAGGCGTAGACGAGCTCCGAGCCGTCCTGGTCCACGCGCGTGACCCTGCTGTTCGCGGTGTTGACCGTGCCCACCAGCGCCTTGACCTGCCGGTAGAAACCGATGCGCCAGTTGTCGTTGTTGTCGCCGTCGAACGTGCCCTGGCTGTTGTAGGTGCGGAAGACGGGGATGTCCGGCCCGTGCGCGGCGAGGAAGTCGTCCTGCTGCTGCAGCACCAGGTTGCCGGTGGCCGTGTTGACCCAGGCCTTCTCGCCGCCGCGCCCCAGCGCCGGGTCGCCCTGCCGGAGGCCGAGCGCGGTTTGCGATGCATCGGTCAGGCCGAGGTTGAGACTGCTCACGAGTGCGACCATGCTGTGCCCCTTCTTTTCGTTCGACCTTGCGTTCTTGTTCAGCGAATGCGCGGCGCGGCCGGCGCTTGTGCATAGGCCGAGAGCCAGAAGCTGCCCGCGTCCGCGGTGGCGGCTTCGTTGGGCGTCGCCGCGGCTTCCGCAGGCAGCGCATCGAGCACGCGCTGCATGTCGCCGTTGAGCGCGCGGTTGTCCGGGTCGAGGGCGATGCCCGCCCGCAGCCAGCGGCGGCAGGCCGCGAACTCGTCGCGCATCAGGTGAAGCAGGCCGCGTGCGAAGCAGCTGTAGAAGTTGTCGTCGCCAAGCTCGGTGAGTGGCCGCAAGGTGGCGGCGGCGTCCTGCGGCAACGCCGAAGTCAGCTGCAGCATGCCCAGTTGCAGGCGGGCGATGTGCAGGTCGGACGCGAGCGAGACGGCGTGCGCGAGTTCGGCGAGGGCGCGGTCGTGCAGGCCGATCTGTGCGTGCTCCACGCCGAGGAAGTAGAGCGCGAGCGCGTCATTGGCGTCGGCGCGCAGCGCCTCTTTCAGGTACGAGATGGCGAGATCGTGCCGGCTGCGTCCCGCGGCTTCGATGGCGAGCGAGAGCAGTTCCTCGCCGTCCAGGTCATGGGGTTGCGAGTCCATTCGACTCCTCCTTTTTCGTTGTCGTTGTCGTTGTCGTTGTTGTCATCGTCGAGTCGCCCGGCGCGCGGGCCTCCTGCGCGAGCCGGCGGACCATGTCCTGGAAATGCCGCTGTCCGAGCGGCCCCATGCCGCCGAACAGGGCGCGCAACATCGGCACGGCACGCTCGTGCCGGCCGCGATGCCCCTCCAGCAGCGCCTGCGCCGCACGGGCGCTGAACGAATCGGCCTGCAGGCGCAGCGCCGTGCGGCACAGTTCCCCCGCGTCATCCCACCGTGCCTGCAGGGCCGCGACAACGGCCAGGCAACCCCAGGTTTCGGCGAACGTGTCGTCGCGCGCCTGGCAAGCCTCAAGCGTTGCGGTGGCGCCGTCGAGGTCGTTCTGCAGGATCTGCGTCCACGCAAGCGCGTTGCGCGCGCCGAGGTGTTCGGGCATGCGGGAGACGGCGTTGTCGAGGCGCGTCCGCGCCGCGCCGAGATCGCCGGTCATCAGGTCGGCGAGGCCCCAGCCGAGCCATGCGGACCCATCGCCCGGCGCGAGTTCGGCCGCGCTGCCCAGCACGCGCGCCGCCTCGCGGGGCTCGTCGAGCGCAAGCAGGGTCATGCCGCGTTCGACACGCGCTTCCACGTTGCGCGTCTCGGGGACGTGTACCTGCGCCAGCCTGCCTTGCGCGTGCAGTGCGCGCACATGAAGCGCGTCGAGTCCCGGCAGGCCAACGTGTTCCTCGAGCAGGCGCTCGATCAGCGGCAGCGCCTGCGCGAAGTCGCCGAGCTTCGCGAGCGTGCAGGCGTGCTGGTGGCGAATCGCGGGGCTCTGCTGCTCCTGCGCAAGCAGCTGCGCCGTCAGCGCTTCGCTCTCGGCCAGCCGGCCCGCGAAGTACTCGAGCACGGCCAACATGTAGGTCGCGCGCGGATCGTGCGGTCGCAACTTCAGTGCGCGTTCGAGGTAGGGGCGCGCGTCGTCCTTGTGCGCCGACTGCAGGTGCAGGTCGGCCAGGTCGCACAGCAGCAGCGGGTTGTCGGGGTCGGCCTCGAGAAAGGTCTGCAACCGCGACAGCCTCGCGTCGACGGAGGTCGCCATCGGGGCGCGCTCAGATGCGTGCGACGCGAACGGGCGAATGCGAGCCGGCAGGGGCTCGCGCTTTCATGGGGGGAAAGGATGGGGAACAGCGCCCGCGAACGGGAATGGCACGACGTTGCATTGCAGTAACTCTTCGATGGACGACATAGGCCGCGAGACTGCAAGCGGAGCCGGAACAGCTGCGCGATTCTATGCATGAGCTGGAGCGCCGATCCAGCAAAAGAGCAGTCCCGCGTCGCTTTCGTGCATCGATGGCCGCGAGGCGGCATACAAGGACGCGACCGGATCCTCGCCGTATCCGCGAGCTATTTGGCGATCGGCCGCGGCTTCCCGTCGTCGTCGATCGCCACATAGGTCAGCGTCGCCTCCGTGACCTTCACGAACTTGCCCTGCTCGCGGAAGTTCTCGGCATACACCTCGACCTCGACCGTGATCGACGTGCGGCCGACGCGCTGGACCTCGGCGAAGAAGCTGAGGATGTCGCCAACCTTCACGGCCTGCTTGAAGACGAACTCCTTCACCGCCACGGTCGCCATGCGCCCCTGCACGTGGCGCGCGGGGATCACGGAGCCGGCCAGGTCGACCTGCGCCATCACCCAGCCGCCGAAGATGTCGCCGTTGCCGTTGGTGTCGGCCGGCATCGGGATCACCTTGAGTACCAGTTCGCGCTGGCTGGGCAAGGGCGGGGCGGGAAAGCTCGTCGCGGCGGACATGGGCACAATCTCCGTTTCAGTCCAAGGATTCTCCTTCATGCGCCACGGCGGCGACATCTCTCCCCCCGCGCCCGCGTCCACCGGTCCCCGGTCGGACTGGAGCACGCTGCGGCGGCTTTTCCCCTACCTCTGGCAGTACAAGTGGCGCGTGGTCGCGGCGCTCGGCTTCATGATCGGCGCGAAGCTGGCGAACGTCAGCGTGCCGCTGCTGCTCAAGGACCTGGTCGATGCGATGAGCATCAAGCCCGGCAACCCCGCGGCCGTGCTCGTCGTGCCCCTGGGCCTGCTCGTGGCCTACGGCCTGCTGCGGCTGTCGACCTCGCTCTTCACCGAACTGCGCGAGCTGGTGTTCGCCAAGGCGACGCAGGGCGCGGCGCGCAGCATCGCGCTCGAGACCTTCCGCCACCTGCATTCGCTGTCGCTGCGCTTTCACCTCGAGCGCCAGACCGGCGGCATGACGCGCGACATCGAGCGCGGCGTGCGCGGCATCGAGTCGCTGATCTCGTATTCGCTCTACAGCATCCTGCCGACCCTGATCGAGGTGGCGCTGGTGCTGACGATCCTCGCGGTGAAGTTCGACGCGTGGTTCGCGTGGATCACCGGCGTCGCGCTGGTCGTCTATATCGTCTTCACCGTGAGCGTGACGGAGTGGCGCACCCAGTTCCGCCGCGAGGCCAACGAGTTCGACTCGGCGGCGCACACCAAGGCCGTCGACTCGCTGCTGAACTACGAAACGGTCAAGTACTTCAACAACGAGGCCTTCGAGGCGCGCCGCTACGACGAGAGCCTGGAGCGCCTGCGCCGCGCGCGGCTCAAGAGCCAGACCACGCTGTCGCTGCTCAACACCGGGCAGCAGATGGTCATCGCCATCGGCCTCGTCGCGATGCTGTGGCGCGCGACGGTCGGCGTGGTCGAAGGCCGCATGACGCTCGGCGACCTGGTGATGATCAACGCGTTCATGATCCAGCTGTACATCCCGCTGAACTTCCTGGGGGTGCTGTACCGCGAGATCAAGCAGAGCCTGACCGACCTCGACAAGATGTTCACGCTGATGGAGCGCGAACGCGAGGTGGCGGATGCGCCGGGCGCGCTGCCGCTGCAGCTCGCGGCCGGCCAGCCGGAAGGCACGCCGCTCGAGTGGGCCGTGCGCTTCGAGCATGTGAACTTCGCGTACGAGCCCGCCCGGCCCATCCTGCACGACGTGTCGTTCGAGATCCCGGCCGGCCGCACCGTGGCGGTCGTCGGGCCGTCGGGTTCGGGCAAGTCGACGCTCGCGCGGCTGCTCTATCGCTTCTACGACGTGCAGCAGGGCCGCATCACCATCGCCGGGCACGACATCCGCGAAGTCACGCAGTCGAGCGTGCGCCAGGCCATCGGCATCGTGCCGCAGGACACGGTGCTCTTCAACGACACGGTGGAATACAACATCGCCTACGGCCGTCCCGGCGCGAGCCGCGCCGAGGTGGAGGAAGCGGCGAAGGCGGCGCGCATCCACGGTTTCATCTCGTCCACGCCGAAGGGCTACGGCACGATGGTCGGCGAGCGCGGGCTGAAGCTGTCGGGCGGCGAGAAGCAGCGCGTGGCGATCGCGCGCACGCTGCTGAAGAATCCGCCCATCCTGATCTTCGACGAGGCGACGTCGGCGCTCGACAGCGCGAACGAGCGCGCGATCCAGGCCGAGCTGCGCAGCGTTGCGCAGCACAAGACGGCGCTCGTCATCGCGCACCGGCTGTCCACGGTCGTCGACGCGCACGAGATCCTCGTCATGGAGGCCGGCCGCATCATCGAGCGCGGCACGCACCAGGCGCTGCTCGCCAAGGGCGGCCGCTATGCCGACATGTGGGCGCTGCAGCAGAGCAACGAGCCCGAACGGTTCGTGGAAGTGATGGGGATGTAGGCGTGGGCAGCGGGCCGTCCCCGGAGGCATTTGCGGAATACATCGCCCACGACGAATTCCGCGCCGGCATCGCGCAGGGCCGGTTTCGTGTCGTCGTGAATCCGAAACTGGCGCGCCGGTTCGTCTCGCAGCGGCTCATGCTGATCGTGTTCCTGCTGCCGATCATCGGCGTGGGGCTCGCGCTGGCGCTGATGGGGCGCACGTGGCTGGGCGCCGCGCTGGTCGCGGCCGGCGTGCTGCTGCACCGGGCCATCGCGCACCAGGCGCCGAAGATCCTGCTGGACCTCGCCACGCGCGACGCGAAGGTCTACGTGTACGTCACGCGCGAGGGCATCATGGAAGTGCGCCGCGCGTGATGCGGCCGGTCTTCATCGCCCTGGCGCTCGTCGCGCATGGCGCGACGCTGCACGCGGCGCCGCCCTTCGACGTCGCCTACCGCGCCTGGGACGCCGTCACCGACATCGCGAAGCACAACGGCGACCCCGCGCTGGCGGGCGAGTGCGGCAAGACCTTCCGGCCCTTCGTCATCCCCGGCCTGAAGCGGCAGACCCCGCAGGAACAGGACGTGGCAGCCACGGCTTGCGAGGCGGCGGCGCGCGCCGTGTGCGCGAACGAGAAGCTGCGCAAGACGCCGGAGACGATCGGCAAGTGCAGGGAATTCAGATGACAGGCGCGAAGGAGACATGACATGCTGAGACTCGATGGCAAGGTGGCGCTCGTGACCGGCTGCGGCACGCAGGGCGAGGGCTGGGGCAACGGCAAGGCCATGAGCGTGCTGTTCGCGCGGCAAGGCGCGCAGGTGTTCGGCGTCGACCTCGCGCTCGAAGCGGCGCAGGCGACGCGGGAGATCGTGCGCGGCGAGGGCGGCACGATGGAGGTGATGGCCGCGGACGTCACCGCCGATGCCGACGTGCGCCGCATGGTCGCGGCCTGTGTCGAGCGCTTCGGCCACATCGACATCCTCGTCAACAACGTCGGCCGCTCGGAGCCCGGCGACCCCGTGACGATGTCCGAAGCGACCTGGGACGATCAGATGGGCGTGAACCTCAAGAGCGCCTTTCTCGGCTGCAAGCACGTGCTGCCGCTCATGGAGGCGCGGGGCGCCGGCGCGGTGGTCAACGTGTCCTCGGTCGCCGGCCTGCGCTACGTCGGCAAGCCGCAGGTGGCCTACGCCGCGGCCAAGGCCGCCCTGATGCAGATGACGAAGACGACGGCCGTGATCTATGCGGCCAGGGGCGTGCGCCTCAACAGCGTGGTGCCGGGCCTGATGCTCACGCCGCTCGTGCGCCGCCTCGCCGACAAATACGCGGGCGGCCAGTACGATGCGTTCGTCGCCACGCGCAATGCGCAGGTGCCGATGGGACGCATGGGCGACGCCTGGGACGTGGCGCACGCCGCGCTGTTCCTCGCGAGCGACGAGGCGCGCTACATCACGGGCGAGCAGCTGGTGGTGGACGGCGGCTTCACGTCCGCGACGCGGTGATCGCGCAAGCGCGCCGAGAGCGTGCGGCCGACGGCTTGCGACGACAATCCCGCGCATGTCCACCTCGCCGTACCTCGCCTGGCTGCTGATCGTCGTCGAAGCGCTGGCCACGCTTGCCTTCGCGCTCTCGGGCCTTCTCGAGGCGGCGCGCAAGCGGCTCGACGCGGTCGGCGTCTGCCTCGTGGCCGGGCTCGCCGCATTCGGCGGCGGGACGCTGCGCGACGTGCTGCTCGACCGCCGGCCGTTCTTCTGGGTCGCGCATTCCGAATGGCTCTGGGGGCTGCTGGCACTGTGCGTGCTCGCCATGACTTTCCTGCGCGTGCGCCATTTCGAGCCCACCGAACGCGCGATGCAGTGGCCCGATGCGCTGGGCCTGGGTCTCTTCAGCGCCACGGGCACGCAGCTCGCACTCGTGCAGGACCTGCCCGGCATCGTCGCCGTGCTCATGGGGGTGATCACCGCGACCTTCGGCGGCGTTCTGCGCGACATCGTCTGCAACGAGATCCCCACCGCGCTGCGCGATCACCGGCCGTATGCGATCTGCGCGTTCGTGGGCGGCTGGGTGCTGGTGCTGGCGCAGTCGGCAGGCATGCTGCCGGGCGTGGCCCTGTTGCTCGGGGCAGCGACTGCGAGCGGCCTGCGCGTGCTGGCGCTCGTCACGGGGTTCACGCTGCCGCGCTGGTCGCCGGGCGGCCCGCAGGACGAACGGCGCGAGGACTGACCCGGCAGCCGATCGTCGGCGCATGCAATACTCCGGCGCAGCCATGCGCACCAGCCGCCGCGCCGCTCTGCTCGCCGCCATTTCCGGTGTCGCCGGTGTGGCCGGCGTTGCTCCCGCCTTCGCGAAGCCGGCGAGCCTGCAGGACTTCCTCGACAGCTTCGTCCAGCGCCAGAAGCTGCCCGGCGCCGTGCTGCGCATCACGGGTCCGCGCGGCACGGCCGAAGCGGTGGCCGGCGTCGCCGAGGTGCAGCGCCGCGAACCCGTCACGCCGCGGACGCGCTTCTACATCGCTTCGGCCGGCAAGCTCGCCACCGCCGCGGCGGTGCTGCAGATGGTGGAAGAGGGCAAGCTCAGGCTCAACGAACCGGTGTATCCGCTGGTGCGCGACACCTCCGGCATCCGGCGCCTGCGCAACATCCATCGCGTGACGCTGGAGCAGTTGCTCAAGCATCGCTCGGGCCTCGCGGAGTACTACACCGACGACTTCGAGAAGGCCGCGGCCGCGGCGCCGCGCAAGGTGTTCGGCGCGGCGGAGTCGCTCGCCTTCGCGTACGACCAGGAACCCGAGTCGCGCCCGGGGCGCGAGCACAGCTACACCAACACCAACTACGTCGTGCTCGGCCTGGTGGCCGAAGCGGTGGACCAGATGCCCTTCGCGCGCGTGCTGCAGCGGCGCATCTTCGATCGCCTCGGCATGACCGCCACCACGGTCGGCGCCAAGGCGGCCGAACGCGACCTCGCGCATGGCTACACGGCCGGCGCGCGCGGGCGGCTCGCCGACGTGAGCTTCAGCGGCTGGAACGCGGTGACGGGCGACGGCGCGCTGGTCAGCACCGCGAGCGACTGCGAGAAATTCATCCTCGCGCTCATGCGCGACGGCAAGGTGCTGCCGCGCCCCGCGGTCGCGCGCATGTGCCGCGTGCAGGCCGAAGAGCCCGAAAGCGGCTATGGCCTCGGCTGCACGATCGACGACACGCCCTGGGGCGAGGCGTGGGGACACAACGGATCGATCCCCGGGTTCCAGGCGGACGCGTGGTTTCTTCCGAAGCGGCGCATCTCGGTGGTGTTCTTCGCGAACGGGGACTTCGAGGACGAGGAGGCGGAGGTGGTGGTGCCCGCCGTGCGCGCCTACTTGAAGCGCTGAAGCGGTCCGCCCCGCGCTTCGTGCCCCGAGGGCGTCCTTCCCGGCGGCTTTGCCCCCACCTTCGTTCGCTTGTATATTTTCCGCGAGGGCGGGTCTCGAGGACCGCGCAAGGGAGGACCATGAACGTTCGGAGAGCGCAGGCCATTGCGGCACGCCCGCAGCGGACGCGCGAGCGCGCCGGGGACCACGACACAGGCACATTCGGCGCACGTCACGCGTTTCCGGCTTACGTGAGCAGCAGCCGGGCGCCCTTCCTCTCGACCCTGAGCGCCGGGCGCAGCCAGATGCGCGCCGCCGCGGCCGTGGTGCTCCTGTCCTTCCTGCTGTTCCTCGCGGCCGCGCCCTTCGCCCGGACGCCGCTCGCGCCCTTGCCGGCCTTCCTGCCGATCTACCAGTCGGCGCTGGTCGTGGTCGATGTGATCACCATGACGCTGCTGCTCGGGCAGTACGCCATCCTGCGCTCGCGCGGGCTGCTCGTGCTCGCCTGCGCCTACCTGTTCAGCGCATCGATGGCCGCTGCCCATGCCGTGAGCTTCCCCGGTCTCTTCGGACCGCAGGGGCTGCTCGGGGGCGGGCAGACCACGGCGTGGCTGTATTTCCTGTGGCACGGCGGATTCCCACTGTTCGTCGGCGGCTACGCCCTGCTGAAGAAGCGCGGAAGCGACCGAACGGCGGACGCCGCCTCGTGGCGCGGCGAACTGATGGCGGGCATCGGTCTGACCCTCGCGGTCGTGGCGATCGCCGTTGGCCTCGCGCAGCAAGCCGGGCGCGAACTGCCGCTCATGGCCGGCAGCGCCGATGGCTGGGCCAAGGCCGTCGTGGCCACGATCACGTGGGGCGTGGGCGCCATCGCCCTCGGCATCCTGCTGTTGCGCGGACCGCACTCGGTGATCGACCTGTGGCTGATGGTCGTGCTGTGCGTGTGGGCGGCCGATACGGCGCTCGCGGCGGTCTTCAACGGCGCCCGCTACGACCTCGGGTGGTACCTGGGCCGCGTCTACGGGCTCGCAGCGAGCAGCTTCGTGCTGGCCGTGATGCTGCTGGAGAACAGCATGCTCTATGCGCGCCTCGTCGAGGCGAATGAAGCCCAGCGGCGCCGCGCCGCGGAGCTCCACCGCCTGAGCACGAAACTCGAGGCGGCGAACCGCGACCTCGACGCGTTCGCCGGCGGCCTCGCGCACGACTTGCAGCAGCCGATCACCACCATCGGCGCGTTCGCGCAGGTCATCCAGCGGCAGAGTGGCCATCTGCACAGCGCCAAGGACGCGTCGCACCTGCAGCGGATCATCCTCGCCGCAGGCATGGCGCACCGCATGATCCGCAGCCTGCTCGAGTTCGCACGGCTGGGCGAACGGCGCGTCGAATCCTCGATGGTGGACCTCGGCACGCTCGTGGACGAGGCGCGCCACACGCTCGCGGACGACGCGGATGCGGCGCGCATCGCATGGACCATCGGGCCGCTGCCGGTCGTGCGCGGCGACGCGTCGCTGCTGCTCCTCGCCGTGGTCAACCTGCTTTCGAACGCGGTGAAGTACAGCCGCGTGCGCGACGAGCCCCGGATCCGCGTGGACGCGGTCGAGGACGAGAGCGGCAACCCATGCCTGCGCGTCGGCGACAACGGCATCGGCTTCGAGATGAAGGAGGCGGGGCGCCTGTTCCGTCCCTTCGAGCGCCTGCACACCGACGTGGCGTTCGAGGGCACGGGCATGGGGCTCGCCAATGTCCGCAGGATCATGGAGCGACACGGCGGCACCGTGCGCGCCGAGTCGACGCCAGGGCAGGGCGCGACGTTCACGCTGGTCTTCGCGCGTGCGGCGGCAGAGGACGCCGATGTGGGGCATGAATCGGGAGCGCTGCCCGTCTCGTAACATCGCGGCATGCACATCGTCGTCCTCGGCACCGGCATCATCGGCGTCTGCACCGCGGCCTGGCTGCAGCGCGATGGCCACACGGTCACCTTCGTCTCTCCGCTCGCGCCGGGCGAGGGCTGCTCGTTCGGCAACGCGGGCTCGCTCTCGCCGAGCGCCTGCCTGCCCGTCGGCATGCCCGGCATGTGGAAGAAAGTACCCCGGTGGCTGATCGACCCGGAGGGGCCGCTGCGCATCCATCCGACTTACCTGCCGCACGTGCTGCCCTGGCTGCTGCGATTCGTCCGCGCCTCCCGGCCGCGGGAGGTCGAGCGCATCGCCGCGGCCATGCGCTCGCTGCTGGCGCCCATCTTCGACTGCTACACGCCCCTCGTGGAACATGCGGGGGCGCAACACCTCGTGCGCCGCCGCGGCTGCCTCTACGCATTCACCACGAAGGCCGCAGCCGACCGTTACGGATGGGGCATGGACTTGCGGCGCCGGCTGGGTGTCGCGCTGCGCGACATCGATGAAGACGAATTCGCGGCGCTCGAGCCCGATCTGCGCGGGCGCTTCCGCTTCGCCGTGCTCGCGCCGGACAACGGCTCCACCGCCGACCCCGGCGGCCTGGTGAAGGCGCTTCACGCGCAATGCGAGCGCGACGGCGCACGGTCGGTGCGCGCCGGCGCGACCGGGTTCGAGCGGACCGGGGGCACCGTGAAGGCGGTGCGGCTCGACAACGGCGATTCCATCGCATGCGATGGCGTGGTGCTCGCGGCCGGCGCCTGGTCGGCGCGCCTGTCCGCGCAGCTCGGCTCACGGGTGCCGCTGGAGTCCCAGCGCGGCTACCACGTGACGGTGCAGAGCAGCAACGTGGCGCTGCACCACACGATCCAGGCGCACGAGTACAGCCTCATGATGAACCCCATGGCGATCGGCCTGCGCATCGCGGGCACGGTCGAGTTCGCGGGGCTGAAGCGCCCGCCCGATTACCGTCGCGCGGACGTCCTGCTGGAAAAGGGCCGCGAGCTCTTTCCGCACCTCGACACCTCGCGCACCACGCAATGGATGGGCCACCGCCCCTGCCTGCCCGACAGCCTGCCGGTGATCGGCCGCGCGGGCGCGGCGGAGAACGCCTGGCTCGCCTTCGGCCACCAGCACGTGGGCATGTGCGCGGGCGCGAGCACCGGCCGCGAGGTGGCGAACCTCGTGGCGGGTCGTCCGACCCAGGTCGATCTGCGGCCTTTCGGGGCCGAGCGCTTCCACTGATTCGCGCGGCACGATCTTTGCGGCAGACTTCGCCGGATCGTCATGAAGGAGTTCCCCATGCCTCAATTCCGCCGCCGGCAGATTCTCGCCGGCGCCCTGTTGCCGCTGCTCGCGCCCGCGCTTCACGCGCAGGCGTCGTTTCCGTCGAAGCCCATTCACATCATCGTGCCCTTCCCGCCGGGCGGGAGCACCGACGTGCTCGCGCGGCGCGTGGGCGAGAAGATCGCGGTGGCGCTGAAGCAGCCGGTCGTGGTCGAGAACAAGCCCGGCGCGGGCGGCACGCTCGGCGCGGCCTACGTCGCCAAGTCCCCCGCGGACGGCCACACGATCCTCATGGGCGTGACGGGCAGCAACGCCATCGGGCCGGCGCTGTATTCCAACCTCACCTACGACGCGACGAAGGATTTCGCGCCGCTGACCATGGCGTCGGTATCGCCCCTGCTGCTGGTGGTCAACCCGAAGGTGCCGGCGAAGACGCTCGAGCAGTTCGTCGCGCTCGCCAAGCAGAAGCCGAAGTCGATCTCGCACGGCACGCCGGGCAACGGCACGTCGATGCACCTCACGGCGGAGATGTTCAAGATCGCGACCGGCACCGATCTCGTCCACGTGCCGTACAAGGGCAGCGCCGCGGTGCTGACCGACCTGCTGGGCGGCCAGATCGACGCGATGTTCAGCGACATGCAGGTGCTGATGCAGCAGGTGAAGGCCGGCAAGGTCGTGCCGCTCGCGGTGACTTCGGCGAAGCGCCATCCCATGCTGCCCGACGTGCCGACCATGGCCGAGCGCGGCTACGCGGGCTTCGAGGCGCTGTCGTGGCAGGGGCTCTTCGCGCCGGCCGGCACACCGCCCGCCGTGGTGGCGCTGCTCAGTACGGAGATGAACAAGGCGCTGCGCAGCAACGACATCCAGGAGTACTTCGGCCCCACCGGCCTGATCGTCGAGGGCAGCACCCCGGCCGAATACAAGGAGTTCGTGGACAAGGAAATTCGCAAGTGGGGCGACATCGTGCGCCGCGCCGGCGTGAAGGTGGAGTGATGGCGCTGACCAAGGACGGCCGATGCCCCGCCTGCCCCTGCTGAATTACCTCGACGACGCGGGCGCGAAGGCGCCCGCGCGCGCGATCCTGCTGCGCAACTTCGCGCTGCTCGATGCGAAGGCGGGCGAACTCGTGTCGCGCTGCGAAGTGCTCGTGCAAGGCCATACGATCGCGGAGGTGCGCCGCGACAGCATTCCTGCCGGCGATGCGGAGGTGATCGATCTCGGCGGGCGCACGCTGATGCCGGGGCTCATCGACCTGCACAGCCACATCCTCGGCGAGTGCTTTCCGGTCGCGCCGAAGATGCTGCCGTCGCTGATGGCGGCGAGCGCGGCGAACGTGATGCGCGGCATGCTGGGCCGCGGCTTCACGACGATCCGCGACGCCGGCGGCGCGGACTACGGCCACAAGCGCGCGGTCGAGCTCGGCCTGTTCCCCGGCCCCCGGCTCTTCGTCTCCGGCCGCGCGATCAGCCAGACCGGCGGCCACGGCGATTCGCGTTCGCAGGCCGACACGCGCGAGCCGCCGATGTGCTGCGCGCAGTTCCCCGGCATCGGCCGCATCGCGGATGGCGTGCCGGAGGTGCGCAAGGCGGTGCGCGACGAACTGCGGATGGGCGCCGACCAGATCAAGGTGATGGCCGGCGGCGGCGTGGGCTCGATCACCGACCCCGTGGAGTACCTGCAGTATTCGATGGAGGAGTTGCAGGCGGTGGTCGACGAGGCGCAGCGCGCGGGCAAGTACGTGATGGCGCATGCGATCACGGCCGAAAGCGTGCAGCGCTGCGTGGAAGCGGGCGTGCGCACCATCGAGCACGGCAACCTGATCGACGAACGCACCGCGCGCATGATGGCGCAGGCAGGCCGCTACCTCGTGCCCACGCTGACGATCTACGACGTCATCAAGCGCAGCGGCCGCAGCCTCGGCTTCTCCGAGGCGAGCATGCAGAAGGTCGATGCGGTGTGGGAGGGCAACGCGCGCTCGCTCGAACTCGCGGCGGCGGCGGGCGTGCCGATGGGCTTCGGCACCGATGTCGCGCGCTGCCCGGAATTCCAGTCGCAGGAGTTCCTGTTGCGCGGCGCGGTGCTGCCGGCGGCGGACGTGATCCGCAGCGCGACGACCGTGGGCGCGGAAATCCTGCGGCTGCCCGGCAAGCTCGGCACCATCGCGCCCGGCGCGTTCGCGGACCTGATCGCGGTGGACGGCAATCCGCTCGAGGACCTGGGGCTGCTTTCGGGGCAGGGAGAGAACATTTCGCTGATCGTGGCGAACGGAGTGCTCATGAAGGACAAGGTTCGCGGTCCGACGGATTCGAATCGGGACGTGTGAACCTGCGGCGCGCCACCGGGGCGCTGCGGGCCCAGTTCTTCGTCGCCGGCGCCTTGTTCGCCACCTGGGGCGTGCAGGTGCCGGGCATCAAGGCCCACTACGTCCTCGGCGAGCAGGCGCTGGCCGTCGCGATGCTCGCGAGCGGGCTCGGCGCGGTCATCGCCTTGCCCCAGGCCGGGCGCATCCTGGCGCGCCGCTCGCCGCGCGCCCTCGCGCCCGGGCTGGTCGCGGTCTGCGCGGCGTGCGTGGGGAGCCTGCTGCTGCCCGCGCAGTACGGCGTGCTGCTCGCCCTCATGCTCGCCTACGGCTTCGCCGCCGCGCTCTTCGACGTCGCGATCAACGACGAGGCGACGGAGATCGAGCGGCTGGCCGCGCGGCCGCTCATGAGCGGCTTCCACGGCATGTTCAGCCTCGGCGGCATGGCCGGCGCGGCCGCGTGGAGCATGCTCGCGCCGCTCGGTGTTTCGCCTGCCGCCCATCTCGCGGGCGCGGCCGCCGCGCTCGGCTTGCTGTCGCTCGCCGCCGCGCCTTTCATGCTGGGCCGCGCGCGGCATGCGAGCGATCGCCAGGCGCCGCTCAGCCTGCCGCGCGGTCCCTTGTTCCTGCTCGGCGTGCTCGCCGGTCTCGGCCTCGTGGGCGAGGGCGCGATGTACGACTGGAGCGTGCTGTACCTGCGGCAGGAGCTCGCCGCGCCCGCGGCCATCGCGAGCCTGGGCTACGCGAGCTTCAGCGGCGCGATGGCGCTCGGGCGCTTCGGCGGCGACTGGGCACGCGCGCGCGTCGCACCCGCCACGCTCCTGCGCGCAAGCGGCGCGCTCGGCGCCGTGGGCATGGCACTCGCGCTCGCGGTGCCCCATCCCGGCGCGGCGCTCGCGGGCTTCGCGCTCATGGGCCTCGGCTTCGCGAACGTCGTGCCGCTGCTGTTCAGCGCCGCGGGACAGGTGCCCGGAGTCGCGCCCGCGCACGGCATCGCGGCCGTGTCCGCGGTCGGCTATTTTGGAATGATGGCCGGGCCGCCCCTGATCGGTTTCATCGCCGAGGCGCGCTCGCTCACGGCGGGCCTGCTGGTGGTGAGCGTCTTCGCCGCGGTCGTCGCCGCGCTGGCCGGGCGCGCGCTGAGGCCGCGCGCCTGAAGGCGCCGCAGCGCAACGCGCGGATCAGTCCTTCGCGCGCAAGGGCAGCCGCACGGTGAACACGCTGCCGCGCACGCCGTCGCTGTCCGCCTCGATCCGGCCGCCGTGCATGCCGACGAGCTTCTTCACGAGCCACAGGCCGATGCCCAGGCCGCCCTGCAGGTGCCGGTTCACGCCGTCGCCCTGCTCGAACAGGTCGAACACGCGCGGCAGCTTCTCGCGGGGGATCCCCTCGCCGTTGTCGCGCACCTGCAGCACCACGTCGGCCCCGTCGATGCGGGCCGCGAGGTCGATCCGTCCGCCGCGCGGCGTGTACTTCGCCGCGTTGTTCAGCAGGTTGCTCACGACCTGCGCGAGGCGCACGAGGTCGGCCCGCAGCGCGACGGGCTGCGCGGGGATGTCGATGGCGAATTCATGGCCCGCCGCCTCGATCGCCGGCCGGCTCGCTTCGACCGCGTGGTCCACGATCTCTTGCAGCGTGACCGGCTTCGGCCGCAGCTCGAGCTTGTCGCGGGTGATGCGCGAGACGTCGAGCAGGTCGTCGACCAGCCGCACGAGGTGCGTGAGCTGCCGGTCCATCATGTCGCGGACCTTCAGCGTGGACGCGGGCATGCCCGGCGTGAGCTTCAGGATCTCCAGCCCGTTGCGCACCGGCGCGAGCGGGTTGCGCAGCTCGTGCGCGAGCGTGGCGATGAACTCGTCCTTGCGGCGGTCGGCCTCGAGCACGTCGGTGATGTCGGTCGACACGCCGCAGATCGCATACACCTCGCCCGCGTCGTCGAGCAGCGGAAACTTGTGCGAGCGATAGGTGACGCCGCGTCCGCCCGCCATCCCTTGCTCGTGCGCCACCAGCGGCTCGCGCGTGCGCGCGACCTGCAGGTCGTTGTCGCGCAGCTTCGCCGCGACCTCGGCGCCGAACACCTGCACGTCCGTGACGCCGCGCGCGACCTCGTCCGCGGTGAAGCCATGCAGCCTGCGCCATGCTTCGTTGGAGAGGATGAAGCGGCCCTGCAGATCCTTGGCATAGACGAGCGCGCCCGCATGCTCGATGACCGCTTCGACCATGCGGTGCGCCGCGCGCATGCCGCGCTCCGCGACCATGCGGTCGGTCACGTCGGCCGCCGCGCAGATGCCCTGGTCGGGGCGCATCTGGCCGTCGATCATGGCGAAGGTCACCTGCAGCACGATGTGCAGCCACTTCTCGGCGCCGCTCGGCATGAGCGCGCGGACGTCGATCGCGAGGTGACCGCTGCCCTCGGGGTCGAGCGTGAGGGCGATCGCGTCGAGGTAGCGCTGGCGGTCCTCGGGATGGATGCGCTCGAAGATCGCCTGCCGCGGCACCACCATCGCGTCGTTGCCGAGTTCCATGAGCCGCGCGAGTTCGGCGGAGATGTGGTTGCGGTTGTTGCGGTAGTCGATCTCGGCGGTGACGAGGCCGGCGGCCTGCATCGCCATCTGCAGCTTCACGCGGTCCGCCTGTTCCCGTTGCGCCGCCTGCTTGCGCTGCGTGATGTCGCGGCCGGTGCCGAGCACGCCGACGATGCGGCCGGCGGCGTCGCGCAGCGGCATCTTGCGCACGAGGACGATGGTGGTGGTGCCGTCGGGGTTGGCGAAGACCTCCTCGGACTCCGAAGGCTCGCCGGTGGCGATCAGCTGCAGGTCGGCGGCCCTGCGCCGGCGCGCGGAGGGCGAATCGCCGAGGATCTCCTCGTCCGTGCGGCCGATCACGTCGGCAAGCGGCCGGCCGAGCCGGGCCAGCGCGGCCGGGTTGGCGAAGCGGTAGCGGCTGTCCGTGTCCTTCGCGAAGATGATGTCGTCCGTGGCATGCGCGATGGCGGCGAGCACGCTCGAGTCGGGCAGGGGCGCGGGATCGGAATCGGGTACAGCCATGCGCCTATTGTGGCGACTCCCGGCGTTCTCGCGCAGAATCGGCCATCGATTCCAGGAGCCCCATGCAACTACGCAATCTCGGCCGGACCGGCCTGAAGGTGTCGCCGCTGTGCCTCGGCGCGATGATGTTCGGCGACCAGACGCAGGAGGCCGACGCGGCGCGCATCGTGGATCGGGCGCGCGAAGCCGGCGTCAATTTCATCGACACCGCCGACGTGTATGCGGCGGGAAGGTCGGAGGAGATCGTCGGCCGCGCCGTGAAGGCGGACCGCGACCGCTGGGTGATCGCCACCAAGGTCGGCAACCTCGTCGGTCCCGCGGGCGGACGCAGCGGCCCCGACCTGTCGCGCAAGTACGTGATGAAGGCGGTCGACGACAGCCTGCGCCGGCTCGGCACGGACTACATCGATCTCTACTACCTGCACCGCGACGTCCACGACACGCCGCTCGACGAGACCGTGCGCACGCTCGGCGACCTGATGCGGCAGGGAAAGATCCGCTACGTCGGTCTGTCGAATTTCCGAGGCTGGCGCATCGCCGAGTTCGTGCGCGTCTGCGACGAGCTGGGCGTCGAACGCCCCGCCGCGCTGCAGCCGCTCTACAACGCCATGAACCGCATGGCCGAGAACGAGATGCTGCCCGCGTGCGAGCACTACGGCATCGGCGTCGTGCCCTACAGCCCGCTCGCGCGCGGCGTGCTCACGGGCAAGTACGCGAGCGTCGATGCGCCGCCCGAGGGCAGCCGCGCCGCGCGCAAGGACACGCGCATCCTGCAGACGGAGTTCCGCGCGGAATCCATCGCGCTGGCGCGCGCGATCCACGAACACGCGTCGGCGCGCGGCACGACGGCCGCGCACCTCGCGGTGAACTGGGTGCTGAACAACAAGCTGGTGAGCTCGGTCATCGGCGGGCCGCGAACGATGGAACAGTGGGACGACTACCTCGCGGCCCTGAACGACGCCTTCGGTGCGGAAGACGAAGCGCTGGTCGACGAGCTGGTGGCGCGAGGTCATCCGTCGACGCCGGGGTTCACGGATCCGGCATATCCGGTGCTGGGCAGGGTGGCGCTGAAGCGCTGAGCGCCGCAAGCGGTCTTCGCGATCGCGTTCAGCCGCTTCGCAGTCGCCGGCCC
Source organism: Ramlibacter sp. (assembly GCF_050250995.1). GTDB lineage: Bacteria > Pseudomonadota > Gammaproteobacteria > Burkholderiales > Burkholderiaceae_C > Ramlibacter. Next base: position 192,373 of record NZ_JBFWNP010000004.1, read on the forward strand.
CGGGGCGGCGGCTCGGCCAATGCTTCGTCGAGTTTGATCCAGCGCGCGGACGCGGGCGCAGGCAGGATGTCCGCCGGAAAGCCCGCCTCCTGCAGTGCCTGCGGCCACCGCCGCGCGACCGCCGCCATCGACGCGTCGATCAGCGCCAGCGCTTCTTCGCGCGAATAGCCGAACGACTCGCAGTCCTGCAGCAGCGCCGATGCACGGACGGCGGAATCGCCGCGCCGGTTCACGCTCATCGCGAGCGTTTCGGAAAAGACGATGTGCGGCGCGATGTCGAAGGCCGGCGAGAGCCGCCAGCGATCGTCGACCAGGACAAGCCCATGGTTGCGCGGATGATCGTCGCCGTTGCCGCAGACGGCGTTGACGACCATGCGCCGGTAGAGCTCGCGCTGCTGCTCGAGCACCGGCGCGTCGGCGCGCGCGCACCAACGACGCAACTCGTGGCACAGCGCGACGTACGAGCGCCGTGGATCGCCGCGCATGTCGGCGGCGTCGAGGCGCAGGACGGTGTGCGCGCTGGCATAAAGGCGCCTGCGGAAATGGCCGTCGCCGCCGATGTGCCGATCGAAGCGGCGAACGAGCAGCAGTTCCCGCGAGCCCGCGCGCACGAAGCGTGTCTCCGCGACCTCCACGCCAGCCGCCGCGGCGCACTGCATCGCGGCGTATTCGCGCAGGGGTGCATGCGGCGCGTCGCCACGCAACTGCAGCTTCGCGATCCAGAGCTGGCCGTCGTGCCGCACCGTGAGTTTCGGCCGCTCGCCGCCGAGGCTCGTGCCTTGCACCTTCACCACCGCGCGCGCCGCGGCGGTCGGGGACTGTTCCGGCGCGAGATCGCGCAGCGCCGCGACCAGGTCTTCGCTTGAAGGCGCATCCCACCGCAACTTGCGCTCGATGTCGTCGCACACTTCGATGGCGCCGACGGCATCGCCGACCGACGCTTCGAGCCGGTCGAGGGGAGACGCGAGGGACTTGTGATGCATGGCCTCGAGCATCGCGAGGCCGAAGCCCTCGGGGCTCGCGTCGCGGAACACGCCGAACAGGCCGTTCTGGCGCGTTTCCTTTGCGGGCCGCTGGCTTCGCGTGAAGGGCAGGTTTACCGGGTCGAGGGCGACGGCATCGGCGCGTTGCCTGTACTCGCCGTCATAGGCGAACGTGCCCACGCCGCGCTCGAGCGCGAACACGCCGCAGCGCACGGGCGCATGATGCTGCGGCAGCCAGGTCCAGACCGAGCTCGAGGTCATGGCGATTCTCCGTCGCGCGCCCTCGCACCCGCTGCCTGCTCGAGAAGAATCCCGATCGACGAACTCCGCCCGAGCACGCTCGCCGCATCCAGCAATTCGTCGAGCAGGTCGAGCGCCCACAGCGCCGTGACGTAGAAGCCCGCCTGCACATTGGGCGCGCCGCGTTCGATCTGCCGCAGCGTCGAGAGCCCGACCCCCACTTTCGCGGCAAGATCGGGTTGCGTCATGCGGCGTGCGCGACGTGCGAGGACGATGCGTTCACCGAGCGTTCGCAGCAAAGCCTCCGCCGGCAGCGGCAACAGATGAGGTGATGCGGAACGCTTCATTAAGCACGATTTTAGTCACTAAAAAACTGTTTAATAAAGCTTTTATCAATGTCGATAAAGCCTCGTCTCACTCTCCTGACCCTCGGCGTCGACGACCTCGAACGCGCCGTCGCCTTCTATCGCGACGGCCTCGGCTGGCCCACCGAAGGGATCGTGGGCACCGAGTTCGAGAACGGCGCGGTGGCCTTCTTCGACCTGCAGCCCGGCCTGAAACTCGCGCTGTGGCCGCGCAGTAGCCTGGCCGCCGACACCGGCCTCGCGCAGAGCCCGCGCGCCACCACGGACCTCGCGTTGGCGCACAACGTCGCGTCGCGCGAAGAAGTCGACGAAGTGCTCGCGCTCGCGACGAAAGCAGGGGCAGCCCTGGTCAAGCCCGCGCACGACACGTTCTACGGCGGCTACGCAGGCTATTTCCACGACACCGAAGGCCACCTGTGGGAAGTGGCCTGGAATCCGCAACTGCTGCCTCCGGACGCGGCGCAATAATCCATCGCCATGGAAACCAAGTGGCTCGAAGACTTCGTGAGCCTCGCCGAAACGCGAAGCTTCAGCCGCTCCGCGCAACTGCGGCACGTGACGCAGCCCGCGTTCTCCCGGCGCATCCAGGCGCTGGAGGCCTGGGCCGGCACGGATCTCGTCGACCGCAGTTCCTACCCGACACGCCTCACGCCCGCGGGCGAGACGCTCTACGCGCAGTCGCTCGAGATCCTGCAGGCGCTGCAAAGCGCGCGCGCGATGCTGCGCGGGCATGCGTCGGCGGGGCAGGACGTGATCGAGTTCGCGGTGCCGCACACGCTCGCATTCACGTTCTTCCCGGCCTGGGTGGCAGATCTCCGCGACAGGTTCGGTCCCATCAAGAGCCGGCTGATCGCGATGAACGTCCACGACGCCGCGATGCGCCTCGTCGAAGGCAGCTGCGACCTGCTCATCGCCTATCACCATGCCTCGCAGCCGCTGCAGCTCGACGCCGACCGCTACGAGATGGTGACCCTCGGGGAGGAGACGCTGGCGCCGTATTGCCGCGCCGATGCGAACGGCGCGCCCCTGTTCTCGTTGCCGGGGCGCGCGGGCCAGCCGCTGCCCTATCTCGGCTACGCGCCGGGCGCCTACCTCGGGCAGGTCACCGAGCTGATCCTCAAGCAGGCGGCCAGCCCCATCCACCTCGATCGCGTCTACGAAACCGACATGGCCGAAGGCCTGAAGGTCATGGCCGTCGAGGGCCACGGCGTGGCCTTCCTGCCGCTGTCGGCCGTCCGCAGGGAGCTGCGGTCACGCCGGCTCGTGAGCGCGGCCCCGCCCGAGCTCGGCAAGCTCGAGATGAGCATGGAAGTCCGCGCCTACCGCGAGCGGCCCGCGGGCGGCAAGCCGGCCAAGGGCACGTCGCAGGCCCTGTGGGCGTATCTCGTGAAAGCACGGGGGTGAGGCAACGCCGGCACGGACCGTGCTACGTTGTTTCGCGCGTCGCCGAGGGGAGGGTAATCCCCATACCTCGAATCTCTAGAATTTCGTTTTCATGCAGATGCATCACCCAAGGAGTTTTTCGATGATCAAGCAAATCCTGGCGGTCGCCCTCGCGGCGATGGCCGTGGCGCCCAGCGCCTTCGCGCAAGCCAACAACACGCTCGCCAAGATCAAGGCGTCCGGCAAGGTGGTGATGGGCGTGCGCGAGTCGTCCGCGCCCCTCGCCTACACCCTCGGCGGCGGCCAGTTCACCGGCTACCACATCGAGCTGTGCCAGCGCATCCTGAAGTCCATCGCCACCGGCGCGACCATCGAGTACACGCCCGTGACCTCGGCCAACCGCATTCCGCTGGTGCAGAACGGCACCGTGGACATCGAGTGCGGCTCCACCACCAACAACGCGACGCGCCAGAAGGACGTCGCCTTCGCGCTGACGACCTATGTGACCGAAGTGCGCACGGCCGTGAAGGTCGCGTCGAAGATCAAGTCGATCGCCGACCTGAAGGGCAAGACCGTCGCCACCACCACCGGCACGACCTCCGTCGCCCTGCTGCGCAAGCACCGCCGCGGCGCCGGCGTCGAGTTCAAGGAAGTGTTCGGCAAGGACCACGCGGACAGCTTCCTGCTGCTCGAGTCCGGCCGTGCCGATGCGTTCGTGATGGACGACAACATCCTGGCCGGCCTGATCGCCTCGTCGAAGTCGCCCAAGGACTTCGCCATCGTCGGCGAGACGCTCAACGTCGAGCCCATCGCGATCATGATCCGCAAGGACGATCCCGAGTTCAAGAAGGCGGTCGACGACTACATCCGCGGCGCGATGAAGTCGGGCGAACTGAACCTGCTGTATGCGAAGTGGTTCCAGAAGCCGATCCCGCCGAAGGACACGAGCGTGAACCTGCCCATGGGCAAGATCCTGGCCGACCTGATCAAGAACCCGTCGGACAAGCCGGCGGAAGAGTACAACAAGTAAGAGCAGGCGCCCGCGGGCCGCGGCCCGCGGGATCGACCGCGCCGACCGAACAACGAGTAGAGGAGAAGCGATGGCTTTCGAGTGGCAGATCTTCTGCCTGGACACCATCGACAAGGCGCCCGTGAAGGGCTGCTTCGGTTCGGGCAACGTCGAAACGTATCTCGACTGGCTGTTCCGCGCCTGGGGCCAGACCGTCATGGTCGCCGCGCTGTCGCTCGTCGTCGCGCTCGTCGTCGGCTCCATCGTCGGCGTCATGCGCACGCTGCCCGACAGCCCCTGGGCCGTTCGCCTCGGGAACATGTGGGTGGAGCTGTTCCGCAACATTCCGCTGCTGGTCCAGATCTTCCTCTGGTACCACGTCATGCCGGTGCTCATTCCCGCCTTCGCCGACACGCCCAAGCTGCTGCTGGTGGTGTTCGGCCTCGGCTTCTTCACCTCGGCCCGCATTGCCGAGCAGGTGCGCGCCGGCGTGCAGGCGCTGCCGCGCGGCCAGCGCTACGCGGGCATGGCGCTCGGCTTCACCACCGCGCAGTACTACCGCTACGTCCTCCTGCCGATGGCGTACCGGATCATCATTCCTCCGCTCACCAGCGAGAGCATGAACATCTTCAAGAACTCGTCGGTGGCCTTCGCGGTCTCGGTCACCGAACTGACGTTCTTCGCGCAGCAGGCCGGCGAGGAAACCTCGCGCGGCATCGAGATCTACATGGCGGTGACGCTGCTCTACGTCATCTCCGCGCTGGCCATCAACCGCATCATGGCCTTCATCGAGCGAAGGACGCGCGTGCCCGGCTTCGTCGCTTCCACGGGCGGCGGGGGGCACTGATGGATTTCTCGCTCTTCACGCTCGACGTCTTCCGGGGATTCATCCTCAAGGGCCTCTATTTCAGCCTCGCGCTGACGGCCGTCGCCACCGCCGGCGGCATCGTCTTCGGTACGGTCCTCGCGCTCATGCGCCTGTCGGGCATCAAGCCCCTCGCGATGGTCGCGACGGTCTACGTCAACGGCATGCGCTCGATTCCGCTGCTGATGGTGCTGCTGTGGTTCTTCCTGCTGGTGCCCATGCTCATTGGAAGGCCCATCGGAGCGGAGCTGTCGGCGGTCATCACCTTCATCGCGTTCGAGGCCGCGTACTTCAGCGAAATCGTGCGCGCCGGCATCCAGTCGATCCCGCGCGGGCAGGTCTTCGCCGGGCAGGCGCTGGGCATGTCGTACGGCCAGAACATGAAGCTGGTGATCCTGCCGCAGGCCTTCCGCAACATGCTGCCGATCCTGCTCACGCAAACGATCATCCTGTTCCAGGACACGTCGCTCGTGTACATCATCACGGCGCACGACCTGCTGCACGGCTTCACGACGGCCGGCGCCAACCTGAGCGCCCCGCGCGAGGCATACATCCTGGCCGCGGTCTTCTACTTCGTCATCTGCTACACGCTGTCCTGGCTGGTCAAGCGCCTGCAGGCCAAGATCGCCATCATCCGCTAGGCACGAACTCCATGATCGAAATCAAGAACGTCTCCAAGTGGTACGGCCCGGTGCAGGTCCTCACCGACTGCAACGTCAAGATCGACAAGGGCGATGTCGTCGTGGTGTGCGGCCCCTCGGGCTCGGGCAAGTCGACGCTGATCAAGACCGTGAATGCGCTCGAGCCGGTGCAAAAGGGCGAGATCCTGGTCAACGGCATCGCGGTGACCGACCCCAAGACCAACCTGCCCCAGCTGCGTAGCCGCGTCGGCATGGTGTTCCAGCACTTCGAGCTCTTTCCGCACCTGTCGGTCACCGAGAACCTGACCATCGCGCAGGTCAAGGTGCTCAACCGGAGCCTGGACGAAGCGAAGGTGCGCGGGCTCAAGATGCTCGACCGCGTGGGCCTGACGGCGCACAAGGACAAGTATCCGGGCCAGCTCTCGGGCGGCCAGCAGCAGCGCGTCGCGATCGCGCGTGCGCTGTCCATGGACCCGATCGTCATGCTGTTCGACGAGCCCACGTCTGCCCTCGACCCCGAGATGGTCGGCGAAGTGCTGGACGTGATGGTGAACCTGGCAAAGGAAGGCATGACCATGATGGTGGTCACGCACGAGATGGGCTTCGCGCGCAAGGTCGCCAACCGCGTGATCTTCATCGACGTGGGCGGCCGCATCCTGGAAGACTGCTCCAAGGAAGAGTTCTTCGGCAATGCGGAGGCGAGGCAGCCGCGGACAAAGGACTTCCTGAACAAGATCCTGGCGCATTAAGGCTCGACGAGCCATCGCGTCGAGCCTCGACGATGAGGTGCCTGCGGAGTTCGACTTCGCGGGTACTCGGCCTTCACCCCCGCATTGACAATCGGCCCTGACAGCAGGGTGACGATCTGAATCTCCACCCGATCCAGCAGTTCACGGATCTGGCGACCCCCATTTCAATTTCTGTCTCGCGCTCTCGGCTGCCTGCCTCTGTGAGCGCGCCGGCTGCATCCGCCACACGGACGGATTTCATCCAATGAATCGCCGATTGCCTCCGATTCGAATGCTGCGTAACATGTCACACTCCAACTCACGCGAGGTGACACTTGAACGAAAGTGGTGTAGTTGAACTTTCGGATAGCCGGCGGCTGAAGAACGAGCTGGCGTACGAAACGCTGCTGCTCGAGATCATCTGCGGCGGGCTGCGCGCCGGCGATGCGATCGACGAAATCTCGCTGGCGGAAACCTACGGCATGCCGCGGGCCGGCGTTCGCGAGGCGCTGAGCCGCCTGGCCCTCGAAGGTCTGGTGGATCGCCGGCCGCGCCTGGGCACGGTCGTGACGGACATCGGCGCGATCGAGCTGCAGCAGGTCTTCGCGCTGCGGGTCCAGCTCGAAGGGAGCGCGGCCGCGCTCGCCGCGACGCACGCCACGCGCAAGGATGTCGCGGCGCTCAACGCCGCCTTCAACGGCGTCGACGACGTCATCGCCCGCGCGGACTACCGCACGCTCATCATGATGGACCTGAACTTCCACCAGGCGCTGGGCGAAGCGACGCACAACCGCTGGCTTGCCAAGGTCACCAACACGCTGCTGCTGGGCGCCCTGCGCTTCTGGCACTACTCGCTCACGCGCCGCGCGCCGGAGACGCTGCGCGCCGAGATCGATGCGCACCTGAGGGTCGCGAAGGCCGTGTCGATGGGCGACCCCGAGGCGGCCCAGGCCGCCATGCGCGAAATCCTCGCCGAGTTCCCGTCCACGGTGAAGGAGTCGTTCGACGAGTCCCTCTACCGCGCGCCCGCCGGCATGCACCGAGGCGCGCCATGAGGCCCGTCAGCGAAATTCGCGGCCGCAAAGGCATGGTCGTCTCGGGCCATGAAGACTCGTCGCGCGTGGGCTGGGACATCCTGGCCGCGGGCGGCTCCGTGGCCGACGCCGCCATCGCCGGCGCGATGGTGATGGGCGTGACGCTGCCCCAAGCCTGCACGCTCGGCGGCGATGCGTTCATCCTGGTCCATGAGGCGTCGAGCGGCAGGACGCACGGCATCAACGCGTCGGGCCCCTCGCCCGCACTGACCTCGCTGTCCCTGTTCCCCTCGGGCATGCACGAGCGCGGCGCCATGAGCTGCGGCGTGCCCGGCATGCTGGGCGGCCTGGCGGCGATGCACGAGCGCTTCGGCACGCTCGCCTGGCGGGAATTGCTCGCCCCGGCGATCGCGCTGGCGCGCGACGGCTTCGAGGCGTCGGCCGGACTCGCAAGGGCGACGGAAGTGTTCGCCGCGATGCTGGCCAAGGACCCGGGCTGCCGCGCGCTCTTCGCGCCGGAGGGTCGGCCGCTGCGCACGGGCGAGCGATTCCGCCAATCCCGGCTCGCGGACACGCTCGAGGCGGTCGCGCGCGGCGGCGCGAACGCGTTCTACGACGGCGAGATCGCCGCGAGTCTCGCTCGCGCCTGCGAGGAAGCCGGCGGCCTGCTGCGCGCCGACGACTTCCGGGGATACGTGCCCGAGTGGGTGGAGCCGCTGGCCGTGCCCTATCGCGGACACGAAGTGCGCGTGATGCCGCCCAACTCGTTCGGCCTGTACCTCCTGCTGCAGTTGATGGCGCTGGACGACATGCCGGACGACGAAGCGCCGCTGCTCTCGGCCGCGCGCTTTTCGCGCCTCGTTCGGGCGGCCGAAGCCGCGTTCGCGGTCGGCTCGCGCGCCATAGCCGACCCCGCGTTCGACCCCGAGCCGACGGGCCCGCTGCTCGGCGCCGAAGGCCGGCAACGCCTGAAGGACGCGCTGCCGGGCCGCGCGCCGAACCTGGGAGGCACGGCCGTCATCTCGGTCGTCGATGCCCAAGGCAACGCGGCCACCATCGTGCAGAGCGTCTTCCTCGTCTTCGGCAGCGGCATCGCGGACCCGCGCAGCGGGCTGCTGCTGAACAACCGCCTCTTCGGCTTCAGCGTCGATCCCTCGCACCCGAACTGCGTTGCGCCGCGCAAGCGGCCGGCGCACACGCTGTGCCCCGCGATGGTCCTGCGCGACGGCCGCCTGCGCTTCGCGCTCGGCACGCCGGGCGGGCCGGGCCAGACGATCACGCTCAGCCAGGTGATCGAAGGCATGCTGCACCGCAAGGCCTCGCTCGTCGACGCGATACGCGCGCCGCGCTGGAGCATGGACCTGCAGTCGGCCTGCGTGGTGGAGCCTTCCATGCCCGAACACGTCATTTCGGGCGTGCGCGCTCAAGGCATCGAGATGAAGCACACGGGCCCCGACTCGCCCTTCTTCGGTTCGGCCGAGGGCATCGAACTGCATGACGACGGCACGCTCACCGGCGTGGCCGACAACCGCCGCGACGCCGCGGCACAAGGAGCCTGAACTTGCCGAAGCACGCCGACCTGATCCTCATCAATGGCAAGGTCCTGACGATCGACGAGAAGCTGAGCACGGCGCAGGCCGTGGCGGTGTCCGGCAAGCACATCCTCGCGGTCGGAACGAATGCCGAGATCTCGAAGCTGGCCGACGAATCGACGCGGGTCGTCGACCTGAAGGGCCGCACGGCGATCCCGGGCATGACCGACGGGCATGCGCACATGGACCGCGAGGGCCTGAAGGCGGTGTTTCCCTCGCTGGGCAAGGTGCGCTCGATCGGCGACATCAAGAAGCGCATCGCCGAACTGGTGAAGGCCGCGAAGCCGGGCGAATGGATCGTCACCATGCCCATCGGCGACCCGCCGACCTATTTCAACGTGCCCGAGATCCTGGAGGAAGGCCGCTTTCCCACCCGCCACGACCTCGACGAGGTGTCGCCGGACAACCCGGTCTACATCCGCCCGATCTGGGGATTCTGGCGGCACACGACGCCGCTCGTGTCGATCGCGAATTCGCGCGCGCTCGCGCTCGCCGGCATCGACCGCGACACGCCGTCGCCGAGCACCGAAGTCACGATCAAGTACGACGAGCAGGGCGAGCCCACCGGCGTCTTCTACGAAGAGACGATGATGCCCATCGTCGAGATGACGCTGCTGAAGGCGGTGCCGGGCTTCACGCCCGAGGACCGCGTGAAGACGCTGCCGACGTCGATGGCCGCGTACCACAGCTGCGGCACCACGAGCATCCTCGAAGAGCACGGCGTGGCCACCGAACTGCTGAAGGCCTACAAGCAGGCCTGGGGCCGCGGCGAGCTGACGATGCGCACCACGCTGGTGGTGAGCCCGTCGTGGCAGGTCGTTCCGCGGGTGGACCTCGGCTTCTTCGTGCAGGCCTGGTGCGGCTGGCTGTCGGAGCCCGCGCTGGGCGACGAGTTCCTGAAGGTCAGCGGCATCTTCGTCGACATGAACAAGACCGCCGAGAACGAGATGCGCGCCGAGCGCCTGCCGTACACCGGCTGGGCGGGATTCAACTACAACACGGCGCTGCCGCGCGAGCGCGCGCTCGAGCTGCTGCGGGCCTGCGCGCAAAACGACGTGCGCGTGGTCGCGATCTGGCCGAACATGCTCGACCTCTACTACGAAGTCCACAAGGAATTCCCGCTCAACGGGAAGCGCTGGGTGCTGGGGCACATCTCGATCCTCTCGGCGCGCGACATCGAGAAGATCGCGGAGATGGACCTGGTGCTGACCTCGCACACCAACCGCAACATCTACAAGGAAGGCCACCTGCACCTCCAGCGGCTCGGCGCCGAGCGCCGCCACGAGATCTCGCCGCTGCGCTCGCTGGTCGAGAAGGGCGTGACCGTCTCGCTCGCCACCGACAATGTCCCCGTCTCCCTGTTCTATCCCATCTGGGAAGCGGTGGCGCGCAAGAGCCGCAACACCGGAGAGGTCATCGGCGAGGGCGAATGCCTCACGCGCATGCAGGCGCTGCAGTGCGCCACGATCCACGGCGCGCGGCTGACGTTCGACGAGCACCGCCAGGGCTCCATCGAACCCGGCAAGCTCGCCGACATCGTCGTGCTGGACAAGGACCCGCTCACCTGCGAGCTCGACGACCTGAAGGACATCACGGCCGACATGACCTACGTGGGCGGCCAGCTCGTGTACTCGAAGCTCCAGGGCTGAACGTGGCCGACACCGCTCCCCCGTTCGCCGACGTCGATACGCCCGCGCTCCTGCTCGACGGCGCGCAACTGCGCGAGAACATCCGGCGCGTGCAGCAGGAAGCCAGCGCGGGCGGCATGCAGCTGCGTCCGCATGCGAAGGCTCACAAGAGCGCGCACGTCGCGAAGCTGCAGATGGAAGCCGGGGCCACCGGCATCTGCTGCTCGAAGCTGGCCGAGGCCGAAGTCATGGTCGCCGGGGGGCTGCGCGACATCCTGGTGACGACCCCCGCGGTCGGCGCGCTGAAGATCGCGCGCCTCGTCGCGCTTGCTCGGTCCGCGACGATGGCCGTGGTGGTCGATGACGCGCAGAACCTCGCGGACATCGCCCGCGCGGCACGCGATGCCGACGTGCGCATCGCCATCGTGGTCGAGGTCGACGTCGGCCAGAACCGCTGCGGTGTCGGCGATGCGAAGGACGCGGTCCCTCTCGCGCTGCAGGCCGGCCAGGCCTCGCATCTCACGTTTCGCGGCCTGCAGGGCTACCAGGGCCTGCTGCAGTCGATCGCTTCCTTCGAGGAGCGCGAGTCCGCGGTGCAGGCCGCGATGGCACGCCTCGCGCAGGCGCGCGATGCCCTCGCGGCGGCCGGCATCGAGGTGCCCGTGCGCACCGGCGGCGGCACCGGCAGCTTCCCCATCGACCTGCGCCTGAAAGCGCTCACCGAGTTGCAACCCGGCAGCTACGTCACCATGGACGCGACGTACACGCAGGTCCAGTGGCAGCCCGACGTCGTCGCGCCGCTCGGCCAGCCGCTGCGCGTGCTGACCTCGGTGGTGAGCACGCGGAGGCAGGACAAGGTCGTCGTCGACGCGGGATGGAAAGCCGTGAGCTGCGACGCCGGCCCGCCGAAGGTGAGGGGCCGCCCCGATCTGCGATTCGAATTCGCGGGCGACGAACACGGCGCCATCGTCTCGGCGAACGGCGGCGCGGTGGACCTGCGCCCCGGCGAACGCGTCGAGCTCGTGCCCGGCCATTGCGACACCACCGTCAACCTGTACGACCGCTTCGTGGTGCACGAAGCGGGCACGGCACATGCGTTCTGGCCCATCGAGGCCCGAGGCCGGTGCCAGTAGATCCGAACCTCGAGAACCTCGCGTCGCCCCCCTTTTTGCTCACAGGAGTTTTCATGCGCCTCTCCACATTCCTCCGGCCCCTGCTGGCTTCGCTGATCGCCGTCGGCAGCGTCTTCCCCGCGGCGGCGCAGGACTTTCCCACCCGGCCCGTCACGCTCGTGATTCCGTTCGCGCCGGGCGGCACCGCCGAACTGATCGGCCGCGCCGTCGGGAAGTCGATGGAACGCCACCTCGGCACGACCGTCGTCGTGGATCTGCGCGCCGGCGCCGGCGGCAACATCGGCGCGGCCCATGTCGCCCAGACGGCGGCCGCGGACGGCTACACCATTCTGCTCGGCTCGGCCAGCCTCGCGTCGAACGCGAGCCTGATGAAGCTGACCTTCGACCCGCGCAAGGACCTGCAGCCCGTGGCCGGCATCTGCATCGTGCCGAACATCCTGCTGGTGAGCGCCAATTCTCCGTACAAGACGCTGCCCGACCTGCTCGCGGAAGCGCGCCGCAACCCGGACAAGCTCACCTTCGGCTCGTCGGGCCCCGGCACGAGCAGCCACCTCGCGGGCGAACTCCTGAAGGCCGCCACCGGCACGCGCCTCGTGCACGTGCCCTACAAGGGCAGCGGCCTCGTGTACCAGGACCTGATTCCGCAGCGCGTCGACATGCTGTTCGACCTGCAGGGCTCGGCGCTCGCGAACATCAAGGGCGGCCTGGTCCGCCCGCTCGTGACCACGGCCGCGCGCCGCTCGTCGTCGCTGCCGGACGTGCCGACGGTCGCGGAGTCGGGCTTCCCCGGCTTCGAGAACGGCTCGTGGATCGGCTTCATGGTCCGCACCGGAACGCCGCCCGACATTGCCGCGAAGATCGAGCGCGCCACCATCCTGGCGCTGCAGGACCCGGCCATCCGCGAACGGTTCGCCACGATCGGCGCCGAGCCGATCCCGGCGCCGTCCGCGGAGTTCGGCAAATACGTCCTCGGCGAAATGGATCGCTGGGAGAAGATGGTCAAGGAAGGCCGGCTGCAGCGCGCCCAGTGAACGACACCCCGATTCGGAGAAACATTCGATGAAAGCCGTTTGGTACGAAGCGACCGGGCCCGCGGTCGAGGTCCTGAGCTGGGGCGACATGCCCGACCCGGAGCCGGGTTCCGGCGACGTTCGCGTGAAGGTCGCGTACTCGGGCGTCAACCCGTCCGACGTGAAGCGCCGCGGCGGCACCAACGGGCAGGGCATGCCCTTCCCGCGCGTCGTGCCGGGCATGGACGGCTCGGGCGTCATCGACCGCGTCGGGCCGGGCGTGGACCCCGCGCGCGTGGGCCAGCGCGTGTGGCTGCACAGCACGGCGTGGAAGCGGCCATTCGGCACCTGCGCGGACTATGCGATCACGTCGAGCGAGCGCGCATTCGAACTGCCCGCGAACACGTCGATGCTCGAAGGCGCCAGCCTGGGCGTGCCCGCGATGACGGCGCACCGCGCGGTCTTCGGGCTCGGGCCTGTCGATGGCAAGACGGTGGTCGTGACCGGCGGCGCCGGCGGGGTCGGCTTCTACGCGATCCAGCTCGCGAAGTGGGGCGGCGCGAAAGTCATCGCCACTGTGAGCTCCGAAGAGAAGGCGCAGGTGGCAAGGCGCGCAGGGGCCGATGAAGTCGTCAACTACAAGACGGAAGATGTCGCCAAGCGCGCCCTTGCGATCACGGGAGGCGCGGGCGTCGATCACGTCGTGGACGTGGACTTCGGCGCCAACCTGCCGGCCACGGTGGCCATGACGAAGCTGGGCGCATCGATCGCCACCTACTCGTCGATGTCCCAGCCGCAGCCGTCGATTCCGTTCTACCCGATGATGAACAAGAACCTGCAGGTCCTGTGGGTGCTGGTGTACGACATGCCGGCCGCGGCCATCGCCGACGCAGGGCGCGACGTGAACCGCTGGCTGGTGTCCGGCAAGGCGCAGCACCAGATCGCGAAGACGATTCCGCTGGAGCGGCTCGCGGAGGCGCATCTGGCGGTGGAGAGTGGGAGGGAGATCGGGAAGGTGGCGGTGCGGGTCGGCGGGGACTTGTGAATGGCGTGATTGGGGGAGCTTCAGGCAATTGAATCGAGCAACCACCCTGATCGAGTATGTGATGGGTGCCGAGCTGGGCCACCGCCTTGATGCCAACACACGCGGCCGCGCTACGGTGCCGCCCGAGTCAGTTCAGACATTCAGCTACGCGGATTATCGAGATCAGATCGCGCCCAGCGCGCGGCTTCGGCGAAGATGGCGTCCGCGAACAGTTGCCGATCCGTGGGTCGATCGGACATTTCGCTCGCTGCGTAGATGAAAGCATCGAGTTCGTGGAAGTCAGGCTCGCCCACGACAAGCGTTGCGCGCCAGATGCTTTCGGCACCCTCCTTCGGTCCCGTGTCGCGGGCCAGAATGGCGCGGGAAACTTTACGCGCATAGAACCTCAGGGCATCGGTGGGCGACATCTCCCCTCCGCCGGACTCCTCGAGCAATTCTCGGAAGAGCCGGCCGATCTCCCGATCGTCGTCCCGGTCGCACAGAGCAAGCTGGAGGAGCGTCGGCGAAACAGACTCGGACGATAGCTGTTCCGTGGCCCATCTTGGAATTTCCTCCATCGGCACTAGCCCCAGGCGCCAGCGGGCCTCGATATCCAACAGTTCCGGGCTTCTTTTCATTTGAACTTGAATCCTTCACGAACGCCGGATTGAAGGTTCTGCCAGTAGTGAATGACGATGTTGCGTCCTGCCTGCTGATCGAAATGCACAGCTTGCATTTTCGCCCACAGTTCGGACGGGTAGGCCGGGTCTTTGATGAAACCTTGCATGATCCTTGTGCCACCGCCTGTCGTGGCCGATGCGAGCGCTAGTTGCTCGGCCAAGGTCAGCGCGACGCTGCGAATTGCACCTGGGCCTAAGCAGAGTGCGGGTCCTGAGCCTGTCGAGATGCAACCGGATGAGTCGACCTGTGGAGACTGAAGATCCATTCTCAGACATGAGGAGCCTGAGTTGCCTGCAACTCGTGGACCTCCGCCAGGCGCTTGTCCCATCAGCCCCCAAGGGTCGATCTGTCCATGTGGATTTGCTCCAACGTACAAGAACCGGTTTGCCCCGCCCATCCATCCGAGTGGATCGGTCTGGATGTAACGCCCCATTCCCGCGTCGTAGTTGCGAAGGGTGTTGAAAAACAGTCGAATCTCAGAGTCGAAGTACTGCCCCGGAAGCCGCAGGTTCACCTCGACCGGAGGCGCCGTGAATCTGATCGCGGGCTTTGATTTCGAGTCCCGCGCTTCGAGCACACCGGTCGGCTCGTTCTGCCCGAACGCGCTGTACGGCCACTGCCAGACAGCCCGGTTCTTCTCGTCGGCGATCAAGCGCGGAGTGCCGAGGTGGTCTGCGTGGATGGCGTAGAACTTGCCGCCTCGAAGCATGCCGACCGGGATTGCGCTTCCGTCTTCGGTTGGCAGCCAGATGTACTCCGTCGCTTCCTTGCCCTTGCCGTTGTCGTACTCCCCGAGCAGCGCCCAGCCCGGAATCGGCCCATCGCCGTAGACGAAGATGTCCCCGAGGCTCGCCTGCTTCGGCTTCTCGAACAGCCAGCCGAAATTCTTCAGCAGCCAGTCGACGAAACCCTTGCCCAGGTCGTCCTTCTTCGGCAGGGTCTGCTCCGCGCGCACCTCGGACTTGAAGACTCGCTGTCCTTGCGCGTTGTGCAGGTAGGCCACCGAGGCCGCCTCGCCGTTGCGAACGAGCTTGACCTTGACGAGTCGACCGCTCGCGTCGTACTCGAAGCCGCGCAGACCATCGCTCGTCATCGAGCCGTTGGCGTCGATGCCGTAGGCGACGGAAGTGGTGGAGGTCGCACCGGGCTTGCCCCTGTCGTTCGTGCTGCTCTGGGTCTGCGTGAAGCCGAGAAGTCGGTTGCTGCCCTGTTCGATGTTGAATTGCCGGCCATCCGTTCGCGATTGCACGGCACCGTCGAGATTGCCGTCCAGGTCGAACTCGCCGCCGCTCGTCTCGATGCCCGTCAACCGGTTGGAGTTCGGGTCGTACGTGTATCGGCTCTCTGCTCCCGGGCGCGCGAAGCGCGTGAGGCGATTGCGGTTGTCGTAGTCGACGACCCAGGAGACCGAAACGACACCCTCCTGGCTGTGAGCGTGCTCATGACCGGGGCCATGTGCATGCTCTTGCCCGGGTCCACGTGCAGGCGCAGGCGAGGGACCGGCTGCCGGATCGTGGGGGTGGCCCGGCGGATGCGGATGCTTGTGGCCATGACCCGGTCCCGCCACCTTCAGCTTCTGCGTGATTCCGACGATGCGCGACGCTGCGTCATACGTGTAGCTCGCGAACTCGTTGGCGGTCATGCGGCCGTCGGCGTCGAAACTGCGGCTCGCTACGGCGCCGTTGCTCCACTTCCAGCTTCGCGGTTGGCCCAGCGCCGTGTGGGTGAGTTCGCTGATGAACGTTGCCTTGGCTTTGCCCGCAGGTTGAATGGTGATGCCCGTGATGCGCCCGCCGCTGCGCTCGTAGCCAACCTTCAGGCCGCTCGGGTATGTGATCGTTGTGAGGTCGCCGTTGGTGTACGCATAGCCGAGCTTGTGCTGGCTGCCAGCCTTGCCAGGGTTGTCATTGACGGTCTGGGTCTTGCCGAGGATTCGGCCGTGCGCGTCGCGCGTGTACCGCGTCGTGCCCGAGCCGTCCTGCATCTCGGACACGAATCCCGCAGGATCGAACGAGAACATCGTCTTCGCGCCATCCGCGTAGGTGATGGACGTGGCTCGACCCAGCGCATCGCGTTCGATGCGGGTGATCTGCCCCTTCGCATCCTCGATGCTCGTCACCGCACCTGCGGCATCGCGGGTGTAGCGCAACGTTCCGATGTCGGGACTCGTCTCGGCCAGCACTTCGCCGAAGGCGTTGGTCGTGTACTGGGTGGCGACGCCTTTCGGATCGGTGACGCGAGTCAGCTGATCCAGCGCTTTCCAGCTCTGCGTAGCCGCTGCGCCGTCCGCGAACGTGGTGGCGGTGGTTCGTTGCAGGCCGTCGAGTGTCTGCCGCATCGTCTGGTTCAGCGGATCGGTGACGCTCACCGGAGCGCCGTTCGCGTCGTAGCCGATCTGCGTGTTCTGACCCGATGCGCCCTGCAGCGCGGCGAGCTTGCCCAGGGTGTCGAAGACCCGGGTGGTGAGCATCGCGATGCGACCCGAGCCGTCCTTGACCTCGTCGCGAATGCGCTGGCCTGCGGCGTTCAACGTGAACGACACCGAGGTCCCATAGCTGTCCTGCGCGCCGACGAGCCGCTGCGCGGCGTCGTAGCGGTACATCACGAAGTAGCCGTTGGGCAGTGTCGCGGTGGCGAGTTGGCCGGTCGGCGTGTAGGCGAACGTGGTCGTCTCATCGCCGCGACTTGCACTCGTGACGCGACCGCGTGCGTCGTAGGTGAAACGATTCGTCGTTTGCCCGGCTTCCGTGTGCGCAACGATGCGCCCCGCAGCATCGAACGCCGTTACGCTCTCCTGCCCCATCGGATTCGTGCGGCCCACGAGGTTGCCCGCAGCGTCGTAGCGATAGCGCCAGACGCCACCGCGCGGATCGGTCATCGAGTCGACGAGGCGCTGCGCGTTGTACGTCCAGCTCCAGGTGCGCGATTGGCCTGTGGCCGTGTCGCGCACCGTGGTGCTCAGCCGATCTCCGAACTCGTTGTATGAATGTTCGGTGGTTCGGCCTGCTTCGGTCACGAGCATCGGCAGCCGCATCGTCGGATGCCACTGGACCTGGACCGTCTGTGCTTCCGGCCGATTCGCGGCGCGCGTCGTCGAGAGCTTCAATTTCCGATTGACGTCCCAGGTGTACATCGTCTGCACGCCGAGGACGTCGGTTTCGGTGTCGATCAGCAGCCCGGTTCCGAACGTGCGGCCGGCGACCGAGTTGCCGGCGAATGCGCCGTTGGTGGCCGCGAGCCGGGTCGCGCCGTGTCCGCCTTGCCACGACATTACTTGCTGGCCGCCCGAGGGCGTAATGGCAGTCGTTGTCGACTGATAGATCGCCGGGTCGACCGTCGATCCGCCGCGCAATGCGCCGCGTTGGCCTGCTGCGCGCGAGTAGCTCACGGTGTACGACTGCGCGCCGCCCGCGTGCTGCGTGAGAACGGCACGGCCCTGCTCGTCGTACGCAAAGGTCGACAGGCGCTGGCCGCCTTCGTCCACGACGCCGGTCAGTGCCTGCGGCCAACGGGCGTCTTCGTAGAGGTAGCCTCGGCTTGCGCCGGGGTAGGTGACGGCGACGAGGCGCGAGGCCGCGTCATAGGAATACGAAGCCGAGCTCCCGTCGGAAGCGGTGACGCTTGTGAGGCGTGACGCAGAGTCGTAAGCCAACTGCAGGCTGCGGCCGAGGGCGTTGGTGATGCGCACGAGTTGATTCGCGGTGTTGTACGCGAGCGAAGACGTCCAACCGTTGCGCTGCGCGACGGATTGCAGTCGGCCGTCGGCCGCGAAGAGCCAGCGGCTGTCGTTCGATGCATTGAGGTATTGCACGCCGCCGGCGACATCGGTCAGCGTATCGCGAACGCTGCCTTGCGCCACCCATGCGCCGGTGGCCGAGGCGCGCGTGAACACGACGCTGCGGCCCGACCCGAACGCGACCTTGGCCTGCGTCCCCTCGATCGCGATCGACGCCGCCCAGTTGTGCGACCACGCCGGGTTGCCGTAACTCCGGTAGTGCCGCACGAAGTGCAGCGGATGCACGCCGGCATCGCGCCAGTCCACGACGGTCTGCACCTTCTCGCCCGTGACCGCGTTGATGGGGTTGCCGATGAACGACCAGCCCGAGCCGCCGCCGCCTTGTTCGCCGCTCGAGCCGTAGCCACTGCCGCTTTCTCCGCTCCAGCCGGAGTACGCCGGTGCGCCCGCGTCGGTCTCGTAGGTCTGGCCGGGATTCATGAAGCTCCAGCCGCTGGGGCTGTACGGCGCGGGCGCAGGCGCGGGCTCCGAAGCCGCGGCACCGCCCGACGGCGCACCCGGATCGCCCGGCGTGCAACTCTGGCCGCTTTCGTCCGCCGGCAGCGCGTCCATCTCCACCGTGATCGTCTTCTCCGCGGTGTTCGTGCAGGTCCCGCACGTCGCCGTGATCCGATCGACCGCCTGCGCCTGGAACGGCGGCTCGTACATGAAGCGGAATTCGCCATTGGCGTCCGTCACGCCGCTCAACGGGCTGTCGGCGAGCGTGACCGTGACGGCCTTGCCGAAGACGGGCGCACCGTTCTGCGTGACGACCACCACCTGTTCCAGCGCCGGCCCCGCCGGCAGCGCCTTGGTCGAACCGGCACCGTTCAACGCGATCAGGTCCGTCGCTATCGGCACGCATGCATTGCCGACCACGATCATCGGCGACGGGCACACGTGGGCGGTGAAGCTGCTGCTCCACGAGTTCCAGCTGGTGGAGCCGATGTTCTGGTACTGCCAGCTCGCCGCGCATTGCGAGCCCTGCAGTTGCGCGACGTGGTTCCGATAGATCGCCGAGCCCCGGTCGCAGGCGGGGAGGATCGTGGTGAGGTTCTGGCATGCGGCGGAAAGGGTCGAATGCCACGGTTGGTTCGCGCAAGCCGCGGGATTGGCCGCGCCCGCACCATGCGGGCCGATGGGAAACCGGTACATGTCCGCCCACGACGCGCTCGCGGCGAGGCCGAACACGGAAGCGACCGCGAGCGTCACGATCAGGGCGCGGGCTGCGCGCCAGACACCAGAGCGCGAGCGAATGCGGCAACGCATTGCGTACCCGACATTCGATAGGCGGCGAATCAAAGCAAACGCGCGCACGCGCGCCCCCACGGCAGCGCACGCAGGCGCCGCAGCCATTCGAAGCAGCATGAAAATGTCCTCCTCCCACGCGCGAGCTGTACTTCTTATTGCTCGGCTTCCAGGGTCGGCGGGATTATTTCCTAAGCGTTAATCCAAAGTCAAACAGATTCTTCAGCTCGCGTCGGATCGCCGCCGCGTCTGCGCGCAAGAGCCCTCTGGGACAATCCCCCCCATGTCCCAACAGATCACGATCACCCGCCCCGACGACTGGCACCTGCACGTGCGAGACGGCGCGCCGATGCGCGACGTGATGCCGCATTCGGCCGCGCAGTTCGCGCGGGCCATCATCATGCCGAACCTGCGGCCGCCGGTGACGACGACCGCGCTCGCGCTCGAGTACAAGAAGCGGATCGTCGATGCGCTCCCGCCCGGCGCGAAGTTCGAGCCGCTCATGACGCTCTACCTCACCGACAATCTCGCGCCCGACGAGATCGTGCGGGCGAAGGCGGCTGGCGTCGTGGCCTGCAAGCTGTATCCCGCCGGCGCGACGACGAACAGCGACGCCGGCGTCACCGACATCCGCAAGACGTACAAGACGCTCGAGGCGATGCAGCGCGAAGGCATGGTGCTGCTCGTACACGGCGAGGTGACCGATCCGTCGGTGGACGTGTTCGACCGCGAGGCAGCGTTCATCGACCAGCAGCTCGCGCCGCTGCGCCGCGATTTCCCGGAACTCAAGGTCGTGATGGAGCACGTGACCACGAAGGAGGCGGCGCAGTACGTGGGCGAGGCCGACCGCTTTCTCGGCGCCACGATCACCGCGCACCACCTGCTGTACAACCGCAACGCGATCTTCACCGGCGGCATCCGCCCGCACTACTACTGCCTGCCCGTGCTCAAGCGGGAAGTGCATCGGCAAGCGCTCGTGAAAGCCGCGACCGGCGCCAGCGGCCGGTTCTTCCTCGGCACCGACAGCGCGCCGCACCCGGCGGTGCTGAAGGAGCACGCGCTCGGATGCGCGGGCTGCTACACGGCGCATGCGGCGATGGAGATGTACACCGAGGCGTTCGACGCGGCGGGCGCGCTGGAACGGCTCGAAGCCTTCGCCAGTTTCAACGGCGCGGATTTCTACGGTCTGCCGCGCAACACGGGCACGATCACGCTGAAGCGCGAGGCGTGGCAGGTTCCGGAGACGGTTCCCTTCGGCGAGGCCGAGCTGAAGCCGCTGCGCGGCGGCGAGTCGATGCCCTGGCGGGTGGTGGGCTGAGCGCAGGCAGGCGGTGAGCGAACGCGACGCTCGACAAGCCGCCGCCGTCGACCGAGCGGGCCATCGCATGGTTCAAGACCCGCCCCCGGCGGACTGGTCCCTCCCCTGGTACGCGCCCTTCCGCGAGCCCGGCGAGCAGGTCGAGCGGCACTGGCACGACGGCCCGCTGCATTCGGCGCTGAACGCAATTCCCGGCGCACCGGTCCGGTTCGTGCCACAGCACGAACTTCCCGACGGCGTGCCCTACGAAACCTTCATCCACGACCGCGGCTGCTGTCCCGTGCGCGAGAACCTGCACGATTTCTTCAACGGCCTCGTGTGGCTCGCGTTCCCGGAAAGCAAGCGCGCGCTCAATCGCCTCCAGGCCGGCGAGATCGCGCGGCGCGGCGCCGGCGCAACGCGGGGCCCCGTCCGGGATGCCATCACCGTCTTCGACGAAAACGGCGCGCTCCTGCACGCGCCGCCCGCGCTGTGGGAGGCGTTGCTCGCGCGGAACTGGCGAAAAGCGTTCATCGAACTGCGGCCGCTCTGGCAGCAGGCAAGGCTGCATCTCTTCGGCCACGCCCTTCTCGAGAAACTGGCCGCGCCGCGCAAGGACATGACGGCGCACGTCTGGTGCGCGCCGACCGGCCCGCTCGCGAACGCACCCTCGAATCCTGGGGAACTCGACGCCTGGCTCTGCACTCAAATCACCGTCGAGCGGCTGGCCGCGAAGCCGTTCACCCCGCTGCCGGTGCTGGGCGTGCCCGGCTGGTGGCGCGGCAACGAGGTGGATTCCTTCTATGATGACCCGCAGGTGTTCCGTCCCCGCCGCCCTTGAATTCGCCGCCGCGCGCCTCATCTTCGCGCGGGGTGCCCGTCTGACCACCCTTGGAGCTGACCCTCAATGAAACGTATCGTGCTGTTCATCGCGACCAACCTGGCCGTGATCGTCGTCCTCGGCATCGTCACCAAGCTGCTCGGCGTGGACCGGTGGATGACGGCCAACGGCATCAACTACGGCGCGCTGCTCGTGTTCGCCGCCATCATGGGCTTCGGCGGCTCGATCATCTCGTTGCTCATCTCCAAGCCCGTGGCGAAGTGGAGCGCGGGCGTCCACATCATCGACGGCAGCGAAGGCGCCGACCAGCGCTGGATCGTCGAGACCGTGCGCAAGTTCGCCGAAAAGGCCGGCATCGGCATGCCCGAGGTCGGCGTGTTCGAGGGCGAGCCCAACGCGTTCGCCACCGGCGCCTTCAAGAACAACGCGCTCGTGGCCGTGTCCACCGGCCTGCTGCAGGGCATGAACCGCGAAGAGGTCGAGGCCGTCATCGGCCACGAGGTCGCGCACATCGCGAACGGCGACATGGTCACCATGACGCTGATCCAGGGCGTGATGAACACCTTCGTGGTGTTCCTCTCGCGCGTCGTCGGCTCCATGGTCGACGGCTGGCTCAGTCGCGGCGAGCAGCGTTCGGGTCCCGGCATCGGCTACTGGGTGACGACCATCGTGCTGGACATCCTGCTCGGCTTCGTCGCCGCGATCATCGTCGCGTGGTTCTCGCGCCAGCGCGAGTTCCGGGCCGACGCCGGCGCGGCTTCGCTGATGGGCCGCCGCCAGCCGATGATCAATGCGCTGGCCCGCCTGGGCGGCATGGTCCCCGGAGAGCTGCCCAAGGGCCTGCAGGCCTTCGGCATCACCTCCGGCGTGGGCAAGCTCTTCTCCACCCACCCGCCGATCGAGGAGCGCATCGCGGCGCTGCAGAACAACGCGCCGCAGTGACGAAAAGGCCGCTTCCGGGCGGCCTTTTCATGGGCGGAGGATAATCGCGTCGTGAAGTCGGCCAGACCGCCGCTGGTGCATCCGCCGAAAGGCCGCACTGGAGGAACGTCCGGACTGCACAGGGCAGCGTAGCAGGTAACACCTGCCCACCGTGAGGTGAGGATCAGAGCAACAGAGACGTAGTCCCTGCGGGCAACCGCAGGGGGTGAAACGGGCAATCTCTACGCGCAGCAATACCAAATAGGCCAGCGATGAGGCGACCCGCGGAGCTGGCGGGTAGGTAGCACCGAGCCGGTGGGGCGACCCCCGGCCCAGAGGAATGGCGGTCACCCGCGGGCAACCGCGGGCCACAAAATCCGGCGTACCGGCCGACTTCACTTTTTCATCGGCTGTCGCCGATGAAACGTGCTGCGCCGGCTTCAGGAACCCCCTCTCCCCGGCCCTCTCCCCCGAGGGGGCGAGGGAGGAAAACCCGTCACGCCAAGTTCAGGGCTTCGATGCGCTGAACGTGCGCCAAGAGAGAGCGCTGTGCCATGGGCCACATGCGCGGGGGCACGTCGTCATAGGCCAGTTCCACCCAGTCTTCGAGCGTGCCGCCCCGGCGGGCGCGCATCGCGGCAATGACCTTCGACTCCCGTTGCAGCCGATGCTTCTTCAAATTGTCGATCACCCGCGTCGCGAAGCCGAGCACGTGGCCGTGCGCGGGCAGGATGAACTCGATGTCGTACTCGCCGCAGGCCGCGCGAAGGCGATCCAGCGAGTCGAGGTAGTGGGTCATGTTGCCGTCCGGCGGATCCACGATCGTCGTGCTGCCGTTCAGGATGTGGTCGCCCGAGAACAGCAGGCCGTCCTCCACGAGCACGAGGCACAGGTGATTGGCCGCATGGCCCGGCGTGTGGATCGCCTTCAGGGTGTGCGTGACACCGCCGCCTTCGACCGTCAGGGTCTCGCCGTCGCCGAGTACGCGGTCCGGCGTGAATTCGCTCGCTGGCCGCGCGGTCGGCGCAGAGGGCAGGCCGTGGATCACGGGCTTGTTCCTGCACAGCGCCTGCAGCGGCTTGGCGCCGGGCGAGTGGTCGGCATGCGAATGCGTGCAGACGATGTGGCGGATGTCGCCGCCCGCCGCGTCGAAGAGGCGCTGGATGTGCTGCGGGTCGTTCGGGCCGGGATCGATGGCGATATAGCCGGTGGCCCCATCGCCCACGAGGTAGCTGTTGGTGCCCGGGCCGGTCATCACGCCGGGGTTGGGCGCCGTGAGGCGCATCACGTTCTTCAGCAGGCGCGCCGGCGCCTCGGTGTTCCAGTCGAGCGCGTGCTGGATCTGCCCGTCGGGGCTCACCATCGCGAGTTCGCCGAACTGCATCTCGTGCTCCATGTAGCGCTCGATCTTGCCCTTTACGTACCCGCCGCGCGGGCAGCTGATCCACATCGGCTGCTCGCTCGCGCAGGCGGCCAGCACCGCCTCGACGTCGGCGAACTGGTCCATGCGCTCCAGCGTGCGGATCGTCGGGAAGATCATGAAGAAGTTGCCGGCCTTGTGGCGCTCCAGCGCTTCGGACGGCCGCACCCACACCGGCTCGAACTGCTCGGCCTCGTCCGCGACGGGCACCTGGCCCTGCGGCATTCGCGCGATGAGGAAAGGCACGTCGAAGCGCTTGGGCGAATCGCGGTCGGTGATCCAGTGCGCGAAGAGGTAGACCTCGTCGGCGGCAAAGCGAAGGCCGCGCACCTCGAATTGCGCGAGAAGCGACTCGTCTCGCTTGAGCGTCGCCATGTCGTCGGCGGTCGGGGGGCTGCCGTCGGCACGGCGCGCGAGCAGGATGCCGAGTTCCTCGAAGCTCTCGCGGATCGCCGCGATGCACTGCGTGAGGCGCGAATCGTCCTGCGTGGGCCGGCGGTTGGCGATGCGGTGCGCCTCGGTGTCGGCCGCGTCGACCACGCCGCCCGGGAACACGTAGGCGCCGGGCGCGAAGCTCGCGGTGGGCGAGCGGCGCGTCATCAGCACCTCGACGCCCTGCGGGCCGTCGCGCAGCAGAAGCACGGTCGCCGCGGCGCGCACCGCGGCGGGCTCGCGTTGCGCATGAAGGATTTGCGTGGGGCGGATCATGGCGCAGGTGTCAGTGTTCGTCGTCGGGGACGATGCCGAGCGCGACGAGGAAGCGCGCGACCATGTTGTACGTGGCGATGGCGGCGGTGATCTCGACGACCTCGGAGGTCGAGAAGCGCTGCTGCATCCGCTGGGCGATGGCGTCGTCGACCTTCACCTTGACCGTCATCTCGGCGGCGTAGTGCGCGACGAGCGCCTCGTCCTCGCCGAGATTCGCGGGCGCGGCGTCGCGCGCCGTCTTCACCCACGCCTGCAGGGCATCGAGCTCCGCCTGCGTGCCGCCGGCGGCGATGAAGTCCGGCGCGTGATGCACGTACTCGTATTCCGCGCCGGTGAGCAGCGCGACGGTGCAGATGCCGAGTTCGCGCAGCTTGCGCGAGGCCGCGAGGCCGGTGCGCACGTTCTTCACGTACACGTTCCAGCCGGCGGCGACGGGCTCGCTCCACAGCAGCGCCTTGTCGAGTTGCATCAGCTTGCCGCCGCGGCGCGCGAGGATGGCGTCGACGAGTTCGGCGGGGCGCGGCTGCGCTTCGGGGGTCCAGTCGGGGATTCGCATGACGCGAGCATAAGGCTCGGGCCGCGCGCGCTGGCCGCCTGCCCGGGAAGACCGTACTGTTTTGCCGAAGGAATGGGCGCGTTGCGGTCTTCCGCATTACCGCCGCGCGGCGGACTTCAGGGCCGATCGACCGGGGCGTCGCCCTCCGGCGCCGGGCTGCCCAGCCGAGCGAGCGCCTCGCGTTGCTCGGGATCGTGCTGGAGCACGAATCGCAGGTCCGCTTCGGTGCCCCGCTTCAAGCGTGCGGCGACGTTCATCGGAAATTGCTCGAGGTGGGCGTCGAGTTCGGCCGGCGACATTCGTGCGACTTGATGGGCAACGCCTCCCGCAGGGCGCATGCTCCGCATGTCCGCCTGCGCCTCGGGAAAGGCCATCGCGTGTGTCCGGCGCGCGCCCGGCATGAACTGGGGCTGACTGGGCGGCAGCGGAGGCACCGCATCGACGGCTTCGACCGGCGTGCCCAAGGCGCCGGAGTACTTCTTGAAGTCGTGCGCGCCGCCGAAGACGATGGCGGCCGTCGCGCCCGGATTCCGATCGCGCCACTCGGCGACGAGCGACACGGCAAGATGCTCGCGTCTCGCGAGGATCGTCTGCCTGTCCTCTTCGTTCAGCCGGCCATCCTGCTGGATGCGCGCGCCGTGCGTCTGCATGTACGCGTCGAGCGTGGCCTTCTCCGCATCCGTGGTGGTCCCCCGCAGCTCGACCTCGGGGTGCTGAAGCGCATAGATCAAGGCGCCCGAGGCGCCGAGCAGCTGGAATTCCTGGCCGACCTCGAGTTCCTGTCCGGCGCGATAGCCCGCAAACGCGTCTCCGACGAGCTCGGCGCCCGCCCGGCGATCGTCGGCGCAGCCGATGTCCGATCGGCCCTCGACGAAGACGGCCTTGGGGCGCTTGTCGTACAAGGCATTCAGCACCTGGCGTTGCGACTCGATGACGGCACGTCGCTCGTCGAAGCTCTGACCCGCGTGGGTATGGAACTGCATGACGTGGATGCAGGCGCCCTCGGCCGCGTCGCGGGGGGCCGCGTGCGTGAGCCCTGCGTGCGCGGTCTGCGGGTCGGCCGCAGGCGACTGCTCGTTCGTCGCAGCCGCAGCCTGGCGCTGCATCCGCTCGCGCAGGCCGTCGAGACATCGGGGCGCCAAGGGATTGCCGTTCGCGGCGAGTTCCGCGAGCGACGCGGCCACCTGCCCGGGTGTGTTGCCGTCGAGCTCGGGCAGCGCTGTGTCGAGATCCGGGAGTGCGGGTTGCGCCAGGAGAAAGCAGGCATGCTCGACGGGTCCGCGGCGCGCCGAAATGATTCTGGCGTCGATTCCCGGCATTGCCGCGGCTGCAACCCGGGGGGCGAAGGTGTCCGTTGAACGTTCTCCTGCGGCCACTGCGGCCACTGCGGGCCGCGGGTGTTGGGCGCCGGCCGTGCGACGCGGGAACTGGTTGCCGACGATAGGGGGGAGGGGCATGGGCGAAAGTTGAACACCCTGTGCCACCGGACGCGAGAGACTAAAGCCTTCCGGCATCTCCCCGGCGCGCATGCATGAGCTCATGCTGGCGCCGGCCTCGCAGGCTTGACACAATGATCCGTTGCCGTCGAATTCAGGAGTGATCGTGTTCCATCTTCCGTCCTATCGCCGTCTCTTTGCCGGCGCCGTCTCCGTTGCCGCGCTCGCGTTGGCTGCGCCGCTCGTGCTGGCGCAGACCGATTTCCCTTCGCACCCGATCAACGTCGTCATGACTTTCCCGGCGGGCTCGGGCGTCGACGTCGTCGCGCGCACGGTCCAGGAACCTCTGTCGAAGGCGCTCGGCCAGCCGATCGTCATCGAGTACAAGGTCGGCGCCGCCGGCAACGTGGCGAGCGAGTACGTGTCGCGCGCGAAACCCGATGGCTATACCGTGGTCTTCGGCACGGCGGCCACGCACGGCAGCAACGCGGCGCTGTACAAGAAGCTGCCCTTCGACGTCGAGGCCGACTTCGTGCCGGTTGCGCCGATCCTCGACGTGTCGAACGTGCTCACGGTCAACCCGGACGTGATGAACGTGCGCACCTTCAAGGAGTTCGTCGACCTCGTGCGCGCGAATCCCGGCAAGTACAACTACGCGTCGACCGGCAACGGCACGGGCACGCACATGGCCTTCGCGGAGATGAACTCGAAGCTGGGCCTCAACATGGTCCACGTCCCCTACAAGGGCGGGCCCGAGGCGATGCAGGGCGTGCTGAAGGGCGAGACCTGCTGCATCATGAACCAGGTGCAGACGGTGCTCACCCAGTACAAGGCGGGCAAGGTGCGCCTGCTCGCGGTGACGACGGCCAAGCGGGTGGGCGTGATCCAGGAAGTGCCGACCATCGCCGAGTCGGGCATTCCCGGGACGCAGGGCTTCGAGAGCACGACGTGGTTCGCGATCTTCGCGCCGAAGGGGACGGACGCCGGCGTTGTCGCCAAATTCAACGGCGCGGTGCGCAACGTGCTGCAGATGCCCGAGGTGCGCGCCAAGCTCGAAGGCACGGGCAACACCGTGCGGCTCGAAACGCCCGATCAGTTCCGTGTCACCGTGCGCAACAACCGCGCGAAGTGGGCGGAGGTGGTGGAGAAGGCGAAGATCACGATCGATTGAGCCCGGCGCGCACGCTCGGGAGAAGCGCCTCTTGATCGAACGACTCGCCCGCCGCCTGCCCTTCTTCTACGGCTGGATCGTCGTGGCGGTCGTCTTCGTGACGATGGCCATTTGCGTCAATGCCCGCACCGCGTTCTCGCTGCTGTTCCCGTCGATGCTCGACGAGTTCGGCTGGGAGCGCGGCGTCACCGCCGGCGCGTTCTCGTTCGGCTTCGTCGTCTCGGGCGTGCTGAGCCCCTTGCTCGGCCGGCTCATGGACCGCCGGGGCCCACGCGTCGTGATGGAGATCGGCGTCGTCGCGACGGCGGCGGGCCTGTTGCTCGCGACCTTCGCGACCGAGGCATGGCACATCTACCTCACGCTCGGGATGCTGGTGGGCGCGGGCACCACGTTCACCGGCTACACCGGGCAGGCGCTCTTCCTGCCGAACTGGTTCGCCCGACGCCGCGGGCTCGCGATGGGCCTGGCTTTCGCCGGCGTCGGCGTGGGCTCCATCGTCATGTTGCCCGCCTTGCAGGCGCTGGTGGAGCGAAGCGGCTGGCGCGCGGCCTGCACGCTGCTGGGCGTCGTGGCGCTGGTCGTGCTCGTGCCGCTGAATCTGCTGTTGCGCCGACGTCCGCAGGACATCGGCCTCGCGCCCGACGGCGACAGCGCTTCGTCGGCGGCGACGCAGGCGCGTCGCGTGAACGTCGTCGATCCCGCGTGGGCCGCCGTGGACTGGACGCTGGGCCGCGCGATGCGCACCGCGCGCTTCTGGTGGATCGCGGTGGCGTACTTCGGCGCGCTGTTCGTCTGGTATGCGGTGCAGGTCCACCAGACGAAGTACCTGATCGAAGCCGGCTTCGACGCGCACCAGGCCGCCTGGGCGCTCGGGGCCGTGAGCCTTGCCGGCGTGCCGGGTGGCATCGCGCTCGGGTGGTTGTCGGATCGCATCGGGCGCGAGATCGTGTGGGCCATCGGCTGCTTCGGTTTCGCCCTGACGTACGTGGCGTTGCTCGCGCTGCCGACGTTTCCTGCTCTGCCGTTGCTGTACGCGATGGTGATCGCGCAGGGCGCGCTCGGGTACGGGCTCACGTCGGTGATCGGGGCGATTCCCGCGGAGATCTTCGAGGGGAAGAACTACGGACCGATCTTCGGTACGTTGATGCTGGCCGCGTTGGCGGGGGGCGCGATGGGGCCGTGGTTCACGGGGGTCGTCCACGACCGCACGGGGAGCTATGCTTTGGCGTTCTGGGTCGCCATCGGCTGGGCGGCGATGTCGGCGTTCGCGATCTGGCGGGCTCGTCCGAGTGGTGTGCGCGTGGTGGCAGGCCGGGTCGCTCGGTCATGAAGTGGGTCGATTCCGTCAAGAGCAGGGCACGCGCGCTGAAGCGCGAGAGCGTGGCGCTCTGGTTCGCCTCGCGCGACCGCCGCACGCCGTGGACGGCGCGGGCGCTGGCGCTGTTCACCGTCGGCTATGCGCTCAGTCCGATCGACCTCATTCCCGATTTCATTCCCGTCCTCGGCTATCTCGACGACGCGATCCTGCTGCCGGCGTTGATCTGGCTCGCATTGCGGCTGATTCCTTGCGAAGTCGTTCAGGATGCGCGGGCGCGTGCCGACGAGTGGTTTGCCGAGGGGAAGTCGAAGCCGGCGAGTCGGGTGGGAGCCGTCTGCATCGTGGCGGTGTGGGTGACGGCTGCATGCGGCTCGTATATCTGGTTTGCGCGATGAAAGGCGGCGCGTTGTCTGCAAATCGGAAATTCAACTTTCGATTTGCAATTCGGAATGACGCGACAGCTTGCTCCCAACGGTTTGCAATGAAGACGATTGGATGATATTGCTGCTGCGCGTCCCGGTGAACACTTCAGTTCCTTCAACCATCTCGGGAATCGTCATGGGAACTTGTACTTCTGCAGATCGCTCGCCGAAATCGGCATTCTCGGCGCTCCAACAAGCCTTGAACGCTCAACCGCGCCAACAACCCGCAGAGAAAGCGGAGTTCGAAGATCTTGCCGCGGCGGTGGCCGATTTCGAGAAGCCGAAGCCGCAGGGAGATGTCGCGTTGCCGGCTGACCTGCAGAGACGCATCGACGGTCAACGGTCTGAAATTGCGAAAGTGTTGGGGCCCATGGAAAAGGGTGTTCTTGTTCCCTGGCTCTTCACAAAGCTCTACGAGCTCAATGGGGACGTCTGGAGAGCAGGACGCGTACTGGATCCCGAGGAGGGTGTGCTCAAGCAGTTGGGAGCTCGGATAGATTTCGAAACTTTCAAGACTCATGGAACAGAAGTGCAGAAGTTCTTCGCAGAGGTCGTCGATCCTGCCGGAAAAGCGCTCAGACGCCTGGAACGCGCCGTGCCGGAGCAGATAGACGTCTCGGTCGGCTCTGAACTGCGCATTGCCGAGCAACGACAGCGCGCGAACGCGATCACTGCGTCGACAGAAAAAGTCAAGAATCATGTGGTGGACTACCTGAAGCGTTACGACGAACATCTCGACTGGCTCGCGGTGGCATGTGAGAACGTGATCCGAGGCGATCAGGTTGCTGCAGCCATTGAGGCGCGCGTATAGCGGAGCATTCGAGCGGCCGGTTTCCCTGGTGTCTTGCGGCAACCGCGTGGCAGCGCTCGGCATGGGCAAGTCTCGGCATGCTTCGGCCGCGGCAGCATCACCGCCAACCGAGCCGCCTCGCAGATGACGGCCGGGACGCCGGTCTGCGGAAGTCACGCCGTTGTGCGTGGCACGAGTCGAACCTGAAGATCGCACCCGCCTCGCCATTCGGCTACACGACTTCGATGTTCCCCTGTGCTCCGACTCGCGCACGAACATAGACTTGCGGCGCCCGGGTGTCAATCCGCGCGGACGTTCATGATCGGCTCTCTTCAGAGGGTCGACTCTGCTGTCACATGCGATGAGGAGGCCAATGCACAATCGCGGACTTCGAACCCATCGCGACGATGAACGACATCCCGCGGCCTGAACACTCGATGAACGCAGATCCGGCAACGCTCGCCCTCCATGTCCGCGGCCTCGCAAAGCATTTTGGCGAGGTCCGCGCCGTCGACGGCATCGACCTCGACGTGCCGCGCGGCACGATTTTCGCCATCCTCGGACCCAACGGCGCGGGCAAGACGACGCTGATGCGCATGCTCGCGACGCTGACGCCGCCGGACGCGGGCACGGCGCGCGTCATGGGCCACGACCTCGCGGCGGCGCCGCAGGACGTGCGCGCCTCGGTCTCTATGACCGGCCAGTTCGCCTCGCTCGACGAGGATCTCACCGCGCGCGAGAACCTCGTCATGCTCGCGCGCCTCTGGGGCTTCCGAGGCGGCGCGGCGAAGGAACGTGCCGACGAACTGCTCGCGGCCTTCGACCTCGCCGATGCCGCGACGCGGCAGGTGAAGAACTATTCGGGCGGAATGCGGCGCCGCCTCGACATCGCGGCGTCGCTGATCGTGACGCCGGGCGTCCTGTTCCTCGACGAACCGACGACCGGGCTCGATCCCAAGGCGCGCCAGGACGTGTGGGCCATGGTTCGCCAGCTCGCGCGGTCCGGCGTCACGGTGCTGCTCACGACCCAGTACATGGACGAGGCGGACC
This sequence comes from Ramlibacter sp., assembly GCF_050250995.1. GTDB lineage: Bacteria > Pseudomonadota > Gammaproteobacteria > Burkholderiales > Burkholderiaceae_C > Ramlibacter. The sequence goes on from NZ_JBFWNP010000004.1 coordinate 223,642, forward strand.
AGCTCGCCGAACGCATCGCGGTGATCGACCACGGCCGCAAGATCGCCGAAGGGACGAGCATCGAATTGAAGCGCGCCACCGGCTCCGGTTTCGTCCACGTCACGCTGGCCGATGCGGCGCAGCTCGACGAAGCGGCGCGGCTGCTGCACAAACGCTGCGGGGCGCAGGTGCAGCGCGGCGTCGAAGGCGCGCGCCTCTCGGTGGCCGCGCGGTCCGCGCAGGATGCGAGCGACGCCCTGGCGGCTCTGCTCGCCGCCGGCATCGAGCCGGTCGACTTCGCGCTCGGCAGCCCGAGTCTCGACGAAGTCTTCTTCGCATTGACGGGCCGGGCGGGCGAAGGCGCGCCGGTCGACGGAGAACAAGGATGAACGACAACGCCACCGGCGCGCTTGCGCCGCAACTGCGGCCGGTCGCCGCGCCCGCGCGGCCCTCGGCCGCGTCGAATGCGCTCGTCTTCGGCTGGCGCGCCATGCTCAAGTTCAAGCACCTGCCCGAGCAACTGTTCGACCTGGTCATGACGCCGATCATGTTCACGCTGCTGTTCACGTTCGTGTTCGGCGGCGCGCTCGCCGGTTCGCCCCGCGAGTACCTGCAGTATTTCCTGCCCGGCATCCTCGTGCAGACCACGGTGTTCAACTCGGTGTATTCGGGCATGGGCCTGGCCACCGACATGGGCAAGGGCCTGTTCGACCGATTCCGGTCCCTGCCGATCTGGCCGCTGGCGCCTTTCGCCGGGCTCATGGTGGGCGACGTACTGCGTCACCTGATTGCCGGCAGCATCATCCTCACCATCGGCCTGATCCTCGGCTACCGGCCGGGTGAGGGTGTGCTCGGCGTGCTCGCGGGCTTCGCGCTGCTCATCGCCATCGGCTTCGGCATGGGCTGGATCTTCATCGTGATCGGCCTCACGGTCCGCACGCCGATGACGGTGATGACCATCGGCTTCAGCTTCATGTTTCCGCTGGTGTTCGCGTCGAACATCATGGTCGACCCCAAGACGATGCCGGGATGGTTGCGGACCGTCGTCGACGTGAACCCGGTGACGCTGATGACGACGGCGCAGCGCGGGTTGATGGCGGGGACGGCCACGGCAGGCGATGTGCTGCTCGCGCTCGCGGCGCCGGTGGCGCTGACGGTCGTGCTCGCGCCGCTGACGCTGTGGCTGTACCGGCGGAAGTGACGCCGCGATACACACACGCGCGCTGACCCGACAAACGCCGATCCGGGTGCTAATCTCCCTTCGTGACGTGTTCGCGCACGCGCCGCCGCAGAAGCTTGCCGGCATCGCTGCGCGGCAGCGCGTCGACGAAGACGACGGTCCGCGGGCACTTCACGCGCGACAACCTCGAGCGGCACCAGTCGATCAATTCGTCAGCCAGTGACGGGCCGGCGTGCGCGGCATGCCGCGCCTGCACCACGGCCGTCACCAGCTGCCCCAGTTCCTCGTGGGGCACGCCGGCGACCGCGACGTCCTCGACGGCTTCGTGCTGAAGCAGGAGGTTCTCCACCTCCGGCGGATAGACCTT
>NZ_JBFWNP010000005.1:0-165813 GCF_050250995.1 Ramlibacter sp.
GTGGCCCCTGCAGCGAAGTAAAGGAGGAGGAGCGCGCACGCGCGCGACGGGGGACATTCGCGGAAGGGGTCGCCCCCGTCCCGGTCCGGGGCGCGCCACTCCCTTCTGCCGCCCACACTCCTAGCCACTCCACCCCCGAATCCTTCATAGGCACTCTAGGATCCAGACCCCGCGTCACCGCCTGCGTGATCAACGCCTGCCGCTTCTCGCGCAGCAGTTCGGTGAAGCGGGTCTTCTTCTCGATCAGGGCGTCGATGCGAGCGGTTTCGCGGTTGATCGTGGCGATCAGTGCCTGCTGCACCGGTACGGGCGGCAAGGGCACCGGCAACTCCATCAGGTTGCTAGACGAGATGGACGCCAGGTTGGTGCTCTGCTTGGCCTGGCCCATGAAATAGAACTGAGCCGGTGCCGAGCCCGTGTAGGCATTCAGCCACTCGGGCAAGACGCCGTGCGGCCGGACAGCGAACACGTGGTTCTGGTGGATGCATGGGTCGATCTGCCCGTGCCACACATGGCCCCGACCCAGCTTGTCGAAGTCGCCACCCTCGTTCATCAGCACGTCCCCCGGTTGCAGGCGGTATCGCGGCACGTCGTCAATGGGCACCGACATGGTGGCCACATCGCGTAGGTCCAGGTAACCGTCCTGCACGTTGGCCACACGCAGGTAGGGAACCTCGATGGTGTCGGTGTCGGCCAGGTCCTTGCCCTTGGCCATGCCGGTCTGGACGCGGGCGATGAACTTCAGGCGCTTGATGACCCAGCGGGCCGGCAGCGAAGGAAATCCGTCGTTTGTCATCGCGTGCCACCGGTCCGGCGGTAGGCCTGGTCCGGCCGATTCGGCACGCCGGGATGCCGCAGTTCGAGCCGCCCAGCCCGAACCAGACCGGCCAGCACCTTGGTCTGCAGGTTGGTGGGCTCGCGCATGAGCAGGTCGGCCAGTTGCCGGGCGCTCAGCCACTGCCCGGTGCACAGCTGCTCGATCAGCGCCGACAGCGCCTCCTTGCGCAGCTTGCGGCCTCGGGCCGGGCGCGCCTGCTCCCACAGCGCCACAGGCAGGTCCGGCGGAGGCGGGTCGCCCTCGGATGGAGGGGAGCCGGCCGGCGATGGAGGGGAGTCGATGGGCGCCGGGCTGGCCGATGGAGGGGAGTCCGGGGCGGATGGAGGGAAGCCGGTGGCCGATGGAAGGGAGCCCCCGGCGAGGCTGTAGCTGGCCCAGCGGCGCTGGTTCTGGCGGGCCAGCATCTCCTGGCGGACGAGCTGCTGCAGCGTGGCGGTGATGTCGGTGGGGTGGCGGCCGGTGATCTCCTGCAGCCGGCCGTTGCTGACCGCGCCTTCGACGGCGGCGGTCACCATCGCCTGCACCGCCAGCGCATCCAGCGCGGCATAGGCCTGCCCGAACCGCTGACGCAGCGCCAGATCCACCTCGGCCGGGATCAGGCTGACCATGGGCATCAACAGCCGCACACGGTCGGGGTGCACCGTTTCCTCGATGCGCGGCGCGCGCCAGTGCTGGCTCTGCCAGCCGGTGCGGATCTTGTCCATGCCCGATCCGGCCTTCTCCCCGCCGCCGATCATCAGGAACATCAGCTGCAGCGCCTTGTTGCGGCACTCGCTGACGCCGCCGGCCTGCAGCTGCGCCCGCGACACCAGCAGCGAGCCGGGGTTGGCCAGTTCGATGCGATCGGGGTAGCGCTCGATCACCACGCCGCCCGGCCCCTGATGGTCGGCGTGCACCATGGCGTTGACCAGCGCTTCGCGCAGCGACTCGTGCGCGGGGCTTTCCCCGCGGCGCACCAGGTCGGCGTCGAGCTGGAACGGCAGAGGGATATCGGCACCCAGCCGCTGACGCACGCGCTGGTAGAACTGGAACAGGTTGGGCTGCCAGGTGCCGTCGGCAGTGATGCGGTCGGTCCAGCGGACGGCCGGGTCGGCCGACAGCTTCTCGCGGTAGTCCACGTGGTAGCTCGGCAGGCCCTCGCGCAGCGCCTCGAAGCCGCCGAACATCAGCAGCCCGCCGACCGTGAGCCCGACAGTGCCAGTCACCCGGTCGCGTCGAAGCGCTCCCAGTTTCAGCAGCAGGCCGGCGTCGTCTTCCGACAGCCACGGGTGATCCGGCGTGCGTGATGCGAAGCGGTTGCGGTACTGCTTCAGAGAGTCGGCGTCCAGATCGGCCAGGCCGAAGCCCGGCAGCACACGCGCATCCGCAGGCTCTGCGGCGCTCTGGTCCGCCAAGAGGCGGCGCACCTCGTCGGGACTGCAGCGGTAGTCGCCGTCCTCGGCGCGACGGTAGGTGCCGGTCAGCGGATTCGTGCCCACGTAGACCGGCCGCTGTTCCCGAGTGGCTCGCGGCACGCGCACCGCCAGAAACTGACGGCCCTCATGCCGCACCACCTGGATCGCATCGGCTCCCAGCAGGTTGATGCTGACCTTCTGCCGGTCGTTCAGCTGGTTCCACAGCAGCGTGCGCAACTGGGCGGCGTCGGCCACGCCGTCATACTGCAGCGCACCACCACGCTCGGCGACACCCAGCACGATCTGGCCGCCGTCGGTGTTGGCCATGGCCGAGTAGGTTTCCCAGAGGCTTCCCGGCAGGCCGCCCTTGGCCGCCTTGAACTCCAGGTCGATGCCCTCGCTCGCGGCGGGCAGGGCGTTGAACAGATCGAGCTGCTGCACCGCTGCGCGCCTGCGTCAGTGGGTGACTTCGGCCAGCAGCGCCGCGATCTCGGCCTCCACCGCCTTCAGGTCCGCGTCGATCGCGTCCAACGGCCGCGGCGGCACGTAGGTGTAGAAGTACCGGTTGAAGTTGATCTCGTAGCCGACGATGCCCACGCCGCCCTCCTTCGGGTCGGTCTTGCCCTCGTCGATCCAGGCGTCGGGCACATGGGGCAGCACCTCGCGGGCGAAGTGGTCACGGATGTCCTGCTTCAGAGGCACGTTCTCGAACTCGCGCAGGTCGGCATCGGCCACCGGCTGGCCGTCGGCATCGGTCACCGACCGGGCGGCCGGGTCGCGCGTGCCGAAGCTGTCGAGCACCGCCTTGCGGGTGGCCTTCCCGAGCTTCTTCACGTCGGCCGCGGCCAGGAAGGCATTCAGGCTGTCGAACGCACCTCGGCCGGCCAGCGCGGCGAAGCGGTCCACCTGATCGGAACCCTTGGCCTCGGCATAGGCCTTCAGGCTGGCCACGGTCACCTCGAAGCGCAGGCGCAGCGGGCGCTCGACGGTGATGCGGCGGTAGCCGAAGTCGGTGGTGTCGAACAGCTTGCTGTGCGGGCCGTCGGCGAAGTCGTCGTGCCAGCGGGCGATGGCGTCGATCTGCGCCTGGGCGATGGTCTTGCGCTTGCTGCCCAGGCTCTTGCGCATCGGGCTGTGCTGGTCGCTGGCGTCGATCAACTGCACCTTGCCCTGCCGCCCCAGCGCCTTGTGGTTGCTGAGCACCCACACGTAGGTGCCGATGCCGGTGTTGTAGAACAGGTCGGTCGGCAGCGCGACGATGGCCTCCAGCCAGTCGTTCTCCAGGATCCAGCGGCGGATTTCGCTCTCGCCCGAGCCGGCGCCGCCGTTGAACAGCGGCGAGCCCGACAGCACGATGCCGATGCGGGTGCCGCCCTGCTCGGCCGGCTTGCGCTTGCTGAGCAGGTGCATAAGGAACAGCAGCGAGCCGTCGCCCACCCGCGGCAGGCCGGGGCCGAAGCGCCCGGCGTAGCCCAGGTTGACGTGCTCGGCGTTCACCAGCTTTTGCACCATCTCCCACTTCACACCGAAGGGCGGGTTGGCCAGGCAGTAGTCGAAGCGTTCGCCGGGGAGCTGGTCGTCGCTGAGCGTGTTGCCCAGCTTCAGGTTGCGCACGTCGTAGCCCTGGATCAGCTTGTCGGCCACGCTGATCGCATAGGTCTCGGGGTTCAGCTCCTGCGCGTAGGGCACCAGCTTGGCGTCGGGGTTCCACTCGGCCACCTGCTCGATGGCCGACGACAGGAAGCCGCCGGTGCCCGCGGCGCAGTCGTAGACGGTGCGCACCACGCCCTGGCCGTTCAGCGCGGCATGGTCGGTGGCGAACACAAGCGTGGTGACCAGCCGCACCACGTCGCGCGGGGTAAAGTATTCGCCCGCGTCGTCGTTCGCGGCCTCGGCGAACTTGCGGATCAGGTGCTCGAACACCAGGCCCATGTCGTGGTTCGACAGCACCTTGGGGTGCAGGTCGATTACGCTGAACTTCTGCGTGATCAAGTACAGCAGGTTGGCCTGCTCCAGCTTCACCAGCCAGTTGTCGAAGCCGAAGTGGTCAAAGATCTGCCGGGCGTTGGCCGAGAAGCGCGACAGGTACTCCTCCAGGTTGGCGCGGGTGGCGGTGGAGCCGACGGTGGCCAGGGTGAACTGGCTGGTGTTGTAGAAGGTGGCGCCGGCAACGTTGGGCAGCACCAGGTCCAGGTCGACGCCGGTGCCGGCCAGGGCCGCGTGCTGGGCGCGCACGGCATCGCGGGTGGGCTCCAGCACGCACTCCAGGCGCCGAAGCACGGTGAATGGCAGGATGATGCGGCCGTAGAGCGAAGGCTTGAAGGGACCGCGGAGGGCGTCCGCGACGTCCCAGATGATGTCGGCGAGGTTCTGCTGGTTCACGGGTTGCTGGTATAGGCGGGCCATTCGCCGATTCGGCTGTCTTCCCAGGCCGAGCGGCAACAGGCCAATAGTGTCCTATGTTGCCCTGAGTCGCCCCAAACGGCCACTCTTTGGGTGGGCTGTCAGAACAACAGGCCTAGGCGGGTGTTCTTTGGCTTTTCTTGGATCACCCAAGAACTAGAGCTACTTGCCGATGCAAAAGCGCGAGAAGATGACGCCCAGGAGGTCGTCCGCCGAGAATTCGCCGGTGATCTCGGCCAGGGCATTCTGCGCAAGCCGGAGTTCCTCGGCCAGGAGGTCGAGCGCCTGCGCGTCCTGGGCGAGATGTTCGTCTGCCCCTTGCAGATGCGTATCGACGCGCCTCAAGGCCTGCACGTGCCGCTCGCGCGCGATGAACACGCCCTCGGAGGCGGCTTGCCAGCCCGCGACTTCCAGCAGACGACGGCGCAACGGTTCGAGTCCTTCGCCCGTTTTCGCCGAGATATGGAAGCCCTGGATCCCCGCCTTCGCGGGAATGACGTCGGACTTGTTGAAGACTTCGATGAGGGGAATGTTCGTGGGAAGCCGCGCGCGAATCGCCGCATCGTCGGCGCGGTAGTCCGCATCGTCCATGCGCGTGAGGTCGTGCAGGAACACCACCGCGTCGGCATTGTCGATGCGCCCCCACGCACGCTCGATGCCGATGCGCTCCACTTCGTCCGCGCTCTCGCGCAGTCCCGCCGTGTCGACCACATGCACCGGCACGCCCTCGATCTGGATCTGCTGGCTCACGACGTCACGCGTGGTGCCGGCGACCGGCGTCACGATCGCGAGCTCCGCGCCGGCGAGCGCATTGAGCAGCGAGCTCTTGCCCGCATTGGGCTGGCCCGCGATCACGACCTGGATGCCTTCGCGCAGCAAGGCGCCCTGGCGCGCCCGCTGCATGACGCGCGCGAGGCCCGCCCGAAGCCGCTGGAGCTGGCCCTGCGCGTCGGCCTTGCGCAGGAAGTCGATTTCCTCTTCGGGGAAGTCGAGCGTCGCCTCGACGAGCATGCGCAGGTCGATGAGCGCGTCGCGCAGCGCGTTCACCTCCCGCGAAAAGTCCCCCGCCATCGAGCGCGTGGCGCTGCGCGCCGCAGCCTCGGTGGACGCATCGATCAGGTCGGCGACCGCCTCGGCCTGCGCGAGGTCCATCTTGTCGTTGAGGAAGGCGCGCCGCGTGAACTCGCCGGGCTCGGCGACGCGCAGGCCCATGGTCGCGCCGGCTTCGAGGCAGCGCGCAAGCAGCAACTGGAGCACGACGGGGCCGCCATGCGCCTGCAACTCCAGCACGTCTTCGCCGGTGTACGAATGGGGGGCGGGAAAGTGGATCGCGAGCCCCTGGTCGATGGGGCTGCCGTCGGCGGCGCGGAACGCGAGGTAGGTCGCTTCGCGGGGCTTCAGCTCACGGCCGCAGATGGCCGCGACGACGGGCGCGACGGAGGCCGCCGAGACCCGCACGATGCCCACCGCGCCGCGCCCCGGTGCGGTGGCGATGGCGGCGATGGGCTGGTCGAGGCGCGCGAGCATGGCCGTCCATTGTCCCGCGCGGGGCGTCGGGGCCGGGGGCTACTTCTTGTTGAACTTCGGCAGATTGAACTCGGGCGGCACGCCCATGCGCGTGTTGATGATCCACTGCTGCGCGATCGACAGCACGTTGTTCGCGATCCAGTACAGCACCAGGCCGGCCGGGAAGAAGAAGAACATCACCGCGAAGATGAGCGGCATCATCCACATCAGGCGCGCCTGCATCGGGTCGGGCGGGACCGGGTTGAGCGCCGTCTGCAGCAGCGTCGTGAGGGTCATCACGACGGGCAGGATGAAGTAGGGGTCGGGCGAGGAGAGGTCCTTGATCCAGAGGATCCAGGGCGCATTGCGCATCTCGACCGACGACAGCAGCACCCAGTAGAGCGCGATGAACACGGGGATCTGGATCATGATCGGCAGGCAGCCACCGATCGGGTTGACCTTCTCCTCGCGGTAGATGCGCATCATCTCCTGCTGCATCTCCTGCGGGCGGTCCTTGTACCGCTCGCGCATGGCCATGACCTTCGGATTGATGGCCTTCATCTTGGCCATGCTCTCGTACGCCTTGGCCTGCAGCCAGTAGAACGCGATCTTGATCAGCAACACCAGCGCCATGATGGCCCAGCCCCAGTTGCCGATGAAGGAATGCAGCTTGTCGAGCAACCAGTACAGGGGCTTCGAGAGGATGGTGAACCAGCCGTAGTCCTTGACGAGGTCCAGGCCGGGCGCGACCTGTTCGAGCATCTTCTCGGCCTGCGGGCCGGCGAAGAATTTCGCGTCGACCGCCTGCGTCGCGCCCGGCGCCACGGGCTGCAGGGGCGCGATCATGCCGGCGGCATACGAGTTGGCGTCGACCTTGCGGATGAAGATGTCGCGCTGCACGCCGTCGGGCAGGATCCAGGCGCTGGCGAAGTAGTGCTGGACCATGGCCACGTAGCCGTTCTTCGACGACTTCTCGAACTCCGCCTTGTTCTTGTCGATGGCGCTGAATTCGACCTTCTGGAACTTCTGCGCGTCGGTGTAGACGGCCGGGCCGGTGAAGGTGGAATAGAAGGACGATTCGTTGGGCAGCGGCTTGCCGTCGCGAACGAGCTGCATGTAGAGCTGCGGGCTCACCGGCGCGGCGCCCGTGTTCGCGACCTCATGGCGCACCGGGATGTCGTAGGCCCCGCGCTTGAAGGTGTAGGTCTTCGCGAGCTTCACGCCGTTCTTTTCGGCCTCGAAGCGCACCACGAGCTCGTTGGCGCCGCCCTGCAGCACGCGTTCGCCGCTGGGCTTCATCACCGTCGTGTGATTGGGGAAGTCGCCGCCGATCAGGCCGGTTTGCGCCACGTAGAGGCGGTCGGGCGACTTGTCGAGGAGCACGAACGAGGCCGTGTTCTTCGTGGAGCCCGACTCGCTCGGGTGCGCGAGGAATTCGGTGCGCACGACCGAGCCGCCCTCGGTGTCGAAGGTCACGCGCATCACGTCGGTGGTGACGGTGAAACGCTCGGCCGCGGCGGCGGGCGGCGCCGAGGGCGTGGCGGGCAGCGCGGCTTGCGCCGCGCCCGTCACGTTCGACGCCGTGGGCAGCGACGCCGCACCGGCGCCTGCCCCGCTTGCGGCCGCGGCGGGCGCGCTGGCCGCCGGCTTGCTCGTGCCGATCAGGAAGGTGCCGGGGCGGCCGTTGTGGACCTGCCATTGGTCCCACAGCATGACCATCGAGAAACCGAAGATCACCCACAGGATCGTGCGGCGAATGTCGTTCATGAGTTCTTCTTCTGAGGAAAGAGGGCGGCGGCAGGCACGGGGTCGTGCCCGCCGTCGCAGAAGGGATGGCAGCGCGCGAGGCGCCGCAGCGTGAGGTACGTGCCGACGGCCGCGCCGTGCGTCTCGAGCGCCTCGATGGAGTACACGGAGCAAGTGGGCGTGAAGCGGCAGGACGAGCCGAGCCACGGGGACAGCAGCAGGCGGTAAGCCTTGACGATGCCGACGAGAATCGCCTTCATGGGCAGGCCCGCGCTTCCGGCCTCGTGGCCGGGGCCGCCGCCGCGGCGAAGAGTTGCTGGAGTTCGGCCCGCACGAGCTTCTTCAGGCCCTCGGACCACGCGCTCGTGAATCCCGGAAAGCCGACGCGCAAGCGCACCACGAGGGCGGCGGCGGGCAATCGGTCCTGAAAGGTCGCGCTCACGGCGTAGATCTGTCGCTTGATGCCGTTGCGGGTCACGGCGCGTTTGGCCCAGCGCTTCGGCACCACGACGCCGATGTGCGTGTCGTGGATGCGGAAGAGGGCAGGTGGGGGCGGGTCCGGGGGCGGCGGCGCATCGGGAACCGCTGCGTCGAGTGCGGCGCGATGCAGCACGAAGTGCGGGGTTCGCGAGACGGTGCCGCCCGCCATGGCCGCCTGGAACTGCGCCCGGGTCCTGATCCGCTGCACGGAGGGCGGCTCCGCGGGCTCGGGCTCGGGCTGCGCTCGAAAAGCGCTTAGACCGCCAGGCGCTTGCGGCCCTTGGCGCGGCGAGCGTTGATCACGGCGCGGCCGCCGCGGGTCTTCATGCGGACCAGAAAGCCGTGCGTCCGGGCGCGGCGCACTTTCGAGGGTTGGTAGGTGCGTTTCATGTTGGTTCTCGGGGTAACCCGCGATTATCTGTCAAAACGTGCGGGTCGGCAACGAAGGGGGCTCCGTCGCGGTCTTGGCACAGCGCGCCCACAGTGTCAAGACGCGCCGCCGCATTTGTGGATAAGGTCTTCATAAACTAGAATCCGCGCCTTTCTCGAACGAAACAATCCACAGGCGGCGCACGGCAACATGAGCGAGGGGCAACTCAACAGTCTGGCAGGTCCGGCCAGCCTCGGGGCCGGCGGGAGTCTCTGGCAGGCTTGTGTCGAACAGCTGGCGCAGGAGCTGACCGAGCAGCAGTTCAATACATGGATCAAGCCGCTGGTCGCGCAGGTTTCCGAAGACTTCTCGAAGGTCACGCTGTTCGTGGCCAACCGCTTCAAGCTCGACTGGGTGCGGGCCCAGTATGCCGGCCGCATCGCCGCGCTCCTGGAGAAGCTGTACGGCCAGCCGGTGCAGCTTGAGTTAGCGATTACTCCTCGCGAAGCCGTTGTCAGAACTTATGCAGCCCCGGCGACTTCAATGCCGGCTCTGACCGCCGAGCCGGCCGAGATCGAGGACGATCCATCGGCAGCCGCGTTCAAGACCCGGCTCAACACGGCCCTGACCTTCGACAACCTCGTCGAGGGAACCGCCAACCGGATGGCGCGCGCCGCCGCGATGCACGTGGCAGGCACGCCGGGGCAACTCTACAACCCGCTTTTCATCTACGGCGGCGTCGGCCTCGGCAAGACCCACCTCGTCCACGCGGTGGGCAACCGCCTGCTGGCCGACCGGCCGGGCGCGAAGGTTCTCTACATCCATGCCGAGCAGTTCGTCTCCGATGTGGTTAAGGCCTACCAGCGCAAGACCTTCGACGAGTTCAAGGAAAAGTACCATTCGCTCGATCTCCTGCTGATCGACGACGTCCAGTTCTTCGCCAACAAGGACCGGACGCAGGAGGAGTTCTTCAACGCGTTCGAGGCGCTGCTCGCCAAGAAGTCGCACATCGTCATGACGTCGGACACCTACCCGAAGGGCCTGGCGGACATCCACGAGCGGCTGATTTCGCGCTTCGACTCCGGGCTGACGGTCGCCATCGAGCCGCCCGAGCTCGAGATGCGGGTCGCCATCCTGATCAACAAGGCGCGCGTCGAGACGGCCGAGATGCCGGAAGAGGTCGCCTTTTTCGTCGCCAAGAACGTCCGTTCGAACGTGCGCGAGCTCGAGGGCGCGCTGCGCAAGATCCTCGCGTATTCGCGCTTCAACCAGAAGGACATCTCCATTGCGCTGGCGCGCGAGGCGCTGCGCGACCTCCTGTCGATCCAGAACCGCCAGATCAGCGTCGAGAACATCCAGAAGACGGTGGCCGACTACTACAAGATCAAGGTCGCCGACATGTACAGCAAGAAGCGGCCGGCCTCGATCGCGCGGCCGCGGCAGATCGCGATGTACCTGGCCAAGGAGCTGACCCAGAAGAGCCTGCCAGAGATCGGCGAGCTGTTCGGCGGACGCGACCACACCACGGTGCTCCACGCGGTGCGCAAGATCACGCAGGAGCGGCAGAACGTGACCGAATTGAACCAGCAGCTGCACGTCCTGGAGCAGACGCTCAAGGGCTAGCCGCGATCGGCGAAAATGGCGGCTTCGGCCGCCCCGCCCCCCTCACACAAAGAAACGAGAGAGAAGAGGAAGACATGATCGTCCTGAAGGCAACGCAAGAAAGGCTGCTGTCGGTCCTGCAGTCGGTGGCGGGAATCGTCGAAAAACGCCACACGCTGCCCATCCTGGCCAACGTGCTGGTGCGCAAGGCCGGCGGCACCGTGCAGTTCACGACCAGCGACCTCGAGATCCAGATCCGCACGTCCACCGAGATGGACGGGGACGCCGGCAACTTCACCACCACGGTCGGTGCGCGCAAGCTGATCGACATCCTGCGCACCATGCCGTCCGACCAGACGGTGAGCCTGGAGTCCAGCCAGAACAAGCTCGTGCTCAAGGGCGGCAAGAGCCGCTTCACGCTCCAGACGCTGCCGGCCGAGGACTTTCCGCTCGTGCAGGAAGCCCCGTCGTTCGGACCCGTCTTCAGCGTGCCGCAGAAGACGCTCAAGGACCTGCTGAACCAGGTGTCCTTCGCGATGGCCGTTCACGACATCCGCTACTACCTGAACGGCATCCTGTTCGTCGCGGAGGGCAAGCAGCTTGCGCTGGTGGCCACCGACGGCCACCGGCTCGCCTTCGCGAGCGCCACGCTCGACGTCGAGGTGCCGCGCCAGGAGGTGATCCTGCCGCGCAAGACGGTGCTCGAGATGCAGCGCCTGCTGTCCGACAAGGCCGAGGGCCGCATCGAGATGCAGTTCGCGAACAACCAGGCCAAGTTCGCGTTCGACGGCATGGAGTTCGTGACGAAGCTGGTCGAGGGCAAGTTCCCCGACTACAACCGCGTCATTCCGAAGAACCACAAGAACGCCGTGACGCTCGGCCGCGCGCCGCTGCTCGCGAGCCTGCAGCGCACCGCCATCCTCACCAGCGAGAAGTTCAAGGGCGTGCGCCTCAACCTCGAGGCCAACACCCTGCGCGTGGCGAGCAACAACGCCGAGCAGGAAGAGGCGGTGGACGAACTCGACATCGACTACGGCGGCGACGAGATCGAGATCGGCTTCAACGTCACCTACCTGATCGACGCGCTGGCGAACATGGGCCAGGAGATGGTGAAGGTCGAACTGGCCGACGCGAACAGCTCCGCGCTGATCACCATTCCGGACAACGCGACGTTCAAGTACGTCGTGATGCCGATGCGAATCTGACGCTTGGACCGACCGCAGTCGCCCCCCGCCAACCCGCCCGCCCGGCGGGTTTGGCGCTTTCAATGGACCTGAGAAAAGCACGCAATGGCTGAAGAGAACGCGCAGAACACCCCTCCCGAACCCACCGGGGACGCCTACGGCGCCAGCTCCATCCAGATCCTGGAAGGCCTCGAGGCGGTGCGCAAGCGCCCCGGCATGTACATCGGCGACACCTCCGACGGCACGGGCCTGCACCACCTCGTCTTCGAGGTCGTGGACAACTCGATCGACGAAGCGCTGGCCGGCCATTGCGACGACATCGTCGTCACCATCCACACCGACAACTCGATCAGCGTCACCGACAACGGCCGCGGCATCCCGACCGGCATCAAGTGGGACGACAAGCACGAGCCCAAGCGCAGCGCCACCGAGATCGCGCTGACCGAACTGCATGCGGGCGGCAAGTTCAACCAGAACAGCTACAAGGTTTCGGGCGGCCTGCACGGCGTTGGCGTCAGTTGCGTGAACGCGCTGTCGAAGATGCTGCGCGTGACCGTGCGGCGCGACGGCAAGGTCCACGTGCTGGAGTTCAGCAAGGGCTTCGTCGTGACGAGCGGCGAAGTGGCCGAGCAGACGGGGCCGGGCGGCGAGAAGGCGCTGGTGCGGCCGATGCAGATCCTCGGCGACACCGACAAGCGCGGCACCGAGGTGCACTTCCTGCCCGACGCGGAAATCTTCATCGAGAACCGCGATTTCCACTACGAGATCCTGTCGAAGCGACTGCGCGAGCTGAGCTTCCTGAACAACGGCGTGCGCATCCGCCTGATGGACGAGCGCAGCGGCAAGGAAGACGATTTCTCCGGCGCGGGCGGCGTCAAGGGCTTCGTCGACTTCATCAACAAGGGCAAGCAGGTGCTGCACCCCAACGGCTTCCATGCCGTCGGCGAGAAGATGAGCGACCAGGCGACCCTGGTGGGCGTCGAAGTCTCCATGCAGTGGAACAGCGGCTACAACGAGCAGGTGCTCTGCTTCACGAACAACATTCCGCAGCGCGACGGCGGAACGCACCTCACGGGCCTGCGCGCGGCCATGACGCGCGTGATCAACAAGTACATCGACGAGAACGAGCTCGCGAAGAAGGCGAAGGTCGAGATCAGCGGCGACGACATGCGCGAAGGCCTGACCTGCGTGCTGAGCGTGAAGGTGCCCGAGCCCAAGTTCTCGAGCCAGACCAAGGACAAGCTCGTGTCGAGCGAGGTACGCGGGCCGGTCGAGGACGTGGTCGCGAACAAGCTCAACGACTACCTGCAGGAGCGGCCGAACGACGCGAAGATCATCGTCGGCAAGATCATCGAGGCCGCGCGTGCGCGCGAGGCGGCGCGCAAGGCGCGCGAGATGACGCGGCGCAAGGGCGTGCTGGATGGCATGGGCCTGCCCGGCAAGCTGGCGGACTGCCAGGAGAAGGATCCGCGCGAGTGCGAGATCTACATCGTCGAGGGCGACTCCGCCGGCGGCAGCGCGAAGCAGGGCCGCGACCGCAAGTTCCAGGCGATCCTGCCCTTGCGCGGCAAGATCCTCAACGTGGAGAAGGCGCGCTACGAGAAGCTGCTGACCTCGAACGAGATCGTCACGCTGATCACCGCGCTGGGCACCGGCATCGGCAAGGCCGCGATCGAATCGGGCAAGAGCGGCGCCGACGACTTCGACGTGGCGAAGCTGCGCTACCACCGCATCATCATCATGACGGACGCCGACGTCGACGGTGCGCACATCCGCACGCTGCTGCTCACGTTCTTCTATCGCCAGATGCCCGAGCTCGTGGAGCGTGGCCACATCTACATCGCGCAGCCGCCGCTGTACAAGGTGAAGGCCGGGCGCGAGGAGCTGTACCTGAAGGACGCGCACGAGCTCGACGGCTTCCTGCTGCGCATCGCCTTGCTCGGCGCGTCCGTGCATACGGGCGGCGCGAATTCCACCGTGATCACGGGCGACACGCTCGCCGAACTCGCGCGCAAGCATCAGGTCGCCGAGGGCGTGATCAGCCGGCTCTACGGCTACCTGGACGGCGAGGCGCTGCGCTCGATCGCCGATGGCGTGGTGCTGAACCTCGACACCGTGCCGGATGCCGAGGCGAGCGCGCTCGCATTGCAGGCGCATCTGCCGGATGCGGAAGTGGCCGGCGAATTCGACGTTCGCACGGACAAGCCGATCCTGCGGATTTCGCGGCGTCATCACGGCAACATCAAGTCGAGCGTGATCACGCAGGACTTCGTGCATGGCGCGGACTACGCGGCCCTGGCGGAGGCGGCGAACACCTTCCGCGGATTGCTTGGTGAAGGTGCTCGCGTGGTGCGGGGCGAGGGTGAACGGGCGAAGGAGGAGCGCGTGTCCGACTTCCGTTCGGCCATGCGCTGGCTGATCGGCGAAGCCGAGCGTTCTACATCACGCCAGCGTTACAAGGGTCTCGGCGAGATGAACCCCGCGCAGCTGTGGGAGACGACGATGGATCCCACGGTGCGCCGCCTGCTGCGCGTGCAGATCGAGGACGCGATCGAGGCCGACAAGGTGTTCACGATGCTGATGGGGGATGAGGTGGAGCCGCGGAGGGACTTCATCGAGAGCAATGCGTTGCGGGCGGCGAATATCGACGTTTGAATGCGATGTCGACGCCCCCAAAGATTTGCCGATCTTTATGCAAAGTTTTGCCGCTCGTGCCGGCCGACTGCAATCTAGCGAGTTGGAGCGCTGTTTTGCGCACCCGCGCTCGAGGGAGCGATTGCTCGGCGCCAGCGTCTACTTGCGACGCTGTATGACTTGAAGCAGGCAGTGGATGTGAAGCGGGGGCGAACCAGCGGTTCATCGTTGCGTGCTTGCGCACTGCAGCGCGTTGCTTTCGACGGCGCCCGACGGGGCAGATGCTCGGCGATCGCCTCCGACACGCCGATCTGACGGCGTACGTCCACCACCGCCGTGCCACTGTCGGTCAGTCGCAGCGCGGAAGCGATCTGCTCCTCGGTAAATCTCGATTTCTTCATCGCTTCTATTTGCCCCTTCCGGGGCGATTAGAAGCGACCTGACTCCAGTCTTAAACTGTTCGGGTTTTACCGGGGGGACGTAAGGAGTTCGATTAGACGATGCCCGACCTTATCGAGACTGCTCCACCTTGGCGGAATGGCATGCACGAACAATTGACGGAGGCGAACACGTGAAGGATAACGATGGGCGAGTGGCGGTCTTGGTCGACTGCGACAACTCCTCACCTGAGGCCACGGAACACGCGCTACGCGTCGTCGCACAGTTTGGCCGGGTAGTCCTTAGGCGCGGTTACGGAAATCACCAGACGCTGGCCAACAAGTGGCAAGAGGCATTGGTGCGGCTCGCGTTCACGCCATGTCTGCAGTACCAATATTCTGCGGGCAAGAACACTTCCGACATCGCGTTGGCGCTGGACGCATTGGAGGCGATGTTTGACCAACGTGCCGACACCTTTTGTTTGGTCACGAGTGACTCGGACTTCGCCTATCTGTGCCGCAAGCTACGAGAGCGGGGCGCGACTGTCTACATCGTCGGAGAAAGCAAGACGCCGGCAGCGTTGCGGAATGCCAGCGACCAGTTCTTCGAGTGGGCTCGCACACAATCAGACGTGGCGGCTCTGGAGTCAGGTAGCTCCAATGGCAAGATTGCAGGCAAGGAAGAGCCTGTCCCCGCGGAGTCGAACAAGCCACTCATCAAGCGTCGACCGAGGTTTCTCATTGATGCCGTTGACCTCCTTGCCGGTGGCGCCTCTGAAGGCAAGGTGACGCTCGGCGCGCTGGGTTCGTACTTAAAGCGAATGGACCCAGCTTTCTCGCCCCAGACGTATGGTCACTCCGGACTTCTGAATATGGTCAGGACCTACGATTTGCTCGCACTCCAGCAGGAGACGGGAGGGCACTGGTCTGTCATGAAGGCGCATGCAGCGGAGCATGGTGGCTGAGCAAGACCCCACCGGGTTAACGAAGTGAACTCTCATCTAGGTCTTAGACCCACGCGAACTCGCGTCCGCCGAATGCGTCCACTATCGCGACCGCTTCGCTCCGCGAGGTACGCAACGCTAGCCGATGCAAAAGGCTTTAGCGAGATTTGTCTCGCGTTGGAAGCCCTGGACCGCCGACTTCTCGGCAGGCAATCCGTGCTTGAGGCTACGCTGCTGTGCGCGAACTGCCATCGGATGATTCATCGGGCGATGGTGCCCAAAAGGCGGTGGATATCGATGCCGCAGTTCAGGGACCCGATCACAATCTAGACGCTGTATTCCCGCAGCTATGTACTCATGCCGACTCGCAGGGAATGCGGACCTCTGTAAGCCTCGCTTGCCCATGCGGCGAATGCACCCCACAATCACCGCATGTTTCGCGGAGAAAGATTCATCTGGGCACGTGACAAGTGGCCCGCCATGCACTACGCGCTCCCGGCGCTCGGCCATGCCTTGTTGGAAACCAGCCGTCTCGAAGGCACGCTCGCAGGGCGGCTGTCCGATGTTGGCTTGGCAACGCGCGAGGAGGCCAGTCTCTCGGCGCTCACCCAGGACGTCGTCAAGACGAGCGAGATCGAAGGCGAGCACCTCGACGTTGCGTCCGTTCGCTCTTCCCTCGCGCGCCGCCTCGGCGTGGACATCGGCGCGCTCGCCCCCGTTGACCGCAATGTCGAAGGCGTTGTCGAGATGATCCTCGACGCGACGGCGAACTTCGCGGAGCCCCTCACCCGGGAACGACTGTTCGGCTGGCACGCGGCCCTGTTTCCCACGGGCTTCAGCGGCATGAGTCCCGTCACCATCGGCGCATGGCGCGCCGATGCGACCGGACCCATGCAGGTCGTCTCGGGTCCCGATCATCGACGGAAAGTGCATTTCCAGGCCCCGCCGGCGAAACGCCTCGACGCCGAGATGAACCGGTTCCTCGAATGGGCGAATGCGCCGACGCCCGAGCCCGTGCTGCTCAAGGCGGGACTTGCACACCTCTGGTTCGTCACGATTCACCCTTTCGACGACGGCAACGGTCGGATCGCCCGGGCGGTTGGCGACCTGTTCCTTTCGCGGGCTGATGGGAGTCCTCAGCGCTTCTACAGCCTGTCCGCGCAGATCCAGCGGGACCGTAAAGCCTACTACGACATCCTGGAGCGCACGCAGAAGGGCTCGCTCGACGTGACCGAGTGGCTGGCCTGGTTTCTCGCAACTCTCCAGCGTGCCCTGCACAACGCGCACGCGACGCTCGACGCAGTGCTGGTCAAGGCGCGGTTCTGGCAACACGCCTCGGGCCTCGCGTTGAACGAGCGCCAGGTGAAGATGATCAACAAGCTGCTCGATGGCTTCGAGGGAAAGCTCACGAGCAGCAAGTGGGCGATCATCACCAAGTGTTCTCCGGACACGGCGCTGCGCGATATCAACGACCTCGTCGCGCGCGGCGTGTTGCGCAAGACGGAAAGCGGTGGGCGCAGTACCAGCTACGAACTTGTCGTCCGAGGCAACTGACATCTCCCGAGATCACCCGCGGTATTTGGCTTCCGCAACGAGTACAGCGACGACTACTACGCCGCCTTCGTGCGCGACCTCGACGGCCACAAGATCGAGGCGATGCTGCTGGTGAAGTGACGGCGCGCGCCTGATCCGTCCGTCGGCGAGGACGCGCTTCGCCGGCATCGCGCAGAATGTCCCATTGGTTGATGTTCAACGGATGGAGACACCATGGCGATGCTCGTTCTCGGCCTGCTGCTTTTCCTCGGCGTGCATTCTCTGCGCATCGTCGCCGACCCCTGGCGCACCGCCACCATCGCCCGCATCGGCGCGATGCCGTGGAAAGCCATCTACTCCGTCGTCTCCATCGTCGCGTTCGCGATGATCGTCTATGGCTACGGCCAGGCGCGCATGCAGATTCCGCTGTGGTCGCCGCCAACCTGGACGAAGCACCTCACCGCGCTTCTCATGCTGCCGGTCTTCCCGATGTTCCTCGCGGCCTACATCCCCAGGAACGCGATCAAGGTGCGGCTCGGGCACCCGCAGATCCTGAGCGTCAAGCTCTGGGCGTTGGCGCACCTCGTGTCCAACGGCAACCTCGCCGACGTGCTGCTCTTCGGCGCCTTCCTCGCGTGGGCCATCGCCGACTTTCGCGCGGCGCGCCTGCGCGACGCAAAGGCGATGGGCAGCCCGCACGATCCGCTGTGGCGTGCACCCGCGACGCAAGCCCCGCAACTCGGCGCGACGGTCATCACCGTCGTCGCCGGCCTCGTGGTGTATGTTCTCTTCGTCGTGTGGCTGCATGCCGCACTCATTGGCGTGAAACCCTTCGGCGCTTCGTAGTCCAGACATGGCAACTTCTTCTCCCTCCGACGACCTTCTCTCCCACGCCGTCAAGGACCTGCAGAAGTCCCAGCGCCGCGTATCGGAACTCGAGGAGACGCTGCGCAAGCTGCAGGCGCAGCGCGAGCACGAACAGCGCGAACTGCAGCGGCTGCGCGACTCCGTCAATCGCGAATCCAACAGCCGGCTGCTCGCCGAGGAGGCGCTGGGCGACACCACCGACCGGCTCGAGGTCGCGCTCGGCGCCGCCGGGCTCGCGCTGTGGGACTGGGACATCGCCGCCGGCAAGATCCGCTTCAATGCGCGCTGGCAGGAGATGACCGGCGACGACGCCAACGTCTACGGCATCCAGGCGCGCACGCTGCCCGAACGCGTCCACCCGGACGACCTGCCCGCCGTGCAGATCGCGCTGGGCGAGGCGCTGAAGGGCCGCACCGAACGCTATGCGGTAACGCACCGCCTGCGCACGGCCACCGGCTGGATCTGGATCGAATCGCACGGCGTCGTCACGGAGCGCGACATGCTCGGCCGCGCGACGCACATGATCGGCACGCACGCGGACATCACGGACCGCAAGAACGCCGAGCGCGAGCTCGAACGCGCCCGCGACGAGGCGCAGGCCGCCAGCCGCGCGCGCAGCGACTTCCTCGCCAACATCAGCCACGAGGTGCGCACGCCGCTCAATGGAATCCTGGGGCTCACGCAGCTGCTCGTTCACGAAAAACTGCCGCCCGAGCAGGCGCAGGCCGTGCAGCTGGTCGACAACTCGGCGCGCGCGCTGCTCGCCCTGCTGAAGGACGTGCTGGACTTCTCCACGATCGAAGCGGGAGAGCTCGAACTGAACGAAGCGCCTTTCGCGCTCGAGCCGATGCTGATGGAGACGTCGACGCCGCACGGCCTCGCGGCGCGCGAAAAGGGCCTGCAGCTCACCGTGCGCATGGACAGCGGCGTGCCGGCGCGCGTGGTGGGCGACGAGCAGCGGCTGCGCCAGGTCATCGCCCACCTGCTCTCCAACGCGGTGAAGTACACGCGCCGCGGGGAGGTCGAGCTTGCCGTGCTCAAGCGGCGCACGGAAGACGGCCGCGTGCTGCTGCGCTTCGAGGTCGCCGACACGGGCATCGGCATCGCGCCCGAAAAGCACCGGGACATCCTCAAGGCCTTCACGCAGGCCGACGGCTCGATGACGCGCAAGCACGGCGGCGCGGGGCTCGGCCTCGCCATCGTGGACGGCCTCGTCAGTCTCATGGGCGGCAAGCTGAAGCTGGCGAGCCTGCCCGACCAGGGCAGCGTGTTCTCGTTCGAGCTCGAGCTGCGGGCCGCCGCCGACGCGGCACCGGAGCAACCCGACGCGAAGGGTCGCACCTTCGACGGACTGCATGTGCTGCTGGTGGAAGACCATGCGGTGAACCAGTTGCTGATGCAGCGCATGCTGGCGCAGCTCGGATGCGAGGTCGAACTCGCCGCGAACGGCATGGAGGCCGTGTCGATGTGGAAGCGCAGCGCTCCCGACCTGGTGTTGATGGACGTGCAGATGCCCGGCATGAGCGGGCTCGACGCGACGATCGAGATCCGCCGCACGGAGGCCGCGCAACGCCTGCGGCGCACGCCGATCGTCGCGCTGACGGCGCATGCGATGCAGGGCGACCGCGATCGCTGCATCGAAGTCGGCATGGACGGCTACACCAGCAAGCCGGTGCTCGTTCCCGATCTCGTCGAAGCCATGACCGCCGCGCTGGGCGACCGCTGGAAGCGCGCGGCATCGCCCCTCGCCGCGCCGGCGCCCACGGATTCCGCAGCCGCCGTGCCGCTTGCCCCGGCCCGCGAAGCGATGGACGTGCCGCTGCTGCTGAACCGCCTCGGCCACGATTCGCGCCTGATGCTGGAGATCGCGACGGCGATGCGCGAGGACCTCGTGACCCGCCAGAGGGCCCTGGAGGCCGCGCTTGCGACGCGGGATGGAGAGCTCGCCCGCACGACCGCGCACGCGCTCAAGGGCGCCCTGACGAGCCTCACGGCGGACCGCGCGGCGATGCTGGCCAAGGCCCTGGAAACCGCGGCGCGGCGCGAGGCATGGGATCTCTTCGGCCGCGCCCTGCCTTTGTACGTGGCCGAGGCCGCGCTGGTCGACGCCGTGCTTCAACGGGTGATCGGCGGAGAAGACCGCACCGTGATGTGAGCGCGTGTCAAGCCCGCGCGTTCGCAGTGTCGGCGACGCAACGGAAAGCGGGCGTCGAAAAATTTTTTTTGCCGTGAAACCCTGTGGACGGTTGGCGCACAACTCGGGGGTTATCCACACGGCGGGCCGCGACGGCGAAGTTGTCCGCCTTCGCGTGACACCGGGGAAGCACGGCTGCCCACAGTGCTTCATGCGGGCCAAGTCGTTGACGGCAAAGGGCAAATGTCGGGTTGTCCACAGCGGCGGGGCGCCCTCTATCTACTACTGCTATCTTGAATATTGAAGAGAAGAGATAGAGACAGGCGCTCAGGCCGCGAGGCAAAACGGCAGGCTGTTCGGTGAGTCCTGTGTCGCGTACATTCCGTTCCTCCAGAAGGCACCGGGGCGGCGGTGATGGCTGGAGAGATCGCGGAAATGGGTGGCAGACGTGAGAGAGGAGGCCTGCACGTGACGGGCAAGCCTTCCGACAGCCGCGGCGCGGAGCGCTTCGCAGAATGGGTCGAAACCAAGCAAGGAGTATTTGCCATGACCCATCGCTACAAGAACCAGTCGCAGGACAGGCAGGAGCCCCGGCAGGGGAAGGTCGAGAACGACACGAACAAGCTCGGCAACGAGAAGCCGACGCAGAAGAACGAAGGCCGCCGCACGCCGCTCAGCCGTCATGACCGCGAGCAGCAGATCGGCAACAACCAGAGCAAGATGCGAAGGGGTTCGCCGCAGGGCGGCGGCGCCGGCGTCAGTCGCCAGCGCTAGAGACCTTGAGGTCTTCGTAGGCGAAGCACTGGGCCAGGCCCAGTGCGCAGCCGCGAGGCCGCCAGCGGCCGTCGGCCTGCTTCACGAAGAGTTGCTGTCCCGACAGCAGCCTGCGCAGCACGGGCTCGTACTGCGTCAATGCGGAGGGCTGGATCGAAGCGGCGATCTGCTCGCCGGCGATGAAGGTGTCGGGTACTGCCATGGGACTTCCGACGCCAAGACTAATGCTGCATCGCGGCAAAGTCTAGGGAGGCACAACCAATTGGCGCGGTGTCTATGCGCGGAAGCAACTGTGCCGGAACGTTGGCTCAGATCGCGATCCGCCGGGGAAAGACGTCTTTCTCGAGCCGCTCGAGCATCCGCGTCCATCCTTGACGGGTCTGGCTCTCGTAGTGATGAGCTTCGGGGTCGTCGCCGAGATCGTGCGTGAGGATGAGTTCGCAGGCCGCGTGGCCGGTGGCGCGAAATTCGAGCGCAACGCGCGTGGGCGCCTCGGCGTAGGGCGGCACGGAGAAGTCGAACACGAGGCGGATTGGCCTTTCGATCTCGACATAGGTGCCGCGATGCTCGGCGTCGAAGACGCTTTCGTCGCCGTCGGCGGTGGGACGGCGGTCGGTGACCCTGAACTCGCCGCCGACGAAGGGCTCGATCTCACAGCGCATGATGTTGCCGGTGCGCGTGGCGAACAGGAAGCGCGCGGCCTGGCTCGGCGTGAGCCAGGCATCGAAAACCTTCTCGGCGGGTGCGGTGTAGCGGTGCGAGACGCGCACGACGACGGACGAACTCATGATGTCCTTATCCGCAGGGGAAGTCGCGGTGTCAAGCGGCGGGAAGCTCGATCTTCACCTCCAGCACTTCGAGGTCGTCCTGGCGCTGCAGGTCGACCTTGATGTCCTTCGGATCGATGTTGATGTACTTGCTGATCACCGCGACCAGGTCGCGCTGCAGGGCGGGCAGGTAGTCGGGGCGGCCGGGGTTGCGGCCGCTGCGCTCGTGGGCGAGGATGATCTGCAGCCGCTCCTTGGCGACGCTCGCGGACTTCTTCTTCTCGCCGAGGAGAAACGAGAACAGCGACATCACCGGCTCCCGAACAGGCGCTTGAGAAAGCCCGCCTTCTGCGCGTCGACGAAGCGCATCGGCTTGTCTTCGCCGAGGAAGCGCGCCACGACGTCCTTGTAGGCTTCCGACACGTCGGTGCCCTTGAGGTGGACCGCGGGCGTGCCCTGGTTGCTCGCCTGCAGCACCGTTTCGCTCTCGGGGATCACGCCGATCAGGGGCACGCGCAGGATGTCCTGGATGTCGGTGAGCGACAGCATCTGCCCCTGGTCGACGCGATTGGGGTTGTAGCGCGTGATGAGGAGGTGTTCCTTCACCGGGTCCTTGCCGTCGATGGCCCGCTTCGTCTTGGACGACAGCATGCCGAGGATGCGGTCGGAGTCGCGCACCGACGAGACCTCGGGGTTGGTCACCACCAGCGCCTCGTCGGCGAAGTGCATGGCCATGAGCGCGCCGGTCTCGATGCCGGCGGGCGAGTCGCACACGATGTAGTCGAAGCCCATCGCGGCGAGGTCGTCGAGCACCTTCTCGACGCCCTCTCGCGTCAGCGCTTCCTTGTCGCGCGTCTGCGAAGCGGCGAGCACGAAGAGGTTCTCGCAGTTCTTGTCCTTGATGAGCGCCTGGTTGAGCGTCGCTTCGCCGTGCAGCACGTTGACGAAGTCGTACACCACGCGGCGCTCGCAGCCCATGATGAGGTCGAGGTTGCGCAGGCCGACGTCGAAATCGATGACGGCCGTCTTGTGCCCGGCCAGCGCGAGCCCGCTCGCGAAGCTCGCGCTCGTGGTGGTCTTGCCGACGCCGCCCTTGCCGGACGTGACGACGATGATCTTGGCCATGGGTGGGTTTTCCTGTTCAGGACTTGAGGGGTTGCATCACCAGCTTTTCGCCGGCCAGATGAATCTGCGCGGGCTTGCCGTGCAGCTCGGCGGGCAGCGGCGTTTCGCTGGGACGGTAGACGCCCGCGATGGACACCAGTTCGGGGTCGAGCGCGAGCGTGAAGATGCGGGCCTCGGTGTTGCCGCGCGCGCCGGCGATGGCCTTGCCGCGCAGCGGCGCATAGACGTGGATGTTGCCGTCGGCGATGACTTCGGCGCCGGGGTTCACCATCGCCAGCACGATCAGGTCGCGGTTTCGCGCGTACACCTGCTGGCCCGAGCGCAGCGGCTTGTCGATCACGAGCGCGTCGAGCGGCACGGGCGCGGCGGGGACGGGTTCGGTCGCCGGCTCGGGCGCGACGGCCGCGGCAACGGGCTCGGAGGGGCGGGCAGGCCGCGGCTCGCGCACGGCGACCTCGTTGGCGGCCACGAGGCCGCAGGCGAGTGCGCTTGCCATCTGCGCTTCCGTTCCGCCCTTCACGGCGATGGGCTGCACGCGATAGCCGCGCAGCAGCCGCTGCAGCGCATCGAAATCGACGTCGCCGCCGCCAAGAGGCGTCAGGTCGATCACGAGGGGGTCCTGGTCGAAGAAATCGGGGATGTCGCCGAAGCGGGCGGCGAGCTCGTCGGCGAGCAGGGCGAGGTCGCCGGATTTGAGCAGAAGTGCCACGAGGGGCAGGTTCGCGCTCTTGATTTCGAAGGTGGCAGGCGCGCGGCCTGCGAGGGCGACTGTCATCTCGGACGCCGATTTTAACAGCCGCGCTGAACGCCGGCTACGTCCTACACACACTGTTGCCGCGCGGAGTCGACTTATCGACTCGCTGCGACGAAACTTCGATCAACCTGTTCGACCCCAGGAGGCTCTCATGGGACCCCACCGTTTTTCCCACTGGATCCTGATCGCACTGCTGGTCCTGGCCGCGATCTTCACGCTGAGCGAAGCGCACGGCGGTACGTCATGGGCCGATGCGCCGCACGCACGTGCCGCGGCGAACGACGCCGACAAGAGGATGCGGCCGCGGGACGGCAAGCGCAAGCCGGCGCGCGATGCAAGTCTGGCGAAAGACAAGGGCAGCACGACGCAAAGCGCCGTGCGAAGCGTGCGCCGCCAGGCCGAGCGCCTTCGCAATCCCTTGGACTTCGTGAGCGCGCGCTGATTTTTTCAGTCGCGCCTGAAAGCGGCGTCCACGCAGGCGAACCAGCCGCCGGTGTCGTATTCGTCGGGGGGCCAGCGGTCGCGCGCGATTCCCCTGCCGTACAGCATGCGTTCGCCATCCCAGCACACGCTGCGCTGGGGCGTGAGGATGACCCAGGGTCCCGTGGCCACGCGCTTGGCGAACCAGGGCGCGACGAATTCGACGATATGGTGCGCGGGTTCGAACCACGCCACCTGCATGCTCGCGGGTTCTCGTCCGGGCGGCGCGGGCATGCTCACGAAGCGCAGGTGCGACTTCAGTTTGTGAATGTCGCGGCGGACAGCGTGGGCCATGTGCTGCGCCTGGAGCATGTCGCGGTCTTCCGCATCGTTTCGCAGCGTCGGCTCGTGGACCAGCCGCCACAGCAGGCGATACAGCAACGAGAAGCGCGCGGGGTCGCGGTGCAGGACCACGGATTCGCACAGCCGCAGGAACGATGCGGGCACGATGGCGGTGGCCGCGCGCGCCACGCTGCGCGGACGGCTCGCGGACGGCGGCTGAGGCTCCTGGAAGACGTCGGCCGACACGGGCGCCGCCGTCCACGTCACGCTGTCGGGAGGAACCTGCTGCGCGAGCAGCTGCCTCGCTTCGGAACGGAATCCGGCGAGGTCGATCTGCCCCGACAGGCGGGCTTCGACGGGCATGGCGGAGGAAGGTTGCATGGATAGGGATTGCCGGAAATTGAGAGGCTTCAGGGTGCCCGTTGCCGCCGCGCATCCAGCTCCATGCGCAGGTAGAGGACCGCGGCAAACGCCAGCGGGACGATGTAGTAGATCGCGCGGTAGGCCAGCAGGGCGCCGAGCAGCTGCCCCTGCGGCACCTGGTGCGAGAGCAGGGCGATGAAGACCGTCTCGAGCACGCCGAGACCCGCCGGCACGCGGACGATGAGTCCCGCCATCGCCGCGATCAGCAGGACCGACAGGACGGGGAAATACTCCGCGCGGCCTTGCAGCAGCGTATGGATCACGGCCGCGATGGCCATCCAGTTGAGCGCCGAGACACCCACCTGCAACAACGCCATCCGTGCGGGAGGAAGCTCGATCGTGTGGCCCCGGACGGTCCAGCTGCGCTTTTTGGAGACGGCGCACAGGACGAGGTAGGTCGCCACGATGGCAAGGAGGCCGATGCCGAGCAACTGCAGGCCATGGCTGTCCAGCTTCCACCCCGGCGGCATCTCGAGCGGCGCGAAGGTGAAGAGGCAGCCCGCCAGCAGCAGGTGGCCGAGCCAGTTCGACACCATGCTCAGCGTGAGGATGCGTGCGATGTCGGCATAGGCCAGGCCGAGGCGCGAATACAGGCGCAGGCGGAAACCCACGCCGCCGACGGCGGAGCCCATGTTCAGGTTGAACGCATAGCTCGTGAAGGCGATCTGCATCACCTGGCCCGTGCCGAGCGCGTGCCCCGTGTACCGTCGCCCCATGAGGTCGAAACAGGTGTAGAGCAGAAAGCTCGCGGCGGCGAATGCCGCGGCCAGCGCAATGACGCTGGCGGGCAGCGACCGGATGCTGGCGAGGACGTCGTGCCAGTCGACCGTGCGCGCATAACGCACGAGCAGGAAGGCGACGAGCAGCAGGAAGCCCCCCACCAGGGCGCGCCGGATCCAGGGCCACCAGGCCGCGACGGAGCGGGCCAGTGGCGAGCGGGGGAGGCTGCGCGTGTTCATTGCGCTTCGTGCAGCGTTCGCGACGATGGCGCGGGCGGGAACAGGCGGGGCGCGTGGCGCGGCAGCCAGGACGCCCACGCGGGATAGCGGCGCGTGAAGTGATAGGCAAGGAAGCTGCGCACCCAGGCCCAGCCCTTCGGCGCCTCGAGATCCTCGGCGCGGATGCACTTGCAGCTGTTGCGCATCAAGGTCTCGAGCCGCTGGGAGAGGGTGCGGTTGAACGCCTTGTCGCGGATCACGACGTTGGCCTCGAGATTGAGCGCGAGCGACAGCGGATCGAGGTTGCTCGACCCGACCGTGGCCCATTCGTCGTCCATCACCGCCACCTTGCCGTGGAAGGGCCGCTCGCAGTACTCGTACACGCGGACCCCCCCGCGCAGAAGGTAGTGGTACAGCATGCCCGCGGCGGTCTGCACGATCGGCATGTCGGGCTGGCCCTGCAGGATCAGGCTCACCTCCACGCCGCGCTTCGATGCGCGCTTGAGTTCGCGAATCAGCCGGTAGCCGGGAAAGAAGTACGCATTGGCGATGACGATTCGCTTGCGTGCGGCGCGGATCGCGACGCGGTAATGACGCTCGATGTCGTTGACGTGGCGTCGGTTGTCGCGGATCGCGAACATCGCCGATGCGGAGCCGGCCGCGGGCAGCGCTTCGGGCGACTGGCGGACCTCCCGGCGCCAGCGCCAGCCCAACCTGTAGCGCTCGCGGGGCTGGCCTTCGGCGAGCGCGGCGTGGCAGAAGCGATGGATCTCGGCCACGAGCGGGCCGCGAATCTCCACCGAATAGTCCTGCTTGGCCTCGGGGCCGAAGTCGCCCAGATGGTCGGCGGAATAATTGATGCCGCCCACGAAGGCGACCTCGCCGTCGACGACCACGATCTTGCGGTGCATGCGCCGCAGCACCTTGGGCCGCCAGCCGAACGGTCGCGGGCCGGGGTCGAAGACATGGACGCGCACGCCTGCTTCAGCCAGTGACGAGAGAAAGGCGTCCGACAGGTCCGGCGAGCCCCAGCCGTCGATGGTCACGTCGACCTGCGCGCCGCGGCGCGCGGCGGCGATCAGCGCCTCGTGCAGCCGGTGGCCGACCTTGTCCTCGAAAAGGATGAAGGTTTCGAGCACCACTTCGCGACGCGCATTCGAAATGCACTCGAATACGCGTGGATAGAACTCCTCGCCGTTTTCGAGCAGGCGGAAGTCGTTGCCCTCGCTCCAGCGGTTCCTGACGGGCGTCACAGGTGCAACTCCGCGACGAGGGGCGCATGGTCCGACAGATGCGACCAGGGCTTGCGCGGCAGCACCACGGGCAGGTGGACCGAGCAGTTGCGCACGTAGATGCGGTCCAGCGACAGCATCGGGAAAATCGAGGGGAAAGTCTTGGCCGATTCGCCGTAGGCCGTCACGAACACCTCGCGCAGCGCGACCTCGCGCCACAGAACGTCGTGGGCGCGGCGGCGCCAGTCGTTGAAGTCGCCCGCGACCACGAGCGGCGCGTCGTCGGGCACTTCGCTGCGCACCATCTGGCAGAGCAGGTCGAGCTGGTGCTGGCGGTGGCTCTCGGCGAGTCCCAGATGCACGCAGATCGCATGCACGTCGATGTTCTGGCCCGGCATCCGCAGGACGCAATGCAGCAGGCCGCGCTTCTCGGGTCCCGCCACCGACACGTCGTGGTTCTGGTAGTGGACGATCGGGAACTTCGACATGATCGCGTTGCCGTGGTGTCCCTTGGGATAGACCATGTTGCGCCCGTAGGCGAACTGCGGCCAGATGCTGTCGGCCAGGAATTCGTAGTGCGGCGCTTCCGGCCAGCTCTCGCCGACCTTGCGGCCATGGTCCTCGTGCGTGCCCAGCACTTCCTGCAGGAACACGACGTCGGCCCCGACCTTGCGCACGGCGTCCCGCAATTCGGGAAGGATGAACTTGCGGTTGAAGCTGGTGAACCCCTTGTGGATGTTCACCGTCATCACGGTCAAAGGCGGGGCTGAGGCCGCAGTCTCGCTCATGGGAAGATGCTCTCGTTGT
Source organism: Ramlibacter sp. (assembly GCF_050250995.1). Lineage (GTDB taxonomy): Bacteria > Pseudomonadota > Gammaproteobacteria > Burkholderiales > Burkholderiaceae_C > Ramlibacter. The sequence continues at coordinate 27,595 of NZ_JBFWNP010000005.1, forward strand.
AGGGTCGTTTTTTGTACGCCCTCGATGAGCTCGCGGCTGTAGGACGCCATGACCAAGCCGTGTCTGGCTCCGGACCACTAAACTCGCAGGTGCCATGAACCTCCGTCACACCTTCCATGCGGCCGCGGCCGCCGTCGCCGTCCTCGCCGCCCTTCCAGCCTCGTCCCTCGCGGCGCCCGACGCCTGGTTCGTCGAAGGCGCCGTCGCCGAGCGCGGCACGAGTGCGCTCACCGCGGGATTGAAGTGGCAGTGGGACTTCAGGCGCAACTGGGGCCCGGTCGCCGCGAGCGCCTCGGGCGAGGCCTTCGTGAGCCACTGGTTCCACCGGGACGTGCCGAGCGGCCGCACGGGCACGACTTCGGTGGGGGTGGTGCCCTTGCTTCGCCTGACCTTCGACGAGGGTCGCTCCCCCTGGTTCTTCGAGGGCGGCATCGGCTTCGTGGTGGCCGACAAGCGCTACACGACGCCCGACAAGCAGTTTTCGACGCGCTGGAATTTCTACGATGTCGTCGCGCTGGGCCACACCTTCGCCGGCGGTGCGCGCGAACTCAGCTTGCGCGTGACGCACACCTCCAACGCGAGCATCAAGCGTCCTAATCCGGGGGAAAACTTCCTGCAGCTGAGATATGCGATGAAGTTCTGAGCCTACAGCCGTGCAGTGCCGCCCCCCTACAGCGTGCGGCAACCCCGTCCGATGGGCGCGGCATCGGGGTCCCGATATGGTTGAACGTACACAAGGCGCTCCGATGACCGGACGCCGAATCACTCAACCGATCTGGAGAAATCCCATGAAAAAGACTTCCATCGCTCTCATCCTTGCCTCGACCCTCGGCATGGCCGGCCTCGCCAACGCGACGAACTCCGCCACGCTCGACGACCACAACCTGACGATGGTCGACAAGGACTCGACGGCCCTCGTGGTGCCGGTGGGCGAAGCCCACGCGCACGGCCTGGTCGAAATGGGCTCGACGCCCATCTCCAGCTACACCTACGTGACGCCGAACACGGCCGTGCTCGGGGCGGGTCCCGCCGTGATCTACAGCGACACCCTGATCATGCCGGCCATGCCGATGGGCTCGGACAACCCCACGAGCTTCCAGAACGAAAGCACGGACTTCAACAAGCATCTGCTCGGCGAATAAGTCCGCGCCCCTTCCGGCGGATCAGCCGTGATGACCGCGGGGGCCACCCCGCGGTCCGCCGCGATGGTGGTCACCATGATCGCCGCGGCCGCCCCGGCCCATGCGCATCGGGGCCTCGTCGAACATCTTCTTCTGTTCCGCCGACAGCTGGCCGTAGAAAGCCTTTGTGGCCTCGCCGCGCCGGTCCATTTCGGCCATGCGCTGCGCGCGTTGCGCGCGCATGCGGTCGATGCGCTCGGGCGTGGGCAGGCGCGACATTTCTCCGCGGTTCGGGCGCTGCATATTGGCGGCGGGACGCATAGCCTGCGTCCAGTTCGTCCATGCGCCTTCCTGGGCGGGCGTGATCTTCAGGTGTTGCTTGAAGCGATCGAGCCGGCGCTGCATGCGCTCGGCCATGCGGGCCTGCATTTCGCCCGGATCCATGTGCCGACCGCCACCGCGATGGGCGTGGACGGTGGCATCGTCCGCACGTGCGGACGGAGGCGTCTGCGGCGTGGATTGCGCGATGGCGCCGAAGGTCAGTGCAGCCAGGATCGCGGCGGCAGCGAGGTTTTTGCGAGGGGAGTTCATGACAGTGGTGTCCTTTCGAGGATGAAGTGTCGCGAGCGCGTGTATCCCTCCCTTGGCTCAGGCGTCACGCCCGTGTAAAGACGAGGCAGGCGCGCCGCCGACGTCGGTCGGCACCTTCCTACGGTCGAATGCTGTCCCGGGCCACATCGAACGCGCCGAGGAATTGGCACGATGGGACACCTAGAAGTTCAGGAGAGCACCATGAAATCCACGCACACCCGTCGTTGGGCGCATCTCGCGCATGCAGTCGTTTTCGGCGCTGCCGTGGCGAGCGGAGGCGTGGCTCTCGCGCAGACCTCTTCGAAGATCATGAGCGACTCCGCGCCGCTGCCGGCCGAATACCGCTCGAGCAACGGCGCCATCGTGATGATGGATCAGCCGGTGCTCGCGCAGCGTGAAATGATGCAGCAGAACCTCGCGGCCACGCGCTTGCAGACGAGCGTCATGGGCAATTCGGCCGCTGCCGTCAAGCGCACGATCACGGTCGACGAGCTCAAGGCCATGGGCGCCGCCGAGTCCCGCGGCACCGGCAAGGGCGGCGCGGGATGGATGCCTGCGCGTTGATCGGTCAGCCGAGGGCGCTGACGCGATAACCCTCGGCTTCGATCGCGCGAGCGAGGGGGCCGGCGTCGCTGTTCGATTCGATTTCCACGCGCCCCGACGCGAGGTCGACCTTCACTTCGGCCGACGGATCGATCTGCTTCACCGCCTGCGTCACCGCGGCGACGCAGTGGCTGCAGCTCATGCCCTGCACGTCGAAAAGCTGGCTCATGGCGTCACTTCCCCAGCAGGCCTTCGACCCGCAATGCTTCCTGGACCGCCGGGCGTGTCGCCACGCGCTGGTGGTGCGCCCAGAGGTTCGGATAGGGCGCCAGGTCGATGTTCATCGGCTTGGTCCAGCGCGTGACCGTGTACAGATATCCGTCGGCCACGGTGAAGGTGTCGCCGAGCAGGTAGTCCTTGCCCTTGAGCTCGCCGTCGACCCAGCGAAAACGGTTGTCGAGCCGGTCGCGGGACATCTGCTTGCCTTCTTCGGGCATGGACGCGTTGAAGAGCGGCGAGAAGGTCTTGTGGATCTCCGTGCCGATGAAGGTGAGCCACTCCTGCAGCCGATAGCGCGCGAGCGTGCCGTTGGCGGGCGCGAGATTCTTCTGCGGCGCCTGGTCGGCGACATACTGGACGATGACGGGGCCTTCCCGCAGCCGCGTGCCGTCGTCGAGTTCGAGCACGGGCACATAGCCCAGCGGATTGATCTGGTAGAAGTCGCCGCCATCGGGCAGCTTGTGCGTCCTGGTCGGTGCGAGCACGGGCTCGAACGCCAGGCCGGCTTCGCGCAGCGCGATATGCGGCGAAAGGGAACACGCGCCGGGGGAGTAGTAGAGCTTCATCTGGCTGTCTTTCTCTCGAAGGGTTGCATCCCGATGCTAGCGCGTCGCCTCGATTCCTGCCGGCAGCGGGTTGCAGGGCGGGCGTCCTACACGGCGGTGCGAGACGGACCGATTCGCGTGCGCCTTGCGCGCGAATAGGATGGTTGTGCGGGTGATGGCGCCCGCGATTTCATTTGGAGAAGCTTGAATGCATTTGTCGACGGTCGAGGCCGTGCTGGAGTACGAAGTCCAGGAGCCCACGCATTTCTGCTTCAACGTCGAGGCCGCACGCTGGGCAACGCAGAACATCGTGAGCGAGCGGCTCGCGTTGTCCTCCGGCGTGCAGCCCCGCAGCTACACCGATGCCCGCAGCGGCAACCGGTTCATCCGCTTCGACGCGGCGCCCGGTCCGCTGCTGGTGAACTACAAGGCCGAGGTCGAGGTCCTGACCGAAGACGTCGAGGAGAGCCTCGCGGAATTGCCGGTGACCCAGATTCCCGACGACGTGTTCCCGTATCTCATGCCCACGCGCTATTGCGAGTCCGACGTGCTGTGCGTCGCCGCGAACAAGATGTTCGGCGCCATGGCTCCCGGCGTGTCGCGCGTTCGCGCCATCGTGGAATGGATCCATTCGAACATCACCTATGCGCCCGGCAGCACCTGTTCCACCACCACCGCACAGGAGGTGTTCATCCAGCGCACCGGCGTCTGCCGCGATTTCGCGCACCTGGGCATCACGTTCTGCCGGGCCTTGAACATCCCGGCGCGCCTGGTCGTGGGCTATGTGTGGTTCGACGAGCCGCCGCAGGATTTCCATGCCATCTTCGAGGCGTGGGTGGGCGGCCGCTGGGTCCAGTTCGACCCGACCGGCATGGCGCCCGTTGACCGTCTCGTGCGCATCGGCACGGGGGGCGATGCGAAGGACGTGGCGTTCTGCACGTGGTTCGGCAAGATGGCGATGACGCGCAAGGAAATCATCGTGCTGGAGCACGACCCGCGGCCGCCGCGGCCGGGCGCACTGGTGCCTGCGCCGGCGCTGGCGAACGCCGCCCTGGCGGCCTGAGCGAGGGCCGGGTTCTCCGGCCTCCCGCGCCGATCAGTTGCGATACGACGGGTCCGTGCGTTCGAGCTTGCGCAGCAGCGCCGGCCAGGCGATCTGTGCGCCGAGCCCCTTCGTGACGGTCTTCATGACCTGCGACATGTTGGTCATGATGGAAGGATCCACATAGGTCAGCTCTCCTCCGCCTTGCGCATCGATCTGGATGCGGCAGGTGTTCTCGAACGTGTACATGTTCAGGAATGCGTCGGGCACGGTCTTGCTCGCGACCAGGAGCCCGTGGTTGCGCAGCATCAGGTAGGTCTTGCGGCCGAGGTCGGCCTGCAGCCTCGCTTTTTCCTCGTCCCGGATCGCAACCCCTTCATAGTCGTGGTATGCAAGCGAAGCGAGTACAAACGTGCTTTGCTGGCTGATGGGCAGAATGCCGGCCTTTTGAGCGCTGACCGCCACGCCCGCGCGGCTGTGGGTGTGCAGCACGCAGCCCGCATCCTCGCGTGCCTGGTGGATGCAGCTGTGGATGACGAAGCCCGCCGGGTTGACGGGGAAGGGCGAGTCGATGACCTTGTTGCAGTCCTGGTCGACCTTGACGAGCGAGGACGCCGTGATCTCGTCGAACATCAATCCGTAGGGATTGATGAGGAAATGGTGCTCCGGTCCGGGAATGCGCGCGCTGATGTGCGTGAACACGAGATCGGCCCAGCCGTACAGCGCGACAAGCCGGTAGCAGGCGGCGAGCTCCACGCGCAGGTTCCACTCCTGCTCGCTGACCACTTCTCTCAGGGATGGGATGTTCATGATGTGTAGGTCTCCTCTCGGTCCCCCATGGTGCTGCCGGCGTCTTGCGAGGTCAATGCTTCGAGTCGAAGAAGCCAGCGTTCTGCCGCCTCGCGCGAATCGCCGCACATTTCGCTAGACGGCTGAAGGCTGGAGCAGACCGCGGGGCGCTCCGGGCGGCCGAAGATGCGGCAGCGGTTGTCTTGGTCCAGTTGCGCGCAACGCTCGCCCGCGCGCTTGCCCTGCGGCATGCCGGGAATCGGCGAGCTGATGGAGGGCGCGGTGCAGCAGGCGCCGCAGCCGGGTCGGCAATTCATGCCCGGCATTGTCCGCGATCCACGCGGTTTCATTCCACAAAGTAAAATTTACCGCCTATGCTCTACCCCGAAGAATTCGACGTGATCGTGGTCGGCGGCGGCCACGCCGGCACGGAGGCCGCACTCGCTGCCGCCCGGATGGGATGCCGCACGCTCTTGCTGACCCACAACATCGAGACGCTGGGGCAGATGAGCTGCAATCCGTCGATCGGCGGCATCGGCAAGGGGCACCTTGTCAAGGAGGTCGACGCTCTGGGTGGCGCGATGGCTATCGCCACCGACGAGGCGGGGATCCAGTTCCGCATCCTCAACTCCAGCAAGGGCCCGGCGGTGCGCGCCACGCGGGCGCAGGCGGATCGGGTTCTGTACAAGGCGGCCATCCGCCGCCGTCTGGAGAACCAGCCGAACCTCACGCTGTTCCAGCAGGCCGTGGATGACCTGATGGTCGAAGGCGACCGCGTCGTTGGCGCCGTCACCCAGGTGGGCATACGATTTCGCGGCCATGCGGTGGTGCTCACGGCGGGGACTTTTCTCGACGGGAAAATCCACGTCGGGCTGCAGAACTATGCGGCGGGCCGGGCGGGCGATCCGCCTGCGCAGTCGCTGTCCGCGCGCTTGAAGGAGCTGAAGCTGCCCCAGGGGCGGCTGAAGACGGGGACGCCGCCGCGCATCGATGGCCGCACGATCGACTTCACGAAGTGCGAGGAGCAGCCGGGGGATCTGGATCCCGTGCCGGTGTTCAGCTTCATGGGAAATGCGGCGATGCATCCGCGCCAAGTGCCGTGCTGGATCACGCACACCAACGAACGAACGCACGACATCATCCGCTCCGGCTTCGACCGCAGTCCGATGTTCACCGGCAAGATCGAGGGGGTGGGGCCGCGGTACTGCCCGAGCGTCGAGGACAAGATCAACCGTTTCGCGGACAAGAGCAGTCACCAGATCTTCCTGGAGCCCGAGGGCCTCACCACGAACGAGATCTACCCCAATGGGATTTCGACGAGCCTTCCGTTCGACGTGCAGTACGCGCTCGTGCGTTCGCTGCCGGGGCTGGAGCAGGCGCACATCCTGCGCCCAGGCTACGCCATCGAATACGACTATTTCGACCCGCGCGGGCTCAAGTCGAGCTTCGAGACGCGGGCGATCGGGGGCCTGTACTTCGCCGGCCAGATCAACGGCACGACCGGCTACGAAGAGGCGGCCGCGCAAGGATTGTTCGCCGGCGTGAATGCGGCGCTGATGTGCCGGGGCTTGGAGCCGTGGTTGCCCGCGCGGGACGAGGCCTACCTCGGCGTGCTGGTCGATGACCTCATCACCAAGGGTGTGACCGAGCCGTATCGGATGTTCACGAGCCGGGCCGAGTTCCGGCTCCAGCTTCGGGAAGACAATGCGGATGCGCGCCTTACCGAAACGGGCCGCCGGCTCGGTCTGGTGGACGACGCGCGCTGGGACCTCTTCAATCGCAAGCGCGATGCTGTTTCACGTGAAACAGAACGCTTGAAATCCGTCTGGATCAACCCTCGCAGCCTCCCGGCCGCCGAGTCCGAGCGGGTGCTGGGCAAGGCCATCGAGCACGAATACAACCTCGGGGACCTGCTGCGCCGACCGGGCGTCAGTTACGAGGCGCTGATGTCGCTCGACGCCGGGCGGCACGCCAGTCCCGACGTTTCGCGCGAGGCCTTGGGCGAGCTGCACCAACCCGTGGTCGAGCAACTCGAGATCGCCGCCAAATACTCGGGCTACATCGACCGCCAGAAGGATGAGGTGCTGCGTGCTGCGCACTACGAGAACTTGCCCCTGCCGCCGGAGCTCGATTACATGCAGGTGTCGGCGCTGAGCATCGAGGTGCGGCAGAAACTCGTCAAGCACCGTCCGCAAACGCTGGGCCAGGCCTCGCGGATCTCGGGCGTGACGCCGGCCGCGATTTCGCTTCTCCTGGTGCATCTCAAGAAGAGCAAGTTCAAGGGCTTCCTCGACGCCGCCAACGCCGCGGACAGGCGGGTCGCCTGAGGCGGTGCGGTTGAAAATTCGGATCGGCTGGCGCCCATGAGCCTGGAAGCGGATATCGAAGCCGGCGCGGCTGCGCTCGGGCTTGACCTCGAGGCGGGGCAGGGCGAGCGCCTCGCGGGCTACCTTGCGCTCATCGAGAAGTGGAACAGGGTTTACAACCTCACGGCCGTACGCGACCCGGCGGAAATGCTTACACATCATGTCCTCGACAGCCTGGCCGTCGTCTTGCCGCTGAGGCGGCAGACCGAAGGAAGGCCGGTCCGGCTGCTGGACGTTGGAAGCGGCGCCGGTCTGCCTGGCGTCGTGCTGGGGATTTGCTGCCCGGAGATCGAAGTCGACTGCGTCGATGCGGTTGCCAAGAAAGCGGCATTCATCCAGCAAGCAGCCGGCGCCTTGCGGCTTGGAAACGTGCGCGGGGTTCATGGCCGGGTCGAATCACTTGCCGGACCGTACGATGTGATCTGCTCCCGCGCCTTCGCGTCCCTGGCCGACTTCGTCTCCTGGTCGGGCGGCGCGCTCGCCGAAGGTGGCGCATGGTTGGCGATGAAGGGCAAGTACCCTGCGGACGAGATCGCGGCGCTCCCCGCAGGCGTGGAAGTGTTTCACGTGGAACCGTTGAAAGTGCCGGGACTCGAGGCGGAGCGCTGTCTCGTCTGGATGCGGAGAGCCGTCCGGTAAACTCGCGCCTCGACCGGAGGGAAACAGCATGTTTGGAGTGGCCGACTACGGCGCGTTCGTGGCCGCGATCCTGATCTTCCTGGCCATCCCCGGCCCAGGGAATCTGGCCCTCATCACCTCGACTGGCAAGGGCGGCGTCGGCGCGGGACTTGCCGCGACCCTGGGCATCATCGTCGGCGATCAGGTGCTCATGTGGGCGGCGGTCGCGGGGGTGGCGACCCTCTTGGTGACCTACCCAGCGGCCTTCCATGCGGTGCAATGGCTGGGCGCCGCATATCTGGCATGGCTGGGCCTGCGCATGTTGCTGGCGCGGCCGGGCGATGCGCCGGTCCTGAACATCGAGCCGCGTCGCTATTTCCGCCAGTCCGCGCTCATCACGCTGCTCAATCCCAAGGCCATCGTCTTCTACATGGCGTTTTTCCCGCTCTTCGTCGATCCGGCGGTTCATCGCGGCCTGCTCACCTTCGGCGTCATGGCGGCGACCATTGCCGTGCTCACCTTCGCCTACGGCCTGGCCGTCGTGCTGCTGACCCACTTCATGGCCGAGCGGTTGCGGGCCAACCCCCTGATCGGCCGCGTTCTGGAAAAGCTGGCCGGCGTTTTCCTCATCGGTTTCGGCGTGAAGCTGGCCATCTCGAAGTAAGAACGTGGCCAAGATCTTCTGCATCGCAAACCAGAAGGGCGGGGTCGGCAAGACCACGACCACCGTCAATCTCGCCGCCGGGCTGGCCAAGGTCGGCCAGCGCGTCCTGCTCGTCGACCTCGACCCGCAGGGCAACGCCACGATGGGCTCCGGCATCGACAAGCGCTCGCTGGAGCTCAGCGTGTACGACGTCCTCCTCGAGTCCGCAGCCGTCGCCGAGGCGCGAGTGCGCAGTGAGAAGTGCGGTTACGACGTTCTCGGCGCCAACCGCGAACTTGCCGGCGCGGAGGTCGAACTCGTCGGGATCGAGCGCCGGGAGAAGCGCCTGAAGCAGGCGCTCGCGGCGGTCGACGCGGAATACGACTTCGTGCTGATCGACTGCCCGCCATCCTTGTCCCTGCTCACCCTCAATGGGTTGTGTTCGGCGCATGGCGTGGTCGTGCCGATGCAGTGCGAGTATTTCGCGCTCGAAGGGCTCTCGGACCTCGTGAACACCATCAAGCAGGTTCATGCGAACCTCAACAAGGACCTGCAGATCATCGGCCTGCTTCGCGTGATGTTCGATCCGCGCATCACTTTGCAGCAGCAGGTGAGCGAACAGCTGAAATCGCACTTCGGCGAAAAGGTGTTCGATACGGTCATCCCTCGCAACGTGCGCCTCGCGGAGGCGCCCAGCTACGGCCTGCCGGGGGTGGTGTTCGATCCCTCCGCGCGCGGCAGCGTCGCCTTCGTCGAGTTCGCCAAGGAAATGGTGAACCGGCTGGCAAAGAAGGCGACTAAAGGCCCGATCGCTCCTTAAAAGATAGCAGACATGGTGACGAAGAAACCCAAGGGCCTCGGCCGCGGCCTCGAAGCATTGCTCGGCCCGAAGGTCGCCGAGAACGCCGGACCGGCGGACGCGCCCGGGGCGAGCCCCGGACTGCCTGCCTCGCTGCTGCTCGACGACATGGTGCCGGGCCAGTACCAGCCGCGCACGCGCATGGACGAGGGTGCGCTCTACGAACTCGCCGAGTCGATCAAGGCGCAGGGCATCATGCAGCCGATCCTGGTGCGGCGCCTCGGTGCGGGCGAGCAGGCCGGCAAGTACGAGATCATTGCCGGCGAGCGGCGCTTCCGCGCGGCGCGGCTCGCGGGGCTCGACAGCGTTCCGGTGCTCGTGCGCGACGTGCCCGACGAAGCCGCCGCCGCCATGGCGCTCATCGAGAACATCCAGCGCGAGGACCTCAATCCGCTGGAAGAGGCGCAGGGGCTGCAGCGGCTGGTCAAGGACTTCGGGCTGACGCACGAGCAGGCCGCACAGGCCGTGGGCCGCTCGCGCAGCGCGGCATCGAATCTTCTGCGCCTGCTGAATCTCGCCGATCCGGTGCAGACGATGCTGATGGCGGGCGACCTCGACATGGGCCATGCGCGTGCGCTGCTCGCGCTCGAACGCGCGGCGCAGATCACCGCCGCCAACCAGATCGCGCAGAAGAAGCTCTCGGTGCGCGAGGCCGAAAGCCTCGTAAAAAAGATCGGCGCCGAGTTCAGCCTGGTCTCGCCCAAGCCCAAGAAGGAGAAGTCGCGCGACCTGCGCCGCGTGGAGGAGGAGCTCTCCGACCTGCTCACGGCCGATGTCGAGATCCGCGTGAAGAAGCGCGTGAAGCGCCACGGCCGCTTCGAGGAGCTGGGCGAGGTGACGATCCAGTTCGGCTCGCTCGACGAGCTGAACGGCTTGGTGGATCGGCTGCGTGGCGCGTCCTGACCCGCCTGCATGAACAACGAAAAAGCGCCCCGAGGGGCGCTTTTTCACGGGGTCCGATAGTCGATCAGTTGAACGTGTACGTGGCGACGTACGGGATCGTCTGCGAGAAGCCCTGCACCGCGATTGCCACGGTGGCGTTGACCGTGCCCACGGTGCCGTTGAACGAGCAGCTGTTGATCGTCAGCGTGCCGCCGGCGCTCGAGAACTGATTGAGCTGGCTGCTGCCGGTCAGCTGCCCGCAGAACTCCGTTTGCGAGGCAGGCTTGGGGAAGTTCTGGATGACGACGGCGGGCGCCGCGATGCCTGCGGCGGTGACGTTGATGGTCAACGTGCTGCCGGTGGTGGGCGTGGTCGGGGTGGTGGGCGTCGTGGGCGTCGTGGGTGTCGTGGGTGTCGTCGGCGTGGTGGGCGTCGTCGGGGTCGTGGGTGTCGTCGGCGTAGTCGGAGTCGTGGGCGTGGTGGGTGTCGTCGGGGTCGTCGCGAAGGGTGCGGCCGAACCGTTGATCGTCGCGAAGGCCGTCGCCAGCGAAGCCTGCAGCGTCGTGGGATTCGCATTCGCCAGGAAAGTGCCGAGCGTGCCGCCGTTGGCGACGTACTGCGACACCGCGCGCAGCAGCTGGCCGTACGCGTTGAGCGTGCCGGTGACGACGGGCGTCGTCGTCGCGAGGTTCACGCCCGTGAGTCCGTACTGCGTTCCGACCGCGGTGGCCGCCGTGCCGAACGTCGCGCTGCTCAGGCCGCCCGTGCCCGCGCGCGCCATGTTGTAGGCCACGGAGGTGAGCGGCGTCACGACGCCGGTGGCGCTGCCGCCGCGAGCCGACACGACGGTCTGCAGGGCGTCCGCCAGCGTGCGCGCGGCGTTCGTCGCCTCGTCGGTGTAGGTTCCGCCCGTGGCCTCGATCACGACGTCGCCGACGAAGGTGATGTTCATCGAGTACGTGCCACCCGCGCCGCTGGCCACGCAGGCGATCTGCGCGCCCTTGCCCGTCGCCGCAGCCTGGTAGGCGCAGACGTTGGCGCCGACGACCGGTCCCTTGACGATGGAGCCCGCGACAGTGGTGGTCGTCACATCGTCGTCGCCGCTGCTGCAGGCGGAGAGCAGGGCGGAGGCGGCGAGCGCGGCGAAGAGGCACGCGCGGGGAAACTTCGGCATCGTCATGGGTGTGTCATGCAAGTGGAGGGTGGAGCCGGAAGCTTAAAGGGGCTGTGCGCCGACTCCCACCCCCTGAACCGGGGGGAAGACATCGAGGATTCCGCACTCTAGACTGTGCCGATGAGCACTTTTGCGTTCGAACGGGCGCTGATCGTCGAGGATCTCGAGGAGCCTCGCGAATGGCTGGCCGATCTGCTGCCCCGCGCGCTGCCCGCGGTGCAGGTGGTCGACACGGCCGCCACGCTCTCTGAAGCGCGCGAGCGCATGGCCGCGCATGCCTACGGCCTGGCGCTGGTCGACTGGGGACTGCCCGACGGCACCAGCGAAGGGCTGATCGCGCAGCTCGTGGCCGCGCGCGTCGACGCCGTGGTCATCGTCGCGACGATCCACGACGACGACACGCACGTTTTCCCCGCGTTGCGCGCGGGCGCCACGGGTTACATCCTCAAGTCGCAGCCGGCCGAGGACGTGATGGCACAGCTTCGCCGCATCGAGTCCGGCGAGCCGGCGCTGTCCCCCTCCATCGCGCTGCGCGTGCTGCGGCATTTCCGCGGCGAGCCGGCCACCCTGGCGACGCCGCGCCGCGGCCGCGCCGAAGGCAAGCTGACCGATCGCGAAGTGGACGTGCTGCGGCTCATCGCCAAGGGCTACCGTGCCACCGAGGTCGCGCCGCTGCTGGGGCTGAGCGCCAACACCGTGAGCAGCTACGTCCGCGACATCTACCGCAAGCTGGGCATCTCGTCGCGAGCCGAGGCGGCGATGGAGGCAGCCCGGCGCGGGCTCGTCGCCTGAAGCGCGGACGGGGCCGGACCCTGCGCTGCGACGCCGGACGCGCCGAGAGGCAACACCAGCGTGACCTGTGTGCCGCCGCCGGCGCGCGGGACGAGCTCGAGCGTGGCGCCGATCTGCTGCGCACGCCGCGCCATGTTCTTCAGGCCACGTGCGCCGGCCCGCGCCCGCCCGGGGGGCAGACCGATGCCGTCGTCCGACACGACAACGCGCACGCCAGGCCGCCCGGCGACGGTTACGGCGCGGGCCTCGACCTGCATCTGCCTTGCCCTCGCATGCTTCACGATATTCGCCGCGGCTTCCTGCACGATCCGCATCACCTGCAGCGCGATGTCGCCCGGCACCTCGACGTCGTCGAGCGACTCGTCGATCTTCCACTGCAGCGCGACGCCCGCGGCGGCCAGCCGGTGGTCCCAGCGGTGCCGCCACGCGGCCAGCGCGCCGGGGAGGTAGTGGCCCATGTCGGCGGAGTCCATCAGGATGCGCAGCTCGTCGAGGCTGTCGTGCAGGGCCTGGCTCGCCTGAGCGGCCGTGAGCGCGCCGCGCTCCAGCCCGCGCAGCGCCGTCATCAGCTGTGCGCCCAGCCCGTCGTGCATGTCGCGCAGCAGTCGCTCGCGCGCCTCCACCTGGCGCTCGAGCTCGGCGTTGGTGCGCTCGGCGCGATTGAGCGTCTGCACGACATACTGGCCCGTGAATGCGGCGAAGCAGACCGGCATGATGGCGAAGCCCCAGAACACGTAGCTCTGGCTGTCGGGCGGCACCAGGCCCGCGACGATGCACATGTCGTGGACGGCGCACAGCAGCAGGCCCCCGATCGCCGCGAGGATCGCCGCGACGTGCCAGCGCGGCAGCAGCGCGCGCCGCCGCCACACCACCACGAGCAGCGACGACAACATGGCGAAGCCGCCGCCGAAACAGAGCAGGCGTGCCGCGAGACCGCCCGTGCCCGCCCCCGCGAGCGTGGTGGCCAGCAGCAGCGCTCCGAGCGCCGCCGTGGCGCCCGCGAGCCACAGCCCGCGCCGGCGGTCCAGCGCTTCCACGAGCGAAAGCACCGACGCGGTGACGGCGGCCGCGGACAGCAGGATGTTGAGCGGATTGAACTGCTCGAACCACAGCGCATCGATCGGAATCAGGGGCGACGAATACGCCACGCCGCGGACGCCCCAGCTGCCGCACGCCAGGGCCAGCCACAGCAGCATGCGATCGGAGCGCCGCTGCGACCACAGCAGGAGCGCGAGCGCGCACAGCACGAGGACGATGGCGGACGATGCGTTGGCGAAGGCGACGACCTCCTCGAACATCGCGGCGTGCAGCGGCAGCAGTTCCTGGGTCGGGCCGACATCCAGTCGCACGAGTCCCGCCGGCAAGTAGGGCATCGCCACGAGTTCGACCACCACCGCGCGCGCATCGGCGGGGAGCGCGAACAGCGCGGGCAGGCGCCCGTTGTACACGGGGGCGCCGCGGACTGGGGGCAGCCAGCGCTCCCACTGCACGAGGCCGCCCGCGTTGAGCAGCGGCAGCGGCCGGCCGCGATCGTCGCGCACCGTGTACGGCGCGCCGACGCGGAACAGCCAGACCGCGGCGGCCGGCGTGGCGGCGCAGCGCGTGACGTCGAAGCGATAGCTCGCGCGCGCTCCGGAGCGCCGGACCGCGGCCGGCAGCGCGTCGGGCAGGCTCACGAGTTCGCGTGTCGTGCGTTCGCTGCCCGCTGCCGGCGTCACGTCCGGGCCAACGACCACCGTCCGCTCGACCCGTCCGACCGGATCGACATGTCCGCAGGCGAACGCGGCGCCGCCCGCGGCCAGCAGCCACAGCACGGCGAACAGCCCGCGAAGCGTGCGGCAGGGCACCGCTTTACAGCGCGAAGATCTTCCCGGGGTTCATCACGTTCTTCGGGTCGAGCGCCCGCTTGATCGTGCGCATCATGTCGACTGCCCCGGCCCCGGCCTCGTCGACCAGGAAGGCCATCTTGTGCAGCCCCACGCCGTGCTCGCCCGTGCAGGTGCCGCCCATGCCGAGCGCGCGCGCGACCAGCTTGTGGTTCAGGTCCTCGGCCACCTCGCGTTCGCGCGGGATGGTCGGGTCGAGCAGGTAGCCGAAGTGGAAGTTGCCGTCGCCGACGTGGCCCAGGAGGAAGTAGGGGATGCCGCTCGCGTCGGCTTCGTTCACCGAATCGAGCAGGCAGTCCGCCAGGCGCGAGATCGGCACGCAGGTGTCGGTGGAGATCGCGCGGCAGCCCGGGCGCGACTGGATCGCCGCGAAGTATGCGTTGTGCCGCGCGGTCCACAGGCGCGTGCGCTCCTCCGGCGTCGTCGCCCATTCGAAGGACTTGCCGCCGTGCGACGAAGCGATCTCCTGCACCGTCTCGGCCTGCTCCTTCACGCCCGCGGGCGAGCCGTGGAACTCCATCAGCAGCATCGGCTCCTCGCGCAGCGAGAGCTTGCTGTGCGCGTTGACCATGCGCACCGTGTTGTGGTCGATCAGTTCCACGCGCGCGATGGGCACGCCCAGCTGGATGATCTCGATCACGCTGCGCACGGCGTCCTCGATGCGCGGGAAGGAGCAGACCGCCGCCGAGATCGCCTCGGGAATCGGATAGAGGCGCAGCGTCACTTCGGTGATCACGCCGAGCGTGCCCTCGCTGCCGACGAACAGGCGCGTGAGGTCGTAGCCCGCGGCGGACTTCTTCGCGCGCGTGCCGGTGCGGATCGTCTCGCCGCTGGCCGTGACGACCTCGAGGGCGAGTACGTTCTCGCGCATCGTCCCGTAGCGCACGGCGTTGGTGCCCGACGCGCGCGTGGCGCTCATTCCGCCGATGGTGGCGTCCGCGCCGGGGTCGATGGGGAAGAAGAGGCCGGTGCTCTTGATCTCCTCGTTCACCTGCTTGCGCGTCACCCCGGCCTGCACGGTCACGGTGAGGTCCTCGGGATTGACCGACAGCACCTTGTTCATGCGGCCCACGTCGATGCTCACGCCGCCCTGCACGGCGAGCAGGTGGCCCTCGAGCGAGGAGCCGATGCCGAAGGGGATGATCGGCGTGTCGTGCATGCTGCACAGGCGCACGGCGTCCGCCACGTCCTCGGTGCATTCCGCGAACACCACGGCGGCCGGCGGCGGCACGAAGAACGAGGATTCGTCGCGCCCGTGCTGCTCGCGCACCGCCATCGCGGTGGAACAGCGGTCGCCGAAGCGCTGCTTCAGCGCGTCGACGAGGGCGGCCGGAACGGCGCGCTGGTGGACTTCGGGCACCAGGTGGGCGGTGGAGGTGGGCGCATTCATGAGGTCGTCTCCTGGCGGGCGGCCGCGCCGCCCGTGTCGACGCCAGTTTACGCGCGGCCCGGACGCGAGGGTTGGCTGCCGCACAATGGGAGCGAATCCACAGGAGAGCTCATGGGCAAGCGCCTCACCCAGATCGCCACGCGCACCGGCGACGACGGCACCACCGGCCTTGGCGACAACACGCGGGTGTCGAAGGACAGCCTGCGCGTACATGCCATGGGCGACGTCGACGAGCTCAACTCGCACATCGGCGTGCTGCTGTGCGAGACGATGCCGGACGACGTGCGCGACATCCTCGTCGAGGTGCAGCACCAGCTCTTCAACCTCGGCGGCGAGCTGTCCATCCCCGGCTTCGAACTGCTGAAAGCCGAAGCGGTCGAGGCGCTCGACGCCGCGCTCGCCCGCTACAACGCGCAACTGCCGAGGCTGCAGGAGTTCATCCTGCCCGCGGGCAACCGGGCGGCGTCGCAGGCGCACGTGTGCCGGACCGTGGCGCGGCGCGCCGAGCGCGCGGTCGTGGGCCTGGGCCGGCACGACAGCCTGCGCGACGCGCCGAGGCAGTATCTCAATCGCCTCTCGGACCTGCTCTTCGTGCTTGCGCGCGTGCTCAACCGGATGAACGGCGGCGACGACGTGTACTGGAAGAGCGAACGCCTCGCGCGCAACGCGGCCGAAGACGCGGACTGAGGCTCAGTCCTTCCCTGCCAGGATCGCCATGGTGAGGCGCGACACGCAGGTGGGACGCCCCGCGTCATCCACCATGTCGATCTGCCACACGTGCGTCGAGCGACCCCGATGCACGGGCCGGGCCGTCCCCGTGACCCAGCCGCTGCTTGCCGCGCGCAGATGGTTCGCATTGATGTCGAGCCCGACCGCGCGGTGTCCGGGCGGGCACGAGTAGGCCGCGCCGCAGGAGCCCAGCGTTTCGGCCAGCACGACGCTGATGCCGCCGTGCAGGATGCCGTAAGGCTGCTTCGTGCGGTGGTCGACCGGCACGCGGCCGCGGATGAAATCGTCGCCCACTTCGAGGAACTCCATGCCGATGTGGCCGGGGGCGGTCTCGTGGTGGTTCGACGACAGGATCTCGGGGGAAATGGGGCGGGTCCAGATCGAAGGCATGGCTGGGATGGTATCGCCGGACGGGCGCATGCGCATCGCGGGCGCTGCATCGCCACCTGTCCATGGCTCTGGAAAACCGCAATCGCCCACGGCAGGCGGCGCTGCTACGCTCCTGCGGATGCAAGCGCCTCACGTTCCCCGGATCCGGCTGTACCAGGACTGGCTGCGCTCGCGGCACGGGCTTTCGTTCGACAGTTACGACGCGCTCTGGCGCTGGTCGGTCGATGACCTGCCGGCGTTCTGGCAGAGCATCAGCGACTATTTCGACATCCGCTCGCCGACGCCGCACCGTGCGGTGCTCGCCGAGCGGACCATGCCCGGCGCGCGCTGGTTCGAAGGCGCGCAGGTCAATTTCGTGCAGCAGGTATTCCGCCACGTGGATGCGGCGCAGGCGGCCGGACTGCCGGCGGTGGTGAGCCGCGACGAACGCGGCGAGGCGCGCGAACTGTCCTGGCAGGAGCTGCGCCGGCAGGTCGCATCGCTCGCGCTGCACCTGCAGGCGCAAGGACTCCAGCCGGGCGACCGCGTCGCCGCCTACTTGCCCAACGTGCCGCAGGCGATCGTCGCCTTCCTCGCGGTGGCCAGCCTCGGCGGCATCTGGAGCCTGTGCGCCCCCGACATGGGCACGAATGCGGTGCTCGACCGTTTCAGGCAGATCGAGCCGAAGATCCTGATCGCATGCGACGGCGTGGTGTACGGCGGGCGCGAAATCGACCGCCAGGCGGTGGTCGCCGAGTTGCGTGCCGCGCTGCCTTCGGCGCGGCACACCGTGATCGCGCGCATCCTTCAACGCGATGCGCCCGGACCCGACGGCCCCGACGGCGCCGCGGACTTCGACGCCTGCGTCGCGCGCGATGACACCGCAGCGCAGGCGTTCGAGCCGCGCTGGCTGCCCTTCGACCATCCGCTGTGGATCGTCTACTCCAGCGGCACCACCGGCCTGCCCAAGCCCATCGTGCATGGCCACGGCGGCATCGTGCTGGTGATGCTCCTGAACCTCGCGCTGCACAGCGACATCGGCTGCAGCTACGACGCCAACAGCTTCGGCGAGCGTTACCACTGGTACAGCTCCACCGGCTGGGTGATGTGGAACGCGCAGGTCGCCGGCCTGCTGCTGGGCACGACCTGCTGCATCTACGACGGGAACCCGGCCGGAACGAACCGCGAGGCGCCCGACTGGGCGACGCTGTGGCGATTCGCCGCGGACACGCGCGCGACCTTCTTCGGCGCGGGCGCGGCCTTCTTCGCGAACTGCATGAAGGCGGGCATCGACCTCGGGCGGTGCGGCGATCTCACCCGCGTGCGTGCGCTCGGCACGACCGGCTCGCCGCTGTCACCCGACGTGCAGCGGTGGGGCGACGCGCAGTTCGAGCGCATCGGCCGCCCCGGCATGTGGTGGTCGAACATCTCGGGCGGCACCGACTTCGCGGCCGCGTTCATCGGCGGCAACCGCGAGCTGCCGCTCGTGCCCGGGGAGATGCAGTGCCGGCTCCTCGGCTGCGCGGTCGAGGCCTGGGACGAGAACGGGAGCCCGGTCATCGGCGAGGTGGGCGAGCTCGTGTGTACGGCGCCGATTCCGTCGATGCCGCTTCGCTTCTGGAACGACGAAGGCAGCGCGCGCTACCTGTCGTCGTACTTCGACACCTACCCCGGCGTCTGGCGGCATGGCGACTGGCTGAAGGTCACGCCCACGGGCAGCTGCGTCATCTACGGCCGCAGCGACGCGACGATCAACCGCCACGGCCTGCGCATGGGCACGAGCGAAATCTATGCGGCGGTCGAGGCCTTGCCGCAGGTGCTCGACTCGATGGTGGTCGACCTCGAATTCCTGGGCCGCGAGAGCTGGATGCCGCTGTTCGTCGTCCTGCGGCCGGGCCTGGCGCTCGACGATGCGATCCGCGCGGAGATCGTGCAGGCGATCCGCACCGCGCTCTCGCCGCGCTTCGTGCCCGACGCGATCTACCAGGTCGACGAGATTCCGCGCACGCTCAGCGGCAAGAAGCAGGAATTGCCGGTGAAGAAGCTCCTGCTCGGCCAGCCGCCCGAGAAAGTCGTGAACAAGGATGCGATGGCGAACCCCGCGAGTCTCGACTGGTACATCGCGCTGGCGCGCAGCCGCGAACGCACGGCCTGAGCGCTGCCGGACTCAGGCCTTCCTGCGGTTGACCAGCACGATGCCCACCGCGACGCCGGCGAGCGCCAGCACCAGCCGCACGGTCAGCGGCTCGCCCAGCAGCGCCACGCCGAACACCAGCGCGAAGACGGGCGTGAGGAAAGTGAACGACGCCATCTGCGTCGCGGGGTAGTGGCGCAGCATCCACATCCACACGAGGTAGCTCGCGAAAGCGCCGACGACCGTTTGCGCGCCCAGCGAGAGCCAGGCGTAGCCCGAGTACTCCAGCGACCAGGTCTCGCCGAGCGAAAGCGACAGCAGGGGGGCGACCACCGCCGTCACCGCCACCTGGTAGAAGAGCGTCTTTTCCGCCGAGGCGCTGCCGAGCGCCGAGGCGCGGATCACGATCGTGGTCAGCCCCCACAGCGTGCCGGCCGCCAGCGCGAGTGCGTCGCCGCGCAATCCCTTCGCGGTCACCGAGCCCGTGAACGCCTCGCTGAACGCGACGACCACGGCCGCGAATGCAATGGCGAGCCCGGCCCATTGCACGCCGCGCAGCTTCTCCGACGGCATGATGCGCGGCATGAGCAGCGCCACGACGAAGGGCGAGGTATAGAGGAACACCGTGAGGCGCGACGCGGTGGTGTCGCGCAGTCCGAGGTAGATGCAGACGAACTCGCCGGCGAACAGCGTGCCGGCGAGCAGCCCCGCCCCCAGCGTGCCGTCCTTCGCGAACAGCCTCACGCCGCGCAATGCGCACCAGGCGCCCAGCAGGCCCGTGGCGACGACGAATCGCAACGAGGCCTGCCAGAGCGGCGGCACCTCGTCGACGATGGACTTGATCAGGATCTGCTGCAGCCCCCAGAAGGCGCAGCACGCGATCAGCAAGCCGATCGCGAGGCGATCGAGATGGTCGTGCCGCGTTGTCATTCGCCCGATGGTAGCGCCCGGCTCCGGGGCGCTTCGCCCGCGGCGAGTTTCACCAGCAGCTTGCGCAGCGCGGTCTTCTCCGAAGCGCCCAGCGAGCGCAAGAGCTTGTCTTCGTGCGCGCGCGCCTTGTCGACCAGCGGCCGCGCGATTCGCCGGCCGGCCGCCGTCGCCTTGACGAGCGTGCGGCGCTGGTCGGCGGGGTCGGCCAGCAACGTCACCCAGCCCTGCTCGCCCATGCGCTGCACGAGCTTGGTCACGGTGGGCTGCTTCGACAGCACCTCGTGCGCGAGCTGGCTCACCGTCAGCGGCTCGCCGTCGTGCAGGGTCGCGAGCACGCGCCATTCGATGGAGCTCAGCCCCGCGGCACGCACCTGGGCATCGAAGCCCTTGTACAGCGCATGGTTCGCCTGCCCGAGCAGGTAGCCGAGGTAGCCGTCGACGAAGCGGGCTGGCGTGCGGGCCTTCACAGCGGATGTTCCGTGTAGAAACGCCCGCCGTGGAAGAGCAGCGGCGCGGCGCCCTCGCGGCGCGTGCAGCGCTCGACCTCGCCCACGAAGATGACGTGGTCGCCCTCGTCGTACCGGCTGCGGTTGAAGCACTCGAAGGTGGCGGCCGAACCGTGCAGCAGCGGCGCGCCGCCCGCGCCTTCGTCGAAATCGACGCCGGTGAAGCGGTCCTCGCCCCGGCGCGCGAACCGCTCGGCCAGGAGGCGCTGGTCGGCGGCGAGCACGTTGATCGCGTAGTGCGACCCCGCGCGGAACACGGCGAGCGAGGCCGCGGCCTGCGACAGGCTCCAGAGCACGAGCGGCGGATCGAGCGAGACGGAGTTGAACGAGTTGGCGGTGAGGCCGATTACGCGGCCGTCATCGGTGCGGGCGGTGACGATGGTCACGCCGGTCGCGAACATGCCGAGCGCGGCGCGGAACTCGGCCGCGGAGAACGTGGGAGCCTGGGCCTGGCGCGCGAGCGGTTTCAAATCGGCAATCGGCATTGCATGAATCTTCATGTATTATGGTCCGAACCCATTCGACATGCTGCAGGAAAAGACCCTGGAACCGGCGTGGCTGGACGCCTTCGAGTCCGTGCTGCGACTCTGCGCGCTGCGGCCCGGCGACGCCGTGGCGGTGCTCAGCGAGAGCCAGAGCCGACCCGTGCTGCCGGATCTGGTGCGCCTGGCCGCTTCGCGCCTCGGCGCGCGCGTGTTCAGCATCGTCATGCCCAGCGTGTTCAGCGCCTCGCTGCCGGTGGCGCGCTCCACGGGCGCCTCGGCGGTGCTGCAGCAGCTGCAGCCGGCCGTCGCTGCGCTCGCGGGCAGCACGCTCGTCGTCGACTGCACGGTCGAGGGCCTCATGCATGCGCCCGAATTGCCCGCCATCCTGAAGGGCGGCGCGCGCGTCCTCTACGTCAGCAACGAGCATCCCGAAGCGCTAGCGCGCCTGGTGCCGACGCCCGCGCTGGAGCCGCTTGTAAAGGAGCACGTGAAGCGTCTGCGCGGCGCGAAGCGCATGCAGGTCACGTCCGCGCACGGAACGGACCTCACGATCGCGCTCGACGGCGCGACCTGCGGCGGCAACTGGGGCTACACCGTGCGGCCCGGCACCATGACGCACTGGCCGGGCGGCCTCGCGCTCGCATTCCCCGCGTCGGGCAGCGTCAACGGCACGCTGGTGCTCGCCGAAGGCGACGTCAACCTCACGTTCAAGCGCGCCGTGGAGCGGCCGGTGACGCTGCGCATCGAAAATGACTACGTCACGCGCATCGAAGGCGATAGCGTTGATGCGAAGCTCATGCGCAGCTACATCGAAGCCTGGGGCGACCGCGAAGCCTACGCCGTGAGCCATGTCGGCTACGGCCTCAACGCGAATGCGCGCTGGGACAGCATGGCGCTGTACGACAAGCGCGACTTCAACGGCACCGAGCTGCGCGCGGTGGCCGGCAATTTCCTCTACAGCACCGGCGCGAACGAGGTCGCGGGTCGGCACACCGCCGGCCATTTCGACCTGCCGCTCGCCGGCTGCACTGTTCGCCTCGACGGCGCTGCCGTCGTCGAGGCAGGAAGGTTGATTCCATGACGCCCGTTCCCGCATTCACCGCGCTCGGTGGCGGCCCCACCGTGCTCATGCTGCACGGCGTGGGCGGCGGCCACCTCGCCTTCGCGCCGCAGACCGAGACCTTCGCGACCGCCGGCTATCGCGCCGTCGCGTGGGACATGCCGGGTTACGGCCACAGCACGCCGGTCGAGCCCTACACCTTCATGGCGCTCGCGCAGAGCTGCATCGCGCTGATCGAGGCGCTGAACTGCGGCCACGTCGTCCTGATCGGCCACAGCATGGGCGGCATGGTGGCGCAGGAGGTCGTGGCGCGCCGGCCGGAGCTCGTGAGCAGGCTCGTGCTGTGCGGCACCTCGCCCTCGTTCGGCAAGCCCGATGGCGACTGGCAGCGCGAGTTCATCGCGCAGCGCACCGCGCCCCTCGATGCAGGGCAGAGCATGGCGCAGCTTGCCGAGGTGATCGTGCCCCAGATGATCGGCCCCGGCTCGCTGCCCGAGGGCGTGCGGCTCGCGAAGCACTGCATGAGCCTCGTGCCGCCGTCCACGTACCGGCGCGCGCTCGAATGCCTCGTGACCTTCGACCGGCGCGCGGCGCTTGCGAACATCCATGTGCCCACGCTCCTGATCGCGGGCGAGAACGATCGCAATGCGCCGCCCGCCGTGATGCGCAAGATGAATGCCGCCATCGCACGCAGCACGTACATGGAGATGCCGGGCATCGGACACCTGATGAATCTCGAGGCGCCGGAAGAGTTCGACCGCCTCGTCCTCAACTTCCTCGCGCTGCCGCGCCAGCTTCACTGAAGGCGCGGCGATGATCGAGACGCCGGCCCTGAGCTTCACGCCCGCCGTCGGCGACCACGCCTTCACGCCCTTGCAGCGCGACTTGCTGACGCGCGCGCATGAGCTGGGACGCGACAAGTTCGCGCCCCGCGCGGCGAAGTGGGACGAGGAGGCGAGCTTCCCCTTCGCGAACTACGACGACCTGCGCGCCGCCGGCCTGCTCGCGATCTGCGTGCCGCGCGCGAGCGGCGGGCTCGGCGCCGACTATTCCACCTACATGATGGTGGCCGCGGAGCTCGGGCGGTTCTGCGGCGCGACCGCGCTCACGTGGAACATGCATGTGTCGTCCACCCTCTGGACCGGATTGCTGGCCGACGGCGTCGCGATGCCGGATGCGCAGCGCGCCGAGCACGAGGCGCGGCGCGGCCTGCATTTCGCGCGCGTGGTGACGGACGGCGCGGTTTATGCGCAACCGTTTTCCGAAGGCAGCGCCGCCGCCGCGGGCCGCGCCCCCTTCGGCACGACGGCGCGCAAGGTCGACGGCGGCTGGGTCGTGAATGGCCGCAAGATCTTTGCATCGCTCTCCGGCGCCGCCGACTTCTACGGCGTGCTCTGCACCGAGGACAGAGGCGACACGCCCCCCGACGCGCGCGACACCTTGTACCTTGCGGTGCCGGCGACGGCCGCGGGCCTCACCGTCGCCGGCGACTGGAATCCGCTGGGCATGCGCGGCACCGTGAGCCGCAACCTGCTGTTCAAGGAGGTGTTCGTCGCGGATCATGAACAGCTCATGCCGCGCGGCGTGTATTTCAAGGCGGCGCAGACCTGGCCGGCGATGTTCTTCACGCTCGCGCCCACCTACCTCGGCATCGCGAACGCGGCCTACGACTTCACGGTGCGCTACCTGCGCGGCGAAATCCCGGGCGAGCCGCCGGTCCGCCGCCGCATGTATCCTACGAAGCAGATCGCCGTGGCGCAGATGCGGATCCAGCTCGAGCAGATGAAGAGCGTCTTCCTGCGGGCGGCGACCGAAGCGCGGCCCCACCCCTCGAAGGACGAACGAATGCGGCTCTACGCGGCGCAGTACACCGTGATGGAAGGCGCCAACGACATCGCGCGGCTCGCCATCCGCACCTGCGGCGGCCAGAGCATGATGAAGCACCTGCCGCTGGAGCGCCTGTACCGCGACAGCCGCTGCGGCTCGCTCATGCTGCCGTGGACGGCCGAGCTCGTGCTCGACCGGATGGGCCGCGAAACCCTGTACGAAGCCGGAGAGAAAGACGAATGACGGATCACCGAGGGGCCGAATGAAGTCCCGGCTCGCCTGCTGCCTCCTTTCCCTCGCGCTCGCGCTCACCGCGTCCGGTCCGGCCGGAAGCGCCGCCGCTCCCTCCCGCGCCGACCCGTGCTCGTACTTCGTCGGCAAGCTTCCCAACGTGCCGCGGTCGCTGTGCGAATCGGCCGCGCTCGTGGACAGCCGCGTGCGCTCGGTGCGCGGCGTGCCGCTCTACGTGCGCGACATCAAGGCCGAGCAGCCGAAGATCCGCGTGCTGGTTACCGGCGCCATCCACGGCGACGAACTTTCGTCGTCGTCGCTGGCGTTCCACTGGATGAAGCTCGCGAGCGAGCAGATGCCCGCGATGCCGCAGCCGGTGCATTGGCGCTTCGTCCCGGTGCTCAACCCCGACGGCGTGCTCGCGCATCCTCCGCGCCGCATGAACGCGAGCGGCGTGGACCTCAACCGCAACTTCCCCACGCCGAACTGGGAGCGCGACGCGGCGATCTATTGGCAGCAGCGCACGAAGAAGGACCCCCGCCGCTGGCCGGGACCCAAGCCCCTGTCGGAGCCGGAGAGCCGCTTTCTCTTCGAGCAGATGCGCGACTTCAAGCCGCACCTCATCGTCGCGATCCACGCGCCCTATGGCGTGCTCGACTTCGACGGGCCGTCCACGCCGCCATCGAAGCTGGGTCGGCTCTACCTCGACCAGGTCGGCATCTTCCCCGGCTCGCTCGGCAACTACGGCGGCGTCCACAAGGGCGTGCCGGTCGTGACCATCGAGCTGCCGAACGCGATGCGCACGCCGCTCGACTCGGAGATGCGCCAGATGTGGATCGACCTGCTGCGCTGGATGGCCGGCAAGCTCTCGGACTCCGCCGCCCGCAATCCATAGGCTGCGCGGCAGGTCGAAATCGGCGAGACTCTTCGCTCATGAGCCAAGACATTCCCGCGCGTTACGGCAGCGGCGCCGCAGTGCGCCGCATCGAGGACGACGTTCTCCTCAAGGGCCAGGGCCAGTACACGGACGATGCCGCGCCCGAAGCGCAGCTTCGCATCGTGTTCGTGCGCTCGCCTTATCCGCACGCGCGGATCGTGTCCATCGATACCGGCGCTGCGGCGTCGATGCCGGGCGTCGCGATGATCGTCACGGGCGCGGAGCTCTTCGCCGCAGGCGTCCGGCCGATTCCCGGCAATCCCGCGTTCAAGCGGGCCGGCGGCGCGCCCGGCGCCACGCCGCCGCGCCGTCCGCTCGCCCACGAACGGGTGCGCTTCGTCGGCGAAGCGGTCGTCGCGGTCGTGGCCGAGACGCTGGAGCAGGCGCGCGATGCAGCCGAAGCCGTCTCGGTGGAGTACGAGGAACTCGCCGCCGCCGTCACCGTCGACGCAGCGACCGCAAGCGGCGCCGCGGCGCTGTGCGACGAAGCGCCGGACAACATCGCCGCGGAGATCCGCCACGGCGACGCGGCGAAGGCCGAGGCCGCGTTCACGCAGGCCGCTCACGTCGTGAAGCTCGAAGTCGAGAACCAGCGCGTGGTCGCGCTCGCGCTGGAGCCCCGTGCGGTCCTCGCCTGGGTGGCGCAGGACGGGCGGCTCACGATCCGCATGAGCACGCAAATGCCCTCGGGCGTTCGCAACTCGCTGTGCAACGACGTGCTGGGCCTGCCGCGCGACCAGGTGCGTGTGATCGTCGCCGATGTCGGCGGCGGCTTCGGCATGAAGACCGGAATCTATCCTGAGGACGCGGTCGTCGCGTGGTGTGCGCACCGGCTGAAGCGTCCGGTGAAGTGGGCGTCGGACCGCAGCGAGGAGTTTCTCTCGGCCACGCACGGCCGCGACGTTCGCCAGCGCGCCGAACTCGCCCTCGCGGCCGATGGCGCGATCCTCGCGCTGCGCCTGCGCTCGATGGCCAACGTCGGCGCCTACGCGACCGGCACCGGAACCGTCATCGCGCTCATGGTGGGGCCGTGGGTGCAGACGAGCGTGTACGACGTGCCGGTCATCGACTTCCATCTGAAGACGGTGCTGACGAACACCGCGCCGATCGGCGCTTATCGCGGCGCGGGGCGGCCCGAGGCCATCTTCCTGATGGAACGCCTGATGGACGAAGCCGCGCGGCAGACGGGCATCGACCGCATCGCGCTGCGCCGCCGCAACTTCCTGCGGCCCGAGCGGATGCCGTACACGAACCCGATGGGCCAGACCTACGACGTCGGCGAGTTCGAGAAGATCATGGACGAGGGGCTGGCGCTCGCGGACTGGCCGGGCTTCGAAGCGCGTGCCGCCGCGAGCCGCGCGCGCGGCAAGGTGCGCGGACTCGGCATCGCGACCTTCCTCGAATGGACTTCGGGCAATTCGTTCGAGGAGCGGGTGACGGTCACCGTGCAGCCGGACGGCATGATCGAGGCGTATTCCGCCGTGAACGCGATGGGGCAGGGGATCGCGACGACGCTCGCGCAGCTGGTCGTCGACGTCTTCGGCGTGCCGATGTCGCAAGTGAAGGTGGTGCTCGGCGACACCGATCGGGGCGACGGTTTCGGCAGCGCGGGATCGCGCTCGCTCTTCACGGGCGGCTCGGCCTTGCGCGAGGGCGCCGTGAAGACGCTCGATCGGTCCCGGCAGCTCGCGGCGCAGGCGCTCGAGGCGGCGGCGGACGATCTCGATTACGCGGGGGGGCGCTTCAAGGTCAAGGGCACGGACCTGTCGATCGACATCTTCTCGCTCGCCGGCAAGCAGCCGGAGCAGCGCATCCACATCGACAGCACGACCACGGTGGCGGGTGCGAGCTGGCCCAATGGCTGCCACGTGAGCGAGGTGGAGCTCGACCCGGCCACCGGCGAAGTACGTGTCGTCGCGTATGCGAGCATGAACGACGTCGGCCGCGTGGTGAACCCCATGATCGTGCGCGGCCAGCTCGATGGCGGCGCGGTGCAGGGTATCGGGCAGGCGCTGTGCGAACACATGGTCTACGACCCTGAGACCTCGCAGCCCGTGTCGGGCAGCCTCATGGACTATGCGGCGCCGCGCGCGGACATCATGGACTGCGAGTTCGTGACCGAGATGGACCAGACGGTTCCCTGCAAGAACAATCCGCTGGGCGTGAAGGGCGTGGGCGAGCTCGGCACCATCGGCGCGACGCCGTGCATCGTGAATGCTGTGGCCGATGCGGTGGCTCGCGCGGGCTTTCCCGAGCGCGCGCGCGACCTGCAGATGCCGCTGACGTCGGCGAAGCTCTGGGCCGCACTGAACGTCATTCCCGCGTAGGCGGGAATCCAGGGCGCCCCGACAACGCCTTGAAAGTCTTGGTCCCCGCCTTCGCGGGATGATGGCTATTCACGCCGTCCGCAGTTCGAGCGAAGGCTGCGCGATGCCGTGGAACCTGAAATTCATCGCCGGCATCCGGCCTCCGATGAGTTCGGCCATTGCCTTGCCCGAGCCCGCGCCGTGCGTCCAGCCCAGCGTGCCGTGGCCCGCGTTCACCCAGAGCTTGCCGACTTTCGTGCGGCCGATGTAGGGCACGTTCGTCGGTGTCGACGGCCGCAGGCCGGTCCAGAAGCGCGGGTTGCCGCCTTCTTCGGGGAGGCGGGTGTCGCATACGCCGGGCAGCACCGCTTCGATGCGCTGGGCCAGCATGCGGCAACGCGCCTTCGCCAGGTCCGTGTCGAGCGAGAGGTTCCAGCCCGACAGCTCGATGGTGCCCGCGACGCGCAGCTCGTCGCCGAGCCGGCTCATCGCGATCTTCAGCTCGTCGTCGATGGTGCTCACGAAGGGCGCGAGCCCGGGCTTCTTCAGCTTGAAGGTCGCGCTGTAGCCCTTGCCGGGATAGATCGGCAGATCGACGCCGACGGTGCGCAGCAGCGGCGCGGAGAACGACCCGCAGGCCACGACCACTTCATCGGCCGATAAGCGCTGTACCGCGCCGGTTTCGCGCTCGCGGATATGCACGGCGGTGACTTCGCCGCCGGCCGTCTCGAGTCGCTCGATGTCGCGGCCGTAGAGGAACTGCACGCCGCGCGCCGCGCAGCGCGCCGCGAGTTCCTGCGTGAAGACGCGAGCGTCGCCGCTCTCGTCGCTCGGCGTGTACGTGCCGCCCACGATGCGGTGCGCGAACGAGCGGAACGCGGGCTCGATGCGAAAGAGTTCTTCCTTGTCCACCACGCGGCGGTTCACGCCGTGCCGCTGCATGATCCCCGCTGCTTCGCCGGCCGCGGCGAACGAAGCCTCGTCGGTGTAGTAGTGCGCGATGCCGCGCGTGAGCCGCTGGTATTCGATGCCGGTCGAGCGCACCACGTCCTTCAATGCCGCGTGGCTGTAGTTGCCGAGCGCCACGAGCTGCGCGACGTTGCGTTCGAACGCGGCGTCGTTGCACTGGGTCAGGAACTGGAGGCCCCAGCGCCATTGCTGCCAGTCGAGCTGCGGACGGAACAGCAGCGGCGCGTCGTTGCGGAACATCCACTTCGCGAGCTTGGCGGGCGCGTGCTTGTTGGCCCAGGGCTCGCAGTAGCTCACCGAGATCTGGGCCGCGTTGGCGAAACTCGTCTCCAGCGCCGCATCCTTCTGCCGGTCGACGACGACGACGTCGTGGCCGCGCTCGGCGAGGTGCCACGCGGTGCTGATGCCGATGATGCCGGCGCCGAGAACGAGTACTTTCATGGATGGAAAGTGTGGGGCCCGGCGGCGATTTCGAGAAGCGTCATTAAACTATCAGAGAAAAGATCAGGAACGCTAATATGAGCACCTATGACCCGGCAGCCCTCGAATGCCTCGCCGCGATCGTGGAGGAGGGCGGCTTCGAGCGCGCGGCGCAGCGCCTGTCGATCACCCAGTCCGCCGTGTCCCAGCGACTGCGAGCCCTGGAAGCGCAGGTGGGCACGGTGCTGATCGTGCGCAGCCGGCCGCTGCGCATCACGCCGGCCGGCCACCTGCTGCTGAAGCACGCGAAACAGCTGAGGCTGCTGCGCGCCGACCTCGAGCGGGACATGCGCGAGCTGGCGCCCGCGTCGAGCGGTGGCACGAGGGAAGAGGAGCGGATCTCGGTGGCCGTCAATGCCGACAGCATCGCCACCTGGGCGCTGCCCGCTCTCACCGACCTCGCGCGGCAGGGGCTGCCGCTGGAGATCATCGCCGACGACCAGGACTTCACGCACGAATGGCTGCGCGAAGGCCAGGTGCTGGGTTGCGTCACCACGGTCAAGCAGGCGCTGCGCGGCTGCAAGGTGTTGCCGCTGGGGGCGATGCGCTACGTCGCCATCGCGCATCCGGACTACGCGCGCATGCATTGTCCGGGCGGCCTCACCGCGCACAACTTCCGCGACATGCCCTTCGTCGCCTTCAACCGCAAGGACGACATGCAGTCCGAGTTCGTGGGCCGGGCGTTCGGACTCAAGCGCGTCGCGCTCAAGCATCTGCTCGTGCCGAGTTCGGAGGGCCAGGTGCGCGCCGTGCTTGCTTCATGGGGCGCGAGCGTGGTGCCGCGGCTGCTCGCGCACGGCTTGCTGGAGCAGGGGCAGCTTGTCGACATCGCGCCGGGCCACTCGGTCGACGTGCAGCTCTACTGGCACTGCTGGAACCTCGAGTCCGAGGTGCTGGACCAACTCACCGCCGCGCTGACGCGCGCGGCCGAAGCGGCCTTGGAATGAACCGTGCGCGCCTCAGCGCGGGCCGTTCAGGATGATCGAATCGTGCGTGAAGAAATTGTGCAGGCCCGAGGCGTCCGGCCCGAGCGCCGCGAACAGCACGGACACGGCGACGGCCACGATCCATGCCAGCATTTCGAACCGATGGTGCTTGTTGCGCCTCATGCGATGAGTGTGGCGACACGCCCGGAATTCTCAAGCGCCGGCTTGTAAAGACTCAGGCCGGTTGTAACGCGGACAGATCGAGGACGAAATCTTCGCGAAATCCTGCCTGTTCGCCCTTGACCGCATAGCCGAGCGTGTTGGCGACCACGCGACAGCGGCCGGCGGTGTAATCCTGCTGGCAGTGCAGGTGGCCGTGAATCCAGAAATCGGCCAGGGGCAGAAGGTCGTCGAGCGAATTGCAGAACCCGGCCGTGCCCGGGACGATGCCGTAGCGCGGGTCGGCGCTGCGAAGGCTCGGGGCGAAGTGGGTCACGGCCACCGTCGTCCCTTCGAAGGGCCGGGCGAGCGCGGCCCGCAGCCAGGGCTGGCACTCGAGCGCCAGTTCGCGCCATCCCTCGGCCAGGAGCGGGCGTCCACCGCGCATGGCGGACATCTTCTGGAGATAGTAGTTGGCCGCACGGAACGCTTTGTGCCGCTGTTCGAGTCGTTTCTCGTCCGTGAGCGGCGCCGCGCCCGGCGCGTCGGCGAGCGCGTCGAAGTCCGTCCAGAGCGTGGTGCCGACGAAGCGGACATCGCCGATGACGACGACTTCGCGTTCGAGCCAGCCGATGCCCAGCCGTTCGCAGGTTTCGCGCAGCCGCGCGTGCGTCTGGTCGAAGTCGAGCCCGTCGTATTCGTGATTGCCGGGCAGGAAGAGCACCGGAACGGGCCAGCCCCGCAGCGGCGAGAAACGAGCGAGCCCGAAGTCGTCCTCCGCCAGACGCGAGCCGCGCTGGTACGAGCCGATGTCCCCGGCGAGCACGAGCAGTTCGGCCTCCGGGGCGGGCAGTGGATGCAGGGCGGAATGCGACTCGAGGTGCAGGTCGGAAAACAGCTGGATCTTCACAGGCGTATTGTGCGGCCCGCGCTACGTGTCGAAGGCCTTGCGCGCGGCGGCGGCAACGGCGAGCCGCAACCATGCGTGATCGCTGCGTTGCGCCTGCCGGCGGTGCCAGAGCGCGTCGACGTGGACGGGCGACAGCTTGAACGGCAGCTCGCGCACGCGCAGCGCGCTCGCCATGCCGGTGACGCTGACGAAATGACGCGGCAAGACGGTGAGCAGGTCCGACGTCGCCACCACACGCCCTGCGGTGTAGAACTGGTTGACGGTGAGCACGACGCGGCGCTTCTGGCCGAGCGAGGCCAGGGCTTCGTCGACGAAGCCGAAGGGACGTCCCGAGAAGCTGACGAGCAGATGGTGGGCGTTGCAGTAGCGCTTGAGCGTCAGCGGGCCGCTCGACAGCGGATGGCCTTCGCGCATGACGCACACGTATTCGCCCTCGTAGAGCCGTAGATGGTCGAACGGCGCGATGCCGCCCGTCTGCGCCTGCGCGCTCAGGGCGGCCAGCACGGCCGGGAAGTAGCCGACGGCGAGGTCGATCGTGCCTTCGTCGAGCAGGCGCCGCGGGTCGCGCGTCGCGAGCGGCAGGGTCTTCATCGACACGCCCGGTGCGTCGCGTTCGATGATCTCCACGAGCCCGGGCATGATCTCGGCCGCGGTGGCATCGGCCATGGACAGGATGAACGAGGTGTTGGCCTCCGACGCGACGAATTCGCCCGGGCTCAGCGACGACTCGAGCTGGCGCAGCGCCTCGGCGACCGCCGGCCAGAGCCCGAGCGCCCGGGGCGTCGGCTCCACCCCATAGCCGCTGCGCACCACCAGCCGGTCGCCCAGCGAATCGCGCAGGCGGTTGAGTGCATTGCTCACGGCGGGCTGCGTCATGTTCAGGTTGCGCGCCGCGCGGGTCAGATTGCGCTCCGCCATGACCTGATCGAACACGCGCAGCAGGTTCAGATCCAGGGTCCGGAAGTTGGTGGACTTCATGCCGTGAATGATAGTCATCACTAATCTAAATTGGAAACATATCAGGGTTCACCCTAGTATTCGCCTACGCAATCGGCATTTCGCCGCAGCGCTAGGAGAGGGAAACACCATGAAATTCGTCCACGTCGATTACCCCACGCAACACGGCGCCGTCCTGCGCCTGGAGCGCACGGCGGACGTGATCCGCAACACCACCCGTCGATTCGACGGCGCCCGGGGCGCCGCGACGATGCTGCTCGCGGCCATCGCTTCCGCGTTGCTGGTGGTTGCGAACGAGCTCGTCCAGACCTGGACCGATGGCCACCTGATGGCCGCCTGGGTGGCCCTGTGGGCCATCGGCTTCGCCGGCCTGGCCTTGTTCGCGACGCCCGTGCGTGCCGCGACGATGCGCGTGCGCAACAGCCTGCGCGCCGCCGCGGTCGTTCGCAGGGAAGCCGCCGAAGACGCCAAGCTGTGGAAGGTCGCGCAGAACGATGCGCGCGTCATGGCGGATCTGAGCCGCGCCATGGAGCGCGCCGGCCGCGACCTGCGCAAGATGTACTGAGCGCGAGCGCAGGTGCAAGAAAGCCACCGCATGCGGTGGCTTTTTTCTTGGGCGGCGCGAACCCGATCAGGCTGCCAGGCGCTTCTCGATCCGAGCCTTGGTCTCCGTGAGTTCCTTGGGCAGGTGGTAAGCCAGCTGCTTGAAGAGTTCCGCGTGCAACTCGAGCTCCTTCACCCATGCGGCCTTCTCGAGGCTGATCACCTGGCCGAACTGCGCGCGGCTGAAATCCAGGCCGGTCCAGTTGATTTCCTCGTAGGTCGGGCTCACGCCGAAGACGTGCTTCTCGCCCTGCGCGCGGCCCTCGATGCGGTCGATCATCCACTTCAACACGCGCATGTTCTCGCCGTAGCCGGGCCAGACGAACTTGCCGTCCTCGCCCTTGCGGAACCAGTTGGTCGTGTAGATGCGCGGCATCTTCGCGCCGGCGGCCTTCAGCTTCTGGCCGAGCGACAGCCAGTGCTGGAAATAGTCGCTCATGTTGTAGCCGGTGAAGGGCAGCATGGCGAACGGATCGCGGCGCACGACACCCTGCGCACCGCCGGCCGCAGCCGTCGTTTCGGAACCCATGGTCGCGGCCATGTACACGCCTTCGACCCAGTCGTTCGCCTCGGTCACGAGCGGCACGGTCGTCGAGCGGCGGCCGCCGAAGATGAACGCGTCGATGGGCACGCCCTTCGGGTCGTCCCACGCCGCGTCGAGCGCGGGGTTGTTCACGGCGGGCACGGTGAAGCGCGCGTTCGGGTGCGCGGCCTTCGCGCCGGTTTCCTTCGCGATCTGGGGCGTCCAGTCCTTGCCCTGCCAGTCGATGCAGTGCGCGGGCGCTTCGCTCATGCCTTCCCACCACACGTCGCCGTCGTCGGTCAGCGCGACGTTCGTGAAGATCACGTCGCGTTCCAGGCTGGCCATGCAGTTCGGATTCGTCAGCGTGTTCGTGCCGGGCGCCACGCCGAAATAGCCCGCCTCGGGGTTGATCGCGTACAGGCGTCCATCGGCATTGGGCTTGACCCAGGCGATGTCGTCGCCGACGGTCGTGACCTTCCAGCCCTCGAAGCCGGCCGGCGGAATGAGCATCGCGAAATTGGTCTTGCCGCAGGCCGAGGGGAACGCGGCGGCCACATGGTGCTTCTTGCCTTCGGGGCTCGTCACGCCCAGGATCAGCATGTGCTCGGCGAGCCAGCCCTCGTCGCGTCCCATGGTGGAGGCGATTCGCAGCGCGAAGCACTTCTTGCCCAGCAGCGCGTTGCCGCCGTAGCCGGAGCCATACGACCAGATCTCGCGCGTCTCGGGGTAATGGACG
Organism: Ramlibacter sp.; assembly: GCF_050250995.1. GTDB lineage: Bacteria > Pseudomonadota > Gammaproteobacteria > Burkholderiales > Burkholderiaceae_C > Ramlibacter. The sequence goes on from NZ_JBFWNP010000005.1 coordinate 60,892, forward strand.
ATGTACTTGGTGGCGTTGCACGGCCAGGTCACGTCCTTCTGGCCGGGCTCCAGCGGCGCGCCGACGGTGTGGACGCAAGGGACGAACTCGCCGTCGACGCCGAGCACGTCGAACACGGCCTTGCCCATGCGGGTCATGATCTTCATGTTGACGGCCACGTAAGGGCTGTCGGAGAGCTCGATGCCGATGTGCGCGATGGGCGAGCCGAGCGGACCCATGGAGAACGGCACCACGTACATCGTGCGGCCGCGCATGCAGCCGTCGAACAGCGGCTGTAGCGTCGCGCGCATCTCCGCGGGCGCCATCCAGTTGTTGGTCGGGCCGGCGTCTTCCTCGTTCCGCGAGCAGATGTAGGTGCGGTCCTCGACGCGCGCGACGTCGCTCGGGTCGGACAGCGCAAGGTAGGAGTTGGGGCGCTTCTGCGCGTCGAGCCGGCGGAAGGTGCCGGCGTCGACCAGTTGCTGGCAGAGGCGGTCGTACTCTTCCTTGCTGCCGTCGCACCAGTAGACCTGGTCGGGCTTGCACAGCGCCACCATGTCGGCGACCCAGGCAATGAGCCGGGCATTCTTCACGTACGACGGCGTATCGAGGCGCAGTCCCTGCATCACGGGGGAATTCATCGAAGCTCCTAAGTTCAAAAACCGATTTCAGGAAGGGAGCTGCGACGGGGAGAGAACCAGCGGCGGCGCCTTTTTGAAATCGGGCTTCGGGGTCGATTTTAAGGAGCCCGTCCGCAAGGCCAACATGGAACGCACGCATTCCTATGCAAAAGATGCATGAGGTTATGCGCTGAGCCGTCGGAAGTATGTACTTGACAAACCCGCCTGAAGTTCTATAGTTCAGGCATGGCAAACGCAATCCAGAACCAGCCCCACTTCCAAGACGCGGACAAGGCCCGCGAATACTTGGAAGCTCTGCGCTGGCCGCATGGCCCCGTTTGCCCTCATTGCGGCGTTATCGGCACCGCCTACAAGCTCGAAGGCACGAAGCACCGTCCTGGCCTCTACAAGTGCAAGGACTGCCGCGATCAGTTCACCGTCACGGTCGGAACCTTGTTCGAGCGCTCCAAGATCGCCCTCAACGTCTGGCTTCAGGCCGTGCATCTCATGTGCGCGAGCAAGAAGGGCATTTCGGCCAAGCAGCTTGAGCGCATGCTCGGCGTCACCTACAAAACCGCTTGGTTCATGTCGCATCGCATCCGCGAAGCCATGACCACCAATCCGACCAATCTTCTCGGCGGTCCCGGCTCGTCCGGCATCGTTGAAGCCGACGAAACGTATTGGGGCACCGCCAAGGATTCCGAAGGCATCAAGTACCCCGCGAAGACTGGCGGCGGCTACTCGCCCAAGATGAAAATCTTCTCGCTGGTCGAGCGCCAAGGTGCCAAGCGCACGATCCACGTTCCCAACGTCACAGGCGCAACCCTTGGCCCGATCCTCAAGGGCAACGTCTCGAAGTCCGCTCGTCTCATGACGGACGAGGCCGGCCACTACAAGAAGATCGGCCGTCACTTCGCCAGTCACGAGGCAGTCAACCACTCGAAAGAGGAATACGTCCGTGGCGACGTTTCCAGCAACACCGCCGAATCGTCCTTCGCCATCCTCAAGCGCGGGCTGGTCGGCACGTTCCACAGCGTCTCGGAGCAGCACCTTCAACGCTACGCCAACGAATTCGACTTCCGCTGGAACAACCGCCAATCTCTCGGCGTCAATGACATCGAGCGCACCGACGCAGCCCTGAAGGGCATCACCGGCAAGCGCCTGACCTATCGGCGGCTTAACTTCCAAGCGCCGTGAGCCTGTCCCCTCTCCGCTCGCGAACAAGCTAGCGGAGATTGCGGACTCGATTCGCTTTCGATCCGGCTACAAGACGGTCAACGGCGCGGAGCATTGCCCTGCGTGCTGGGCGCGTCTTCGGAGTCGTTCGTCGCCTGCGATTCGACCCGCATCACAACGCAGACTTGTCCATGCTTGTCTGCGACCGCTGCGGCCTGTATCTTCCGAGTGTCTAGGTTTCGCTCCGTGGTGACGGGGCGAATGCGGCCTCACCAGCCGCTAAAGGTGCGGACACCTAGGAGCCAACCTACCCTGTACCGGCCGCTCCGGGGGCTTGAACTACTTCAAGCTAATCAGCGTAAGCGGGGCGCGAGGCCAACCAAAAGTGTCTAAGCCGATGCTCGAAGCCATCCTAGGTAGGTCGAGAGCTAGCGCCTTCTCGAAGGGCGCGAATAGAAATACGCCGACTCATAAACGTTGGCGAGGCCTCGCCAGTTTTGACAAGGTGAAAACCATGTTCAAGCTGACGCTGCAATGGGGTAAGTCGTTCAAGGTGTCGTTCTCAGCTCCCCTGATTACCACCGTGATTGCCATTACCCTTGCACTCCAGTATTGGCTGTAAGGCCGATACTCTCAAGCCCGCTTCGGCGGGCTTTTCTTTTCCGGCTTCTTCTCGTCCTTGTGCTGCTTCGGCGGGGATGAGAGCATGCGCTTCAGTACGTCATCGAACTGAGGCGGCTTTGGGGCGGGCTTCGATTCGCTCATGGGATCTTCACCTTCTTCAACCGACCGCTCCGCTGAACGTCGTAAATGAACGGGCGCGGCGTAGTCGCAATCGCCCTCAAAATTCGATCATAGGCGCGAAAGAAGCACTGCGCCTTTTCGTACTTCTTAGCGCTGCCGCCCCACAGATAGAAGCATCCAACATTGTGCTGCTTGATAGCGGAAAGCTCGGACTCGAAGCCGATCTTATGAAATTTGCGGTCGTGGCTAAAAACTACCCAGCCACGCGCACCGACGTCTGCAAGCCAAACGTCATCCGCTTCTTCGTCATGAAAGAGTTGGTCATTGCAACTCGGACCCGTAACCCCAAGCTTGGCCTGCTTCATCTGATGCCAAGCCACAGAGAGGTCAAGCTGCTCCAGCACCGCTGGCAGCTTGGTCCCTACGTTCTTGTCGAAGTAAAGCCTTAGTGCCACGCCCTGAGTTGAGACAAGTCGATGCCCTCAAACCTCAAGGCCTCGGTCACTTGATCCGACTGCAACAAAAAATCTTCAGCGATGTCTTTCAAGGACTCTCCCGCAGTCCAGCGGCCTTTGATTGCCCAAGTGGCAATGCCTCTGACCATAGGCGCCCCGAAGGACACACGGGGATCAATGACGACGGGAGAATGCGGCCCTGCAACATGCCAGCGGACCGCGAGGTCTTCCTCATACTCGAACTCGGTGAACTTGGTCTCAACAATCTCAGCCCATGCAATTTGGCCGCCTTTGTTGACCTTCACCAACTTAGACTTTGACTCGCCCGCAACCAAGTTGTCGAGCGACATCCAAATGTCCTTACCGTCCGTTTTGAAGCTCTTCTCAGCAAACGGATATTCAGACTGCAGTTGCAAGGCAACGTACTCGCGCGCGTTCTTGATTTCCTGCAACTTCACGCCAGCACGGCGCATTGCGGCGACAAAAGCCACCTCCACAAGCTGCAGGTAGTTGAGCGCGGTTCCGCTTTCACGCTCCGCGATGGCTGGGCGGTGGAAATCGGTGGATACCTGCCAGTTGCGGATGGTCTGACCAGATATGCCGGCATAACGCGCTGCGTCCGCTACCTTGTAAGCGGGCAAGAACAGGCGTCGCCTCCAAGGGGCGATCCCGCGCTCAGCAATCAAGGTTGTCACGTCCCATCCTTACGATACTAAAGCAACTGAGGGCGCTTTCCGCTAGGGAAAAGCGCCCTCAACAACTTTACACCGGCCTGTCAAGCAACACTGTAAGCATGTACATAGGTTTGTCAAGTACATACTTCCGTGAGCCGTGTCAGGCCCTCTCCTGACAAACCCTAGGAACGGGTTCTTTAAAAGGACAAACCATTTGACAAAAAAGAGCAGCCGCCTAGGATCGATGCCATGCCCACGCCCGCAGCGTCGTCTTCCCTTTTCCTGGCGTCGCCGGCCGTGCGGAGCTAGCCGATGTTCGCCAGCTTCCTCTTCGACGTCCTGGTCCTCGGCACGATCTACATGCTGTTCTCGCTGGGCCTCAGCCTGTCCTGGGGCGTGATGAACACGCTGAACATCGCGCATGCCGAAGTCTTCATGGCCGGCGCGCTGGGCTCCTGGCTGGCCGCGCAGCATCTCGGCCTGCCCTTCCTTCCGCTGCTGGGCGTCGCGATGGTCACCGGGATCGTACTGAACGTGGTCCTCGAAGTCGCGGTGTTCGCGCCCATCCGCAAACGCACGGCGGATCCGCACCAGGCCGAGCTTTCCATCGTCATCGCGAGCATCGGCGCGGGGACGGCGCTGGTCGTGCTCGCCATCAACATCACGCAGGGCCTGGCGGTGTCGATCCCGACGGCCGTCTTCGAGCGCACCCTCGTCCCGCTCGCGGGTCTCGACGCGACGAACATCGACATCATCATCATCGGCGTGGCGCTCGTCATCGGCGTCGGCCTGATGCTGTTCATGAAGTACAGCCGTCACGCGCCCGCCTTGCGCGCGCTCGCGCACGACCCGTACACCTGCGGCTTGCTCGGCATTTCGGCGTCGAAGCTCTCCATCGTCACCATGGCCGTCAGCGGCGCGCTGGCCGCGCTCGCCGGCCTGCTGCTGTGCCTTCGCATCGGCGCCATCGATCCGCACATGGGCGAGCCGCTCATCATCATGGCGTTCACGGCCATCATCCTCGGCGGCGTGGGCAGCGTGGGCGGCACGATCCTCGGCTCCTACCTTCTCGCCGCCATCGTCTCGGCCACGGTCAACTACGGCGACCCGAGCCTCGCGTACACGGTTCCGTTCGTGGTGGCGCTGGTCATCCTCATCCTGCGTCCCGGCGGCATCTTCGCGCAGGGCCAGTGGGAGCGTCCATGACGGACCTGTCCCTCTTCGCGCGCTACGAGTCGCTCGTCCAGGCGTGGCTCGTCATGGCGATGATCGGCTTCAGCTTCTACACGTCGCTGCGCTCCGGCGCGTTCTCCGTCGCGGGCGTGGGCACCTGGCTGATCAGCGCGTACGTCGCCGGCAAGATGTCGATCGCGGGCGTCTCCCCTGTCTTCTCGCTGCTGGCGGCAGCCGGCGTCAGCGCGGTGATCGGGCTGGGCCTCGCGCTGGTGCTCGCGCGCCTGCGCTCGCTCTACCTCGCGATGGCCACGCTCTCGTTCGTGCTGCTCGTGCAGGCGATCGCGAGAAGCTGGAAGACGGTCACGGGCGGCTCGACCGGCCTCTACGGGATTCCGCCGGTCATGTCGACCGCGTCGCTCTTCGCCGTGGCCGCGCTCGTCACCTTGCTGGTGTATCTCACGGAACGCGGCCGCGCGGGCCGGACGCTGGCCTACATGCGGACCGACGAGGTGCTTGCGCGCACGCTGGGCATCCACACCGGCCGCGCGCGTGCTTCCGCATTCGTGCTCAGCTCGGTGCTGGGCGGGCTCGCCGGCGCATGCAGCGCAATGCTGTTCAACCTCATCGCCCCCGACCAGGGGGGATTCAAGCTCGTCGTCGATGGCCTGACCGTCATCGTTCTCGGCGGCGTGGGCGGCTTCATGGGGCCGCTGCTCGGCGCGGCGCTGGTCACGGCCTTCCCGTACCTCCTGGGCTTCGTCAGCAACGACTGGCGGCTCATGGTGCAGGGGATCATCATCGTCGTGATGATCATCTACGTGCCGGGCGGACTCGTGGGCCTGTGGCACGACGCCCGCGCCTCGTGGTCGAGCCGTCGCGACGCCAAGGCGGACGAGCCCGTTCAGGCGAAGGTCGAAGCATGACGGTCGCAGCCCTCAGCGCCGAGGACATCTCGGTCCGCTTCGGCGGCGTCAAGGCCTTGAGCGGCGTTTCGCTCACGTTCGAGCCCGGCAAGGTTTACGGAATGATCGGGCCCAACGGGTCGGGCAAGACGACATTGCTCAACGTGCTGTCGGGCGTCGTGAAGCCGACCGAGGGGCGCATCCGGATCGCCGGCGAGCCGCCGCGCGCGACCACGCCGGAGGCCTTCTTCCACGGCGGCATCTCGCGCACGTTCCAGCTGATCCGGCTCGTCGAGACGCTGACGGTGTGGGAGAACGTGGCTGCGGGCGTCGACCACGCGGGAGCCGCGAAGGCGAAGTCGCACGCCGAACAGGTCGACGGCGCGATCGACCGCCTCGGCCTGCGCAAGTACGCGGCGACGAAAGTCGGCCTGCTGCCCTACGGCCTGCGTCGCCGCGTGGAGATCGCCCGCGCCATCGCACGCACCCCGCACGTGCTGCTGCTCGACGAGCCCATGGCCGGCATGAACAACGAAGAACGCCGGGACGTCGCGCAGTCCGTGCGTTCCGTCGTCAGCAAGGACATGGCGATGGTGATCGTCGAGCATGACGTGCCCCTGCTCGTGGGCCTGTGCGACGAACTGATCGTGCTGAATTTCGGCCAGGTCATCGCGCGCGGCGCGCCCGGCGAGACGGCGGCGCTCGACGTGGTCCGTACGGCTTACCTCGGAGAAGGCCATGGCAGCGCTGCTTGAGATCGAGAGCCTCGACGTGCGCTATGGCCACCACCTCGCCGTGGAAAACCTGAACCTGTCCGTCGACAGCGGGCAGGTCGCGGTGCTGTTCGGCCCCAACGGCGCGGGCAAGTCGTCGACGCTCAATGCGATCTGCGGCGCGGTTCGCCCCAAGCGTGGCCGGATCCGCTTCGCCGGGCAGGACATCACCGGCCTGCCGATGCACCGGATCGTGCAGCTCGGCCTCGTCCAGGTGCCCGAAGGCCGGCGCATCATCGGCCGGCTGACGGTGCGCGAGAACCTGCTGCTGGGCGCCTATTCGGAGCCGTCGCGTGCAAAGCGCATGTCGCTTCTGGGCATGGTCGAGGCGATGTTCCCGATCCTGGTGGAGCGCAGCGACGCGCCCGCGGGCGTGCTGAGCGGCGGCGAGCAGCAGATGCTCGCCTTCGGCCGCGCGCTGATGGCGTCGCCCAGGATGCTGCTGCTCGACGAACCGTCGATGGGGCTCGCGCCGATCATCACCGACCAGATCGTCGCGAAGGTCAAGGCCATCGCCGAGTCCGGCATTCCCATCCTCATGGTGGAGCAGAACGCGAAGGCCGTGGCCGCGCTCGCGACGCACACCTACTTCATCGAGCACGGCGTGATCGTCGGCGCCGAGACCCGAGCCAACGCCCGCTCCGCACTCGCGATGGAGTCGGTGCTGCTCGGGCTCCCGCAGGCGGCCGCGTAGAACGCGCGCGAGCGGCAAGCACTTCAACCCCAGCAAGGAGACATCCGTGAAACTGCAACTCAGACTTCGGCATGCGGCAACGCTGCTCGGCATGGCCGCGGCGGTGTTCGCCACCGGCGCGATCGCCCAGACGACGTTCCGCTTCCCGGTGATCGCCACCAATTCGCCCGGCCCGGCCAAGCCCTTCGGCGACGACATGCTCAAGGGCATCCAGCTTGCCGTCGACCAGGCGAACGCGGCGCGCGAGGTGCCCAACACGACGCTGGCGATCGACGTGTTCTCCACGCCCGCGACGGCCGACCCGCAAGCCGTGCAGGCCATGAACACCGTGGCGCAGAGCAACGCGCCGGTGGTGCTGTTCGGCACGTCGTCGGCCACGGCCCTCGCCGTCGCGCCCATCGCGCAGCGTGCGGGGCTCCCCTTCGTGGCCACGCAGTCCGGGGCCGACGGTCTCATGGGCCTGGGCGACCGCATCTTCCGCACGACCGCGCCGCAGTTCACCTACCAGGGCATGCTGAGCCAGTACTTCAAGTCCAAGGGCGTGAAGAAGCTCGCGATCATCTACAACGCGGACAACCCCACGCTGACGGCGGTGTCGACGCAGACCTTCCCCGCGGCCGCGAAGACCGACGGCTACGAGATCGTGCGCACCATCAGCTTCTCGGGCACCGAGACCAACTTCCAGCCGATCGTGCGCCAGGCGCTGGCGTCGAATCCGGACGCGATCCTGTACCTCTCGTTCGGCCCGCAGAACGCCTCGATGGTCAACGAGATCCGGCTCGCCAATTTCAAGGGCATCGTGGCCTCGCAGCCCGCCGGCGGCGTCGACATCCTCATCGGCCTGGGCGCCAAGGCGGACGGCATCGTCTACGCGGCCGATTTCAGCCCGGCCGCGCCCGCGTCGCAGGCCTTCGTGAACGCCTACCAGGCGAAATACAACGCCGTTCCCAACAGCTTCGCCGCCACGGGTTACGACGGTGCACGCCTCATCATCGAGGCGCTCAAGGTCGCCAAGACCCGCGACCGCGCCGGCATGACCGAGGCGCTGAACGCGACGGCGAACGCCGGCTACAACGGCGCCGGCTCGCCGATCAAGTTCGACAAGCGCGACGCGCGCGTCTCCGCCACCGTCGTCGAATGGCGCGGCGGCAAAGAGAACCTCGCGAAGTAAACGCGCATCCGCAACGCGCAGGAGGAAGAAGGCCCATGGAGTTTTCCCTGACCCCGGAGCAGCAGGCATTCTCCGCGGACCTTCGCCGCTGGGTGGACGCCGAGATCCCCAAGGACTACATGCGCGCCGTGGAGGCGCGCGAGGACGAGTACCCGTACGAGCTGTTCGACAAGCTCGGCGCCGCCGGCTTCCACGGCATGGCGGTGCCGAAGGAGTACGGCGGCCAGGGCGGCAACCTCGCCACGCAGCTGCTGCTGGCGCGCGGGCTCTCGCGGTCGATGGCCGGGATGATCTGGATCTGGGGCTCGACGTCCTTCGCCGGCGCGAACTCGGTGGGTCTCTACGGAACCAAGAAGCAGAAGGAAGACATCCTGCCGCGCATCGCGGCAGGCAAGCTGCGCGTGACCATCGGGTTCACCGAGCCGGACGGCGGCACCGACGTCCTCGGCGCGCTGAAGACGAAGGCGCGCAAGGTCGACGGCGGCTGGATCATCAACGGCAAGAAGGCGTGGTGCTCCTCGGTCCACGCGTCGCACTACGTGCTGCTGCTCGTGCGCACCGACGAGAACGCGGGCAAGAAGAGCAAGGGCGTGACGCTCTTCCTCATGCCGACCGATGCGACGGGCATCACGATCGAGCCGCTGGAGGCGCTGGGCATGCGCGGCCTCGGCACCTTCGACATGACGCTGAAGGACGTCTTCGTGCCCGACGACCTCGTGCTCGGCACCCCGGGCGATGCCTGGAAGATGCTGCTGCCCACGCTCGCCAACGAACGCACGATGCTCATGGGGACCTGCCTCGGCATCATGGACGGCGTGATGGAGGATGCGCTGGCGTACATGAAGGAACGCACCGCCTTCGGCAAGAAGATCGGCGAGTTCCAGGCGCTGCAGCACTACATCTCGGACATCGCGATGTCGCGCTACCAGACCGAGCTCGTCGCGCACCACTGCGCGTGGCTGGGCGACACCGGGCAGGACGTGTTCATGCCGGTGACGATGGGCAAGGTGATCGCCTCCGAACATGCGGTGCGCGCGGCCGACCTGGGCATCCAGATCCTGGGCGGCCAGGGCTACTCCGCGCGGCGCGACATGCAGCGCTACTGGCGCGACGCGCGTCTCATGCGCTTCAGCCCGATCTCCAACGAGATGGCGCGCAACCTGATCGCGGAGAACCACGGGCTGCCGCGCTCGTTCTGACGCGGCGCGTCATCCCCGCCCTCGCGGGGATGCGTGGCCAACTATGCCCCCAGCGTGGCGCGTGCCTGCTCGATGAGCGGCTGCTTCTGGATCTTCGCGCTGCCCGTCATCTGGAACTCGGGCACGAAGACCACGTGGCGCGGCACCTTGAAGCTCGCGAGTTTTTCCGCGCACCAGGCGATGAGGTCCTTCTCCGTCACCGACATCTCCGGGCGCAGTTGCACGAACGCCACGGGCACCTCCTTGAGCCGGGGATGCGCGAGCGGCACCAGGGCGCTGCGCAGCACGGCGGGATGCTTGTTGATCAGCGCTTCGACTTCCACCGCGGCGACGTTCTCGCCCCCGACCCGCAGCACGTCCTTGAGCCGTCCCTGGTAGATCAGCTCACCCGTCGCCGTGCGCCTGCCGTAGTCTCCGGTGTTGAACCATCCGCCCGGCAGCATCGCCTTCGCGGTCTGCTCGGGCTGGTTGAAATAGCCGCTCGTGACGCACCAGCCCTTCACGAGGATGAGGCCCGACGCGCCGGGCGCGAGGTCCTCGTGCGTCTCCGAATCCACGACGCGCACCTCGACGCCTTCGATCGCCTGGCCGCAGGTGTCGCGGCGCTTGTCGAACGGATCGCTCCAGTGCGAAATGCACACGACCGAGGAGCACTCGCTCATCGCGTACACGTTCATCATGCCGGGGAAGGCGGCGAACACCGCTTCGTTGTAGATCGTCCAGCCGGTGCGCAGCGCGCTCAGGTCGCGGCGCGCATACGACTCGTGCGCGAGCATGTCGACGAACATCGTGTCGACCCCGCACATGTGCGTGCACTTCTCGCGCTCCAGGATGTCGAGCGCGTCTTCCGCGCGGAAGTAGTCGATGAAGCACAGCGTCGCGCCGCACGCCAGCGCCGTGAGCAGCGACGCCACGCTGCCGCCGATGTGAAAAAAGGGCATCGGGCTGAAGAAGCGGCCCTCGCCGTCGAGCCCGAGCCGTGCGCTCATGGCCGTGCCGCTGCGCAGCATCTGGTCGTGGCGCAGCTCCACGCCCTTCGGGAAGGCCGTGGTGCCCGAGGTGTACTGGATCATCAGCAGGTCGTTCGGCTCCACCCTCGCGCGCGCCGCGTCGAGGTCCGCCTTCGCCACGCCCGACGCGGATTCGACGAACGCCTCCCACGCGATCTGCCTGGCCGCCGCGCCCAGCGCGGGCGTGCCGCCGAGCGTGACCACGAGCGGCGTCTTCGCCTCGGCCAGCGCTTCGCTCAGGATGGGCGCCTGGTCACGGCCGTCGTGCCGCACCGTGGCGAGCAGCATCGACGACCCGGATTGCGTGAGGACGTACGCAAGCTCCTGCGCCTTGTAGCGGAAGTTCACGGGCACGATCACCGCGCCGATCTTGCCGAGGCCGAGGAAGATCGCGGCCCACTCGACGCTGTTGACCATGAAGGTCGCGACGCGGTCGCCGCGCTTCACGCCGTTGGCGAGAAATGCGGCGGCAAGGCGCGAACTCCATTCGTCCAGCGCCGCCCAGGTGATGCGTTCTCCCTTGTAGACGAGCGCTTCGGCCGTCGGGCGCTCGGACACGTTGCGGGCGAGCGCCCGGTCGAGGGTGAGGGGTTGCCACTGCTGCATGCTTGTCTCCTGGTTCAGGCGGCCTGCCATCCGCCGTCGACGGCGAGTACATGGCCGGAAATATAGGACGAGGCGTCGGAGGCGAGAAATACCGCGCTGGCCGCGACGTCCTGCGGCTGTCCGAGGCGGCCGAGCGGCGCGCGCTGCACGATGCGCCTGACGAGTCGTTCGTCCGAGAGTTCGGCGGCCGTGAGTTCGGTCTTGACGAAGCCGGCGGCGATCGCATTCACGCGGATTCCGTTCGCGCCCCATTCGGCGGCAAGACCGCGCGTGAGGCCGGCAAGCCCCGCCTTGCTGGCGGAATAGGGCGCGAGCCACGGCATGCCGACCTGGCCGGTGACGGAAGAGAGGAAGACGATGCGCCCGGTCCTCCGGGTCACCATGTGCCGGGCGGCCGCTTGCGACCAGAAGAACGCGGCCTTGAGGTTGATGCCGACGACGTGGTCCCAGTCTTCGGGAGTGACTTCGAGTGCGGCGCGCGTGACGGAGACGCCCGCGCCGAACACGAGCGCGTCGAGCCTTCCGAAGTGCTTCAGCGAGGCGTTGACGGCCCCCGAGGCCGCGTCCGGTGCGGCAACGTCCGAAGCGAGTGCGAGCGCTTCGCTGCCCGCATCGCGAACGAGCGCGGCCGTCTCCTCCAGTTGCGACCGCGTCCGCGCGACGAGCACGAGCCTCGCACCCTCGGCTGCGAGCGCGACCGCGATGGACCGGCCGAGCCCGCGTCCCGCGCCCGTGACGATGACGACCTGGTCGGCGAGTTGCGGCATGTCAGGACGCACGCCGCGCGCGCTTCGCGAAGAAGCCCGCGATCTTTTCGGCGAAGACGGGATCGAGGAAGCGGTCGGCCTGGCAGGCCACTTCCTGCGCGACGGTCTCCGACAAGGAAGAATGACGCGCGTTTCGCAGCAGGCGCTTGCTGTGCGCCACGACGTCGGGCGGCACCGCGGCGATGACGCTCGCGCGCTTCGTCGCCGCGGCCAGCGCTTCCTCGCGCGTCGGCAGCACCTTCGTGAAAAGGCCGAGCCGCAGTCCTTCCGCCGCATCGATCGGCTCGCCCGCGAGCATCAGCTCGTACGCGCGACCGACACCGACCAGCGACGGGACGATGAAGTGGCTGCCCATGTCCGGCACCAGACCGATGTGCATGAAGTTGAAATGAACGACGGTGTTCTCGGCCGCGTAGCGCAGGTCGCAGATGAGCCCCTGCGGCACGCCGCCGCCCACGACCGGGCCGTGCATCACGGCGAGTGTCGGCATCGGCAGCGCGTCCCACGCGAGCGCCCACTGGTGAAAACGCGCGATGAAGGCGTGGACCGCGTGGCGCGGCTGGCCCAGCATCTCGCGGAACATCTCGAGGTCGCCGCCGCAGCAGTAGTTGTCGCCTTCGCCGCACACGACGACCGCGCGCCACCGGGCCGGATAGCCGGCCGCGAGTTCGTCGACGATGGCGAGCGCCTCGTCCATCATCAGCCGATTGAAGGCGTTCTTCACCTCGGGACGCGCGAAGGTGACGAGCGCGACGCCGTCGGCGACGGTCTCGAACTTCATGTGCCGCAAGGCGGATGGCGCAGACATGGTGCTCTTCCTCAGGACCTGGAGGCGACGCGTTCCCCGAACTCGATGTTGCCGTAGGCTACGTCGCCGTTGGGCAGCGTATATCGTACGAGCGCGCGGTCGTTCCAGCACGTCACCGCCACGCCGTCCTTCTTCTTGTCGAAGAGCACCGGCATGATCTGCATCACCTCGCCCTCGACGCGATAGGTGCGGCCGTTCGCGGTCGCGACTTCGAAGGTCACGGACCGCGGCACCGGCTTGCCCGGCGCGGGTTCGGTCCGAACCGCTTCCTTGTAGCCGACGACCTCCATCCACGCGTCGCCGTCCTTCACGTAGCCGTCGACCATCGTGAGGTCGGGGTCGGCCTCCGTGTACCAGAGCATGAGGTCGAAGCCCTCGCGCACGAGCGAGACGAAGCGCCACATGCGCGGATACGTCCAGTCCCGCGTGCCCCACGACCGGTCCCGGCCGCCCACGGCATCGATCTCGTAGGTGGCGTCGCCGATCGTCATGCTGCCGGTCGTGCGACCGATCTGGTCGAGGTGACCCGAGAACAGGGGCTTCCAGTGCGGAAGGTCCTTGTACGTGTAGGCCGGCGAAATGCTGGTGACCATCAGGTCGAACTTGACGCGGACGCGCTGCATCTCCGCCTGCCCCTCGGGCAGCATGCAGCGGATGTCGAGGCGGGGCTGCAGTTTCGTCGGGATGCCGAGCTCGCCGTCGAATGTGGTGCGCCAGCGCTTCAGAGGCTCCACGCACTCGTAGCGCAGGCCGCCGACCACGCATTCTTCGGTGTGCTCGGTGAAGTGATCGAGCCCGATGCCCGCCAGCGTGTGCAGGCCCCAGGCGCCGAGCGCGTAGCCCGAATGGCCCTTGAACGGGCGCTTGCCCGCCGAATGCCACATGCCGAGGCCGAGCTTCGGATCGTAGAAGTCGAAGTAGTAGCTCTCGCGCCAGCCAGGATTCGGCTCCGGCACGTGGATCAAGTCGTCGCTGACCTGGGACAGGGGCATGATTCGGTGTCTCCTCGTTCAGGCGCCCGCGTGGCGCGCGGCCGGCATCGTCAGAAGGTTCAGGATGTCTTCGTGCAGCACGGGCTCCGAGAAGCGCGCCCACGCATTGCGGGCGCTGGTCAGCGTTCCCGCCTCGAAGTCGGACACGCCCTTGGACACCACGAGCAGCAGGCTCAGGGTCGCGAGGACGCGCCAGAAGTGGAAGTCCGCCTCGCCGATGCGACGACCCGTGCGGCCCTGATATTCGGCGAGCAGCCGATCCTGCGGCAGCACGCCGGCCACGAGTTCGGCGCCCGGGGTGAAGAACTTGCCGCCGAGGTAGGGAATGCTCATGTAGGCGAGGTCGAAGAGCGGCTCGCTGATGCGCGTTACCTCCCAATCGACGATGCCGGTCACGCGCTCGCCGTCGATCAGCAGGTTGCGCATGTGGAAGTCGCCATGCACGAGCGCGAGCGTTCCCGACGCCGGCCGATGCCGCTCGAGCCAGTGAAAGGCAAGGGCGACCACGGGCTCATGCTCGACGCGGGCGAGCTGCGCGAGGCGGCGGCACCGATCGATTTCGTACTGCGCCGTCGCGCGGCCCAATTCCGCGGAAGGAAGGAAGGGGAGGTGTTCGACAGGTGTCGAATGCACTGCCGCCAGCGCATCGACGATCGCGGCGCCCAGGCCGGAGTCGCGCTGCGCATGACTTCGCAAGGTCTCGCGCTGCGCCGCGTCAGACATGTCGAAACTGCGACCCGGCAGGAGTTGCGCGACCATGAACGGGCCGCCGAGGATGCTGGCGTCGTCGCTCGCCCACAGGGGCCGGGCCACGGGCAAGCCCGCCGCGGACAGCACGCGCAGAACCTGCACGTCGCGGGCCATGCTGGAGTCGGCGATCACGCCGCCTGCCTTCTCGACCTGCACGACGACGCGCTGAAGCGCGGCATCGGGCGCACGGCGAATCGCCGCGAGGTAGGTCTGGCGCGACCAGCCGGCGACGAGTTCGCGAAACTCCGTCACCGCGAGATCGGCGCGTTCGTCCTGCCGTGCCAGGAACGCTTCGAGCTTTCGGGCGAGGTCGTCGGTCATGGGGCCTTGCGCGACGCCTGCATCCCGCGCCGGTACATGTCGAGCTCCGACCGATTGCATGTCCGAAGGTAATCGACGAGTGCGCTGAAGACCGCATCCGCCTTGTCGGACGCGATGTCGGGCGACTCGATTGCCCTCAGGATCGCGGGAACGTCCGTGGGGAGGTCCAGGCCAAAGCCCTTCAGCTCCGCCTGCAGCACGCCGGCGGCTTCCGTGCACACCCTTGCATGCTCGGCGCCGAACTCGAGTTCGGCCGAGAGATGGCGCAGCGTGCTCGCGATGCTGAGCATCTCGTTGCGGACGGCCGAGGGCGCCTCCGGCAGCTCGGCCAGGGTCGCGCGGACCTGCCGCGCCATCGCGCGCGCGAGCTGCGGAGGTGGCACTCTCATGTCGATGACCTTCCCGCGGGAATCAGCACGGTCTTGCCCTTGCCTTGGCGCGCCACGAGATGCGCGAGCGCGCGACCTGCCTGCTCGAGCGGCAGTCGCGCCTCGATGTGCGGCGTGAGCTTGCGCTCGCGAAACCACGTCATCAGTTCTTCCACCAGGGCCGCGCCACGCGCGGGTTCCTTCTGCAGAAACGCGCCCCACGATACGCCGATGATGCTGAAGCCCTTGAGCAAAGGAAGATTCAGCGCGGCTTTCGTGATGTCGCCCGAGGCGAAACCGATCACCAGGAATCGGCCGTTCCACGCCATGCCGCGCATCGCGCGCTCGGCGAGCTCGCCGCCGACGGGGTCGAAGATCACGTCGACGCCACGTCCGTCGGTCAGGTCGGACATGCGTGCGCGCAAGTCGTCGTCGACGTAGTTGATAACCGCATCCGCGCCGTGCGCGATGCACAGGTCGAGCTTCTCGCGCGTCGATGCGGCGGCGATGACGCGCGCGCCCATCAGTTTTCCGAGCGCGATGGCCGCGAGTCCGCTGCCGCCCGCCGCGCCGAGCACGAGCAGCGTCTCGGCTTCGGCGAGGCGCGCGCGCTCGCGCAGTGCGTAGTGCGCCGTGCCGAAGGAGATCGCGAAGGCCGCGCCCTGCGCGAAGTCGATGCCATCGGGCAGCTTCAGCAAGCGGTCCTGCGGCACGAGCAGCTCTTCCGCATAGCCGCCGTAGAGCGGAAGCGCGATCACGCGCTCGCCGACGCGGAAGCGGTCCACGCGCGGCCCGGCCGCCGTGACGACACCGGCGACTTCCCCACCCGGCGAGAACGGCAGCGGCGGCTTCAACTGGTATTTGCCGGCGATCACGAGCGCGTCAGGCAGGTTGACGCCGCATGCATGCACGGCCACGACCACGTCCGAATCGCCCGGCACAGGCGAGGCGACATCTTCGACCGCCAGGGTGTCGGGCGACCCGAATGCCTTGCACAGCACCGCTTTCATCGGGTCATCCCTCGCCCGTGCGCACCAGATGCGCGGCGAAGCCGGTTTCGCCTTCGGCCACGCCCTCGCGTAGTTGGCCGGCCTCGTCGTAGTCGCCGCCGTTCTCGAAGCGATAGGGAATCGGCGCTTCGTCGCCCGCCGCGAGCAGGCGGGCGACGTAACGGTCGCGCAGCTGCACGAATTCCTGCGGCGTCGTGCGCACCGTGCGAAAGGCGACGAAGGGTGAGAGCGGCTGGATGCCCGTGTAGTGGAAGATGCCGTGGTTGATGGGAAACAGGATCTCGTCGATGGCCCCGTTGATCCCGCGCGGCGAGAACTGCGCTTCGCGGCCCCCGGTGGTGACGGCGACGATGCCCCGCCGTCCGGCGAGCGTGCCTTCGCCGTAACGCAACCACTGGCGCGTTCCCTCCTTCGGCACGCCGATGGCGAAGCCGTTGACGAGCACGCGGTCGAACCAGCCCTTCAGGATCGCGGGCGGCCCGAACCACCACAGCGGAAACTGGAGCACCACCACCTCGGACCACAGCAGGTTCTCGATCTCGCGCGCCACCTCGGGCTGCAACTGCCCGGCCTTGTACGCCTGCTCGCTCTCGCGGTGATACACGAGGCGCGATCCGGCGTCCCGCATCGGAAAGTCCCAGGCGTCGGCGACGGCCTTGAATGCCATCGCGTAAAGGTCGGACACGCGGACTTCATGCCCCGCCTGCTCCAGCGCCTGCACGGCCGCATCCTTCAGCGAACCGTTCAGCGACCGCGGCTCGGGGTGGGCGTAGACGATGAAGTAGCGCATGCGGCAGGTTCGCGACGCGTCGTCAGATCCGCAGGATGCCGCCCGGCGCACGCACGATCGGCGCGTTCAGGGACGCGGACAGGGCCATGCCCAGCGCATTGCGCGTGTCGAGCATGTCGATGAGCCCATCGTCGCGCAGTTCCGAGGTGAGGTGATACGGGCCGGACGTGCGTTCGAAGTATTCGCCGACGTTCGCGACGATCTCCTTGATTTCTTCCGGCGTCGGATCGCGGCCGCGCTCGCGCCGAATGCTCGCCACGCGCACTTCGGTGAGCGTCGTCACGGCCTGCTCGGGACCCATGATCGCCGAGCGCGAGTTGGGCCAGGTGAACAGGAAGCGCGGGCGCCACGCCCGCCCCGTCATCGCATAGTTGCCCGCGCCCTGCGATGCGTTCACGAACACCGAGAACTTCGGCACCGTCACGTTGGCCTGGACCATCAGCATCCGCGCGCCGGCCTTGGTGATGCCGCCGCGCTCGTACTCGATGCCGACCATGAAGCCGGTGACGTTGTGCAGGAACACGAGCGGAATGCCGTCGCGATCGCACAGTTGCATGAACTGCGTGGCCTTGTTCGCAGCTTCGGTGAACAGCACGCCGTTGTTGCCCAGGATGCCGACCTTCATGCCGAGGATGAACGCCCAGCCCGTGACCAGCGTCTCGCCGTAGCTCGGCTTGAACTCGGTGAAGCGGCTGCCGTCGACGATGCGCGCGATGACCTCGCGCATGTCGAACTGCCGTTTGGTGTCGCGCGGGACGATGCCGTAGAGCTCCTGCGGGTCGTAGTACGGCGCCTCGGGCGTGCGACGGTCGGTGTCCGTCTTGGGCGTGCGGCTCCAGGTGCCGACGAGTTCGCGCACGAGCGCGAGGCCTTCGGGTTCGTTCTCCACGGCGTAGTCGGCGACGCCCGACACGGCCGTCTGCATCTGCGCGCCGCCGAGCTCTTCGGCCGACACGTCCTGCCCCGTGGCGGCCTTCACCAGCGGCGGCCCCGCGAGGAAGATGAACCCGGTGTTGCGCACGATGATCGAGATGTCGCACAGCGTGGGCAGGTAGGCGCCGCCCGCCGTGCAGGGACCGAGCACCAGGGCGATCTGCTGGATGCCCAGCGCGCTCATGCGGCACTGGTAGTAGTAGACCGAGCCGCCCAGCGCATAGATCTCGTCCTGCAGCGGCAGGTAGGCGCCGCCGGAGTCGATGAGGTGGACCATCGGCAGATTGTTCTCGATGGCGATCTCGAAGGCGCGAATGAGCTTCTTGATCGTGAGCGGGTACCAGGAGCCGCCCTTGATCGTGCTGTCGCCGGCGGTGACGACGACCTCGCGGCCGTTGATGACGCCGATGCCGGTGACGATCACCGCGCCCGGCGTCGTGCCGTCGTAGGCCTCGCAGGCGGCGAGCGGCGAGAGTTCGAGGAAGGGCGTGCCCGGGTCGAGCAGCAGCTCGAGGCGCGCGCGCACGGTGAGCTTCTTGCGCTCGGCCAGCAGGTCGAAGGCGCGCTGCGGGCGCTTGAAACGCGCCTCGTTCAGGCGCTCGCGCAGCTGCGCGGCGAGCGTCTGGTTGTGCGCGCGGTTTTCGCGGAAGGCATCCGAAGTGGTGATGACGTGCGAGTGAAGGCGTTGCATGTCATTCCTCCGTGGCAAGGGGAACGAGGGTCACGAGCGGCGCCTTCTGCGCGAAGGTCTCGCCGACGCGCACGTTGACCTGGTCGACGATGCCGGCGCGGGTCGCGCAAATCTCCGTCTGCATCTTCATACTTTCGATGATGACCAGCGGCTGGCCGTCGGCGACCGAATCGCCGGGCTTGACCATCACGGCGATCGCAGAGCCCGGCATCGGCGCACGGGCCACGTCGGACTGTTCGCCCGCGCCGAGCGCCCGCTCGACGGGATCGACCACCTCCAGCCGCCAAGTGCGCCCGAAGGCGTGGATGAGCACTTCTTCCCTGCGCGTGACGAGCGTGATCCTGGCCGAGAGGCCGTCGACTTCCACGGTGGCGCCATCGCCCGAGGGCGTGAGCGAGGCGGCATGCGCCTTCGCGTCGCGCCAGACGCGCGACAAGCTCGCGCCGCGCGTCACGTTGACCTTCGCGGCCGTGCCGCCGTTGATCGAGACGTTTCTGTGCATGCTCAGTTGCTCCAGGCGCCCAGGCCGTCGAGCGGCACGGGCGTGGCGAAGTGGAAATCGAAATCGGGATGGGCGAGCGCGGCGGCGATCATGAGCAGCTTCTCCTGGTCGGGCGTCGGCGGCAGCGGTGCGAGCGACTCCTTGTGCAGCGCGAGGAAGCCCGTGTGGATGCGGCCCGCGCCGAACTCCGGATGGCCCACCACGCGGCGCAGGAAATCGATGTTGGTGATCGGCCCGAGGATCACCGTCTCTTCGAGGGCGCGGCACATGCGCGCGACGGCCTCGTCGCGCGTCGCGCCATGGGCGACGAGCTTGGCGATCATCGGATCGAAGGCGGCGCCGATCTCCAGCCCCTCGCGCACGCCGTGGTCGACGCGGATGCCGTCGCCGTGCGGAAAGCGGACCTTCAGAAGCCTGCCGGTGGCGGGAATGAAGCCGGCATCCGCATCCTCGGCGTAGATGCGCACTTCGATCGCGTGGCCTTTGAAAGCGACGTCCTTCTGCGTGAACGGCAGCTTGCCGCCGGCCGCCACGGCGAGCTGCTGCTCGACGATGTCGATGCCCGTGGTCATCTCCGTCACCGGGTGCTCGACCTGCAGCCGCGTGTTCATTTCCAGGAAGTAGAAGTTGCGGTGCCTGTCGACGACCATCTCGACCGTGCCTGCCGAGGTGTAGCCCACCGCACGCGCAAGCGCGCAGGCCTGCTCGCCCATCACGGCGCGCGTCTCCGCGTCGATGAACGGGGAGGGCGCTTCCTCGACCACCTTCTGGTAGCGGCGCTGGATCGAACATTCGCGCTCGCCGAGATGCACGACATTGCCGAAGCCGTCGGCGAGCACCTGCACTTCGATGTGACGGGGCTCCTCCACGTATTTCTCGACGAAGACGCGGCCGTCGCCGAAGGCGGCCTTCGCCTCGGCGCTCGCGCGGGCGAGCCCGTCGCGGCACTCCTGCGCGTTGTGCGCGATGCGCATGCCCTTGCCGCCGCCGCCCGCGCTCGCCTTCAGCAGCACGGGGTAGCCGATCCTGTCGGCGATGGCCACGGCCTCATCGCCGGATTCGAGCGCGTCCGCGGAACCGGGCACGGTGGGCACGCCGGCCTTCACGGCCAGCACCTTGGATTCGATCTTGTCGCCCATGGCGCGGATGGCCGACGGAGGCGGACCCACGAACACCAGGCCTGCTTCGATCACGGCTTCGGCGAAGTGCGCCTTCTCGGAGAGGAAACCGAAGCCGGGGTGGACCGCCTGCGCTCCGGTCTTCCTGGCGGCCTCGACGATCTGCGCCGCGTCGAGGTAGGCGGCCACCGGCGGCTCGCCGTGGATCTGCACCGCTTCGTCCGCATCGCGCACGGCGGGCGTGTCCCGGTCCGCCTCATGGAAGACGACGACGCTGGCGATGCCCAGCCGCCGCAGGGTCCGGACGATGCGCGACGCGATCTCTCCGCGGTTGGCGATCAGGACCTTCGAGAAGTGCTTCGCGGGTGGACTCGACATGGGGTCTCCAGGACTGTGGACGAATGGTACGTTCAAAATCGAATTCGTCAAATGGTTTGACGTTTAATTTCGCTTGGCCTAGACTGCGCCGCAACGAAACACCGAGTCGGGAAGAGGCAGACGATGAATGAAAGCGTGATCTACGAAGTCGCCGACGGCGTGGCGCACATCCGGCTGAACCAGGCCGAGAAGCGCAATCCGCTCGACGAAACCGCGACCCGCGAGCTCACGCAGTGCCTGCTGAAGGCGCAGGCCGATCCGAAGGTCCACGTGATGCTGCTCACGGCCGCCGGCAGTGCCTTCAGCGCGGGCGGCGACCTGCGCGAGTTCCAGCAGAAGCTGACCCAGCCGTCGCTGCAGGTGTACGACGAAGGCAAGTCGTCGGCCGAGCTCTTCAAGGTGCTGGGCGTTCTCAACAAGCCGCTGATCGGCGCGGTGAATGGCGCGGCCTTCGGCGGCGGCTGCGGCCTTGCCTGCGCCTGCCACATCGTCGTCGCGTCGGACAAGGCGAAGTTCGGCTGCACCGAGGTGAAGCTGGGCCTGTTCCCGATGGTCATCCTCCCCATGGTGCGCCGCGTGGTCGGCGACCGCATGGCGATGCACATGAGCGTGACGGCGACCGTGCTGTCGGCCGAGGAGGCGCAGCGCGCGGGCATCGTGAGCCGCATGGTCGCGCACGACCGCCTGGAAGACGAGGCGAAAGCGCTCGCGAAGCAGATCGCTTCGTACAGCCCGGTGGCGCTGCGCGTCGGGCTCGAGGGCTTCGCGCAGACGACCGACATGGAATACGGCAAGGCGGTGGATTACCTCAACACCCTGCGCGTCGTCGCATTCCAGACGGAAGACCTGCAGGAGGGCGCAAGCGCGTTTCTCGCGCGGCGCGAGCCGGCCTGGAAGGGCCGCTGAACACGGAAGGAACACACATGAAATCGATCCGGATCGGCGCCGCGCAGGCGTTCTACGGCGACAAGCTCAAACCCGCCGTCGACATGGCCCGCAACGGCAAGGTCGACTACCTCTGCTTCGACTGCCTCGCGGAACTCACGCTCGCGATCCTGCAGAAGGACCGGCAGAAGAACCCCGCGCTGGGGTACACCCGCGACGTCATCCCGGTGATGAAGGCGCTGCTGCCCATCTGCCTGCCGCAGGGCATCAAGATGATCACCAACGCGGGCGGCATCCATCCCGAAGCGGCGGCCGAGGCCATCGCGAAGGTGGCGCAGGAGCTCGGGCTGAAGCTGAAGATCGCGACGGTGGTCGGCGACGACGTGTTGCCGAGGATCGATGCGTTCAAGACGCAGGGTCACGTGACGACGATGGATGGTTCGGCCGGCGATCCGCTCGCCGGCCTGCCGGCGATGACCTTCGCCAATGTGTATCTCGGCGCGCGTCCGATCTTCGAGGCGCTGCAGCAGGGCGCGGACCTCGTGCTGACCGGCCGCACGACGGACACGGCGCAGTACCTCGCCGCGGCGGCGCACGGCCTCGGCTGGAGCCTCGACGATCTCGACAAGGCGGCGCAGGGCGTGATCGCGGGGCACCTGCTCGAATGCACCGCGCAGGCCACCGGCGGCAACTTCAGCGGCGCGTGGTGGGACGTCGAGGGGCTGGAGAACCTCGGCTATCCCGTCGCGGACGTGTACGAGGACGGCAGCTTCGTCGTCGGCAAGACGCCGGGGTCCGGCGGGCTGGTGTCGGTGGACACGCTCAAGGAGCAGCTCCTCTACGAGATCCACGATCCGTCGAACTTCATTTCCCCCGACGTCATCATCGACATGACCAGCATTCGCCTCGAAGCGGCGGGGCCGAACCAGGTCAGGGTGACCGGCGCGAAAGGTCGCGCGGGTCCGCCGACGCTGAAGGTCGTGGGCGGCTACCCTGCCGGCTTCGTCGGCGAAGGGCGCGTGGTCTACACCTGGCCCGACGCCTTGCCGAAGGCGAAGAAGGCCGAGACGCTGCTGCGCAAGGCGCTCGAGGACGACGGTATCAAGATTCAGGAATTCCGCGCCGAATACTTCGGGGTGAACGCGATCCACGAAGGCAATGCGAAGACCGCCAGCGGCGAGTTGCCCGAGGTCGTGCTGCGCGTCGCGGTGCGTACGGCGACGGAGCGCGAGGCGCAGCGCGTGGGGCGCGTGTTTCCGCCGCTCGGCATCGCGGGGCCGCCGCACCTGACGGGGCTCTCGGGCATCACCGGCGCGCGCGAGCTGATGGGCGTCGCGTCCTTCCTCGTGCCGCGCGAGCAGATCGAGCCGCATGTGCAGGTGCGCATGCAGGCGCTTTGAATTCGGGGGACACAGCGATGCCTACACAAACCGTGCAACTCCGCCGCTTCTGCATGGCCCGCTCGGGCGACAAGGGCGACGCCGTCGACATCAGCCTCTTCGCGCCCGACGAGGCGACCTTTCGCGTGCTGCGCGAGGCGGTGACCGCGGAGCGCGTCAACGCCTTCTTCGCCGACATGGCGAAGGGACCGACCCGGCGCTACGAACTGCCCAACCTGAACGCGCTGAAGTTCGTCGTCCAGGGCGCGCTGGGCGGTGGCGCCGCCGGGTCGCTGCGCAGCGACAACCTCGGCAAGGCCTATGGCGCGAACCTGCTGCACATGACGGTGGAGATGCCGGAGGAATTGCTCGCGCAGTGCCCCGACATGCGCCATCCCGACTCGCGCGGAGCCTGAAGGCCGTGGGTTCGATCCGGTCGCTGCCGGATTTGCTGGCGGCGATCGAACCCTCGGGGCCGCCGGTGAATGTCGCCTGCGCGGCTGCCGACGACGAGAACCTGCTGCTGAGCCTGCGCGAAGCGATGGCGCGCGGACTCGTCCATCCGGTGCTGATCGGTCCGCGCGAGCGCGTGCGCGAGATGGCGGTCGCGGCGGGCCTCGACATCGAGCGCGTGGACTTCGTCGATGCCGACGGCGAGTCGCCGGCCTGCGAGCAGGCCATCGCGCTGTGTCGCGACGGCGCGGCGCAGGCGATCATGAAGGGCGCGGTACCCACGTCGACGCTGCTCAAGGCCGCGTTGCGCGCGGACTCCGGCATGCGGGGCGATCGGTCGTTCACGCACGTGACCGCTTTCCGCCCCAAGGGAATGCGACGCCTCCTGCTCCTCGCGGATGCGGGCGTGCAGATCGCACCGGGCGCGGACGACCTCGAGCAGATCGTGCGCCACACCGTGCGCGTGGCCGGCCTGTTGGGCCATCGGCGCCCGCGTGTCGCGCTCCTGTCGGCCGCGGAGTTCGTCAACCCGAAGATGCCGTCGAGCGTGATGGCGGACGTGCTGGTGAAGCGGTTCGCGAACGATCCTTGCGCCATCGTCGGCGGGCCCTACGCGCTCGACGTCGCCGTCTCGCCCGAGTCGGCGCGCCGCAAGCGCGTGGGAGACGAGGTCGCCGGGCGTGCCGATATTCTCATCACGCCCGGCATCGACGCGGGCAACGTGCTCTACAAATCGCTGACCTGTTTCGGGGGCCTGGATCTCGCCTCCATCATCGTCGGTGCATCGGTGCCCCTGATCATTCCGTCGCGAGGCGACTCCGAGCGCACCAAGCTCTATTCGATCGCGCTGGCCTTGCTCGCGGCGCGGGCCGAGGCGGCCTCCACCGACGTGCGATAGGCCTCGACGAGCCGCGCCATGCGGCGTCGCGCAGCCTCGGTGTCGCCTTCGACGATCGCGAGTTCGATGCGCTCGACGGCATGCACGACCGAGGCGCGGATCTCCGGGGAAATGAAGCCGGCGATGCGCGGGTTCAACAGCTCGGGGCCGAACGAGTCATGGATGGCGATCAGCAGGGGGTTGTGGCTTGCCTTCGCCATCTCGCTGTGCCACTTGACGTTGGCATTGACGAAGCGCCCGGGGGTGCTCGTTTCGCGCAGCTTCTTGCTGGCGGCGCGCAGCCGTTCGATGTCGGCGTCGTCGCGGTTCTTGGCGGCGAGCTGCGCGAGGTTGGGCTCCAGCACTTCGACCGTCTCCATCATCACGGCGAGCGAAATGCGCTGGCCGCGAATGAAGAAGTCGATGGAGCGGCGAAACGTCTCGTCGGCCGCGGGCGAGGCCACGCGGCCGCCGTTGCGCCCGAGCTTGGTGGAAACGAGCCCTTGGGCTTCGAGTACGCGCAGCGCTTCGCGCACCGAACCCCGGCTCAGGCCCGACACCTCCCCGAGATCGCGTTCGTTGGGCAGGAGTTCGCCCGCCTTGATCTTGCCGGTCAGGATCTGCTCGGCCAATGCCTCGGCGAGCGACTCGAAGCCCTTTTGAATACGGATGGGGCCGAGCTGGGCCAATTGGAAGACTCCTGGAAAAATCGATTTCCGTGAGCTTATTCTAGTGCGCGCCGGCCCGTGGAATGGACAAATGGTTTGACGGCAAACTCAGCCGCGGAAGACTCCCTCGGAAAGGAGTTGCCGGTAGAGGCGCACGGCCTTTTCGACCTCCACCGGTCGTGGCGGATTCGCGTCGAGGTACAGCTGCGAGACGTAGTTGCGGATGCCGGTCAGGAAGTGCGCGGCCAGCTGGAGGTCGTCGTCCTCCAGCTTCAGGTGACCCTTGCGGCGATGCGCGCGCAACGACGCCTCGAAGTCGCGAAGCGTCGCGTCGAAGTTGCGCGCATAGGCCGACGGCGCGTACACCCGGGCTTCCGAGAACACGCGATAGAACTCGGGATTGCGCGAAAGGTATTCGAGGTAGGCGCGAAAGCTCGCCACTTCGCGCTCGAGGCCCCACGGCAGATGTTCGATGCAGCTCACCACGTAGGCCACCATCTGCTCGCCGAGGGTTGGCAGCAGCTCGTCGAGCAGCGCGCGGCGATTGTCGAAGTGGTAGTAGAGGCCGCCCGCGGCGATGCCCGCTTCGTCGGCGATGCGCGACGACGAAGCCTTCTCGTAGCCAACCCGGCCGACGACCTTCGCGGCCGCGAGGATCAGGCGCTCGCGCGTGACCTCGGACTTCCTGCGCGGCGCGCCTTCTTCGACAGACGGCGACTTTCTTCCCGCTGCACGAGGCATGGCCTACCCGCCTGCCCGCACGAGCGACGCCGGCTGCTGCAGGACCGCTTTCAGCGCGTTCAGGAAGCGAAGCGCCGACACGCCGGTATGCACGCGATGATCGGCCGACAGCATGATGCTGAACTCGCGTCGCAATTCGGGGCGGCCCTGTGCGTCCGGGCGGAAGCACGACTGCATGCTGCCCACGCCGAGGATGGCGCTCTGGCCCGGCACGATGATCGAGATCATGTGGCGGACGTCGTGCATGCCGGCGTTGGACAGGGCGATCGCTGCGCCTCCATGATCCGAGGGGCGAAGCGCTGCGTCCTGCGCGCGCGCGATCGCGGCGTCGACCGTTTCCGCAATCGCGGCGAGGGACTTCGCGCCGAGATCGCGGACCACCGGACTCACGAGGCCGTGCGGCGTGTCGATGGCGAGGCCCACGTCGAGCGTCGGCAACCGGACCAGCGCATCGTCGAGCCACACGCGATTCATCGACGGTTCGCGGCGCAGCGCCTCGGCGACTGCAGCCATGAGCAGATGGGTCACCGAAATGCGTGCCTGGCCGGGCCGTTCGTTGAGCGACCGGCGCAGCGTCGTCAGCGCACCGGCATCGACGTCGATGCCGAGATAGAAGTGCGGGATCTCGCGCTTGGAGGCGCTGACGCGGCTCGCCATCGTGCGGTGGCTGATCGTGGGAGTCTCGCGCGTCCCCGTCGAGGAATCCGCCAGCGAGGCGCCCATCCCGGCCTGCGCGGTCGATGCGTCGCGCGCCTTCACGGCCGCCTCCACGTCCGCGGCGACGACGCGGCCGCGCGGACCCGTTGCCGTCACTTCCGCGAGCGCGATGCCCTTGGCATTCGCATGCCGGCGCGCCAGCGGGGTGGCGACGATTCGACCCGCATCGGGCGCGGGCGCGTCGGCCTCCTGCTCCCTGCGCTCCGCATCGCTCACCGCGACGTGGCCTTCGAGCGTCCACTTCCCGATTTCCGTCCCGACCGGAACGACCTCGTCCAGCGGCACCAGGACCTCGTGCAGCACGCCGTCGGCCGGCGCCTCGATCTCCACGGCGGTCTTCTCGCTTTCGACGACGAACAGGGTCTGCCCCGCCGCGAAGCGCGCACCGGGCGCCACGCTCCATTCGACGACGGCTCCCTCGGTCATGGTGAGACCGAGCTTCGGCATGACGAGCCTGCGTTCGCTGGACATCGCTCAGCGGCCCTTGAACTGCGCGGGGCGCTTCTCGAGAAACGCCCGGCATCCCTCGTGCATGTCCTCGCTCTCGAACACGAGGCCGATCAGGCTGTGCTCGTAGGCCAGCCCGGCGCTCAGCGACATGTCGCCGCCGTTCAGCACCGCGCGCTTCATCAGCTTCAACGCGAGCGGCGACTTGGTCGCCATCTTCTCGGCGAAGGCCAGCGCCTCGTCCATGACGCTTGCCTTGGGGACCACGCGGTTTGCGATGCCGAGCGTCACGGCTTCCTGCGCGTTGATCCATTCGCCGGTGAACATCAGCTCCTTCGCCTTGCACAGCGGGATCTGTCGCAAGAGCCGTTGCGTGCCGCCCGCGCCCGGCATCATGCCGAGATTGATCTCCGGCAAGCCCAGGCGCACATGGTCTCCGAGGATGCGGATGTCCATGCACAGCATGATCTCCACGCCGCCGCCGAGCGCGAGTCCGTTGACCGCGGCGATGGTCACCTTGTCGTAGGTCTCGAACCGGCGGAACACGCGCTGGATGATCTCCGCCATGTCGTTGTAGTGGTCGATGCCGCGTCTGGACTCCAGGTCGCCGATGTCGCCGCCTGCGATGAACGCTTTTTCGCCCGCGCCGGTCAGGATCACGGCGCGGACTTCGGGATCGACCGCGAATTCGTCGAGTGCCTTCTCGACGCGCAGCAACTGCTCGCGCCCCCACGCGTTGTGGACGTCGGGCCGGTTGATGGTGATGACGCCGGCGGCGCCTCGGCGCTCGACGAGCACCCATTCGTCATTCATTGGTGGCTTCTCCTTGTCCCATGAGTTCGCGAACGGCGCGGACCACGTCCTTCGCACCGGGCATGAATGCGCCCTCCAGCCCGGTGCCGAAAGGCGAGGGCATGAAAGGCGCGCCGACGCGCAGCACGGGCGCATCGAGTTCGTCGAAGCCTTCGTGCGCGATGGTCGCGGCGATTTCCGCGCCGATGCCGAAAGACATCACGGCCTCGTGCGCGATCGCCACGCGATGCGTGCGCGCGACCGACGCGAGCACCGTCTGCTTGTCCCACGGCTGCAGGCTGCGGAGGTCCACGACTTCGATGTCGATGCCTTGGGCGGCCAGCGTCTGCGCGGCTTCCATCGCGCGATGCACCATGGCGCCATAGGTGATGACACTCGCATCGCGGCCTTCGCGCGCGATCCTCGCCTTGCCGATCGGCACGGGCGCGATGGGCGCGGCGAACGGTCCCTTCACCGCATAGAGCGCCTTGTTCTCGACGACGACCACCGGATTCGGATCGTCGATGGCCGCGCGCAGCAAGCCGTAGGCGTCGGCCGGGGTCGCGGGGCACACCACCTTCAGGCCGGGGACGTGCGCGAGCCATGCTTCGAGACATTGCGAATGCTGCGGCCCCGCACTTTGTCCGCCGCCGTGCGGCGTGCGCAGCACCATCGGCACCCGCGCCTGCCCGCCGAACATGAAGTGCGCCTTCGCCGCCTGGTTCACGAGCTGGTCCATGGCCAGCGTGACGAAGTCCATGAACATGATTTCGACGACCGGCTTGAGCCCGCTCAGCGCGGCGCCGACGGCGGCGCCCGTGATGGCCGCCTCCGAGATCGGCGTGTCGATCACGCGCTCGCCGAAGCGCTCCTGCAGGCCGCGCGTCACGTTGAAGGGCCCGCCCGCGAGGCCGATGTCCTCGCCCATGAGGACCACCGTGGGATCGGCCTCCATCGCGTCGGCCAGTGCCTGGTTCAACGCGCGCACCATGCGCAATTCCGTGGGGTTCCCGCTCATGCGTAGACCCCCTTCACGGCTTCGTCGAACGCCGGTGCGGTGCCGGCTTCGGCGGCCGCGGCCGCTGCGTCGACCTGCGCTTTCACGCGCGCCTCCACGCTCGCGATGTCGACGTCCATCGCATGCAGCCGCGTTCGCGCCGCCACGAGCGGATCGATCGCGCCTTCGCGGTCCGCGACGCCCTTGCGGTAGGCCTGCGGATCACCCTCGTAATGCCCCTTCACGCGCAGCGTCACGCATTCGAGCGCGGCGGGTCCCTGCCCCCCACGCAGCCGGTCGACCAGATCGACCGCCGCGGCATGAACCGCCTCGACATCGTTTCCATCGACCCGGCGGAATTCGATGCCGAAGGTCGCGGCAAGCTTCTCGAACGTCCCGACGTACTGCGAACTCGTGGGCGAGAACTCGGACCAGCCGTTGTTCTCGCAGACGAACAGCACGGGGAGGCGCTTCAGGGCCGCGAGGTTCAGCGATTCATGCAGCACGCCTTCGGCAAGCGCGCCGTCGCCGAAGAAGACGCCTGCCACGTTGCCATTGCCCAGCCTCGCATGCGCCAGCGCGCTGCCGACCGCGATGGGGATGCCGCCGCCCACGATGCCGTTGGCCCCCAGCATGCCCACCGAGAAATCAGCGACGTGCAGCGAGCCGCCGCGTCCCCGACACGGCCCTTCGACATTCCCGCCGATTTCGTGGAACAGCCCCTCCGGCGTCATCCCCTTGGCGATGCCGTGCCCGTGCCCGCGATGGGTCGAGGCGATGGTGTCCGTCGGGCGCAACGCGGCCGCGACGCCCACGGCGACCGCCTCCTGCCCGATGCTCAGGTGGATGAAGCCGGGAATTTTCCCGTCATTGAACCGCTGCGCGAGACGCATCTCGCATTCGCGGACCCGGAGCATGCGCTCGTACAAGTCGATCAGGGGGACCATGACCGGGAATGTAGGCCGTCCTGATTTTTGAGTCAAGATTCAAATTTGGACGACAAAAAAAGCCACGCGTCATCGGCGTGGCCTTTCCCGGCGGAACGAAGTTCAGGCCATGTAGATCGCAATGAACGCCAGCAAGAACATCAGCACGCCGCCCGCCACGGGCAGGACGATGGGGACCGCGTGGATGATCGACTCCATCGGGTCTTGCGGGTGTTCGGTGGGGGAAGGGTGCTGCTCGGCCATGATGTCCTCGTATCCTGCGACTCCCGCCATTCTATAAGAGCGCGTAGGTGGTGCTCGCCCGGCAACAGCTCTTGCCGTCGTCGGCGCCCCGGATGTCGATCTCGCCGAAGGCCAGCGACTTGCCTGCGCGCAGCACGCGCGCCTCGACCAGCGCGTCCTGATTCGACAGGGGCTTGAGGAAGCTCGTGTTCATCTGCACCGTCGTGCAGGGACGAAACTCCCCGAACTGGCTCATCAATGCGAGGACCATCGCGGTATCGGCCGCCGCCATCATCGCCTGGCCGCACAGCATGCCGCCCGCGCGCGAGAGCTGGTCGCTCTGCGGCAGGCGCAGGACGACCATGCCCTCGCCGAAACTCTCCACCTGCAAATCGAGCGCCTGCACCCACGGCGCGAAATACGCCGCGAACGCACCCTGCAACACCGTCTTGTCCATCATTGCTCCTGTGCTTCGAAGCCGCCCGCATGCAAGGCATCGACGACGGCCCGGATATGGTCGCGGCCGCGCGTCTGCACGACCAGCTCGATCTCGACGTTCTGCGCCGCCAGCAGCGTGAACGCCCGCTGGTGATGCACCTCGTCGATGTTTGCGCCCGCTTCGCTCACGATGGCCGTGATCCGTGCCAACGAGCCCGGCACGTCGCGCGCGCTCACGCGCAGGCGCGCGAGCCGCCCGGCGCGCACCATGCCGCGGTGGATGATGGAGGCGAGCAGCATCGGGTCGATGTTGCCGCCGCCCAGCACCAGGCCGACCTTGCGCCCGGCAAAGCGCGGCCCGTGCTTGAGCAGCGCGGCGAGGCCGGCCGCTCCCGCGCCTTCCACCAGCGTCTTCTCGATCTCCAGCAGCATCACGATCGCCTGCTCGATGTCGCCCTCGTCGACCAGCAGCAGGTCGTCGACGTACTTCTCGATCAGCGCCTGCGTGATCTTCCCCGGCGTGGGAACGGCGATCCCCTCGGCGATGGTCGAGCTGCCGCGCGGCAGGGCCTCATGCTTCACCGCGTTGTACATCGACGGAAAACGCATCGTCTGCACGCCCACGACCTCGATGCCGGGCTTCAAGGCCTTCGCCGCCGTCGCGATTCCCGCGATCAGGCCGCCGCCGCCCACGGCCACGACCAGCGTGTCCAGCTCCGGAAGCGCCTCCAGCATCTCGATGCCCACGGTGCCCTGCCCGGCGACGATGGCCTCGTCGTCGTAAGGGTGGACGAACGTCAAGCCTTCACGCCGTGACAATTCGAGGGCATGCTCGCGCGATTCGTCCAGCGTGTCGCCGTGCAGCACCACCTCGGCGCCGAAGCCGCGCGTGCGCTCCACTTTCACGCCCGGCGTGAAGCGCGGCATGACGATCACCGCGCGCAGCCCGAGCCGGCTCGCGTGGTAGGCCACGCCCTGCGCGTGGTTGCCGGCGCTCATCGCCACCACGCCGCGCGCGCGTTCCTGCTCGCTCAATTGCGCGAGCTTGTTGCAGGCGCCGCGCTCCTTGAACGACGCCGTGAACTGCAGGTTCTCGAACTTGAGGAATACCTGACAGCCGGCGACCTCCGACAGCGTGCGGGATTCCACGCAGGGCGTCGCGAGCACCTGGCCCCGGAGGCGAATCGCCGCCTCGCGGATATCCGAAAGGGTGAGCATCCCGGGATTGTGCGCGAGGCGCCCCAAACGGCAATGTCTTCCATGTAGCATCGAGTCGCGTTATCGTAGGGCGACGGCTTCAAGGAGGTTGCTTGGCCAGACGTGGTCTCGATCTGCAGGTGCTGCCTTCACCGGGTCTCAAGGACGCGCCGGTGCTGGACCTGATGTGCTCGCATTTCGTCCTCACCCTCGCGGCCAAGCAGGGTGCGAAGTTCAACGTCCGCCGCGACCTGAACGGACTGCTTTCGCTCGCAGGCCGCCACCTGGTCTGGCCGGTGCCCGCGCTCGAACGCCTGCGCGAATTCCTCGGGCGTCGCTGCAAGGACAACGAATTCTGGCGCGGCCACGAAGCGCTGGCCACGCGCGAATTCCTCGACCGGCATGGCGTCTGGCGCGGCCCCTACGAAGAGGGCACGCTCTTCTTCTATCTGGACGAGTACGCGAAGGACCAGCCGAAGGACCTGCTGTCGGTCCTCGCCGTCACGGGCGACTGGCTCACGCACGCGCTCAAGAAGCATTCGACCCTCGTCGAGAAGAACATCGACGCCCTCGCCAGCTTGCTGCAGCTCAACAAGGCGGAGCGCGCGCTGCTCCTGTACGGCACGCTCGCGCGCTACCAGCGCGACCTGCGCAGCCTGCTCGTCGAGTTCAAGGTGAACAACGCGCCCGAGGCCTACGCGGCCATCGCGGAAGTGGCGGGCGTGAACGCCACCGAGGTGGGCGAGGCGCTGCGTGCGGGCTCGCGGCTCGAACGCATCGGCCTGGTCGAGAACCTCATTTCCGAGCACAACATCACCGACCTCGCGGACCTCATGAAGGTGAGCGAGAAGCTGCCGCCGGTGCTGATGCGCGAGTACCGCGACCAGAGCGAGCTGATGGCGGTGTTCACGCGGCCTTCGGCCAAGACCGCCCTCGCGCTCGCCGACTTCCAGTTCGTGAGCGAAGACGCGGGCGTGCTGTGCAACCTGCTGCGCAACGCGGTGACGCGCAAGGAGGCCGGCGTCAACGTGCTCCTGTACGGCCCGCCCGGCACCGGCAAGACCGAGCTGGCGAAGGTGGTCGCGCAGGCCGCGGGGCTCGAGCTTTTCGAAGTCGAGTACGCCGACCGCGACGGCAATTCGCTCTCCGGCCGCGACCGTTACCGCTCGCTGCAGATCGCGCAGGTGTTCCTGAAGGGCAGCGCGCAGGCCGCCTTGCTGTTCGACGAGGTCGAGGACGTCTTCCCGCCGATCTCGAGCGAAGCCGCACAGATGATGGCGCGTGCCGAGCAGATCGTCGCGCCTTCGAGCGGCAGCGTCAGCGGCAAGGCCTGGGTCAACCAGATCCTCGAGTCGAACGCCGTGCCGACGATCTGGGTGACCAACCGCATCGAGCAGATCGATCCCGCGTTCCGGCGCCGCTTCGCCTATCACCTCGAACTGAAGTCGCCGCCGCCGGGTGCGCGCGAACAGATCGTGCGCAAGACGCTCGAAGGCGTGCAAGTCAGCGACGCTTTCGTGGCCAAGCTCACGGAGCGCAAGGGGCTCACCCCGGCGCAGATCCGCACGGCGGTGCGCTTCGCCGATCTCGCGCAGGGCGAGGGCATCGCGATGGAGTCGCTGATCGAGCGGCAGTTGCGCAATGCCGACCAGGCGCTGGGCACGCGCGCTTACGAAGCCGGCGCGCGCCGTAGCGTGACGACCTACGACCTTGGCATGCTGAACGTCGAGACACGGTTCGAAGTGCCGCGCATCGTGGCCGCGCTGAAGGCGCGCGGGCACGGCACGCTGTGCTTCTACGGTGCGCCGGGCACGGGCAAGACGGCGCTGGCAGAACACATCGCGCGCGAGCTCGACAAGCCCTTGCTGGTGAAGCAGGCGAGCGATCTCATGAGCAAGTACGTCGGCGAGACCGAGCAGAACATGGCGGCGATGTTCCAGGAAGCGGAGGCCGAGAAGGCCGTGCTCCTGC
This sequence comes from Ramlibacter sp., assembly GCF_050250995.1. Classification (GTDB taxonomy): domain Bacteria; phylum Pseudomonadota; class Gammaproteobacteria; order Burkholderiales; family Burkholderiaceae_C; genus Ramlibacter. The sequence continues at coordinate 94,230 of NZ_JBFWNP010000005.1, forward strand.
TCGACGAGGCCGACAGTTTCCTGCAGGACCGCCGCGGCGCCCAGCGCACCTACGAGGTCACCGAAGTCAACGAGATGCTGCAGGGCATGGAGCGTTACGCGGGCATCTTCGTCTGCACGACGAACCTCATGGACCGTGTAGACCAGGCGGCGCTGCGCCGCTTCACCTTCAAGATCCGCTTCATGCCGCTCACGGCGGCGCAGCGCGAGACGATGTTCGTGAACGAGGCGCTGGGCGGCGACGCATCGAAGCTGACCGCCGACGTGGCCGCGCGGCTCGCGAAGCTCGACCAGCTGTGCCCCGGCGATTTCGCGGCGGTGAAGCGGCAGGTGGACATCCTGGCGACGGCGTTCGAGGCCGAGGAGTTCCTGGATCAGCTCGAAGCCGAGCACCGCATCAAGCCGGAAGTGCGCGAGTCGCGCAGCATCGGCTTCACCTGACCCACCGTCGTTCCCGCGAAGGCGGGAATGACGAAATCAACCGTTCACGACCCGCAGCACGTCCGCGCCATAAGCGTCGAGCTTCTTCGCGCCGATGCCGCTCACGCCTTCGAGGTCGCCGAGCGACTGCGGTGCGAGGGCGGCGATCGCGGCCAGCGTCGCGTCGTGGAAGATCACGTAGGCCGGCAGGTTGTGCGCCTTCGCGACCTCGGCACGCCACGTCTTGAGCGCGGCGAATCGCTGCTGCGCTTCCGCGTTCAGGCCCGCGGCGACCACGGGTACGCCCCGCTCCGCCTTCGACTTGCGCCGCGAGCCGCCGCCGGACTGCGACACCGACTCGCGCAGCATCACCCGCCGCTCGCCCTTGAGCACCTCGCGCGAGCCCTCGGTGAGCTGCAAGGTGTTGAACGCGCTCGCATCGACCGCGAGCGCGCCCGTGGCGATCAACTGCCGCAGCACGCCGCGCAACTGCGCTTCGCTGAACTCCGCGCCGATGCCGAAGGTCGACAGGCGCTCGTGGCCGAACTGCGCCATCTTGTCCGTGGCCTTGCCGCGCAGGATGTCCATGATGTGGCCGGCGCCGAAGCTGATGCCGCTTTGCTGCTGCACGCGGTAGATGGTGGACAGCAGCTTGCGGGCCGCATCCGTCCCATCCCACACATCGGGTGGCTGCAGGCAGTTGTCGCAGTTGCCGCAAGGCGTCGACGACTCGCCGAAATATTCGAGCAATCGCACCCGTCGGCAGTCGGTTGCTTCCGCCAGCGCCAGCAAGGCATCGAGCTTGCCGCGCAGCACCTGCTTGAAGGCTTCGGCCGCCGGGCTCTCGTCGATCATGCGGCGCTGGTTCACGACGTCCTGCAGCCCGTAGGCCATCCAGGCATCGGTGGGCAAGCCATCGCGGCCGCCGCGCCCCGTCTCCTGGTAATAGCCTTCGATGTTCTTCGGCAGGTCGAGGTGCGCCACGAAGCGCACGTCGGGCTTGTCGATGCCCATGCCGAAGGCGATGGTGGCAACCATCACCACGCCTTCGTCGCGCAGGAAGCGGTCCTGGTGGCGCTGGCGCATGCCGGCGTCGAGCCCCGCGTGATACGGCAGCGCGTCGACGCCCTCCTGGCACAGCGTCTGCGCGACTTCTTCCACGCGCTTGCGCGACTGGCAGTACACGATGCCGGCGTCGCCGTCGTGCTCGCGCTGGATGAAGCGCAGCAACTGCGAGGTCGCGTCCTTCTTCTCGACGATGGCGTAGCGGATGTTCGGCCGGTCGAAGCTGCTGACGAATTGCCGCGCCTCCTGCAGTTGCAGGTGTTCGACGATGTCCGCGCGCGTCAGGTCGTCGGCCGTCGCGGTCAGCGCGATGCGGGGCACGCCGGCATAGCGCTCGTGCAGCACGGCGAGCGCGCGGTATTCGGGCCGGAAGTCGTGGCCCCACTGGCTCACGCAATGCGCCTCGTCGATGGCGAACAGGCTCAGCTTCCCGCGCTCGTGCAAGGCGTCCAGCTGCGCGAGGAAACGCGGGGTCGTGATGCGCTCCGGCGCGGCATAGAGCAGCGTGATCTCGCCGCGCACCAGCCGCTTCTCGACCGCGTTGGCCTCCTCGCCGGACAAGGTGGAGTTGAGGAAGGCGGCATCGACGCCGGCCTCGTGCAGCGCACCGACCTGATCGTGCATCAGCGCGATCAGCGGCGACACGACGATGGCGACGCCCTTGCCCGCGCGGTGCCGCGCGATGGCGGGGATCTGGTAGCACAGCGATTTGCCGCCGCCCGTGGGCATGAGCACGAGCGCGTCGCCGCCGCCGACCACGTGGTCGACGATCTCGGCCTGCGGGCCGCGGAAGCTTTCGTAGCCGAAGACTTCGGAGAGGATGGATTGGGGCGGGAGCATGCGGAGAGCCAGAGGCCCGATTGTCCCTGACGCAGCCCGTTCAACGCTTTGTTCCTAAAATGCGATGACCATGAAGCCCATCGCCTACACCCGCGGCCAGGCCCTGCCGGCCCTCCTCGAGAAACGCATCGCCATCCTCGACGGCGCCATGGGCACCATGATCCAGCGCTTCAAGCTCACCGAGGCCGATTACCGCGGCGAGCGCTTCAAGGACCATCACAAGGACCTCAAGAACAACGGCGATCTGCTGGTGCTCACGCGCCCCGACGTGATCCGCGACATCCACGAAGGCTATCTCGCCGCCGGCGCCGACATCCTCGAGACCAACACCTTCGGCGCGACCGCCATCGCGCAGGGCGACTACGACCTCGCGCCGCTCGCGCGCGAGATGAACGTGGCCGCGGCGAAGCTCGCGCGCGAGGCCGCCGACAAGTTCTCCACGCCCGACCGGCCGCGCTTCGTGGCCGGCGCCCTCGGCCCGACGCCGCGCACCGCGAGCATCAGCCCCGACGTCAACGACCCCGGCGCGCGCAATGTCGACTTCGAGGAACTGCGCGCCTCGTACTACGAACAGGTCGAGGGCCTGGTCGAGGGCGGCAGCGACCTGCTGCTGGTCGAGACGATCTTCGACACGCTCAACGCCAAGGCCGCGCTCTTCGCCATCGACGAATTCTTCGAGAAGAGCGGCGAGCGCCTGCCCCTCATCATCAGCGGCACGGTGACCGACGCCTCGGGCCGCATCCTGAGCGGCCAGACCGTCACCGCGTTCTGGTACAGCGTGCGCCATGCGCGGCCGCTGGCCGTCGGCCTCAACTGCGCGCTCGGCGCGGCGCTGATGCGGCCGTACATCCAGGAGCTGCATCGCGCGGCGCCCGAGACCTTCATCAGCTGCTATCCCAATGCGGGCCTGCCCAACCCGATGAGCGACACCGGCTTCGACGAGACGCCCGACGTGACGTCACGCCTGCTGCGCGAGTTCGCCGAAGAGGGGCTGGTGAACATCGTGGGGGGATGCTGCGGCACGACGCCCGATCACATCGGCGCCATCGCGCAGGCTGTCGCGCCGCTCGCGGCGCGCTCGACGCAGAGGCAGTTCTTCTACAAGGAAGCCGCCTGACGCCGGCGCAGGCACTGTAAAATCGGCCCGTTCAAGGAGCGCTGCAGCGACCGTCCCCGCGTCGTCAGGCTTGAGTTTTCCAACCGCGCTCACCCTGGTTCAAATCCACAGGTGAGATCGAGCGAATGCAGCCCCGAAACGACGTCCCCCCCATGAAGCTCTCCGGCCTGCAGCCGGTGGAGATCGGCCCCGGCAGCTTGTTCGTGAACGTCGGCGAACGCACCAACGTCACCGGCTCCAAGGCCTTCGCGCGGCTCATTCTTGCCGGCCACTACGAACAGGCGCTCGCCGTCGCGCGGCAGCAGGTCGAGAACGGCGCGCAGGTCATCGACATCAACATGGACGAAGCCATGCTCGACAGCAAGGCGGCCATGGTGAAGTTCCTCAACCTCATCGCGAGCGAGCCCGACATCGCGCGAGTGCCGATCATGATCGACTCGTCGAAGTGGGAGGTGATCGAGGCGGGGCTGCGCTGCATCCAGGGCAAGGGCATCGTCAACTCGATCTCGCTGAAGGAAGGCGAGGCCGAGTTCCGCCGGCAGGCGAACCTCGTGCGCCGCTACGGCGCCGCCGCCGTGGTCATGGCGTTCGACGAAAAGGGACAGGCGGACACCTACGAACGCAAGACCGAGATCTGCGAGCGCGCCTATCGCCTGCTGGTCGACGAGCTCGACTTCCCGCCGGAAGACATCATCTTCGACCCCAACATCTTCGCCATCGCCACCGGCATCGAGGAGCACAACAATTACGCGGTCGACTTCCTGAACGCGACGCGCTGGATCAAGCAGAACCTGCCCGGCGCCAAGGTGTCGGGCGGCGTGTCGAACGTGAGCTTCTCCTTCCGCGGCAACGACCCGGTGCGCGAGGCGATCCACACCGTCTTCCTCTATCACGCGATCCAGGCGGGCATGGACATGGGGATCGTCAACGCCGGCATGGTGGGCGTGTACGACGACCTCGACCCCGCCCTGCGCGAGCGCGTCGAGGACGTCGTGCTCAACCGGCGCCCGGACGCGGGCGAGCGCCTCGTCGACGTCGCGGAAACCGCCAAGGGCGCGGCGCGCGACGACTCGAAGAAGAACGAATGGCGGCAGCTGCCCGTGCGCGAGCGGCTTTCGCACGCGCTCGTCCACGGCATCACCGACCACATCGTCGAGGACACCGAAGAGGTCTACCGGCTGCTGCTGAAGGACGGCGGGCGGCCGCTGCACGTGATCGAGGGGCCGCTCATGGACGGCATGAACGTCGTGGGCGACCTGTTCGGCGCGGGCAAGATGTTCCTGCCGCAGGTGGTGAAGTCGGCGCGCGTCATGAAGCAGGCCGTGGCCCACCTCATCCCCTACATCGAGGAAGAGAAGCGCCAGCAGGAGGCCGCGGGCCAGGACGTGCGCGCCAAGGGCAAGATCGTCATCGCCACGGTCAAGGGCGACGTCCACGACATCGGCAAGAACATCGTCACCGTCGTCCTCCAGTGCAACAACTTCGAGGTGGTGAACATGGGCGTGATGGTGCCGTGCCACGAGATCCTCGCGAAGGCGAAGGTCGAGGGCGCGGACATCGTGGGCCTGTCGGGCCTCATCACGCCCTCGCTCGAGGAAATGCAGTACGTCGCGCGCGAGATGCAGAAGGACGAGCATTTCCGCCTGAAGAAGATTCCGCTCTTGATCGGCGGCGCGACGACGAGCCGCGTCCACACCGCCGTGAAGATCGCGCCTCATTACGAAGGGCCGGTGGTGTACGTGCCCGACGCTTCGCGCAGCGTGAGCGTGGCCTCGGGACTGCTGTCGGAGCAGGCGGCGAAATACATCGCCGAGGTGGAGGCCGACTACGTGAAGGTGCGCGAGCTGCATGCCAGCCGCAAGCAGGTGCCGATCTGGCCCCTGGCGAAGGCGCGCGCGAACAAGACGCCCATCGACTGGTCGAACTACGTGCCGCCCGCGCCGAAGTTCATCGGCCGCCGCGTGTTCCGCAATTTCGACCTGAGCGAGCTCGCGACCTACATCGACTGGGGCCCGTTCTTCCAGACCTGGGATCTCGCGGGCGCCTTCCCCGGCATCCTCAAGGACGAGGTCGTGGGCGCCGAGGCGGTGCGCGTGCTCTCGGACGGCCAGCGCATGCTCAAGCGCATGATCGAGGGTCGCTGGATCACGGCCAACGGGGTCATGGGCCTGTGGCCGGCCAACAGCGTGAACGACGACGACATCCAGCTCTATGCCGACGAGTCGCGCACGCAGCCCGTGCTCACCTGGTACGGCCTGCGCCAGCAGACCGAGAAGCACGCGATCGACGGCGTGATGCGTCCGAGCCGCTGCCTCGCGGACTTCGTCGCGCCGCGCGGCGTGCGCGCCGATTACGTCGGCGCGTTCGCGGTCACCGCCGGCATCGGCGTCGACAAGAAGGAACAGTATTTCCTGGCCGACCACGACGACTATTCGTCGATCATGCTGAAGGCACTGGCCGACCGCCTGGCCGAGGCTTTCGCCGAATGCCTGCACGAGCGCGTGCGCAAGGACTTCTGGGGCTATGCGGCCGACGAGCAACTCGACCATGACGCCCTCGTGGCCGAAAAGTACCGCGGCATCCGCCCGGCGCCCGGCTACCCGGCGTGCCCGGACCACAGCGTCAAGCGCGACATGTTCGCCTTGCTGCAACCCGAGGAGATCGGAATGCAGCTCACCGACAGCATGGCGATGTGGCCGGCCGCGAGCGTGAGCGGCTTCTATCTGAGCCACCCCGACAGCACCTACTTCAATGTGGGCAGGATCGGCGACGACCAGCTGCGCGACCAGGCCGCGCGGCGCGGCGCGGACGTCGAGGAACTGCAGCGGGTTCTCGCGCCCAACTTGTAGCCCGCCGACTTCGGCACGCCGCTCGCGTGGCGATGAGCTTCGCTCCTACGCGCCGAACGGCGGCGGGATGCTACCGTTGCGGTCCATGACCCGCACGTATCGCTTCCATGACTTCGCCGCCTCGAGGCGGCATTGCGGAGGCTGAATGACGCTGCGCCGTACCGTCGCGCCCATCACGCGGGCGGTCAAGTTGTGGAGCGAGGCCGACGGACTGCGCATGAGCGCGGCGATGTCGTTCTACGGGATCCTGAGCCTTGCGCCCCTGCTGCTCGTGCTCGTGGCCGTCCTGGGCTGGTGGCTCGACCGGGAGATGCTCGAGACCGGCCTCGTCTCGCAGATCGGCGCCGTCGTCGGCGAACAGGGTGGCAAGCTGATCGAGGAGGCGCTGAAGAGCGCGAAGGAGCCGGTCGAGAGCATCACCGCCACGATCGTCGGCCTCGTCGTCCTGGCGTTCGGCGCCACCGGCGTGTTCGGCGAACTGCAAGACTCTTTCCAGGCCGTCTGGTCGCATGGCCGCGAGACGCCAGCCAGGCGCTCCTGGTGGCGCACCGCCACGCTGCGCCTGCGCGGCGTCGCCTACATCCTCGTGTTCGGCTTCCTGCTGCTCGTGTCGCTCGCGCTTTCCACGCTGCTCACGATGTTCTCGGGCTGGGCCAGCCAGGGCTTCGCGATGGAAGTGTTGCTGCGGGCCATCAACGAGGGCATCGGCTTCGCATTCGGCGGTGCACTGTTCTACGGGCTGATGCGCCTGTCGGGCGGACCCAAGCCGCGACACCGCTATCTGCTCGTGGGCGCCTTCGTCGCGGCGATCCTTTTCACCATCGGTCGGCAGGTGCTCACGATCTATCTGTCGTCGGCGGCGGTGGTGTCGGCCTATGGGGCGGCGGGCTCGCTCATCGTGCTGCTGATGTGGATCTACTTCTCCTCGGCGGTGCTGCTTTTCGGCGCGGGTTGCGCGCGGGCGCTGGAGGATGCGCGCAACGATGCGCCCGCATCGGAACCGGCACCCGACGCGAAGCCCGCCGGCGCGAAGGCCGGCCTCACGTGAGCGCCTTTCGCTGCGCCTGCCACAGCGCGACCGTCGCCACGATGCCGGCCACGAACAGCACCGCGACACCCCAGCGGTAACCCGCGTCGCGCGTCCACAGGAGGCCGAGCAGCAGCGGCGCGATGCCGCGCGCGATCGCGATCGGCAAGCCCAGCGCGCCGTTGAGCGACGCGACGTGCTCGCGACTCACGTACTGCGCGATGGCCGTGCCCTTCACGATCGTCAGCATGCCGTTGCCCAGGCCGTAGAGCAGCACGAAGACGATGGCCGCCGCGGGATGCGATGCGCCGACGAGCAGCGCGAACAGGCCGAGCGGGATGAGGACGGGGATCACGCGGTTGGCCAGATGCACGTCGAAGCGATGTTCGAAGAAGAACATCAGCACGCGGCCGAGGACCTGCACGAGACCGATGGAGGCCGGGATGGCGATGGCCCAGGCTTCGCCGAGCCCCGCCTCACGCAACAGGCTCACCATGTGCGGCGGCAGCGCCGCGGTGAGGCCCATCATGCCGACCGCGAACACGCCGATCAGCAGGAACGCCGGGCTGCGCAGGAAGCTCGCGGGCGTCGTGCCCGTGGCCGCCTCCGTCGCGTGAACCACCGCGCGCGCGGGCGCGTTGCGAAGCCAGTGCCAGTGCAGCGGAACGCAGACCAGGAGGTGGATCGCCGCGTGGACCCCGAGCGCGCCGCGCCAGCCCAGCGCCGCGATCAGCCAGGCCGACAGCGGAATGAACACCGTGCTTGCCAGCCCGCCGAGGAAGGTGATGGTGATGATCGCGCGGCGGAAATCGCCCGGATAGCGCCGGGTCACGACGGCGAACACGGGCTGGTAAAGCGTCGCCGACAAGGCCGCGCCGAGCAGGATCCACACCGCATAGAAGCCGGCGACGCCGCTCACCAGCGTGTGCGCGGCGAAAGCCGCCGCGATCAGCAGCGAGCCGCCCGCCATGACCGCGCGCTCGTGGCCGCGGTCGATCCACCGTCCGACCGGATAGGCGAACACGCCTTCGGCGAACAGCGCGAGGCTGAAGGCCAGCGCACTCTGCGCGCGTGTCATGCCGAGCTCGCGCTCGAGCGGCTCCAGCAGCAGCGCGAACGTGTAGAACACGCTGCCCCAGGTGATGAGCTGCGCGAGCGAGAGCCAGCCGACGAGCCGGCGGTCGTAGCCGCCTCCAGCGGCGGTGGACGCCGTCATCCGAGCGCGGGCCAGCGCCGCGCGGGCGCCGCGCCCTGCACGGTCCGCGCGATGGAAAGCAGCCGGCGGTCGAGCCGCAGCTTCTGGCGCGCGGCCGCCTCGGGCGACACGCCGAAGCGCACCCGGCCATCGTCGAGGAAGAAACTGAGCACGCTGCCGCGCGGATGCGCGCCGTCGGAGTCGGCGATGGTGAGCACGCCCTCGGGCGCATGCGAGATCAGTTCGGTGATGCGGGCCGGTGTCGACGCCTTGAGATAGGCGATGTGGAAGCCGGAGAGCGACTCGCCCGGGCTCAGGCGCTCGACATCGACCGGGCGGCCGTCGCGGTCGCGGTCGCGCGCCAGCTCGCGCAGGTCGCGCCAGACCTGGTCGTCGCCGATGATGGCGATGCGCAGGTGCGTGGAAAGTTGCGGGAACGTGCCCGCCGGCCATTCGACGAAGCTCGCGAACTTGTGCAGGAAGGCGGCCTTCACCAGGCTCTCCCGCGGCTTCTCGACGGCTGCCGGCTGCGCACCGGTGCGGCCCGCAGCCGCGAGCGAGACCGCCGACACGAGCAGCAGCAGGCCGCGCCGCGACCGCCGCGCGGACGCCATCGCCCCGAACAGGTTCGCTTCGCTCATGCTGCTAGAGCCGCCACGTCGCCTTGAGGATGATGGCGCGTCGCATCTCGGCGCGGTTGATCGCGTTGCCCCATTCCGCATGCGCCGAGTCGGTGAGGTTGCGCGCGGTCACCGACAGCTCGAACGCCGGGTTCAACCGCCAGCCGAAGCGCGCATCGACCGCGGTGTAGGCCGGCACGTTGGGGTTGGGCAGCGCGCCGACGCGGCGCAATTGCATGTCGAGCTCCATGTTGGAGCGGATGTCCCATGAAAGACCGAGACCGGCGCGGTACCGCGGGTCATTGCCAAGCTGCGCCGTGCCGCCGAAGGGTGCCGTGCCGGCAGCGGGCGCGATGCGCTGGCGCTCGTGGACGTAGCTCGCCGTGGCGCGCCAGCCTTCGGCCAGCCGCCATCGGCCCCAGGTTTCGATGCCCGTGAGGTGGCCCTCGAAATTGTTGTTGATCGACGTGCCGCCCGGCACGATGTCGGTCGAGCGCAGGCGGTCGAAACGGTGGTGGTAGAGCGTGAGGGAATACGACAGCGATTCGCGCGGCTGCGCCCGGTAGCCGACCTCGAAGACCTTCGCGACTTCCGAGCGGAAGTCCGGCCCGGCGAGGCTCGCGGCGCCGGTGACGAACAGCTCGCGGTCGACGCGCGACGGTGCGCGGATCGTGCGCGAGAGCGCGGTCCACAGCAAGTGGCGCGGCGCGACGTCCCATGCCAGGCGGGCGTTGGGCAGCCACTCCAGTCCGGTGTAGTCGTTGTGCTCCGCCTTGAGCCCGAGTGTGAGTTTGAACTTGGGACCCAGCGCGATCTCGTCCTGCGCGAACACGTTCCACAGGCGCAGGCGGCGGTCGGCGGGCCGGAACGCCAGCACCGCGGGCGTCAGGTTCGTCACGCGGTCGTCGAGCCAGCGCAAGCCGGTTCCCCACAGCAATTCGTGCCCGTCGCGCGGTCGCAGCACGTGCTGGAAATCGACGTCGAACGTATCCAGGGTGTTGTCGATGACGCCCGGCTGGCGGCGTTCGCTGCGGTCGTAGAAGCCCTGCAGCTGCGCCCGGCCGCCATCGCCCAGATCGAAGCCGTAGCGGGCGAGCAGATTGGCGCCCGCGATGCGCCGCGCCGACGGCGCCTGGTCGATGCTGCCCTCGTAGGCATCGCCCTGCACGGTGAGTTCGCTGCCCTTGCCCGGCCGGTCCATGCGGAAGCCGACCGTCTTGCGCGAACTCGCATCGCGCACCGCCGTGCCGCTGCCGAGCTCGCTCGCATCGCGCCCGGCGTGGCGCGCATACAGGCGCCAGCTCAATCCCGCATCGGTGGTGTGGCCGTAGCGCAGGCTGGCCACGCGGTCCTCGGACCCCGCGGCCAGGGTCGCAAGCCAGCCGGGCGTTTCGCCGGCGTGGCGCGTGATGACGTTGATCACCCCGTTGAAGGCGTTGGAGCCATAGAGCGTGCCGCTCGCGCCGCTCAGGACCTCGATGCGCTCGATGTCCTGCAGCGGCAAGTCCTGCGCCTCCCAGAACACGCCCGAGAACAGCGGCGAATACACCGTGCGGCCATCGATCAGCACGAGCATCTTGTTGGCGAGCACGCTGTTGAAGCCGCGCGCCGCGATGGCGTACTGGTTGGCGTCGGCGCGCGCGACGTGCAGGTTCGGCGCGAGGCGCAGCACCTCGGGCAGGCTGGTCGCGCCCGAGCGGCGGATGTCCTCCTGCCCGATCACGTACACGGAGCCGGGCACCTCGGCGAGTCGTTGCACGCGCTTGCCCATCGAGGTGACCTGGATGTTGGACAACTGCTCCAGGGACAGGTCCGCGAGCGTGCCTTGCGCGGAGGCCGCGGCGGCGCCGCAGGTGGCGACGGCGGCCAGCAGCCGCGCGGCGGCCGCGAATCGGTTCGATCGCATCATGAGTGTGGCGTGACGAGGCTGGGGGGTCGCATCATTATTGACGAGCCCATGCCGGCGCAGGGGTCGCAGCCCCCGGTTTTCGCGTGCGGGCGTTGCGGCCCGCGAACAAAAAATCTCAGTCGAGCAGCGGAATGCCGAGCTCCCTGATGATCTTCCTGTAGGCATCGATGTCGCGGCGCAGCATCGCGCTCAGCTGTTCGGGCGATGCATATACCGGCTCGAAGCCGATGGTGCGGAACCGTTCGGCGATGTCGGGCTGCGCGAGGATCTTCTGCACTTCGGTCGAGATCCTGCGCTGGATCGCGGCAGGCAGGCCCCCCGGCCCGTTGATGGCGACCCACGAGGCGTATTCGTAGCCGGGGATCTCGGTTTCGGCCACGGTCGGGGTGTTCGGATACTGCGGCAGGCGCTGCAGGCTGGTGACGGCCAGCGCCTTCACCTTGCCCGACTGCACGTGCGGCATGGCGGTGGCGGGCGTGTCGAAGATCATGTCGACGCGGCCGCCCGCGATGTCGAGCAGCGCCTGCGAGCTCGACTTGTACGGCACGTGCGTCATCTTGATCTTTGCCGCGGCCGAGAAGATCTCGATGTTGGCCTGCGCGCCCGTGCTGCCCGCGCCGTAGGTGAGCTGGCCCGGCTTGCTGCGCGCGAGCGCGATGAGCTCCTTCAGCGAGTTGGCCGGCGACGAGGCCGGCACGAGCACCGTGTAGTAGGTCTTGGCGACGTTCGCCACCGAGCTGATGTCGGTGAGCGGGTCGTAGGGCAGCTGCTTGTAGAGCGCGGCGTTGATCGCGAGGTTGGGGGTGGTGCCGATGACGAAGGTGTAGCCGTCCGGCGCCGCCTTCGCGACCGACTGCACGCCGATGATGCCGTTGGCGCCCGCGCGGTTCTCGACGACGACGGCCTGGCCGAGGACATCGGCCAGGCGCGTTCCGATGAGGCGGGCGAGCGCGTCGCCCGCGGAGCCCGCGGCCTGCGCGACGACGAACTTGATGGGGCGGTTGGGATAGTCGGCCTGCGCGAACGCCGCGGGGGCCGCGCCGGCGGCGAGCATGGCGATGAGCGTCGCGCGGCGGCCACGGTCGACGGACGGGAAAGTCTTCACTGCGTGTCTCCTGGAACTGCATGGGGCCCGCACCATGCGCCGCCCGGCCACCGGAGTCTGGCCGGGTGCGCCGGGCGTGTCCATCGGGAATGGTGCGGAGCTTCGATACTTGCGTACGCTAGCTTCGGGTCGCGCGCAATTGCGCCGTCCACTGCGGCGGCAGGTCGATGGGCTTCGACGTCGGAAAGCCGAGCATGCCGTTTTGCGGCATCACCAGGCAGTTGGTGCGCGCCGGATCGCCGCTCACCGCAAGCACGATGTGCTCGGGCGCCGTGACGATCGGCACGAGCCGCTCCGGGTCCTTCGACTGGCCGAAACTCTTCGGCGCCTTCCCGAGGCGCGCCATGTCGTACAGGGTGCGCCGGCCCGGCACGATGTTCGTCCAGCCCGCCAGGTATTTCTCGAACAGCCATGCCGGCACCCGGGCCTGCTCGAACAGGGCCTGCTGCACCTGCGCCTTGGTCCAGCCGTTCTTGTGCAGGGTCTTCGCGATGATGGGGGACAGCACCAGCACGGGCCGGTAGCTGGCGGTGGCCACGCCCACGGTAAAGACCAGTTCCCACCGCGACGACTTGATCAGCGCATCCGCCAGGTACGGAATGAGTTGCTCCGACTGGTCGCCGAAGACGGACACCACCATCTGGTAGCCGGTGATGCGCGTGGCCGTCACCGCGTTGCCCGGCGGCGCGCCGTTGGACTGCGCGACACCGGGCCAGCCGAGTTGCTGCAGCACGTCTTCGTTCTCGGCGATCACCACGCGCCACGTCCCGCCGAACGTTCCCTTGTCCGTCTGGTGCGGAAGAAAGCCCGCGACGTTGCGCAGGTACAGGCGCCAGAAGCGGCCGATGCTGGTGTTGGCCTGGAAGCCATCGCGCGCAGCGCCCTGCTCGTAGTTGAACCCCAGCTCCTTGATGATGGGTCCGTTGATGAAGATCTGCGTTTCGCCCCCCGGCGTATTGCCGCTGTGCTCGACGCCGTAGGCCGGGTCGGCCATGGCTTCGGCCAGCGCGACCAGCACCGGCATGTATTCGGGGCGGCAGCCCGCCATCACGCCGTTCACCGCGACGTTCCTCACGGTGGCCGCACGGTTGTCGGGCAGCATCACGCCGAGCACCTGCTCGGGCGGGCGCGGGGTAAACGAAAGAAAGGCCGCGATGCGCTCACGCGTCGGCGGAACGACGGGCAGTCCATCGCTCCACAGCCGGTCGAGGAAGTGCTGCTGCACCTCGTCGAAGGTGCCTTCGAACACCACCTCGTCGTCCAGCGGCTCTTTCGTCTCCTCGGCCGAAACGGAGACGCCGCTGAGGCCCTGCAGGATCTCCGGCAGGGCGCCTTCGACGATGCGCTCCTCGAGTTCCTCGCGCGTCATGACGTCCGGGTGCCCGGCCACGATCGCCAGCGGCAAGGCCAGCCCCAGGCCCAGGGCAGTATTGCGCGCCTGGCCCACGAAGCCGTCGCACACGAGGGTCACGCTCGGGCATCCGGCCCGTTCGGCTACCGCACTCACCCGCAACACGGCGGGTGTGCAGCTCCCTCAACAGCCTATGCCGGAAATGAGCGCATCGACCTTGAGCTCCTTCAGGCGTGCGGGCAGGTTGTCGAGGATGGCGCGTTCGTCATCGCCGTGCGTGGAGCCGAACTCCTGGTAGGACACGATGCGCACATCCTTGTAGCGCTTGTGGAGTTCCGCCTCGATCATGGGAAAGAACTCGTCGCCGCGGAACAGGTAGTCCCACAGGAACGCCACGGTCTTGCCGTCCAGCGAGTCGAGGCGCGGCGCCAGCGGCTGCTGCGAGACGGTGCGCTGGCCGCGCGGCCAGCAGACGGCATGGCGGTCGGGGAGTTGGGTCGCTGAGGTCATGGAAAGCTCCATTGAGATGGTCGAATACGGGCCGCCGAAGCGTCAGTCGGCCGTGGTGCCGGTGTCCTTGATCACCTTGGCCCACTTCACGATTTCCGTGCGCACGAATGTGGAGAATTGCTCGGGCGTCTGCGGCGCCGGATCGAGCGCCGCGCGCTGCAGCCGTTCCCTGACTTCCGGAAGGAGCAGGGCGCGGTTGACCTCGGCATTGAGGCGCTGCACGATCGCGGGCGGCATGTTGGCCGGACCCATGAGCCCATACCAGTTGGTGACGTCGAAGCCGGGCAGCCCCGACTCCGCCATGGTCGGAAGGTCGGGCGACACGCCTGCGCGCGCCGAGGTGCTGACCGCCAGCGCCTTCATGCGTCCGCTCTTGACCTGCGGCAGCGTGGAGGGCGCCGCGCCGAACATCATCGTCACCACGCCGCCGATCAGATCCGTTTCGGCCTGCGGCCCACCCTTGTAGGGCACGTTGACGATGTCGAGCCCCGCCATGCTCTTGAACATCTCGGTCGCCAGGTGGTTGGAGCTGCCGCGGGACGGATTGCCGTAGTTCAGCTTGCCGGGCTGCGCCTTGGCCAGGGCGATCAGGCCCGCGACGTCGTTGACCGGGAGTTTGGGGTTCACGACGAGCACCAGCGGCGTCGTCGCCACCATGGCGATCTGCGTGATGTCGCGCACGGTGTCGAAGGGCAGCTTCAGCAGCGTGGCCTGGATCGGGATGGTGCTCGCGGCCATCAGCAGGGTGTAGCCATCGGGCGCGGACTTCGCCACGTAGTCCGTGCCGATCACGCCGCTCGCACCGGGCTTGCTCTCGATGACGATGGGCTGCTTCAGCGAGTCGCTCAGCTTGTCGGCAATGGCGCGCGCGGCAATGTCCACCGCCCCTCCGGGCGGATAACCGACGATGATGCGGATGGGCTTGTTCGGCCAGCCCGCCGTCTGCGCCGTCTGCGCCGGGGACGCCACGGGCCAGCCCGCCATCGCGACGGCTGCGAAGAGACCGGCAACATGCCGCGCCACCTGTCGTCGTGAACTCGGCGCGTGGATTCTCGGACTCGCAGATCGGAGGGTGGGGTCGGCGGGCATCGTCAGCGTCCTCAGGTTGTGCGGCGTGTCGCGCCGTCGATATGGGCCATCACTGCCTCGACGCAAGGCTGCGGATCGCTCACGGCGGGGTGGTAGCCGTCGCCCGGGAGCACCACGAGCTTCGCGCCCGGGATCGCGTTCGCCCAGTCGGCGTAGGTCTGCCGGGGCACCATGCGGTTGCGGTCGGTCGTGACGATCAGGGTCGGCGCCGCAATATCGTCCAGGTGCTTGAAAAGCTGCAGGTTCACGGTGCCGGTCGCGCATCCGCTGGCCGCTCGGGCATCGGAGGGTGTCATCAGGGTCGTCAGCCACTCGCGCAGCGCGGGCGACGACGCCGTGCCGAGGCGCGCCACCATGGTCTCGTTCACCCAGTCGGCGTGGCTCGACTCGATGCGCGACGCGAACTTGCCGACCTCGACTTCGGCAGGCTTCTTGTCGATCCCCATGGGGCCCGTGATGGCGGTCAGGCTGCGCACGCGTTGCGGCGCCTGCAGCGCGATCGTCGTGCTGATGCTGCCGCCGTATTTCGCGCCCACGAAATGAGCGCTCGCCACGCCCAGGTGGTCCAGCCACTGCAGCAGGTCGCCGGCGATGCGTTGCGCCGACCAGTCGTAGGGGACATCGGCGCCGATGCGGGACTGGCCGAAGCCCGGCAGGTCGGGGCGGAGGACGCGGTAACGTGCGGTCAGCGGAGGGACCCACGCATACCAGACCTGGCTGCTCTCGGACGTGCCATGAAGAAGCACCACCGTCTCGGCTTCGGCCGCCAGCCAGGGCGGGCCGAAGTAGTCGTCCTCGTACGCGATGGGAATACCCTCGCGAGTCGTGAAGCGCCGCATGCGGGTTCCTTTTTTCTCGTTGCCGTTGGCGATGTCGGCCGGGGACACAGGGTCATCCCTGTGTGCCGGACGGATAGGCGCGAGGCGCCGGTCCATCGTAGTGCGTGTCCGTTTCGTCGGCGACCACGCGCCAGCCGCGCTCCCGCATCTGCTCTTCGACCACGTGCGCCGACACACCGGCGGCGCGCGGCACGAAGACGAACATGCGCACGGCCCGCCAGTCGAAACCCAGGTCCATCAGCACGCTGGCCATGGCGCCGTCGACGTTGACGGGAATGGAGCGGCCCGTCTGCTTTTCGATTTCGGCGGCGATCAGTTCGACGAGTTGCACGTGCGGGCCGGCGACACCCAGCTCATGCGCCATGGCCAGCGTGGTGTCGGTGCGCTCGTCGATCCGGGGATGCAGGGGGTGGCCGAAGCCTTCGACGTATTTCTTGCGCTCCCGCGCGGCGGCGACGATGCGGCGCGCCTGCTCGGGCAGCTCGATCCCCTCCTGCTTCGCTTCCTTCACCCAGTCGATCAGGCGCCGCGCGAGCTCCTGGCCGGCGCCGCCATGGACGTCGCCGATGGTCATGATCCCCGCGGCCACGCAGGCCTGGATCGGCACGCCGGAGGCCGCGACCACGCGGGCCGCGACGGAGGGGGCGACGATCCCGTGGTCCAGCACGGACACCAGGATCGCGTTGACTATCTTCGCTTCGGCGGCGCTCGGGATGCGCTGCTGCATCAGCACGAACAGCGAGCCGCCGAAGTCCAGGTTGCGCATCAGGTCTCCGATCGCGTAGCCGGCGATGCGGATGTGGTCCTTGTCGAAGTCGGCGATGGCGGTGCGCCAGGGGGTCTTGCTCATTGCGATTTTCCAGGTTGGCCGGCGGTGGGGCCGGGAATCGGCCGCGCCAGGAATGTCGCGTCGCGAAACAGGCTCATGCCGGGCTCCGCACGATCAGCGCATCGAGTGCATGTCCGCCCTGCGGCGCGGGCAGCACCCGAAACGGATTGATCTCGATGGTCTCGAGGTGGCCCGCCTGCTGCGCGCCGAACCGCGACAGCGCGACCAGGGCACGCACCACGCTGTCGACGTCCGCCGGGGCGCCGCCCCGCCATCCCTTGAGCAGCGTGCCGGCCTTCGTCTGCTCGATCATGCGCAGGGCTTCCCGTTCGTCCACGGGCGCGGCGCGCAAGGCGGTGTCCTGGAAGCATTCGGCCGTCACGCCGCCCAGTCCGAACATCACGACGGGGCCGAAGGTCGGGTCCCGCGCCACGCCCAGAATCACTTCGATGCCCGGTGGCGACATCGGCGAGACCAGGACGGCCAGCCGGTCCTGCCCGCATCGTTCGAGCAGCGTCGCGAAGCCGCGCCGCACCGCCGCGGCATCCGCGAGATCGAGCAGCACGCCGCCGACCTCGGTCTTGTGGAGCACGCCGGGCAGATGCATCTTCAGCGCCACGGGATAGCCGAACGCGTCCGACGCGGCGACGGCGGCTTCGGCCGAGGTGGCCTCGGCCTCGGGCACGGCCGCGATGCCGATGGCGCGCAGGAGGCGCCGGGCATCGCGCTCGCTCACCGGCCCGGCGGGCAGTTCCCGCAGGGCCTCGCAGGCCGCGCCATCCTTCGGCGCATCCGTGCGGTTCGATGCCCGGCGAGCCCGCTCGAATCCGTCGCGAAACCACGACAACGCGCCCAGGGCGCGTATCGCGCGGTTCGCGTCCTCGAACACGAGCACCCCCGCGGCTTCATAGGCGGCGACCGCGTCGTGCTCGCAGATCGCGAGCACGACGACCGGGCGGCTGGCGCGGAACGCTGCCGTGCTCTCGATGACGGCCCGTCGCACCGGCGCTTCGAGTTCCCGGGCGAGCGGCACGGTGGTGAGGCACACGACGATGGCTTCGCAAGTGTCCTGCTGCGCCGCAATGGCCAACGCCCTGGAGAGCAGTCCCACGTCGTTGACCGCCTGGCCCGTGACGTCGATGGGATTGAGCGCATTGCTTCCGGGCAGCAGCTCGCGCAGGGACGCCGCCGCCGCCTCCGTGAGCGCGGGCAGGGCCAGCCCGGCCGCGTCCGCCGCGTCGGCCGCCTGCACGCCGAAGCCGCCCGAGACGCTCACGACCGTGAGATTGCGTCCCGCGAGCGCCGGCGACTGGCAGCACGCATAGGCGATGTCGATCTGTTCTTCCGTGCTCGCGGCGCGCCAGGCGCCGAACTGCGCCAGCACCGCGCTGTAGCTGCGGTCGCTGCCCGCCATGACGGCCGTGTGCGAACTCGCCGCATGCGCGCCGGCGTCCGAGGCGCCGACCTTCAGGAAGACCACGGGCTTGGCCGCACGTTGCGCGGCCTGCAGCGCGCGCATCAGCGCCGCGCCGTTCCGGGCACCTTCCGCGTACGCGAGAATCGCGCCGATCTCCGGCTGCTGCGCGAGCCACTCGATGCACTCGGCCAGATCGATGTCGATCTCGTTGCCGGTGGTGATGAGGTACTTGATGCCGAGCCCGCGGCGTTGCGCGAGATACGCCAGGTGCTGGCCATAGGCGCCGCTCTGGCTCACCACGGCAAGCGGTCCCGACCGCGGCAGCCCGCGCTCCAGCGAACTGGCGAAGGTGCCGCAAAAGCGTGTCTCGGCATTGAAGGCGCCCAGGCAGTTCGGCCCCAGCAGGCGCATGCCCGCCTCGCGCGCCATCGCGCCGATACGCTCCTGCAGGGCCGCACCCTCCGCACCCCCTTCGGCAAATCCGCCGGACAGCAGGTAGGCGGCGCGTACGCCGCGCGCGATGCAGGCGCCGATGGCATCGAGCGCCTGCGGCGCCGAGACGACGATGAGTGCGAGGTCCGGCGCCTCCGGCAGGCTGGCCAGGTCCACGAAGGCCGGCAGGCCCTGCACGGTCGTGCGCCGGGGGTTGATGGGGTAGATGCGTCCGCGGTAGCCGGCGTCGATCAGATAGCGCAGAGGCCGGCCCGACAGGCGCTCGCGATCGTCGGACGCCCCGACGATGGCCACGGACTGCGGCGCGAACATCGCGGACAGGCCGACCCGCTCGGGGGACACTCCAGGCGGCACCACGGGCGGCATCACAGGCGGACGACTCATCGCTTGATCAGCACGGTGGGATCCACTCTCGCCTTGCGGCGCTGCAGGGTGTCCCCGGCCATGGCGATGTCGATGTCGCGCGCCGTGCGCACGAGCGCCGGTCCGATGTCGAGCTCCAGTCCGCCGCGCCGAAGCTGCGCCGCGGTGACGCTGCAGTTGATGACCATCACCTCGCCATCCACGCGCGTCTTCAGGGGCAGGCCGCAGGCATGGACTTCGCTGCGCACGTCCCCCATGGAGCGGGTGAAGCCCAGGCGCACGTAGTCCTCCCGCGCCTGGGCCAGCTTGGCCCCGTGCGCGGCCCAGTCGAGGGGGTCCTCCTGCCGCAGGCGGCGCACCAGCGCCTGCTGCGCGATGGAGGCATGCGCCACGATGTACGCGCGGCCCATCGCGCTGCCCAGCATGGGGATCGTCGCGCCCACTTCGGGCAGCGTGAAGTCGTGCCGCGCGCTGCGCGCCGACTCCACGAACACCATCGCGTTGCCGCCTGCAGCCATGCCGATGGAGACCTGCCCCTGCACCTGGTCGGCCAGTGCCTTCATCAGGGGACGGGCCACCTGGCGAATCGGCAGGCCGGCCAGCATCGGGTACACCAGCGCGAGGACGGCGGTGCCGAGCGCGTACTTGCCGCTCGCCCGGCTGTACCGGAGGTAGCTCAGTTGCATCAGCGTCGCCGCGAGCCGCGAGACGGTCGAGGGCGCGAGGCCGGTGCGTTCCGCGAGTTCCTTGTTGCCCAGCTCGTACTCGTGCGGTCGGAACGCGCGCAGCAGCGCGAGCCCCTTGGCGAGGGTCTGCGCCGCCGCGGACTCGACGACCGGCTCGGCGGCGGAGTTGACGCTCGCCAGCCTGACGTGGGTGGGGCGGCGGCCGCTCATGAACGCCACGACCTGCGCATGCGCATCGCTCGGCTTCTCAGTTGTCGAGCTTGATGTTGGCGGTCTTCACGACCTGCCCGAACCTCACCGAGTCGGCCTGCATCAGGCGCGCCAGCTGGTCCGGGTTCGACACGAAAGGCGCCAGGCCGAGGCTGCTCAGCCGTTCGCGCATGTCCGGCAGGTTCGAGATGCGGCCCAGCTCCGACGACAGCCGCTCCGCGATGGCGCGCGGCGTATTCGCCGGCGCCAGCACCCAGTAACTTGCGCGCGCGTCGAAGCCCGCCAGGCCCGCCTCGGCGAAAGTCGGGACGTTCGGCAGCGCGGGGAAGCGCTTGTCGCCCGTAATGGCGATCGGCTTGAGGCGGCCGCTTTCGATGTGGGGGATCAGGGACAGGGGCACGGCCATGTACATCTGCACCCGTCCGGCGATGAGGTCGATGATGGCCGGGCCGCCGCCCTTGTAGGGGACATGCGCCATCCGGATGCCGGTCGCCAGCTTGAACGACTCCCCCGACACGTGGTTGATCGTCCCGGCGCCCGCCGATGCGTAATTCAGCTCGCCCGGCTTCGCCTTGGCCATGGCGATCAGCTCCTGCAGCGAGTTCACCGGGAGGGCCGACGGCACCACCATCAGCTGCTCGCCCGCGGCAATCGATGCGATGGGCGTGAAGTCCTTCAACGCGTCGTACGGCGTCTGCTGCAGGAACGGCAGGAGCGCATGGGTGTTGAGCGTCAGGAGCAGCGTGTGGCCATCGGGCGGCGCCTTGGCGACGGCGTCGGTGCCGATCGCGGTGTTGCCGCCGGGACGGTTGTCGACGATCACGGCCTGTCCCAGCGCCTCGGTGATCTTCTCGCCGTAGAGGCGCGCGAGCGGGGTGATGCCGCCGCCCGGCGGATACGGCACCACGAGCCGCATGGGCCGGTTGGGGAAGTCCTGCGCGCGGACCGCGGAGGCCAGCGGAGCCAGCATCCCGGCGAAAGTGAGCCTGATCAGGCTGCGCCGTCTGTTCATGAACGCGTCCCCTCGTTGTGTGGTCGGTCCGGATTGCGTTTTCACTATAGCCCCCGGGCGCGCCGGGAAACACCAAATTCCGGAGATCGGAATTTGCCACCCGGGCGGCGGCAGGCCGCTAAGCTTGCCCTCCATGAAGCGGACTCTTTGCCTGCCGGGCTGCGCGGCATGACGGCGACGACGGAATGCGACCTCGCGGTCATCGGCGCGGGCATGACCGGCCTCTCGGCGACGCTGCACGGCGCGCAACGCGGCCTGGCAGTGACGTGCTTCGAGTCGCAGCAGCCCTGCGGTGGACTGGTCGCCAACGTGGGCGCCCTGGACGGCTGGCCCTCCCCTGCCCCACTGGCCGGCCAGGCGCTGGCCGCGGCCTACGTGGAAGAAGCCACGAAGAGCGGCGCGCGCTGGGTGGACGGCGCGGTGCGCAGCCTGCGGCGCGACCGCGACGGATGGCTGCTCGATGCCGGCAATGGCGCGGTGCGCGCGCGCCGTGTGATTCTTGCGACCGGTGCCCGACTGCGCCGTCTCGGCATTCCGGGCGAGGCGGAACTGGAGGGCCGGGGCGTCTCGCAATGCGTGTGGTGCGACGGCGGGCTCTATCGCCAGCGACGCGTGCTCGTGGTCGGCGGCGGAGACGCTGCGCTGCAGGGTGCGCGCTACCTCGCGCGGCTGGGCGCTGAGGTCAGCGTCGCGGTGCGGGGGCCCGACCTGCGCGCTCGGTCCAGCCAGGTCGGTGCGGCGGCCGACATGGACAACATCGCGTTCCTCTGGGAGACCCGCGTGAATGCCATCCACGGCAAGGACGGCTTGGTCGACAGCGTGACTCTGTGGAGTTCCGACGACGGGGACACGACGCTTCCGATCGAGGGCGTCTTCATCCTCGCGGGGCTTGTACCGAGCAGCGATCTCGTGGCCGGGTTGGCGACGCTCGATGCGACCGGCCACGTGATCGTCGATTCGGATTTTCAAACGAACCAGGCGGGGCTCTTCGCCGCGGGCGCCGTGCGTTCCGGCTTTCTCGGGGACCTGGCCTGCGCCGTCGGCGAGGGTGCCGCGGCCGCGTCTCGCGTTGCGCGGGCCACGCTTGGAGGCGAATAGTCGCAGGGCGAAGACCGTGTACCTGCCTGCTTCCCGAGCGCGCTACTTCGCGCCGATCAGCGTCCGCCGGTACTGCACCGCTTCCGCCACGTGCGAGACGCCAATCGCGCCAGACGATGACAGATCCGCGATCGTCCGCGCGACCTTCAGGGCTCGATGCGTCGACCGCGCGCTCCACCCGAGGCGCGATGCCGCCGTGCGCAGGAATTTCGCCGCTCCTTCGTCGAGCGCCGCATGCATGTCGATCTCCTCGCCCTGCAAGGCGTTGTTCGGTTTGCCTTGCCGGCCGATCGCGACTTCACGCGCCACGGCGCAGCGCTGGCGAACGACCGCGGTGGCCTCTCCTGCCGGCGCGTGCAGCAGATCGTCGACCGGCATCGCAGGGACTTCGATGTGCAGGTCGATGCGGTCGAGCAACGGGCCGCTCAACTTGCCTTGATATCGTGCGATCTGCTCCGGCGTACACCGGCAGGCCTGCCCCGAGCCGAGATTGCCGCAGGGGCAGCCATTGCACGCGCCGATGAATTGAAACCTCGCCGGAAAGCTCGCGCGCCTTGCCGCGCGCGCGATGGTGATGTGCCCGGTCTCCAGCGGCTCCCGCAGCGCCTCGAGCGCCGCGCGCGGAAACTCCGGTAGTTCGTCGAGAAACAGGACGCCGTGATGCGCCAATGAAATCTCGCCCGGCCGCGGTGGCGAGCCACCGCCGACCAATGCGACCGCGCTCGCGGAATGATGCGGGGACAAGGTAGGTCGTGCGGACCACTGCGCGATGGAGAACTGCCCCGCCAGGCTCGCGATGGCGGCGCTCTCCAGCGCTTCGGTCACCGTCATCGGCGGCAACAATCCGGCGAAGCGATGCGCGAGCATCGACTTGCCCGACCCGGGCGGGCCCATGAGAAGCACGCTGTGCCCGCCGGCGGCGGCGATTTCCAGCGCGCGCCGCGCGCTGGCCTGTCCCTTCACGTCCGCGAGATCCGCATAAGTCGGCTGCGCAGCCGGCGGCGCCGAAGCGAGCCGCGTCCAGCCTTCGCTCGCCACGGCCGCATCGCCGGGCAGGAACTGCGCGACCACGTCGAGCAGATGCTTCACGCGATAGACCTCGGCGCCGGGGACGAGCGCGGCTTCCTCCGCGCTCTGCGTGGGCAGCACGAGGCGCGTCGACTCGCCGCTCGCCTGCAGCGCCAGGCTGATCGCGAGCGCGCCGCGCACCGGCCGCAGCTCGCCCGAAAGGGACAGTTCGCCCGCGAACTCGAAGCCCGCGAGCCGCGCCGCATCGACCTGCCCGCTCGCGGCCAGGATGCCCATGGCGATGGGCAGGTCGAAGCGGCCCGAGTCCTTGGGCAGGTCGGCCGGCGCGAGGTTCACCGTGATCCGCTTGTTGTGCGGAAACTCGAGGCCGCAGGTGAGCAGCGCCGAACGCACGCGCTCGCGCGACTCCTTCACCTCGGTATCCGCCAGTCCCACGAGCGTGAAGCTCGGAAGGCCGTTGGCCAGATGGACTTCGACCGTCACCGCGGCCGCTTGCAGCCCCAGCAACGCACGGCTTTGGACCAGACACAGACTCATCGCGAACTCGCTCCCCATTGTTGTGCAGCCCGCCGCCGCCTTGCCACCAAGCCAGTGCGTCGCCGAACAAGATCGCACTGCGCAAGTGCGCACGACGTTCGGCATCGACTCTTTTGTCTTAACGTGAAATGATGAGTTTTCGCCTACCGAGGCGGTGGCGGCTTGCAGTGGCACGCCTCTTGCTCGACACGCCGAGTCAATTCATCAAGAAGGAGAAGGTCCATGACGTTCAAGAAATCCGCAGTCCTGTTGTCCACCCTCGTCCTGTCGGGCGCCGCAATGGCGCAGGCGGCCAAGCCCGAGCCCGAGTACACCCTCGGCTTCAACGTCGGCGCCGTCACCGACTACAAGTACCGCGGCATCTCGCAGACGCGCCTGAAGCCGGCCCTGCAAGGCGGCATCGACTTCGCGCACAAGAGCGGCTTCTACCTGGGCGCCTGGGGGTCCTCGATCAAGTGGATCAAGGACGGGGGCGGCGGCGCCGACGTCGAGATCGACGTGTACGGCGGCTACAAGTTCAACGCGGGCCCGGTCGGCATGGACCTCGGCGTGCTCACGTACAACTACCCCGACCACAACCTCGCCATCAGCCCCTCCACGCAGGAGCTCTATGCGGCCGGCACCTGGGGCCCCGCGACGCTGAAGTACTCGCACTCGGTCAGCAACCTGTTCGGCTTCGCCAACAGCAAGGGCAGCTACTACCTCGACCTGTCGGCCACGTTCGACCTCGGCAGCGGCTGGGGCATCACGCCGCACATCGGCTACCAGCACGTGCGCCGCAACAGCGCCTTCAGCTACACCGACTACTCGGTCACCCTCACCAAGGACTTCGGCAACGGCTTCTCGGCATCCGCCGCGCTCGTCGACACCGACAGCAACGGCGTCTACCTCTCGCCCGGCGGCAAGAACCTCGGCAAGGCGAGCGTGATCGTCGGCGTGAAGTACGCGTTCTGACGTCCTGACCCACAAGGAGAGACTCCTCATGAAACTCGTCACCGCCATCATCAAACCCTTCAAGCTCGACGAGGTGCGCGAGGCGCTCTCCGCGATCGGGGTGCAGGGCATCACCGTCACCGAGGTCAAGGGATTCGGCCGCCAGAAGGGCCACACCGAGCTCTATCGCGGCGCCGAATACGTCGTCGACTTCCTGCCCAAGGTCAAGATCGAAGCGGCCATCAGCGACGACCTGGTCGAGCGCGTGATCGAAGCCATCGAAGGCGCCGCCCGCACCGGCAAGATCGGCGACGGCAAGGTCTTCGTGTACGACCTCGAGCAGGTCGTGCGCATCCGCACCGGCGAGACCGGCAAGGAAGCGCTCTAAGCCACCACCCCACACCACAGAGACAGAGACCCGACATGAAAAAGCTTCTTGCATCCCTGGCCCTGGGCCTGGGCCTGCTGGCCGCGAGCGTGGCCGTGACGGCGCAGACGCCTGCCGCGCCGGCCGCGTCCGCCGCCCCGGCCGCCGCCGAGACGACGGCGCCCGCTGCCGCGTCCGCCGCTGCGCCCGCAGCCGCCACGGCAGCGGCTGCCCCGGCCGCAGCCGCCTCCGCGCCCGCGGCACCCGCCCCGGTGCCCAACAAGGGCGACACCGCCTGGATCACCGTCGCCACGCTGCTCGTCATCCTCATGACGATCCCCGGCCTGGCCCTGTTCTACGGCGGCCTCGTGCGCAGCAAGAACATGCTGTCCGTGCTCATGCAGGTCTTCGTGGTCAGCTCGCTGATCTACGTCCTGTGGACGCTCTACGGCTACAGCGTCGCCTTCACCGCGGGCAATCCGTTCTTCGGCAGCCTCGACAAGCTGTTCCTGAAGGGCGTGACCCCCGAGACCCTCGCGGCCACCTTCAGCAAGGGCGTCGTGCTGCCCGAACTGTCGTTCGTCGCCTTCCAGGCCACGTTCGCCGCCATCACCTGCTCGCTGATCGTCGGCGCCTTCGCCGAACGCATGAAGTTCTCGGCGGTGCTGCTCTTCGTCGTGATCTGGTTCACCTTCGCCTACCTGCCCATCGCCCACATGGTGTGGTACTGGGACGGCCCGGACGCGATCACCAGCGACGAGACCCTGAAGACCGTGACGGCGAACGCCGGCTGGCTCTGGGCCAAGGGCGCGCTCGACTTCGCGGGCGGCACCGTGGTCCACATCAACGCGGGTGTGGCCGGCCTCGTCGGCGCCTACCTGGTGGGCAAGCGACTCGGCTACGGCAAGGAAGCCCTGGCGCCGCACAACCTCACGCTCACGATGGTCGGCGCCTCGCTGCTGTGGGTGGGCTGGTTCGGCTTCAATGCCGGCTCCAACCTCGAAGCCAACGGCGTCGCGGCCCTCGCGTTCATGAACACGCTCGTCGCCACCGCAGCCGCCACGCTGGCCTGGATCGCGGGTGAAGCGCTGTCGAAGGGCAAGGCCTCCATGCTGGGCGCCGCCTCCGGCGCCGTCGCCGGCCTCGTGGCCATCACGCCGGCCTGCGGCTTTGTCGGCCCGATGGGCGCCATCGTCATCGGCCTCGTGTCCGGCTTCGTCTGCCTCTGGGGCGTCAATGGCCTCAAGCGCATGCTCGGCGCGGACGACTCGCTCGACGTGTTCGGTGTCCACGGCGTGGGCGGCATCGTCGGCGCGCTGCTGACCGGCGTCTTCGCGGCCCCCAGCCTGGGCGGCACGGGCATCTGCAACTACGTCACCAACAAGTGCGGCGACGCGGCCGACTGGCCCGGCATCGGCTCGCAGGTGCTGACGCAGGCCACCGGTGTCGTCACCACCATCGTGTGGTCCGCCATCGTCGCCTTCATTGCCTACAAGATCGTCGACCTCGTCATCGGCCTGCGCGTCACCGAAGAGGAAGAGCGCGAAGGCCTCGACATCAGCAGCCACGGCGAAACCGCCTACAACCGGTAAGCGGTTTCCACCGAAAAAAGCAAGGTCTCCTTTGGATGTTCGGCCCGCTTCGGCGGGCCGTTTTTTTGCCCGGTCGCGACCGCATGCACAATGCACCGGAGGAGGCCTTGCCATGCTGGAACTGAAGTCGGATGTTCTGCGCTGCGAAATCGTGCCGGAGCTCGGCGGCTGCATCGCCGGGCTCTGGATGGGGGAACACCCCGTGTTGCGGTCGACGCCGGCCGCCGAACTCGAATCCGCGCGAAAGGCCGGCAGCTATCCGCTGGTGCCGTTTTCCAACCGCATCGGCCAGGCCACGCTCGAATGGCAGGGCACGCAACACCCGCTGTTGCGCAACAACGGCGACGAGCCGCATGCGATCCACGGCGTGGGCTGGCAGCGCGAATGGGAGCTGCTCGACAGCGACGGCAGCTACGCGCTGCTCGCGTACGAGCACCACCCCGACAGCAGCTGGCCGTTCGCATTCGACTGCTCGCAGACGATCCGCCTGAACGGCGGCGCGCTCGAACTCACGCTCGCGGTCACGAGCCACGCGAAGGAGCCCGCGCCCGCCGGCCTCGGCTGGCATCCCTACTTCACCAAGCGCACGCGCAGCCGCATCTCGTTCTCGGCGGCGGGCCGCTGGGAGATGGGCAGCGACAAGCTGCCCACGCAACGCAAGCCGGCGCGCGGCCTCGATGCCGACTGCGCCTTTCTCGACGTGGACCACTGCTACGACGGCTGGGACGGCGTGGCGCACCTGCGCGACGAGGTGATGCACGTGCGCCTCGCGTCGTCGCTTTCGCGGCTCGTGGTGTTCACCAACGACACGCGCGACTACGTGGCCATCGAACCCGTGAGCCACGTCAACAACGCGGTCAATCTGCACGCGGCCGGCGCGGACGCGGGTCAGCTCGGCCTGGACATCCTGAAGACCGGCGACTCGATCATGGGCCAGATGACCATCTCGGTGGAGCCCGTGCGGTGAGCCTCGCACAGGCGCAGGACACGGCGCTCGAGGAGATCGTCGACCGCATCCGCGAAGCGAGCGCGCGCGGCACGCTGCTGCGCATTCGCGGGGGCGGCAGCAAGGACTTCTACGGCGAGTGGCTGCAGGGCGAATTGCTCGAGACCCACGGACTCGACGGCATCGTGAGCTACGAGCCGAGCGAGCTCGTCGTCACGGCGCGCGCGGGCATGCCCCTGGTGGAACTGGAAGCCGTGCTTGCCGAGCGCGGGCAATGCCTTCCTTTCGACGCGCCGCACTTCGGCGGCGGCGCGACGGTCGGCGGCATGGTCGCGAGCGGCCTGTCGGGCCCGGCGCGCGCGAGCGTGGGCTCGGTGCGCGACTACGTGCTGGGGCTCACGCTCGTGAACGGCCGCGCGGAGACGATGATCTTCGGCGGGCAGGTGATGAAGAACGTGGCGGGCTACGACGTGTCGCGGCTCATGGCCGGCGCGCTCGGCACGCTTGGCCTGATCGTCGAGGTGAGCCTGAAGGTGCTGCCGATTGCGCCGGCCGAAGCGACGCTCAAGTTCGAGATGACGGCGGCCGAGGCGATCCGGCAGCTCAATTCGTGGGGCGGGAAGCCCTTGCCGCTCAACGCGAGCTGCTGGGTGAACGAGGACGGCGTGCCGGCGCTCTACCTGCGGCTGCGTGGCGCGGTCGCGGCGGTCGAAGCCGCCTGCAGGACGCTGGGCGGCGAGCGGCTCGACAACGCCACGATGGCGCGCGAGTGGCTGCGCTGCCGCGACCAGCAGCTGCCCTGGTTCGCGGAACGGGGCGAGCGCGATCTGTGGCGCGTGTCGGTTGCACAGACCACGCCGCCGATGGACCTGCCCGAAGATCCGATGATCGAATGGCATGGCGCGCTGCGCTGGGTGCGCGCGCCGCGCAGCGAAGCCGCCGCGGTGCGCGAGGCGGCGCGCGCGGCGGGCGGGCATGCGACGCTGTTCCGCGCCGGCGGCGCCGAGGACGACGCGCCGCTGCCGCAGCGTTTCGAGCGGCTCGCGCCGCCGCTGGAGCACATCCACCGCGAGCTGAAGCGGCAGTTCGACCCGGCGGGCATCTTCAACAACGGCCGCCTTTACGACTTCTGAGGCGAGAGACGATGCAGACGAACCTCTCCGAAGAATTCCGCGGCACGCCCGAGGGCGCCGAGGCGGAAGCCATCCTGCGCAAGTGCGTGCACTGCGGTTTCTGCACCGCGACCTGCCCCACCTACCAGGTGCTTGGCAATGAGCTCGACGGCCCGCGAGGGCGCATCTACCTGATCAAGCAGATGCTCGAAGGCGAGGCGCCGACGCGGGCCACGCAGCTGCACCTGGACCGCTGCCTCACCTGCCGCAACTGCGAGAGCACCTGTCCGAGCGGCGTGGAGTACGGCAAGCTCGCGGACATCGGCCGCGCGGTGGTCGAGCGCAAGGTGAAGCGCGGCCCGGGCTCGACGGCCTTGCGGTGGGCATTGAAGGAAGGCCTGACCTCGCCCGCATTCGCGCCTGCGATGAAGCTCGGCCAGGCCGTGCGAGGACTGCTGCCGCAGCGCCTGAAGGAAAAGGTGCCGCCCCGGCAGGACGCCGGACGCCTGCCCACGCGCGAGCATGCTCGCAAGGTGCTGATGCTCGCCGGCTGCGTGCAGCCCGCGATGATGCCCAACATCGGCGCCGCCACGGCCCGCGTGCTCGACGCGGCGGGCATCCAGGCCGTGTTCGCGCGCGGCGCGGGCTGCTGCGGCGCGGTGAAGTTCCACCTGAACGACCAGGACGGCGGTCGTGCGCAGATGCGCGCGAACATCGACGCCTGGTGGCCCTTGGTCGAACGCGGCGAGGTCGAAGCCATCGTGATGAATGCGTCGGGCTGCGGCGTGACGGTGAAGGAGTACGGGCACTTCCTCCAGCACGACGCCGCGTACGCGGAAAAGGCGCGGCGCATCGGCGAACTCACCCGCGACCTGAGCGAACTGCTGCCCGAACTTGTGAACGCGCTGCAAGGCAAGGTGCGCGCCGGTGGGGGCATGCTCGCCTATCACCCGCCCTGCACCCTGCAGCACGGCCAGAAGCTGCGCGGCGGCGTCGAGCAGCACCTGCAGGCGCTTGGCTTCAAGGTGCGCGCGGCGCTCGACGAACCGCACCTGTGCTGTGGCTCCGCCGGAACCTATTCCGTCCTGCACCCCGACATCGCGCATACCCTGCGCGACCGCAAGCTGGGGCATCTCGGGGCGCTCGAGCCCCAGGCAATCATCTCCGCCAACATCGGCTGCATCACGCACCTGCAGGGCGGAACGGCGACGCCGGTGAAGCACTGGATCGAAGTGCTGGACGCCGCGATGGCATGACGCATGGAAATCACTCCTGACATGCACATGTCAGGAGGGTGAGCGCAAAGTAACGACCCTCCATGCGCCGCGCCGACCGCCTCTTCCACATCATCCAGCTGATACGCGGGCGGCGGCTCACCACGGCCACGTACCTCGCGGAGCGCCTGGAGGTGTCCGAACGCACGATCTATCGCGACGTGTCCGACCTGTCGGCGCAGGGCGTGCCCATCGAGGGCGCGGCGGGCGTGGGCTACAGGCTCGGCGCGGGCTTCGACCTCCCGCCCATGATGTTCACGCACGACGAAGCGAAGGCGCTCGTCGCTTCGGTGCGGCTGGCGCAGGCCTGGCTCGACCCCGCGCTCGCCACCGGCGCGCAGGACGCGCTGGGCAAGATCATGTCGGTGCTGCCGGCCGAGGCCCGGGTCGCGGCCGAGGCGCTCGCCGTCTATGCGCCGCAGGGTGGCCTGCCCCCGCCCGCGCAACGAACGCTGCAGACGTTGCGCGAAGCCGTGCAGGAGCGCCGCAAGGTCTTCCTCAATTACCGCGACTTGTCGGAGCAGCGCAGCGAGCGCACCGTGCGACCGCTCGGCTGCTTCTATTGGGGCAAGGTCTGGACGCTGGCCGCGTGGTGCGAGCGCCGCAACGACTTCCGTAGCTTCCGCGTCGACCGCGTCACCTATGCGCGCCGGCTCGACGAGCAATTCCGCGACGAGCCGGGGCGTACGTTGGCCGACCTCGAACGGCTGGATCGCGAGTGGGCGAAGGGCCAGGGTTGGACGAGCTGAGCGCTGCCGCGCGCTATCGCTCGAAGATGGAATGGGCCAGGTCGGCCAGTTTTTTGTCGAGGGCGTCTTGCGCGTCCGATCGGATGAAGCTCTGCATGGTGTCCTGGATCAACCTGCTTTGGCAGCGAGCCAACCGGTCCGCGAGCGGACGGTTTCCCACGCTGTCCTGGTAGAGGATGCCCTGCGCATAGGCCGCCGCGGCAAGGAGGGCGGGGTCGCGCAGCTTCTCCCCTTGGGAGATTTCGGGGATCTCGGCCCATGTGGAGAGGACCAGCATTTCCGCGTACTCCTCCGGCCCCGCATTCGCCGGGCCGCGGATGCCTTCGATCTCGAGATACTTCTGAACGTACGCCTGGGCCGACACCAACAACGAAGCGGTCCGCGGATTGCCGGGTTGTCCCATCTGCTGCCTCCAGTGGCCGCAATGTAGTCGAGGATGCGCGAGTGTGGCAAGCCGTGCGTCGGCGGGTTGCACCAGGATTCGCGGCCCGACTACAGATCTAAACTTTCAGCATTTTCTGACGGGCATCGATCAGCCGCTGATGCGAGCGGGCCGCGTTGCGACCGTCGTAGGTCTCGGGTGGAGGGGCATCCATGCTGTCTTTCCCTGCTTGTCGTCACGTTGCACGGTTGCGCGTGTGTCGCGACCACCGTTGCGGATGACGATCGCGCTTTGGTATGTACAGCTCGTGGTGCGCTTGCAGGATGCCGTGGCGGCCGCGGTGGATGTCGCTGACGAGAAGTTCCGCGACGGGCCGGGGTGTACGCTGGCCGACCTCGAAAGGACGGATCGCGAGTGGGCGAAGAAGCAGGGGTGGATGGGCTGAGGAGAAGCGGGGGCGAGTGGCCGCCGAGCGGGTCGCCCCGAAGTTTGACGTGGAATCGGTCGCGTCGCTGGCTCGCTAGCGGCCAGTAGCCTTCCTGAACTCCGGGTCACTCAGCAGCTGTGCGACGAGCGTGCGATGGAGCAGTCCATACCGATTCAGTGCGCTTGGCACGGCTTCGATGGCGGCAAAGGACGCGTGCCATGCCGCCGTCGTGCCCAACTCCTTGTCGAACACCTTGACGCCGTCTCGCACCACGGTGAACCGCGCAGCGAGTGAGCCGCTCGCGGCTCCGGCCGGCACGTCGAGCTCGTTGCGCGTCAGCACGCCATCGATCACGATCGATGAACTCGGATCAAGAAGACCCGCCGCCTCGAGCTCGACCGCCAGCGACGAACGCAGGTAGCTGGCGAACGATTTTCCTGCGGGAACGAGGATTCCGTTCGTACGCACCGACAAGCGTTCGATCGCCGAGGGCGCCCGCCCATCGGCCGACGCAAACTCCCCGAGCGACACGCGCGCCATCCCGCCAGCCTTGGCCTTCTGAACGTTGTCGATGGAGGCGACCGGCGCCGCAAGCTCGATCTGGGCGCAGCCGGCGAATGCAATGGCTGTTGCCAGAAGGCAAGCGAAAAGGATTCGAGGCATCATTGAAAGGCGCTGTCTCGCGACACCTCGCGCAGGGCATGATCGACAATCTGCCTGACCATCGTCTTCACTGCGTCGCCGACGCTGCTTTGCTTGACGCCACCGGGCGGTGCGTCGGAAGCGCCCATCGAAGTGTGAATCGCGTGTTTGGACATTTTGACGATAGGTCCTGCGCTGGATGGCGAGGAGTAGGTGACCGTGCATACATACGCGTCGGTCACGAGGGAGCCGGCGAGCCCGAGGGTGAGGCCGGTCATGAAGCCCTTCTTGAGTGCCTCATCGAGTAAGGCCACGTTATTGATCTGCACGCTCAGCAACGCGCCGCCCTCCACTGGCTTGTCCTGGATGTCGGTGAACAAGCCGGAGGATTTCAGGTTCTCCATCACCATCGGCTTGACATGCTCCGTCGCCCGAGCATTCGTGACGCCATTGGTCTGGAATTCGACGATCACCTGGACCGGCCGCGCCTGCACGCGAGACTTGAACTCGCCGGGGGCGACATCTTTGACCGCGCCGTCGAGGTAGTGCGTCGCGCAGCCGGTCAGGGCCAGCAACGACGCAAGTGCGAGGACGCGCGCGGCGGCACGAAGCAAGTGATGGAGCATGATCGAAATCTCAAAGGAAAACTGAAGTGGGTACGGGCAGAGCGCACCACAATTCACGCGCGGCGGAAATGTTGGTTCTTCTGCGTTTCTGGCGACGCTCAGTTTGCCAGCGCTTTTTCCGTATTCATGCCCTTGCCCCCTATACCAAGGTATTGGAGAACAGTGCGTAGAGTTCGGTGCGCCGACGCGCGCCGCACGCGCCTATCGGAGACCACACAACGACCGCGCCGCAATGACGGATGACGACGTCTCGAGGCGACGTTGCGGCCACGCGCAGCCCCCGGTCCCTTTGGGAAAGTCTGAACAAGTCCACCGATGCTGGCTAATGGAAGTCGATTCAGTTGCGTCCGCCGTACCCATGGCCAACGACGGAAGCTGGCGGAAGCCGGAATCTGACCCTAATTTCCCCTCAAGTCGCAGATGACTACTATCGCGGCCGTTCGTCGTATCGGCTGGCGTGAGGCCGCTACATGCTTGGCGAGCTAAAGCGTGCCTCGCTACTCTGAACTTATGGCAGCGGATCGTTTTCGACGGTGAGCCAGAACTCGGAATCGGACTGCTCCGAAACCTGGGCAAAGCCCAGATGACTTCGTCGGACGAGCGGTGGCACGGTCGGGTCGGGATGATGCTTGCGACCTTTGGCGGCACACACCAACGCTGTGGCTCCTCGCAAGCCGCTCAAAAGGCGCTCATGCACGCTCGCTTTGCTGCCGTGATGGGTAAGCACGAAAACCGCAACTTGTGGCAGCAACGGTTCGAATCGCCGACGCCAGGGCGCGTACATCGTCTCACGGCCGAGTTCCGCATCACCCGTCGTCAGCCATCCCGCCTTTCCATTCAGACTCCATCCGTTCGGCCATCTGCTAGTACAGATCCAGAAGTGCTGGTTCCGTGCCGGCCCAGAGTACAGACTGAGTGATGGGGCGTTGCGCCGCGATGAGAGATGGTCATAGCAGGAACGCAGCCTTTCCCGACTTTCGCTGTTCCGCAACACTTTCACCAACTTGTCGCGGAACCTGACGGAAGCGATACTGCAGTCATCGGGAACGTTCAGCACGTCCTTGACCGCCTTGCGAAAGGCATCAACGCGAACCTGTTCGAATGGGTTGTAGTACGGTAGCAACAGCCATTGCATCCACTGGTGCCCTCCCCATCCTAGGTCCAGGTAGAGCAGGCCAGCAGGATCGAGCTGCTGTACTTCTATCCCGCTCTCGCCGATCCGCGACTTTTCCTGCAAGCGACCGTTACCGCGCATCCGCAATTCGAAGGGTTGATCGTCACGTTTTTGGTTTCCATCATCGCCGCCAGGAAGCAAGTCAGGGACCCATGGCCCGGGGCTATCACCGCCCGGCGGACGGCTGACTGTGATCACCCTTTTCACGCCGCGCGAGCCAAGCCAACCAAAAGGATCCTGCAGTAGTTGAATTAGATTCCCGCTCAATGCCTCGCAGTCGGCCGCCAGTGCGGCCGTGGCCGTAATGGACAAGGCATCGAGGCCTGGCAGCACCACGGTATCCACTGGGGCACGCGTCAGCAACGCGTCGACGCCGTTAACGTGATCCTGGTCCAGATGCGAGATAAACAGCACCTCGAGACCGGCGAGCTCAACCGATTCCATCCCCTGCTGAAGATGCTCGCGATTGAGCGAGCCGCAATCGAACACGAAACGAAAAGCAGCGCCGTCTTGCCGTTCGATCACAGTGAGCATCATGCCGCCCTGCCCCACCGGCAACTGCCGGGTCGTCGTCTTGAATCTCAAAGTCATGTTCGCCCCCTGGTTGAAAGATGCTAGTGCGTGCGCATCAAATGGCGTTGGAGCGCTTCAAGCCGGATGACGTCCGCTTTACGACGCTCGCTCCCGCAATCGAGCTATCCATTCCCCTGCGGAGTTTTCAAGCAAGTCTTGGATTGGCCAACTCGCCGCAGACTCGATCAGATGCAGCATTGTCCAAGCTAGGCCGAAGCAGTCATCTGGACCGAATAGGCTTACCAGCGCCCGCGCTTCCTCATCGGAAATCGGCGTCTGAACTTGCGCGAGCTGTTGCTCGAAGGCCTGAATCGAAGCTAGCTTGGCACTCTGTGCATCAGGCAATGGTCCAAGCTCAACGAGTCGTTGAATTGCAGCTTGCATGTCACGCTCACTTGCTCATGAGGTTAGGGAAGTTATTGCGGTAGTAATCTGTCAAGTTCCGAAGTCCCTCGTTGTATTTGGACCCTGCGATCCTACGAATATCCGCAACATCGCGGGCAAGGACATCTCGGAACGATAGTTTGGCATCCACCTCCAGTGTTCCGATCCCCTTGGACCCATAGGTTCGGGTGGCGATGTGTTCGGCATGCGGCAGCACCAGTGCCCCACCTTCGTTATAGCCTGTTCGCTGCGCTGCGCTGCAGCCTGTGGCATGTGATGTGCTGTCAGTCCATCTCCCTTTACACCTTTCATTCCGCCGAACGCTCCAGATTCGCCAGCTTGAACGCCTTTGCCGCCAACGCGAGTTGACAATGCCATTCCCACTTCGTCGGCATGGTCAGCCCAAAGCGTTGCAACGCCTTGCGGAATCGCATACAGGACGTTGCCCGTTGCGTCCATGCGGCCCGCCCAGTACTGCGCAGAAGATGCCGCCTGCGAGCGCGACAGCCAGCCGACACCTGGGAGGTCCTGGGGGAGGTCCAGGTTCCTGATCCAATCGCCAACACGATCCTGAGACTTGCTGGCCGCGCTCAGCGTTGCAGATGACGTGTCTGCGCTCGCGCGTGCCGGCCGGCCGATCATTGGGTTGATCTCCTCTGCGTTCGGCGAGAACAGCTTGTTAGGACGCGCCGGAGTCACCCCCGCAATCACTTCCGGCGACATCGCGCGTAACATCGCATCCCCGCGCGCCACGTCAGCCGCATTTGCCGAAGTGTTCGGGAACACGTAGTTGGCCGGTAGGTCCAGTCCGCCCACTTGTCCCGGGAATTGGCGCTCAACCTCTAGCTCCAGCCTGTATGCCCGCTCCGTGGCGCGGAAGCCTTCTTGGGCATTGGCCGCTGCGACCTCGTACAGCCTGCGTTGTTGAATCGTGTCGCTCTGCGAAATCGACTCGTGCATACGCCGCGCTTCGTATGCTTGGTCGGTTTGCAAGTCCAATCCGTTGACGTGTTCCCAATCAGACCATGGCGCGATGCCCGGGGTCTGCGGTGCCGCGCGGGTGCTCTCCGCAATGCTCTCGCCAAGCGCATTCCCAAACGCATCAATCGCCACTTGCTGCGAACTCACACGCCCGCCCCGCGCCGCCGCCGCCGCGGCTCCTGCGACCAACCCCGTCGTGAAGCGAGCGCCGAACTGACCGAACGTCGAGTCTCCGTAGACTTTTCCCAACACCGGTGCCACGGCGGCTCCGATACCGGCGCCGATGGCCGACGCCGATACCGACCGCCAGCTGAAGTGATCCTGCATTCCCGTTGCCACGGCAATGCCTTGCGTGACGGTGCTCGTCACCGCTGCACGTGCGGCGAAGTTGCCGATATCGCCGAGTCCGAAGTTCGCGCCGACCAAGCCGCCCGACACGCCGCCCGAGATGGCAGACATGGCAATTTGCTCGAGGCTGAACTTCTCCTGCACCCCGGTAGCCACCCCGACCACCTGGCTCGCAATCGAGCCCACGGCGGAGGACACCGCAAGCGTTCCTGCCGTCCCTAAAGTGGCCGCGACCGATGTGGTGCCGGCGGCCACGCCGCTCGTCATCACGCTCAACCCCGCTTGCATCGTCTGCAGGAAGCCACTCGCTCCAGTCAGCGCGCCTGCCGTGTAGACCGTCACGATCACCGCAACGATCACCATCACGATCTGCCCCATGCCCCCGCAAGCCGGGCCATCCGCGGGCATCGGCAGGTTCGGCGTGTTCTCGCCGAGGGCCTGCATGATGTCGTAGGGCTGGACGGTGTTCGCGCCGTTGAGCGTGCCGCCGCCGAAACTCGCGGTGCTCGGGACGATCAGCGCCTGGCCCGCCTCGACGTCGTCGGGGTCGGAGAGGCCGTTGGCTTCGGCGAGGACGAACCAGAACGATGCGTCGCCGTAGACAGTGCGTGCGATGGTCTGCAGGGTGTCGCCTGCCTGCACGACGTAGGAGCCAGCGCTGGAGCCCTGCGCCGTGGGTCGCAGCACGTTCGCGAACTGCGTCGTCACGCCGGCTACATCGCGATAGGTCGCTTCACGGCCGGTCTTCGCGAGCTGCTGGCCTTCGGCGATCAGGAACCGCTCGGTGATGCCCGTGTTCAGCTCACGGTTCTCCAGCACGTGGCCCATCGCGTCCGTCGAGATTCGACGCGTCGGGCTCGCACCGTGAATCTGCTGCGTAACGCCGGTGATGAAACCATTCGCGTCGTAGCTGCGCAGTGCGACGCCGCCCAGCTTCTCCTGCTTCACCTCGCGGTAGGCGTCGCCGATGGCCTGGTAGGTGAGGATCGCGTCGCCGGATCGCTCTTCGGAGCGGTAGGCGTCGGTGGTGATCTTCGTCGCGTTGCCGATGGCGTCGTACTCGAACCGGGTTCGTGCCGAAGTCGCCAACTGCCGCTGAGGACTTTCACCATCGTCGATGACGTGGAAGTCCTCGACATACTGCGTCTTGATACGGTCTGATGCGATTCATCGCGTCGTAGGCCATCGCGATGTCTGACTCCTGCAGCGGGTGCATTGTGGCCACCGCCGACGGCGCGGTGCGCAGGCTGCCGTGAAACTGACCGAAGGAGATGCCGCTGGCCGGCGGAAGTCGATTCAGTTGTGCCCGCCGTAGCCACTGCCAATGACGGAAACTGGAATCTGACCCCAATTTCCCCCGAATGCTCTGCAAGCCAATCCGCATCGGAATGACCAAGACTCAGGTCGTCAACGACACCGCCTGGGGGGAGCCGGGGAGCGTGAATCGCACGAGGACGGCGGCTGGCGTTCGCGAACAGTGGGTCTACGGACTCAAGCGATTCATGTATTTCGACAATGGCAGGCTGGTCGCGATCCAGGACTGACGCGCCGCCCAGCCCCATTATTGCTGCTGCTCTTGCTGCAGCAGCTGCTCGTATTCCTCGTCGACCTTCTTCGCGACCCCTGCCCATACCTTGCGGCAATCGAGATCGAGAGACGCCAGCCGCTCGCTCCAGGCCTTGAAGTCGAAGCCCTTCGCGTGCTCCTGTACGAAGGGTGCAAACACCTTCGCCATGTTCAGAAAATTGAGGAAGGTATCGACGTAGAACAGGTTGGCGTCGGCCTCGCTCTGCGGCTCCTCGAAGTAGAGAAAGAAGACGTTGTGCTTGTTCTCGACGACTTGCATCTTCACGTGCTTCATGCGCATCTGCATCGACTTCATGTCGGCGTGCGCACCGTAGGCCGAGCAGTGGTCGTGGGTCTTTAAGAGCTCCTTGGCCAGCGGATACAGGTTTTCGTCCTTGTTGCGCGCCTTCTGAATGCGGTTCTTGATGAAAAGGAACCTCGCCTCCCCCTTCTCGTACTCTTCCACCGATTCAGGGTCCAGGATCATCTCGTAGGCCGCGAACGTGGCGTCGATGGCGCGCCGTTCGCAACCCATGGCTTCCGACACGTGCAAGCGCAGCAGATTTGCTGCGACCGCGTAGAGGCTGTAGTTGACGAACATGTAGAGCTGCGCAATCGCGTGCTTCTTGGCCGGGAGCTCGAGGTGCGGGACCGGGGCCCGCAAGAACCCGTCGATATGAGCGAGCATCTGCAGGTGGCGTCCGTACCTGTGAACGCCGACCAGTTCGTTGGTGTGCTCTGCACCCAGATAGTCGAGCAGCGAGTTTGGTTTTGCCCAGGACATGAGGTCTCCTTGGATGCGTCAGGGCGCTTTCTGCTTCTTCGACGAGCGCGCGGCGAGCTGTTCGGCCGCTTTGATAAGGCGCATCGTGAGTCCGCGCGTCGTGTCGCATCGGAACGGCGTGAACTTGTCCAGCGACGACTTCGCCGAGTTCGGGCGGATCACCAGCTTTTCGTCGGTGACGCGCGCGACGGTCGGGAGAACTTGCATGGGGATCAGCCATGAACACCGGATGTCGTTCATGTCACCATTCATGAGGACCGCGACCAGGTGCGCGTCGTCGAACTCGCGAAGCGCCGCCGTTCGGACCTCGAAATGCACGCCGTTGCCCGGCTCTGTCGTGCCGGGCTTGTTGAGCGTTGCCGTTCGGGACTTGACCTGGATCGGGATGGCCACGCCAGTCTCCTTGTCGTAGACCAGCAAGTCGATGCCGTCGTCGTCCGCGATCGAATAGAAGGGCGAGAGCCGGCCACCGGACTCGCGCAGCAGCATGCTGACCACCACGCTCTCGCCGATTGCTCCCTTTTGCGTTGCGGTGAGGGTGTACTTGTTGCCTTGCGGTTCTGCCATGTGGCCTCCTTCATGCGTCTGCCGCGGCGGTTCTGACCGCGAGCGGGTTCTCCATCCTAGACCGCGGAGGGCAGTGGAACCTTGCGGCTCCAGGGAATGCAGTTCGCAATCCCGCCGCATGGCGCCTGGGTACGAGTGCGACACGCTGCGCGTGACGCACTGGGGAGGAAATTGGGATCTGACCCCAGTTTCTCCCGCACTGCGCATCGAGGCCTTCGCGCCTTGAAGCTGCGAGGGGGGCGCAATCTGCGACCCCCTCGCGCAGCTACTTCTTCTGTTGCCAGTCTTCTTCCTCCCGCGCATCGGGATCGGGCTTGAAATCGTCCAGCGTAGCATCCGGCTTCTCGCGCAGCTTCTTGCTCATCTCCGCGTAGCTGCCCGAGACCTGGGTCAAAGCTCGATTGGCGTTGAGGATCAACATACCCGCCTCTTCGTCGTGCGCTGGCCCGAGCTCCACCAGCTCTTCGGCTCGCGTCAGCGCATCGCGGCACTGCTC
Organism: Ramlibacter sp.; assembly: GCF_050250995.1. Lineage (GTDB taxonomy): Bacteria > Pseudomonadota > Gammaproteobacteria > Burkholderiales > Burkholderiaceae_C > Ramlibacter. Next base: position 133,722 of record NZ_JBFWNP010000005.1, read on the forward strand.
GTACAAGCCAAGAATTTCCAGATCGTGTCGGACACCTTCGAGTTTCGCCCGGTACCACGCAAACCCGTCTATCAAGAAGGTCTCATCAACACCCTGCCGACACAGGCCGATTTGAGCCTGCAAGGCATCCAGAGAGTTTTCGAACTCGCGAATCTGTTTCTTACCCATTGACTCACCGTCCTTTGCGAGGAATCCACGGCAGCAGGCCTTGCGGCGTCGCGGCCTTGACAGATGCGCCGCCAAGCCAATTGCTCGTGCGGCCGAATTGTGCGCCCGAGTACATCGCCTCGTTCATCGATGACTTGCCATCGACCACGAAACGCAACACCTGATTGGCGCGATTCGGACCAAGATCCAGAAGCATGTCCGGACGCACTGTCATGCCGCTTCCATTGGGGTCATAGGCCCAGCGATTCATGACCAACAATTGGCCCGGACCTTCGGGAACGCCCAGTCGCTCGTTGTATCGCACGATCACATCACGGGAGAAGGAGTCAGCGAACAAGCCCACCTGCAATTGCTGCGGCATCTCTACTGGATAGCGAAGCTGCCCGCTGCCGACCCTTCGCTGACCTTCTTCAACACCCGCGGCAAACGCCTTCTGATACCGCTGCGTGTTCTCGTCCACCCACTGCATCGGACTCATCCGCTGGTTGCCGATAGAGGTGATGAGCATGCTGCGCGTATCCAACTCGACGATGCCTTGCTTCCACATCTGCACCTTGCGCAGCGCATCCGAGTAACGGTCGATGAGGTCGGCGTTGTTGTAGCGCACTACGCCATCCAGCCCGATCCCCATCGTCGCGCCCAACGCATCCGGCGTGGGCACCACGCGCATCATGCCCATCTTGTCTTGCAGAGCTCCCTTGAGCTTGTCCAGCACGGTCGTCTGCTGCAAGTCGCTCATGACACCACCCAACAGCTTGTAGTCGCGGTAGAGGCTCGTCATTCCCGCCAAGTCGTCGGCAAGTTGGAACGCCGCTTCGGCGCGCCGATTAACGCTAATCCCGTTGACCATGCCGGGGGTAACGCGAACGCTGCCGCCTCCGGCGGGCACCATGTCCCCTTCGTACCCAAGCTCGCTCATGTACAGCGCCGCAATCGCGGCATTGGAAGAGGAATCGCTCAGCAGGTTTGTCGATGGTGCAACGGGGTTTGTCCCCCACAGCAGACCCGCACGCTGCGTCACACTGACCGAATCCCTGTACGCAGTCATCACCCCCAAAGGGTCTCTCGCCCGATTCCGCGCTCCCACGTCCTCAGAGAAGGACAGCCCATTCATCAATGTCGGGACCGGTCCAACATCGACGTTCGCCCAGTTGTTATTTTTGGCGATGAGGTCGCCCAGCACATCCCCTGACTCGCCCTGGGCTTGTTGCGTCGCGCCCGCGCCGCCCATGCTGTCCGCCAGAGACGACCCCAACGCATTCCCAAACGCATCAATCGCCACTTGCTGCGAACTCACACGCCCGCCCCGCGCCGCCGCCGCCGCGGCTCCTGCGACCAACCCCGTCGTGAAGCGAGCGCCGAACTGACCGAACGTCGAGTCTCCGTAGACTTTTCCCAACACCGGTGCCACGGCGGCTCCGATACCGGCGCCGATGGCCGACGCCGATACCGACCGCCAGCTGAAGTGATCCTGCATTCCCGTTGCCACGGCAATGCCTTGCGTGACGGTGCTCGTCACCGCTGCACGTGCGGCGAAGTTGCCGATATCGCCGAGTCCGAAGTTCGCGCCGACCAAGCCGCCCGACACGCCGCCCGAGATGGCAGACATGGCAATTTGCTCGAGGCTGAACTTCTCCTGCACCCCGGTAGCCACCCCGACCACCTGGCTCGCAATCGAGCCCACGGCGGAGGACACCGCAAGCGTTCCTGCCGTCCCTAAAGTGGCCGCGACCGATGTGGTGCCGGCGGCCACGCCGCTCGTCATCACGCTCAACCCCGCTTGCATCGTCTGCAGGAAGCCACTCGCTCCAGTCAGCGCGCCTGCCGTGTAGACCGTCACGATCACCGCAACGATCACCATCACGATCTGCCCCATGCCCCCGCAAGCCGGGCCATCCGCGGGCATCGGCAGGTTCGGCGTGTTCTCGCCGAGGGCCTGCATGATGTCGTAGGGCTGGACGGTGTTCGCGCCGTTGAGCGTGCCGCCGCCGAAACTCGCGGTGCTCGGGACGATCAGCGCCTGGCCCGCCTCGACGTCGTCGGGGTCGGAGAGGCCGTTGGCTTCGGCGAGGACGAACCAGAACGATGCGTCGCCGTAGACAGTGCGTGCGATGGTCTGCAGGGTGTCGCCTGCCTGCACGACGTAGGAGCCAGCGCTGGAGCCCTGCGCCGTGGGTCGCAGCACGTTCGCGAACTGCGTCGTCACGCCGGCTACATCGCGATAGGTCGCTTCACGGCCGGTCTTCGCGAGCTGCTGGCCTTCCGCGATCAGGAACCGCTCGGTGATGCCCGTGTTCAGCTCACGGTTTTCCAGCACGTGGCCCATCGCGTCCGTCGAGATTCGACGAGTAGGACTCGCGCCGTGAATCTGCTGCGTAACGCCGGTGATGAAGCCGTTCGCGTCGTAGCTGCGCATCGCGACGCCGCCCAGCTTCTCCTGTTTCACCTCGCGGTAGGCGTCGCCGATGGCCTGGTAGGTGAGGATCGCGTCGCCGGACCGCTCTTCGGAGCGGTACGCGTCGGTCGTGATCTTCGTCGCGTTGCCGACGGCGTCGTACTCGAACCTCGTGCGCGCCGAGGTTGCCAACTCGCGCTGCGGGCTTTCGCCATCACCGATGACGTGGAAGTCTTCGACGTACTGCGCCTTGATGCGGTCGGAGCCGCCGTCGTAGACATTGTTCTGCCGCGAGACGTCGAGGCCGAGTTCGGCGATGCCTTGCTCGCCGACCTGCGTCGCCAAGTCGCCCGCGACCGTGCCGTCGCGCGTGACCATGCGGCCAGCCGCGTCGTACCTGCGTGACTCGACGACGCGGTTGTCTCGGTAGATCGCGCCCAGGTGGCCTGCGGCATCGTAGACGTAGCGCTCCGTCGTCTCGCCTTCGACGATGCGCAGGCCCGACGTTCCACCTGTGCCGGTTTCGGGATCGAATGGCGTGGAGTAGGTTTCCAGCTTCGCACCGAGCCAGCTTTGCGTCGCTTGTCGGCTCATCACGTCATAGGTGATCGACTTGCCGCGAACCGCTGCCGCCGTGCCGCCCTTCAAGTCTCGCTGCAGCGTGACGCGATTCATCGCGTCGTAGGCCATCGCGATGTCCGACTCCTGCAGCGTGTCCGCCTCGTCGTAGTAGCGCGACTGCGTGCGAACGCGATTGCCTGCGGCGTCGTACGCGTAGGCCAACGACATGCGGCTATCTTGAACCGAAGTCAGGCGGCCTTGCGCATCGTGCGTGAGCACGTTGTCTTGAAGGGTGCGGGTGCCCTGCTCGGTCACCTCCTTCGTCACCTCCCGCGTGCGGTTGCCGGCTTCGTCGTAGGTCCACTCCGTGCGCTTCTCGACGCCGGGCTGGCTGCGGTCGACGATTCCCGTTACTCGGCCTTGCACGTCGTAGGTGTAGACGCGGTCGACGCTCGCCGTGTTGCCGGCCGCATCGATCACCCGCGGTCCCGAGCTCTCGTGAACCAGTTGACCCGCGTCGTCGTAGGCGTAGTGCGCCACGGTCCCGTCGAGCCCGACGTGATCGGCCACCACATGGCTCGCGCCCTGATACGTCCACGTCATCTCGCCGCCCCGAGCGTCCTGCTCGTACACCTTGCGGCCGAACGCGTCGTAGCGGTACTTCGTCACCTGCGCGTCGAAGCCGCTTTGCTCGATGACGTGGCCGGCCAAGTCGTACTTCGTGGTCGCGATTCGGGCGTTGATGCCGGTCGCGTCGAGCAGCTGTCCGTCTTGGGTCGTCAGCAGCGCGCTCGTGCGTCGGCCAAGCGAGTCGTAGGCGTAGCGCTCCAGGGTTCGGCCGGTGCCGCTTGCGGTGCCGGCCGTGACTTCGTGCGTCACTTCGTCGAAGCCGGCTGTCTGCCAATTCGTGACCCGTGTCTGGGCCACTTCCTCCGACTTGCCGAGGCCCGTGACGCGAGTCTCCGCATTCGGGCGAACCACCTCCGTGAGTTGCCCCTTCAAGTCGTAGCCGTAGTTCGTGACCCTGTAGCGTATGTCGCCCGTTGCTGCAGAACCGCTGCTATGCACCCACATCTGCGTGCGGTTGCCCAGCACGTCGTACTTGTGCAGGGTGACGGCCCCGTCCGCCCGGCGCTCGCCCACCAGGTTCCCCGCCGCGTCGTACGCCATCTGCGTCGCGTTGCCGTTCGCGTCGGTCACGCTCAGGGTGCGGCCTGCGTTGTCGTAGGAAGCGCGGGTGATCGAGGCTGCCCCACCTTCGTTCGGACGCGCCGCCGACGTCATCTGGTTGGAGGCGTTGTACGTGTAGGTGGTCCGCCAGTCCGCATTGCGCGCGTCCGTGACCGAGACGGCGTTACCCCATCGGTCGAACTCGCTTCTCACGGTCGGCGTGGTCGCGATGACCGAGGGCGCGCTCGTGATCGCACTCTCCACCCAGCTCGGATCGAATGCGAGCGACACCGGAAGGCCGTCCGCCACGGTCTGGTCGACCGCGCTGTGGTTGCTCGCCCCGAACAGGCGGTCTTGCCTCACGAGGCCCGTGAGTTCGACGTTGCGCGAGAGGCTCGAGAGCGTGACCCCCGACCCCGACGAAGTGATGCCCTCGGTGACCGACTGATGCGACAGCGCAACCGCCTGCGTCACGCCGAGCCCGAGGCTCGTCCCGTGCGCTTGGGAGAGCGTCGCGGACCCACCACCGCCCGCACCGCTGCCACCGTCAGCCCCACCCGACACCAGCGCCGACCCGACAGCCGTGCTCGCCCCGTTCAGATACGAAGCTTCGACCCCGCGGAAGTAGTAGTAGCGTTGCGTGCTCGCGACCTCGTACCCGCGCAGGAGGCGCCCCTCTTCGAGCGGCGCCTCCGTGTAGTCTTCGATCCTCGGATCCTCCAGACTCCCCGGCGCCACGAACGAGTACGTCTGCAGCGGCGCATTCGTCTCGTAAGAAACGACCGTCACCAACTCCGACTCCACCCATTCCTCGTGCCCCTCCACCACGCGGTACGGCACATACGCAGGCGTCGTGTCCGTGATCGCCCCGGTGCTGCCTTCGTACGGCATGCCTTCCACCGCCCACTGCTCGTACAGCCCCGACTGCGCCGCAAACACCGTCCCGTCCGCCGCGAAGAACTTCAGCTCGTACGTGCTCGCGAACGTGCGCCCCGGAATGCTGTCGATCACGAAGGCCTGCACGCCGCTGAAGCCCAGGCCGAGCGTGTCCTCGATGTACGGCGTTCCGCTGTACGTCACGCCGTCGATCTTGAGCTCGCTCCGTGCCCACGCATGCTCCTGCCCGTTGAACTCCCGGGCAAACCCATCGGGGTAAGGCACCGTGATGACCACGTGCTGGCCCGTCCCATCCTCGTCCGTGTAAACAGGGTTGTGCAGCTGCACATCGGGAATCGGGTTGTGCCCCTCGGCCAGCACCTCGTGCGTCTCGATCCAGCGCAGCTCCGGCTCTTCGAGCAGAACGGTCTCTTCCCCCACGGTCACCACGCCGCGCGCGTTGTGCGTCATGACGGTGGCGCGGCTCGGATGGCGGTCCACGTAGTAGATGGAGACGTGATAGCTGCCCGGCTCCAGGTCGCCGAACTCGGCGTACAGCTCGCCTCGCTCGTACTGCGGATACTGCAGCGGGGTCCACGTGCCGCCGACGAGTACCTCGACGCGCTGGTTGTACCAGTCGGGCATGTCCACCGCCGGCCAGCGCAGCTGCGTGCCGACCACATGAACGCCTTCGATGGCCTTCACGGGCACCGTGAACGCCTGAGCCGCGTGGCTCACGAAGAACTCGCCTGTGGCATGCGCGTAGACGCCGTCCTTGACAGCGATCAGCTCGTACGAGTGGTTGCCACGGTTGACGTCGCTCACGTCGATGGTGGCGATGCCGTCCTCCACGACGACGTCGAGTTCTTCGCCCTCGTTCTCGCCGCCCCAGATGAAGCGATAGGTCGCTGCCTCATCCGCCTCGAAGGTGATGAAAGTGCGTGGATTGCCGTCGGTCCCCACCGACTCCGCGATCGACAACGCAACGCCCAGCACCCGCATGTTCTGTTCGCTGCCGGGGGGCCACAGGGTTTCGCTGACCTCCAGCGTCGTGTCCACGCGCGTGTACGCGCCCGCATCGTCGGAGTAGACGGCGCGGAAGCTGTAGATGCCGGGCGCGCGCGAAGCGAGGTCGACGTAGGTCGACTCGTCGGGCAGGGGCTCGTCGTTCTCGTACACCTGAGGCCATTCGCCGCCCGAGGCCCCTTCCCAGAACGCATAGCCCCAGTCGCTGTCGATGTACACCTCGGGCGCGACGGTGAATTCGCCCGTGCTGACGTTCGGTGCGCCGCCGGGTTCGGCGAGGGTGACGGCGTAGCGATACCGGCCCTGCGAAAGCCCGGCGATGTCCCAGCCCGACAGGCCGTTGCCAAGCGACGGAACCTGTGCCCCGGAGACTTCGATCGGCTCGAATTCCCAGTTGTCCAGGTTCTCGATGACGACGTGCTGCGTCCACCCTGCGGGCGGTGTGGACCAGGCGAGGTAGCGGCCCGTCGTGCCTTGCGTGATGCTCGGCGCGTCGAAGGCGACCGTCGGCGCGCCGGCGATGTGGAAGCTGCCGGTGGTTTCGCCGGCCGGCTCGATTCCGTTCGTGTAGCTGAGGCGCCAGGTGTAGGCGCCTGCGGGATACGCGGTGCGGTCTGCCAGCGAGATCCCGATGCGGCCGGGCTCGAGCTCGGACGGAGACGGCACGGAAACCGGGACGCCATTGCGCCAGATTTCCAACTGGCTCGTGACGCCCGCCAACGGCATGCCCCACGTGAACATCGAGGCCGATTCGACGTCAACACCGAAGCTCGGCTTGCCGACCGCATGCACGACGGCTTCGATCTCGCCCCACGGTTCGTCGTCGAGGGTGAATTCCACGCGGATGTCGTAGTCGCCGGTGCCCAGCGCGTCGAGGGTGAAGCCGCTGTGGACTTCATCGCCGACCGGGGGGATGTCCTCCGGGTCGAGCGGCTCGATCCACTCTGTCTCGCCGACGGCGCGCAGCAACAGGCGCTGCGAAACACCCTCCGGCGGCGTTGGCCACGACACGAGGTTCGCGCCGAAGACGCCTACGCCGAGGCTCGATGCGCCAGCGGCGGCGTAGTCGAACGCGCCGGTGGATTGCACCTGTTCGCCGTCGATGGTGAAGGTGAGCACGTAGCTGTACGAGCCGGTCGCGAGCGCATCGAGCTCGATGCCGGCGCGCGGGCCGTCGAAGGTGAAGGCCTTCACCGCGGGCGTGGCGACGATCGCGCCTTGCGCATCGCGCAGCTCGATCTGCACGGACACATCGGCGGCCGTGGGCCAGTGAAGAACGGCCGTCGGTTGCGCATACGTCGCGCCCGCCGGAACGTTGGTCACCACCGCCGGCGGCGCGGTGCGCAGGCTCCCGTGCAACCGGCCGAAGGAGACTCCGCTGGCCGTTTCGAAGTACTCGACGCGATACGCATAGTCGCCGGCGGCAAAGGCCGACAGCAGCACGCCTTCGCGGGCCCCCCAGTTGGCGAAGGGGCCCGTGTACGCGGGCAGCGCGTCGAAGTCGACGGGGACCGCGCCCGCACCTGTGCCCACGCGGGTGAGCTTGACCTCCGCACGCAAGCCCGCGGGCGGCGTCATCCACGACAGGGCCGCAGCGGGAAGGTCTTGGCCGGCCACCGGACCCACCCCCGGCGGCGGGAAGGAGACGAAGGTGCCGCTCGCGCGGCCGATCTCCTGCCCGGTGGCGCCGTCGGTGAAGATCAGGCGGTAGTCCCAGGCGGACGGATCGAGCGACGACAGATCGACCGCGTATTCGCTCGCCACCGCGTCGTGGACGGCGGCGCGCTCGCTCCATGCGTTGTGCGTGCGCGGGCTGACCTCGAATCGCTGCCGCACGTCGATGCCGGGCCACGCGATCTGCGGCGCGGACCAGACGGCTGTCGCGCCCGCGGCTGAGCGCAGCTCCGGCTCGGGCACCACGCGCACGACGCCGGTGACGCGACCCAGCTCTCCCCCGCCGGGCGCCGTGAAAACGAGCGTGTAGTCGTGGTCGCCCGGCGTGTAGCCGTTGAAGTCGATCCAGTTGCGGCCGCCGTAGCCGTAGCCGATGGCGGGCTGGCTCGCGGCGCCGGTGCGCCGCTCGACCAGCGTGACGCTCGCGCCCTGCGGCGCTTCGTTGTGCGCGGCGGGCCAGGAGAGCACCCGTTCGAGCTCGGCCTGCCGCAGTGGGTTCGCATCGGCGAAGACGCCGAAGCGCGGCTGCGGCAAGGCCGTTGCCACGCCGCCGTGGCTGCCCCAGGCGACCGGCGCGCCGCCCGCGACTTCCCGTCCCGCGTATTCGATGAGGTACTCGTTCGTGCCCGCGGGCAGCTCGAAGCGCGCCGCGCCATCCGGCTTCGACTCGAACGCCTGCGTCGTCCATTCGCTCGCGTCCGAAGCGCGCACCTTCAGCGTGGCCGCCATGCGCTCCCCGGTGAGGTCCAGCGGGATCGTCCACGCCAGATGCGCGTCCTGCGTCGCAATCGCCGCCACGAGCAGGGGCGGCGCGCCCGCGATGCGGAAGCGCCCGCTCGCGCTGCCGAGCACCGTGTCGGCGAGGCCCGGAATGCGCCATGTCAGCGTGTAGTCGTGCGCATGCGCGAGGCCGTCCTGCAGACCGAGCTGGGCGAAGTCGATGCCGGTCATGCCTTCGCCCAAGGAGGCGACGCCGTAGCTGAAGTCGGTCTCGATGCCCGTCGCGACGTCGCGCATGCGCAGCGTCTGCTGCACCTCGTACGTCACGCCGCCGAGCACCATCGATGCCGGCGCGGCCCACGCGAGCGCGAGGCCGCCCGCCACGGCTTGGACCGCGGGCGCGGGCACGATGTACACGGTGCCCGTCGACCGCGCATACGCGCTGCCGTCCGCGCGGATGTAGCTCACGCGGTATTGCACGGGGCCGCTGCCGCGCTCGTCCAGCGGCAGGCCGAGCGTCGCGCCGAACGTGCCGGCGTTCGCGCTGAAGTCCTGCCACGCGCCGACCACCGCGGGCTCCACCGAATGGTCCGCCGTGCGCATCTCCACTCGCGCCGTTTCGCCCTGGGGCGGCGCGGGCCACGAGAGCACGTTGACGTGTGCAGTGCCCGCCGCGTCCGTGCCGGTGCCGAAGGTGACGACGGGGCCGATGCTCACGCTGCCGTTCGCATGCGCGACGAGCGCCGCGTCCGCCGTGCCGCCGTAGCGCAGCAGCTCGTAGGCGTAGTCGCCCAGCGGCAGCAGCGCGATGTCGAGTCGTGCGTTCGCGCCGTCGCGCGCGATCCAGCCGGAGTTCAGGTCCACGCGCTGATCGACGACATCGATCCATTCGCCGCCTTGCGCGCGGAAGCGCAGCCGCTCGTACGTCCCTTCTTCTCCGGCCTTCCACACCAGCGCATCGCCCACGACGGCGGGCCGGTCGGACTCCGCCAGCGCGGCCGTGCGCGAGGCGAGGCTGAAGGTGCCCGCGTCGCGCACCTGCTCGCCCCAGCGCACCTGGTAGTCGTAGCGTGTGGCCTGGCCTTCCCCGGGGGTGTGCGCATGAAACACGCGGTCGCCGAAGCGCACCATGTCGCCTTGCAGGACGTAGTCGCTCGAACTGCCTTCCGGCCGCATCCACAGCTGTGCGCCCTGCGACCCTTCACGCGGCGCGTCGGCCGTGATCCACGCGCCCCATGCGCCGCTGGTGCCGCGGTCGATCAGGAGCCGCCAGTCGCCACCGGTTGTCTTTTTCCACACCTGGACGCGCGCGACTTCGGCGATGGCGGGAAATTCGGGGCCGACGAGCCATTCCACGCCGGCGCCCTCCGTGGCCTGCGAAGCTTCGAAGATCTGCGTGCGCGAGGCCGATTGCGGCTCGTCCGTGCCGGCGACGACGTAGTCGATGCGGACCTTCACGTCGCCCGCGCCCAGGTCCGCGAACGACGACCAGGAGAGTTCGACGGCGTTCACGCCGTCGACCGAAGACGCCGGCCCGATTTCCAGCCAGGCGACCTGCTGCGTCGTGGCGTCGAGCGATTCCGTCTCGCGCGCCGCGAGGGTCGCCACCGCGTGGCCGAGCGAGTCGAAGCGCGTTTCGGTCACGCGGGCGCCCGCCTGATCGGCCGCGGTCGCGATCGTCGCGAGCGTCACGTTCGCAAGGCTCGCCAGCGGGTTCGTGATTTCCTGCGTCACGCGCCCCTGCACATCGCGCACGAAGACGCGCACCACGCCGTCGGCGCCGCGCGTGCGCCACAGCCGCCCCGCCGCATCGAACTCGTTGGTTTCGACGTCCTGTCCATTGACCGTGGTGCGCGTGAGCTCGCCGAAGTTGTCGTAGTGGTATTGCGTGACGGTGTTCGTGCCCGCGTCGAGCGGCGTCACGGTTTCGCTGAGTCGGCCCAGCGCGTCGTAACGCTGCACGGTGAAGGCCGCCTGCAACGCGGCCTCCCCGGCGGTGGCCACGGGCGTCCACGTGCGCGCGAGTCGCCCGGTGCTGTCGTACGAGCGCTGCGTGACGACCCCCAGCGCATCGGTCTCGCGGATCGCGTGGCCGTGCGCGTCGTACTCGGTCAGGGTGCGGCGGTCGCGCGCGGCATCGAACGCGGGAGCGGTGTACGACCATGTCGCCGCGTCGCCGACCAGCACGGCGCTGCGCGACGACTCGGTGCGCGCCACCACATTGCCGTAGACATCGCGCGCGTACTGCGTGAGCGGCGTCGTTTCGTTCGTGCCGTCGACGTCGGTGCGCGTCGCGCCGAGCGTCGCGCGCTCGCGGCCCAGCGCGTCGAAGACCGTGCGCGTGATGGCGCCCGTCGCGTCCCGCGTCGCCGTGACGTTGCCCAGCGCATCGCGGTAGTAGAGCGTCTGCAACTGTTCGCCGTCGGCCGTGCCGCTGTAGCGGCCCACGCGCGTTTCGCTGCGCAGGCGGCCGGCGTCGTCGTAGGCGCTCCGGGTCGTCCGGTCGCCGCTGCCGGCCTGCAGCCGCGCGCGCACGGTCGCGAGGTCCGCGAGTTCCGCGTCGCTGCCGGCCACGAGACGGTCGTACGCCGTGGACTCGACGACGCGGCCTTCGGCGTCGTGGACCGTCGCCGTGAAGTAACCGCCTTCGACGGCGCCGTCGTGCCCATCGAGCGCGCGCAACTCGCCCACGAGCGCGCCGCGCCGGTCGTGCCAGTAGCGGGTGGCGCCGCTGGCGAACGCCGCACCGTCGGCGTCGACGCCGCCTTGCGTGACCTTCGTGGCCTCGCCGAATGCGTCGTAGGACGTCCAGGTGGCTTGCCGCATCGCGCCGTCGTCGTTCGCGGCGCGCGTATCGTGGGCGAAAGCGAGCGGCTGCAGGACTTCGACCGACCGGCCTCGCCGGTCGTAGCGCGTCTCGATGCTGCGGTCCTGCTCGCCCGCGAGGCGCGCGCGGCGCGTGAGCCGCTCGACCTCGCCGAACGCATTGAGCGTGTATTCGGTGACGCCGCCCAGCGCGTCGGTTTCCGCAACGAGCCGGCCCGCGCGGTCGTAGCGGCGCAGGCTGTCGTTGCCCGCGACGTCGCGCCCGGCAATGGCGTTGCCCAGTGCGTCGTAGACGACGCCCGTCGTCGGCGCGACGAGGATCTCGTGCCGCAACAGGTCGCCGGCCGTGGGCGTGGAGCCGTCATGCACCCAGACCTGCGGATGGATCGTCTTGATCTGCCGTCCAACCGCGTCGTAGACGTAGGTGGTGGTGCGAGACTGGCCCGCGATGTTGGCCGCTTCGGTGCGCGAGACGACGTTGCCGAGCGCGTCGTAGGCCAGCACGGTGTCGATGCGTCGCGCCTTCTCGGTGGCCGTACCGTTGGCCGCCACCGCGACTTCGGGCGTCGTTTCCTTCAGCAGGCGGCCGGCCGCGTCGTAGGTGTAGTTCCACGTCGCGCCGCGCTTGTTCGTGAAGCTGAGCTTGTTGCCCAGCGCGTCGTAGCTGAATCGCTCTTCGAAGCCCAGCGAGTCGGTGGACGCGAGCAGCAGCCCGCGTGCGTCGTAGTCGAAGACGTCGGTGCGGACGAGGTCGTCGCGCCCGGCGAGCGCCTCGGAGAGCGCGAACTCGAGAGTCTGCACGGACCAGACGTCCGGCGATGTGCTCGCGTTGCCGACCGCGAGGAAGACGCCGAAGCGCGTGATGGCGCGGACGTTCCCTGCCGCGTCGTAATCGTGGCCCCGGACCGCGCCCTCGGCGTCGATCGTGTAGACGATGCGGCCTGCGGCGTCGTAGACGTTCTGCTCGACGCGGTCGTGTGCGGCGTCGGGGCGCAGCGCGGCGGCGATCGTGGCTTCGCTCCACGCCTGCGCGGGCGCGGGCGCGGGCGCGAGTGCGACGATGTTCGCGTAGCGGATCGTCTTGAGGATGCGGCCTGCGCCGTCGCGAACGTAGCGCGTGGCCGCGCCTTCGGCATCGACTTCGAGTGCGAGGCGACCCGAGGCGTCGTAGGCGAAGCGGGTGAGGCGGCTGCCGGCGTCGAGGGCGCTGGCGAGCGTGGCCAGGGTCGCGGGCGTCGCCGGGGCGGTGCTCGCGCCCGTCGCCGAGCCCGCATAGGCGACCTGCGCGATCAGCCGTCCGGCGTCGTCATAGATGGAGTCGCGCACCGCGCCTTCGGCGTCGGTCTCGCGCACGAGGCGACCCGCCGCGTCGTACGCGAAGCGCTGCACGCTGTCGCGCGCGTCGTCGCGGGTGGCGGTGGAGAGCCACTGCGCGACGAATGCGGGCGCGCCGGCCGAGAACAGGAAGTTCGCGAGCCGCCGCTGCGCCGTCACACGGCCCGTCGCGTCGTAGGTGAACTGCTCCACGCTGTGGAGCGTCTCTCCGGCGCTTCCTGCGCGCTGCGCCGTCGCACGCGCCACGACACGCCCCGCGGCGTCGTAGGCCATGCGCTCGATGCGGTCGCTCGGCGTGGATGCCGGCGTGCTGTTCACGTTGGCCGTCAACGTCGCGTAGCTGACGCGCTCGATCACCTGGCCGGCCGCGTCGTAGCGCATGACCGTGAGCTGCCCCGCGTCGAGCTGGCGAACGAGGCGGTTGGCTGCGTCGTATGCGTTGTGCAGCACGCGGTTGCGCGCGTTCGCCGCCGGCAGCGCGGCGACGAGCGCGGCCCAGGTCCGCGGCACGAGCGCATTCACCGGATTCGCATAGCCGGTGCGCCGCACGAGGTTTCCGTTGCGGTCGTACTCGAAGCGCGTCAAGGCACCTGCGGCATCGATGGTGAAGCCGAGCCGGCCGTTCGCGTCGAAGATGCGTTCGGTGCGCGCGTCGCCCGCTGCGCTTGCGCCTTGCTGCGCGATCTGCAACTGCTGCTCGACCTCGGAGGCCTGCAGCACGCGCGAAGGCGCGAGCGTCGCCAGCCATGCCTTGGAGACGGCGAGCGTGTGCGTCTTTTCCTCGACGATGCGGCCCGCGTCGTCGTAGCGCGTGCCGCGCACGCCGCCGGCCGCGTCGACGACGTACACCTGCCGGTGATTCGCGTCGTACACCCAGCGCGTCACGCTGCCGTCCGCATCCTGCCGCGCCACGACGTTCGACGCGACGTCGTGGAACCAGCGCGTGACGAGGCCGCCCGTGCTTTCGCTGGTGCGGCGGCCGGCGCCGTCGTAGGCATACGTGGTCTCGCGTCCGCTGGCATCCGTCACCGCGAGCGTGCGGCCTTGCGCGTCGTAAGCCATGCGCGTGACCAGCGCCAGGCCCTCGGGATCGAGCGTGACGGTCAGCGCGTTGCCGCCGGCGTCGTAGGTGGTCGTGGTCTTCGTGCCTTGCGCGTCGATGGTTTCGATCGTGCGGCCCGCCGTGTCCCAGCCGTAGCGCGTGACCTGGTTCAGGCCGCCGCCGACCGTGCGCGTGACGATGCGGTCGGCCGCGTCGAAGCTGTAGGTGGTGATCACCCCGTTCGCGTCCTTGCTTTCGACGACGCGGCCCGCGCGGTCGCGCTTGTACGACTCGGTTCCGCCGGTGGCGTCGCGCACCGATGCGAGCCGGCCGTCGAGGTCGTACGTCCAGGCCGTGACCCCGCCCTTCGCGTCCGTCACGGAGATCGTCTCTCCATGCCGGTTCGCCGTGGCGCGGACCGTGGCGCCGTCCGGCGCGACGGTGGTGACGATGCGCGCGGCCGCGTCGTAGGTCGTGCGCGTCTGTCGCCCGGTCGCGTCGGTGGCGACGAGCACGCGGTCGAATGCGTCGTAGGTGACGCTGCTGCCGCCGATGGGCGCCTGCACCTGCACCTCGCGGCCCAGCCGGTCCCAGCTGCGCGTGGTGGTCGCGCCGCTCGCATCCGTCCAGGATTCGAGCCGGCCGAAGGCGTCGTAGCGCCCGGTCTGCGCGAGGTTCAGGCCGCCGGCGTCCGTGGTCGTTGCGATGCGCTGGCCGCGCGCATTGAAGTGGTCTTCCCGCACGGTGAAGCGGGTGGCGTCGATCTGCTCGCGCGTTCGAACCACGGCGTCGAAGGCGTCGTAGGTGAACTCGCTGATGTTGCCCAGCGCGTCGGTCTCGCGCAGGACACGGCCATCGCGGTCGCGTGCATAGGTGGTGATGCTGTCGCGGCCGGCATCCGCCAGGGCCGCGAGCGGCGCGCGCACGAGTTCGAAGCTGCCGCCTTGCGACGCGACGGGCGGCAGGCTGATGCGGTTCGCATGGAGGACCGTGCGCGCGAGGTTGCCGAACGTGTCGTATTCGTAGGCCTGCACTTCCCCCGCGGCATTCACCTGCGCGGCCAGGAGCCCCTGCGCGTCGTGGAAGTAGACCGTGCGCAGCCCATTGGCATCCGTCGTTGAAATGCGCCGACCATCGGCGTCGTAGGCATGGCGCAGCGCGTGCGAGGCCCAGACGGCTTCGACCGCGGCGGGAGTCGCCGCCAGCGCGAGCAGCGACGAGCCCGTGCCCGCGAGCTCGGCGACGAGCCGGCCCTGCAGGTCCCAGCGGCGCGTCGCGGTGCGCGAATCCTTGGTCTGCCAGGCCCGCGTGGTCTCCACGAGTTGGCCGACGCTGTCGTACATATGGCGCGTCACCGTGCCGTCGGGCGCGGTTTCGGTGGCGAGCTCGCCGCGCGCGGTGTAGGTGAAGCGCCAGCGCTGGTCGCCCGCCTGCGCGGAAGGCCGGCTTGCCGCGAGCGTCGCGCCGGCATTCGCGCGCGTGGCGTAGCGGATTTTCTCGGAGAGATTGCCGGCGAGGTCGTAGACGTGTTCGGTCAGATAGCCTTCGGCATCGACCACGCCGACCATCCGGTCCTTGCGGTCGTAGAGCCACGTCGTGACGAGATCCTGCAGCGCATTGGCCTCGGGCGTGAGCTGCGCGAGCGTGCCCTGCGCACGGGCGGCTGGAGGCGTAGCCGTGACATAGGCGCGCGACGCGGTCCGCCGGCCCGCGAAGTCGTAGGTGTACCGCGTGAGGTAGCCTGCCGCGTCGAGCGTGCCGAGCAGCAGGCCCGCCCCGTCGTGGAAGTGGCGCGTGGCGCGGTCCGCGCTCGTCGATGCGATGGCGTTGCCCGCCGTCGTGTCGGTGATCGTCGCGGGGTCCATCCGCGTGGCGTACGCGGTCACGCGTACGATGCGCGAGGCGCCGTCGTACTGCGTGTCGACGACCTGGCCCTCGCCGTCGATCTGCCGCACCGCGCGGCCCGCGCTGTCGTAGACGGTCCAGCTCGTGCGGTCGGCGCTGTGCGATGCGGGGACCAGATCCCCGAGGCGGGCCGTCTTCGGCGAGGCGAAGGCCGCCGCCAGCGCCTGCGGGTTCACGGCGGTGGCATGCGCGATCGTGCGCGTCGGGCGGTCGGCGGCGTCGTAGCGGTAGGCGACGAATGCGCCGGCCTCGTCGACGCTGGCCGTCCTGCGCCCGGCGGCGTCGTACAGATGGAGCGTGCGCCGCCCGCCCGGCTGGGTCTGCAGCACGAGACGGCCGAGCGCGTCGTAGACGTTCCGCGTCGTGCCGAGCACGGCGCCGGCTGCCGCGGTGTCGCTCACGCTCACGGCTTCGCCCGCGGCGTTGTACTGCGTGGTGGTCCACAGGCCGCTCGCGAGCTTGACCGTCGTGCGCCTGCCCGCGTCGTCGTAGCTGGTCGCGGTGGTGACGCCTTGCCCGTCGGTGCTGCCGATGACTCGGCCGAGGCCGTCGTACACGTGGATCGTCGCCTTGCCGTTGGCGTCGATCGTCTTGAGCAGTTCGCCGCGCGCGCTCCAGATGAAGCTGACGACGCTCTTCGCGCTGTCGGCGAGGCCGAGGCCGTTGCTTCCGACGTTCGCGTAGGTGGTGGCGGTGCGCAGTTGGCCGAGCGCGTCGTAGGCGTAGTCGGTGCGCGTGAGGGCGGTGAGATCGCTTGCGGCGTACCAGGCGGCGAGTTGGGGTTCGCTCAGCGGCGCATTGGCCGCCAGGCCCGCGATCGGGTAGAGCCGGCCTGTGAAGCGCAGTGTGGCGGAGACCTGGCCGGCGGCCGTGTATTCGTGGCGCGTCACGCGGCCTTCGGGGTCGACGCTGTAGACGAGCCGCTGGCTGCCGTCGTAGACGTTGCGGGTGACGAGCGCACCGCCGGGCAGCGCGGGGCCCGCGCCGTCGGGATCGGCCACCGCGTAGAGCGCTTCCACCGTCATGCGGTGTGCCGCGTTGAAGACGCGGCGCACCGTGTTGCCGAGCGCGTCGCGCTCCTCGGTGCGGTTGCCGTTGGCGTCGTAGGCCATGGTGACCGTGCGGCCCATCGGGTCGGTGCGGCCGACGAGATCGCCCGTGGCGTTGTAGGCGTAGCGGGTGACCTGCGGCGGGGCGGCGCCGACCGCGGGCGCCGTCACGCGCAGCAGCTGGCCCGCGGCGTCGTAGGCATAGGTCGTGACGTTGCCCAGGGGGTCGGTAGCGGCGGTGGTGCGCGCCGTCGCGTCGTACGCATAGCGCGTGACGCGGCCTTCGGCGTCGGTGACGCTCGCGACTTTATGAAGCGAGCCGCTCTGAACATAGGTGAAGGCGAGGGCGCTTCCGTCCTTCTGCGCGAGGGTGGCGATGCGCCGGCTCGACCCTTCGTACGTGTAGCGCGTCCAGTAGGTGTTCCCGTCGGTGATCGCACCGTCCGCCGGCGTGAGGTCGACCGTGACCTGCGACAGGCGTCCCGCCGTGTCGTAGGTGTAGCGCGTGCCGACGGCGGTCGTCGTCGCCGTGGCGCCCGAGCTGGCCGGCGCCCGCCAGCGCACCTGGGAAAGGCGGCCCGAGGCGTAGTCGAGCAGCAGGGTCTCGCCGCCGGGGCCGAGGATCGTGGTGAGCTGCCCGGTTGCGCTCGCGTACGTGAAGGTGGTGACGTTGCCGAAGGTGTCGATCGTGCGCAGCAGCCGTCCGCTCGCGCGGTCGTATTCCTGCACCGTGGTGCTCTCGCCCTCGGTGAGCCGCCAGACCCCGGACTGTTCGCGCAGCACGTCGACCGCCCCCGCGCCGTTCGTGCTGCGGTACTCGCCGCGCGCCCAGTCGTAGGTGAAGAGGCTGCGCGAGCCGTCGGCATCGGTGCGCGACACCGTGCTGCCCGTCCGGTTGAGCGTGCCCGTGAGGGAGTGCACGCGGCGTCCGGCTCCGGGCAGCCAGTTGTCCCCGTTGTCGTCGTCGAGCAGACCTTGCGAGTTGTACGTGCGGGCGAGACGAAGGTCTTCACCGCGCGTCGTCAACAGCTCGTCGGTTGCCTGGACGACAAGGTTGCCGGTCGCCGCGTTGACGTAGACGCGGTCCGCGCCCCGGCCGGCCCGCGCATCCGCGCCCGGGGCGCTCGGCGCGTCCGTGCCGAGAGTGAAGAGAGAGGTGTTGAGGAGACCGAGACCGTTGCCACTGACCGGAGAAAACATCGAGGGGAGTTCCGCGAGAGTTCGTTGCGACGTGGCGCGCGAAACAGCGCGCCGTACGTACAAGTAATCTGCACGGCAGGGGCTTTAATTTAGGGCTGCGCACGAAAATAGACGTGCGGCTAGCCTCCGCGCGCGGTCAGGCCGCCAGCGCTGCCTCGATGTCCCGGGCCAGGGAAGCGGGCGCATCCTGCGGCGCATACCGCTTGATGGTGCGCCCATCCCTGCCCACGAGGAACTTGGTGAAATTCCACTTGATGCCCTGGGTGCCCAGGATGCCCGGCGCTTCGGAGGTGAGCCATTTGTAGAGCGGATGCGCCTGCGGGCCGTTGACGTCGATCTTCGACATCATCGGAAACTCGACGCCGTAGTTGCGCTGGCAGAAGCCGCCGATCTCGTCG
Organism: Ramlibacter sp.; assembly: GCF_050250995.1. Taxonomy (GTDB): domain Bacteria; phylum Pseudomonadota; class Gammaproteobacteria; order Burkholderiales; family Burkholderiaceae_C; genus Ramlibacter. The sequence continues at coordinate 152,067 of NZ_JBFWNP010000005.1, forward strand.
TTCGTGCCGGGGTCCTGCGCGCCGAACTGGTTGCACGGAAAGCCGAGCACCACCAGCCCCTTGTCGCCGTATCGCGCGTGCAGTTCCTGCAGGCCGGCGAACTGTGGCGTGAAGCCGCAGGCGCTCGCGGTGTTCACGATGAGGAGGGGCTTGCCCTCGAACTGTCGCAAGGCGATGGCGTTGCCGTCGATCGCGAGGGCTTCGAAGTCGTAGACGGAGGTCGGCATCCGCGCATTCTGCACCCGAGGGGCTGTCGGGCTGAATTACACTTTCGTTCTCTAAAATGCGCGTGAGGAATCAGGATGACGGACAGGCGGGTGCATGAGGCGCTGCGAAGGCTCGCGCGGCTCGAGTCCTTCCTGGAAGCCGATCCGGACAACCCGACGCTGCGCGCGGAGGCCTTCCGGCTCGCCGTGAGCTGCGGCGAATGGCAGCGTGCGCAAAGCCATCTGGCCGATGCGCAGCGGAAGTCGCCCGGCGATCCGGCCTGGGCGCTTCGCGAGGTGGACCTGCTCCTCGCCCGCAAGCACTTCGACGAAGCCCGCACGGTGCTGCGCCGTCTCGGCGCCCTGGCCGAACCGGGGAGCGCGCTCGAAGACGCCATCGAGCACGACCTCGCGGCCGCGGACTTCGGCGAGGGCGATTTCCTCGCCGCCTCGGCGAGGCTGAGGCCGATCGTGGCAGGCAATCCTCGCCGAGCCGCGGCCTCCCTGCGCACGCAACTGCTCTGGGTGCGCGCCCTGCATCGCGCGGGCATGGCGCAGCGGGCGTGCGAATGGGTGCGCGGCCTGGAGAACACGGACGCGCTGAACAACGACGTCGCGGGCGTCGCGGCGCTGGCGGCCATCGATTGCGGCGACCTGGACAGCGCCGAGCGATGGGCGGAGCTCGGTGTGTGTACCGAGGAGCCATGCATCGAGGCCTGGGTCGCGCAGTCCACGGTGGCGCTCGCGCGGCGCGACGCGGCCGCCGCCATCGCGTTCGCCGACCGCGCGCTCGCGCTGAATGGCCGCGAGGGCCGCGCCTGGTCGGCCCGCGGGTTCGCGGCGCTGCTCGCCGGCACGCCCGAGGCCGCGGCGGCGGACTTCGAGCGCGCCGTCGCACTCATGCCGATGCACGTCGGCACCTGGCACGGCCACGGCTGGAGCCGGCTGCTGCTGCAGTCGCCCGAGGCGGCGCAGGCGAGCTTCGAGCGGGCGCTCTCGCTCGATCGCGGGTTCGCCGAGACCCACGGCGCGCTGGCCGTCGTCTGTGCCGTGCGCGGCCTTGCCGTCGCCGCGGGCGAGCACATCGAACGCGCGGAACGCCTCGACCGCAACTGCCTGGCAAGCCGTTACGCGCGCGCGATCCTTGCCGGCGAAGCGAGCGACGCGGCGGTCCTGCAGGCGCTCGCGCAACGCCTGCTGTCGCAACGGCCCGCGCCGCTCGGCGGCCGCATGAGCGATTGGCTTCCGGGCGGGTCGGGGACCCCGGGCGCCGCGCCGCCTGCCTGAACGCGAACCGGCCACTCGCCGGTGCCCCATGCGTTGCGGGCCAGACGTTCGCATGGAAAAAAGTACAAATATTTTGCCAGGATGCGGCGAAACTGCTGAGCTAGCAATTAGACTACGCGCGTTCCGCAAATAAGTGCATTAAGTGCTCTTGTTTCGTGATCATTCGCGAATCAATAGTCCACCTTTGCACTAAATATAAATCGCCCTTGAACCCCGACCATGCCTTGCACATGCTGAGCACCCTGCTCTGGACGGGGCTGCTGCTGTGCGCGCCCATCCTCGGCCTCACGCTCCTCGTCGGCCTCGTCGTCAGCGTGCTGCAGGTGGTGACGCAGGTCCACGACGCGTCGCTCACCTTCATCCCCAAGCTCGTCACGGCCGCACTTGTCACCCTGGCCTTCGGCGGGTGGATGCTGCGCGAGCTGATGCAGTACGCCACGCGCCTGTGGACGTCGATCCCTTCCCTCTTTTGAGCCGGGCCGCGCGTGGAACTGTCCGATCTCGTCCCGTTCGCGCATGAAGGCTGGTGGGTCACCGTCTTCTTGGTGACGCTTCGCATCGGCGCGATCTTCGTGCTCACGCCCCCGTTCAGCCACGCGGCCATCCCGGCAACGGTGCGCGTGCTCTTCGTCTTCAGCCTCGCCGTGGCGCTGTCGCTCGCGCTGCCGCTGCCCGCGCCCTCCATGGGCGTGCGGGGGGATATCTCGCTGCTGTTCGCGGCGGCCTTCTCCGAGGTGGCGCTCGGGCTCGCGCTCGGCCTGGGCGTGCAGCTCGCGTTCGCGGCCTGCGGTTTCGCCGGCCGCCTGCTCGACGTGCAGATCGGGCTCGGCCTCGTGCAGGTGTTCGACCCCGCGACGCGCGGGCGCAGCTCGGCGTTCGCATCCCTCTTCGACCAGCTGGCCGTGCTTATGTTCTTCCTGCTGAGCGTCCACCATGTCGTGCTGCGCGGGCTGGCGTGGAGCTTCGAGCGCTTTCCGCCGGGCCAGTCGATGAATCTCGCGCAGGCGCTTGCGCCGCTGCTGAAGCAGGTGGCGGCCATGTACGCGCTGGGACTCGCGCTCGCCGCGCCGGTCGTCTGCTTCGTGCTGCTCACCGAACTTGCGCTGGGCATCGTCGCGCAGAGCCTGCCGCAGATGAACATGCTGCTGATCGGCATGCCGGTGAAGATCGTCGCCGGCCTGCTCGCGCTCGCGCTGTGGGCGCCGCAGATGGGCGGCGTGCTCGCGCGCATTTACGAGACGATCCACGCCACCTGGTCGCAGGTGCTGGCGAGCGCGCCGCCGCGCCATGCGGAGGCCCTGGGATGACGCAGCAGCAGGACGCCGATCGCAGCCACGAGGCCACGCCGTACAAACTGCAGAAGGCGCGCGAGCGGGGGCAGGTCGCGCGCAGCCGCGACATCGTCTCGGCCGCGGTGATCACGGTGGCCATGGCGTTCCTCGCGTGGCAGGGCTGGCCCGCGTGGCGCGAACAGTTCGCCTTCGACCATGCGCTGCTCGTCTCCGCCGGCCATATGCGCGCCGACATGCAAGGCCTCTGGGCCCTGGTCGAGCGCGGGATCGCGGCCTCGCTCGCGCTGGGCGCCCCGTTTCTCGCCTGCGTCGTCGTGGCGGCGGTCGCGGGCAACCTCGTGCAGACGGGTCCGGTCGTCTCGGCGCATCCGCTGAAGCCCGACTTCACGCGGCTCGATCCGGGCGCGGGCCTGAAGCGCCTGCTGAGCACGCAGTCGCTCTTCAACGGCCTGCGCACCGTGCTCAAGGTGACGCTGCTCTCCGCGGCCATCGCGTTCGTGCTCGGCGACATGCCTTCGCGCTTCGCGCATCTCGCCAGCCTCGGCGCGGCCGGCCTTCTGCGCACCTTGCTCGACGACTTCGCCTCGCTCGGCCTGAAGCTCGCGCTGGTCCTCTGGATCATCGCGGCGGTCGACTTCGCGTTCACCCGCCGTCAGTTCGCGCAGCAGATGCGCATGAGCCGCAAGGAACTCACCGACGAGCTCAAGCACCGCGAAGGCGACCCGCGCGTGCGCGCCCGACTGCGCGAGTTGCGGCGCGAGTTGCGCAAGCGCAGCGCGGCGCTGCGCAACACGTCGAAGTCCGATGTGGTCATCACCAACCCGACGCACCTGGCCGTGGCGCTGCGCTACGAGCACGGCGCGATGGCCGCGCCGGAGGTCGTCGCCAAGGGCGCGGGCCTGCTGGCCGCGGCCATGCGCCACATCGCCGCGCGGCATGGCATTCCGGTCGTGCAGAACCCGCCGCTCGCGCGTCGTCTGTACCGCGAACTGCGCATCGAGCAGGCGCTGCCGCCGCAGTACTTCGCAGAGGTCGCGCGCATCGTCGTGTGGCTGCTCGCGATGAAGCGCGCGCGCGAAGCGGGAGCCGCGGCATGAACGCCGTCGCGCGTGTCTTCGGGCGGCACAGCGACATCGCGCTCGTGGCGCTGGTGCTTGGCATCCTCGTCGTCCTGTTTGCGCCCATCCCCTCGGGCCTGCTCGACTTCCTGCTGCTCGCCAACTTCAGCTTCGCCTTCCTGATCCTGCTTCTCACGTTCTACATGGCGCGGCCGGTCGAGTTCTCGACATTTCCCTCGCTGCTGCTGATCGCCACACTGTTCCGGCTGTCGCTCAACGTCGCGGCGACGCGGCTGATCCTCTCGGATGCCGATGCCGGCAAGGTCATCTCGGCCATCGGCTCGTACGTGGTCGCGGGCAACTACGTCATCGGCCTCATCGTCTTCCTGATCCTCATCGTCGTGCAGTACGTGGTGGTGACCAATGGCGCGCAGCGCGTGTCCGAAGTCGCGGCGCGGTTCACCCTCGACAGCATGCCGGGGCAGCAGATGAGCATCGATGCAGACCTCAACATGGGGTTCATCGACCAGGCCGAGGCGCAGCGGCGGCGCAAGAACATCGAGAAGGAAGCCGCCTTCTATGGCGCGATGGATGGCGCGAGCAAGTTCGTCAAGGGCGATGCGATCGCCGGCATCGTCATCCTGCTCGTCAACAGCATCGGCGGACTCGTGATCGGCGTCATGCAGCACGGCCTCGGCTGGGGCCAGGCGTTGCAGACCTACACGCTGCTCACTGTGGGGGACGGCATCGTGACGCAGGTGCCGGCGCTGGTCATCGCGGTGGGCACCGGCATCATCGTCACGCGTTCGGCGTCCGACACCAACCTGAGCCAGGAGGTGCTGCGGCAGATCACGTCGTTCCCCAAGACGCTGCTGCTCGTGGCGGTGGCGCTCGGCTGCCTCATGCTCGTGCCGGGCATCCCGACGCTGCCCGCCCTCGCCCTCGCGGCCTTCGTGCTCGCAGCGGCATGGTTCGCGCGTCGCGCGGCCGGCGCGCAGGGCGACCTTGCCTCGCCGGACGCCGCGGCGGCGGGCGAGGCGCCCGCGGCCGACGACGCGCACGCATTGCTCGCCATCGACCCCATCGAGATTTGCGTGGGCTCCGCCTGGGGCGCGCACGCCGCCGATGCGCAGGGGCCGTTCATCGAGCGCATCGCCGCGTTCCGGCGACAGCATGCGCAGGAGCTCGGCTGGGTCGTGCCGGCGGTGCGCTTTCGCGAAGCGCCGCAGCTCGCGCCCGACCGCTACGAGGTCTATCTCGAAGGCGCGCTCGTTGCGCGCGGGGAGGCGAAGGCGGGGCGCACGCTCGCCATCCATCCGACAGGCGACACGCAGTCGATTCCAGGCGAGCCGACGCGCGACCCGACCTACGGGCTGCCGGCCGTCTGGATCGACGACGAGCGCCGCGAGCTGGCGGCGGCCGCGCGCTACACGCTGGTGGATGCGCCCACGGTGATCCTCACGCATCTGACCGAGCTGCTCAAGCGCGAGGCCGCGATGCTGCTCACCCGCACCGAAACCGACAAGCTCCTGGACCGCGTGCGCGAGCGCCAGCCCACGCTGGTCGAGGAGCTCGTGCCCATCGTCCTCTCCGTCACCGACGTGCAGCGTGTGCTGCAGAACCTGCTGCGCGAGAAAGTGTCCATCCGCAACCTCGAGGCCATCCTCGAGACGCTGGCGGACGCCGGCCGGCGCACGAAGGACACGAGCGAGCTGACCGAGCTCGTGCGGCTGCGCCTGGGCCATGCGATCTGCCACGGCCTGGTGGGCGAGCTGAACGCTCTGCAGGTGATGACGCTCGATCCCGCGATCGAGAGCCGCTTCCTGCAGGGCATCGAGTCCGCACGCGCGCCCGCCGCCGAAAGGGGCGCGCCGGCACCGGCCAACCCGATGCTGGTACTCGACCCGCGGCTGGTGGAGCAGTTCATCCCGCGCCTGGCGCAGCAGGCCGAACGCATGATGAAGAGCAACCTGCTGCCGGTGCTTCTGTGTTCGCCCGAGCTTCGCCGGCATGTGCGCGCGCTGTCCGAGCGCGTCGTGCCGCACCTGCGCGTGCTGTCGATGGCCGAGGTGCCGCACAGCGTCGAGCTCAAGTCCTGGGGCACGGTAGCCCTGTAGCGCGTTGCCGCGCATCCACATCCCTGCACTCATGACCGACACCGTCCTCGCCATCGCGCTCAAGAGCCTGCACCACGACATGGCGCGGCTCGAACAGGTTGCGCACAACCTCGGCAACGTCGCCACGCCCGGCTACAAGCGTCAGGCGCTTGCGAGCGGCAGCTTTTCCCGGGCCTTCGATTCGGCGGGTGGGCCGCCGCCGACGCCTCGCATCGCGTCCGACTTGCGCGCGGGCACCCTGCAGATCACGAACCAGCCCCTCGACCTCGCGCTCACCGGCGACGGCTTCTTCGAAGTGATGACGCCGCACGGACCGGCGTACACGCGCAGCGGGCGGTTCGCCGTCGATGCGCAAGGCCGGCTGGCGACCGCCGAGGGACATGCGGTGATGGGCCGCGACGGCGAAATCCGCCTTGAAGGGCGCGCACCGTCCATCGATGCCGCGGGTCATGTCACCGAGGTGCGCGTCGAAGGCGCCCCGCCGGTTTCGGTCGGCCGCATCAAGGTCGTCGGTTTCGAGCGACCGCAGGAGCTCACGCGCCTCGGTTCGACGCTGTTCGGCCCCGATCCGCGCGCGGGCACGGCGAGCGACGCCGAGGTCCGCATGCGGCAGGGCGCGCTGGAGAACGCGAACGTGAATTCCGCGCGCGAAATGGTCGAGCTCATGCAGACGATGCGCCACTTCGAGGGCATGCATCGCATCGTGCAGGGCTACGACGAGATGCTCGGCGGCGCGGTCCGCAAGCTGGCCGAGGCCTGAGCCGCTCGACGACGAGAACACGCAAGGCGAAGAAACCCATGATCGACGCACTCCACATCGCGGCCACCGGCATGCAGGCGCAGCAGCTGCACGTCGAGGTCATCGCGAACAACCTGAGCAACCTCGGCACGGTCGGCTTCAAGAAGAGCCGGGTCGCTTTCGTCGATCTCGTCGCGAGCGAAACCGCGCGCGCGGCGGCGACGGAATCCGCAGGCATGGCCATCGGATCGGGCGTCATGCGCGCCGGCCCGGGCGTCGGCATCGCGCAGGTGCTGCGTCTGTTCGACGCGGGCGAATTGCAGCAGACGGGCGGCGTGCTCGACGTCGCCTTGCAGGGCGGCGCATTCATCGAGGTCTCGGGTCCCGACGCCGCGCGCCTGTTCAGCCGCGGCGGCCACCTCAAGGTGAATACGGAGGGGATGTTGACCACGGCGACCGGCGAAGTGCTGCGGCCCGGCATCGCGATCCCCACGGACGCCTCGAACGTGAAGATCTCGCCTGAGGGTGCGGTCACGTTCTCGCAGCCCGGCCGCAGACTGCCGGTCGAAGCGGGCGTTCTGGACTTCGTGCGCTTTGCCGATCCGACCGCCCTGCAGCTGGCCGGCGATGGCCTGTACCGGGCGACGGCGGCCTCGGGCGACGCGGTGCCGGTGCGGCCCGGCGTCGACGATGCCACGCGCGTCGTGCAGGGCAAGGTCGAAGCGTCGAACGTGCGGCTCACGGAAGAGATGATCGGCCTCGTGGCCGCGCAGCGCGCGTACGCGGTCAACACCAAGGTGCTGCAGGCCGCCGACGAGATGCTCGGCATGATCAACACCCTGCGGAAGTAGCCGATGCGACGCAGCATGTGGACCGTGCGCAGATGCCTGGGGCCGGGCTCGGCCGCGGCGCTGGCCACGGGGATGTTGCTGGCCGCCGCCATGCCGGCGAGCGCACAGGCGTCCGGTCTGCGCGGCAACGCCGGCGCTCGCGCGAACCCAACCGTCGAAGTTCGGCTGCACGACAGCATCCGCACGAACCGTGTCGACGTGACGCTCGGCGACGTCGCTTCGCTCACGACGCAGGATCCGGCGCTGCTGAAACGGCTGCTGGCCTTGCCGCTGCGGCCGGCGACCTCCGGCGCGATGCGCTACGCGCGCGAAGAACTCGCCCGGCTCATGAGCGCGGGCGCGGGAGTCGACGCGGGCGCCATCGCATGGCAGGGGCCGCGGCAGGTTCGCGTGGCACGCGGCGCGGGCGAAATTCCGGCCGACGAGGTCTCGCGCGTGGCCCGCAACGCCTTGCAGGAGGCCCTGATGCACGGCGGGTTCGACGCGCAGTTGACGCTGGCGCGCGAAGCACCCGATCTCGCGCTGCCCGCCGGGCGCGGCGCGCTGAAGGTGCGCCCGCTCGCGCAGCCGCCGGCGCCGGGCCGCGTCGCCGTCTGGGTCGATGCGTGGGTGGACGGCGCGCACGTGCGCAGCGTGCCGCTTCACTTCGACGTGCAGGGGATGCGTGCGGTTGCGCCTGCCACGCCTCGCGGCGGCGACATGGCCGCGTCGAAGCCGGTGGCCGTTGCGATCCCGGGTTCAGCGCTCGCGGCCGCATCCGCGCCGGACGTCGCATCCTCATCGTTGCTCGCGCCCGCACCCGAGGTCGCGCGCGGCGATGGCGTCGCGGTGCAGCTGCGCGCCTCGGGCATGGAGCTCGAATTGCGCGGCGAGGCGCTGCAGGCCGGCCGGGCCGGCGAATGGATCGGCGTGAAGACGGGCGCCGCGCTCGCCCCCGTGCAGGCGCGCGTCATCGCGCGCGGGCGGGTCGAGGTGTCGCAGTGAAGGCGCTCGCCGTGCGCATCGTGTCGATGGCGCTGGCGCTGGCCTTCGCCACGCCCCTGCACGCCGAGAGCCTCTACCGCGAAGACACTTTCCGACCCCTCACCGCCGACCGCAAGGCCCACCAGCCCGGCGATGCGCTGACGGTGCAGGTCGTGGAAAGCGCGACGGCGACCAGCAGCACCGACGTCACCACGCAGCGGCGCAACACGCTCGGCGCGCGCCTGACGCAGCTGCCCTCGCGCGAGCGCGGGTTCGCCGCGAGCGTCAATGGCGAGTTCGAAGGCGGCGGCAGCACGCAGCGCAGCAACCGCCTGCTCGCGACGGTCACAGTGACGGTGCGCGAAGTGCTGGCCAACGGCGATTTGCGCATCGCGGGCGAGCAGGTGCTCGCGGTGAATGGCGAGGAGCACCGCGTGAGCCTGGAGGGCCGTGTCCGCCCGCAGGACGTGAACGATGGCAACGTCGTCGCGTCCACTCGCATCGCCGACGCGCGCATTACCTACGTCGGCGAAGGCGAACTCACCGAGCGGCAGAAGCGCAGCCTGTGGCGCCGCGCGATGGACTGGCTGGGGCTGTGATGGCAAGGTTTCGCGCCGTCCTGGCTTTCTGCCTGCTGGCTCTCGCCTGGCCCCTGCAGGCCGAACCGATGCGGGTGAAGGACCTCGGCAACCTCCTCGGCTGGCGCGACAACGCGCTGGTGGGCTATGGCATCGTCACCGGCCTCGCCGGCACGGGCGACTCGCCGACGAACCGCACGACGCGGCAGGCGCTCTCGAACGTGCTGTCGCAGTTCAACCTCGGCGTGCCGCCCGAACAGGTGCAGGCGCGCAACGTCGCCGTCGTGCTCGTCACGGCGTCACTGCCGGCATTCGCGCGCGAAGGCGACAAGCTCGACATCACGGTCGCCTCCGCGGGCGACGCGAAGAGTCTCGTGGGGGGAAGCCTCCTGCTCACGCCGCTCAAGGGGGCGGGCGGCCGCGTCCACGCGCTCGCGCAGGGGCCGCTCGCGGTGGGTGGCTATCGCTACGACGCCAATGGCAACGTCGTGCAGAAGAATCATCCGACGGTCGGCTCCGTGCCCGGCGGCGCGGTCGTCGAGCTCGGTGCCAAGGCGAACATGATCGCCGACGGCAAGGTCACGTTCGTGCTCGCCGAGGCCGACTACACCACGGCCGATCGCGTCGCGACGGCGATCAACCGCCAGCTCGGCGCCGGCCTCGCGCGCGCGCTCGACGCAGCGGGCATCGAGATCCAGGTGCCGCAGGAGCGCAACGACCGGCTGGTCGACTGGCTCGCGCGCATCGAGAACGTCACCGTCGAGCCCGACCGCCGTGCACGTGTCGTCGTCAACGAGCGCACCGGCACGGTGGTGGCGGGCGGCGACGTGCGAATCTCGCGCGTCGCGATCTCGCATGGCGACCTCAAGATCAACATCGCGACGCAGAACACCGCATCGCAGCCGTTCAACGTCATCGACGGCGGGCCCGGCGTGCGCACCGCCATCGTCACCAACTCGCGGGTCGACGTCGAGGAGTCGCACGGGCCGGGCTTCCTGCGCGCCACCAGCACCTCGGTCGCCGATCTCGTGCAGTCGCTGCACAAGCTCAAGACGCCGACGCGCGACGTGATCTCGATCCTGCGCGCCGTGAAGGCGGCCGGCGCGTTGCACGCCGAACTCGTCGTCCAGTGAGAAAGCATTCATGACCCCTTCCATCGAATCCATCACCACAAGCGTGCTCGGCCTTGCGCTCGACGCTGCGGCGATGCGGCAGCAGGCCATCGCCGCCAACATCGCGAACGCCAGCGTCCCCGGCTACGCGCCGTCCGCGGTGAGCTTCGACGACCAGCTCGAGGACGCGCGCCGCGCGCTGCAGGGCATCGGCCGGCTCGATGCGGCGTCGCTGCAGGGCGTGCAGCCGGCGCTGCGCACGCTCGCGTCGCCGAACGGCGAACCGCTTGCGGTCCAGCTCGACGGCGAGGCTGCGCAGCTCGCGCAGAACTCGGTGCACTTCCAGGCCCTGTTGAAGGGGCTGGCGAAGCACTATGCCCTCCTTTCGACCGCCGTCGGCGACGGCCGCAAGTAACCGAGGCGCCACCATGAATTACACGCAACTGCTGCGCATCAGCGAAGCCGGAATGAGCGCGGAGCGCGCACGCATCGAGGCCGTGGCGCAGAACATGGCCAATGCCAACACCGTCGCCAGCCCGGACGGCGCGACCTACCAGCCGCGCACCGTGCTGCTGCGGTCCGTGGCGCTGCCGACGCGCGACGAAAGTTTTGCGCAGGCGCTCGGCCGCAGCGAGCAGCAGCGCGCGACCGCGCACGTGCCGCAAGCGACCGTCGTGTCGCTCGACGCGCCGACGCGCAGCGTGTGGGACCCTGGGCATCCTGCGGCCGACGCGGCGGGATTCGTTCGGCAGCCGCGCGTGGATGCGGCGCGCGAGATGCTGACCTTCATGAACGCGATGCGTTCCTACGAGGCCAACGTGTACGTGGCGAGCGCCACGCGCGCACTCGCCCTGAAGACGCTCGAGATCGGAGGCGGCGCATGAACGGCGAGGCGTTTCAGGGGATCGCGGCGATCGGCGGGTTCGGCAGGGATGACGACCTCGTCGCGCCAGCCGCACCGACCGCACCGACCGCGGCAACCGTGCCGATGTCCACGGCATCCTCCGCCGTGCCCGGCGAGTTCGCCCGGCTCGTCGGCAGCGGCCTCGACACGCTCAACGATCGGTTGATCTCGTCGCAGGTGCAACTGCAGCGCCTCGCGGTTGGCGACGGCACGAACCTGCATCAGGTGATGATGAACCTGGAGGAGACGCGCCTCGATTTCCAGCTCTTCATGCAGGTGCGCAACCGCGCGCTCGAGGCCTATCAGGACCTCATGAAGATGCAGATCTAGCGCAGGGAGCGAGAACGTGAACCCGACCTCCTCCTGGAACGCGCTCGGCAGGCGCGCCCGCATCGGCCTCGTGGCCGGAGCGCTCCTCATCGCCGCCGCGACGGCCGCCGTCGGCTGGCGGCTGCTCGCGCCCGATTACCGCGTGCTCTTCGCCGATCTCGCGCCGCAGGACGCTGCGGCGATGATCGCCGAGCTCGACAAGCAGAAGACACCCTACCGCGTCGGCGACGACGGCACAACGATCCTCGTAGACCGGGACGCGGTGCACGGGACGCGCATCAAGCTGATGGGCAAGGACTTTCCGCTGCACGGCGCCGTCGGCTTCGAGCTCTTCAACAACAGCGATTTCGGCATGACCGAGTTCGCGCAGAAGATCAACTACCAGCGCGCGCTGCAGGGCGAACTCACCCGCACCATCCTGTCGCTGCAGCAGGTTCGCGATGCGCGGGTGCTGCTGGTGCTGCCCGAGCAGGGACTCTTCAAGCAGGCGGGCAGCAAGGCCAAGGCGTCGATCGCGCTTTCGCTCAAACCGGGCCAGGTGCTGCGCCCCGAGCAGGTCACGGGCATCCAGCGGCTCGTGTCCGCGTCGGTGGCCGGCATCGCCGCGGAAGACGTGACGCTGCTCGACCAGAACGGCGTGGCGCTCAGCCGCCATGCGGGCGGCGACGCGGGCGAGGGCGCGGGCTCCGGCCGCCTCGACCTCAAGAAGGAGACCGAGCACTACCTCGCACGCAAGGCCGACGAAATTCTCGAGCGCACCTTCGGCCCCGGCCAGTCGATGACGCGCGTCGATGTGGTGCTGAACGCCGAGCGCGCGCAGATCACCACTGAAGACGTCATCGCCCCGCCGGGCCGGCCCGGGTTCGCGCCGACCGGCGTGGTCGTGCGGGAGCGCGAGACGATGCGCGAGGGCGCGGCGGAGGGACGCACCGGGGAGGGCGCGGCGCCTCGCGCGGGGAGCTCGCAGCGCGACACCGAGTACGCGGTTGGACGCCGCGTCGAACAGGTCGTGAGCCAGCCCGGTTCGATCCGCCGCATCCAGGCGGTGGCCGTCATCCGCCGATCGCTCGAGCCCGCGCAGCAGGAGCAGATCCGCGTACTGCTCGCCGCGGCCGTGGGCGCGTCGTTCGAGCGGGGCGACACGGTGGTCGTGCATGCGGCGTCGACCCCGCCTCTTGCGGCACCCGCGGGCGCCGATGTTGCGACGAACATCGAGGCCTTGCCGCTCGCGCTTGCGCCGACGCAGGCGCCGTCCGCGGTGACGCCGGCCGTGGTGGAGCCGGTATTGCCGGTGAATACGCTGCATGCGGCGCTGGCCGCAGCGGGCGTGGCGCTCGCGGTGCTCGTGCTCGTTCTCGGCCGTCGCGGCAGCGCGCGGCAGCTCGCGCATTCGGCGCCGCCCGCATTGACGGACGCGCAGCGACAGGCGGCGCTGGGGCGCGTGCAGGCGTGGCTCGCGGTCGAGGCGCAGCGCGCGCCGGAGACGCGGCCATGAGAACACCCGGATCGGCAGCGGGTCGTTTCGACGATGCGGGACTGGAAGGCGAGATCGCGATGGCGGAATCCGCCGATGCCTCGCAGCCGCTTCGTCATGCCGCGCTCGCGCTGCACGCCCTTCAGCCGGTGGACCGCGAATGGCTGCTGGGGCAGCTGCCCCCGGGCCGCCGGGCCGAGCTGGCGCCCTTGCTCGACGAGTTGCGCGCACTTGGCATTCCCGCGGATCGCACCCTTCTCGACAGCGTCGTGCATGGCGGACCGCTGGCGTCGCGTGCCGCGACAGGGGGCGTATCCGACGCCCGCGCATCGCTGCGCGCCGCCGACCCGGAGCTTATCGTGGCGCTGCTCCAGCGTGAGCCGGCCATGCTCATCGCACGCCTTCTTCAGCTCGAACGCTGGCCCTGGCATTCGCAGCTGCTCGCGCTGCTCGAAGCGCCCAGGCGGCGCACGGTCGAGCAGATTCTGCTCGGGCTCGACGCGACGCGCCAACCCGTGGCCTTGCAGCGCCTGCTGATCGCGGAATTGAACGAGCGCGTCGCGAAGACCGTGCGGATCGAACCGCGGGAGGCTCCTCGCCACGGGCGAGTCGCGCGGGCTTGCGCCCGGTGGATGCAGACCCTTGTGCAGCGGTGGCGCGCTCCGAGAGGCTTCGTCCGATGACATCGAGCGCCACGGTCCTGCGCGGCATGACGATCGCTTCGACGCCCCGCGCGCTGGAGCGGCCGGGCCGAGGCGCCGCGGCGCCGAGTCGGACTGCCGATGCGCCGCCATCGACCAACGCGCGTGCCGTCGCCGATGCCGAAGGGGCGCGAG
>NZ_JBFWNP010000006.1:0-127443 GCF_050250995.1 Ramlibacter sp.
CTACACGACGCTCTTCCGATCTCTTCGAGAAGACGATGGTCATGAAGGCCGGAGTGGTGCCGCCGCCCATGCAGGCGGCTGCGCCCGCGCCGGCCATGGCCGGCGGCGCGGCCACCGCGGTGGCGCAGCCCGCGGGCGACCCGGGTCCGATCGCGGGGAGCATCAAGGTGCTCTCAGGCGCGGCGGCCGGCCGCGAAGTCGCCCTCGTGAAGGTGGTCACGACCATCGGCAAGCCCGGCGTCGCCGTGGCCGCGATCACGAAGCGCCCGCACGGCTTCGTCGTGGCGCACGTCGAGGGCTCCAACAAGCCGACGCTCAACGGCGCGGCGATCGGCGCGGAGCCCGTGACGCTGAAGAACGGCGACCTGCTCGAACTGGCCGGTACACAGATGCAATTCGTGCAGGCGCACTGAGCCGGGGTTGCCCCGCCCCCCGACCATGAGCCTGTTCGCCAAGCACTGGTCGCGCATCGCGGTCACGCTGATCCCGCTGGTCTTCGCGCTGCTCCACGCCTCGGGCGCGCTGAAGCTGCACGTGCTGCAGCGGCTCGACGACATCATCTACGACGCTCGGTTGCGCGCGACGATGCCGAAGACGCTCGACGATCGCGTCGTGATCGTGGACCTCGACGAAAAAAGCCTGGCCGAGGTCGGCCGCTGGCCCTGGAGCCGCAACCGCATGGCCGAGATGGTCGACGAGCTGTTCGACCGCCAGAAGGTCGCGCTCGTCGGCTTCGACGTCGTGTTCGCGGAGCCCGACGACAGCTCGGGCCTGAAGCAGCTGCGCCAGCTCGCGCAGGGCGAACTGAAGGACCAGGCGGCATTCAACGAGAAGCTGGCGCAGTTGCAGGGGCGTCTCGACTACGACGCGATCTTCGCGAAGGCCCTGTCGAACCGCCCGATCGTCATGGGCTACTACTTCACCGGCGAGACCGACAGCGCCGCGGGTGTGCTGCCCGCGCCCGTGATGGGCCGCGAAGCGCTGCAGGGCCGGCCGATCCGCTTCTACAGCTGGACGGGTTTCGGCTCCAACATCGCGCCGCTCGCGAAGGCCGCGCCCACCGGCGGCTTCTTCAATCCGCTGGTCGACACCGACGGCATCGTGAGGTCGGTCCCCCTCGTCTCCGAGTTCAAGGACAACTACTACGAGTCGCTCGCTCTCTCCATGTTCCGCATGGTCATGGGCAAGCCGAGGGTGGAGCCGGGCTTCCCCGCCGACAAGGTGGTGTCGCGCAGCTACCAGGGCCTCGAAAGCATCCGCCTGCGGCTGGGCGACAAGTCGATCGCGATCCCGGTCGCGGAAGGCGTCGCGACGCTCGTGCCGTTCCGCGGCCCGGGCGGGCCGAAGGGCGGTTCGTTCAAGTACGTCTCTGCCGGC
Source organism: Ramlibacter sp. (assembly GCF_050250995.1). Lineage (GTDB taxonomy): Bacteria > Pseudomonadota > Gammaproteobacteria > Burkholderiales > Burkholderiaceae_C > Ramlibacter. Next base: position 1,378 of record NZ_JBFWNP010000006.1, read on the forward strand.
GACCTCGTCCACAAGCGCCTGCCGCCCGAGAGCATCAAGGGCAAGATCGTCCTCGTGGGCACGACGGCGCCCGGACTTCAGGACTTGCGGGCCACGCCGGTCGGCGAGGCCTACGCCGGGGTCGAGGTCCATGCCAACCTGATCTCCGGTTTCCTCGACGGCAAGATTCCGGTGCGGCCCGATTACGCGCTGGGATACGACATCGTCGTCCTCGTGATCGCCGGACTCACGCTGGCCTTCGGCCTGCCGCTGCTCTCGGCGACCCGCGCCATCCTCCTTAGCCTGGCCGTCATCGCCGCCGTCGTGGGGGTGAATTTCTGGCTCTATGCCGGCGCAGGCATCGTCATGCCGCTGGCGGCGGCGCTCGTGATGTGCGCCACCGCGTTTGCATTGAACATGAGCTACGGCTACTTCGTGGAAAGCCGCAGCAAGCGCGACCTGGCGCATCTGTTCGGCACCTATGTCCCGCCGGAGCTGGTGGACGAGATGGCGAAGGACCCTCTCAGCTACAGCATGCAGGCGACGAACAAGGAGCTGACGGTGATGTTCTGCGACATGCGCGGCTTCACCAAGATGTCCGAGACGATGCAGCCGGTGCAGCTGCAGGAGCTGCTCAACGCCGTCTTCAACCGCCTCACCGACGTCATTCGCGGCAACCGCGGCACCATCGACAAGTACATGGGCGATTGCGTGATGGCCTTCTGGGGCGCGCCGGTCGACATTCCCGACCACGGCAGCCTGTCCGTGAAGACGTCGATCGAGATGACCCATGCCCTGCGCGCGATCAACGAAGAACATGCGGCCAAGGGCCTGCCCCAGATCGGCATCGGCATCGGGCTGAACACCGGCATGATGTGCGTCGGCGACATGGGCTCGGAAGTGCGCCGGGCGTACACCGTGATCGGCGACTCCGTGAACCTCGGCTCGCGGCTCGAGGGTCTGTCGAAGGCCTACGGGGTCGAGATCGTCGTGAGCGAGACCACGCGCAAGATCGCGACGGGCTTCGCCTTCCAGGAGCTCGACCTCGTGCGGGTCAAGGGCAAGGAGCAGGCGGTGGCGATCTATCTGCCGCTCGCGCCGCTCGGCGAAGTCGACAAGGCGACGCAGGAGGAGCTCAAGGTCTGGAATGCTTTCCTGAAAGCCTACCGGGCACAGGACTGGGACCAATGCGACGTCCTGATGCTGAATCTCCGGCGGATGAACGCGAAAAAATACCTTTACGAGCTGTACTCCGAACGTGTAGCCTCGATGCGAATGCTGCCCTTCGATCCCTCGTGGGACGGCGCCACCAACTTCGAAACGAAATGACCGCCCCCACGCTCTGCGCTGCGCGTCGTCGCTGCCGAAGGGGGCTGACGTGAAGGTGCGCGTGCTGGGCTGCTCCGGCGCCATCGCCAGGGACTGTCGGACCACCTCCTTCGTGGTCGACGGCGACCTGCTGATCGACGCGGGCACCGGGGTGGGCGATCTCACGCTGGAGGAGATGCAGGGGATCAAGGACGTGCTGCTCACGCACTCCCATCTCGATCACGTCGCCGCGCTGCCGCTGATGATCGACTCCATCGCGTCCACGCTGACCGAGCCGATCCGCGTGCATGCGCTTCCGGGCACGATCGCGGCGCTCAAGGCGCACGTGTTCAACAACGTGATCTGGCCCGACTTCAGCCGCATCCCGACGCCGCAGCAACCCTTCGTCACCTTCCACGACATCCAGGTGGGGCAGGTGCTCGAATTCGGCGGCAAGCACGTCGAGGTGCTGCCCGCCGTGCATACCGTGCCGGCATGCGGCTACGCGGTCACGAGCGGGCACGGGTGCTGGGTCTTCACGGGCGACACCGAGCGCAACCCCGCGTTCTGGCGACGGCTGAATCAGCTGGACGTCGCGGCGCTCGTGATCGAGACGGCATTCAGCAACCGCGAGAAGGATCTCGCGCGCCGCAGCCTGCACCTGTCGCCGCATGCGCTGGCCGACGAGCTCGACTGCATCGACAAGAGCAAGAGTTATCCGATCTACATCACGCACACGAAGCCCGCGGAGACCGAGCTGATCATGACGGAGATCCAGCGCTTCGACCAGACGCAGCCGTTCGGCCCGAACGTCGTACACGACATCCGCTGGTTGAGGGCCGGGCAGGAGTTCGAGATATGAGCGTCGCCGGGCCGCCCCACGGGAACCCCGAAAAATCGCTGCGCGATTTTCCGGGGACCCCGCAAGACGCGAAGGCCCCCTCGGGGGGCAGCGCAGCACACGAAGTGGCAAGCGTGGGGGTCACGATATGAGCGCCGTCCTGAAAACGGAGAGGGACTCGCAGGCGTTCTTCGACTCGCAGATGCTGCCGCCCGAGAAGCGGGGCGTCACGTTCGAGGCGCTGTTCTACAAGCAGCTGCAGCAGGTCACGACCAAGATCCACGAGACGGAGAACCTCGACCAGATCATGCTCGAGGCGAGCCAGGACATCTGCCGCCTGTTCAATGCCGACCGGCTCACGCTCTATGCGGTCGGCGAGGACAAGCAGTCGATCGTGTCGAAGGTCAAGACCGGCCTGAACGTCGCGCGCGACCTGAAGTTGCCGATCAGCACGCAGAGCATCGCGGGCTATGTCGCCTTCGCCAAGCAGATGGTCAACATCGCCGATGTGTACGACGACGACGCCCTGAAGCGCATTCACCCGTCGCTCTCGTTCCTGAAGGAAGTCGACCGCCGCTCCGGCTACCGCACGAAACAGATGCTCGTGGTGCCGATCCTCGACGGGCAGACCCTGCACGGCGTGATCCAGGTCATCAACAACAAGAGCGACCATCCCTTCGGCGACCTCGAGATCGAGGGCGCCACGCAGTTGTGCAAGACGCTCGCCACCGCCATCCGCCAGCGCATGCAGAAGGCGGAGGAGGGCGCGAGGCGCAAGGCGACGAAGTACGACGGCCTCATTTCGGATGGCGTGCTCACCCCGGAGGAACTCACGAAGTGCGTGCAGAAGGCGCGCGAGGAGGCCAAGCCGGTCGAGCACGTGCTGATGAGCGATTTCCAGATCCGCCCCGCGCAGATCGGGCCTTCGCTCGCCAAGTTCTTCGGCGTGCCGTACGAGCCCTTCAACGCGAGCCGCATCAAGGTCGAGGCGCTGCAGGGCAACCTGAAGCGCGACTTCGTCGAGGAGCAGCGCTGGATTCCCCTCGAGGAGACGCCCGACGGCCTCGTCATCATGTGCGTGGACCCGGAGGCCGTGCGCAACTCGCGCATCGTGCCGCAGATCTTCCCCCGCAATCCCAAGCTCGCCTGGCGGGTCACGACGCAGACCGAGTTCGAGGAAACGCTCGCGCAGCTCTGGGGCGTGAGCGCCGAAGAGGGCGGCCAGTCGATGGACGAGCTGCTCGCCGACCTGAGCGCGCCGGTCGACGACGAAGGCGACATCGAGGACGCCTCGGCCTCGGCCGCTTCGGACAACGAACTCGTCAAGTTCGTCAACAAGATCATCGTCGACGCGTACAACATGCGCGCGTCGGACATCCACATCGAGCCGATGCCCGGCAAGCTGAAGACCGGCATCCGCCTGCGCATCGACGGCAGCCTGCAGAACTTCGTGGAGGTGCCCGCGCACTTCCGCCAGGCGCTGGTGACGCGCCTGAAGATCATGTGCGACCTCGACATCTCCGAGAAGCGCAAGCCGCAGGACGGCAAGATCAAGTTCAAGAAGTTCGGCCCGCTCGACATCGAGCTGCGCGTGGCGACGATTCCCTCGGCCGGCGGCGTCGAGGACGTCGTGATGCGTATCCTGGCCGCCGGCGAGCCGATCCCGATGGAGAAGCTCGGGCTCACGCCGCACAACAAGGAAAACCTCGAGAAGACGGTCAGCAAGCCCTACGGCCTGTTCTACGTGTGCGGGCCGACGGGCTCGGGCAAGACGACCACGCTGCACTCGATCCTGAAGTTCCTCAATACGCCGGACACCAAGATCTGGACCGCCGAGGACCCCGTCGAAATCACGCAGAAGGGCCTGCGGCAGGTGCAGGTGAACAAGAAGGCCGGCATCGACTTCGCGCTCGTCATGCGCGCCTTCCTGCGCGCCGACCCGGACATCATCATGGTCGGCGAGTCGCGCGACAAGGAGACGGTGTCGATGGGCGTCGAGGCCTCGCTCACCGGCCACCTCGTGTTCTCGACGCTGCACACGAACTCCGCGCCCGAGTCGATCATCCGCCTGCTCGACATGGGCATGGACCCGTTCAACTTCGCCGACGCCCTGCTCGGCATCCTCGCCCAGCGCCTGGCCAAGCGCCTCTGCGGCGACTGCAAGGAGGAGTATTTCCCCGAGCCCGACGAGATCAAGACTTTCATCGCCGAATACGCCGAGGACCTGCGGCACACGGCAGCCTGGAAGGCCGACTATGCCGGCGAGGCGAAGAAGCTGTACGAGAGCTGGGTGAAGGCGTACGGCGACGGCGGGCGGCTGAAGTTCTACCGGTCGGTCGGCTGCGACAAGTGCAACAAGTCAGGCTACAAGGGCCGCATCGGCCTGCACGAACTCCTGATCGGCACCGACGACATCAAGAAGCTGATCCAGGAACGCGCGCGCGTCGCCGAAATCTTCGTGGCCGCCGTCGGCAACGGCATGCGGACGCTGAAGATGGACGGCATGGAAAAGATCATGATGGGTTTCACCGACCTCAAGCAGGTCCGGTCCGTCTGCATCAAATAGCCCTCGGGCAATACTTTCGTATCTTCCCTTTGGAGGGGGGTCAGCTAATCTCGTGACGCTTCTTTCTTAGGGAGGACTATGAAGCGTCAACAATTGGGTTTCACCTTGATCGAACTGATGATCGTGGTCGCGATCATCGGCATCCTGGCCGCCGTGGCCTTGCCTGCCTACCAGGACTACACCCGACGCGCCCGCGTGTCGGAAGTGGTTCTCGCGGCGAGCAGCGCCCGGACGTGCGTGACGGAGATCGTGCAGTCGGCCGGGGCGTCCAATCTGAGTTCCTGCGCAACGGACTTCCAGTCGACGAAGATGGTCACCGCGCTCACGGTGGGCGACTCGGACGGCCTCATCACCGTCACCGGCGACGCGGCAAATATCGGCGAGAGCGTCACCGTCACGCTGAAGCCGGAGATCCCAGCCGGTACCAATGCCATCTCGAAATGGATCTGCAACGGCACTCCGACCCGTCTCATGCCGGGCTCGTGCCGCGGCAACTGACGAAAGACCGACAGCAACCGACAGGAACGTCGGCAAACCGACAAAAAGCGGCGCTTCGGCGCCGTTGTCTTTTGTGGCACACGGATTGCTGAGCGATGGGCGCTTCTCAACCACCCCTGGAGGAATCATGAAGCGTCAACTGCAACAGGGCTTCACCCTGATCGAACTGATGATCGTGGTCGCGATCATCGGCATCCTGGCCGCCGTCGCCTTGCCGGCCTACCAGGACTACACCCGGCGCGCGCGCGTGTCGGAAGTGGTCCTCGCGGCGAGCGGCGCCCGAACTTGCGTGAGCGAGATCGTGCAGTCCGCGGGCGCGTCGAACCTCGACACCTGCGCCACGAGCTTCACCTCGACGAAGATGGTCGATGCGCTGGCCATCGACGCCACGAGCGGCGTGATCACCGTGACCGGCAATACGACGAACATTGGCGAAGCCGTCACCGTGACGCTGTCGCCCACGATGAGCGGCAACGCCATCAGCCGCTGGACCTGCTTCGGCACCCCCACCAAGCTGATGCCCGGCTCCTGCCGCGGCGCCTGACCTGCCGAGCGTTCGGTTCGCGACACGAAAAGCGGCGCTTGCGCCGCTTTTCGTCTTTCGGGATGACAAAAATTGGCCGCACTGGCCGGATTCGAGAACTTATTTCCGATGCCATATCGATGGCATGCCGATTGCAGAGGCTGACGGCCCCTATTTCAAATCCGGAGTCATTTCATGAAGCGTCAGCTGCAACAAGGTTTCACCCTCATCGAACTGATGATCGTCGTCGCGATCATCGGTATCCTGGCCGCCGTGGCCCTGCCCGCCTACCAGGACTACACCCGCCGCGCCCGCGTGTCGGAAGTCGTGCTCGCCGCCAGCGGCGCCCGCACCTGCGTGAGCGAGATCGTGCAATCGGCCGGCGCGTCGAACCTCGACACCTGCGCCACGAGCTTCACCTCGACCAAGATGGTCGATGCGCTCGCGATCAACGCCACGACCGGCGTCATCACCGTGACCGGCAACACCACGAACATCGGCGAAGCCGTGACCGTGACCCTGTCGCCCACGATGAGCGGCAACGCCATCAGCCGCTGGACCTGCACCGGCACGCCCACCAAGCTGATGCCCGGTTCCTGCCGCGGCTAATCACCGGCCATGACAGCCACGGAAGCGGCCTTCGGGCCGCTTTTCGTTTCGGGCGCGCCCGTACCGCCGAGCGGCTATGCTCCAGCGCCCATGGAACTCACGATCCTCATGCCCTGCCTGAACGAGGCGCGCACGCTGCCCGCGTGCATCGCCAAGGCGAAGGCGTTCCTGGCCCGAAGCGGGATCGACGGCGAGATCCTCATCGGCGACAACGGCTCCACCGACGGCTCGCGCGAGGTCGCCGAAGGCCTGGGCGCGCGCGTGGTCCGTGTCGAGCAGCGCGGCTACGGCGCGGCGCTCCTGGGCGGCATCGCCGCGGCGCGCGGACGATTCGTCATCATGGGCGATGGCGACGACAGCTACGACTTCTCGCGGCTCGACGGCTTCGTCGATGCGCTGCGGTCCGGCGCGGACCTCGTCATGGGCAACCGCTTTCGCGGCGGCATCCTGCCCGGCGCGATGCCGCCGCTGCATCGCTACCTCGGCAACCCGGTCCTGAGCCTGGTGGGCCGGGTATTCTTTCGCGTCGACGTGGGCGACTTCCATTGCGGCCTGCGCGGCTTTCGCCGCGACCGCATGCTGAAACTCGGGCTCGCGAGCCCCGGCATGGAGTTCGCCACCGAGATGGTGGCCAAGGCGGCGCTCGCGCGCTACGACATCCGCGAGGTGCCGACGACGCTGTCGCCCGACGGCCGAAACCGGCCGCCGCACCTGCGCACGTGGCGCGACGGCTGGCGGCACCTGATTTTCATGCTGCTCTTCACGCCGCGCTGGCTGTTCCTGTTTCCCGGTCTTCTGCTGACGGCCGTGGGCGCGGTGGGGCTCGCCTGGCTCGCGCGCGGTCCCATCGTCTTCGAGTACGTCGGCCTCGACGTCCACTCGATGCTGTACTTCAGCGCGGCGCTGATCCTGGGCACGCAGATGGTCCAGTTCGCGGTGCTCGCGAAATGGATGGCGGCGCTCGCCGGCATCGTCGACGAGCCCACGTGGATTGTCGCGGCCAAGCGCTTCGCGCGCGTCGAATGGGGCCTCGCGCTCGGCTTCTTCGTGTTCGTGGCGGGCCTCGCCTGGTCGGCCGAACTCTTCGCCACGTGGCGCGGCGCGGGCTATTCCTCGCTCGATCCGCAAAGCATGATGCGCTCGGTGATTCCGGCCGTCACGATGATGATCCTGGGCGTCCAGGCCATGGCGGGCTCCCTGCTGGCCGGCGCGGTGCAACTGGCATGGAAAGCACTGAAAAGCAGATAGGGCGCGCGTCGCCCGCCGCATCGCCTGCCGCAATGGCCACTGCTTCCTGGCTCCGGTTCGAACTGCTGGCGGTCATGGCGGTCGCCACGGCCGTATTCCTTTCGGTCCCGCTCACCATGGGCCGGCTCGGCCTCGGCTGGGACACGCTCAACCATCACATCTACCTCGGCTGGATGGCGGAGAATGGCCGGCAGTTCCACGACTACTTCGCCGCCGGCGGGCAGTCGGCCCAGTTCCCCTGGCTCTACTGGCCGGTCTACAAGCTGGCGGTGTCAGGCGCGAGCGGCGTGGTGGCCGGCAGCGTGCTGGCGCTGCTGCATCTCGTCACGGTCCCTCCGGTGTGGATGGTCGCGCGCACCCTGATCCCCGGCGAGAACCTGCAGGCCGCGATCTTCCGTGCATGCGCCGTCGCGCTGGCCTTCATGAGCGCCGTGCCGCTGAAGACGCTCGAGGCGACGGGCAACGACCTGCTCGCGGCCGCGCCCTTCCTCTGGTCCTTCGCGCTCGCGCTCGCGAGCTTCGGGCAGGCGCGTCCCGGCCGGCGCGCGTTCTGGGCAGGCGTGCTGGGCGGCGTCGCCGTTGCCTTCAAATTGAGCAACGGCCCGCTCGTGGTGCTCGTGCCGCTCGTGTTCCTGTTCGCGCCGCACGCCTGGTCCGTCCGTGCCCGCACGATCGCCGCGTTCTGCGCGGGCTCGGTGGCCGGGTTCCTCGTGACCTACGGCCCCTGGGGCTACGACATGTGGCGGCTCTTCGGCAATCCAGTGTTCCCGTTCGCCGACGGAGCGTTCGCGCTTCTTCGCGATGCCGTGGGGTGGCGCCGGTGATCCGCTTCATCCCCGACACCCTGCGCGAGTGGCTGCTTCGGCCCATCGCGATGGCCGCGCCCGATGGGTGGGTCTACACCGAGATCTGCGCGCCCGATTTCCGGTTCGCGATCCTGCTGCTGCTGCTCGCGGCGGTGCTCGCATTCCGCATCCGCAGGGACGGCGTGCGGCTCGGGCGGCCGCTGCTGGCCGCGATCTTCCTGTGCGCGATCTCGTTCGTGCCCTGGCTCGCGACCACCGGCAACGGCCGCTACTTCATGCCGTACCTGCTGCTGGTGGGTCCGCTGTGCATCGCGCTCGCGGTGCGGTTGCCGGTGACGGCCGCGATGCGCTCGTTCGTCGTGGTCATGGTCGTGGCGGCGCAGGGATTCGCGCTCGCCCAAAACAGCCCCTGGAAGCCGTTCGACAGCTGGGAGTGGATCCCCTGGCGCGAAGCGCCGTACTTCTCCATCGACACCGCGCCGGTGGCCAACGACAAGGACGTCACCTACGTCGGCATCTCCCTCATGACGCTGTCGCTCATCGCGCCGCAGTTTCCGCCCGAGGTGCGCTGGGTGAACCTGTCGACCTTCGACGGCGCGGACGTCGGCAAGGGGCGCATCCGCCACTACGAGCGGATGAACGAACTGCTCGACGGCGGCCGGCTGCGCCTGCTGCACCGCACGCAGCCGCGCGCGATCGAGGAGGAGGTCATGCAGCCGAACGTACGCGCGGTCACCGAGATCGACGCCGCGCTCGCGCCGCATCGCCTCGCCCTGCGCAAGCCGACCGACTGCGTGCTGCTGCGCTCGCGCAGCCTGTCGAAGCTCACGATGACGATGGAGGGCGATTCGCCGCAGCGCAAGGCGCAGCTCGAAGACCGCGCCGGCTTCTGGGCCTGCACGCTGGTGCGCGTGCCCGACGCGCCGGTGCCCCGCGAGCCGACGCCCGCGGAGCTCCATGCGAAGGCCGTCTTCGAGAAGGTCGAGACACTTTGCCCGCGGTTCTTCCCCGCGGGCCAGGAGACCGTCCGCACCACCGGCACGGTCCACGTGCGCATCTATCACGCGAGCGACTCGATCCTCATGCTCGCGTCCGACGACGAGCTGTACATCAAGTACGAGCGCGCTCTGAATCCGCAGCGGCTCGCGCTCGGCAAGGAGGTCCTGCAGCCCGGCTTCCGGCTCGACTGCAATGCTTTCAGGGGCCGCAGCGGCCTGCCGTGGGAGCGCGCGATTTGAGCGTCCGGCGCATCAGCCTCGACGTGCTCGCGGGCGCCGCCAATTCCGCCGTCGCGCTGATCGCGGCGCTGGTGGCCATGCCGCTGTACCTGCGCTTCCTCGGGTCCGAGGCGTTCGGCGTGCTCGGCTTCGCGCTCGCGCTGCAAACCATCGTGCTCGCGCTCGACGCGGGCCTCGGCATCGGCGCGACGCGCACCGTGGCCGACGCCCAGGCGACGGGTCGCCTGGGCAGCATCGGTCCGCTGCTGAATGCCATCGCGCGCGCGGCCTGGTGGGTGGGCTTCGGCGGCGCGCTGGCGCTCGCGCTGCTCGCGCCCCTGCTCGCCGCGGGCTGGCTGCGGCTGGAGCGCATGCCGGCCGCGCACGCGGCGCAGGCGCTCGCGCTCACCGCGCTGCTGATCGGGCTGCGCTGGCCCATCGCGTTCTTCCAGGGCGTGCTGCTCGGCGCGCGCGAGACCGTGGCCGCGAGCGCGATCCATGCCGTCGGCACGCTCGTCGCCACCGTGGCCGCCATCCTCGCCGCGGCGCTCACCTCCGACCTGCGCGCGGTCGTCGCCGCGCTATGCGTCGTGTCCGCCGCGCAGGCGGCCGTCTTCGCCCGGCGCAGCGCGGCGGTTCACGGCGCGACGCAGCGCGTGCCGGCTGCATCGGCGGTGGCGTACTTCCGCGCCTGCGCCGCAGCGGGCGGGCTCGGCCTGGTCGGCGTGGCCGTGACGCAGATCGACAAGGTGCTGCTCAGCACGCTCGTGCCCGCGAGCGAGTTCGGCTACTACATGCTCGCGAGCCTCATGGCGGGGAGCCTCTATCCGCTGGTCGGCGCCGTCTTCAACGTGCTGTACCCGCACCTTGCGAAAGTGGCGCACGGCAGCCGCGACGACCTCGAAGCCAGCTACCGGAGCGGCACGCTCGCGCTCACGGCCTTCGTCTTCCCCGTCGCCGCCGCGCTGGCGATGTTCGGAGACAGCATCCTGCTTGCCTGGACGCGCGATCCCGTCGCCGCCGCGGCCGGAGGGCCCGTGGTGCGGCTGCTGGCGCTGGGCGCGGGCCTGCATGCGATCATGTACGCGCCCTACGCGCTCAAGCTCGCCCGTGGCGCAACGACGCTGGCCTTGCGCATCAGCCTGTCGATGCTGGCGCTGGCGCTGCCGCTCATTCTTTTCTGCGCGATGCGATGGGGCGCCGTCGGCGCCGCCGCCGCGTGGCTGGCGCAGCATGCGATCTATCTCGCGGCGGGCGCGACATGGACCCACGCACGGCTCATGCCGGGCGTCACGCCCCGCTGGTTCGCGCAGGACGTGGCGCCGCCGGTGCTCGTCTCGCTCGCGATCATCCTCGCGCTGCAGGCGTTCGCGGACGCCGCGTCGCTGCACGCCCTGGCGCGGACCCTGCTCGCCGGGGTCTCGGTGCTCCTCGCCTGGCTCGTGCTGGTGCTCGGCTCCCGGCGCCTGCGTGCCGCGGCCGCGGGCATTCGGAATTCACGGAAGGAAACGGCCTACCATGCGAAACCTGCTGCGTGACTACCTGACCGACTCGCACGACCTGCAGCGCATCGCCATCGCGATCGCGAAGGGCCATGCCAGCCGAAGCGCGCGCCGGCTCGACCCGCGCCGGCCGCCCACATGGGAGTTCTCCGGGTTCAGCCAGAACGGCGAGGACGGCATCCTCGACGTGCTCCTCGCGAGCCTGCGGGCGCCGACGCGCGACTGCCTGGAGATCGGCGCGGCCGACGGCGTGCAGAACAACACGACCTGGCTTGCGCTGACGCAGCTGTACCGGTGCGTGATGGTCGAGGGCAACCCGGCCCTGAGCGCCAAGGCGCGCCGGCTGCTGGGCGCGAGCGCGATCGCCGCGTCGTTCGAGAACCGTTTCGTCACCCGCGACAACGCGGCCGAACTCATCGCCCTCGTCGGCAACGCGTCGCCCGACCTGCTCTCGCTCGACATCGACGGCATCGACTGGCACGTGGCGCAGGCGCTGCTGCGCGCGGGGCTGCGGCCGAAGGTCGTTGCGGTCGAATACAACTCCACGTTCGGGCCCGAGCGCAGCGTGACGATCCCCTACGCGGCCGACTTCGACTACGGCCGAGCGCATGCCACGCGGCTCTACTACGGCGCGTCGCTGCGCGCGTGGCGTTCGCTCTTCGAGCCGCAGGGCTACCGCTTCGTGACCGTCGACCGCAACGGCGTCAACGCGTTCTTCGCCGATCCCGCTGCGTTGGAAGACGGTTTCCTCGACGCCGTGCAGCCGCACGCGTGGGCCGAGAACGTCTACCAGGTGCGCACGAGCGGCGCGCGCGGCGAGGCGCAGTTCGCGCTCATCCGCGACATGGAACTGCTGGAGGTATGACGCCGCCGCGCCTGTCGATCTGCATCGCGACCTACTCGCGCGGCGCCTTCATCGGCGAGACGCTCGAGAACATCCTCGCGCAGTGGGAGCCCGGCGTCGAGGTGATCGTGGTCGATGGCGCGTCGCCGGACGACACGGCCGATGTGGTGGCGCGTGTGCAGGCGCGGCATCCCGCGCTCGTGCTGTATCGCGAAGCCGTGAACTCCGGCGTCGACGCGGACTTCGACAAGGCCGTCGGCTATGCGCAAGGCGAGTACTGCTGGCTGCTCAGCGACGACGACATGCTGCGTCCCGGCGCCGTGCGCACGGTGCTTGCCGCGCTGGAGGACGGCCCGGACCTCGTCGTCGTGAACGCCGAGGTGCGCGACAAGGAACTGGCCGCGATCGTGAAACCCGACCTGCTGCGCATCGGCAGCGACCGCACGTTCGCCGCCGGCGAGCACGAGGCGCTGTTCGCGGCGACCTGCGACTACCTGAGCTTCATCGGCGGCGTGGTCGTTCGCCGCGCGACTTGGCTCGCGCGCGACCGGCGCAGCTACTACGGCACGCTCTTCATCCACATCGGCACGCTGTTCCAGGCGCCCGCGCTCGGCCGCGCGAAGGCGATCGCGCGGCCGCTCGTGAGCATCCGCTACGGCAACGCGATGTGGTCGGGCCGCGCCTTCGAGATCTGGGTGGCGAAGTGGCCGCGGCTCGTCTGGTCGTTCGCGCAGTTCGCCGAGGCGACGCGGGCGAAGGTGATCGCGCGCCATCCGGGCCGCAGCCTGCAGACGCTCGTGTGGTATCGCGCGCTCGGCGTCTACGGCGCCGCGGAATTCGAAAAAGTGTTTGGCGAGGGCGGCGAGCCCCATCATCCGCTCGCGGCCCTCGTGGCGCGCGCGCCCGCGCGGCTGCTCAACGCAGCGATCGCGCTCTGGTGCGCGCTGCGCCGCCCGCCCGGTCGGGCCATGATGCTGTTCGAGCTGAGCCGCGCCGCGAGCGCGAGCGCGATCGCACGGCGGCTCTATGCGGGGCTGTCCGCCGCGCGTCGAACGCCCTAGACGATCTCGATTTCCGGGAACGGAAAAATCATCTTTCCGCCGTCCGCGAGGAACTCCTTCTCGCGTCGCAGGATGCCGTCCTTGAAGTGCCAGGGCAGCACGAGGAAGTAGTCGGGCTTCATCGCGCGCGCTTCTTGCTCGGACACGATGGGGATGCCGGTGCCGGGCGTGAATCGGCCGAACTTCTCGGGATTGACTTCGGCGATGGCGGGAATCTCGGCGGGGCCGAGTCCGCAGAACTGCAGCGTGACGTTGCCCTTGGTCGACGCGCCGTAGCCGACGATCTTCTTGCCGTCGGCCACCAGCGTGCGCACGAGCCGCGTGAGGTCGTCGCGGTGGCGGTACACGCGCTCCTCGAAATCGCGGAACGGCCGCGGCGTGCCGAGTCCCATGCGGTCTTCCTGTTCCAGCATCCAGCCGACGACGGGGTCGTTGGCCTTCAGGCTCTTGTTGGCACGGTGCGTCGCGCTCACCGCGAAGCTGCCGCCGTTCACGTTGTTCATCGTCGCGTCCACGATGCGAAGGTCGGCGGCCTCCAGGATGCGCTGCACGACGCCGAGCGAGTAGTACTCGAGGTGCTCGTGGCAGATCGTGTCGTAGGAGTTGGTGCGCAGCATCGAGGGCATGTAGCTCTGCTCGAAATGCCACACGCCGTCGCTCGCCAGCACCGAGGCGATTTCTCGCGCGAACGCCACGGGGTCCTCGAGGTCGTAGAACATCGCGATCGAGGTGACGATCTTCGCCGCGCGCGGGCTGGCCGTGCGGAAGGCCGCGGCGCTGAAGAACTCGGGGCGCACCACGATGTCGGGCGTGTAGTACGCCATGAACTTGGCGGCGGTCGGGTCGATGCCCACGCGCGTGATCCCGGTGGCCGCGTACGACTTCAGCAGCGTCGCGTCGTTGCTGCCGATGTCCAGCACCACGTCGCCGGGCGACAGCGGCACGAGCCGTTCGAGCATACGGACCTTGCCCGCGAGGTGGTCCACCATCGACTGATTGAGGCCGGAGCGATAGCCGTAGTTCTCGCCATACATCTCGCCGGGCTCGAACGAATGGCGAAGCTGCAACAGGCCGCTGTCGGGCGACCACACGAGTTCGAGCGGGGACACGGGCACCGCTTCGTCGCGGCTTTTCGGAAAGTGGCCGGTGAGTGCCTGCGACCCGAGGTCGAGAACGGTCACCAGCTGGCCGGTGCGCGCGATGCGGCACCGTTCGATTCGTGTGTTTTCCGCCATCGCGACCTGCGCCTCCTCGAAGGTATTATGAACCGATGACCACAACGCTCGTGACGGGACTCGCCGGCTTCGTCGGCTCCTGGGTCGCGAGCGAAGTGCCGGATGCGGCGGACCTCGTCGATGCGCGGGGCCGCGTCGACATCGGCGATGCGCAGCGCGTGCGCGATGCCGTCGCGCGACTGCGGCCGACGAGCGTCATCCATCTCGCCGCGCAGAGTTCGGTGCCGGTGGCGTTCGCCGATCCGCTAGGCACGTATCGGACCAATTTCCTCGGCACGTTGCATCTCTTCGAGGCGCTGGCCGCCGCGGGCTTTCGCGGGCGGGTGCTGTACGTGAGTTCGGCCGAGGTCTACGGCAGCGTGGCGCCCGAGCGCTTCCCGGTCCCGGAAGACACGCCTTTCGCGCCGCGCAATCCCTATGCGGTGGCCAAGATCGCGTCCGAGGCGCTTTGCCGCCAGTGGAGCCTGACCGGGCCGTTCGAGATCGTCGTCGCGCGCCCGTTCAACCACATCGGGCCGCGGCAGAACCCGAACTTCGCCATCCCCGATTTCGCGCGCCAAGTCGTCGCTTTTCGCCGCGGCCGGGGCCCGGGGGCGCTCAAGGTCGGCGACCTGGATCGCACGCGCGACTTCACCGACGTGCGCGACATCGTGCGTGCCTACCTCGCGCTGCTCGTGCATGGCGAAAATGGAGAGGCCTACAACGTGTGTTCCGGCATCGAGCGCGATATGCGCGACGTGGTTCGCCTGCTGCTCGACATCGCCGGGGTCGACATGCGCCTGGAGGTCGACGCGCAACGGCACGTGGCGACCCAGCAAAGCCGCATGCGGGGCAGCCCCGCGAAGCTGCATGAGCGCACCGGCTGGACGCCGCGCATTCCCCTCGAGCGCACGCTCGCCGACGTGCTGGACCACTGGGAGCGGCAGGACACCGCGTCCGCGTGAGGCGCGGCCGTTCAGTCGCGCCGCGGCAGCAGTCCGCGGCCGGTCAACACGTTGGCCAGCACGAGCCCGCGGAACAGCACGTCGCCCGCGAGCGTTTGCCGCAGGCGGCGCGGTGCGAACACCAGCCGCGCGACGGAAGCGGCATGGCGCGGATCGAAGCAGCGATCGAGCAGGCGCGTCTGCTCGGCCGACAGCCGCGCGCCATGCACGGCGCGGAAGTTCGCGATCTGGTCGAAGCAGATGTGGACCCAGTTGGTCTTGCGCAGGAAGCGCACGATGCCGGCGTAGCGTGCCAGCCCCTCGCCCATGCCGATGGCGTTCGCACCGTGCTGGCGGTACAGGATGGTCGGCTGCGGGTCGTAGACCACGCGGCCGAACGCGGAGACGACGAGATAGAACCACCAGTCGTGGAAAAAGATGCGCCCGGCATCGCCGGGGTCCCGCAGCAGGCGCAGCGCGGCCGGATTCAGCGCGCAGGTGCAGCCCGTCACGATGTTTTCCGTCAGCGCGTTCTGGAAGCCGGGCGGGCGCGGCCACGTGGGCGAGTGGCCGAGCGGCTGCAGCTCGGGCGAGACGAGGGCGAGGCGCGAGCAGTAGAGCGTCGGCAACTCGCCCGCCGGGCCGATCGCGGCCCAGGCGCGTTCGATCTTGTGCGGCAGCCACACGTCGTCCTGATCGGACAGCATGACCATCTCCGTGCCCGACGGCACGAGCGCGAGCAGCGCGAAAAAGCTGCGCACGAAGCCGAGGTTCGCGCCGCGATGCATCACGATGCGAGCGTCGGCAAAGCCCTCCACGAGATCGGCCGTCCCGTCGCGCGAGCCATCGTCGCGCACAATCAGGCGCCCGTGCGGCGGCAACTGGGCGAGGATCGACTCGACCTGCTGCCGCACGAATCTCTCGCCGTTGTAAGTTGACATGAGAACGACGACTCTCACGCTCCGCGCTCCTTCCCCGCACGTCTTCATTATGGCGGCGTGCCTGCTGCTTCCCTGGATCAACCCCTTCGCGGCCGGCCCCTCGCCCACGGTCCATCCGTGGCTCGCGAGCGCGCTGTGCGCCGCGGCCTTCGCGGCGGCCGGCGGCCTGCGGCGCATTCCCTGGGGCCTCGCGCTCGCCTGCATGCTCGTTGCCGCATGGGCTTTCGCGCGCAGCGGCGTCACGCTCGACACGCTCGCGCTCGCGGGCGGTCTCGTGCTCGTCGCGCTCGCGGCCTCGGCGGCCCGCGCGTTCGCGGCAACGCCGGAGGGCGCGCCGACGATCGCGGGTACGTGGGTGGCCGCGGCGGTCATCAGCACCTTCATCGCGCTCGCGCAGTATTTCGATGTGGCGGCATTGTTCGCGCCCTTCGCGAGCGCGTCGCCCAACGGCGACGCCTTCGCCAACCTCCGCCAGCGCAACCAGTTCGCGTCGCTCACGGCGATCGGCTTCGCGTCGCTCGCGTGGTTCGTCGGCCGGCGCGGGCTCGGCATCGCGTCGGCCATGGCCGCCGTCCTGCTGGCGGTGGGCAACGCCGCGACGACGTCGCGCACGGGCATGCTCGAACTGCTGGTGCTCGCGGCCCTCGCGGCGGCGTGGCCGGGCGAGCGGCGCGCCGAGCGCATTCGGCTCGCGGCGCTGGCGCTCGTCGCCTATTTCGCCGCGACGTGGACGCTGCCCTGGCTGCACGACTTGGCCGGCTCGGGCGACAGCCTGTCGATCTGGCGCCGCACCCCCGGTGGCGAAGGCTGCAGCAGCCGCCGGGTTCTCTGGGCCAACGTCCTGCAACTCGTCGCCCAGCGGCCGTGGACCGGGTGGGGCTGGGGCGAGCTCGACTACGCGCACTTCTCCACGCTGTACGACGGCGCGCGTTTCTGCGACATCCTGGACAACGCGCACAACCTGCCGCTGCACGTCGCGGTGGAACTCGGCGTGCCCGCGACGCTGCTGCTCGCCGCGGCCGGCGCATGGGCGACGCTGCGCGCGCGGCCCTGGGCCGAAGCCGATGGCACGCGCCGGCTTGCGTGGTCGGTGCTGGCCGTCCTCTTCGTCCACAGCATGCTCGAGTACCCGCTGTGGTACGGACCGTTCCAGCTCGCTGCGGGGCTATGTCTCGGCGTGCTCTCCGCGCGCGGGGACGTCGAAGCCCCGCGCGGCCGGTGGCGGGCGCTGCTGCCGGCGGCCGTCGCGCTGGCTGTCGCTTTCGTCGCCTACGATTACCGGCGCATGAGCCAGATCTACCTGCAGCCCGAGGCGCGCGCGGCCGCGTATCGCGAGAACACGCTGGAGCATGTGCGCCGTTCGCGCATCTTCTCGGCGCAGGCGCGCTTCGCCGAGCTCACGCTGGCGCCGCTGACGCGCGAGAATGCCCAGTGGTCGCTCGACGAGTCGCTGGCGCTGCTGCACTATTCGCCCGAGCCCAAGCTGATCGAGAAAGCGGTCGAGAGCGCGACGATGCTCGGCCGCGACGATGTCGCGCTCTGGCATCTCGCGCGCTTCCGCGCGGCGTTCCCCGAGGCGCATGCGGAGTGGGCGGCGAAGCTGGGGTTGGCGGGGGATTCGTGAAGGGCGGCGTCAGGCCGGCGCGACCCAGTCGCCCGACTTGCCGCCGTGCTTTTCCAGCAGCCGCACGCCGCCGATCACCATCCCCCGATCCACCGCCTTGCACATGTCGTAGATCGTGAGCAGGGCCACCTGCACGGCGGTCAGCGCTTCCATTTCGACGCCGGTGGGTCCGATGGTTTCGGCCGTCACGGTACACACCACGGCCGAAGGCGCCTGCAATTCGAAATCGACGGCCACGCGGGTCAGCGCCAGCGGATGACACAGCGGAATCAGCTCGCTCGTCTTCTTCGCCGCCTGGATGCCCGCGATCCGGGCGATGCCGATCACGTCGCCCTTTTTCGTGGTGCCGGATTGCACCAGCGCGAAAGTCGCCGGCAGCATCTCGATGCGGCCCGTCGCGACGGCGATGCGCTTCGTCGCCGCCTTCGCGCCGACGTCGACCATGTGCGCCTGACCTTGCGCGTCGAAGTGCGTCAGCGAACTCATGAACGAACCTTCACCCCGGCTTTACCCATCTCGCGCATGATACGGGCATGACCGGGTCCAGGACAGCCGCCGCCTTGCTTGCCATGTCGCTGCTGGCCTTGCCGCTTTCGGCGCAGACGCCCCTGCCCTCGCTGGGTGGCGGCGACGGCGACATGAGCGTCGCGGCCGAACGCAGGATGGGCGAGCGCATCGCGCGCGAACTCTTTCGCGACCACGACTACATCGACGACCCCATCGTCGTCGAGTACGTGCAGAAGATCTGGCAGCCGCTGCTGGCGGCGGCGCGCACGCGCGGCGACCTCACGCCGGAACTCGACGAACGCTTCGCCTGGCAGGTGCTGCTGGGCAAGGACCGCACGATCAATGCCTTCGCGCTGCCGGGCGGCTGGCTCGGGCTGCATATGGGGCTCATCGCCGTCACGGCCACGCGCGACGAACTCGCGTCGGTGCTCGCGCACGAACTGAGCCACGTGACGCAGCGCCACATCGCGCGGATGATGACGCAGCAGAGCCGGCAGACGCCCTGGGTCATCGGCGCGATGATCCTCGGCGCGCTTGCGGCGAGCAAGAGCCCGGAGGCGGGCAACGCGATCATCACGGGCAGCCAGGCGGCGGCGGCACAGGGGCAGCTGAACTTCTCGCGCGACATGGAGCGCGAGGCCGACCGCATCGGCTACGGCGTGCTCACGCAGGCCGGTTTCGAGCCGCAGGGCTTCGTGGGCATGTTCGAGAAGCTGCAGCAGGCCGCGCGCCACAACGACTTCGGCGCGTTCCCCTATCTGCGCACGCACCCCATCAACACGGAGCGCATCGCCGACATGCAGGCGCGCCAGCAATTGCTGCCGCGCGCGCCCGCGGCCGCGCCGACCTTCGAGCACGCGATGATGGCCGGCCGCGCCCGCGTGATCTCGAATCCGAACGTGGATGCGCTGCGCGCGCAACTGGGCGAGCCGAACATGGGCACGTTCGCGAGCCTTGCGCCGTCGCGGCAGGCCGGCGTGCTGTACGCAGCCGCGCTCGCGGCGTCGCGCCTGCGCGATGGGGCGGCGGCGCAGACCTGGCTCGCGCGCCTGGGCGCGGTGGCCGCCGGCGACCCCGCTGGCGCGCGCCTCGCTCGCCTGCTCGGCGCCGAGATCGCGCTGGCGGCGGGCGACCCTTCGAAAGCGTTGGCCACGCTCGACACGGCGTCGTCCGCGCGGCCCGAGGCCCTGCTCGTCGCGCAGGCGCGGCTCGCGGCGCGGCGCATTCCGGAGGCGACGAATCAATTGCAGACCTGGGTCGCGACCTGGCCGCGCGACGCGACGGCGTGGCAGTTGCTCGCCCAGGCGTATGCGGCGCAGGGACAGGCCTTGCGGTCGATCCGTGCCGAGGCCGAAGGGCGAGTGGCGGAGCTCGACTACGCGGCCGCCATCGACCGCCTGAAGGCCGCTCAGGAACTGATTCGGCGCGGCGCCACCGACCACATCGAGGCGTCGATCATCGACACCCGGACGCGGCAGGTGGAGTCACTTCTTCGCGAACAGGCGCTCGAGCGCTGATTCGATGACGATGCCGAGCACGGTGTAGATCAGCGAGCCGACCAGCGCCGCGACGAAGTCGCGCACCTGGAAGCCGTCCAGCAGGCTGGCCGCGGCCCAGAACACGAAGGCATTGATGACGAAGAGGAAGAGCCCGAGGGTGAGGATCGTGACGGGCAGCGTCAGCACCACCAGCAGGGGCCGCACGAACGCGTTGAGCAGGCCGATCACGAACGCGGCGAGAAGCGCCGAGCCGAAGCTCGTCACCTCGACGCCGCTGTAGAGGTAGGCCACGAACAGCAGCGCCGAGGCGCTCAGTCCCCATTTCACCAGGAGCTTCACCATGGCGAAGAAGGATAACCGAGCCCGGCCCCGATCGCCTCAGTCGGCCGTCGGGGTCGCCGACGCCGCCGGACGGCGCCGCGCGGCGAACGCGCCCGCGGCCAGCACGCCGAAGATCGCGAGGGCGTAGGTGCCCCAGCGCGCGGCGGTGTGGATCATCTCGGGCGGGTCGAACACGGCGTCGAGGATGGGCTCGCTGACGATCATCTTCGCGGCGGTGAACGCCAGCACGGCTGCGCCGGCCTGGATGATGAGGGGGAAGCGCTCCACGAGTTTCAGGACCACCTTGCTGCCCAGCACCACGATGGGAATGCTGATGAGCAGGCCGATCACGACGAGGTCGAACGAGCCGTGCGCCGCGCCGGCGACGCCAAGCACGTTGTCCACGCCCATGAGCGCGTCGGCGATCACGATGGTTTTCATCGCGCCCCAGAACGTGGTGGCCGCGGGGCCGTGGTCCTCGCCGCCGCCGTCTTCCGCGATCAGCTTGTAGGCCACCCAGAGCAGGCCGAGTCCGCCGACGAGCATGAGTCCGGGAACCTTGAGCAGCCATACGACGCCGACCGTCATGACCGAGCGCACCGCGATGGCGCCGACGGTGCCCCAGACGATGGCCTTGCGTTGCAGGTTCGGCGGCAGGTTGCGCGCGGCGAGCGCGATGACGATCGCGTTGTCGCCGGCCAGGACAAGGTCGATGAGGATGATGGCCAGCAGGGCTGACCACCAGGGCGCGGACATGAATTCCATTCGATAGGCTCCGGGTTGCAAATGCATGCACCCGATGCGGACGACGGCGAATGTGCGCGGGGGTTGGAAACGCGAAACCCATGCACCTTCGACCGAGGCCCCGCAAGGGGCTCGTATCGAAGGTCTTGCTCGGCCGGCGGACCGTGCCCAACAGGCCGGAGGCGCGAGCCTCGTATTGACGACCTGTCGTGGACCCGCGCATGACGCGCGGGAGGGAGCTACTCCCCTTCGCGGGGGGAATTAGACCACGGAACCCTACATCTTGTCACGCACCGGCCGACGGTATCATGGCCCCCCGCCCGCCCACCGCCATGGCCGCCATCCACATCACCGACGTCGAAGCCGCCATCAACTGGTGGCGCGAGCGCAAGCCCTCGCCCGACGGCGTGACGCTGGCGCCGGAGCTGCGCGCCCTGGCCGAGGTGTATGCGCTGATGGTGTACCACCGGGAAGACGAGGCCGACGAGCGCGGCTTCCCGCCCAAGGCCTACGAGGCGTGGATGGCCTGGTACGCGTCCCAGCCCGACACGCCCTGCATCGCCATCTGTTCGACCAGCCAGGGCGACGCGGTGTGCAAGGGCTGCGGGCGCACCTTCGAGGAAGTGCGGCACTGGACGGAGATGACGCCGGCGGCCAAGCGCGACGTGTGGCACCGCATCACCCTGTCGGGCGCGGCGTGGCGCTTCAACCGCTACGCGGAGCGGGCGCCGGCGCCGCCCGGCGCCTGAGCACCGCTACTTCCAGCGGACCGGCTCCAGGTCCACGTGGCGCTTTTCGTCGCCCAGCATCAGCGTTTCCTCCTGCAGCGTCGCCTGCAGCTGCATCGTGCGCTGCGCGAAGGCGGCGAGCGCCTGCGACGCCTCGGTCGGGATGCGGAACACGGACAGGTTGTCCAGCCGCGTGAGTTTGGTCTCGATTCCCCGCCACCAGACCTCCGCGGCATGGTGGAACGCATAGACGATCACCGTGTCTGCCTTTCGGCAGGCGCGCGTGATGGCGCCGTCGTCCGGCTGCCCCACCTCGATCCACAGGCGGGTGGCGCCGGTGAAGTCGCGCAGCCAGACGTCGGGCTCGTCGGGGTCGGAGAGGCCCGCGCCGAATGCGAGCGTGCCGTCGCCGCCGCACACGGTCTGGAGCATGTGGGCATTGAAGGCGAGCGCTGCCAGGCGAATCATCATGCGCTCGTCGGTCTCGCTCGGGTGGCGGGCGAGCGTCAGCGCATGGTCGGCGTAGTAGGCGTGGTCGATGTCGGCCACGGCGAGCTGCGCCTTGAAGATGGTGGATTTGATGGCCACGTCAGCAGCGGCGGGCCAGTTCAGCCGCTTTCCCGATGTACGAAGAGGGTGTCATCGCGAGCAGGCGGTCCTTCTCCGCCGCAGGAATCTCCAGCGACCGGATCAGTCCGTGCAGATCCTCCGGCCGCACGCGCTTGCCCCGCGTGACCTCCTTGAGCTTCTCGTACGCGCCTTGCACGCCGTAGCGCCGCATGACGGTCTGGATGGGCTCGGCCAGCACTTCCCAGGCGTTGTCGAGGTCGGCCTCCAGCGCTTCGCGGTTGAGCTCCAGCTTGCCCAGGCCGGTCGCCAGGGAGTGGTAGGCCAGGGCCGCGTAGCCGAGTGCCACGCCCATGTTGCGCAGCACGGTCGAATCGGTCAGGTCCCGCTGCCAGCGCGAGACCGGCAGCTTTTCCGACAGGTGGCGCAGCAGCGCGTTCGCCAGGCCGAGGTTGCCTTCGGCATTCTCGAAGTCGATCGGGTTCACCTTGTGCGGCATGGTGGACGAGCCGATCTCGCCCTCGCGCAGCTTCTGCTTGAAGAAGCCCAGGCTGATGTAGCCCCAGACATCGCGGCACCAGTCGACGAGGATCGTGTTCGCGCGCGCAACGGCATCGAACAGCTCCGCCATGTAGTCGTGCGGCTCGATCTGGATGCTGTACGGCTGGAACGTGAGCCCGAGCCCGAGCGGCTCGGGCGACTCCACGACCTTGCGGCTGAAGGCCTCCCAGTCGAAGTCGGGCCAGGCCGAGAGGTGCGCGTTGTAGTTGCCCACCGCGCCGTTCATCTTGCCCAGCAGCTTGACCGAGGCGATCTTTTCGCGCGCCGCCGCGAGCCGCACGACCACGTTCGCGATCTCCTTGCCCACGGTCGTGGGGCTCGCGGTCTGGCCGTGCGTGCGGCTCAGCATGGGGACCTCCGCGTGCTCGTGCGCGAGCGCGCGCAGACGGGCGATCACGGCGTCGAGCGTGGGCAGGATCACCTGGTCGCGCGCGCCCTTCAGCTGCAGGGCATGGCTCGTGTTGTTGATGTCCTCGCTCGTGCAGGCGAAGTGGACGAACTCGCTGGCTGACTGGAGTTCGGGGCGGGCGTCGAACTTCGACTTGATCCAGTATTCGACCGCCTTCACGTCGTGGTTGGTGGTCTTCTCGATCTCCTTGATCGCCAGGCCGTCGGCCTCGGAGAAGTTCTTCACCAGGCCGAAGAGGTAAGTGCGTGCTCCCGGCGTAAGCGGCTTGAACTCTGCGAACCCGGCGTCGCTCAGGGCGATGAACCAGCTCACCTCGACCTGCACGCGCTTGTGCATGTAGCCTTGCTCGCTCATGAGGGGGCGCAGTGGCGCCAGGCGCCCTGCGTAGCGGCCGTCGAGCGGCGAAAGCGCGGAGATCGCGGAAAGAGTCATGCCCGGATTTTAGGCGTCGGGATAGAGGGGATTTGCCCTGCTTGCCTGTCGTAGCCCAGCGACAACGCGCAAAACCGCTCCCCTTAGAATGAAGAGATACCCGCCGGAACAGAAGTCGAACCCCGCCATGAAGTTGATCGGAGCCACCACCAGCCCCTACGTGCGCAAAGTGCGCATCGTGATGGCCGAGAAGAAGCTGGACTACCAGTTCGTGCTCGAGGACGTGTGGTCGGCCGAGTCGACCATCACGCAGTCCAATCCGCTCGGCAAGGTGCCCTGCCTCGTCATGGAGGGCGGCGAGGCGCTGTTCGACTCGCGCGTGATCGTGGAGTACCTCGACACCCTGTCGCCCGTGGGCAAGCTCATTCCGGCCATGGGGCGGGAGCGCGCCGAAGTGAAGACCTGGGAAGCCCTGGCCGACGGTGTGCTCGATGCGCTGATCCTCGCGCGGCTCGAGGCGACCTGGGCGCCGCGTACCAAGGCGCAGCGCTCGCAGGCCTGGATCGACCGCCAGCTCGACAAGACGCAGGCGAGCCTGAAGGCGATGAGCCAAGGCCTGGGAGACAAGCCCTTCTGCGCCGGCATCTACCTCAGCCTGGCCGACATCGCCGTGGGTTGCGCCCTGGGCTATCTGGATTTCCGCTTCCCGGAAATCGACTGGCGCTCGCCCTATCCCAACCTGAACAAGCTCTACGAGAAGCTTTCCCAGCGGACGAGCTTCGTCGAGTCCAAGCCGGCCTGATCTCGGGGCGAGGACGGCCCGCTGGCGGCCAGCTCGGCCGTTCACAAAAATTTACGAGCCTGCGGGTCGGTTCGGGGAACCCCTGCGCGGCCGCGGGACTCCATCAGGAACAGGGCAGGGACGACAAGTCACCAGTTTGCTGCTGCGGAGCCTTCCGTGATCCATGTCGATCCGGATGCAATCCTGGGGCGCCTCTTCTCCTCCTCCCTCCCTCCCTACTTCGTTTCAGGGCGCTTCGCGGCAATTTTCTTCAGAGAGTCGGCAACGGTCCCCCGGGGGGCCGTTGCCTCTTTCGGTGCCTATTTCGCGGCCAGCAGCTTCTCGATCTGCGGGGCCAGCGCCTCGGGCGTCGTGGTGCTGCCCCAGCCGCCGACCACCTTGCCATCGCGCCCGATCAGGTATTTGTGGAAATTCCAGTTCACGCGCACCCCGGTCTGCGCCTGCAGCTGCTTGAAAAGCGGGTTCGCCCGGTCGCCGCGCACATGCGAGGCGCCGAACATCGGAAACTTGACGCCGAAGGTGCTCTCGCAGAAGTCCGCGATCTCCTTGTTGCTGCCCTTTTCCTGGGCGAAGTCGTTGGAGGGGAAGCCAAGGATGACGAGGCCCCGGTCCTTGTACTTCGCATGAAGCGCCTCCAGGCCCTTGTACTGCGGGGTGAAGCCGCAGTAGCTCGCGGTGTTCACCACCAGCGCCACCTTGCCTGCATACTGGCAGAGGCTTTGCGGCTTTTCGTCCTGCAGGCGCGGGAAGGTGTGCTGCAGGCTCGGGGGGCAGGCGTTCTGCGCGCGCGCCGGGGCGTGCATCGTCCCCGCGATCAGGGCACCGGCCAGGAAAATGAAATGGATCATCGTCGCCTCCGTAACCCAATATACATACCTCGCCGGTAAAATGCCCGGCTCAGGAAACCACGATCATGCTGTATCCCGAATTGTTCAAGCAGCTCGAATCCGTCCGCTGGGACATGGACAAGGACATTCCCTGGGCCGCGTTCGATGCCAGTAGGCTTTCGGACGAGCAGGCGCAGACGGTCAAGATGAATGCCATCACCGAGTGGGCGGCGCTGCCCGCCACGGAGATGTTCCTGCGCGACAACCGCAACGACAGCGACTTCTCGGCGTTCATGTCCATCTGGTTCTTCGAGGAGCAGAAGCACTCGCTGGTGCTGATGGAGTACCTCAAGCGCTTCCGGCCCGACCTGGTGCCGACCGAGCAGGAACTGCACGAGGTGCGCTTCGAGTTCGAGCCGGCGCCTGCGCTCGAGACGCTCATGCTGCATTTCTGCGGCGAGATCCGCCTGAACCACTGGTACCGGCGCGCGGCCGAGTGGCACACCGAGCCGGTCATCAAGCACATCTACACCACCCTCAGCCAGGACGAGGCGCGCCATGGCGGCGCCTACCTGCGCTACATGAAGCGCGCCATCGGCACGTTCGGCAACGAGGCGCGGGCGGCTTTCGCGAAGGTCGGCGTGCTGATGGCCAGCGCACGCCGCACGGCGCAGGCGCTGCACCCGACCAACCTGCACGTCAACAAGGCGCTGTTCCCGCGCGACACGATTCAGTCGCGGCTGCCCAACCCCGAGTGGCTCGAGCATTGGCTCGACACGCAGATCAAGTTCGATGCCGTGTGGGAGAACCGCGTGGTCGAGCGCATCCTTCACAACATGAGCCTGCTCATGGACCGCAGCTTCAAGAGCGTGCAGGAGCTCAACCGCTTCCGCAAGGAACTGCAGGCGAGCCTGGCGCCCGGCGCCGCGCCGCAGCCCGGCGCGGCGTGAGCCCGCCGGCCGCCGCGCCCGCCTTCGTCCGCAAGATCGTGGCGCGGGCCGAGGCGGCGGCGCGAGTCGCCGCATTGCCGCAGCCGGTCGTGTTCACCAATGGCGTCTTCGACGTGCTGCACCGCGGACACGTCACCTATCTGGCCCGCGCCCGCGAACTCGGTGCGAGCCTGGTCGTCGGACTGAACTCCGACGCCTCGGCCCGCCGTCTGGGCAAGGGCGCCGACCGACCGCTGAACAACGAGAACGATCGTGCGGCCGTCATCGCCGCGCTCGAGTCCGTCTCGCTGCTGGTGGGCTTCGACGAGGACACGCCCGTGCGGCTCATCGCCGAGTTGCGGCCGCAGATCTACGTGAAGGGCGGCGACTACGACATGCGCACGCTGGAGGAGACGCGGGTGGTCGAAGGCTACGGCGGCCGCTCTCTGGCGATTCCCTTCGTGGACGGGTACTCCACGACCGCGCTGGTGACCCGCATCCGCGCAGGTTGAAGACGGGCGATCAGGCGATCAGTTTCCACGCGGCGATGCCGAGCACCGAGACGACGGACGCCAGCGCGAACCAGAAGGGCGCCGATGCCCGGCCCGGGCGCTCGCAGCGGTAGATGACTTCATAGGCCTTCTCGGCGACGCGGTCGTCGAGCAGGCAGGCGATGGCGCGGATGAAGTCGACCGGCGCGCGCTGGATCACCAGGTCGCCCACCCACTTCTGGATGAATGTACGACGACGCTCGTCGGGCATCGACAGCAGCTTCTCGAGGCGCTGATGCACGAGTTCGTCCGAACACGCCGAGCGAAGCAGGGTAATGAAACTGTCGATGTCGCCCACCGAAGCGGTGGGGAGGGTGTCATCGGCCATAGGTTCTCAATCGAGTACCGATGCATTACACCATCCGTCGCCGCCCGGCGCAAGCCGCGTCACGCCGCCTGTCGCTTCCCGAAGCGCCGGAATTGCCTGGCTATGAACTGCTCGGTGTCGTCCATGAACAGGTACACCGCCGGAATCACGAGCAGGCTCAACACCGTCGAGGTGATCAGCCCGCCGATCACCGCGATCGACATCGGCGAGCGGAAACTCGGGTCCGCGGCGCCGAAACCGATGGCGATGGGCAGCATGCCCGCGCCCATGGCGATGGTGGTCATGATGATGGGGCGCGCCCGCTTGTGGCACGCATCGATCAGCGCGTCGAAACGCGAGAGGCCATGGTCGCGCCGCGCGACGATGGCGTACTCCACGAGCAGGATCGAGTTCTTCGTCGCGATGCCCATGAGCATGATGAGCCCGATCAGCGAGGGCATCGAGAAACTCTTCTGCGCGATCAGCAGCCCCACGAACGCGCCGCCCAGCGATAGCGGCAGCGCGGCCAGGATCGTCATCGGGTGCAGGAAGTCCTTGAACAGCAGCACCAGCACGATGTAGATGCACAGCACGCCGGTGAGCATGGCAAGGCCGAAGCTCGCGAAGAGCTCGCCCATCACTTCCGCATCGCCCACTTCGACCACCTTCACGCCCGGCGGCAGGTTGCGTACCGAAGGCAGTTGCTGCACCGCCGCCGCGACGTCGCCGAGCGGCAGGCCCGACAGCTCGATCTCGAAGTTGATGTTGCGCGAGCGGTCGTAGCGGTCGATGACGGCGGGCCCGCCCGTGAGTTCGAGCGTCGCCACCTGCCCGAGCATCACGGGTCCGCGCGAGCCGGGAATGGAGAGGCGCTCCAGCACGCCCAGGTCGTGCCGCGCGTCCTCCTGCAGTTTCACCACGATGGGCACCTGGCGCTGCGCGAGATTGAGCTTCGGCAGGGCGACGTCGTAATCGCCGGCCGTTGCGATGCGCAGCGTCTCCGCGATGGCCGCGCTGGTCACGCCGAGGTCCGCGGCCTTCTCGAAATCGGGCCGCACGGCGATCTCGGGCCGCACGAGGCTCGCGGTCGAGGCGACGCTGCCCAGGCCGGGGATCGTGCGCAGGTCCTTCTCCACCGCGAGCGCCGCGGACTGCAGCGCATTCGGGTCCTCTCCGGTGAGCACGAGGACGTACTTCTCGCCCGAGCCGCCCAGGCCCACCTTGCTGCGCACGCCGGGCAGGGGTTCGAGCGCGGTGCGGATGTTGTTCTCGATGCCCTGCTTGCGCGGGCGGTCGCCGCGGTCCGCGAGCAGCACCGTGAGCGTCGCCTTGCGCGCCTCGGCGGCGCCCGAGGACGCGAACGGATCGGCGCCCGCCGTGCCGCCGCCGATGGTCGTGTAC
The DNA here is from genome assembly GCF_050250995.1 of Ramlibacter sp. Taxonomy (GTDB): domain Bacteria; phylum Pseudomonadota; class Gammaproteobacteria; order Burkholderiales; family Burkholderiaceae_C; genus Ramlibacter. Next base: position 29,628 of record NZ_JBFWNP010000006.1, read on the forward strand.
ACGCTCTTGACGTGCTGCACCTTCATCACGGCCAGGCGCGCCTGCTCGGCCACCGCCAGCGTCTGCCGCAGCGTCGAGCCCGGAGGCAGTTCGATGTAGACCTGCGTCTGCGAGTTGTCGTCGGGCGGGATGAAGCCGGTGGGCAGCAGCGGAATGAGCGCGAGGGAGCCGACGAAGAACAGGCCCGACAGCACGGCGGTCACGAGCTTGTGGTTCATGGTCCAGCGCACCGCCTTCAGGTATGCCGACATCCAGCGCGGATCGGGATGCTCGCCGTGGATCGGCTTGAGCAGGTAGGCCGCCATCATCGGCGTCAGCACCCGTGCGACAACGAGCGAGGCGAACACCGCGAGCGACGCGGTCCAGCCGAACTGCTTGAAGAACTTGCCCGCGATGCCGCTCATGAACGCCGTCGGCAGGAACACGGCGATCAGCGTGAAGGTCGTCGCGATCACCGCGAGGCCGATCTCGTCCGCGGCCTCCATCGCGGCTTCGTACGGCGACTTGCCCATGCGCAGGTGGCGCACGATGTTCTCCACCTCCACGATGGCGTCGTCCACCAGGATGCCGATGACGAGCGAGAGCGCCAGCAGCGTCACCACGTTGATCGAGAAGCCGAGCAAGTACATGCCGATGAAGGCGGGGATCACCGACATCGGCAGCGCGACGGCCGACACGAAGGTCGCGCGCCAGTCGCGCAGGAAAAGCCACACCACGAGCACGGCGAGCGCGGCGCCTTCGTAGAGCAGGTGGAGCGAGCCTTGGTACTCCTCGGACACGGGCGTGACGAAGTCGAAGGCCTGCGTGAGCTCGACGTCGGGATGCGCGAGCTTCAGTTCGTCGAGCGCCTTGACGACGGCCGCGCCGACCTGCACCTCGCTCTCGCCGCGGCTGCGGGCGACTTCGAAGCCGACCACGGGCTTGCCGTTGAGCAGGGCGGCGGCGCGCGGCTCGGCGATGGTGTCGGTGATCGTCGCGACGTCGTCGAGCTTGATGCTGCGGTTGCCCGACAGCGCGATCTGGATCAGCCCGATCTCGCGCGCGCTTTTCACCGTGGCGAGCGTGCGGACCGGCTGCTCGCCGCCGCCGACGTCGGTGCGGCCGCCCGCGCTCTCGGTCTGCACCTGTCGCAGCGTGCGCGAGATATCGGCGGCCGTGACGCCGAGCGCCTGCAGCTTCAGCGGGTCGAGCGCCACGCGGATCTCGCGCGCGACGCCGCCGACGCGGTTGACCGCGCCCACGCCGCGCACCGCGAGCAGCTTGCGCGAGACCTCGTTGTCGACGAACCAGGACAGCGCCTCGTCGTCCATGCGCTTCGACGCGATGGTGAACGCGAGCACGGGCTGGCTCGCGAGGTCGAGCTTGTTGACGATGGGGTCGCGCAGGTCGGTGGGCATGTCCGCGCGCACGCGCGCGACGGCGGAGCGCACGTCGTCCACCGCCTCCTGCACCGGCTTTTCGAGGCGGAACTCCGCTGTGACCGTGACGACGCCGTCCTGCACCTTCGTGTAGATGTGCTTGAGCCCCTGCACCGTGGCGATGGAGTTCTCGAGCTTGCGCGCGACGTCCGTCTCGAGCTGGCTCGGCGAGGCGCCGGGCAGCGCCGCGCTCACGCTGACGGTGGGCAGGTCGATGTCGGGGAAGTTCTGTACCTTCATCGCCTTGAAGGACAGCAGGCCGCCGAAGGTGAGCAGCACGAACAGCATCACCGCCGGAATGGGGTTGCGGATCGACCAGGAGGAGACGTTGATCACGGCCGGCCCTTACTTCTTCGCGGACGCGGCAGGCGCGGCGGGTGCGGCGGAAGCGGCGGATGCCGGCGCATCGGCCACGCGCACCAGATCCCCGTCGTTCAGGAAGCCCGCGCCCGCCGCGACGATGCGCGCGTCGGGACCGATGCCGCCGAGCACTTCGAGCCGGTCGGCCTCGACGCGGCCGACCTGCAGCTTGACCTGCGAGACGCGGTTGTCCGGGTTCACGCGGAACACGTAGCTGAAGCCCTCGCGGACCACGATCGAGGACAGCGGCACCGTCAGCGTGGGCACGGCGCCGAGGTCGAACTCGCCGCGCGCAAACATGCCCGCACGCGCGCTGCCCGCGGCCGGCCCCGGCAGCGGCTGCACGTCCACGTAGACGAGCGCCACACGGTTCTGCGGATCGACGGTCGGCCCGAGGGTGCGGACGCGGCCCGACAGGCGCGCGCCACTCGCGGTCGTGACGATCGCGGTCGTGCCGGGCGTGAGCTGTCCCAGCTCGGCGGAAGTGACTTCCGCGCGCCACTCCAGACGGCCCTTGCGGATCAGGCGGAAGAGTTCCGTCCCCGGCGCCACGACCGCGCCCACCGTCGCGCCGCGCACGGAGATCACGCCGTCGTCCGGCGCCAGCACCTGCGTCTGCCGCAGGCGGACCTGCTGCGCCTGGAACAGTGCGCGGGCCGCTTCCACGCGCGCCTGCGCCGTCTTCTCCGCGGTCTGGTACTGGTTGATCTGCGAAGCGCTCAGCGCGCCGGTGGCCTGCAGGCTGCGCGCGCGCTGCGCATTGCTCGCGGCATCGGCGGCGTTGGCCTCGGCTTCGGCAAGACTCGCGCGCGCCTGGTTCAGCTCGGCCTGCGGGGTCTCGGCGGCGAAGGTCGCGAGCACCTGGCCGCGGCGCACGACGTCGCCCACGTTGACGCGCACGTCGGTCAGCCGCAAGCCGCCCACTTCGGCGCCGACGCTCGCTTCCTGCCAGGCCGCGAGGCTGCCGTTGGCGGCGAGCTTCACGGCCAGCATCGAACGCTGGGGGATCGTCGTCGTGACGGTCAGCGCCGGCTTCACCGCGGCCTTGTCCTTCTTGTCGTCGCCGCCGCCGCAGGCCGCGAGCAGCGTCGCGGACAGCAGCACGATGGCGAACGAAAGGGGCATGAAACTCTTCGTCATTCTTCTTCTTCCTCTTGCTTATCCTTGCCTGGGCCGGACCCACCCGCCGCCGACCGCGCGATAGAGCGCGATCCAGGCGGCAACGCGCTCGCGCTGCAGCGCGACGAGCGCGGTCTCGGCGGCGAGCATCACGCGGCGCTGGTCCTCGAGCTCGATCAGGCTGGCCAGGCCGCTGCGGTAGCGCGCCTCGGTCGCGACGAAGGAGGCGCGATAGCCCTCGACCGCGATCACCGCGTCCTCGCTGCGCGCCCGCGCGCTGTCGAGATCGACGAGCGCCACCTCGACTTCGCGCACCGCCTGCCGCACGCGCGCCGCGTACACCGCCGCCGCTTCCCCATAGCGCGCCTGCGCCGCCTCCACGGCGGCGGCGCGACGGCCGCCATCGAAGATCGGCAGGGTCACGGCCACCGGTCCGATCGACCAGGTGTCGAGCGTCAAGGTCTCGCCGCCCACCCGCGCCTTGCCGATCGCGAGCGAGCCCGACAGCGTGAGACGCGGATATTGGTCGGCGCGCGCGCTGCCGACCTCGGCGCTCGCCGCGGCGACGTCGAGTTCGGCCTGGTAGACGTCGGGGCGCTGCGCCAGCAGCTGCGCCGGAATCGGCGCGAGCGCGAGCATCGCGAACTGCGCGGGCTCGGTCCAGCGCGCTTCGAGCCGCTCCCGCAGGCGCGGCTCGGGCAGGCCGCTCAGTGCGACCAGCGCCTTGACGTCGATGTCGCACTGCGCGCGCTGCTGCGTCGCGCGGGCCGACGCTTCCGCGGCGCTCGCGCGTGCGAGCGCCGCCGTCGCGGGCGCGGTGAAGCCCGCATCGGTGCTCAATCGCGTCAGACGCGAGGTCTCGGCGCGCGACTGCGCATCGCGCGTGGCCACGCCGAGCTGGCGCTCGCAGGTGCGATACGCCAGGTAGGCGTTCCCCGTCTCGGCCGCGACGGACACTCGCGCGTCGTGCCAGCCCGCCTGCGCGCCGCGCAGGCGCGCCGCCGCCGCATCGATGGTCGCGCGCTTGCCGCCGAACAGGTCGTATTCCCACGCGGTCTGCGCGCCGCCCTGGATCGTCGTGGCGGCCGGCGATGGCGGTTGCCGCCCGCGGCTCGCGGACGCGCTCGCGTCCACCGTCGGCAGCAGCGCAGACGCCGCGATGACGCGCGCGGCGCGCGCCTGGTCGATGCGCGACACCGCGGCGGCCACCGTCGGTGCGGCGGTCTGCGCCGCGTCGATCAGGTCGATGAGCAGGGGATCGTTGAATTGCTGCCACCAGACCGTCAGGTCGGCGAGCTTGCCGTCGTGCGGCAGGGGCGCGTGCCACTGCGGCGGAAGGGTGGCGGTGGGCGTGGCCGGGGGGCGCGGGACGGCGGCGCAGGCGGAGAGGAGAACAGCAGCGCAAATCGCTGCGAGCGAGCGCAGGCGTGTCATAGCCGGGGTACTTTGGGGAAAGACTGCAAATCTAACATTGGAGGCCCGTCATCGCAGGGCGGCATCGAAGGCCGCCATCGCGGAAGTGACGGGTCGCCACTCAGGAGAAAACCGAGCGCCACAGCGCGAGCACGGCGTCGTGCTCGGCGGCCAGCGTGTCCTGCGCCACGTGCGTGGGCTCCTCGTTGAGGCGGGCGCGATGCTGCACGCGGCGCAGTTCGCGGTAGGCGTCCGCCGCGGCATGACCGATGCCCTTCGGCAGAAGCCCGACCGCCTCGGCCCGTTGCAGCAGGGCGATGTTGCCCACGTTCGCGAGGAGTTCGCGATGCCGCGCCGAATGGGCCAGCACGAGATATTGCACCGCGAACTCGGCGTCGACCATCCCGCCGGGGCTGTGCTTCACGTCGAACCGGCCCGCGCGCACCGGGTGCGCGCTGCTCACGCGCTCGCGCATCGTCTCGATCTCGAGCCGCAGCGAGGTCGTGTCGCGCGGCGAGGCGATCACGGCTTCGCGCACGCGATCGAAACGCGCGCGCAGCGAGTCCTCGCCCAGCACGAAGCGGGCGCGCGTCATGGCCTGGTGTTCCCAGGTCCACGCGGTGTTGCTGCCCCGGTTCTGCTGGTAGGCCGCGTAGGCCTCGAAGGTGGTGATCAGCAGGCCCGAGCTGCCGTTGGGGCGCAGCGCGGTGTCGATCTCGAAGAGGTCGCCCTCGGCCGTCTTGGTGGTGAGCCAGTTGATCAGCTTGCGCACGAAGGCCGCGTAGACCTCGGGCGCGCGTTCGTCGGCGTCCTCGTAGACGAAGACGATGTCGAGGTCGCTGCCGTAGCCCAGCTCCTTGCCGCCGAGCTTGCCGTAGCCGATGATCGCGAACCGCGGCGATTCGCGGTGGCGGTTCTTCAGGCGCTGCCAGCACCACCGCGCGGTGATGCGCAGCACGCAGTCGGCGAGCGCACTCAGTTCGTCGGCCACCTGTTCGACCGTCAGCTTGCCTTCGATGTCGCGCGCGAGGGTGCGGAACAGCTCCGCATGGTGCGCCCGGCGCAGCAGATTCAGCAAGGCCTCGTCGTCGTCCTCGCCGGTGATGTGAAGGGACTGGCGGCGGCGCTCCAGTTCCTGCTCGAACTCCTCCGGCACGAAGCTCTCGGTGAGCAGCGCGTCGCTGGCAAGCTCGTCGATCACGCCCGGGTGCTGCATCAGGTAGCGCGCCGGCCAGCGCGCCGCGCCCAGCAGGCGCAGCAGCCGCTCGTGGACGCCCGGGCGCTCGAGCAGGAGCGCGAGGTAGCTCTCGCGCCGCAAGAGCGGCTCGAGCCAGTCGACCATGCGCAGCGCGGCCTCTTCACTCACGCGGCCCTCCTGCAACCATTGTCCCGTGCGGGCGACGAGCCGCGCGAGCCGGCCGCGCGCGTCGTCGCGCAGCGCCTGCACGCGCGGATGCCGGCACCAGCCGGCGATGCGTTCGCGCAACTGCGCGGGCAACTCTTCCAGCAGCGTGTCGAGCTCGGGCGGCGCCGCCCGCGACTTGGGTCCGGCGCAGCTGCGGCATTCCCCCTGGCTGCCGCCCAGCAGCGTGTCGAACTCCTGCGCCACGAACTCGCGGTGCGCGTCGAGCTCGTGCAGGAAGGGGCAGCAGTTCGCGAAGCCCATCGTGCGCGCGATCCAGCCGAGGTCGCCGTCGCCGTCCTCGTCGCATCCCATCGGCAGCACGTGCGTCTGCTGGTCGTCGAGGTACTGGATGCGGTGCTCGACGCGCCGCAGGAACTCGTAGGCGCGCGCAAGGCCGTCGGCCGTCGCCTGCGCCATCAGGCCCGATTGCGCCACGCGCTGCAGCGCGTCCAGCGTGGGCCGCGTGCGCAGCTCGGGGAACTGGCCGCCGCGCACCACCTGCAGCAGCTGCACGATGAATTCGATTTCGCGGATGCCCCCGCGCGAAAGCTTCACGTCGTTCGCGCGCTCCGGCCGGCCGGCGGCGCGCTTGGCGGCGTGCTCGCGGATCTGGCGGTGAAGGATGCGCAGGGAGTCGAAGACGCTGTAATCGAGATAACGCCGGAAGACGAAGGGCAGCACCACGCCGCGCAGGCCCTGCGCCGAGCCGCTCTCGATCGCCGAACGCGGCGCGACCACGCGGCTCTTCATCCACGCGAAGCGCTCCCACTCGCGGCCCTGCACCAGGAAATATTCCTCCAGCGCGCCGAGCGAGACGGCCGGCGGCCCCGAGTTGCCGTTCGGCCGCAGCGCGAGGTCGACGCGGAACACGAAGCCGTGCTCGGTCACGTCGCCGATCGCGCCGTAGATGTGCTTCACGGCCTTGGCGAAGTATTCGTGGTTGCTGATGCGGCCCCGTCCTTCGGCCGTGCCGGCGGTGTCGCCGTCGGTGTCGTACACGTACACCAGGTCGATGTCGCTCGACACGTTCAGCTCGCGCGCGCCGAGCTTGCCCATGCCGACGATCCAGAGCTGGGCGCGCTCGCCGCCCGGGGCGCACGGCGGGCCATGGATCGCGTCGAGTTCGGCGTACGCCTCGGTGCAGGCAATGTCGAGCGCGAACTCCGCGAGTTCGGTCACCGGTCCGATGATCGAGGCGAGGGGCGCCTGCTCGTCGCAGTCGAGCGCGAGCAGCCGCTCGAGCACGAGCTGGCGCAGGATGCGCAGCGCCGCCGGCGCCGCATGGCCCTGCGCGCGCAACTGTTCGTACGCGGTGCGCATCTGCGAGCGACGCGGCACGCCGGGCGCGAGCAAGGCGAGGTCGGCGGCATGGCGGCGCCGCAGGCGCTGCGCGAAGCGCGATTCGTTCGACGGCAATCCGCTCGCGGCCGAAGCGTTTTCGGTAACAACGCCGTTGCCATCGGGAGCGCCGCGCGCCATGCCCACGGTCATAATGCCTGCCACCTCGAAGTATTCATGAACGCGTCGCCGCCGATCCCGTCACGAGCGCTGAGGACCTATGCCGTCGTCGCCCGCGGGGTCCTGTGGTTCCTCGCCGCGCTGTGGCTGCTGGTGGCGCTGGCATGGGGTGCGCTTCATGTATTCATCGTACCCAAAATCGGCGAGCTGCGTCCCCTGCTCGAATCCGAAGCCCGACGCGTCGTGGGGGTGCCCGTGCGCATCGGCAGCATCGAGGCGCGCAGCGAGGGCCTGATCCCATCCTTCGAAATGCGCGAAGTCGTGCTGCTCGATCCGCAGGGGCGAGAAGCCCTTCGACTGCCGCGGGTGCTGTTCGCGCTGTCGCCGCGCTCCCTGTGGAACCTCGACCTCGACCAGTTGTACATCGACCGGCCGGAGCTCGACATCCGCCGCACGGCCGATGGCCGGATCCACGTCGCCGGGCTCGACCTCTCGCGCGGCGGCGAGAACGACGGGCGCGCGGCCGAGTGGTTCTTTCGGCAGAGCGAGTTCGCCATTCGCGGCGGCACCATCCGCTGGACCGACGAGACGCGGGACGCGCCGCCGCTCGCGCTCGCGGACGTCGATCTCGTCGTGCGCAACCAGGGCCGGCGCCACAGCGTGCGGCTGGACGCGACGCCGCCCGCGGAATGGGGGCGGCGCTTCAGCGTCGCCGGCATTTTCCGCCAGCCGCTGCTGACGCTGCGCAGCGGGCGCTGGCAGGAATGGGCGGGGGAAATCCACGGCGACTTCGCCGAGGTCGACCTGTCGCAACTGCGGCGGCATGCGGACCTGGGCATCCGGATCACGCGCGGGCGCGGCGCATTGCGCGCGTGGGCCGACATCGACCGCGGCCAGGTCACGGGCGGCACCGCGGACGTCGCTCTGGTCGACGTCGATGCGATCCTCGGCGAGCGGCTCGAGCCGCTCGGGCTCGTCGAGGTGTCGGGCCGCCTCGGCGGGAAGCGAAACGCCGAAGGCTTCGAATTCGAGGCGCGCGACCTGCAGTTCCAGACGCGCGAGGGCCAGCGCTGGCCCGGCGGCAACCTGCGTCTCGCCTGGTCGCAGCCGCAGGGGCAGGGGCAGGGACTACCGCGCGGCGAGATCCGCGCGGACAAGGTGGACCTCGGCGCGCTCGCGCTGATCGCGACGCGGCTGCCGCTTTCGACGACGACGCACGCGGCGCTCACCGCGCACGAACCGAACGGCCTCGTCGAGAACATGCAGGCGCGCTGGGAAGGCCCGCTCGAATCGCTGCGCAGCTACGAGGCGCGGGGCCGCGCGACCGGCCTGCAGATCGCCGCCCGCGCGGGCCCCCTGCGCCCCGACGGAACCCACGGCGCCGGCGTGCCGGGCGTGCGCAGCGCCTCGCTCGATTTCGAATTCACGCAGGCGGGCGGCAAGGCGAGGCTCGCCGTCGCCGACGGCGCGCTCGAATTCCCCGGCGTGTTCGACGAGCCCGTGCTGCCGATGCAGTCGCTCACGGGCGACGTGCAGTGGAAGATCGACGGGCCGCATCTGGCCATCACCGTTCCCAATCTCAAGTTCGCCAATGCCGACGCGCAGGGCGAGGCGCGCATCGCGTGGCGCAACGGCGAGGGCGCGAAGTCCCCCGCGCGGCTGCCGGGCGTGATCGACCTGCAGGCGAGCATCGCGCGCGCCGATGGCGCGCGCGTGTGGCGCTACCTGCCCAGGGGCGTCAACAAGGCGGCGCGCGAGTACGTGCGCGACTCGGTGCAGCAGGGCGTCGCCACCGGCGCTAAATTCCGCGTCAAGGGCGATCTCGCTTACTTCCCCTTTCCCGAGGACAAGGGGGGCGAGTTCCACGTGACCGCGAAGGTGCAGGACGTCGACTTCACCTACGTTCCGCGCACGCTGCAGAAGGGGCCGCTGCCGTGGCCGGCGCTCACGCAGCTGTCGGGCGAGCTCGTGTTCCAGGGCAACGGAATGCAGCTGAAGGACATGAGCGGCAAGGTGGCGGGTCAGCCGCGCCTGGGCATCCGCGCGGATGCTCGCATCGCGCAGTTCGCCCGCTCGGTCGTGGAGGTGACGGGGACCGTTCGCGGCCCGCTCGCCGATGCGCTCGCCGTCGTCCAGGCCTCGCCCGCCTCCGGCTTCACGAACCAGGCGCTGGCGCGTGCGAGGGCCAACGGCGACGCGACCGTTGCGCTGCAGATGTCGCTGCCGCTCGCGAAGGTCGAGGACTCGCGGGTGCAGGGCACGGTCACGCTCGCCGGCAACGACGTGCAGATCACGCCGGACAGCCCGCAGCTCGCACGCGCGCGCGGCACCGTGAGCTTCAGCGAAAAGGGTTTCCAGGTCGCAGGGGGCCAGGCGCGCGCCTACGGCGGCGACATCCGGCTCGAAGGCGGCACGCGCGCGCTGCCGGGCAACGACATGGCGGTGCAGTTCCGGGCGAGCGGCACGGCGACCGCGGAGGCGCTGCGGCAGTCGCGCGAGCTCGGCATCGTCTCGCGGCTTGCGAACGACATGACCGGCAGCGTCCCGTACTCGCTGGTGCTGACGCTGCGCCGCGGCGTGCCCGAAGTGCTCATCACGAGCAGTCTCCAGGGCGTCGCGTTGAACCTGCCCGCGCCGCTCGCCAAGGCGGCGGATGCCGTGCTGCCCTTGCGCTACGAATCCGCGCTCACGCGCGAGGCGATCGCCGCCCCCGAGGGCTCGCCGCTGCGCCAGCAGGAGATGCTCACGCTCGATCTCGGGCGCCTCGCATCGATCAACTACCTGCGCGACCTCTCGACGCCCGAGCCGCGCGTGCTGCGCGGCAGCGTGGGCGTCGGCCTCGCGGCGAACGAGAGCGTGACGATGCCCGAACAGGGCGTGGCGGCCAACATCAACCTGGGACTGCTCGACGTGGACGCATGGGAAGACGTGCTCGCGCGCGCCACCGGCGTGGCGCCGGTGTCCATCGCGCCCGCGCCCGCGCCCGCGCCGGCCCCCGCGGCGTCGCCCTTGCGCGGCAGCGCCCCCACGCCGGCCATGGGCTATCTCCCCACGACGCTCGCCGTGCGCGCGAAGGCGCTGAAGGTCGAGGGCCGTTCGCTGCACAACATCGTGGCCGGCGGCACGCGCGACGCCTTCGTCTGGCGCGCGAACGTCGATGCGGACGAGTTCAACGGCTACCTCGAATACCGCCAGCCGGCCGGCGCAGGCGCGGGCCGGCTGCATGCCCGGCTCGCGCGGCTCAAGATCGCCGCGGGTGCGGCGGGCGACGTCGAGTCGCTGCTCGACGACGTCAACAGCATTCCCGCGCTGGACATCGTGGTCGACGACTTCGAGCTGATGGGCCGCAAGCTCGGCCGGCTCGAGATCGATGCGGTGAACCGGGGCGCGGGCACCGTGCAGCGCGAAGGCGGCATCCGCGAGTGGCGGCTCAACAAGCTCGTGCTCACGACGACCGAGGCGACCTTCAACGCGAGCGGCAACTGGGCCGCGGTGAACGCGCAGCCCGTCGCGCCGGGCGGCGTGCGCCCGGGGCCGCGGACCTCGGGCGAACGCCGGCGCACGGCGATGAAATTCCAGCTCGACTTCGCCGACTCGGGGCTGCTGCTCGCCCGCTTCGGCATGAAGGAGGTCGTGCGGCGCGGGCGCGGCCGGCTCGACGGCAACCTCGCGTGGATCGGCTCGCCCCTGTCGCTGGACTACCCCACGCTTTCCGGCGCGTTCAAGGTCAACGTGGAGGCGGGCCAGTTCCTCAAGGCCGACCCGGGCCTGGCGAAGCTCCTTGGCGTGCTCAGCCTGCAGTCGCTGCCGCGCCGGCTCGCGCTCGATTTCCGCGACGTGTTCAGCGAAGGCTTCAGCTTCGACTTCGTGCGCGGCGACGTGGCGGTGGAGCAGGGCATCGCGACGACCAACAACCTGCAGATGAAGGGCGTGAACGCGGCGGTGCTCATGGACGGCAAGGCCGACATCGCGCGCGAAACGCAGGACCTGAAGGTGGTGGTGGTGCCCGAAATCAATGCGGGAACCGCCTCCCTCGTCGCGACGGTGATCAATCCGGCGATCGGGCTCGGGACCTTCCTCGCCCAGTTGTTCCTGCGCCAGCCGCTCATTCGCGCGGCGACGCAGGAGTTCCACATCGACGGCACCTGGGGCGACCCGCGCGTGACGAAGGTCGACCGCTCGCCGACGTCGAGCAGCGGCGCGGCGGGCGAAGCCGCGGGCCGCTAGCATTGCGTATGACTCCCACGCCTGTCGTTTCGCGCACTGCGCCGCTCCCCTCGGAGGCCGAATGAAGATCGCCGCAATCCAGATGGTGTCGAAGACCTCGGTCGACGCGAACCTGCGCGATGCGCGGGCCCTGTTCGAGGAGGCCGCAGCCGCTGGCGCCGAGCTGGCCGTCGTGCCGGAATACTTCTGCCTCATGGGCCGCAAGGACGGCGACAAGCTCGCCGTGCGCGAGGCCTTCGGGCAGGGGCCGGTGCAGTCCTTCCTGGCGCAGACGGCCCGCGAGACGGGGCTGTGGATCGTGGGCGGCACCGTGCCGCTGGTGGCCGGCGACGAGGCGCACGTGCGCAACACGAGCCTCGTCTTCGCGCCCACCGGCGAGTGCGTGGCGCGCTACGACAAGATCCATCTTTTCCGCTTCGACAACGGCCGCGAACGCTACGACGAATCGCGCGTGATCGAAAGCGGCAGCGAGCCGCGGTCGTTCACGATGAGGGACCGCGCCGGGCATGACTGGCGCATCGGCCTGTCGGTCTGCTACGACCTGCGCTTTCCCGAGCTCTACCGCGGCCTCGGCGCCGACGTGCTGCTGGTGCCCAGCGCATTCACCTTCCCCACCGGAAAAGCGCACTGGGAACTGCTGCTGCGCGCGCGCGCCGTGGAGAACCTCGCGTACGTGGTGGCGCCCGCGCAGGGCGGCGAGCACGAGAACGGCCGGCGCACCTGGGGCCACACCATGATCGTGGACCCCTGGGGCGAAGTGCTCGCGCAGCGCGAAGAGGCGAGTCCCGGCGTCGTGCTTGCGCAGCTCGACGCCCGACGGCTTGCCGAGGTTCGCACCCAGCTGCCCGCCCTGGAGCATCGCGTCTTGTGAGGGCCGCGCGGCCGCCCGGCGACCCGCGTCGCACAGCGCGCTGCGAGGCGCAGTTCCCATGAGCGCCGTGCCTGCTCCGGCCGTTTCGGCAGCGGGGGCCGCCCCGGCCCCCCCGGCCCCGCGGCGCGTCGGCCCCGCCACGCGCTGGATGCTTTGGGGCCTGCTCATCGGCCTCGTCGTGGCGCTGCTCGCCACGCTGGTCTGGCTTGCGGGCCGCTATGAAGCGAGCCAGGCGCAGAGCCACGTCGAGCGCGACGTCGCGGACGCGCTGGGCGACATCCGCTCTGCCCTGACGCGCAACATCCAGTCGCTGCAGGCCTTGCAGGCAGGCCACCCGACGTCGCAGGAGTGGGAGTCCGCGGCGCAGCGGCTGCTTCGCGAGCACCGCGAGTGGGTGCGCATCGAGTGGCGCGACCCGACTCTCACGACGCTCGCTGCGGTCGACAGCCCGTTTCGCGTGCCGGTCTTCGACCGCTTCGGCCGCGCCAACTCCGCCGGCGACGTCCAGCAGGCCTGCGCGACGGCGCGCCGCCTGAGCGGCGCCGCCTATGCGCGCAGCTATTACGTGCCGCAGAGCGACGGCCTGGGCGTTGAGCTCATGGAGATGTGCCTGCCGCAGGTGACCGCGGGGCAGCTGACCGGCTACGTGGTGGCGACCTATGCGCTCGGCGAGATCCTCACCAACCTGATCGCGCCCTCGCTCACGCGCTCGCAGGAGGTCGCGTTCACCGAGGCCGACGGCACGCGCCTCGCGATGCACGGGCAGGCGCGGCGCGGCGCGCGCGTCTTCTCCGCGCAGCAACTGCTCGACCTGCCCGGCAACACGATGGTCATGCGCATGGACAGCTGGCGCGCGGAGCCCGACGTGTTTCCGAACCTGCTGACCGCGCTCGTCACCGGCATGTCGATCGCGCTGCTGTCGGTGCTCTACATGCTCGGCCACGACACGCGCCGGCGCCTGCGCGTGGAGCAGGATCTCGCCGATGCGCTCGCCTTCCGCAAGGCGATGGAGGACTCGCTCGTCACCGGCCTGCGCGCGCGCGACCTGGAGGGCCGCGCGACGTACGTGAACCCGGCCTTCTGCCAGATGGTCGGCTTCGAGGCCGAGGAGCTGCTGGGCCGTGGCGCGCCCTCCCCCTACTGGCCGCCGGAGCTGGCCGACGAGTACACCCGGCGGCAGGAAGCTCGGATGACGACGCGCCACGTTCCCCCGCGCGAGGGTTTCGAATCGGTGTACATGCGCAAGGACGGCACGCGCCTGCCCGTGCTGATCTTCGAGGCGCCGCTCATCAACGCGCATGGCCTGCAGACGGGCTGGATGAGCGCCGTGCTCGACATCAGCGAGCAGCGCCGCGTGGAGGAACTCTCGCGCGCGAGCCAGGAGCGGCTGCAGGCGACCGCCCGGCTCGCGACCGTCGGCGAGATGGCGTCATTGCTCAGCCACGAACTGAACCAGCCGCTGGCCGCGATCAGCGGCTATGCGACCGGCTCCATGAACCTGTTGCGCGAGAGCCCGCATGCGGCGGCCGATCTCGAACTCGCGATGACGCGCATCGCGCAGCAGGCCGAGCGCGCCGGGCGCGTCATCAAGAGCGTTCACGACTTCGTGCGCCAGCGCGACAAGGAACGCGAGGCGGTGCCGCCGCACGATTTGTTCGATGCGATCCTGCCGCTTGTCAGCCTGCAGGCGCGCAAGCTGGGCATCCCCGTGGCCGTGCGCGTCGCCGACGGACTGCCGCCGGTGTACTGCGACCGCACGATGGTGGAGCAGGTGCTGCTGAACCTCGCGCGCAACGCCATGCAGGCGATGGACGAGGCCCGCGTGAGCGAGCCGCGGCTGGAACTGCAGGCGCGTGCGGCCGGGCGGAGCGAGGACGGCGCGGCGAAGAAGTGGGTCGAATTCTCCGTCTCCGACGTGGGCCCCGGCATCGCCGACGAGGTGAAGCAGCAGCTTTTCACGCCCTTCTTCACCACGAAGCCCGAAGGCATGGGCCTGGGCCTGAGCCTGTGCCGCACCGTCGTGGAGCAGCATGGGGGATTCCTGGGTTACGAGCCCAACGTTCCGCAAGGTACTATTTTCCGATTCACCTTGCCGGCCAGCTGAGCCCTCCTTCGATTCGCCCGATGCAACCTGCCCCGAACGCCACCGTATTCATCGTCGACGACGACGCCGGCGTGCGCGAGGCGCTCGCCTGGCTGCTGCGCTCGCGCCGCCTGCTGTCCGAATCGTTCGACAGCGCGGAGAGCTTCGAGGCGATGCTGGGCCAGGGTTTCGTCGCCACGCATCCGTGCTGCGCGCTGCTCGACGTGCGCATGCCCGGCATGAGCGGCCTCGCGCTGTTCGACAAGCTGATCGAGCGCGGCCTCGCCGACGCGATGCCGGTGATCTTCCTGACGGGCCACGCCGACGTGCCGACGGCCGTCGACATGGTCAAGCGCGGCGCCTTCGACTTCTGCGAGAAGCCGTTTTCCGACAATGCGCTGGTCGACCGCATCGAGCAGGCGCTGCAGCGGTCGGCCGAAGTGCTCGCGGCGCGGCATGGCCAGGCGCAGCTGCAGTCGCGCCTGGCCGAACTCACCGACCGCGAGCGCGACGTGATGCAGCTCGTCGCCAAGGGACTGCCGAACAAGCTCATTGCCGACCAGCTCGCGATCAGCGTACGCACGGTGGAGGTTCACCGTGCGCGCGTGTTCGACAAGATGGACGTGAAGTCGGCCGTGGAGCTCGCCAACCTCTTGAGATCGATCTAGCCTTGCTTCCAGAAGATGTAATCGGCCTGGTATTGCACGACCTGCTTCTGCCCCAGGTTCTGCGCGCCGCACGCCATCGCCGGCGCCACGCCGCCGCGCGTGGCGACGCGCTGGATGAAGCTCACGTTCTGCATCGCGCCCGCGCCCATCGCCGGGTTGGCCTTGACCAGCTGCAGCGGGATGTTGCCGGCGCCCGCGGGCGCCACGGCCACCTGGGTAGCGGTGAGCTTCGAGCCGTCGTTGTTCTCCCAGGTTGCCGGCGGACCCCAGTAGCGCCCGACCTGCGTGCCCTTGCGATCCCACAGCTTGGCATCCGGGCCGACGAAGACCCATTCGTGGGCGCCCGCCATGTCGGCCTTGGCGCGGCATTCGTAAGTGATCTGCCCCGTCCCCACCGTCTCCATGGCCACCCGGTGCCCGGAGGGGACCTTCACGGTGTCGGGCAGGGTGTCCTGCGAATACGCCATGGGCTGCCGCATCATGCCGCCGCAGGCGGTCAGGGCGGCTGCCGTGGCGACGACGAGCAAGGGGTTTCGAATGTTCATGATGGGTCCTTTTCCGGTGGAGATCGACGCGGGGCACGGCATGCCCGGCGCCCCTCCCGGCATTACGTCGCGACGTTCCCGGCGGATTCGACCGCGAAGGACGAAGGGTTTCGAGACGTAACGAATCCGGTCTGCCACTCCAGCCGTACTCTGCTCGACACTACGCTTCTCCCATGATTCCCTCCGACACCGAAGCCCGCCAGACGGCCGAACTCATGCGACTGCTCGACCGGATCGCCGAGCGCGATGCCGAGTCCTTCAAGGCCCTGTACGACCTCACTTCGCCCAAGTTGTACGGCGTTGCGGTCCGGGTCGTGTCCAACCGCGAAATCGCCGAGGACGTGCTTCAGGAGGCCTATCTCACGGTCTGGCGCATGGCGGGCGCCTACCGCGCGACGCTGAGCCCGCCGATGGCCTGGCTCGCCCTGATCGTGCGCAGCCGCGCGATCGATGCGCTGCGCCGCCGTAGCGCGGAGCGCGTGCCGCTGACGCAGGAGCTCGACGACGTCCTGGCGGGCTCGCTGCCCGGCCCCGCGCCCGACCCGATGGATGCGACCCAGGCCAGCGAGCAGGCCCGGGCGCTGCATGCCTGCCTGGATCAGCTCGAGAGCCGGCAGCGCGAGGTGCTCAGCCTCGCCTATCTCCGCGACCTGAGCCATGGCGAACTGGCGCAGCAGCTGCGCCTGCCGCTGGGCACGGTGAAGACCTGGATCCGGCGCGGCCTGGAGAAGCTGCGCGGCTGCATGGCCCGGTTCGCATGAACGGCGCACGACGAGGACCCGCACGATGAATCTCTCGCGCCATCCCGATCTCGTCGAGCGCCTGGCCGCGGCCTATGCCCTCGGCACGCTGCGCGCGGGCGCGCGCCGCCGCTTCGAGACGCTGGCGCGCGAACAGCCGTCGCTGCGCGCGGCCGCGCTCGTGTGGCAGGCGAGGCTGTCCGCGGTCGCGGAACTGCAGCAGCCCATGGCGCCGGACCCGGTGGTCTGGACGCGCATCGAGAACGTGCTGCGCGTCGAACGTGAAACGCAGGCGATCCTGGCGGCGCGCGCCGCACCTGCGGACGCCTCTTCCGGTGCGCCCGGCGTGTCTGGCGTGTCGGGCGTGTCGGGCGTGGCGGGCGCTTCCGGCGCGGCCCCCGGCGGCTGGTGGCGCAGCGTCTTCCTGTGGCGCGGCGTCGCCCTCGCGTGCGCGGTGTTCGCCACCGTGCTCCTGCTGCGCACGAACGGCGAGCACGACCGGCAGCTCGCCCGACTGTCCGAACGGCATGCCGGCGAAGTGGCCGCCTTGCGCGCGCAGGTCGCGGCGTCGCCGCAGATCCGCTACGTCGCCGTCCTTGCCGACGAGCGCGCCGCGGCCTCGATGCTGGCGACCTACGACGCGGCCGCGCGCCGGCTGACCCTCCAGCGCGTGGGCGATTACGTCGAGGCGTCGGACAAGTCGCTGCAGCTCTGGGCCCTGCCGCCCGGCGGCGGCGCACCGCGCTCGCTCGGCGTGCTCGGCGCCGAGCGCGTGCTGCGCCTGAGCGCGGCGGAGGATCAGGTGGGTCCCATGCCCGCGCTCGCGGTGAGCCTGGAGCCCCGGGGCGGCGTGCCCGAGGCCACGGGGCCCACGGGGCCCGTCCTGTTCAAGGGCGCGGTGCTGCGCACGCCGCTCTGACGCCGTGCGTTCGACGCGGGCCTCGGTCGAGGCGTTCGGGCCGGACTGTCAGCGCGGCTCGTCGTCGCGCTTCGGCGGCTCGCCCTTGGGCCGTCCGGAGAACATCGTCCACCAGACGATGCCCACCAGCACCAGCAGCGCCAGCATCGCTTCGAGCAGAATCAGCCCCATGTTTCGTTTCCTCGGATCGGTGGCCATTGTAGGAAGCCTGGCCGCCTGCGGCTCCGTTCCCCTGCCGCCGGCCGCACCCCCGCCGCCCGCCACCTCGCCGGGCGTCGTGGCGCCGCCGGCCGCCCCGCTCGATGCGCCCTTGCCGCCTCCCATCGTGCAAGGCAAGAGCCGGTGGACCGCGGTGCCGTGGACGGATCTGCCCGGATGGAACGACGATGCGACCCATGAGGCGTGGAACGCCTGGCTGCGCAGTTGCGAGCGGCCCATGCCGACCGTCGGCGCCTTGTGCGCGGAAGTGCGGCGGCTGTCGATCGCATCCGCCGAGGAGCAGCGCGCGTGGATGATGCGCCGGCTGCAGCCCTATCGGGTCGATGCCCTGCAGCCGGGGGAGACCTCGCTTCTGACCGGCTACTACGAGCCGCTGCTCGATGCGACGCGACAGCCATCCGCGTCGAATGCCGTGCCCTTGTACCGGCCGCCCGCGAACCTCGCCTCGCGCCGCCCCTGGCACAGCCGTCAGGAGATCGACACCCACCCCGATGCGCGTGCCGCCCTGCGCGGCCGCGAGATCGCCTGGCTCGCCGATCCGATGGACGCGCTCGCGCTGCAGATCCAGGGTTCGGGCCGCATTCGCATCGCCGAGCCCGATGGCTCGCAGCGACTGGTGCGACTCGCGTTCGCGGGCAGCAACGACCACCCCTATCGCAGCGTGGGTTCGTGGCTGCTGCAGCAGGGTGCGCTGCGCGATGCGTCGTGGCCGGGCATCAAGGCGTGGGCGCGGCAGAACCCGCAGCGCGTCAACGAAATGCTGTGGACGAACCCGCGCTACGTGTTCTTCCGGGAGGAGCCGCTGGCCGATCCCGATGCGGGTCCTCGCGGCGCGCAAGGCGTTCCGCTCACGCCGGGCCGCTCCATCGCGGTGGACAGGGACAGCATTCCCTACGGCACGCCGGTTTGGCTCGCCTCGA
Organism: Ramlibacter sp.; assembly: GCF_050250995.1. GTDB lineage: Bacteria > Pseudomonadota > Gammaproteobacteria > Burkholderiales > Burkholderiaceae_C > Ramlibacter. The sequence goes on from NZ_JBFWNP010000006.1 coordinate 47,993, forward strand.
GCGGGCCGCTCGTCAGCCTGCAGCGGCTCGTGATGGCGCAGGACACCGGCAGCGCGATCGTGGGCGGCGTGCGCGCGGACTATTTCGTCGGCTGGGGCAACGAGGCGGGGGAGGTCGCGGGACGGCTGAAGCAGCCGCTGCAGATGTGGGTGCTGTGGCCGGCGCGCTAGCTCGGACCTTTCAGGCTGCCGGGCTTCACGCCCGGCTTCAGGTGACCGAGCGGCAAGCTGATGCTCGCCTTGACCTCCCCCAGCGAGAAGCTCGTGTGCAGGTCCTTCACGTTCGGCAAATTGATCAGCACCTTGCGCGCGAACTCCGAGAAGCTCTCCAGGTCGCGCGACACCACCTGCAACTCGAACGTCCCCGCGCCGCTGATGTAGTGGCACGAGACGATCTCGGGAATCTTGCGGATCGCCTCCTCCATCGCGCGCAGGGGCTCGCCGGTGTTGCGGTCCGCGTCGAGGCGCACGAAGGCGAGCACGCCCAGGCCGATCCTGTGGCGATCGATCTCGGCGCGGTAGCCCCGGATGTAGCCCGCCTCCTCCAGCGCGCGGACGCGTCGCCAGCACGGCGCCGCCGACAGGCCGACGCGCTGCGCGAGCTCGGTGTTCGTGAGGCGCGCGTCGGATTGCAACTCATGGAGTATTGCGACGTCGAACTTGTCGAGTGTTTCCATAAGCGGCAATTCTAGGAAAGATCCTTGCGCCGGCCCCCGGTATTTCGGCATCGAAAGCAAAGACATATCCACAGCGCCGCCCTACACTCGTCCGAACCCCCTGGAGACGAAGTCGATGAACGCACCGCTGCCCGAACACATCCGCAAGGCACTCGAAACGGTCACGCTCGACGACAAGTACTCGCTCGACTACGGCCGCGCCTTCATGAGCGGCGTGCAGGCGCTGGTGAAGCTGCCGATGCTGCAGCGCCAGCGCGATGCGCTGCAGGGAAAGAACACCGCGGGCTTCATCAGCGGCTATCGCGGCTCGCCGCTCGGCGGCTACGACCAGGCGCTGTGGAAGGCGCAGAAGTACCTGAAGGCGCAGAACATCGTGTTCCAGCCGGGCGTGAACGAGGAGCTCGCGGCGACCGCGCTGTGGGGCACGCAGCAGCTCGGCTTCGCCCCCGCCGGAAGCAACCGGTTCGACGGCGTCTTCGGGATCTGGTACGGCAAGGGTCCGGGCGTGGACCGCTGCTCCGACGTGTTCAAGCACGCCAACATGGCCGGCACCACGCCGTGGGGCGGCGTAATTGCGGTGGCGGGCGACGACCACGTGGCGAAGAGTTCGACCGCCGCGCACCAGAGCGACCACATCTTCAAGGCCTGCGGCCTGCCGGTGTTCTTCCCCGCCGATGTGCAGGACATCCTCGACCTCGGCCTGCACGCGCTCGCGATGAGCCGCTACGCGGGCGTGTGGGCCGGCATGAAGACCATCCAGGAGATCGTGGAGTCGAGCGCCACGGCGATGATCGACCCCGAGCGTGTGCGGATCGTCATGCCGAGCGACTTCGCGATGCCGCCCGGCGGCGTCCACATCCGCTGGCCCGACGTCGCGCTCGACCAGGAGGCGCGCCTCTTCGACTACAAATGGTACGCGGCGCTCGCGTACATCCGCGCCAACAAGCTCAATCGCAACGTGATCGAAGGGCCGAACGACCGCTTCGGCCTCATCGCCAGCGGCAAGGCGTACAACGACACGCGGCAGGCCCTGCTCGACCTCGGCCTCGACGACGCCACCTGCCGCCATCTCGGCATCCGCCTGCACAAGGTCGCCGTCGTGTGGCCGCTCGAAGCGCAGATCACGCGCGAGTTCGCGACCGGCCTGCGAGAGATCCTCGTCGTGGAGGAAAAGCGCCAGGTCATCGAGTACCAGATCAAGGAAGAGCTCTACAACTGGCGCTCGGACGTGCGGCCCACGGTGCTCGGGAAGTTCGACGAGGTCGAGGGCGACTCCGGCGGCGAGTGGTCGAAGCCGAACCCGACGGCCAACACCCTGCTGCGCGCGAACGCGGACCTGTCGCCCGCGATCATCGCGCGCGCGATCGCGAAGCGGCTGCTGAAGCTCGGCGTCGACGACGACACGCGCGAGCGCATCGAATCGCGGCTCGCGATCCTCGATGCGAAGGAGCGCGCGATGCAGGTCGTGGAGGTCAAGGGCGACCGCACCCCGTGGTTCTGCTCGGGCTGTCCGCACAACACGTCGACCGTCGTGCCCGAAGGTTCGCGCGCGATGGCCGGCATCGGCTGCCACTTCATGGCGACATGGATGGACCGCGCGACCATCGGCTTCACGCAGATGGGCGGCGAGGGCGTGCCATGGGTGGGGCAGCAGCCGTTCTCGAACGACACGCACATGTTCGCCAACCTCGGCGACGGTACGTACTTCCACAGCGGCCTGCTCGCGGTGCGCCAGTCCATCGCGGCGGGCGTGAACATCACCTACAAGATTCTCTACAACGACGCGGTGGCGATGACGGGCGGGCAGCCCGTGGGCGAGCGGCCCGAGGGCCACTCGGTGCTGCAGATCGCGAAGAGCCTCGATGCCGAAGGCGTGGTGAAGCTTTGCGTCGTGACGGACGAGCCCGAGAAGTACGCGGGCGCGAAGCTGCCGCCGGGCGTGGAGGTTCACCACCGCGACGCGCTCGACAAGGTCCAGCGCGAATTCCGCGAGATCGCCGGCTGCACGGCCATCATCTACGACCAGACCTGCGCGACCGAGAAGCGGCGCCGCCGCAAGCGCGGCGCGATGGTCGACCCGGCGGTGCGCGTCGTCATCAACGACCTCGTGTGCGAGGGCTGCGGCGACTGCGGCGTGAAGTCCAACTGCCTGTCCGTGGAGCCGCTCGAGACCGAGTTCGGCCGCAAGCGCACGATCAATCAGAGCACCTGCAACAAGGACACGAGCTGCCTCAAGGGCTTCTGCCCCAGCTTCGTCACCGTCGAGGGCGGGCATTTGAAGAAGAAGGCGAAGGACAAGGCGATGTCGCCCTTCGCGCTCGGCGAACTGCGCGAGCCGGCGCTGCCCGAACTCCGCGGCGCGTACGGCATCGTGGTGGCGGGCGTGGGCGGCACGGGGGTCATCACCATCGGCCAGCTGCTCGGCATGGCCGCGCACATCGAGGGCAAGGGCATCGTCACGCAGGACGCGGCCGGGCTCGCGCAGAAAGGCGGCGCGACCTGGAGCCACGTGCTGATCGCGGACCGGCAGGAGGAGATCCGCACCACGCGCGTGGGCATGGCGGGCGCGGACCTCGTGATCGGCTGCGACCCCATCGTGGCCGCCGGCAAGGAGACCGTGCTGCGCATGCGCGAAGGCCGCACGCACGTCGCCCTGAATGCGCACGGCGCGCCGACGGCGGCCTTCGTCAGGAACGCGGCCTGGACGAATCCGTCCGATGCCTGCGCCGGCGAGATCGCGAGCGCGGTCGGTGCCGAGGGGCTGGCGTCCTTCAACGCCGAAGCCGCCGCGACGAAGCTGATGGGCGACAGCATCTACACCAACCCGCTGATGCTCGGCTTCGCGTGGCAGAAGGGCTGGGTGCCGCTCGGCCGCGACTCGCTGCTGCGCGCCATCGAACTCAATGGCGTGCAGGTCGAGGCGAACAAGACGGCCTTCGAGTGGGGCCGGCGCGCCGCCCACGACGCCGCGCTGATCGACAGGCTGATCGCGCCGGGCCAGGTGATCGAGTTCAAGCCGCGCGAGACCGTCGACACGCTGGTCGCGCGGCGCGCCGCGTTCCTCGCGGACTACCAGGACGAGGCCTATGCCGAGTGCTACCGGTCCTTCGTCGAGAAGGTGCGTCTTGCCGAGCTGCCCTTCGGCAAGACCTCGCTCACCGAGGCGGTGGCGCGGGGGCTTTTCAAGCTGATGGCGTACAAGGACGAATACGAGGTCGCCCGGCTCCACGCACGCACGGGGTTCGAGGCGCGCATTGCCGAGCAGTTCGAGGGCGACTACACCGTCAACTACCACCTCGCCCCGCCGCTTCTCGCGAAGCGCAACGAGAAGGGTGAGCTCCAGAAGAAGAAGTATGGCCCCTGGATGGGGACCGCGTTCCGGCTCCTCGCCCGGCTGAAATTCCTGCGCGGCACCGCTTTCGATGTTTTCGGGCGGACGGAGGAGCGCCGCACCGAGCGCGCGTTGATCGGGCAGTACCAGGCCAGCATCGAGCAGGTGATCGCGACGCTCGACGGTGCGCGCCATGGGCTCGCCGTGGAAATCGCGCGCCTGCCCGAGGGCATCAAGGGCTTCGGCCACGTCAAGGAGCGCAATCTTGCCGCCGTCCGCACCGAGTGGGAACGCCTGATGCGGCAGTGGTCGGAGACGCCGGGCGCCGCGGGCCGCCGGGCCGCCTGAGGCGCCGGGCACGGCGCGGACCGACTGAAGCATACAATCGCCTTTCCCCGCAAAGCCTCGCACGCGTGTGCGAGGCTTTCTTGCGGGCGCTTCATTCCCATCTCTGGAGTCGCTGTGTTCATTTCTTCCGCTTACGCCCAAACCGCAGCCGCAGGCGGCGACATGCAGTCGTCACTGATGAGCATGTTGCCGCTGGTGCTGATGTTCGTGGTGCTTTATTTCGTCATGATCCGGCCCCAGATGAAGCGGCAGAAGGAACATCGCGCGATGATCGAGGCGTTGGCCAAGGGCGACGAGATCGCCACGGCGGGCGGGCTGATCGGCAAGGTGACGAAGCTGGACGACAGCTTCCTGAGCCTCGAGATCGCCAACGGCGTCGAGGTGCAGGTGCAGCGCAGCTCGGTGGTGCAGGTGCTGCCCAAGGGCACCTTCAAGTGAAGTTCAACCCCCGAAGCGCCTGCCTCCGAAAGGTCGCGTCACGCGAACGCCAATGAACAGATACCCCTTGTGGAAGTATGCGATCCTCGTGGTCGCGGTCCTGATCGGCCTCGTCTACGCGCTGCCGAACTTCTTCGGCGAGTCCGAGGCCGTGCAGGCCTCCCCGGCGAAGTCGAACGTGAAGGTCGACGCCGCCACGCAGCAACGCGTGGAACAGGCGCTCGCCGCCGCGGGCGTGAAGCCGCAGGGCGTCATCCTCGAGGGCAATTCGGTGAAGGTCCGCCTCGACGGGCCGGAGTCGCAGCTGAAGGCGCGGGACGTGCTGCAGAAGGCGCTCTCGCCCGACCCCGCCGATCCGCAGTACATCGTCGCGCTCAACCTGCTCACGCGCTCGCCGGCCTGGCTTTCCGCCCTTCGCGCGGCGCCGATGTACCTGGGCCTCGACCTGCGCGGCGGCGTGCACTTCATGCTGCAGGTGGACATGCAGGCGGCGCTCACCAAGAAGGCCGAGTCGTACTCCGGCGACCTGCGCACCTTCCTGCGCGAAAAGAACGTGCGGCACGCCGGCATCGCGCGCAACGGCCAGGCGATCGAGGTGCGCTTCCGCGACGCGCAGACCCTCGCCGAGGGCAAGCGCGTCATCGCCGACCAGTTGCCCGACCTGCAGCTCGCGGAAGTCGCGGAAGGCGGCGAGACCAAGGTCACGGCGACCATCAAGCCGGAGGCCGCGCGCCGCGTGCAGGACCAGGCGCTCAAGCAGAACATGGTCACGCTGCACAACCGGATCAACGAGCTGGGCGTGGCCGAGCCGGTGATCCAGCAGCAGGGCGCCGACCGTATCGTGGTGCAGCTGCCCGGCGTCCAGGACACCGCCAAGGCCAAGGACATCATCGGCCGCACGGCCACGCTCGAAGTGCGCATGGTCGACGAGAGCACCGAAGGCCGTTCGGCCGAAATGGGGTCGGGGCCCGTGCCCTTCGCCGCCGAGCGCTTTCCCGACCGGGAAGGCCGGTTCGTGGTCGTGAAGAAGCAGGTCGTGCTGACCGGCGAGAACCTCACGGACGCGCAAGCGGGCTTCGACAGCCAGACCCAGGAAGCGGCGGTCCACCTCACGCTCGATGCCAAGGGCTCGCGCATCTTCAAGGACGTGACGCGCGAGAACGTCGGCAAGCGCATGGCCATCCTGCTCTTCGAGAAGGGCAAGGGCGAGGTCGTGACGGCGCCGGTGATCCGCTCCGAGATCGGCGGCGGCCGCGTGCAGATCTCCGGCCGCATGACGACGACCGAGGCGAACGACGTGGCCCTGCTGCTGCGCGCCGGCTCGCTGGCCGCGCCGATGGAGTTCATCGAGGAAATGACCATCGGCCCGTCGCTCGGCGCCGAGAACATCGACAAGGGCTTCCACAGCGTGGCCTGGGGGTTCGCCGCGATCTGCGCTTTCATGATCGTGTACTACATGCTCTTCGGCGTGTTCTCGAGCATCGCGCTCGGGGTCAACCTGCTGCTGCTCGTGGCGATCCTCTCCATGCTGCAGGCGACGCTCACGCTCCCGGGCATGGCCGCCATGGCGCTGGCGCTCGGCATGGCGATCGATTCGAACGTGCTGATCAACGAGCGCGTGCGCGAGGAACTGCGCAACGGCGCTTCGCCGCAGGCGGCCATCCATTCGGGATACGACCGCGCCTGGGCCACGATCATCGACTCGAACGTCACGACGCTCATCGCTGGCCTGGCGCTGCTCATCTTCGGCTCCGGCCCCGTGCGCGGCTTCGCGGTGGTGCATTGCATCGGCATCCTGACGTCGATGTTCTCCGCCGTCTTCTTCTCGCGCGGCCTGGTCAATCTCTGGTACGGTCGGCAGAAGAAATTGAAGTCGGTTGCCATCGGCACCGTGTGGCGTCCCGCTCCCGATGGCGCTATAACGAAGGCGGAATAGTCACTCATGGAATTCTTTAAGATCCGTCGCGACATCCCGTTCATGAAGAACGCGCTGGTGTTCAACCTGATCTCGATCGTGACGTTCGTGCTGGCCGTGTTCTTCCTGGTGACGCGCGGTCTGCACCTCTCCGTGGAGTTCACGGGGGGCACGGTCATGCAGGTCGGCTACGCGCAGCCGGCCGACGTCGAGAAGGTGCGCGCCACCGTCGCCGGCCTCGGCTATGCCGACGTGCAGGTGCAGAACTTCGGAACGGCGCGCGACGTCCTGATCCGCCTTCCGGCGCAAAAGGGCGTGAGCTCGGCGCAGCAGAGCGACCGGGTGCTCGCCGCGCTGAAGGCGGCCGACCCGCAGGTGCAGATGAACCGCACCGAGTTCGTCGGCCCACAGGTCGGCGAGGAACTCGCCACCGACGGCCTCAAGGCGCTCGGCATGGTTGTGGTGGGCATCATGGTCTACCTCGCCTTCCGCTTCGAGTGGAAGTTCGCGGTGGCCGCGATCGTCGCCAACCTGCACGACATCATCATCATCCTCGGCTTCTTCGCCTTCTTCCAGTGGGAGTTCTCGCTGGCCGTGCTCGCTGCGGTGCTGGCGGTGCTGGGGTATTCGGTGAACGAGTCGGTGGTGATCTTCGACCGGATCCGGGAGAACTTCCGCCGCTACCGCAAGATGAACACGGTGCAGATCATCGACAACGCGATCACGTCGACCATCAGCCGCACGATCATCACGCACGGCTCCACGCAGATGATGGTGCTGTCGATGCTGTTCTTCGGCGGCGCGACGCTGCACTACTTCGCGTTGGCGCTCACCATCGGCATCTGCTTCGGCATCTATTCCTCGGTGTTCGTGGCCGCCGCCATCGCCATGTGGCTTGGCATCAAGCGCGAGGACCTGGTGAAGGCCGTGCCCAAGCGCGACGGCGACGCGGGCGACCCCAACGCGGGCGCCGTCGTCTAGGATCGCCCCCACCCCGATGCCCGCCGCCCCGTCCGCCGCCGCCCTCTCGCTGGCCCGCCAGGCTCGCGAAAGGTTCGTGGCGCACGCCGAGACTGTGCTGCCCAAGCTGTCGGACGACATCCGCACGCGCCTGATCGAACTGGTCGACGGCGCGACGAGCACCCGCGAAATGCAGGAGCTGCGCGACGTGATGTTCGAGTTCGACAAGGTGCGCGGCGCCTGGGTCGACGGCACGCGGCAGGCCTGGCGCAAGGCGCTCGAGCCGGCCACCGTCACGGCACGCGTGCGCCCCGAAGGGGGGGGCCTCACCCTGATCGGCGACGACGTCGTCGAGAACAAGATCCTCTCTTCGCGCCTCGCCATGGCGGTGCAGGAGAAGGCGGTCTGGGAAATCAACGACCTGCGCCTGCGCATCCAGCACCTCGAAGGCGTCGAGGAAATGGGGAAGGACGACATCCTCCAGTCCGAAGCCTTGGCGCAGTTGATGGTGGAGCAGTGGGTCGAGCAGAAACTCGCGCGCGAGACCTGGATGCAGGTGAAGGACATCATCCACCCGCACATGATCGGCCAGCTCCTGGCCGGCTATCGGCTCGCGAACGAATTTCTGATCGCCAAGGGCGTGCTGCCCGACATCGAGCAAAGCGTCCGCGTGAAGCGCGCACCCTCCGGCGGATCGCCGCGCCGGCCGCCTCCGGGCCCGAACGAGCCGCCGCCGGAAACGGCGGCCGGCGACCTGCAGCAGGGTGGCCCGCAAGGCGGCTACAACGGCGGCTACGGTGGCGGACAGGGGTATGCGGGCGCCGGTGGCGGCAATCACGCCGGGTCCCAGGGCGGCGGTTGGGGGGGCGCGCAAGGCGGAGGTCACCCCGGCGGTTCGCAGGGCGGTTATCCCGGAGGGGGCGGCGACCCGTCCATGGGCGCTGCTCAAGGCGCCGGCCCCGGCAACGGCGGCTGGGTCGGGGGTGGCGGGCACGCCGGCGGCTATGAGGGCGGCGGTTATGCGGGCTCCGGCTCGGCCGGCGCTTATCGCGGCGATGGGGCCGCGGGCGGCTCCGCTCAATCCCAGGCGCCCGGCGGTCGCGCGGGCGGAAATATGTTCGGCCGCGGCGCCCCTGGCGCGGGAGCGGGCGGAGGCCACGATTCCGCGGCCTACGGTTACGGCGCCGGTCCGTCCGGACCTCGCGGCCCGGGTGCCGCTTCCGGCGCACCGGGCGACGAAGGCGGCTACGCCGGTCCGGCAGGATCGGGCGGCGGAAGCGCCGGCGGCGCCGGCAGCTTCGGCGTCCACGACGAAACCCGCATGCAGACCGCGAGCACGCCACTGGCGCGCGCCCGTGCGCGGGCCAGCGGGGTGCTGGGCCAGCTCAAGCGACTGCTGAACGACAAGGTCACGGGCTACGACGTGCCGCACGTCGGTGGGCCGTCGCCTGCGCTGGCCGAGGCGATGTCGCAGCATGCGACGCATGTGCAGACGCACGTGCAGAGCGTCGGGACGATGAGCGCCGACGGCGGCGAAATCGTGATCTTCGACGACGCGGCGGTCGAAGAGGTCGCGCTCAACCTGCGCCAGCGCAGCGTCGAGCTGAAGAAGAAGGCGTCGACTTCGTCCGAGAAGGCCACCATCGAGATCGTGGCGCTCATGTTCCAGAGCATCCTGGCCGAGGAGCGCATCCCGGCGGCAGTGCGCGTGTGGTTCGCGCGGCTGCAAATCCCGGTCCTGCGCGTGGCGATCGCCGAGCCCGAATTCTTCAGCTCGCTCGAGCATCCCGCGCGCCAGCTGATCGACCGCATGGGCTCGTGCGTTCTCGGCTTCGACGCTGCGAGCATCGGCGGTACGACACTCGAGACCGAGATCAAGCGCGTGGTGCAGGTGATCGAGCAGTATCCCGAGACCGGCCGTCGCGTCTTCCAGCTGGTCTACGACGAATTCCAGAAGTTCCTTTCGAAATTCCTGACCGAGAAGGGACCCACGCAGCAGCTGGTCAGCATCGCGCAGCAGGTCGAGGAGAAGGAGACGCTCGCGGTCCAGTACACGATCGAGATGCGCAAGCTGCTGTCCGACGTGCCGGTGCGCGACGAGATCCGCGAGTTCCTGTTCAAGGTGTGGGCCGAGGTGCTGGCGGTCGCCGCCGTGAAGAACGGGCCGCAGCACGCCGACACCATCGCGCTCAAGAAGTCCGCCGCCGATCTCGTGTGGGCCGCCGGCGCCAAGCCGAACCGCGCCGAGCGCACCAAGGTCATCGCCGAACTGCCCAAGCTGCTCGTGCGCTTGCGCCAGGGCATGACGCTCATGGGCATCGAGGGACCCGAGCAGGAGGCGCAGATCAAGACCATCGGCGACACGCTCGCCGACGCATTCCTCTCCAAGACCGAGGCCATTCCGCACGAGCGCATCGAGCAGATGGCCAAGCGGCTCGCGAACCTCGAGGACTTCGTGAGCGACGACCCGACGACCGACCTGCCCCTCGACAAGGACAGCATCGAACTGATGCTGGGCATCGACGCGTCGATGATCGAGGTGATCGCGGCCGGCGGCTCGCAGCCCAGCGCGGCGATGCAGTCGTGGGCGCTGGAGCTGCAATCCGGCAACTGGTTCACGCTGGACCACAACGGCAAGATCACGCACGTGCAGTACGTGTGGCGCTCCGACCGCCGCCAGCTGCATCTCTTCGCCGCGCACGACGGCCGCAGCTTCCTGATCCAGCTGCGCCGGCTCGCCGCCTACCTGCAGGCCGGCCTGCTGGTGCCGCAGGAGGAAGAGGCGCTTACCGTGCGCGCCACGCGCGAAGCGCTGGCGAAGCTCGAGGCGAATCCCGAGCGGCTGGTGCAGTAGCGTATAGGGTCCCCACGCTACCCCGCTTCGCGTGGCCCGCTGCCCCCCGGGGGGGCTGTGCCGCCTTGGGGCGGCCCGGCGGCGGCACGCTGCGCTGCTCCCGCGCGTTCAGTGCGCGACGCGGTCCGATGCGTCGTCGCAAAGCTCGTCGAGGATCAGCGCATCCGGCTCCTGGCCGAAGCGCCAGTAAACCATCAGCACGATGATCTTCAGCGCGTCGAGCGGCACGGGCTCGCCCGGTGCGGCGCCGGGTGCCGCCATGGCGCGGTCGATCACGATCTCGCGCAGCGCCGGCGGCAACACGCCCGCGCTTTCGAGAAAGGCGATGAAGCCGAGGCAGTCGGCCCCCAGGTGGCCCTGCTCCGCGACGGAGAAAACGCGAAGGCTGTCGCTGGCGGGCCAGGCGGCGGGGTCGAGGGTGGGGGTGTGTTCGGCAGCGATGTTGAGACCATCGAGCCAGGCGAGGGCCTCGTGGATTTCGTCCGCTTCGAACCCGTGGGCGCTGAGTTTGCGCTCCAGCTGATGCAGTTCGGGGACCGCGTCGCCGCGCCAGTAGTTTTCGTAAACGAACACCAGCACATCAAACATGGAAAATCAATATACCGCCACGCGCCGGATCGACGGCGGATTATTTGGAGGTGTTGCGCAATCGCGTCGGCAACGGCAACGGCAACCGCAACCGCAATCGCAAAAGGCGCGAGCCGTTACGCCGTGCCCACGCGCTGGAACAGTCCGCCCGGCAGCCGGGCGACGTCGCCCGCGAGTTCGAGTTCGAGCAGGCGCGCCTGGAGGTGCGCGATGCCGACGCCGGTGCGCGCGACGAGTGCATCGAGCGTCACCGGATCGAACCCCATGGCGGCGAGGAGAGAACGCTCGTCCTTCGTGCGTCCTGCGGAAGCGTCCTCGCAAGCGAAGCCTTCGCCCACGTCGTCATCCGCGCCGACGGCTGCCGCCGCGGTCTCGCGGACCGCGGGGCGCATGCCGCGCAATTCCTCGAGCACGTCCTGCGCGCTTTCGACGAGCTTCGCGCCCTCGCGCAGCAACTGATGGCAGCCGCGCGCCTGGGGCGAATGGATCGAGCCCGGCACCGCGAACACCTCGCGGCCCTGTTCGGCGGCAAAGCGCGCCGTGATCAGCGAACCGGACTGAAGGGCTGCCTCGACCACCAGCGTTCCCTGCGAGAGCGCGGAGATGATGCGGTTGCGCTTCGGGAAATTCTGCGGGAGCGGCGGCGTGCCGATCGGGTATTCGCTCACGAGCCAGCCGTGCTCCGCGATCCGGTGCGCCAGCGCGCGATGCCGGCTCGGGTACACGCGGTCCAGGCCCGTGCCCACCACCGCGACGGTCGCGAAATGCCCTGGCCGCGCGCCGTCGAGCGCACCCTCGTGCGCCGCGCCGTCCACGCCCAGCGCGAGTCCCGACACCACGGTCATGCCGGCCTCCGACAGCGCGCGGCCGAAGCGTGCCGCGTTCTCGCGTCCCTGCGGTGTGGGGTTGCGGCTGCCGACGATGGCGATGGCCGGGCCGAGCTCGAAGCGCGCCGGACCCATCGCGTAGAGCATCAGCGGCGGATCGGCCGTCTGCAGGAGCCCCGCGGGGTAGCGCGTGTCGGCCAGCGTCACGATGCGCCGCTCGGGGCCGCCTTCGAGCCAGGCCAGCGTCGCATCGACCTGCGCCTGCAGGGCGTCGGGCGCCTTCGCGAGCCCCGCGGCCGCGCGCTCGCCCACTACCTGCGCGAGGGCTTGCGGGTCCTGCGCGAAGATGGCTTCCGGAAGTCCGAAGCTCGCGAGCAGCTTGCGCGCGCCGACATCGCCAATGCCGGGCGAGAGTGCGAGCCGCAGCCAGGCGGATACCTCCGCGCGATCCATACGGGCGATCCGGTGAGTTCGGGTGAGTTCGGCCGAGTGCGCGAGACGCGCTTCAGCGCGGATTCGCGATGCGGTCGCCGACCTTGACTGCGTCGGTGATTTCGAGGATGAGCGCGTACGACAGGCGCTCGAAGGGGCGGAACACCATCAGCAGGCCGTTGCGTTCGTCGGGCAGGCGCATGGCTGCGCGCTCGCCGCCCTGCGTCTTGTCCTCGATGCGCTGGCCGGCCTTCATGATCGCGAGCACGTGGCCGCTTTCCAGCCCGTCGGCCGTGCCCTTGTTGACCACCACCACCTGGTTCTGCCCCGCGAGGACCACGGCCTCGCCGTAGACGGACACGATCATGCCGTCGACCGGTTGCGCCGGCGCGCGCGGCACGTAGCTCACGAGCTGGCGCGGCGGCTCCGGCAGCAGGCGGTCGCCCACGCGGATCTCTTCCTTCGCGCGCACGATGTCGATGGTGGCGGGCACGACCACGGTCTCGGGTCCGGCGCCGATTCGCCACCAGGCGTTGCTCCGGGCCGCGACGACCTGCGTCGATTCGCCGCGCACCAGCTGCGCGCCGCCGATGTACTGCGCTTCGTAGCCGAGCACCGCGCCCGTGGCGGGGTCGCGCAGCGGCGTCGCGGAGCGGAACACGCGAAATTGTTCGGTGCGGCGCGCATCGCGCTCGACCAGGGGCGAGCCGGCGCTTCCGCGCACGTAGGCGCGGTCGCCGCGCGTGATCAGCACGCGGTTCTCGGGCACGGCGACGATGCGGGGCGCGCGCTCGAGTTCGCCCTCGCCCACGATCACGGGCTCGGCGAGGAAAGGTTCGACCAGATGGGTCTGGAGTGTCGGAATGCCGCTCTCGGCGAGCGGCTCGATGCGCACCCGCGGCGAGACGCGCAGGGTCTGGATGGGGGTGTCGAGCCCCTGCTGGGCGAGGCGAAGACGCGCGCGGTCGCCCGACTTCTCGAGCACCAGTTGCTGGCCGGGGTAGATGCGGTGCGGGTTGCGCACCTCGTCGATGTTCATGCCCCAGAGTTCGGGCCAGCGCCAGGCGCTGCGCAGGAAGAGGCCGGAGATTCCCCAGAGCGTGTCGCCCCGCTTGACCGTGTAGCGCTCCGGCGCGTCGGGCGCGAGCTCGGACAGCGCAACGCCCGCCTGCGCCACCTGCTGCGCGGTGGCACGCTGGCCGGGCGTGACGGGGAACTGCGCCGCGGCCGGACCCGCGCAGAGCGCGGCCCCGGCGGCCAGTGCGACCCCTGCGGCCCAGGCAATGCGGGTTTGCGCCATCGTCGTTCTTCCTGTGCGGTCCAAAGTCTTGATAATTTACTCGCGATTCTGCGCTCAAGCCCTTGATCGGGCAATGTTTAATGCCCCGTGGGCGCGTCGGAACGGCCGAAAGTGGCGAAAATAGCGAAAGACGTTCTTTTCCGGATTCGCCCCCCTCGCCATGGCACTTCTTCCCATCCTGGTCTATCCCGACGAGCGCCTGCTCACGGTCGCCAAGCCCGTGCAGGCGGTCGATGCACGCATCAAGGCGCTCATCGCCGACATGACCGAAACCATGTACGACGCCACGGGCATCGGCCTGGCGGCCACGCAGGTCGACGTCCACGAGCGCGTGATCGTCATCGACGTGTCGGAGGAACGCAACTGCCCCATCGTGCTGATCAACCCCGAGATCGTGTGGGCCAGCGAGGAGATGGTGGTGGCCGACGAAGGATGCCTGTCCGTGCCCGGCATCTACGACGGCGTGGAGCGGTCCACGGCGGTGAAGGTGCGCGCGCTCGACGGGAACGGCACGGAGCGCACGCTGGAAGCCGAGGGCATCCTCGCCGTTTGCGTTCAGCACGAGATGGACCACCTGCTCGGCAAGGTGTTCGTCGATTACCTCTCGCCCTTGAAGCGCAACCGGATCCGCACCAAGATGCTGAAGGCGCGGCGCGATCCCGCGCGTGCCTGACCCGGCCGAGGTGCGTGCCATGCGATTCGTCGTCTCTCTCTTCCTGTGCGTCGCGGCGTTCGCCGCGGGCTGCGCCAGCCCCATGGGGGCCTGGGACATCGCCCTGGGCACGCCGCGCGCGGATGTGGTGGCGCGCGCGGGCCAGCCGACGCGCCTCGTCGCCCTGCCCAATGGCCTGCAGCGCCTGCAGTATTCGATGCAGCCGCTTGGCCACCATGTGTTCATGGTCGACGTCGATGCCGCGGGCCGCGTGGTGCGTTCGCGCCAGGTGATGACGCCCGAGGAGTTCCAGCGCATCGAGCCGGGCAAGTGGCTGCGCGCCGACGTCGAGCGCGAGTTCGGCCCGCCCGCGCAGGTCGACGCGGTGACCAGCTTCCGGGGCACGGTCATGACCTACCGCTGGAAGCAGGGCAACGATCCGATGTTCTATTGGGTGTATGTCGATCCCGCCGGCGTGGTGCAGCGTGCGCACCCCGGCATGGAGTTCGTCAACGCGCCCAACGACCGGTCCTGACGCGCATCCGATGCGCGTCGTCTTCGCCGGCACTCCCGACTTCGCCCGCGCCGCCGCCGAGCGCCTGCACGCGGCGGGCTTCGTCATTCCGCTCGTCCTGACGCAGCCCGACCGGCCCGCCGGCCGCGGCATGAAGCTGCAGCCCTCGCCGGTGAAGCAGTTCGCGCAGGCGCACGGCATCGCGGTCGCGCAACCGCGCAGCCTGCGGCTCGACGGAAAGTACCCCGAGGACGCGGCCGCGGCGCGCGACGCGCTCGCGCAGGCCGCCGCCGACGTGATGGTCGTCGCCGCCTACGGCCTGATCCTGCCGCAATGGGTGCTCGATGCGCCGCGGCTCGGCTGCCTTAACATCCATGCATCGCTGCTGCCGCGTTGGCGCGGCGCGGCGCCGATTCACCGCGCCATCGAGGCCGGCGATCCGGAGACAGGGGTGACGATCATGCAGATGGATGCCGGGCTCGACACCGGAGACATGCTGCTGGAGGCGCGCGTCGCGATCGCGCCGACGGACACCACCGGCACGCTGCACGACAGGCTCGCCGAACTCGGCGGCCGGCTGATCGTCGAGGCGCTGGAACTCGCGGCCTGCGGCGGCCTGGCACCGCGCGCGCAGCCGGCCGAAGGCGTGACCTACGCGCACAAGATCGAGAAGGCCGAGGCGGCCATCGACTGGACGCAGCCGGCCCGTGTCATCGAGCGGCGCATCCGGGCGTTCGACCCCTTTCCCGGCGCCACCGCCGCCTCGCGCGGCGAGACGCTGAAGGTCTGGCGGGCGACCGCGTCGATACAGGAACGCGGCGACGCTGCGCCCGGCGCCATCGTCGCGGTCGACGGACGTGGCATCGTCGTTGCCTGCGGCGAAGGGCGGCTGACGCTGACCGAACTGCAGCGCGCGGGGGGCAAGCGCCTGGGGGCGGGCGATTTCCTTCGCGGCTTCCCGCTCGAGGCCGGGCAGCGGCTCGAGGCGCCCCTGCGCTGATTCCCGATGTTCTTCCTGCCCTCCCTCCACCGCCATCCCGCCTTCCGCGCGGGCATGCGCAGCAGCGCCCAGGTGGTGCCCGGCGTCGCGGCCTGGGGCCTGATGACCGGCGTGGCGATGGTGAAGTCGGGTATGAGCGCGTTCGAGGCGATCGCGATGACGCTCTTCGTCTATGCCGGCAGTTCGCAGCTCGCCTCGATCCCGCTCATCGTCGCGGGCGCCCCGTTCTGGGTGATCGTGGCCACCGGCTTCTGCGTCAACCTGCGCTTCATCGTCTTCAGCCTCCACATGCGCGAGTACGTGATCCACCTGCCGCGCTGGCGGCGCATGGTGCACGGTTTCTTTTCGGCGGACACGACCTATGCGCTCTTCACCAGCCACAACCCGCGGCCGGCGACGGACGATGCGCAGCGGCACGAGCAGGAAGCGTTTCTCAGTGGCAACTACTGCGCCATCTGGCTGAGCTGGGTCGTCTGCAGCGTGATCGGGACGGTGCTCGGCAACGGCATCCCCTCGAACTGGGGGCTGGGCTTCGCGGGCGTGCTGTGCCTGATCGGCATCCTGTGCTCGCTCGCCAACACGCCGCTGCGCGCGCTGGCGCTCGTCATCGCGGGCTGCACGGCGGTCGCCGCGTATGCCTTGCCGCTGAAGCTCAACATCGTCACGGCCATCGGGGTGACGGTGCTTCTTTGTTTCTGGCTCGAAAAAGCCGTGCCGCGCGCGGCGGGACTCGGTCGATGAACGGCGAAACGGATCTCTGGACCCTGGCGGTGATCGCCGGCCTCGGCTGCATGACGGTGCTCACGCGCTGCTTCTTCTTCATCTTCGACCGGCCGTGGTCGCTGCCCGACGGCGCGCGCCGCGCGCTGAACTATGCGCCGGTCGCGGCGCTCGCGGGCGTGGTCGTGCCCGAGGTGGTGATGACGCAGGGGCACCTCGTTGCGACGCTGCTGGACGCGCGTATCTTCGCCGCGCTGGCCGGCGCCGCCCTGTTCCTCTGGCGCCGCAACACCTTCGTCACGCTCCTCGGCGGCATGGCCGTGTACCTGCCGCTGCACGTGGGCCTGGGCTGGTGAGGCTTTCTAGAATCGACACCACCATGAACATCCTCCGCTTTTCCGACCTGTGCGCCGAAGGCAAGGCGCGCGGCCAGCGCGTCTTCATCCGCGCCGACCTCAACGTGCCTCAGGACGACGCCGGCCACATCACCGAGGACACGCGCATCCGCGCCTCGGTGCCTTGCATCCAGATGGCGCTCGACGGCGGCGCCGCGGTGATGGTCACCTCGCACCTGGGCCGACCGACCGAGGGCGCATTCAAGCCCGAGGATTCGCTCGCGCCGGTGGCGACGCGTCTGTCGGAGCTGCTCGGCCGCCCCGTCGCGCTGAAGTCCGACTGGGTCGACGGCGTCGATGTGCAGCAGGGCGAAGTCGTGCTGCTCGAGAACTGCCGCGTGAACAAGGGCGAGAAGAAGAACGACGCGCAGCTCGCGCAGAAGATGGCCGCCCTGTGCGACATCTACGTGAACGACGCGTTCGGCACCGCGCACCGCGCCGAGGCGACCACGCACGGCATCGCGCAGTACGCGAAAGTCGCCTCCGCCGGCCCGCTGCTCGCGGCCGAGATCGACGCCATCGGCAAGGCGCTCGCGAACCCGAAGCGCCCGCTCGTGGCCATCGTGGCCGGCTCCAAGGTGTCGACCAAGCTCACCATCCTGAAGTCGCTCGCGGACAAGGTCGACCAGCTCATCGTCGGCGGCGGCATCGCCAACACCTTCATGCTCGCCGCGGGCCTGCCCATCGGCAAGTCCCTGGCCGAATCGGATCTCGTCGAGGAAGCCAAAGCCGTGATGGCCGCGATGAAGGCGCGCGGCGCCGAGGTGCCGATTCCCACGGACGTGGTCGTCGCGAAGACTTTCGCCGCCGATGCGCCCGCGAGCGTGAAACAGGCGCAGGACGTCGCCGCGGACGACATGATCCTCGACATCGGCCCGGTCACGGCGGCGCGTCTTGCAGGCATGCTGAAATCCGCGGGCACCATCGTGTGGAACGGCCCTGTGGGCGTCTTCGAATTCGAGGCGTTCGCGCAGGGCACGCAGGCCATCGCGCGCGCCATCGCCGGCTCCAGCGCGTTCAGCATCGCGGGCGGCGGCGACACGCTCGCGGCCATCGCGAAGTACGGCATCGAGAAGGACGTCGGCTACATCTCCACCGGAGGCGGCGCCTTCCTCGAGATTCTCGAGGGCAAGACGCTGCCGGCGTTCGAGATCCTGCAGAAGCGCGCGGGCGGCTGAAGAGGACTTGCGTCATTCCCGCCTTCGCGGGAATGACGGACGGCTGGGGTGCCAGAATGCGCCCCATGTCCACCGCCGAATCCCCCACGCCCCGCCGCCGCGGCACCAAGATCGTCGCCACGCTCGGCCCCGCATCCAGCGAGCCCGCCGTCCTCGAACGCATGATCGCCGCCGGCGTCAACGTCATGCGGCTGAACTTCAGCCATGGCACGGCGAAGGACCACATCGAGCGCGCCCGCCTCGTGCGCGAGACCGCGCAGCGCGCCGGCCGCGAGCTCGCGATCATGGCGGACCTGCAGGGCCCCAAGATCCGCGTGGGCAAGTTCGCCGATGGCATGGTCCTGCTCGAACCGGGCGCTTCCTTCGTCCTCGACGCCGCGCGCACCGAGCTCGGCGACCTGCAGGGCGTCGGGCTCGACTACAAGGAGCTGCCGCGCGACGTGAAACCGGGCGACACGCTGCTGCTCAACGACGGCCTGATCGTGCTGGAAGTCGCCGCCGTGCGCGGCGACCAGGTGCGCACGACGGTCAGGCTCGGCGGCGTGCTGTCCAACAACAAGGGCATCAACAAGCAGGGCGGCGGGCTCACGGCCCCCGCGCTGACCGCGAAGGACATGGAGGACATCCGCACGGCGATGAGCTTCCAGGCCGACTACGTGGCGGTGAGCTTTCCCAAGACCGCGACGGACATGGAGATGGCGCGGCAGCTGTGCAACGTCGCGGCCGCCGAGTACCGGCACAAGCCGGGGCTCATCGCCAAGATCGAGCGGGCCGAGGCGATCCCGAACCTCGAGAAGATCCTGGAGGCGAGCGACGGCATCATGGTCGCGCGGGGCGACCTGGCGGTCGAGGTCGGCAACGCGGCGGTGCCGGCGCTGCAGAAGAAGATGATCCGCCTCGCGCTGCAGCACGACAAGTTCGTGATCACGGCCACGCAGATGATGGAGTCGATGATCACCAACCCCGTGCCGACGCGCGCCGAGGTGAGCGACGTCGCCAACGCCGTGCTCGACGGCACCGACGCCGTCATGCTGAGCGCGGAGACCGCCTCCGGCAAGTTCCCGGTGGAGACCGTCACGGAAATGGCGAACATCTGCGCCGAGGCGGAGATGGCCGAGGACGTGAAGCTCGACGCCGACTTCAGCGGCATGACCTTCTCGCGCATCGACCAGTCCATCGCGATGGGCGCGCTGTTCACGGCCTATCACCTCGGCTGCAAGGCCATCGTCGCGCTCACGGATTCCGGCTCGACTCCGTTGTGGATGAGCCGCCATCGCGTCCACATTCCGATCTACGCGCTCACGCCGCGGGTGGTGACGCAGCGCAAGATGGCCATCTACCGCAACGTGCGGCCGCTGCTGATGGACCAGAGCGTCGACCGCGACCAGGCGCTCGCGGATGCCGAGAGACACCTCAAGCGGCGCGGCATCGTCGGCTCGGGCGACATCTACGCCATCACCTGCGGCGAGCCCATGGGGGCGCCGGGGGGCACCAACATGCTCAAGATCTGCCGGGCGGAGTGAACACGCGGCCGAACTAACTAGAATCGATGGGGTAGTACCACCCCCTTCAGGAACAGCCATGCCTCTCGTTTCCATGCGCGAACTGCTGGACCATGCCGCCGCCAATGGCTACGGCATCCCGGCCTTCAACGTCAACAACCTCGAACAGGTCCAGGCCGTCATGGAAGCGGCGAAGGAAACCGATGCGCCGGTCATCCTTCAGGCGAGCGCCGGGGCGCGCAAGTACGCGGGCGAGCCCTTCGTGAAGCACCTGATCCAGGCGGCGCTTGAGGCGTATCCGAACATTCCGCTGGTGATGCACCAGGACCACGGCCAGAGCCCCGACGTGTGCAAGGGCGCCATCGACCTCGGCTTCTCCTCGGTGATGATGGACGGCTCGCTCGAGGCCGACGGCAAGACCATCGCCAGCTACGAGTACAACGTGGAAGTGACGAAGAAGGTCGTGGACCTCGCGCACAAGTACGGCGTGACGGTCGAGGGCGAGCTCGGCTGCCTGGGTTCGCTGGAGACCATGCGCGGCGACAAGGAAGACGGCCACGGCACCGACGCGACGATGACGCGCGAGCAGCTCCTGACCGACCCCGAGCAGGCCGCCGATTTCGTGAAGCGCACGCAGCTCGACGCGCTGGCTATCGCCATCGGCACGAGCCACGGCGCGTACAAGTTCAGCCGCAAGCCCACGGGCGACATCCTCGCCATCGACCGCATCAAGGAAATCCACAAGCGTATCCCGACCACGCACCTCGTCATGCACGGTTCGTCGTCGGTGCCGCAGGACCTGCTGGAGATCATTCGCCAGCACGGCGGCAACATGAAGGAAACCTACGGCGTGCCGGTCGAGGAGATCCAGGAAGCCATCAAGCACGGCGTGCGCAAGATCAACATCGACACCGACATCCGCCTCGCGATGACGGGCGCGGTGCGCAAGTTCATGGCCGAGAACCCCGAGAAGTTCGACATGCGCGAGTGGATGAAGCCCGCGCGCGAAGCCGCGAAGAAGATCTGCCGGCAGCGCTACGTCGAGTTCGGCTGCCAAGGCCAGGGCAGCAAGATCAAGGGCGACACGCTGCAGGTCGTGGCGGCGAAGTATGTGAAGGGCGAACTCGCGCAGGTGGTGAACTGAAGCCTGTGGCTCGGTCTTGCGGGAGAGGCTGAAGTCCCGGCAATAATGCGGCCCTGATGCCCGCCGACAACAAACCTGCGAGAGGGGGTGGGGAGCCCTCCCCGATCCTTAACGGACCGTACGACGAGCCTGCGTGGCATTACGCGACTGCGGAGGACGGTAGCCTTGACTATGAGCGCCCTATTCCGGGTCGACGGATTTTCGCGCCGACGACACCCCAGGTGCCCTTGGGTCGCCCGTCTCAAGGCAGCATGTTCGACGTCAACGATTTCGCGGCGGAGTATCGGGCACGGATCGTCAATCTGGTGCGCGAGCAGCTGATCGCTTGGCGCAAGAGCGGCTATGAAGGCGTCACGAGTAGGGTGACCCGAGACCTCCTCGCCTACTGGTTTCTCAATCCGGAGCGGCCCAGCCACATGCAACTCTTCTTTGCGCAGCGCGAAGCCGTGGAGGCTGCGATATGGCTCAATGAAGTGGCCGGCAAGTCGAACGTGGGCACGCACGTCTTGCGGGAGATAGGGCTGGCGAACGAATCCGCAGACGACCCCGCCGGCACCTTGCCCCGCATCTGCTTCAAGATGGCGACAGGAACGGGCAAGACGGTCGTCATGGCTTGCCTTCTGCTGTATCACTACCTCAATCGCTGCGAGTACCGCAACGACACGCGGTACGCCGACTACTTCCTGATTGTGGCGCCGGGTGTGACGATCCGCGACCGGCTCGCGGTGCTGCGAGTCGATACGCTGGCCGAGCGGGATGCCGACGCATCCGACTACTACCGCGAAAGGCAGCTCGTGCCACCGGCGTTCGCGGGCCTGCTTGCTGGCCTGAACGCGCGCTTGGTCATCACCAACTTCCATGGTTTCGAGCGGCGCCAGATCGGCGGCAACAAGAAGAGTCCGATGGACGGAAAGCTTGGCGCCGACGGCCGAAAGACCGTAGCACTGGAAAGTCCAGCGGAGGTCACACGCCGCATGCTGCCCGGCTTCAAGCCTGGCCGGCGAATGGTGGTCATCAACGATGAAGCACACCATTGCTACCTGCCGCGTGCCAAAGGCCGCGATACCGACGAGGAGGCGAGCGCTACCGAGAACGAGCGGGCGGCGGTGTGGTACTCCGGATTGCGTGAGGTGGCCCAACGGTGGCAGGTGGCCAGTGTGTACGATCTTTCGGCCACACCCTACTACCTCGCCGGCTCTGGGTGGCCGGCTTACTCGTACTTCCCCTGGATGGTGTCGGACTTCGGGTTGATCGAGGCCATCGAAGCGGGTCTGGTCAAGATCCCGTTTCTGCCGGTGGAAGACAACGCCCAGACCCTCGACGAGCCGACCTTGCGCAACCTCTATGAAGCCTGCAAGGGGGATTTGCCGTCAAGCAGGGGCGCTCGAACAGAATCGGGCGCGAAAGGGCTCAAGCGCGACTTGGCGAAGTTTGTGGAAGCGCCTCCACAGTTGCCACCACTTCTGCGACAGGCGCTCGTCCAGTTCTACGAGCACTACTCCGCGTACGACAAGGGTCTTCGCGAACAGGGCGAGCGCAGGAGGGACATGTTCACAGCGCCTCCCGTGTTTATCGTTGTGTGCAGCAACATGACGGTGTCCAAAGAGGTCTACAAGCTCATCGCCGGGTATGAGACTCAATCGGCCGATGGCCAACCCATGGTGGTACGCGGAGCCCTGGACCTGTTCTCCAACTTCGACAAAGTCACGCTCAAGCCGCTGCATCGGCCCCCCACGCTACTGATCGACTCCGACGCCTTGGAGCATTCCGGTCAGATCAATGACGAGTTCAAGCGCGTCTTCTCCACGGAGATCGAGCAGTTCAAGAGGGAGTACAGGCTCACGCATCCGCACCGCTCGGTGGACGCACTGACGGAGGCCGACTTGCTTCGCGAAGTTGTCAATACTGTCGGCCGCCCCGGCAAGCTGGGCCAACACATCCGCTGCGTTGTCAGCGTCGGCATGCTCACGGAAGGCTGGGACGCCAACACGGTCACGCATATCGTCGGCATACGCGCCTTCGGTTCGCAACTTTTGTGCGAACAGGTGGCAGGTCGCGCGCTGCGGCGGCGCGAGTATTTCATCGATCCGAAGACCGGCAAGTTCCCTCCGGAGTACGCGCACATCATCGGCGTGCCGTTCAAGTTCTTCAAAGGCGGCACCTCAGACCTTCCGACGCCGCAAGACATCAAGTATTTGCGCGCCTTGCCGGAGCGGGCCGACCTGACGATCGACTTTCCGAACGTGCAGGGCTACAAACTCGCGCTGGACCCGGACGCGATCGAGGCGGACTTTGCGGGTCTCCCTCGCTTCAAGATCAACCTTGCGCAATTGCCCACCAAGACGACGCTGGGCACGGCGTTCTCCGGAGACACGCAGGAGTTGCGTGCCGCCGTCGAGCACAGGCGCGACCAGGAGGTTGTGTACTGGGCAGCCCGGGCGACACTCAACCACTATTTTCGCAGCGACTTGGGCACAGTGCAGTTCGAACACTTCCGCGACGTACTGCGTATTGCCGAGAAGTGGTACGAGAGCGAGATCGATCTCGTCGGCGCCACGGACCGGTCCCTGCGGAAGTTGATTCGCGACTACCCTGAAAAGGCCGTGGCGGACAGCATCTATCGCGGGATCGAGGCAGCAAGCCTGCAGCGACAAGCCGCGCAGTCCACTGAAAAGACGCCACGCATCGTTCCGCTGCTCAACCGCTACCACCCTCGTGGAAGCACGGCCAACGTTCAGGCCAGCACGGCCAAGCCTGTTTTCGCGACGAAGCGCAGCCCTGTGAACTTCGTG
This sequence comes from Ramlibacter sp., assembly GCF_050250995.1. Taxonomy (GTDB): domain Bacteria; phylum Pseudomonadota; class Gammaproteobacteria; order Burkholderiales; family Burkholderiaceae_C; genus Ramlibacter. The sequence goes on from NZ_JBFWNP010000006.1 coordinate 71,559, forward strand.
GTGGCCGACACGGACAGCTGGGAGCAGCTTGCTGCCAAGACGTTCGAGCAGATCGACGCGATCGAAAGCTACGTCAAGAACGCCTTTCTGGGCTTCGAGATCCCCTATACCGACAAGGCGGGCAAGGACCGACGCTATGTGCCCGACTTCCTCTGCCGGATCAAGACGCCGGGAGGCAGGCGGTTCAACCTGATCGTGGAAATCACGGGCTTCGCACAGGACAAGGAACTCAAGCGCTATTTCACGCTGCAGCGCTGGCTGCCGGCCGTGAATGCGCAACGTGAAAAGTTCGGTGGCCTTTCATGGCACTTCCTGGAGATCACCGACATCGAACGCCTGAAGAACGAACTGGAGCCGACGGTAGAACGCATCGGCCGCGAGGTGGATGTGGGCGAGGCCACAGCCTGGGATGTGATCCAGTTGCTGTCCGAGTTGCCCGACGACGTGTTTGATGCCATACGCGAGTTGCGACCCGCGGAAGACCGCCCAGGCCTGATCGACGACGATGAGGACGCCGCCTGATGCCCAAATACCTGCTCGATACGAACGCGTGCATTGCGGTGCGCGACGCGCACCGCAATAAATCGGCAAAGAATCCTGCGACGTTGCAGCGCCGGGAGAAGGTGCACGCGAAGTGGCGAGCTACGCAGGCGGCCGATGTGGCCATGTCTGTCATCACCATGGGCGAGCTTCGCTACGGCGCCGACAAGAGCGCATCGCCGCAAAGAAGCCACGCGCTGCTGGATGCGCTGAGCGCCATGATCTCAGTGTTGCCATTGTCGGCAGATGTCTGCCGGCACTACGGCGAAATTCGGCACCAACTTCACCAGAATCCCATCGGCCCCAACGACAGCTGGATTGCCGCGCACGCGCGGCAGGCAGGTTGTGCGGTGGTCACTGGACACACATGCGAATTCGACCGTGTCTCCGGCCTGATAACCGAAGACTGGACTCAATAGCCATGGCCACCCGTAGGAAACCCGCTTCCCCACCGTCGGCCAGCAAGGCCAGCGCCGGAGAGACCGCGATCGGCAGCTTCAAGCCGGTGGATGCCCTCAAGCACGACAAGGGGCAGACGCCGGTCGCTCGGCCCTTCATTCCTAGCACGGAGGAGCAGGGCAACGAGTCTGATGCCATTGCCGGACTGCCGACGCGTAAGGCGGTGCCCTTGAATCCGGTCACTCGGCGCGGGCAGGACCCGGAGTTGTACTGGCTGCACAAGTACGGCGAGGGCGGCGACGTGCAGCAACTGGACGTGGACGTCCGCAGCCTGTATCGGCACGAGCACATCGCGCCGGAGAAGATCATCTCCAATCTGTACAAGCTGCGTGGCCAGAATGATGCGCAGCAAGAAATGTTCACGCACGAGCTGTTCGGCAATCCGCTGGCGATGGACGAACTGGACAAGCCGCTGTCGTATTACAAGCAGCCGAACAAGTGGCAGAACCGTCTCATCCAGGGTGACAGCTTGCTCGTGATGACGAGTCTGCTGGAGCGCGAGGGGATGGCCGGGCAGGTTCAGTGCATCTACATCGATCCGCCGTACGGGATCAAGTACGGAAGCAACTGGCAGATGCGGTTGAATGACCGCAATGTCAAGGACGGCGCAGACGAGAACCTGTCGGGCGAACCGGAAGTGATCAAGGCATTCCGGGATACGTGGGAGCTCGGAATTCACTCGTATCTGAGTTACTTGCGGGATCGTTTGCTGGTCGCACGCGAGCTGCTGAGTGCGACCGGATCTTGCTTTGTTCAAATCAGTGACGAGAATGTGCATTTGGTGCGGTCCTTAATGGATGAGGTATTTGGGAGTGAAAATTTCTCCGCACTTATTTCATTCAAGAAGACTGGATCTTTTGCTACGGATCTACTGCAACGGAATTTCGACTATATCCTCTGGTATGCAAAGGATGGTCGTTCAATCAAGTTCCGAAAATGCTTCAGCGAATCGCTGCTGACAGGTGGAGAGACCGCCTTCTACGATTGGTTGGAGGCCCAAGATGGCAGTCGACGCGAGCTCAGCGCCGAGGAGCGGCGGGATCCATCGCGAATTCCAGAGGGGGCTCGACCGTTTGCCCGCACTCCGCTGAATTCAGAAGGATTTGTTGGGGCGCTGCACTATGAGTTCAAGTTTGAGGGAGACTCCTACCGACCACCAATGACGAGACATTGGACAACCACTGAACGTGGCATGTCTCGCCTTGCGCTGGCGAAGCGATTGGTGAGGAAGGGCAATACGCTAAGGTATGTTAGGTATTGGGACGACTACCCCGTCGATCCGATCGGCTCAGTTTGGACGGACACCGGCGTCGGTGGCTTCGTGGGGGATAAGAGGCGCTACGTCGTGCAGACGGACAGCAAGGTCATAGCTCGCTGTGTTTTGATGACCACCGACCCCGGAGACCTCGTCCTTGATCCCACATGTGGCAGCGGTACCACCGCCTTCGTCGCCGAGCAATGGGGGCGTCGTTGGATCACGAGCGACACGTCGCGCATCGCCCTTAACATCGCCAAGACCCGTTTAATGACAGCTACCTACCCTTGGTACAAGCTGGTGGATGTGGTTGGTCAGGACGTGCGCCACGGCTTTTTATACAAGACGGTTCCGCACGTTACGCTCAAGTCGATCGCCAACGACGAGCCGCCAGAGACGGAGACTCTCTACGACCAGCCAGAGATTGACAAGAAGAAGCTGCGCGTCGCCGGCCCATTCACGGTCGAAACTCTTCAGGCAGACGAACCATTGGCGCCTGACCGACTTGCAGCCGCCGAGCAGGACATTGACAGCGCACAACGCTTCTTCGACCGCATCTTCGAGCACCTGAAAACCGCCGGCGTCAAGAACGGCGCGAAGGGCGAGACGGCCGTATTCTCGCGTGTGGATCTGATCAACGATCAGGAAGGCGCGTTGCACGCGGAAGGCTGGTACGACGCCGCTGGCGGAGAACGTAAGGCGTACTTCCATATCGGGCCGCAGTTCGGAACGGTAAGCCGTGTTGCGGTGAATGAAGCGATACGTGCCTGCGCCCGCAGGGGTGATGCCGACTGGCTGCTTGCGCTGGGCTTCGGATTCGAAAGTGACATCGAGAACCGCTCGGTGACGCGAAAAGTCGGCAGCTTCGAGATCACGAAGGTGCGCATGCATGACGACCTGATGCAGGATGGCCTGATCAAGAAGGACAAGAAGGCGGCTTCTTTTGTGACCATCGGCGAGCCAGACATCTGGCCCATCGTCGAGGGCGGGCAGGTGCAGATCGAAATTCGCGGGCTCGACATCTACGACCCGATCCGTGACGAAGTCAAGCCTCGCAGCGCCGCCGACATCAGCTATTGGATGCTCGACGCCGACTACGATGGTTCCAATTTCGTTCCGACGCAGGTGTTCTTCTGCGGCGGCGACAAGGACGAGTTCGACAAGTTTCGGCGCGGCCTGTCGTCCCTGGCCGTTGCAAGCGTCAAGAAGAACGCCGAGCACATGCTCAAGATCGAGATGGACGACGAGGCGTTCGAGCGTGTCTATGGTTTCAAGTCGCATCCTGTGCCTGCCGAGAAGGGCCGCAGGCTGGCCGTCCGGGTGATCAGTCAGTTCGGCGAAGAGAGTACAAAAGTGTTCGTCGTCTAGACTTCAGGCGTCCTGTCGTTGGGTGACAATTCGACGCCTCACGTGCATTCTTATGCCATCAGCACTTCACACCTCCAACATCGCCTCCCTGCCGCTGCTCGCGCGCGGCAAGGTGCGCGACAACTATGCGGTCGGCAGCGATCGCATCCTCATGGTCGCGAGCGACCGGCTCTCCGCGTTCGACGTGATCATGGGCCAGCCGATTCCGGGCAAGGGCGAGATCCTCACGAAGATGGCGCTCTTCTGGTTCGCACGCCTGGGCCACGTCTGCCCCAACCACCTGACCGGCGACTTCCCGGAGAGCGCGGTGCAGCCGAATGAAGTGGCGCAGGTGCAGGGCCGCTCGATGCTGGTGAAGCGGCTCAAGCCGATCCCGGTGGAGGCGGTCGTGCGCGGCTACCTCGCGGGCAGCGGGTGGAAGGAATACCAGGAGTCGCAGGCGGTCTGCGGCGTGCCGTTGCCGGCCGGCCTCACGAACGCCGCGAAGCTGCCGCAGCCGATCTTCACGCCCGCCGCCAAGGCCGAGGCGGGGGAGCACGACGAGAACATTTCGTACGAGCAGGTCGTGCGCATCGTCGGACCCGACATCGCATCGAGAATTCGCGACATCAGCATCGCGATCTACCAGGAGGCGGCCGACTTCGCGCTCACCAAGGGCCTGATCATCGCCGACACGAAATTCGAGTTCGGACTCGACGACGACGGCACGCTCGTGCTGATGGACGAGGTACTGACGCCCGATTCCTCGCGCTACTGGCCGGTGGAAGGCTACGAAGCCGCGTTCGCCGCGGGCGCGAACCCCCCGAGCTACGACAAGCAATTCGTGCGCGACTGGCTCGAGGCCGTGCGCATCGACGGCAAGCCCTGGGACAAAACCCCGCCCGCGCCGCCGCTGCCGCCCGACGTGATCGCGAAGACGGCGGCGAAATACCGCGAGGCGCTGGACCGGCTCACGGCCTGAGCCGGGGCCTGCGGCGCCAAGCCGCATCGCGCGCGCATGCGAGTGTCGGAATCCTCCGACACGCATGCCCCGGTCGGGGCGCTATGCTGGCGCACACTCTCACCAGGAAGCGCAGCCATGGCCCCGTCCCGCATCGTTCCCGCGACCCTTCTCGCCATTGCCGCGGCGGCGCCTTTCGCCGCCTCCGCGCAGCAACTGAACGCCGGTCAGTGCATCCTGGCCGGCAGGATCACGACCGGCGACCGCTGGGCGCCGCGCTTCGAGGGCGTACAGCTCATGGCGAGCAACGGCCGCGTGGTCACCAGCGCGAAGAAGGAGGCGCTGGGGGACGTGCAGCAGGTGCGGCTGTCCAGGCCGGCGCTGCTCGCGAAATGCGACGGCGACCGGGAAGTCGCCCGCGCGGACGCGCTGCCGCACATTCCGAAGGAGCCGATGCCCGCCGTGTCCGCGGGCATCGTGGAGGTCGAGGCCGTGAATTTCCCGAAGCTGCGCACGGGCGGCGAGCTGGTCGAGTTGCGCCTGCGCGCGCTGCCGCTCGACCGGGTGGTGATGGTCAAGCGCTAGGAAAACCGGGACCCCAGGGCTTTCGAAACTCAGCTGAGCACGACGCTCGACAACCTCCGCCGATACGTCGCCACCGTCGGATCGTCCGGCGGGATCTGCCCGTCCGCGACCTTGGGCCGCGGCGCCTCGATGATCTCGAGGATGGCGATGTAGGTCTTGCGCGCCTGGTCGTCGTTCCACGCCTTGTCGCGCATCAGGATTTCGAGCAGTTCGTCCATCGCCGGCACCCACTGGCGCTTCGCCATGAGCAATTGCGCACGTGCAAAGCGCGCGTCGAAATCGCGTTTGTTCGCGGCGATGCGCGCATCGAGGTCTTCGACCCGCGCCGTGCCGCCCGCCGCGAGGTCGATCGCGTCCAGCCAGCGCTTGAGCGCATCCACGCGGCGAACCACACCGGCCTTGGGCGCGGCGGGCTCGAAGGCCCGCTTCGCGTCGTCGATGCGGTCCGCATTGAGCAGCGCCTTCACGTAAGCGAAGCGGGTGTCGTCGTTCGACGGGTCGGCCGCGACGTCGTGCTGCAGGCGCTCGAGCACGTCGGCGGGGTCGTCGCTGGCGGGCGCTTCCTCGGCCGGCGCATCTTCCTCGGCGACTTTCGCCACCACGTGCTTGTCGAGGAACTCGCGGACCTTGCCCTCGGGCAGCGCGCCCATGAAGCCGTCCACGGGCTGGCCGTCCTTCAGCAGGATGACGGTGGGGATGCTGCGGATGCCGAAGGCCTGGGCGATCTGCTGCTCGTCGTCGGAGTTGATCTTCACCAGCTTGAAGGCGCCGCCATAGGCGGTTTCGAGCTTCTCGAGGATGGGGCCGAGGGCCTTGCAGGGGCCGCACCAGGGCGCCCAGAAGTCCACCAGCACGGGGATGTTGGCGGAGTCTGCGATGACCTCGCTCTCGAAGTTTTCTATCGTGACGTCGATCATTGCGTTGGAGCTCGGGTCGGACAATTAAAATTCAACCTTTGGGAGCAATCTCTTGAGCTCGATCCAGGTTGGCGTGGTGATGGGGTCGTCCAGCGACTGGGACACCCTGCAGCATGCAGTGCAGATTCTCCAGGAATTCGGCATCGCCCATGAAGCGCGGGTCGTTTCGGCCCATCGGATGCCCGACGACATGTTCGCGTACGCCGAGCAGGCGGCCGGCCGCGGGCTCGCGGCGATCATCGCCGGGGCCGGCGGCGCGGCGCATCTGCCGGGCATGCTGGCCGCGAAAACGACGGTGCCCGTGCTCGGCGTGCCGGTGGCCAGCCGCCACCTGCAGGGCGTCGATTCGCTGCACAGCATCGTGCAGATGCCCAAGGGCATTCCGGTCGCCACCTTCGCCATCGGGGCGGCGGGCGCGGCGAATGCGGCGCTGTTCGCGGTCGCCATGCTGGCCGTCCACGACACCCGGCTGCGCACGCAGCTCGACACCTTCCGCGCCCGGCAGACCGAGATCGCCCGCAACATGACCTTGCCGCCTGCGCCATGAAGTCCCCGCGCTTGAAGCTTCTTCGGACGGACCCGCGGGGCGGCGCATGAGCGCCGTTCTCCAGCCGGGGTCCACGCTCGGCGTCATGGGCGGCGGCCAGCTCGGCCGCATGTTCATCCACGCCGCCCAGCGCATGGGCTATTTCACCGCCGTGCTCGACCCCGATGCGGACAGTCCGGCAGGGCGCGTGAGCCACCACCACATTCGCGCCGACTATCTGGACGAAGCGGGACTCGCGCGGCTGGTCGAATGCAGCGATGCCGTCACCACCGAGTTCGAGAACGTGCCGGCGCAGGCGCTCGAGTGGCTCGCGCGCTCGCGGCCGGTGTCGCCCGATGCGCAGGCGGTCGCCATCGCGCAGGACCGCGCGCGCGAAAAGGCGCATTTCGTCCGCTGCGGCGTCGCCTGCGCGCCGTATGCCGTGATCGAGACGGCCGAACAGCTCGCGGCCATCGCCGACGACCTGCTGCCCGGCATCCTCAAGACCGCGCGCCTCGGCTACGACGGCAAGGGCCAGGAACGCGTGTCCACGCGCACCGAACTCGCGGCCGCGTGGGAGCGGCAAAGTCGCGTGCCATGCGTGCTCGAGAAGTTGCTGCCGCTCGCCGCCGAGTGCTCGGTCGTCGTCGCGCGCGGCCACGACGGCGCGATGGTCCACCTGCCCGTGCAGCGCAACCTGCATCGCGCGGGCATTCTTGCCGTCACCGAGGTGTACGCGAACAACGTGCCCGATGCGCAGGCGAGCCAGGCGATCGCTTCGGCCAAGGCCATCGCCGAGGGCCTGGGCTACGTCGGGGTGCTGTGCGTCGAATTCTTCCTGCTGGCCGATGGCGCCCTCGTCGTCAACGAAATCGCGCCGCGGCCGCACAACAGCGGGCACTGGAGCATCGAGGGAAGCGACGTGTCGCAGTTCGAGCTGCAGGTGCGCACGCTCGCGCGTCTGCCGCTCGCCGCGCCGCGGCAGCACAGCCCCGCCGTCATGCTCAACCTGCAGGGGGACCTGTGGTTCGCGGGCGGGACCGAGCGCACGCCGCCCTGGGACGCCGTGCTTGCGCTGCCCGGCACGCATCTGCATCTCTACGGCAAGATCAGCGCGCGGGCGGGCCGCAAGATGGGGCATCTCACGGTGACCGGCGAAACGGTCGCGGGCGTGCGCGCGGTGGCGCTGCAGGCTGCGGCCCTGCTGGGCATCGAGGCGTTCTGAGGTGGGCGCTTGATCCTTCCCGGCGACCATCCGGACTCCATCGCGCGGGCCGTGGCCACGCTTGCCGCGGGCGAACTCGTCGCGCTGCCCACCGAAACCGTCTACGGCCTCGCGGCGGACGCGGGGCGCGACGACGCGGTCGCGAAGATCTTCGCCGCCAAGGGCCGGCCGAGCGATCATCCGCTGATCGTCCACGTGCCGGATGCGCCGTCGGCAACGCACTTCGCGTCGTCCGTGCCTCCGGTGGCCCAGCGGCTCATGGATGCATTCTGGCCGGGTCCGCTCACGCTCATCCTGCCGAGACGCGCGCAAGCCGGTGCTGCGGCGGCCGGGGGGCAGGCCACCATCGGGTTGCGCTGCCCCGCGCATCCGGTCGCGCACGCACTGCTTCTCGCATGCGCGCAGGCGAGCCCGCCGATCCTCGGCCTTGCCGCGCCCAGCGCCAACCGCTTCGGCCGCGTGAGCCCGACGATGCCGGCCCACGTCGAATCCGAATTCGGCGCGTCGCTGCTCATCCTCGACGGCGGGGCGTGCCCCGTGGGCATCGAGTCGAGCATCGTCGACTGCACGCGCGGCGTTCCCGTGCTGCTGCGCCCCGGCGTCCTCACGCGCGAGCAGATCGAATCGGCCTGCGGCGAGCGCCTGCGCGACCCGCTCGACATGCCCGACGCCGCGCCGCGCGCCTCGGGCACGCTGGCGTCGCACTATGCGCCGACGGCCAAGGTGCGCCTCATGCCCGCGGGCATGCTGCAGACCGCGCTCGACGTCCTCGGCGCCGACGCGCCGCGCATCGGCGTGTACGCGCGCACGGCCATTCGGGCGCGCGGCGACTCCGTGCGCGTGCGCCGCATGCCCGACGACGCGGCCGAGACGGCGCGCCAGCTCTTCGCCGTGCTGCGCGAATTCGACGACCAGCAGGTGCGGCTCATCTGGGTCGAACCGCCGCCTGACGAGCCCGCGTGGGATGGCGTGCGCGACCGCCTGCGGCGCGCCGCTGCAGGCTAGCCTGCAGCGGATTCGGCGCAGGTCCGGCGCTCCCACTAAACTCGACCCCTTCGATATTGGAGAACTCCATGACAGGTATCTGGTTGCGGCGCAGCCTGCTGTTGGCCGCGAGCGCGGCTGCATTGGCGCTGGCCGCCTGCGGCTCGGGCACGATCGAGTCGCAGTTGCAGCCCACGCGCTTGATTGCATTCGGCGACGGCTTCGCCGACGTCGGCCAGGGCGGCGGGCGCTACACGATCAACGACAACACGCTGAACGTCTGGACGCTGCAAATGGCCAGCCAGTACGGCCGCGAGCTCACGCCGTCGTCGACGGGCGGGCTCTCGTACGCGACGGGCAACGCGCGCATCGCGGCCAAGCCCGACGCGGCCGGCGTTTCCGCCACCCCCACGGTCACGGAGCAGATCGACCGCTTCCTCGCCGCGAACACGCTCGTCCAGAACGACCTCGTGGTCGTGAACGCCGGCGTCTCCGACATCATCGTCGAGGTGGCGGCCGCACTGGCCGGCACGCAGACGTCCGCGCAGGCCGTCGCCAACGTGCGCACCGCGGCGCGCGCGATGGCGACGCAGGTGCGCCGGCTGGTCACCGCGGGCGGCCGGCACATCGTGGTCGTGGGGCCGTACAACATGGGCCGCTCGCCGTGGGCGATCCAGACTTCGCAGCAAAGCCTGCTGACGGATGCGGCCAGCCGCTTCAACGAAGAGCTGCTCGTGAACATCGCCGACCTCGGCGCGAACGTGCTCTACATCGACGCCGCGCTCCATTTCAACCTGGTCGTTGCGAGCCCGTCGCTCTACTCCCTGACGAACGCGACCGATGTGGTGTGTACCTCGGTCGATGCCGGCGCCGGCATCGGCACGGGGGCCGGCCAGGTCAACTCCCGCCTGTGTACGCCGTCGACCCTGCTCGCGGGCGTCGACACGGCCCGCTACCTGTGGGCCGACCGGGTGTATCCGTCGCCCCAGGCGCACCGCACCTTCGGCGACTACGCGCACGCGCGCATCCGCGAGCGCTGGTGATCCGCGGCGGATCGCGCGCCGGCTTTCAGTCGCGCGCGGTCCAGTCGATAAGCTGGTCGATGACCGGCCGCAGCGCGTACGCCGCGCCGTGGTTCGCGATGGCCACGAAGATGTAGCGTCGCCCGCTGGTGCCGTGGACGTAGCCGGCCACGCCGGCCACGTCGCGCAGGCTGCCCGTCTTCAGGTGCGCCACGGCGGTGGTCTTGCTGCGGCGCATCGTGCCGTCGAGCCCGGCCACGGGCAGCGAGGCCATCAGTTCGGGCATGAGCGGAGACACCCAGGCGGCCTGCAGCAGCTGGCCGAGCTGGCGGGCCGTGATGCGGTCGGTGCGCGAGAGGCCCGCGCCGTTCTCCACGCTCGGCGGCTCGCCGCCGATGCGCTCGCGCCACCAGGCGCGCAAGGCTTCGCGCGATGCCTGCAGGCTGCCGCGGCCTTTCGCCTGCAGGCTCAGCGTGAGGAAGAGCTGCTGAGCCATCACGTTGTTGCTGTACTTGTTGATGTCGCGCACGACTTCGGCCAGCGCCGGGGACGTGTGGAGGAACGCCGGCTTCAGCTGCGGGGGCACGCGGCCCTCGCGCACCTGCCCCGCGAACTGCCCGCCCATCGTCTGCCACATGCCGGCGATGGCCCGCCCCGAATAGGCGCCGGGGTCGGCGTAGGCCATCGGCCACACGCGCTCGCCGCACGACACGGGGTACGCGCCGGCGAACTGCGGCCGCAAGGGGTCCGTGAAATCGGCCTTGAGCGCGGTGCGCCAGTCGCTGCATTCGCCGCGCGAGGCGGATACCGTGGCCGGCCACTGCAGGCCGGCGAGCGGCGGCTCCGCGTGCAGGCGCACGAGCCCGTTGGCCAGCGGCGTGAACGTCATCACCACCGACTTGTAGTTCACGAGCAGCGCGTCGGGCGCGGCGTTGTACGGCCGCAGCGGCTCGCCGTCGAACGCGGCCGGGTCGACGGGCGCGACTTCGAAGGCGCCGCGGTCGAGCACGATGTCGCCGGCGATCTGCTTGATGCCCAGTCCCTGCACGCGCCGCAGCAACACCCACAGGTGCTCCATCACCAGCTTGGGGTCGCCCTGGCCCTTGATGTAGAGATTGCCATGCAGCGTTCCGTCGCGGACCGCGCCGTCCACGTAGACCGGCGTCGACCACGCATACGACGGGCCGAGCAGTTCCAGCCCGGCGAACGTGGTGAGCAACTTGGCGATGGAGGCCGGATTCACCGGGGCGTCGATGCGGTGCGCGATGCGCGCGCCCGAGCCGTCGACCGGGGCGACGAGCAGCGTGACCGCGTCCCGCGGCAGGCGCGCGCGGGCGAGCGCGGCGTCGATTTCGGGCGGAAGTCCCTGCGCGGAGGTCCCGGCGCCGGCGATGGCGAGGAGCCAGGAGGCAACGCAGGGTCGGACGCGCATGCGGCGATTATGGTGCCGCGATAATGACGGCCCACCCCCGGAAACCCCTTGAACCTGCTCGCGTTCGACACCAGCACCGAACACCTCTCCATCGCGCTGTCGTGGCCCGGGCAGGGCGCGGGCGGACCCGCGAGCCATCGCGGCGCGGGCGGCGCGCAGGCGTCGGCGAGCCTCATCCCCGCGATCGAGTCGCTGCTGGTCGCGGCCGGATTGAAGGTGCGCGAGCTCGACGCGATCGTCTTCGGCCGCGGCCCGGGCTCGTTCACGGGCCTGCGCACGGCGTGCTCGGTCGCGCAGGGGCTCGCGTTCGGCTCGGGCGTGCCTTTGCTGCCCGTCGATACCTTGCTGGCGGTGGCCGAGGATGCGCGCGACAAGGCCGGCGCCACGCGGGTGGTGGCGGTACTGGATGCGCGCATGGACGAGGTGTATTCGGCGCGCTACGAGCTCGATGCGGGGCGCTGGCACCGCCGCACCGAACCCGCGCTGTGGCGGCCCGAATCCCTGGCGGTGCCCGCGGGATGGACGCTTGCCGGCAACGCGGCCGCTGCGTACGCGGGGCGTCTGCCCGATGGCATCGAGGCCCTGCCGGATGCCCTGGCCCTGTTGCGCGTCGCCCCCGCCCTGCTCGCCGACGGCCACGCCACGGATGCGGCCGGGGCCATCCCGCTCTACGTCCGCGATAAAGTGGCGCAAACTACCGAGGAACGCGCGCGTTCGCGCGCGGCCGCCGACCGACCATGAGTGCTGTCTTCAAGAGCCTGGAGGCGGGCTTCGAGCCCATGACCGAGACCCGCCTCGACGACGTCCTCGCCATCGAGGCGGTGACGTACGCGCACCCGTGGAGCCGCGGCAACTTCGCCGATTCGCTGCGCTCGGGCTACCAGGCGCAGATGCTGGCGGCCGGCGATTCGATCCTCGGCTACTTCGTCGCGATGAAGGGCGTGGACGAAGTTCACCTGCTCAACATCACGGTGGCGCCCCCGATGCAGGGCCAGGGCTGGAGCCGCGTCATGCTCGACGCGCTGGCGCTGTGGTCGCGCGCCCAGGGCGCGCAGTGGCTGTGGCTGGAGGTGCGGCAGCGCAACGCGCGCGCGCAGCAGGTGTACGAGCGCTACGGCTTCCGGCGTGTGGGCGAACGCAAGGCGTACTACCCCGACGGACCCGGGCGCCGCGAAGACGCCATCGTGATGAGCTTCAAGCTGTGACCCTGCTGCTCGACGAGCGACGGCTCGGCATGCTCGCCGAAATGGGAGTGGGCCACGCCGTGGCCCATTCCCCCCGGGCGGATGTCGGCACCCCCCCGCAAGCGGCCCCCCGCCAGGCGGGGGGCGAGCCGGTCCGCAGGACCGGCGACATCGAGCAGCCCCCGAAGCCGGCGACGGCCGTTCCTTCGCTGTCGCCAAGGGTCTCCGTGCCGATCGTCGCGTCCCCCGCACCCCTCGGCGCCGTCGCGTCGATGGACTGGGACGCACTGGCCGCCACCGTCGCGCAATGCCGGGCCTGCAAGCTCTGCAACGGCCGCACCAACACCGTCTTCGGGGTGGGCGACCTGCGCGCGGAGATCCTCGTCGTCGGCGAAGCGCCCGGCGAGAACGAGGACCGGCTGGGCGAACCCTTCGTCGGCCAGGCCGGCAAGCTGCTGGACAACATGCTCGGCTCGCTCGGCGTCGCGCGCGGCAAGGGCGTGTACATCGCCAACGTGCTCAAGTGCCGCCCGCCCGGCAACCGCAATCCCGAGCCCGACGAAGTGGCGAAGTGCGAACCCTTCCTGCGCCGCCAGGTCGAGCTGCTGCGGCCGAGGATCATCCTCGTGATGGGACGCTTCGCGGTGCAGTCCCTGCTCGGCTCCACCGAGCCCATCGGCCGGCTGCGCGGACGCGCCTACGAGTACAGCGGTGTGCCGGTCGTCGTGACCTACCACCCGGCGTACCTGCTGCGCAACCTGCCCGACAAGGCCAAGGCGTGGGCCGACCTGTGCCTCGCGCAGTCGCTCGTGCGCGCTACGCGGGCGCTTCCGTCGGGGGCGGCAGAAACCCGATCGCCTTGAAGGCCTGCGGCGAGAGCGTGCGCGCGGCGTAGTCGATGCCGCAGAACGCCGCATAGTCCGCGACGGTCCGCACCTTGCCGAGTCCGTAGACGCCGAACGGCGAACCGGCCACGAGGTGCGTGAGCCGCCCGCGCGCGCGCTGCTCGTACAGCCACCACCCGATCTTCCGCTGCGCTTCGTGCGCGGGGTCCCAGTGCATGGGCCGCGGCGGCGTGCCGGAGCCGGGCAGGTTGTAGAGGTGGTAGACGGGCAGGTCGGGCATGTGGAAGATGTCCCAGCCGTGCGTGAAGAGCCGCAGCGCGAACGCCTGCTCCTCGCCATGAAAGTAGAGGAAAGGGTCGTACGGGATGAGCTGCACGACGTCGCCCGGTGCGAACAGGCACCCCGCGCCCACGTGGAAGCCCGGCACCGGCTCGCGGCTGTCGACCGGATGCGCCTCGAAGGAGAGCACGGGATGCTCGGGGTCGAAGCTGCTGCCCGGCTTCACGACGTGGGCGAGCGCCTTGCCGGGCATCGGCCCGGGGACGGCGTTGCCTTTGTCGTCGAACACGAATGCGTTGGGATACGACGAGATCGCGACGCCGCGCCGGCCCGGCATGAGGGCGCGGGCCTGGTCGGCGAGCGTCGCGTCCCAGCCGGGTTCGAAATCCATGTGCGAATCGATCTGGAAGAACCAGTCCTCGCCGTCGTACAGCGTCATGGCGATGGAGCGCGCGAAGCAGGGGCCGCGCGCGTCGGCGGGGTCGAAGCGCAGATAGCTCAGCCGCGCGATGCCGGCGACGGTGGCGTCGAGGCGGGGCCAGTCGGGCGGCGTCTGCTCCACCACGCCGAAGTGAAGCGCCCCGGGGTCGCGCGCGGTGGCGATCGCGCGCTGGATCGTGAAGGTCAGGACGGGGTCGCAGTACGACGCGATGCTGAGGAAGATCGACATGGGCCCGCGGGTGCAAGTTCTTCGCGCCATGTTAGCAAGCGGCGCCGGCGCCGGCGGCCGCGGCGAGCGCATTGCCGCGCCGATATCGCTGTGATACCGTTTGAAGACCACCCCGGAGGTTCATGACAGTCGATCGCAATCCGCCGTTGCCGACAGGGACGATGCACACGGCATCGCCGGCCGTTGCGGGCCACGCTCCTCTGGCCTTCGTGCTCGCGCTCGCCACCTGTTTCGCGCCGCCCGGGTTGCGCGCGCAGCCGGCGGGCGCGCAGGCGGTCCACGGGACGGCGAGCGTCGTGCAGCAGGGCAGCCGCACCATCGTCACCACGGCCAACGGCGCAGGCACGTCGCATTCGGTCATCGACTGGCAAAGCTTCTCCGTGCCGGGCGGCACGGCGACGCAGTTCGTCCAACCCGGCGCGACCAGCACGTCGATCAACCGCGTCCACGGCAGCGACCCCAGCCGCATCTTCGGCACGCTCAGCTCCAATGGCCGGCTCGTGCTCGTCAACCCCGCGGGCATCGCGGTCGGCGCGGGCGCGGTGGTCGACACCGCGGGATTCACGGCCTCGACGCTGCGAATGAGCGACGCCGATGCGCTCGCGGGCCGGCACGTGTTCGGCGACGGTGGCGCTGCCGGCGCGTTGTCCGTCGACGGCCGGGTGCTGGCGCGCAGCGGCGACCTCGTGCTGCTCGCCCCCGACATTCACGTTGGCGAAGGCGCGGTTCTGAAGTCCGACACCGGCGCGACGCTGCTCGCGGCGGGACGGCGGGACGGCGGGTCGCGCTGACGGGGCGCGGCCTCGAGGGAATCCGCCTGCTGCTCCAGGCGCCCGGCGACCGGGCCGTCAACCTCGGCACGCTGCTCGGCGACGCGGTCGGCGTGTTCGCGAACACCTTGCGGCACAGCGGACTGGTGAGCGCGAACGCGGTCACGCTCGATGGCGGCAAGGTGGTCCTGAAGGCCGCGGCGACGCTGGACGTGAGCGGCGCGGTGGCGGCCGGCCGCGGCAGCGCGGGCGGTTCGATTCACATGACCGGCGACGAGGTCGTCGTGCGCGGCGGCGCGTCGCTCGACGCGAGCGGACCCGCCGGTGGCGGCGAGGTGCTGGTCGGCGGCGGATGGCAGGGAAATGACGTGCGGGTTGCGAACGCACGCAGCACGAGCATCGAGCCGGGCGCGGCGATCCGCGCGAACGCAACGGACGCCGGCAACGGCGGTACCGTCGTCGTGTGGTCCGACCGCCGCACCGTCATGGCCGGCGCCATCGGGGCCCGCGGCGGGCCGCGCGGCGGCGACGGCGGCCGGGTCGAGACCTCGGGCAAGGACACGCTGTACTTCCGCGGCACCGTCGATACGTCGGCGCCGAAGGGGCGGGCGGGGACGCTGCTGCTGGATCCGCAGGACATCGTCATCACGAACGGCGGCGGCGGGGCGAGCGACTTCGAGCTGATCGACAACGCGATCCTCGCAGCCGATGGCGGCGCAGGCAACTTCACGATTTCCGAATCGGCCCTCGAAGGCACCTTCGGCAACGTGACGCTGCAGGCGACGCA
This sequence comes from Ramlibacter sp., assembly GCF_050250995.1. Taxonomy (GTDB): domain Bacteria; phylum Pseudomonadota; class Gammaproteobacteria; order Burkholderiales; family Burkholderiaceae_C; genus Ramlibacter. The sequence goes on from NZ_JBFWNP010000006.1 coordinate 87,347, forward strand.
GGACGTGAAGCTGCAGGACCTCGCGGACAACCTGCTCGACATGGCGAACGTCGGCGCGGGCAACACGTTCACCATCGCCGCGGGCCGCGACATCCTCGCCGTGAGCAGCGGCGGCGGCGACGTGAACGACCGCATCGTCACGGCAGGGGGCAACATCGCCTTCGGCACCACCAACGGAAAGATCGACATCGGCGGCGTGCGCTCGGGGGGCGGCAACGTGACGCTGACGGCGGGCGGCGCCAGCGGCAACATGGTCGTGCGCGAGGTCAAGACCACGCCGCCCGCGCCGGGCGTCGGCGGCAACATCACGCTCACGGCCAACGGCTCGTCGTTCATGACGCTGGGTTCCGTGCCGATCGATGCGCGCGGGGTCGGTGCCAATGCGAGCGGCGACGTCACGCTGACCTCGAATGCGCCGATGGCGCTTTCGGGCCTCGTCTACGGCAAGGACGTGAAGCTGAGCGCGGTGGGCGGCATCGGCAACGGCGGCGGAAGCTTCGCGAACATCGACGCCGCGCGGCTCAGCGCGTCGAACGCCGGCACGGGCGCGATCCGGCTGAAGCACGCCGGCGCGAACCCGATGAACCTCGACAACCTGGGGTTCGGCTTCGCCGTGCAGAACACGGCGAGCGCCGCCGACATCTTCATCCAGGCCACCGCCACGGCGGCGCCATCGCCCGTCTCGGGCATCGTCAACGTCAACGAGCGGGTGTCGGGCGCGGGCGGCGCGGTCCAGATCGACGGCAGCGCGGGCATCACGCTCAACCAGCTCGTCGAGACGTCGGGCAGCAATCTCGTCTCGCTCGCCTCGGCGGGCGGCACCATTGCGGCGGCCGGCGCGGGCCGCGTGAACGCCAGCCTGCTGGTGGCCGTGGCCCAGGACCAGGTGCTGCTGAACGCGGCGAACAGCAGCGTCGGAACGTTTTCGGCGACGCAGACGAGCGCCGCGGGCGGCGCGGTCAAGCTCACGAACGCGCGCATCGGCGGCATGAGCCTGGCCGCGGTGTCGCAGGCGACCACGTCGACCTCCAGCGTCGAAATCACCGAGAACACGGGCGACATCCGCGTCTCGGGCACGGTCCAGACCGGCGCGAATTCCTCGCTCGTCGTCAACGCCGCCAGCGGCCTGACGCAAAGCGGCGGCCAGTTGCGCTCGGACACGATCACGCTGCAGAACGCCGTGGCCGGCGCCGTCGGCGCCGTCGGCTCGCCGCTTGGCCTCGCGCCGAACGGAACCACGGCGAAACTCACCATCGGCAGCGCCGGCAGCCGGCCGGCGACCGTGGCCGTGAGTTCGTCCGGCACGCTGCAGATCGATGGGGCGAATCTCGCGCCCACCACCACGTTCAACGCGTCGGGCCAGAACCTGACGCTGAACACGGCGCTGAACACCGGCACCGGGCAGCCAATCCTCTCCGCGCTCGGCGGCGGCCTGCTCACGGTGACCCCGGCCGGTTCGATCCAGGGCGGGCTCGTCATCGTCGAGGGCGACCGCATGGACCTGCAGGGGGCGGCGGGCTCGCTCAATGGATCGTCCATGGTGTTCCTGAAGCCGAAGACGGCCGGCCGGGCGGTCGACATCGGCTCCACGACCAACCTGGCGGCGGCGCTCGAGCTCTCGGCGGCCGAAATCGCGACGGTCGGCACGACGCCCCTGCTGAAGCTCGGCGCCGGCGATGCGGGCAACCTCCACGTCGGCGGCCCCCTGGCGCCGGGCGCGGGCGTTTCGGTGCTGTCGCTCCTTTCGGGCGCGCAGGTGACGCAGGGCGTCACGGGCGTCATCACGGCCGACAAGCTCGCGGTGCGGTCGGTCGGCAGCGCCACGCTCGACACGGCCGCCAACGCCGTGAACCACCTCGCCGCGGGCGTCGGCGACGTTTCGACCTTCAACCGCGAGTTCCGGTTCCGCAACGCGGGCGCGCTCAACATCGCGAGTTCGCTCGACACCTCGACCGGCATCGGGGTGTCGTTCGACGGCGCCGCCACGGGCGCGCAGGGCTCGATCGTGCTGGTGTCCGGCGGCGCGCTCACGCAGACCCCGGGCGCGAATCTTTCGGGCAAGGCGGTGTACGCCGAAGGCTCGCGTGTCGTGCTGACGTCGGCGAATCCCACCGGGGTCATCGCGGGCAAGGCCACCGGCAACGCGACCGGCGACGTGTTCAAGTACACGTCGGCCAATTCGGTCAACGTGAGCGAGGTGAACGGCTTCACCGGCCTGAGCCATGCGGCGGCGGTCGACCCGATTGCCATCGAGCTGAGCGGCTCCAGCATCACGGAGTCGACGCGCATCGTGACGAACCAGGGGCTGCGGCTGGCCACGAACGGGTCCGTCGTCCTGGGCAGCGGGAGCAACAGCGTGGCGCGCCTGTCCGCGCCGAACGCCACGTCCGTCGATTATTTCCAGACGGGGCCGCTGGCCGTCGGCATCGGCGCCGAGGGCGTGAGCGCGAGCACCGGCGGCGTCGCCATCACCGCGACGGGCGCGGTGCAGGTGGTGGCCCCGGTGAGCGGCGCGACCGGCACCCAGTTGCGCGCGCAGGGCGCCGGCAACGACCTGACGGTGGCGACCAGCGTCACGGCGGGCAGCGGCGGCATCGCGCTCGAGACGGGGCGCGACATCCTGTTCAACGGCACCGCGGCGCTGGCCGCGCCGGGCGGCACCAACGTCACCGGCACGCCGAACGCGATCCGGCTGTCGTCGGGCACGCTCGGCCTGTCGGGCGCGTTCAGCACCGCCAACACGCCCTTGACGGTGGACGGCGGCACGCTGAACGTCAATGGCGGCTCGTCGATCACGCGACTGGACCTGGCTTCGGGCGGCACGCTCGCCGGCAGCAGCCCGCTCGCGGTCACGGGCCGGCTCATCTGGACCGGCGGCTCGATGACCGGCAGCGGCGGGACCACCCTGGGCACCGGCTCCGACCACGCCATCAGCGGCACGGTCAACCTGACTCGCGGGCTCGTCAACAACGGCACGATCACCATTGCCGGCGCGACGACGCTCACGTTCGGCGCCGGCGGCTCTCTGACGAACGCCCTGTCGACGAGCCATGTCAACATCCAGGGCGACAACACGGTGTTCGGCGGCACGGGCGGCGTCTTCACGAACTTCGGCATCGTGCGCAAGTCGCAGGTGCTCGGCACGTCCACCCTCGGCGGCGGCACCTTCATGAACGGGCCGGGCGGGCTGGTGGTGGTCGACAACGGCACGCTCCAGTTCGCCAACGGCGTGTTCTCGCAGAATTCGGGCACGCTCGCCACGGGCAGCGGCACCGTGCTGCGCTCCCTCAACACGAACCTCGTGAACAATCCGACCGGCGTCATCGCGGGCTCGGGCACGCTCGACCTCGGAACGGGCGCGCTCACGAACAACGGCACCATCGCCCCCGGCCCCGCCGGCGCCGTCGGCACGCTGAACATCGTGACGCCGAGCATGACGAACACCGGCAGCAGCACGTTCGCGCTGCATCTCACGTCGCCGTCGGCCTACGACATCGTCAACGTGAGCGGCAACGTGAGCTTCGCGCCAGGCGTGACGCTGAGCATCAACAACGTGGGCGCGACCTATGTGAACGGCGACGTTTTCGACGTGGTGCGCAGCGCGTCCGGCTCGGTCTCGGGAACCGTGCCGACGAATGCGTCGTTCACGACCTCGTTCGTCACGGGGCCGCCGGCCGCGTTGCGGATGGTCGCGGGGGCTGCGCCCGCGCCGAGCGCGACACCCGCGCCGACGCCCACGCCCGCGCCGACGGCGGCACCGACGCCCGCGCCGACGGCTGCGCCCACACCGGCGCCTTCACCCGCGCCGACGCCGGCACCGACCCCGGCACCGACCCCGGCACCGACTCCGGCACCGACTCCGGCACCGACTCCGGTGCCCACCCCGGCGCCGACGGCCACGCCCGCGCCGACGCCGCCGCCCGCGACCTCCGCGCCCACGCCGGCCCCCACCGCCGCGCCGACGCCTTCGCCGCAGTCGAGCGCGACCGCTCAGCGCCTGCAGGAGGTCGTGCCGAACGTTGCGTCCGCCATCGTCGAGCAGGTCGTCACGGAGCAGCAGAACACGCTGACCACCTTCGTGTCGCTGCTGGTGAAAGAAGAGAAGACCCAGGCCGCGGCGGTGGAGGAAAAAGAGAAGAAGGAAGGCGGCGCAAAGCCGGACATCGTCCAGAACGGCGAGTCGTGTACGCGTTGAGCGTGCCGCCGGTGTCGATGGACGCGGCCCGGTGCGCGAGACGAAGGCCGGGCCGCGGCAAGCGCTTCGCCTAGAACCTCTCCAGCTCCGGGTGCGCGATCTTCCCGCCGCGCACGAGCATTTTTCCGTACTCCGCGCAGCGGTTGAGCGTGGGGATCACCTTGCCCGGATTGAGCAGACCCTTGGGATCGAACGCGCGCTTGAGCGCCACCATCTGCTCGCGCTCCTCCACGCTGAACTGCACGCACATCGACTGCAGCTTCTCCACGCCCACGCCGTGCTCGCCCGTGATCGTGCCGCCCATCTCGACGCTCGTCTCCAGGATGTCGGCGCCGAACAGTTCCGCGCGATGCAGCTGGTCGGGGTCGTTGGCATCGAACAGGATCAGCGGATGCAGGTTGCCGTCGCCCGCGTGGAAGACGTTGGCGCAGCGCAGGCCGTACTTCGTCTCCATGCCCTGGATCGCGAGCAGGATGTCGGCCAGGCGCTTGCGCGGAATCGTCGAGTCCATGCACATGTAGTCGGGGCTGATGCGGCCGGACGCGGGGAATGCGTTCTTGCGGCCGCTCCAGAATTTCAGCCGCTCCGGCTCGTCGCGGCTCACGGCGAGCGCCGTCGCGCCCGACGTGCGCAGCACCTCGCTCATGCGCGCGATTTCTTCTTCCACTTCCTCCGGCGTGCCGTCGCTCTCGCACAGCAGGATGGCCGCGGCGGTCACGTCGTAGCCCGCGTGAACGAAGTCCTCGACCGCCGCCGTCATGGGCTTGTCCATCATCTCGAGGCCGGCCGGGATGATGCCGGCCGCGATGACCGCGGCCACCGCGTCGCCGGCTTTGCGCAGGTCGTCGAAGCTCGCCATGATGCAGCGTGCGAGCTGCGGCTTCGGCACGAGCTTGACCGTGACCTCGATCGTGACCGCGAGCATGCCTTCGCTGCCGGTGATCACCGCGAGCAGGTCGTAGCCCGGCGCGTCGAGCGCATCGCCGCCGAATTCGACCGGCTCGCCGTCGATGGTGAAGCCGCGCACCTTCAGCACATTGTGCAGCGTCAGGCCGTACTTGAGGCAGTGGACGCCGCCCGAGTTCTCCGCCACGTTGCCCCCGATGGTGCAGGCGATCTGGCTGGAGGGATCGGGCGCGTAGTAGAGGCCGTAGGGCGCGGCGGCCTCGCTGATCGCGAGGTTGCGCACGCCGCACTGCACGACGGCCGTGCGGCTGAAGGCGTCGAGCTCGAGGATGCGGTTGAACTTCGCGAGCGAGAGCGTGACGCCGAGCCGATGCGGCATCGCCCCGCCCGACAAGCCGGTGCCCGCCCCGCGCGCCACCACGGGCACGTCGAGCGCGTGGCAGACCTTCAGCACGGCCTGCACCTGCGCCTCGGTCTCCGGCAGCGCGACGACCAGCGGCCGCTCGCGATAGGCGGTGAGGCCGTCGCATTCGTAGGGGGTCGTCTCCTCCCGGTTCCAGATCAGGCAGTGTGCCGGCAGCACGTCCTGCAGCGCGGCGACCACCTGCGACTGGCGCTGCGCATGCTCGAAGAGATCCGGGTCGAGGGCTGCGTTCATCGCGACCCCGCGGCTACTTGAAGATCACCGTGCGGTGGCCGTTGAGAAGTACGCGATGCTCGCTGTGCCACTTCACCGCGCGCGCGAGCACCTGGCTCTCGGTGTCGCGGCCCGTGGCGGTGAGCGACTCCACGGTGTAGCCGTGGTCCACGCGCGCGACGTCCTGCTCGATGATCGGGCCCTCGTCGAGGTCGGCCGTCACGTAGTGGGCGGTGGCGCCGATCAGCTTCACGCCGCGGTCATGCGCCTGGTAGTAGGGCTTCGCGCCCTTGAAGCTGGGCAGGAAGCTGTGATGGATGTTGATGGCGCGGCCCGAGAGCTTGCGGCACATGTCGTCCGACAGGATCTGCATGTAGCGCGCCAGCACCACGAGCTCGGCATCCTCGGACTGCACGATCTCGTATTGCTTCGCCTCGACCTGCGCCTTGGTCGCGGCCGTCATCGGCAGGTGGTGGAACGGCACGTTGTAGCTCGCCGCGAGCTGGTAGAACTCGCGGTGGTTCGACACGATCGCGCGGATGTCGAGCGGCAGCAGCCCGCTCTTCCAGCGGAACAGGAGGTCGTTCAGGCAATGGCCTTCCTTGCTCACGAAGATCACCGTGCGCATCGGCTGGTTGGCCGGATGCAGCTTCCACTGCATCTGCAGGGGCTCGGCGAAGAATTTCAGCTGCGCCTGCAGGTCGTCGGCGGTGAGCTGGTCGCATGCGAAGCGCACGCGCATGAAGAACAGGCCCGTGCCGTGGTCGTTGTACTGCGCCGCCTCCTCGATATTGCCGCCCCGCTCGTACAGGAAGCCCGAGACGGCATGCACGATCCCCGGTCGGTCGGGGCACGAGAGGGTGAGGATGTAGGCGTTGTTCATGCTGGGGGAATTGTCGCAGGAGTGCGCTCGCGCCGCCCCGGTGCCAGAATGTCCCTTCGCCACTGGAGAAACGTCATGGCCTACAAAGACTTCAACATGGACAGCCACTGGCTGCCGTTCACGCCCAATCGCGGCTTCCGCAAGGACCCGCGCGTGTTCGTCGGCGCCGACGGCATGCACTTCACCACGCACGATGGCCGGCAGGTCATCGACGGCATCTCCAGCCTCTGGTGCGTGGGCGCCGGCCACAACCGCAAGCCGATCAACGAGGCGATCAAGAAGCAGCTCGACACGCTCGACTACGCCACCGCGTTCCAGGCGTCGAACGACCAGGCCTTCCTGGCCGCGGAGAAGATCGCAGGCATGGCCCCCGGCGACCTGAACAAGGTGCTGTTCTGCAACTCGGGCTCCGAGGCGGCGGACACCGCGATCAAGGTCGCGCTCGCGTATCACCGCGCGCGCGGCGAAGGCCACCGGAACGTGTTCATCGGCCGCGAGCGCGGCTACCACGGCGTGGGCCTGGGCGGCATGAGCGTGGGCGGCATTCCGTCGAACCGCAAGGTGTACGGCGCGGCCATGATGCCGCGCGTCGATCACATGCGCTTCATCCACGACCCGGTGAACCATGCGTACATCCACGGCGAAGAGCCGGTGTGGCAGGACGACCCGCTGCTCGAACTCGAGCAGCGCATCCTGCCGCTGCACGATGCGAGCAACGTGGCCGCGGTGATCGTGGAGCCGGTCGCGGGTTCGGCCGGCTGGTACATCCCGCCCCAGGGCTACCTGAAGCGCCTGCGCGAGATCTGCGACAGGCACGGCATCCTGCTGATCTTCGACGAGGTCATCACGGGCTTCGGCCGCCTCGGCACGAACTTCGCCGCCGACTTCTACGGCGTCGTGCCCGACATGCTGACGTTCGCGAAGTGCGTCACCAACGGCGTGATTCCGCTGGGCGGCGTGATCTGCCGCGACAAGTTGTACGACGCGATGATGAAGACCGACGCGCCGGAGCACGTGGTGGAGTTTTTCCACGGCTACACGTATTCGGGCCACCCCGTCGCGTGCGCCGCGGCCATCGCGACGCTCGATCTGTGCCGGCAGGAGAACCTCTACGCGCGCGCCGGCGAGATGGGCAAGGTGCTGGGCGATGCGTTCCACGGCACGTTCAAGGGCCTGCCCAACGTGATCGGCATCCGCAGCCTCGGCCTCGCCGCCGCGGTGGAGCTCGCGCCAATCGCGGGCTCGCCCGGCAAGCGCGCCTACGACATCTTCGTGGACTGCTATAAGCGCGGCGCGCTCGTGCGGCCGGCGGGCGATGTGCTCGTCATCGCGCCGCCCTACATCGTGGAGAAGTCGCACATCGACACGCTGGTGAACACGCTGGCCGATTCGGTCAAGCGCCACGCGTGAGGGAGTGAAGCCCGTCAGCCCGTGGCGCGCCAGATTGTCCAGATGCTGAAGAGCAGCAGCAGCACGACGATCAGCACCCCGTAGCGCCCCTGCCCCGGCGTGCGCTCCACCATCTTCAGGGGCGGCGGCGGCAGGTGCGCCTCGGGCGGCAGTTCGGTCGCGTCCTGCGCGAGCATCGCCTCGATCTCGAAGTTGGTGAGCTCCGCCGCGTCCGGCGTGCCTTCGAGCGTGCGCAGCAGGCGCTCGAAGGGCGTGCGGAAATCGATGGCCGCGGCGAATTCGCGATTGCGGCGCGCGCGCTCGGCACGCTCCTCCCCGGAGCGAATCAGCGATGCGCAGGCGTCGACGAGCCCGTCGTAGGGCGCGAACACGATGCCCGAGGCCGACCAGTCGCTCAGGGTGGAGAACACCGAGTCCTCGCACACGATGGGCAGGCCCTGCGCCACGGGCTGCAGGAAGCGCGCGATGGGAAACAGGCCCGTCTCGTAGAAATGCACGTGCAGCACGAGCCTGGCGCGCTTCAGCGCCGGCGCGAGTTCCTCGCCGAAGGCGCCCGCCACGACCTCCACCGTCATGCCCGCCGCGCGAACCCGATCGAGCAGGGCGTCGCGGCGCGGGCTGGCGGTGCCGAAGAACAGCACGTCGACCACGGGCTCATGCGGCAGGTCCGGCCGCCATGCGACGCCCGGGCCGGGCACGAGCGGCAGCTCCAGCGCGCGCTGCGCGCCGCCGCTCTCGCGCGCCAGCACCTCGAGGTTGGCCTGGTGGTAGTCGGCCACGAGCCAGTTGCGCAGCCAGGGCTTGTACTGGTCGCGCACCAGGGGCGAATCGCTCGCGAGCTGCTCGAGGTTGTAGATGGCCGCGCGCTTCGCGTCGAGCTGCTCCACCGCCGGCAGGTGCGGCGGCAGCGCGCCGAGCACGATGCAGCGCTGCGACGTGTCGGCCCGGTTGACGTGGATCTCGCTGTCGTAGCCCGCCGCGCGGATCGCGTCGCGCAGGCATACCGCCGCTTCTGTGAAGGTGAAGGGCCGCGGCGCATATGGGTTGATCTCGGCCACGTTGACGATCCCGCGCGCGGCGGGCAGCGTGTCGCTCATCGCTCGGGCGTCCTCGGTGCAGGCAGCTGCCTGCGCATTTCGGCGCAGTAGTCCTTGCCCGTTTCGGTAGCCGGCAGGATCTCGGCCTTGGCGCGCGCTTGCAGGGCGCGCGGCAGGTGATGGGGCACCCCGATCGGCTCGACGTGCCGCGCGCCCGCGAGAAGCACCACCGTCTTGCCCGGCCGCACGGCGTCGGCGACCGCACGCGCCATGGAGCGGTCGCGCGCGATCTGCACGCGCGTCATCGGCCCGATCTGCGCCTCGGGCAGCAGGCCGCAATGGCCGTCGCGCACGTTCCTGCGCTGCGCGTCGAGCGCGGCGGGCGGCAGCAGCGAATCGAGGGTCTGGTCGCGCATGACGGTGCGCAACTCGTCGCGGCGAAGGTTGGCGCCGATTACCGATACGCCCGCTCGCACGGCCGCCATCACGGCCGGACCATAGGCCTCCCAGGGCCAGTCCTTCCAGGAAAGCGACTGCCTGACCTTCGACTCATCCGCTGCGCGGTCGAGACCCACGGATGAGCTTCCCTGTTCCGCCATCTCGAGCACGACCGCGGCCAGCTGATCGGCATCCGCGAGGCGGGCAATCACCTGCTCGTGGAGACGGTGGTGTTCGGACGAATCGTGCTGCTCGCCCATCATCAGCACAGAGGGCGCCTCGGCCGCGGGTGGCAGGACGGCACAGCCGGCAAGGAGGCAGGAAGCGAGAAGTACCGCGCGCATGCGGCAACTGTACGTCCAACGAAAACGAAAAAACCCGCCGGAGGCGGGTTTCGGGCCGCGTGGGCGCCGCTCAGTGAACCACGAGCGGGTTCTGCGCCAGTTCGGCGTAGCCGTCGAGCGTCGCCTCGACCTCTTCCTGCGTCGGGGTGTTGAGCTGCCAGGCATTGATCTGGCGCTGGAAGGCCTCGGCCCAGGACCCGTCCAGGTACACCTCCTTGTTCGAGCGCTTGTCGACGATCTCGAACCCGTGCCGCACCAGGGACGGAAGCGCATCGCCTTCGTCGGGTTGGTTGGCCTGCAGGTGCACCACGACGAACGAGTCGGAGTCATAGAGCATTTGCATTGTCGCTGTTCCTTTGTTCCCTGTAGTTGGCAACGTTCCGACCCGTTTCAAGGTGCTCCGGGTAAACGGCGGGAAGACGTGTTCTTCCCATGCCTTGCAGGTTAGACAGCGCGCCGCCTAGCCCCTGTCGGTGGCTACCCAGCGCTGGTCGACCCAATCGCCGTTGGGATTTGTAAGACGCAGGCGCACGGGGGCGTAATCCATGCCGGGGGCGAGCCACAGTTCGACCTTCACGTCGAACTCCTTGCGGGGCAGCCGCTGCAGCTTGAGCGTGGGCACCTTTCCGCCGGGCAGATCCGATTCTTCCTCGCGCTCCACATGGAAGGTCCAAGTGTCGGCGTCGCGCGTGCCGGCGGTGGGCAGCACGATTTGCGTGCCCACGGGATAGTCCTGCGGCGCCGCGCCGATCAGCGCGGAGAGCTGCACGATCACGCTCAGGCGGTCCTGCATTCCCGCGAGCAGCGGCGACTCGGGGCGGTTGTTGCTGAAGACCAGCCGGCCCTTGTCCCGATCGAAATGCGTGGCCGTTTCGTTGCGCGTCTTCTCCGAGAAGCGCAGGGGCGCGAGCCCGTCGGGCGTGATGAGGCCCGTGCTTTGCTGCACGCGCGTCGGGAAGATGCCGCCTCCGACTTCGAGCCGGGCTTCGTAGCGGCGGCCGTCGTGCCGCCAGGCGAGTTCGGCCTGCGACTGCAGCGAGAGGCCATGCGTGTTGAGGACGACGTCGTAGCGGATCTTCGCGGGCGCAGGAATCGCGATGGTGCGCGTCGGCGCGGCTTCCGGGCCCGGGGCGGGGCTTGCCGGCTCGGGCGGGGGGGCGGGCGGAGGAGCGGGTGGTGTCGCCGCCGCCTGCGAATCGAGGGCAGCGCCGACATCCGTTTCGGATTGCGCGATACGCGGGGCAGGCTCGGAAGCCTCCACTTGCGTCGCCTCCGGCGAAGGGGACGGCGCGAGGGAAGGCGCGGCCTCGGCGGGCGGCGGCGGTGCGGGCGGTGCAGACGGTGCAGACGGTGCAGACGAGCGCCGCGCCGCCGCACGCGGCGCGGGCGCCGGGGCGGGCGCAGCCACGGTCGGCGCCGCGGGCGGCTCGATTCGCCGCGTGACGAAAGCCTGCGTGCCCTTGAGCTCCGGCGGCTTGAACGACGCCGGCTCGACCGCGAGCAACGCGACGTGCGCTGTCGCGACCGCCGCGGCAATCGCGGCGAGCCGCGCCGGCGGAATGACTTTCCACGGCGTCATCCGCGAAAACCCAGGTCGGCGGACAACTGCCGGGCGGCGGCCTGCAGCGGCCGCTCCACCGCGCCGCCCCACGAAGAATCGAAGGCGCCCGAGGGCCCGAGCGCCACCACGCCGAGCGCCATGTGCGCATCGGCGTCGAACACGGGCACGCAGAAGCCGACGATGCCGGGCAGCAGCGTATCGACGACGCGCGCCGCGCGCCGCTCGCGCACGTCCCTCAGCAGTTCGCGCACCTGGGCCTGCGTCCTCGGCACGTCGGCACGCCTCTGCTTGCGGGCGCTCTCGAGTTCTTCGGCGACCATGGGCGCGATCGCCTCCTGGGGCGCGTACGCCGCGAAGCACCGGCCCGTGGCGGACGAAAGCAACGGCATCACGTCCCCCAGGCGCAGGTTCACGGTGACCGCGCCCGGCGACTCCTCCCAGTGAACGATGGTCGGCCCGCGATTGCCCCACACCGCGAGGGCGACCGTGTGTCCCATCGCCTCGACCAGCGCCGCCGCGCGTTCCCGCGCGAGCTTCACCGCGTCGAGCCGTTCGAGCGAGGCGAGACCCAGCTTCAGCGCCGCCGGGCCGAGGTCGTAGCGGGTCGACGCGAGGTCTTGCACCACGAGCCGCAGGCGCTGGAAGCTCACGAGATAGCGATGCGCCTTCGCGCCGCTCATGCCGGCGGCGCGGGCGAGGTCCTTCAGCATCAGCGGCCCCGGCGCCTCCCCCAGCGCGGCGAGGAGGGCGAACCCCACCTCGACCGACTGGATGCCGGCGCGCGTAGAATTACGATTAGGTAAATTCATTTCACCAAGCGTAACGTGCGCGCGAGCGCGCCGCACGACGCGATGGACAATCCGATGAAGCTTGCGACGTACAAGGACGGATCGCGCGACGGCCAGCTCGTGGTGGTGTCGCGCGACCTCTCGACGGCCCATTATGCGACCGGCGTCGCCGCGCGAATGCAGCAGGCGCTCGACGACTGGGGCTTCATCTCGCCCCAGCTCCAGGACCTCTACGAAACACTCAACGGCGGCAAGGCGCGCCACGCCTTTCCCTTCGACCCGAAGCAGTGCATGGCGCCCCTGCCCCGTGCGTACCAGTGGGCCGACGGCTCCGCGTACATCAACCATGTGGAGCTCGTGCGGCTGGCGCGAAACTCCGAGGTGCCGGCCAACTACTACACCGAGCCGCTGATGTACCAGGGCGGCAGCGACGACCTTCTGGGTCCGTGCGACGAGGCTGTGTTCGGCGACGAGGCCTGGGGCATCGACTTCGAGGCCGAAGTGGCCGTGGTCACGGGCGACGTGCCGATGGGCTGCACCCCCGAGCAGGCGCTCGATGGCGTGCGCCTGCTGATGCTCGCCAACGACTGGAGCCTGCGTAACCTGATCCCGGACGAGCTCGCCAAGAATTTCGGCTTCGTCCAGAGCAAGCCGGCCACCGCCTTCAGCCCGGTCGCCGTCACGACCGACGAATGCGCGGGCGCGTGGGTGGGCGGCAAGCTCGGCCTCACGGTGCAGAGCCAGTGGAATGGCCGCACCGTCGGCATGTGCGACGCGGGGCAGGAAATGACCTTCCACTTCGGGCAATTGATCGCTCACCTCTGCAAGACACGCAACGTGCGGGCCGGTTCCATCGTGGGCAGCGGCACCGTCAGCAATCGTGCGGTCGAGAAGGATGGCCGCAAGGACTGGGTCCGGGGCTATTCATGCATCGCCGAGAAGCGCGCGATCGAGACCATTCTCGACGGGAAGCCCGCGACCGGGTACATGAAGTTCGGCGACACGATCCGCATCGAGGCCAAGGGCCGCGACGGCCAGAGCGTTTTCGGCGCCATCGAACAAACTGTTTCAAGTTTGAGAACTTGAAGGTGCGACGCCGGCAATCGTAAGATCGCCGGATGCAAACGCACAGGATCAGCGGACCGTACCGGGGCTATTACGTCGCCGCGTACACGGCATCCGTTCGCGGGGGCTTCATCGGCTACGGGCAGGCGTGCATCGCCCGGCCGCGCGGCACATGGCGCACGCAGTCGCCCTCGGACGTCAGCAGCAGCATCTATCCCGAGGAGGCCCAGGCCCTCACGGCCGCCGAGCATAAGATCCGGCTGGAAATCGAGGGCCTGCCGCCGAGCTGGGAACCGTTCACGGTGCCGGGTTCGCTGATCGATACGCAGAAGGATTCGCGCTAGGCGCCTGTCGACCGCCGCTCACAGCCGTAGCCACGGCGTTCCCTTTTCCTCCGCCATCGTCTTGCCCAGCGCAGCGAGGAAGCCATCGCACCACCAGTGCACGTCGTGCTGCCGCAGGGCGCGCATCAGCAGCTCGTGCCGCTCGCGCCGTTCCTCCAGGGGCATCGCGAGCGCGAGCTGGATCGCGGCAGCAGTGCCTTCGACGTCGTACGGATTCACCAGCAGCGCCTCGCGCAGCTGCTCCGCCGCGCCCGCGAAGCGCGAGAGCACGAGCACGCCGGGGTCCTCCGGGTTCTGCGCGACGAGATACTCCTTCGCCACGAGGTTCATGCCGTCGCGCAGCGGCGTGACGAGCCCCACGCGGCTCGCGCGATACAGCCCGGGCAGGCGCGCGCGGGCCACCGTCCGGTGGATGTAGCGCACCGGCATCCAGTCGAGGTCGCCGAAATTGCCGTTGATGGAGCCGCACAGGCTTTCCAGCTCGTGCAGGATGTCGGTGTAGGCATCGACATCCTCGCGCGAGGGCGAGGCGATCTGCACCAGCGTGGCGGTGCTGCGCGATTCGGGGAACTTCGTGAGCAGCTCGCGAAAAGCGCGCAGCCGCTGCGGCAGGCCCTTGGAATAGTCGAGGCGGTCCACGCCCACGAGCAGCCTGCGCCGCGAGTATTCGCGCTTCATGCGCTCGTGCATCTCGCGCGCCTCGGGCGCATGCGTGAGCAGGGTGAATTCCTCGACGTCGAGGCCGATCGGGAAGGCGCCGGCCTGCACGGTGCGGCCGAACGCGCGCCAGCGCCCCTCGTCCACGGGAACCGCATGCGCCTCCGATTCGACGTAGCGCGCGAAGTGGCCGAAGTCGGCGTTGCTCTGGAAGCCCACGAGGTCGTACGCGAAGAGCGCGCGAATCAGCCAGTCGTGCCCGGGGATGGCCGCGAGCATCAGCGGCGGCGGCAGAGGGATGTGCAGGAAGAAGCCGATGCGGTGGTTGCAGCCCAGCGCGCGCAGCTCCGCGGCGAGCGGGATCAGGTGGTAGTCGTGGACCCAGACGATGTCGTCCGGCTTGAGCAGCGCCTGCAGCTTGCGCGCGAACAGCTGGTTCACGCGCCGGTACCCGGCGATGTAGCCCGTGTCGAAATCGGCGAGGTCGAGCCGGTAGTGGAACACGGGCCACAGCACGCCGTTGGAGTAGCCGAGGTAGTACGCGTCGTGATCCTCGCGCGACAGGTCCACGGTGGCGAGCTTCACGGGACCGGCCTGCTGCGTGCGAAGTTCGCCCTCGCCCGGCGCGCCGCCCTCGACGATCTTGCCGCTCCAGCCGAACCACATGCCGCCCGTGTTCTTGAGTACGTCGGCGAGCGCCACGGCCAGGCCTCCCGCGGCGGTCTTGCGGGGATCGGCGACGCGGTTGGAGACGACGACGAGCCGCGAGCTCAAATCACCGTGTCCCAGTTCGCCGACAGGCGCACCGCGGCATTGATCGTGCCCACCATCGAGTAGGTCTGCGGATAGTTGCCCCACATCTCGCCCGTGACGGGGTGCGTGTCTTCCGAGAAGATGCCGACGTGGTTGCGGCTCGCGAGCATCGTCTCGAAGATCTCGCGCGCCTGCGCCTTGCGGCCGATGCGCGCGAGCGCGTCGATGCGCCAGAAGGTGCAGATGTTGAACGCGGTCTCGGGCTTGCCGAAGTCGTCGGGCGCCTCGTAGCGACGCATGTACGGCCCGTCGCACAGCGACTTTTCCAGCGCCTCGACGGTCGAGACGAAGCGCGAATCGTTGGGGTCGATCAGGTTCACTTCGGCCATGAGCAGCACGCTGGCGTCGAGATCGCGACCGCCGAAGCTTTCCGCGAATGCCTGCCGCTCCTCGCTCCACGATTCCTTGAGGATGCGCGCGCGGATCGTGTCGGCGCGCTCGCGCCAGTAGCGGATGCGATCGGGCCGGCGCAGCGCGGCGGCGGCCTTCGCGAGCCGGTCGCAGGCCGTCCAGCTCATGAGCGCCGACGAAGTATGGATGCGCGCGCGCGTGCGCAGCTCCCACATGCCCGCGTCCGGCGTGTCGTAGACGCGGAAGGCCTGCTCGCCCACGGCCTCGAGGTACTGGAACTCCGCGAGCGTCGCGCGCTTGAAGAGGCGGTGGTCGTGGAACGCCTGCGCGGACGCGAGGATGATGTTGCCGTAGACGTCGTGCTGGAAGTGCTCCTGCGCCTGGTTGCCCATGCGGACCGGGCCCATGCCGCGGTAGCCGGGCAGGTGTTCGAGGATGGACTCGGTGAGCGTCTCCTCGGAGCCGATCCCGTAGAGCGGCTGGATGTGCCCGCCGCCGGAGCGCACGACGATGTTCATCAGCCAGCGGAGGTATTCCTCCATCGTCGCCACTTCCGAGATGCTGTTGAGCGCGCGCACGACGAAGAATGCATCGCGCAGCCAGCAGAAGCGATAGTCCCAGTTGCGGCCGCTGTGCGGCGCCTCGGGAATGCTCGTGGTCATCGCCGCGATGATCGCGCCGGTGTCCTCGTAGAGCGACAGCTTCAGCGTGATGGCGGCGCGGATCACGGCCTCCTGCCATTCGAGCGGCAGCGACAGCGCGCGCGTCCAGCCGCGCCAGTACGCGATCGTTTCCTGCTCGAACAGGCGCGCCGTGTCCTCGATGCCGGTGGCGAGCGTCTCGTCCGGCCCCATGATGAAGTTGAGCGGCCGGTCGACGAGAAAAAAGGTTTCCGCCAGCACATAGGAGATCGGCGCGTCGGTGTTCACGCGCAGCGTCGCGCCCGGCCCGACGAAGCGGATGTGCGTGCTGCCCTGCGTGACCGCGGGGACGAAGCGGCCCCAGTCGAAGCGCGGACGCAGCAGCACGCGCATGCGCGGCGAGCCGGAAATGACGCTCACGCGTCGCACCATCGTGAGCGGGCGGAACATGCGCCCGCGGCTCGTGAAGCGCGGCGCGAAGTCGACGATCTCCACGCCCTGGCCGCGCGAGTCGTACAGGCGCGTGCGCAGCACCGCGGTGTTGGGCTCGTAGGCCTGCTCGCTGCGCGCGAAATCCTCCAGCTCGAATGCCCAGAAGCTCCCGTTCTCGCTCGGGTCGAGCAGGCCGTTGAAGACCGGGTCGCCGTCGAACCGGGGCAGGCAGGACCACACGACGCGGCCCCGCTCGTCGACGAGGGCGCTGTACGCGCAGTTGCCGATCACGCCGAGGTTCAGTGAGGACGGAGGGTTCTGGGTCATGTGGGGGAAGCCTTCGCTGTTTTGGCGGCGTGCGCCGCTTCGAATTCCTGCCGCAGCGCCGCGGGGTCGGCGAGGCGCCGCCAGGCCACGCTGGGTCCGTCGCCGATCTTGATGCCGATTCCGCCAGCGTCCTGCACGGTGGAGAAGCCCACTTCGTCGGTGACGTCGTCGCCGATGAAGATCGGCAGCCGGCCGGCGAATGGCGGCTCCTGCATGAAGGCTTCGATTGCGCGGCCCTTGCTCGCGCCGCCGGGCTTGGCCTCCACGACCATCTTGCCGCGCAGCAGGGTGAGTCCGGGCATCGACTCGACCGCGGCCTGCATCGCGTCGATGCACAGCGCCTCGAGGTGCGGCGCCTGGCGGTAGTGCAAGGCGACGGAGCTGCCCTTGTTCTCGACCAGCAGGCCCGGATGTTCGGCTGCCAGCCGCGCGGCCGCCTGCTCGACCGGCTCGAGCGGATGCGTGGTCAGCAGCACCAGTTCACCGTCCGTGCGCCGCCGCTCCGCCCCATGCACGCCGGCCACCGGCAGCCGCAGGGGCGACAGGAAATCGTCGATCTGCTCGATCTGCCGCCCCGAGATCACCGCGACCGCGCCGCCCAGATAGTCGTGGCTCCACCGCAGCCAGGCGATGAGCGGCTGCGGGACCTGCACCGCATGCGGCTGCGGTGCGATGTCCACCATCGTTCCGTCGAAGTCGAGGAAAAGGGCGCTCGATGGCTGGAGAATGTCCGCGAAAGTCATGCCGCCCGACACTACCAAAACCGCGGCTGGCCGAACAGGAGCCCCGGCCCGCAGGGCGCGTAGGAGCATGCCTACACCGGGGCGGGTCATCGTGGGGCGGGGATAATCGCAGCCCATGAAGAGAGCATTCGCAGCATTCGCGTTCGGTGTGGCCCTGGCGGCCCAGGGACAGACGCCGCCGGTGAAGATCGAAGGCGCATGGGCGCGCGCAAGCGTCCAGGGGCAGTCGGGCACGGGCGCATTCATGCGCATCACGGCGAGCGAGCCGCTCAGCCTCGTCGGTGTCAGCTCGCCGGTGGCCGGCGTCGCCGAAGTCCACGAGATGAAGATGGAAGGCGATGTCATGAAGATGCGGGCGCTGCCCGCGCTGGCACTCGCGCCGGGCAAGACGGTCGAGCTCAAGCCCGGCGGCTACCACCTCATGCTGATGTCGCTGAAGTCACCCCTGAAGCCCGACTCGCAGGTTCCCCTCACGCTGACGTTCCGCGATGCGCAGGGCCGCCAGAGCGCCCTCGACCTGTCGGTGCCGGTGTCCGTGCGCGCGCCGGACGGCAAGACGCCCGCGCATCGGCACTAGAAACGCCGGCTTGCGGGCGCGCTTCATGGAGTAAGCTGTGTCCACGCAAACCCAGGAGCGCTGCGCATGAGCGATACCTCTTTCGGCTTCGGCAAGTTCGTCCCCGGTTTCGACTTCCTGCAGAACCTCGCCAAAGGCGCGACGCAGACGATTCCGCAGCTGCCCAATCTCTCGAACTGGATCGCGCCGACGCTCAGCGTCGAGGAACTCGACAAGCGCATCGGCGAGCTGAAGGCGGTGCATTTCTGGCTCGACCAGAACGGCAAGGCACTCGGCGCGACGATCCAGGCGCTCGAAGTGCAGAAGATGACGCTCGCCACGCTGAAGGGCATGAACTTCAGCATGGGCGATGTCGCGAACGCCCTCAAGCTCAAAGCCGCCGACGCTTCGATGTTCGGTGCGACGCCGCCCCCGAAGATGCCCGAGGCGCAGACGGAACCCGAGCCGGAGCCCGAACCGGAGGCCAAGGCGAAGGCGGGCGTCAAGCGCAAGCCGACGGCGAAAGCGGCGGCCAAGGCGATGGGCGGCGCGGCCGAGGTCGGCGGGGTGGTCGATCCGCTGCAATGGTGGGGCGCCCTCACGCAGCAGTTCCAGGAAATCGCGTCGACCGCGATGAAGGATGCGGCGCAGAAGACCGCCATGGACACCGCGAAGAACGTCGCCACCGGCGTCGCCAAGGAAGCGATGAAGGCGGGCATGGACATGGCGCGCGCGGCGACCGGCACCGGCGCTGCGGTGGCGCGCAAGGCCGTCGGGAGCCGGGCGGGCAAGGCGAAGAAGCCGCCCGCGCGCAAGAGCCGAAGCGGCTGAAGGCAGGCTCCATGAAACTCTTCCCGTTCGGGCACGCCACGCATCCGCAGTGGCCGATGGCGGCCGGCCTCGCGCTGGCGCAGGTGCGCGCGCAGATGGCGCTGCGCGACTACGCGAGCGCGCCGACGCTCGGGCTGCTCTACATCACCGACCACTACGCTTCGCAGGCGCAGGACATCCTCGACCACATCGCCGCGGAGCTGCCGGAGGTCACCGAGTGGGCCGGCACGGTCGGCGTGGGCGTCGCATCGTCCAACGTCGAATATTTCGACGAGCCCGCCCTGGCGCTCATGCTGTGCGAACTGCCGAGCGACCAGTTCCGCGTGTTCTCCGGCGTGGCGCCGCTGGCGCCGACCTTCGCCGCGCATACCGCGCTCGTCCACGCGGATGCCTCGACGCCGGAGCTCGGCGAATTGATCGACGAGATGGCGCAGCGCACCTCCACCGGCTACCTGTTCGGGGGCCTCGCCGCCAGCCGCGGCGCGACGGTGCAGTTCGCGGTCGGCGGCAACGGCACGATCCGGGGTCACGGGCGTTCGGGCGGCGTCTTCAGCGGCGGCCTGTCGGGCGTGGCGTTCGGCGAGGGCGTGACCATCGTGTCGCGCGTCACGCAGGGCTGCCAGCCGGTCGGCCGCGAGCACGTCATCACCGCGTCCGACGGCAACCTCGTGCTGGAGCTCGACTACGCGCCCGCGCTCGACATCCTGCTCGCCGAAGTCGGGATTTCGCTCGAGGACCCGAAGAACGCGATCACCGCGCTGCGCGCCACGCTTGCGGGCCTGACCGACGGCAGCAAGGACATGGTGGGACGCACCGGCGAGTTCGGCTCGGACGTGCTGGTGCGCCACCTGATCGGCCTGGACCCCGGCCGGCGCGGCGTCGCCATCGCGGACAAGGTCGAGACCGGCATGCGCCTGGCGTTCTGCCAGCGAAACGTGCAGGCGGCCAAGGCGGACCTCACGCGCATCTGCGCCGAGATTCGCGAGGAAGTGGAACCCGAGGACATGCCGCTGGCCGTGGCGAGCGCCCTCGCAGCCTCCGAGGCGCAGGCGGAGCCGACCGCGGCGCGTCGGATCGCGGGCGCGGTCTACGTGAGCTGCTCCGGGCGCGGCGGGCCGCATTTCGGCGGGCCCAGCGCGGAACTGCAGATCGTGCGCCGAGCGCTGGGCGACGTGCCGCTGGTGGGATTCTTCGCGGGCGGCGAGATCGCCCGCAACCACCTGTACGGCTACACGGGCGTGCTGACCGTGTTCACCGCCGCAGCCGACTGAACGCCTCGAACTCCCAGCTTCGCATCGCGAGCACGAGCGTGTAGCCCTCGCGGTCTTTCTGCGCGAGCTTCTGGTCGGCTTGGTGCTGCTGCGCGAAGTCCAGCGCGACGCGCTGCAGTCGGTCGACGAAAGAGGGCGCGATGGCGCGGCTCACCGATCCGTGGACGAGCAGCACGCTCTCGGCATGGCCGTCGAAGCCGCCGTTGAAGTAGTCGAGCGCGGCATGGTCGCGGAAGTAATGCATCACCGGGCCGTGCGGGCGCCAGCGGAAGGTCTTCGCCAGCTTGAGGCGGTAGCGATTGAGCGGCTTCAGCTCGATGATGCCGATGCGATCGAGCTGCGCGAAGTACTTGACGCATTCCGCGGGGGTCAGGCGGTACTCGGCCGCGATCTGTTCCAGCGTCCACTGGCTCAGCACGCAGATGGCGCACAGCAGCAGCTTCTTGTCCGCGACCACTGCCTTTTCCTGCGCCTGCGTGAGTTCCGCAAGCAGGGGCTGCGCGTCGGCGACGCGTCGCGCGAGCTCGGCGAAATCGATCTTCAGCACACGGCAGATGGCATCGATCTTCGACAGCGCCATGTCGCCCTTGGCCAGCATGCGCTTGACGCTCGACTCCGCCATGCCCAGGCCCTGCGCGAGGTCGGCATACGTCATCTGCGCGGACTTCAGTTCCTTCTTGAGGGCGGTGACGAGGTCGGCGGTGGTGCTCATGGACGTTCAGTGAAGTCGCGCTTTTCGATACCGGAGGTGGCGCAGGACGACAATTTAGCCGCAAAGCGGTACGCTTCGCGGCGCGACGCGGAAACTTCGCCGCCATCGCCCCTCCGAAAGACGCATCCATGAGCCACGTCATCGCCGAGCACGCCCTGCCTTCGCCGGCCGAGCCGCACCCGAACCAGTTCGCGCTACTGAAGCAGAAGCGCTTCGCGCCCTTCTTCTGGACGCAGTTCGCGGGCGCGGCGAACGACAACCTGTTCAAGTTCGCGTTCACCGTCATGGTGACCTACCAGCTGCAGGTGGCGTGGCTGCCGCCCGCGATGGCGGGCCTGGCGATCGGCGCGCTGTTCATCCTGCCGTTCCTGCTGTTCTCCGCGACGAGCGGACAGCTCGCCGACAAGTACGACAAGCGGATGCTGATCCTGTTCGTGAAGCGGCTCGAGATCGGCATCATGGCGCTCGCGGCGTTCGGATTCTTCAGCGCGAACATTCCCGTGCTGCTCGCGTGTACCTTCCTCATGGGCCTGCACTCGACGCTGTTCGGGCCGGTGAAGTTCGCCTATCTGCCGCATCACCTCGGCGAGCGCGAGCTCACCGGCGGCAACGGCATGGTGGAGATGGGCACCTTCGTCGCCATCCTGCTCGGCAACGTCGCGGGCGGACTCGTCATCGCCGTGCCGGAGATCGGCGCGCACCACGTGGGCTTCAGCTGCGTCGCCGTCGCGATCATCGGGCGCATCGTCGCGCACTGGATCCCCGACTCGCCCGCGACCGACCCGGGCCTCGCGATCAACTGGAATCCGTTCACCGAGACCTGGCGCAACCTGAAGCTCGCGCACGGCAACCTCGTCGTGTTCCGCTCGCTGCTGGGCATCAGCTGGATGTGGTTCTTCGGGGCCGTGTTCCTCAGCCAGTTTCCCTCGTTCGCGAAAGAGGTGCTGCACGGCAACGAGCAGGTGGCGTCGCTGCTGCTCGTGGTGTTCTCCATCGGCATCGGCACGGGCTCGCTGATGTGCGAGATGCTGTCGCGACGCCACGTGGAGATCGGCCTCGTGCCGCTGGGCGCGATCGGCATGAGCGTGTTCGCCATCGACCTCTACTTCGCCTCGCGCGGCCTGCCGCCGTCGGGCACGATGACGCTCGCGCAATTCACCGCGGTGCCGGGGCATTGGCGCGTGATGGCCGACCTCGCGCTGCTGTCGCTGTTCGCGGGCCTGTATTCCGTGCCGATGTACGCGCTGATCCAGCTGCGTTCGCAGGCCACGCACCGCGCGCGCATCATCGCCGCCAACAACATCCTCAACGCGCTTTTCATGATCGCGAGCTCGGTGATCGCCGGGCTGCTGCTGAAGATGGGGATGACGATCCCGCAGATCTTCCTGCTGGTCGGCCTTGCGAACGCGGTCGTCGCGTTCTACATCTTCATGCTGGTGCCCGAGTACCTGCTGCGCTTCACGGCGTGGGTCGCGTC
This sequence comes from Ramlibacter sp., assembly GCF_050250995.1. Classification (GTDB taxonomy): domain Bacteria; phylum Pseudomonadota; class Gammaproteobacteria; order Burkholderiales; family Burkholderiaceae_C; genus Ramlibacter. The sequence continues at coordinate 109,766 of NZ_JBFWNP010000006.1, forward strand.
GCGGGTCGTCTATCGCTTCAAGGTGCGCGGCGACGAGTTCATCCCCGTGCAGGGAGCGGCCGTGCTCGCCTGCAACCACGTCAGCTTCGTCGACGCGGTGCTGCTCATGGCGGCGAGCCCGCGGCCCATCTACTTCGTGATGGACCACCGCATCTTTAGGCTGCCGTTGCTCGGTGCGATGTTCCGCCTCGCCAAGGCCATCCCCATCGCGCCGCAGAAGGAAGACCCGCAGGTGTACGAGGCGGCGTTCGCGAAGGCCGCCCGCGTGTTGCGCGAGGGCGACCTGCTCGCGATCTTTCCCGAGGGTGGCATCACGCGCGACGGGCAGCTGCAGCCGTTCAAGGGCGGGATCGTGAAGGTGCTGGAGACGGCGCGCGCGGACGGCGTGGAGCCGCCCGTGATCCCGATGGCGCTCACGAATCTCTGGGGCTCGTACTTCAGCCGCATCGAGCAGGGCGGCGCGATGGTGCGGCCGTTCCGGCGCGGCGTGTTCAATCGCGTCGGGCTGAATGTCGGTGCGCCGGTGCCGGCCGCGCAGGTCGATCCGTCGATGTTGCACGCGCGTGTGGCGACGCTGCTGAGGGAGTAAGGTCCGCCGCGGCGCGCCGGTATCGAAAAAGGATACCGCGTGGGCCGCCGGGTGCATCCCGCATTGAAATCCAGTGCTGCGACGGAGGCCCGCTCGCAGACTGCGGCGCATGTTCAACCAACCCCAAGGGGCGATTCACATGCGAGTTCTTCTCCAACGCGACACCAAGGCCTGGCAACTGCAGGTATGGGCTTCCTTCGGCCTCGCCGCGCTCTTGTGCGGCGTCGGCCTGGCGTACCTGCCCGGCCGCGACCTCGATCGCGCCTTCATGGTCATGGGCTACTTCTTCTGCCTCTCGGCGGCCTTCGTGCTCGCGAAATTCGTGCGCGACAACGACTCGGCACGCCGCGAGCGGCGGCCGGCCGACACGCCGATGTTCAAGCTGGTGGTGTGGGGTGCGTTCTTCCTCGCGATGGCGCTGACCGGCTGGGGCCTCGTGCGCATGGAGATCAACGAGACCTACAAGGCCTTCCTCTCGGTGAGCTGGCTGTACCTCATCACCTGCACCTTCACGCTTGCAAAGATGCTGCGCGACCGGCACGAGGCCGACCTCGCCGACGCAGCCGCCGACGCGCGGCGCGACCAGTAAGGCCGATGCCCACGCCAAGGAGACCCTCATGCAAAGCAAGATCTTTCTCCCTCTCGCGCTCGTCGCCGCCCTCGGCGCCGGCGCGGCGAATGCGCAAAGCGAACTGTCGGCGCTGAGCGCCGTGTCGACCCTGCCCATCGCATCGGTCGCCGCCGGCGCGAGCGTCGTGGCCGGCGCGGTGGTCGCCCTGCCCCTGGCGCTGTCGGCCGCGGGCGCCGTGCTCGTCGTGCGAGCCGTCGAAGTTGGCGCGTACAGCACGGTCTACGTGCTCGAACGCGCTTCCGACGGCGCGGCGGCGAGCGTGGAGGTCATGCATCGTGGCGCAACGCGTGCGTCGCTTGCCGTGGGAACCGCCGTGACAGTCAGCACGATCGGCGCCGGCGTCGTTCTCTCCGCGGCGGGCGAGGCCATCGCCTTCGTTCCCAACGCGCTCGGTCGGGCGCTGCTTCACAACGAACGGCTGGCGTACTGAGATGCGCGCGCGAAACATCCCCCGTGTCGTGGCGCTGGCGGCCGCGCTGCTGTGCGCCCAGCCGGTCTTCGCCGGCCGCTCCTGCGAAGCGCGCAAGCCCACGGCCGTGTCGATCGAGCGCGGCCTCGTCATGGCCGAACGCACGCACCATGCGCTGGAAGCCGCCCATGCGCGTGACGGCACGCAGGTCGTGCTCCTTGCCCGCGCCGGGCAGGACCTCGGGAAATACGGCGTGCGCTACTCGCACCTCGGCATCGCGTATCGAACGCGGGATGCGCAGGGCGCCGACGTCTGGCGCATCGTCCACAAGCTCAATCACTGCGGCACGGCGGATGCGGCGATCTACAGGCAGGGCCTCGGCGAATTCTTCCTCGACGATCTCTGGCGGCAGGAGGCCGCCTGGGTGCCGCTCGCGCCAGCGTTGCAGTCGCAAATGGCGGCGCTGCTGCGCGACGATGCGCGCGCCATGCGCCTGCACGTGCGACCCTACAGCATCGTGAGCTACCCGTGGGCAACGAAGTACCAGCAGTCGAACCAGTGGGCCATCGAGACGCTCGCACTCGCGGCCGAGCCGCAGGTGCGCTCGCGCGAGCAGGCGCAGGCCTGGCTGCGGCTGAAAGCCTACGAGCCGGCCGTGCTGCGGCTCGGACCGCTGACGCGGCTGGGCGGGCGGATGAGCGCGGCCAACGTCGCGTTCGACGACCATCCCGATGCAAAGCGCTTCGCGAACCTGATCGAAACGGTGACGGTCGATTCGGTCTTCGCCTGGACGCAGCGCGCCGGCTTGTCGGGGCCGCCGGTGGTGCTTCGCTGAGGCGGATTCACCGCCGCATCTCCGCGAACACCGAGAACTCCCAGCGCCGCATGGCCAGCAGGAGCGTGTAGCTCTCGCGCTTGTCCTCCGGCAGCTTCTGGTCGCTGTGGTGCTGCCTGGCGAAGTCGTGCGCCAGGCGCTGCATGCGCTCGACCAGCGAAGGCGCGATCCCCTTGCCGACCGAGCCTTGCAGGAGCAGCAGGGTCTCTGCCCGGCCGTCGAAGTCGCCCCCGTAGTAGTCGAGCACCACATGCTCCCGGAAGTAGTGCATCACCGGTCCGTTGGGCTGCCAGCGGAAGGCTTTCGAGAGCTTCAGCCGGTAGCGGTTCATCGGCCGCAGGTCGATGATGCCGATGCGATCGAGCTGCACCAGGTATTTCACGCACTCGGCCTCGGTCAGCCGGTACTCGCTGGTCATCTGCTCCGGCGTCCACTGCGAAAGCACGCAGATCGCGACGAGCAGCAGCTTCTTGTCCGCCACCACCGCCCGCTCCTGCTCCGGCGTCAGCTCCTTCAGCAGCGGCTGCGTGTCCGCCACGCGCCGTGCGAGTTCGGCGAAGTCGAGCTTGAGCGTCTGGCAGATCGCATCGATGCGCGACAGCGGCATGTCGCCGCGCGCGAGCATGCGCTTGACGCTGGACTCGGCCATGCCCAGACCCTCGGCCAGCGCCGCATAGGTGATTTGGGAGGCCTTCAGCTCCTTCTTGAGGGCGACGATCAGATCGGCGGTGGTGCTCATCGAATCGGGTGCGGTATCGCTGTCGGATACCGAAAGTGGCGCGATGCGTGAATGTAGTCGAAATGGATTAGCTCTTTGCTATCCGGTCCGCGAGACTGCGCCCCGTTCCAACCCATACCGCCCCGAGGAGGCGCCTTGCCATGAGATTCGTTTCGACCCGGCCCGAAGGCCTGTTGTTCATCGCCATGCTCGCGCTGGCCAACCTGGCCGCGTGGGGGCCGACCGTGCAGCAGACGCTGCTTCCCCACGACCTCGCGGACACTCGGCGGCTCCTGGGCATCGACAACGCATTGAACGTCGTGTCGAACCTGCCGCTGGCCTTCGCCGCCGTGGCGGGCGGCTGGACACTTTGGCGCGCGCCGGCCGGCGCGGTGAGCAACAAGCAGCGCGCGATGTCCTTGCTGTTCTTCTGCGGCGCGGCGCTGCTGTCCCACGGCGCGAGCCTCTACCACTTCGATCCGCAACTGCGCTTTCTCGCCGGCGAACGCTACGCCATGGCCTTCGTCCTTGCCGGGCTGGTCGGCCTGGCCGGCGCGGGCCACGTGAGCGAGCGCGCCGGCGCCAGCCTGGGGCTGGGGTCGCTCGCGCTCGGGGTACTGGCCGTGAGAGTGCTCGGCGCCGGCGGCAATCTGTTTCCATGGACCGTCTTCCAGTTCGGCGCCATCGTGCTGGTGTGGTGCATGGCCGTGGCGCCTCCGCGGCTGCACGCGCTGCCCATCACCTGGACGATGGTGCTGCTGGCCTTCGCGCTGTCGACCTTGCTCGGCGCGCATGACCACGCGATCTTCGCGGCGACGCACGGTTGGGTTTCGGGCGAAACGCTGGCGCACCTGGCGACGTCCTTCCTCGTGTGGCCTGTCGTGTCCGGCATCGCCCAGGCCTCGCAATGGCAGCGCGACAGCGCGCTCGACCCCTTCATGGACGATGCGCTCCAGCGGCTCATCGCGCGCTGCGCTCCCGCTCGCCCGGCGAGCTCGGCGGTTGCAGGTTCCTAGACGCCGCGGCTGCGCTCGAGCCGGAACCGCGATGCGAACGCCGCGAAGCCGCCCGCCTCCAGCGCCTCGCGGACTTCGCGCATCAGGTTCAGGTAGTAGTGCAGGTTGTGGATCGAGGCGAGCATGGGCCCGAGCATTTCCCCGCAGCGATCCAGGTGGTGCAGGTAGGCCCGCGAGAAGTTCGTGCATGCGTAGCAGGTACACGACTCGTCCGCGGGGCGTTCGTCGACGCGGTGCCGGGCATTGCGGATCTTCAGGTCGCCGAAGCGCGTGAACAGGTGGCCGTTGCGCGCGTTGCGCGTGGGCATGACGCAATCGAACATGTCCACGCCGCATTCGACGCCGGCCACCAGGTCCTCCGGCGTGCCCACGCCCATCAGGTAGCGCGGCTTGTCCGCGGGCAGGCGATGCGGCGTGTGCGCCATGATGCGAAGCATCTCTTCCTTGGGCTCGCCGACGCTCACGCCGCCGACGGCGTAGCCGGGGAAGTCCATCTCGACGAGCGCATCGAGCGACTCCTGCCGCAGGCGCTCGAACATGCCGCCCTGCACAATGCCGAAGAGCGCGTTGCGATTGCCCAGGCGCTCGAACTCCGCCTTGCAGCGCAGGGCCCAGCGGCGCGAAAGCTCCATCGAGGAACGCGCCTCGGCTTCCGTGGTGCGATGGCCCTTCGTTTCGTAGGGCGTGCATTCGTCGAACTGCATGACGATGTCGCTGTTCAGCGCGTGCTGGATCTGCATCGACACTTCCGGCGTGAGCAGCAGCTTGTCGCCATTGACCGGTGACGCGAACTTCACGCCTTCCTCGGCGATCTTGCGCATCTCGCCGAGCGACCAGACCTGGAAGCCGCCGGAGTCGGTGAGGATCGGCTTGTCCCACGACTCGAAACGGTGCAGTCCGCCGAACTGCCGCAGGACGTCGAGGCCGGGCCGCATCCACAGGTGGAAGGTATTGCCGAGGATGATCTGCGCGCCCATTTCATGGAGCGAACGCGGCATGACTCCCTTGACGGTGCCATAGGTGCCCACGGGCATGAAGATGGGCGTCTCGACGACGCCGTGGTTCAGGGCGAGACGGCCGCGGCGTGCGAGGCCCTCGGTGGCGAGGATTTCGAAGTTGAGCATCGGAGCGGCAATTTTCCCATGTCGACTTGCGTGGATTTGTTCACGCAAGTCCGAAGCGGTTTTCGAATCGGGCGGGCGATCTGCTGCGTAATCCCTACGCCGAGTATCTCAAGATGTAAGGAGCAAGGAATGGAGCGCAGGACGTGGCTGGGCGCCGCGGCATCGATCGCACTGGGTGCGGGTGCAAGTATGGGTTCGGGGGTGGCCGTGGCGGCCCCGTCGCGGCGCGACCGCAGCATGGCGGTCGAGGCCGTGCAGGCGCCCGCATGGCGAAACGAGGGCGACGAACGCGTGCCGCTCGAGCCGGGCGACACCGTGACCACGCGCGAGGATGTCGAGACCGGCGAAGGCGCGGCCATGGTCCTGGCCTTGCCGGAAGGCAGCGTGATCCGCCTCGGAGAGAAGACGCATCTGCAGGTGCAGCGGTTCGAAGCCACCGCGCCGGCCATCGGCGAGACGCAGGTGCGCACGGAGTTGAAACTGGTCGATGGCGTGTTCCGCTACACGACCTCCGCGATCTCGAAGGTGATCGGCCAGCGCCAGGCGAACCTGCAGGTGCGCACCGCGACCATCGGGATCCGCGGCACGGACTTCTGGTCGATGACCGATGCGGTCCACGACGCGGCCTGCATGTTCGAAGGAAGCATCGACCTGCAGACGCGCGATCAGGGCAACTTCGCGCTCGACAAGCCGACGGCCTTCTGGGCGCGCTTCTTCGACCAGCCCGTTCGTCCGGTGGGCACGGCGACGCCGGACGAACTCGCGAAGTTCCTGGGGTCGACGGAGCTGAAGCCGGGACGCGGAGTCGCCGTCGCCGGTGGCCGATGGCGCGTGGTCGCAGGCACGTTCCGCGCGTTCTCCGAGGCCGATGCGCTCGCGAAGCGGCTCGCGCGCCTGGGCTATGCGGCGAAGCCCGCCGCGCGCAAGGCGGGCGTCGAGGTTCGCATCAACCACTTCGCGACGCGGGCCGATGCGCAGGCCGTGCTGGACCGGCTCGCTCAGTCCTCGGGCGTGACGGGTGGGCGCGTGGCGCTGTCCGCCGCCTGAGGGTCCGGGTCGCGCCGCGCGAGCAGCATCGCGTCGCCGTAGCTGAAGAAGCGGTAGCGCTGCGCGATGGCGTGGCGATACAGCGCCATCATGTGTTCGTAGCCGGCGAAGGCGCTCACGAGCATCAGCAGCGTGGACTTGGGCAGGTGGAAGTTGGTCACCAGCAGGTCGATCTCGCGAAAGCGGAAACCCGGCGTGATGAAGATGCTGGTGTCGCCGCTCGCCGCGCCGCTCGCGGCCCACGATTCCAGCGTGCGCACGGTCGTCGTTCCGATCGCGACGAGCCGGCCGCCGCGTTCGCGCAGGCGGCGGATCGCGTCCTGAGTGGCCTGCGGCACCTCGTACCACTCGCTGTGCATGCGGTGCTGCGCGATGTCCTCGGTCTTGACCGGCTGGAAGGTGCCGGCGCCCACGTGCAGCGTGACGCTGGCGCGCTCGACGCCGCGCGCGTCGAGCGCGCGCAGCAGCGCATCGTCGAAATGCAAGGCGGCGGTGGGCGCCGCCACCGCGCCCGGCCGCGCCGCGAACACGGTCTGGTAGCGCCGCTCGTCTTCCGCCGTGTCGGCGTGCGTGATGTAGGGCGGCAGCGGCACATGGCCGTGACGTTCCATCAGCGCATGCGGCTCGTCGCTGAAGGCGAAGCGAAACAGCGCGCCTTCCTCGTCGGGCCAGCGTGCGACGAGCGTCGCGGTGAAGCCGCCGGCCATGCGCAGCGCCGTGCCGGGCGGCGGCTTCTTGCTCGCCTTCATGTGCGCGACGACCTCGTGCCGGTCGGGCAGGACCCGCTCGACGAGCAGTTCGACCTTGCCGCCGGTGGGCTTTTCGCCGAAGAGGCGCGCCTTCACGACCTTCGTGTCGTTGAAGACCAGCAGGTCGCCCGGCTGCAGCAGCGAGGGCAGGTCGCGGAAGATCCGGTCGCACGGTTCAGCCTGCGTGCCATCGAGCAGGCGCGACGCGCTGCGTTGCTCGGCCGGGTGCTGGGCAATGAGTTCGGGCGGGAGGGCGAAGTCGAAATCGCCGAGCGTGAAGTGGCGCATGCTTGAGGGCTGGACGTGGCCCGTTCCAAGTGGTGGGAGCAGGAAGGGCAGAATTCTGGCATGTCGACCCCCACGCTTGTCACTTCGTGTACTGCGCTGCCCCCCGAGGGGGCTTCAGCCGCCTTGAGGCGGCTCGGCGGAGGCTGAATGCCCGAGGCCAAGGCCGCCCTGTCCGAACCCCAGAAAGCCCTGCTCAAGCTGGGCCTGGCGCGCGACATCGACCTGGCCCTGCACCTGCCGATGCGCTACGAGGACGAGACGCGCATCGTGAAGCTGCGCGACGCGCGCAATGGCGACACGGTGCAGATCGAGGCGACCGTGACCGAGAGCCACGTCGCGTTCAAGCCGCGCCGGCAACTGGTGGTGACGGTGGACGATGGCACGGATACGTGCGTGATGCGCTACTTCACCTTCTACCCCTCGCTGCAGAAGGCGCTGGCGGTCGGCACGCGGCTGCGCTTCCGCGGCGAACTCAGGGGCGGCTTCATGGGCTGGCAGATGGTGCATCCGGTCGGCAAGCCGGCGGGCGGCGCGCTGCCCGACGCGTTGACGCCGGTGTATTCGACCGTCGCGAGCCTGCCGCAGGCCTATCTGCGCAAGGCGGTGCTTTCGGGCTTGTCGCGCGCCGACCTCTCGGAGACCTTGCCGCGCGAGGCCGGCAATCTGAAGCTGTGGCCGCTGCGCGATGCGCTCGAATTCCTGCATCACCCGACGCCGGAAACATCGCTCGCGACGCTGGAGGATCGCAGCCATCCCGCCTGGCAGCGCCTGAAGGCCGAGGAGTTGCTCGCGCAACAGCTTTCGCAGTTGCAAAGCAAGCGGGAGCGCGACCGGCTGCAGGCGCCAGCGCTGAAGGGGCAGCCGCAGGGCTTGCCCGAGCAGCTGCTCGCGGCGCTCCCTTTTTCTCTCACCAACGCGCAGCGGCGCGTGTCGGAGGAGATCGCGCGCGACCTCGCGAAGGCGGTGCCGATGCACCGACTGCTGCAAGGCGACGTCGGCTCCGGCAAGACGATCGTCGCCGCGCTGGCGGCCGCGATCGCGATCGACGCAGGCTGGCAATGCGCGCTGATGGCGCCGACCGAAATCCTCGCCGAGCAGCACTTCCGCAAGCTGATCGGCTGGCTGGAGCCGCTGCTGGCGCCGCGCAACCTGCGCGTGGCGTGGCTCACCGGCAGCCAGCGGAAAAAGGCGCGCGAGCAGATGCTGGCGATCGTCGCGAGCGGCGAAGCCGCGCTCGTGGTCGGCACGCACGCCGTGATCCAGGAGCAGGTGCAGTTCAAGCGGCTCGGCCTCGCCGTGATCGACGAGCAGCACCGCTTCGGCGTCGAGCAGCGTCTGGCGTTGCGGGGCAAGCTCGCAGCCGAGGGCGGCGATGGCGGCGAGAGACGCGAAGACGGGGATTCGGGTACGCCGGCCGGCCGCGAGCCGCATCTGCTCATGATGTCCGCCACGCCGATTCCCCGCACGCTGGCCATGAGCTATTACGCGGACCTCGACGTTTCCACCATCGACGAACTGCCGCCGGGGCGCACGCCCGTCGTCACGAAGCTGATCGCCGACACGCGGCGCGAGGAAATCGTCGAACGCATCCGCGCGCAGGTCGCGCAGGGGCGGCAGGTGTACTGGGTCTGCCCGCTGATCGAGGAGAGCGAGGCGCTCGACCTCACCAATGCGACGGCGACGCACGAGCAGCTGAGTGCGGCCTTGCCGGGCGTGATGGTGGGCCTGCTGCATTCGCGCATGCCGGTGGCCGAGAAGAAAGCCGTGATGTCGCTCTTCGAGGGCGGGCAGATGGGCGTGCTGGTGTCGACGACGGTGATCGAGGTCGGCGTCGATGTCCCGAACGCCTCGCTCATGGTGATCGAGCATGCGGAACGCTTCGGCCTGTCGCAACTGCATCAGCTGCGCGGGCGTGTCGGCCGCGGCGCGGCGGCCTCGGCCTGCGTGCTGCTGTATTCGAACGGCGAGCACGGAAGGCTCGGCGAGACGGCGCGCGCGCGCCTGAAGGCGATGGCGGAGACGAACGACGGCTTCGAGATCGCGCGCCGCGACCTCGATATCCGCGGCCCCGGCGAGTTTCTCGGCGCGCGGCAATCCGGCGCGCCGCTGCTGCGGTTCGCCGACCTCGCGACCGACGCGCAACTGCTGCAATGGGCGCGCGAACTCGCGCCTGTCATGCTCGACCGTGAAGCCGAACTGGCGCAACGCCACGTCTCGCGCTGGTTGGGTGGAAAATCCGAATATCTGAAGGCGTAGATTCAAGCCGTGACCCTCACCGAGCTCAAATACATCGTCGCCGTGGCCCGAGAGAAGCATTTCGGCCGCGCCGCCGAGGCGTGCTTCGTCTCGCAGCCCACGCTGTCCGTCGCGATCAAGAAGCTCGAGGACGAGCTGGAAGTGAAGCTCTTCGAGCGCAGCGCGAACGAGGTGTCGGTCACGCCGCTCGGCGAAGACATCGTGCGCCAGGCGCAAAGCGTGCTGGAGCAGGCGGCGGCGATCAAGGAAATCGCCAAGCGCGGCAAGGACCCGCTCGCCGGCCCCCTGCGACTGGGCGTGATCTACACGATCGGCCCGTATCTGCTCCCGGACCTCGTGCGCCAGGCCATCGCGCGCAATCCGCAGATGCCTCTGATGCTGCAGGAGAACTTCACTGTGCGCCTGCTGGAGATGCTGCGCACCGGCGAGATCGACTGCGCGATCATGGCCGAGCCCTTCCCGGACACCGGCCTCGCCATCGCGCCGCTGTACGACGAGCCGTTTCTTGCCGCCGTTCCGAGCAATCATCCGCTGTCGAAGCAGAAGACGGTGCGGGCGGAGGTGCTGAAGCAGGAGACGATGCTGCTGCTGGGCACGGGCCACTGTTTCCGCGACCACGTGCTCGAGGTCTGCCCCGAGTTCGCGCGTTTTTCGAGCGACGCCGAAGGCATCCGCAAGAGTTTCGAGGGCTCCTCGCTCGAAACCATCAAGCACATGGTGGCCGCCGGCATGGGCGTGACGCTCGTGCCGCGCCTGTCGGTGCCCAAGGGCGCGCTCGTGCCGGTTCCGGCGCGGCGGCGCAAGGATGACGAGGCGTTCGTGAAGTACATCCCCTTCGAGGGCGACCCGCCGACGCGCCGCGTGGTGCTGGCGTGGCGTCGCAGTTTCACGCGTTACGAGGCCATCGCCGCGCTGCGCAATTCCATCTACGCCTGCGAATTGCCGGGCGTCAAGCGACTGTCATGACCCAAGGCACCGACACGATCTATCAACCCGGCATTCTCGATGCCGTCCCGGCCGTCGCTCGCTATGTCACTTTCAGCCTGGCGGACAAGGGCGCCGACGACCCGGCCATCCGCGACGCGATCAAGCGCCTGTCGCCGCTCGTGAACGGCAGCGACGTGGTGATCGGCCTCGGGCCCTCGCTCGTGGCGGCGCTCGATGCGAAGGTGCCGGGACTGCACGAATTTCCCGACATGAGCGGCCCGGATGCCAAGGTGCCGTCGACCCCCGGCACGCTGTGGTGCTGGATTCGCGGGGACGACCTCGGCAATCTGCTGCACCTCACGCGCAAGGTGCAGAAGGCGCTTGCGCCCGTGTTCGCCGTGCGGCACGTCGTCGATGCGTTTCGCCATTCGTGGAGCGGCACGCACGGACGCGACCTCACCGGCTACGAGGACGGCACCGAGAATCCCGAAGGCGACAAGGCGCTCGAAGCCGCCTTCGCGCACGGCCAGGGCGAGGGCATCGACGGCTCGAGCTTCGTCGCCGTGCAGCAGTGGGTGCATGACCTCGACGCATTCGAGGCGCTCGGCGACGACGATGCCAACCATCACTTCGGCCGGCACCGCGTCACCAACGAGGAGCTCGAGGATTCGCCGGAGTGGGCGCACGTCAAGCGCACGGCGCAGGAAAGCTTCGAGCCCGAGGCTTTCCTGCTGCGCCGCTCGATGCCGTGGATGATGAGCATGCAGGCGGGCCTGCAGTTCGTCGCGTTCGGCAAGTCCTTCGACGCGTTCGAGGCGCAGATGCGCCGCATGGCGGGACTCGACGACGGCATCGTCGATGCGATGTTCCGCATCTCGAAGCCGGTCAACGGCTCCTATTTCTGGTGCCCGCCCATGCGGGGCGGCAAGCTCGACCTGCGCCAGCTGGGCCTGTAGAGGCGATACGTCACCACCTTGCTGCGCGAGAAATTCGACCTCTACCTCGACCTGATCCGCTGGGACCGGCCCGCGGGCTGGTTGCTGCTGCTGTGGCCCTCGCTGTCGGCGTTGTGGATCGCGGCGGACGGCTTTCCCGGCTGGCACCTCGTCGCCGTGTTCGTGATCGGCACGATCCTGATGCGAAGCGCGGGTTGCTGCATCAACGACGTCGCCGACCGTGAATTCGACCGCCACGTGAAGCGCACCGCGAGCCGCCCCGTCACGTCGGGGCGCGTCGGCGTCAAGGAGGCGCTGGCCGTCGGCGTCGCGCTCGCGCTCGCGGCGTTCGCTCTGGTGCTGACGACCAACGCGGTCGCGGTGATGTGGTCGTTCGCGGCGCTCGCCATCGCCGTCGCGTATCCCTATGCCAAGCGCTTCGTGTCCATGCCGCAGGCGGTGCTGGGCATCGCGTTCAGCTTCGGCATCCCGATGGCCTTCGCGGCCGTGCAGGCGCGCGTGCCGCTGCTCGCGTGGGCGCTGCTGTTCGGCAATCTATTCTGGGTGCTCGCCTACGACACCGAGTATGCGATGGTGGACCGCGACGACGACCTGAAGATCGGCATCCGCACTTCGGCGATCACACTGGGCCGCGCCGACGTCGCGGTCGTGATGCTCTGCTACGGCATGTATCTCGCGGTGTGGGCGGTCGCGCTCACGGGCCGCATTCCGCTGCCCGTGCTCGCCACGACGGTGATCGTCGCGAGCATGCAGGCCTTGTGGCACTACATGTTGATCCGCGACCGCACGCGCGAGGGCTGCTTCACCGCGTTCCGGCAGAACCACTGGCTCGGCGCGTCGGTGTTCGCCGGCATCGCGGCGGGGTACGCGCTGCGATGAGGATGCGTGTCGTCCCCGCGGGATGACGGCGCGCCTCAGGCGCCGAATTCGTTGCCGAGTTCGTCCGCGCGCTTGCAGGCCGCGTGCAGCGCTTTCACGTAGAGCGCCTTCACACCGTCCTGCTCCATCGACGTGAGCGCCGCGTAGGTCGTGCCGCCTTTCGACGTGACACGCTCCCGCAAGGTTTCCGGCGGGTCCTGCGATGCTTTCGCGAGCGCCGAGGCGCCTTCGAAGGTGCCGACCGAAAGACGATAGGCCTGCTCGCGCGAGAGTCCCATCTCGATGCCGGCCTGCGTCATCGCTTCGAGGAAGTAGAAGACATAGGCCGGCCCGGACCCCGAGATCGCGGTGACCGCGTCGAGGTGCCGCTCCTCGTCGACCCACAGATGTTCGCCGGTGGTCGCGATCACGCGATCCACCGTCGACTTGTCTTGCGCACTTACGCCATCGCGCGCATACAGCGCCGTCATCCCCTTGCCGACGAGCGCCGGCGTGTTCGGCATCGAGCGCACGATGCGCTGCGTGCCGAGCCAGGCGGCGATGCTGTCGGAACGGATGCCGGCGGCGACGCTCAGGTGCAGCGCCTTCGCGACATGGGACTTCGCCTGCGCCGCGGCTTCCTTGAAGGTCTGCGGCTTCACGGCCCACACGACGAGGTCGCATTGCGCAAGCGCCGCGCCGGGTGCGGCCTGCGCATCCAGTGCGAACTGCTCCTTCAGTCTGGCGCGCTGCGGCTCGAAGGGCTCCACCACTTCGACGTTCGATGGCGGCAGGCCCTGCTTCAGCAGCCCGCCGATGATGGCGCTCGCCATGTTGCCGCCGCCGATGAATGCAATGCGTGGATTCGTCGCTGCCATGGATGTCACTCGAGATATTCGCAAGCCACGAACTGCGTGACCTGCATGGGATTGAAATTGTCGTCGCTCACGAACACCAGCGAGCGCGAACCGTTCGCGAGCCGCGGCCCCCAGCACATGCCCTCGGTGTTGTCGAGGCGCGGCAGGCCGAGCTGGGCGAAGTCGGCGAGCAGGGTCTTGCGCGGCGCGCGGAACCGGCCGCGCAGCAGTTGCGGCGAGGCCAGCGTATCGCTCGCCTCGCGCAGGTCGATGCGGTAGAGGCGCAGCGAAACGCCGCGGCCCATCATGAATGCGCGCTCCAGGACGAGCAGGTGATGTTCGCCATCCATCAGGATCTCGCTCACCCCGTTGTCCGCGTAGGCGCCCGGCGGAATGGGCGCGGCGGGGATCGCGTCGGGCACGTAGGCGATCTGCCGCGTGGCCTTGCCGCTCGCGAGATCGAAGTGCGTGAAGCGGCAGGGACCGCCCGCCGCCGCGACGCTCGGCTCGGGACCGTCCTGCTGCAGCGGGCCTTCCATGGCCGCCCACGCCCCCCGGCGGCCGGGCGTCAGCGCAAGGCCTTCGAGCGTCAGGTTGTTGCGCGGCCCCGGGCCGGCGCCGCCGTCGACACGGAGGTGCGCAGGCATGGCGATGTCGCGCACGAGCGAGCCGTCCGGCCGCGACTCGTGCATCGAAGGCGGGAGACCCAGCGTCACGTCGCCCTCGCTGGTCCACAGGAGATTGCCGCCGGGCAGCAGGCGCGCGGCTTCGGGGTCGACCTGGCGGCGGCCGTAGGGCTGCCCATTCGCCTGCCGCAGCGCCACGACGCCGGTCGGCTGCACCCGCAGCGCGTCGGGCAGAAGCGTGACGGCCAGCGTGTAGAAGCGCGCGGGGTCGCGCTCGGCGCGTTCGTCGCACAGCGCGATCCAGGCGCCCGAGGCCGGGTCGAAGTCGATGGCGGAGAGACCGCCGACGATCGTGTCGCGAAAGTTCAGTCGATGCGGCAGCGTCGTGTGGCCGATGAGCCGCAGCCGGGGCGGCACGGCAGTGATCGAGGGCACGCCGCAGCCCGCGAGCGCCAGGGCGGTCGAGCCCAGCCATGCGCGCCGCGTCAGGCAGGGAAGCGTCATGGCGACGAGTCTAGAACACGCGCCACGGCGTGCGCATCGGTTACGCTTTCGGCCCTATGAATCCCACGCTTTTCACTTCGTGAATCACGTACTGGCACTCGACCAGGGCACGACCAGCTCGCGGGCCATCGTCTTCGACCGTGCGGGTCGCGTCGTCTCGCTCGCACAGCGCGAGTTCCGGCAGATCTTTCCACAGCCGGGCTGGGTGGAACACGACGCGCGCGAGATCTGGGCGACGCAGCATGCCGTCGCGCTGGAGGCCATCGAGAAGGCGGGCGGCACGATCGATGCCATCGGCATCACCAACCAGCGCGAGACCACCGTGCTGTGGGACCGCGCCAGCGGCCAGCCCGTCGCGAACGCCATCGTCTGGCAGGACCGCCGCACCGCGCCGCGCTGCGACGCGCTGCGCGCGCAGGGCAAGGCGGCGCTCATTCAGCGCAAGACAGGGCTCGTGATCGACGCCTATTTTTCGGGGACCAAGCTGCAGTGGCTGCTGGACAACGTGCCCGGGGCGCGGCGGCGCGCGGAGGACGGCGAGCTGGCCTTCGGCACGGTCGACAGCTGGCTGATCTGGAATCTCACGGGCGGCCGGGTGCATGCGACCGATGCGAGCAACGCGTCGCGCACCATGCTGTTCAACCTGCATACGATGGACTGGGACGACGAACTGCTGGCCTTGCTGGATGTCCCGCGCGCCGTGCTGCCCGACGTCATGCCTTCGAGCGGCGTCATTGCCGAAACCGAGGCGTCGCTCCTGGGCGCCGCACTGCCCATCGCCGGCATCGCGGGCGACCAGCAGGCGGCCACCTTCGGCCAGGCGTGCTTCGCGCCGGGCATGGCGAAGAACACCTACGGCACGGGCTGCTTCATGCTCATGAACACGGGCGCCGCGCCGGTGACCAGCCGCAACCGAATGCTGACCACGGTGGGCTGGCAAGGCCCGCCGGCACTGCACCGCACGGCGTACTGTCTCGAGGGCAGCGTGTTCATGGCCGGTGCGACGGTGCAGTGGCTGCGTGACGGGCTGCAGGCGATCCAGTCCGCGGCCGAGGTCGAATCGCTCGCGGCGCAGGTCGACGACACGGGCGACGTCTACCTCGTCCCCGCCTTCGCCGGCCTGGGCACCCCGGACTGGGACGGCCATGCGCGCGGTACGCTGGTCGGCATGACGCGCGGCACCACGCGCGCCCACATCGCGCGTGCCGCGCTGGAGGCCATCGCCTTGCAGAGCGCGGACGTCTTCGGTTCGATGGTGCGCGACTCGCGCATCGACCTGACCGAACTGCGTGTCGATGGCGGTGCCTGCCGCAACAACCTGCTCATGCAGATGCAGGCGGATTTTCTGGGTGTCCCCGTCGTCCGGCCGCAGGTGACGGAGACCACGGCGCTCGGCGCCGCCTACCTGGCCGGGCTGGCCACGGGGTACTGGCACGACGCGGACGAGATTGCCCGGCAGTGGCAGGTCGAACGCCGCTTCGAGCCCCGCCTGGCCGAGGGCGAGCGCACCGCCAAGCTGGGGCGCTGGCGAGAGGCGGTTGCGCGATCGAAGGGCTGGGCGGTTCAGGCATGACGGCATCGCAAGCTATGCCGACGGAGCGAGCACGGCTGCTCGACAGCCTGGCGGAAGACAGAGTATGGGACATCGCCATCGTCGGCGGCGGCGCAACCGGCCTCGGCGTGGCGCTCGACGCGGCGGCACGCGGCTACTCGGTCGTGCTCGTCGAGTCGCACGACTTCGCCAAGGGCACGTCGTCGCGGGCGACAAAGCTCGTGCACGGTGGCGTCCGCTATCTGGCGCAGGGGAATGTGTCGCTGGTGCGGGAAGCTTTGCACGAACGCACGACGCTGTTGAAGAACGCCCCCCATCTGGCCCAGCCGCTCGCCTTCGTCATGCCCTCGTACAAGCTGTGGGAGACGCCCTTCTATGGCGTCGGCCTCAAGATGTACGACGCGCTCGCGGGGTCCGCGGGATTGGGCTCCACCCAGTTCCTGAGCGCGCGAGAGACGGCCGCGGCCTTGCCGAATATCCGGCGCGAAGGCCTCAAGGGCGGCGTGAAGTACTGGGACGGCCAGTTCGACGACGCTCGCCTTGCACTCGCCCTGGCACGCACCGCTGCCGCGCGCGGGGCGCTGCTGGTGAACTACTGCGAGGCGACGACGCTTCTCCACGAGAACGGCAAGGTTGCAGGACTGCGCTGCCGGGACACGGAAGGCGGCCGCGCGTTCGAACTGCGCGCGAAGGGCGTGATCAATGCCACCGGCGTCTGGGTCGACTCCCTGCGCCAGCAGGACGGCGAGGCAGTCGGCCGGCCCGTCGAGCCGATGGTCGCGCCCAGCCAGGGCGTCCATGTGGTGGTCGACAAGGCGTTCCTCCCCGGCACGCACGCGCTGCTCGTGCCGAAGACCGCCGACGGCCGGGTGCTCTTCGGTGTTCCCTGGCTCGGCAAGCTCATTTTGGGCACGACGGACACGCCGCGCGACGACCTCGCGCGCGAACCTCGGCCGTTCCGGGAAGAGCTCGAATTCATCCTGACCGAATCGGCCCGCTATCTGAGCCGCGCGCCGCGCCGCGAGGACATCCGCAGCATGTGGGTGGGCTTGCGACCCCTCGTCAAGCCGAGGGGAGAGGATGCGGAGCAGACCAAGGCGATCAGCCGGGAGCACACGGTGCTCGTGAGTCGGGGCGGCCTGGTCACCGTGACAGGCGGCAAGTGGACGACCTACCGCGCCATGGCCGAGGACGTGCTGGAGAAATGCTTTGTGGCCCATTTGCTGGAGCGGACGGACGCGGGAGTGACTGCCAACTTGCCGCTGGTGGGCGCCACCTCGGCGGCACATTCGACGTCGATCGGTGCGGCGCCGGGACTTCATCTATATGGAAGCGACGCGCCGCAGGTCCAGGCGTTGCCCGGCAGCGACCATGCGCTCGGAGGCGGGCTGACCGAAGCGATGGTGCGATTCGCGGCGCGGCATGAATATGCGCGGACCGCCGAGGATGTGCTGGCCCGGCGGTCGCGCCTGCTCTTCCTCGATGCGCGGCTCGCGGGCGAATTGGCCCCGGCGGTGAGCGAAATCCTCCGCGAGGAGACGGGCGCGGACCCACGTCAGGCCGAGTTCGAGGCCCTTGCCGCGAGCTACCTCGAACTCCCGGCGTAGGAGACAAGTCTGTAGAGAGCTAAAGGGGGCGTGAATTCCGAGCCTGTCCTTGCAATCGATTGCAAAAACGAAAAGGCCCGCCGAAGCGGGCCTTGCTTCGGCTTGGCTTGCCTAAGCCGACTTCTGAAG
>NZ_JBFWNP010000007.1:0-121917 GCF_050250995.1 Ramlibacter sp.
ATGGAATCGTGCCCGCCATCAGCATGGAACGCTGCCCGCGATCGCATGGAACGCCGCCCGCCATCGGCTGGAACAGCGCCCGCCATCAGCGTGGAATCGTGCCCGTCATCGGGTGGAATACGCAGTCCATCGTGATACCGAGCCGCGTGATCAGGTCGGTGATCGGCTTGAAGGCCGGGTGCGCGCTGATGTCGTATACCGGATGTACGCCGCCCTCGGCGTCGGTGTACGTCAGCGTCACGGGCGTGCCCTCGCGCGAGAGCTCCACCTTGGGCACGCGAAGCACGGCGCCATCGCCCAGCACTGCCTGCAGGCACATCTGCAGCGCGCTCGTGATGGCCGCCATCAGGTCCGCGTGGATCTCGCCCAGGTGCTTCGGATTGCGCTGGTCCACCGCGGCGTGGTGGCGCATGAAGATTTCGGTCTGCTTCACGCAGCACGGCTGCGCCGAGCAGTAGTGCCGGTCGACCTCGCACGACTCGCAGAAGGCATAGCCGTCCGGCTTCGCGGGGAAGAACGTGGCCACCCGAGCGTTGATCCCGTGCTTCATCGCATTGAAGCGCGTGCGTCGCGCCTCCTCGGGCGTTGGGTGCCCTGCGAGATTCGAGGCACTGGCCTGCTTGCCCTCTTCGGTCTTCGGCCCCGTCGCAGCCTGGTGCGCCTTCATCAGCGCGCGCTCCCAGCTCGCCTGCGGCTGCAGCTCCGACCGGCAGTACGGGCAATTGGCCAGGTAGCGCCACGGGTGCGCTTCGAAGTCGGGATCCGGCTCGATGAGACCCGGAGGTGCGGAGAAATTGCTCTCGCAGCCGCCACAGCGGAACGTTACGCGATCGAGCTTGGCGGACCAGTCCTTACGAGCCATGGCGGTGGATCATCCGCAGCGCTGCGTTGCAGAAAAAGGGGCCAAAGCGAAGGCCGGACGAGAAAAAGGCCCCGGTTCACACCGGGGCCTGAAGGGTCTTGTTCGACCGAGGAGACAGGCTGCGCGAAAACAGCCCGACACCCGATCACACCTCGGGGCCGCACCGGGGTCAACCCTTTCCCTACGCACCGACGCTACGGCCAACCGTGAGGCTGCGGAACGCACCACCATGACTGACGGACTGGATGCGCGCTGCGGCCGTTGTCAAGGAACCCGGTGAGCAGGATGCCGCCTTTGTCGATCTTCAGCACCGTGACGCACGTGAGCCTGATAAGCAACTCTCGGCGCCCGTCGTCCGTGAGCGTCGCCTCGTGGATCGGCGGCCCCATGCGCGGGCGCGCCAGGCGCAACCAACCCGCTCTCTTCCCAGCCTGCACCGCCTCCGCGGGGAGCTTCACACCGTCCCGGCGCAGCGGATACACGTCACAGAAAAGCACTGTACAAGAATACAGTATCTGGCGTTCCAGGGTGTTGATCGGGATGTGAGTCCAGAATGTAGAGGCCTCGGCGCAACCAAGGCACACAACGAATCCGAGGAGAAGATCGATGGCAGGCATACCCGCGAAATGCCGCAGTTGCGGATCCATTGTCGAGGCGCGCGGCTTCATCGGAGGTACCGCGAGGGGCGTTCAGCTGGCCGGGAACACTTACCGGCCATGCCCCGAATGCGGAGGGCTATGCGACGTCCTGGACGGAACGTACGACGTTGTCGAGAGCGTCGCCACTCTGCTCTCAGGCCCGGAGACGACGCTAAATGCCCTGATGGCCGCGGCGACGATTGCGAAAGTGGCCAAAGCTGCCGGTGCTTCAGACGAAGAAGTGCTGCAGAAGGCGTCCGTCGCGATGCCCGTGCTGGCCAGCGCCAAGGGCATGCTGCGGAACATGGCGATCGCAGCCCTCTTGTTCATCGGCGAGCGCCTCGCGGAATCCGCCTACGAATGGGCGACCGACTCGGCGCCCGTGACGAAAGGTGAGCTCCATGAAGTCGTTCGGGACGCCGTTGCGCAGGCGATGGAGGCCCGCGACGCAGCTGCGTCAAACGCCGGGATCGAAGAGCTCGAGAGACTTCGGGCAGCATCCGAGCAGCGCCCTCAACTCAAGCTCTCCCCGAACATCACGATCAGTCACGCAACGATGGAGAGGCTGCAGCGCGACGCGATGGCCCGCTACCGCAAGAGTTCAGGCGCCACCGAGCGCGGCGAATAGCGCGGCCGACCGAATGCCGGCAGCTTGAAACACACGCGTTTGGTTCGCAGTGAGCCCGTGACGGGGAGCCAAAATCCGAGGAAAGGCCAGCGATTCGTCGCTGGCCTTTTTCTTTTGGAGGCGCGTTTCCCCGGCCGGCGGAGGCTGCCCTGCTATGAAATCGCTCGATGTGGATGAAAGACCGCGTCTACATCCTAATCAGCAGAGCAGTGACGCGATGCACGTCCACGAGTCGTGGGGCCCCCTGCCTCATGTGGGTCTTCACCCGCGTCGGCAGGAGCCCATTCGGAAATCCGAATCCGAATCCGAATCCGAAGTGCCTCACTGCGCCAAACCAGGCACTCTCTTGATCTGCAGCGGCCGAGCCTCAAGCGCCTTCCTTGCCTGCCATTCGTCATAGACGCACTGCTCCGCCAACCAGAGGTGCGCAGCGCCACCGTTCTCTTCGCCGAGCCACGCTTCCAGACGCAATGCCATTTCGGGAGAAATTGCCGCGCGGCCGTTCAGCACGCGCGACAACGCGACGCGCGTGACGCCGAGTTGCTCCGCGGCTTCGGTCACGCTGAGACCCAACGCCGGCAACACATCGTCGCGCAGCGTCAGGCCGGGGTGGGGGGGATCGAACATACGGGATTGTATACCGTTGCTTTACGGTACTCAGGGGACACCCGGGGTGTCCGTGGTGATCGTTCTGGAACGTCTTGGGCGTCGGTGAAGAGGTCAGCGCAGCGGTAGCCCGATCAGCCCGCCGCCAGCGACGTCCGCGCGCTCGGCCCGCTGCCCCCGCCACGACGACGCCACAGGGCAATCAACAGGTGCAGCCCGACGCCCAGCAGCACGAGCAGCACGCTGCCGATGCCCCAGACCACCCAGGTCGCCACGGTCAGGCCACCGGCCAGCGCAGGCGCGGCCTGCAACAGGCTGTCCACCCATGGACCGAGCGCTGCCATCGCCTGGGTCACGGCCTGCACGAGTTCCGGCGGCACCCACGGTGACAACCATGCCGGCAGCGACAGCGTGCCGGCGCCGGAGAGCGCCCCGGCGTTGGACACGGTCCACACCGCCAAGGCATGCAGTGCCCAGGCGGTCAGCGACCACAGGGCCAGGAGCGAGATGACGACGAACCAGCTGAGGGCGTAGAACATGATGGGTTGGTGGAAGTGCGGTGGGACAGCCAGAGTATGGGGACGGACATGATTCGAACAAACCATGGTCGTTCGCACCTAAGATTCGGTTTTTCCGCACCGGAGCAACCATGCTGAACTATCGCCACCTGCACTACTTCTGGGTCGTGACCAAGGAAGGCGGTTTCGCCCGCGCGGCCGAGCGGCTGGACATGGCGGTGCAGACCATCAGCGCTCAGGTGCGCGAACTGGAGAAGGCGCTCGGCCACCAGTTGCTGAAGCCCTCGGGCCGCGGCGTGGCCCTCACGGAGGCGGGCCACGCCGCCTTTGCACGCGCCGAGGAGATCTTCCAGCTGGGCCAGGTTATCCCCGACGAGGTACGTGAAGCGGCCAGCGGCAAGGTGGCGCGCCTGTCGGTCGGCTTTTCCGACGGCATCTCCAAGCTCGCCGCCCATGCCTTGCTGGAACCGGTGCTCTCCACCGCCAACCTGCGGCTTGTCTGCCACGAAGGCGAGGTCGAGCAGTTGCTGGGCGAGCTCGCGCTACACCACCTGGATCTCGTGCTGGCGGGACAGGCCGCACCCCGCAACCCCAATCTGCGCATGACCAGTGAGCGGCTGGTGCATGCGCCGGTGGAGTGGTACGGCCCCGCGCGCATGGTCGGCAAGTCCGAGCGCGAGCGGTTTCCGCAGTGCCTGAACGACTTGCCCGTTCTGCTGCCGACCGGTCACTCGGCTTTGCGAACAACACTGGATCACTGGTTCGAGACCCAGGGCCTGCGCCCGCGCATCGTCGGCGAGTTCGAGGACAGCGCGCTGCTGGCCGTCTTTGCCGCGCGCGGGCTGGGTGTGTTCCCGGTCAGTCGCATGGGCGCCGACGACATCGGGCTGATGCGGGGTTTGCGCCTGCTGGGCAGTGCCGAAGGCGTGAAGGAGGAGATCCACGCCATCCGGTCGCGGCGCAGCCAGCACCATCCGCTGGTGCAGAAGGTCATGGCCGCCGCGGCGGCCGGCACCGACGGCTGACTCTATGTCTTCTCCCGCGTCAACCGCTCTGCGAACGAGATGCCGATGGCCGAGAGCACGAACGTGAAGTGAATGACGGCCACCATTGTCACGACCTGGATGTTCTCCAGGCTCAGGCCGCTACTCAGGTAGGTCTTCAATGCATGAACGCCCGAGATCGAGATGATGGCGAACGCGAGCTTCAGCTTGAGGTTGTACGTGTTGACGTGGTCCAGCCAGTCGGGCTTCTTCATGTCCGTCTTGTCGAAGTGCCCGGTGGTCACGAAAAGCGAGACACCGGCCAGCGCCACGACCCAGACCAGTTGCGCCACCATCGTCATGTCCACCAGTTCGAGCACCTTGATGATCAGGTCGATCTTCTCGAGCTGCCCGAACAGCAAGGTGCTCATCAGCTTGTAGGTCTCCAGCAGGAACTTGCCGAGGATGCCCAGGATGATCGACACCAGGCCCACATAGAAGAACAGCATGGTGAATCTCATGCCGTAGAGCAGTGACCCGACCCCCGAAAGCAGCTTTTCCATTATTGGTTGACCTTGAGACAGAGCAGACAGCGACAGCAAGCGGCAGCGCGACCGCGTGGAGCGATTCTGAGGCTGAACTCGCGTCGAGACCACTGGTTTTTCCGAAGTTGACGTTCTCGAAACCCTGCTTTTTTCGGGCTGTTCGAAGGCCGACATTGCGCTTGTCCTCAACCAATGGAGAACCGCAATGCAAGTGCTCTTCAAGTCCCGCCACCCGCATGCCGCCGACCTGCGCGGCCTGACCGAGCAGCGTGTGCGCTTCGTGCTGCGGCGCATGGGCTGGCTGGTGCCCCGCGCCGAGGTGCAGATGTCGGACGTCAACGGCCCCCGTGGTGGCGTCGACAAGCGCTGCCAGGTGGAGCTGCGCACAGACGGCGCCGGCTCGGTGGTCGTCACGTCGATGTCGAACGACTGGCGAACGGCGCTGGACAACGCCCTGGCGCGCGCCGCGCGCTTCCTTATGCGGCAATGGCGCCGCAGCAGTGACTCCCGGCGTCAGCGGCAGCGCCTTTTGACCCACGAACGTTGAACCGCTGGATCCTCCGGATCAGGAGGGTCCGGAGGGTCCGGAGGGTCCGGAGGGTCCGGAGGGTCCGATCATGAACAACCGTCTCCGCTTCCTTCCGTAGCGCGCAGTCTGCAACTGCTGCGGCGCCTCCGCTGCAGCGGGTAACTCGTCCCGCCGCGGTCAAACTTCCTCCTTCAGGGGGCGTGCCCCTATAGCCGCACCTCCCGTCGCGCTGCACACTCTCCTCATCAGCAATCCCAGGAGTACCCCGTCCATGCGACGACGCGTCCATCTCGCCCTTCTCGGCCTCGCGGCAGTCACCGCGGCAACGGTCCCTGCGACCGCCCTCGCCCAGACCCCCTTCCCCGAAAAACCCGTCCGCATCGTCGTCCCCTACCCGCCCGGCGGCGCGACCGACGTGTCCGCGCGGCTGCTCGCCGGCGAGATGACGAAGCAGATCGGCCAGACCGTGATCGTCGAGAACAAGCCCGGCGTCGCCGGCGTGATCGGCACCGACATGGTCGCCAAGTCGGCAGCGGACGGCTACACGCTCGTATTCGGCGGGCCGGGCAACCTGACGCTGCGGCCGATCATGGACCCGAACCTCTCGTACAAGGTCGACAAGGACCTCGCGCCGATCAGCCATGTGGTGACCTACGACCATGTCTTCGTCGTGCGCAACGGGCTGCCCGCGCGAAACATCCAGGAGTTCATCAAGGTCGCGAAGGAGCGCAAGCTGACGTACGGCTCCTCGGGCAGCGGCGGGCCGCAGCACCTCGCGATGGAGCTCTTCAAGCACATGACCCAGACCGACCTGACGCACGTCCCGTACAAGGGCGAAGCACCAGCCATGCTGGACCTTGTGGGCGAACGCGTCGATGCGGCCATCATCTCGACGGCCGTGGCCGGCCAGTTGATCAAGGGCGGCAAGGTGCGAGCGATCGCGGCGACCAATCCGTATCGCTCGAAGACCTTCCCCGAACTGCCGACCGTGTCCGAAGCCGGCGTGACCGGCTACGAGATGGAGTCGTACGGCGGCCTCCTCGCGCCCGCCGGCACGCCGGCGCCGGTGATCGAAAAACTGCAACGCGTCGCCATGGCGGCCATGAAGGTGCCGTCGGTCCAGCAGCAGTTTCACGAAGCCGGGCTCTTCCCCATCGGCGGTTCGGCCACCGACCTCACGAAACTGCTGCGCAAAGAGCGCGAGAAGTGGGCGCCGATCATCAAGAGCTCGGGAGTGAAGCTCGAGTAAGCGCGCCGCGAGCGCTTGCGGGGATGACGCTAGAGCGTCCCCGCCGGCTTGTTGATCTGCGAAGCGACCCAGCCGGGCACACTCGCGCCCCGGTCGAGGTCTTGCGGCTCCAGGCCGGGCCCGAGGTCGAGGAGCGCGGGCCCGAGGTAGTCGCCCCAACGCGTCTGGAGCAAGTCCCGGTGCGGATGGTCCTTCAGCACGGCGGCGGCGAACGCGGCCATGGCGGCCACGCGCGCATCGAGGGCCTCGCAGCGCGCGGTCAGCGCGCCGATGGCGTCTGCAGTCTCTTTGTCCACGGCGGCCTCCCGGCTCGATGAGGGTTTCAGCGACTTCCACGGCTGCTCCTTGCAGCCACCTCATTGTGGAACCATCACGCCTTGCGCGCCAGCTAAACTACCGGGGCAGTCCCATGATCCAGTTCGGCAACCTCGACCGCTCCCTCGGCCCCTCGCGCGTGGTCCGCAAGGCCCAGTTCGTCGGCGAGGTCACGAACCTGATCGTGCCCGACAAGAACAGTGCCGCGCCGCGCCCGCAGGCTTTCCTCGTCGAGCAGTCCGCCAACTGGACGCTGCCGACGCACTTCCATCAGGAGCATCAGTTCCAGGTCTTCGTGAGCGGCGGCGGACGCTTCGGCGTGCATGCGGTGCCGCATCTCGCGGTCCACTACGCCTCGCCGCACGCGGGCTACGGCCCGCTGGTCTCGGGCGGCGACGGCCTGGCCTACATGACGATGCGCGCCGTCGGCGACGACACCGGCGCCTGGTACCTCCCGGACAAGCGCGATCACCTCGACAAGCGCGTGGCGAAGCGGCAGGCGCACGGTGCCCCGTCGGGCGCGATGGACTCGGCGACCCTCGCATCGCTTGCAGATCCGCAGACCGAAGTGCTATTGGAGCCGGACGCCGAAGGACTCGCGGCGTGGCTGCTTCGCTGGCCCGCTGGCGCAACCGGCGTATTCCCCGCGGGCGCCGAGCTCGGCGGCGGCCGTTTCGTCGTGGTCCACCAGGGCAGCCTCGTCATGCCCGAGGGCCAGGTCAACGCGCTGGGCGTCGCCTGGGCCGCACCGGGCGACGTGATGCGCGGCACGGCAGGACCGCAGGGACTCGAAGCGGTGGTCGTGCAGTTTCCCGCTGCGGCGCTGCAGTCCTTCCGGGAACAACACGCGCAAGCGTCCACATGAAGGCTCCCCGCGCAGCCGGGCTGCGCCGTCAATCCTCCACGCGCTTGCGCCCGGCCTTGACCTCAGACCGCTGCGCCTTCCCCTGCAGCCGCCGCTGCTTCGACGCATAGGTCGGCTTCGTCGCACGGCGCACCGTGGGCACTTCGGCCGCGGCCGAAACGATCTCCTCCAGCCGCGCCCACGCAAGCGCCTTGTTCTGCTCCTGGCTGCGCGCGGCCTGCGCCTTGAGCACGAGCACGCCGTCCTTCGTCACGCGCCGCCCCGGCATCGCCAGCAGCCGCTCCTTCACGTCCTCGGGCAGGGACGACTTGCCGATGTCGAAGCGCAGATGCACGGCGCTCGACACCTTGTTGACGTTCTGGCCGCCCGGTCCCTGCGCGCGCATGGCGGTGAACTCGACCTCCTCTTCGCGCAGCATCGACGCTTTCATCGGACCCTCAGTCCTTGAGCAGGCGCGCCTTCACGCCGCGCCCCTTGATGCGCCCTTCGTTCAGGCGCGACGTCGCCTCGCGCGCGATGCCGCGCTCGACCGCGACGTAGGTCGCGAATTCGTTGATGTCGATCTTGCCGATCTGCTCGCGCGTGTAGCCCAGGTCGGCGGTCAGCGCGCCCAGCACGTCGCCGGGGCGGATCTTCTCCTTGCGCCCGCCCTGGATGTGGATCGTCGCCATCGGCGGCAGCAGGCGCTCGCCGGCGCCCGGCGTGAGTTCGTCGAGCTTGTGCCACGCCGATTCCCGCCCTTGCAGTTGCTCGATCCGGCCGACCGCGCCCATTTCGTCGAGGCTCGCGAGGCTGAGCGCCAGGCCCGTCTCGCCCGCGCGGCCCGTGCGGCCGATGCGATGGACGTGAACCTCGGGGTCCGGCGCGATCTCGACGTTGACGACCGCCGCGAGGTTCGCGACGTCGAGCCCGCGCGCGGCGACGTCGGTCGCGACGAGCACCGAGCAACTGCGGTTGGCGAAGCGCACGAGCACCTGGTCGCGGTCGCGCTGCTCCAGGTCACCGTGCAGTTCGAGCGCGCTGAAGCCCTGCGCCTGCAGCAGCGCCGCCAGCTCGCGGCAGCGCGCCTTGGTGTTGCAGAAGGCGAGCGTGCTCGCGGGACGGAAGTGGTCGAGCAGTCGCGCGACCGCGGGCAGGCGCTCGGCCTCGCGCACCTCGTACCAGCGTTGCTCGATCTGTTCGTGGCCATGCTGCGCTTCGACCTTCACGGTCACGGGGTCGCGCATGAATTGCGCGGCGAGCTTCGCGATGCCCTCGGGGTAGGTCGCGGAGAACAGCAGCGTCTGCCGCTCGCTCGGGCACTGCCGCGCGACGCGCGCGATGTCGTCGACGAATCCCATGTCGAGCATGCGGTCCGCCTCGTCGAGGACGAGCGTGTTCAGCGCATCCAGCTGCAGGTTGCCGCGATCGAGGTGGTCCATGATGCGACCCGGCGTGCCGACCACCACGTGCGCGCCGTGCTCGAGGCTCGTGGTCTGCCCGCGCAGCGGCACGCCGCCGGACAAGGTGACGACCTTCACGTTGTCGTCGGCGCGCGCGAGACGGCGGATCTCGGTGGCCACCTGGTCGACGAGTTCGCGCGTGGGACACAGCACGAGGGACTGCACGGCGAAGCGGCGCGTGTTCAGGTTGGCCAGCAGCGCCAGCGCGAAGGCGGCCGTCTTGCCGCTGCCGGTCTTGGCTTGCGCGATGAGGTCCTTGCCGAGCAGCGCCGGCGGCAGGCTCTGGGCCTGGATGGGGGTCATCTCCACGTACCCGAGGCGCTGGAGGTTCTCGAGGGTGGAAGGAGACAGCGCAAGGCGCGCGAAGCCGGAATCGTTGGAAGCCATGAGCCCGATCATTCCACACGCGGGCGGTATATAAAGACGGCACCCGATGCATTTGCCCTGGCTGAACCCCGGCGATCCGTTCCCCGAAGCTTCCCAGGCCTGGGATGCGCGGCAGCCCGCACCCGGCCTGCTCGCGGCCGGCGGCGCGCTCGACGTCGAAAGCCTGCACCGCGCGTATTCCTCGGGCATCTTTCCCTGGTTCAGCGAGGGCCAGCCCATCCTCTGGTGGAGCACCGACCCGCGCATGGTGCTGTTCACCGAAGAATTCAGGCTGCACCGGTCGCTGCGCAAGACGCTCGCGAACTTCGTGAGGGACCCGCGCTGCGAACTGCGTTTCGACAGCGCTTTCGACGAAGTCGTGCGCGCCTGCGCGACGAGCGCGCGCGCGGGCCAGTCGGGCACGTGGATCGTGCCGGCCATGCTCAAGGCCTACCGGGCTTTCCACGAAGCAGGCCACGTCCACAGTGTCGAGACCTGGGTCGACGGCCAGCTTCAGGGCGGCCTGTACTGCGTGGCGATCGGCCGCGCGGTCTTCGGCGAGTCGATGTTCACGCGCGCGCCCGACGCCTCGAAGATCGCGCTGGCGGGGCTCGTCGCGTTCTGCCGGGCGCAAGGCATCCCCATGATCGACTGCCAGCAGAACACGCGCCACCTTGCCTCGCTCGGCGCACGCGAGATCGCGCGCAGCGAATTCGTGGCGCATGTCGCACAGGCTTCGGTCTTGCCTGCCGCGCGCTGGGAGTTCGACCCCGTATACTGGCGCGAACTCCTGCCTCCACCGACCCACGTGTGACGCACCTCAAGGATCTCCCGCTCCAGACGCTGCAGTTCTACGCGACGGCGCCCTATCCTTGCAGCTACCTGCCCGGCCGCCAGGCGCGCTCGCAGGTCGCAACGCCCAGCCACCTGATCCACAACGACGCGTATTCGGACCTCGTGACGAGCGGCTTCCGCCGCAGCGGCATGTTCACCTATCGGCCGTACTGCGACGGCTGCCGCGCCTGCGTGCCCCTTCGCGTGATCGCGAACGAATTCGAGCCCACGCGCAGCCATCGCCGCGCCCGGCAACGCCACGCCAATCTGCAGGCGCGCGTGCTCAAGCTGTGCTTCGTGCCCGAGCACTATCACCTCTACCTGCGCTACCAGACCGGGCGGCATTCGGGCGGCGGGATGGACCACGACAGCATCGACCAGTACACGCAGTTCCTGCTGCAAAGCCGCGTCAATTCGCGGCTGGTCGAGTTCCGCGAAACCAAGCCCGACGGCAGCCCCGGCGCGCTGCGCATGGTCTCCATCCTCGACGTCCTGAACGACGGGATCTCGGCGGTCTACACCTTCTACGAACCCGACGCCGCCGCGAGCTACGGTACCTACAGCGTGCTGTGGCAGCTCGACCAGGCCCGCCAGCTCGGGCTGCCCTACGTGTACCTGGGCTACTGGATCGAGGAGAGCGGCAAGATGAGCTACAAGGCCCGCTTCACCCCGCACGAGGTGCTGATCGACGGCCAGTGGGCCCGGGGCGATTTCACAAAGTAAAATGTCGGACATGAGAAAGTCCGACCCCAACGCGCCCGGCACGCCCACCATCCAGGTGATCGAACGCATGTTCGCGTTGATCGACGTTCTTGCGTCGCGCGAGGAAGCCGTCTCGCTCAAGGAAATCAGCGAGAAAACCGGACTTCATCCCTCCACCACGCATCGCATCCTCAACGACCTGGCCACCGGCCGCTTCGTCGACCGGCCCGAGGCGGGCAGCTACAGGCTCGGCATGCGCCTGCTGGAGCTGGGCAACCTCGTCAAGGGCCGCCTGAACGTGCGCGACGCGGCGCTCGCGCCGATGCGTGAACTGCACAAGCAGATCCAGCAGCCGGTGAACCTGAGCGTGCGCCAGGGCGACGAGATCGTCTACGTCGAGCGCGCGTACAGCGAACGTTCGGGCATGCAGGTGGTGCGGGCCATCGGCGGTCGCGCGCCGCTTCACCTGACCTCCACGGGCAAGCTGTTCCTCGCGGCGGACGATCCGCAGCGCGTGCGGGCGTATGCCACGCGCACGGGCCTGGCGGGACACACGAAGAACAGCATCACGCAGTTGCCGGTGCTCGAGCGCGAGCTGTCGAAGGCGAGGCAGTACGGCATGGCGCGCGACAACGAGGAGCTCGAGCTCGGGGTGCGCTGCATGGCGGCGGGGATCTACGACGACCAGAGCCGCCTCGTGGCGGGTCTGTCGATCTCGGCGCCGGCGGACCGGCTCGACGAGAGCTGGCTCGAGAAGCTGCAAGCGACGGCGAACGAGATTTCGTCGGCCCTGGGGCACAAGCCGCCGACGGCGCGACTCGCCGCCTGACGAAAAAAAACCGGCCGAGTCGCCGGTTTTTTTGCGGTTCGGGGATCAGTTGACCCGGCGGACCACGGTGTCCCCGCCGGCCTTCAACTTGGGCGCAGCCGATTCCAGCCAGGTGCGCACGCGCT
Source organism: Ramlibacter sp. (assembly GCF_050250995.1). Classification (GTDB taxonomy): domain Bacteria; phylum Pseudomonadota; class Gammaproteobacteria; order Burkholderiales; family Burkholderiaceae_C; genus Ramlibacter. The sequence continues at coordinate 12,037 of NZ_JBFWNP010000007.1, forward strand.
CGGCGTCGCCGATGCGGCTCAACTTGCCCGCCGAATCGAGGAACACCATGATCAGCTTGCGGCCGGCCACCTTGGCCTGCATGACGAGGCACTGACCGGCCTCCGAGATGTAGCCTGTTTTCTGCAGGCCGATGTCCCAGACCGGGTTGTGGACCAGGCGGTTGGTGTTGTTGAACTTCAGCGTACGGTCGCCGACGTCGACCATGCGGCCGGGCGACGTGGAGAACTCGCGCAGCATCGGATCGCCCGATGCGGCGCTCACGAGCAGCGCGAGGTCGTGGGCGCTCGACTGGTTGCGGCTCGAGAGGCCCGTCGGCTCGACGTACTGCGTGTCCTTCATGCCGAGCTGGCGCGCCTTGATGTTCATGGCGCTCACGAACGCCGCCATGCCGCCCGGATAGGTGCGGCCCAGCGCATGCGCCGCACGGTTCTCGCTCGACATCAGCGACAGATGCATCAGCTCCCCGCGCGACAACGTGGTGCCCACCTTCAGGCGCGAGCTGCTGCCCTTCTCGGTGTCGACGTCGTCCTGCGTGATGGTGATGGTCTCGTCGAGCGGCAACTTGGCTTCGCTCACGATGATCCCGGTCATCAGCTTGGTGAGCGACGCGATGGGAAGCACCGCGGAATCGTTCTTGCGCAGGAGCACTTCATTCGTGTCCTGGTCGATCACGAGCGCCACGCTCGACTTCAGGTCGAGGTCGTCCTGGGTGCCATGCAGGCCGAGGATCTGGCCGAAGGAAGGACGCGGCGGCGCGGCCCGCACGACGGCGGCGCGTCGCGATTTGGCCACTTGCGCGCGCCCGCCCTGGAAGCTCTTGGCGACACGCGGCGTCTTGACGACGTGCCCGTGGGCTTGTTTCTTGACGGCGCGACGCGCACCCGCTGCTTCGGCGGGCGCGGACGGCATGAGCGCCAGAACAAGGGCTGCGAGTGCAACGGTATGTAGGATCGGCTTCAAGGTTGCATCACTCCAAACTACGTTCGCGAAGGCCAGGCCTGCCGGATGAGAACGCGCCTGCGTAGGAACTCGCCGACATGGTGCCAGCAAATCCCCGCAGATTCAAGCACTTAGGAAACTATCCTAAGAAAGTGGAGCGATTGTAAGTAAATACCCTTGGGCCGTCGCACAAACCGATCAGCTTTACTTTGTAACCTGTTGAGCCGATTGGGCGACCGAGCCCATCGTGCGCTGCAAGCCCGACACGATGGCCTTCAGCGACGCCGTCACGATATTGGAATCGCTGCCGACGCCGAAAATGGTGCGCTCGCCGATGCGGATCTCGAGGTACGCGATCGCCCGCGCATTGGCGCCCGAAGCGATCGCGTGCTCGTGATAGTCCAGAACGCGGATCGATTCGCCGGTGGCGGCCGAGAGCCCCTGCACGAACGCATCGATCGGCCCGTTGCCTTCCCCGCGCAGCTTGATCGGGCGGCCGGCGAGTTCGATGTTCGCGGTGAGCTTCGACACGCCGTCGTGCTCTTCCAGCGCAAGGTGCTGCGGCGCCTTCACGGTCACGAGGCCATATTCGCGCTCGAAGATCCTGTAGAGGTCGGCCGCGGTCTGCTCCTTGCCCTCCTGGTCCATCACGGCCTGCACGACCTGGCTGAACTCGATCTGCAGGCGGCGCGGCAATTCGAGTCCGTACTCCGCCTCGAGCAGGTAGGAGATGCCGCCCTTGCCCGACTGGCTGTTCACGCGGATCACGGCTTCGTACGTGCGGCCGAGGTCCTTGGGGTCCAGCGGCAGGTAGGGCATGTCCCAGATGTCCGTTTCCTTGCGTGCGCCGAAGGCCTTCTTGATCGCATCCTGGTGCGAACCCGAAAACGAGGTGTAGACGAGATCGCCGACGTAGGGATGGCGGTCGTGCACCGGGATCTGGTTGCAGTGTTCGACAGTGCGGCGGATCTCGTCGATGTCCGAGAAATCGAGGCCGGGATGGACACCCTGGCTGTAGAGGTTGAGCGCCACGTTCACGAGGTCGAGGTTGCCGGTGCGCTCGCCATTGCCGAAGAGGCAGCCTTCGAGCCGGTCCGCGCCGGCCATCACCGCGAATTCGCCGGCGGCCGTGCCCGTGCCGCGGTCGTTGTGCGGGTGGACGGACAGCACGACGGAGTCGCGGCGCGCCATGTTGCGGTGCATCCACTCGATCATGTCGGCGAAGATGTTCGGCGTGGAGTGCTCCACCGTCGACGGCAGGTTGACGATGCACTTGTGCTGCGGCGTCGGCTTCCACACGTCGGTGACCGCATCGACCACCCGCTTGGCGAACGTGAGCTCGGTGCCGGAGAACATCTCGGGCGAGTACTGGAAGACCCACTCGGTCTTCGGCTGCTTCGCGGCGAGTTCGACGAAGAGCTTGGCCTGGCTGGTCGCGAGTTCGACGATGCCGTCTTCATCGAGCCCGAGCACGACCTTGCGCATGACCGGCGCGGTCGCGTTGTAGAGATGGACGATCACGCGGCGCGCGCCGACGAGCGATTCGAAGGTCGTGCGGATCAGTTCCTCGCGGGCCTGCGTCAGCACCTGGATCGTCACGTCGCTCGGGATGCGGTTTTCCTCGATCAGCTTGCGAACGAAGTCGAATTCGATCTGCGAGGACGACGGAAAGCCCACCTCGATTTCCTTGAAGCCGATCTCGACCAGCTTCTCGAACATGCGCAGCTTGCGCGGAATGTCCATCGGCTCGATGAGCGCCTGGTTGCCGTCGCGCAGGTCGACGCTGCACCACACGGGCGGACGGGTGATCACCTTGTCCGGCCAGGTGCGGTCCGCCAGGCGCACCGGCGCGAACGATCGGTACTTGAGCGCGGGGTTCTTCAGCATCGGCATGATTGAAAGCTCCAGAAAAGAAAAAAGGCCCGCTGCGGGTGCAAGCGGGCCGAGATCGGTGATGGGAAAAATTGCGCGCGCTACCGACTCCGCCCTGTGACGGATAGAAGTAGCGCGAGCGCGATCATCTGCATGAAGTCGAATCTAACACACGATCGCGAAAACGCAAACCGGCGTGTCATTTGTGCAACCCGCGCTCGTCCGGCTCGTCGATGGACGTGCTGATGACGCTGGTGGGCTGGCCCTTGGCCTTGCGCCAGAAATAGACGAAGTAGCCGGAGGTGCCGTAGATCACGAACAGTGCGAAAAGCACGCTCGGCGGATGCGTGCTGATGGCCGCGAAGCCGAGCGCGATGAGCACGATGACCACGAAGGGCACCGACTTCTTCATCTGCACGTCCTTGAAGCTGTAGAACGGCACGTTGGTCACCATGGTGAGGCCCGCGTACAGCGCGATGGCGAACATCGCCCACGACAGGTCGTAGGGCTTGAATTCGAGCTCGGTCATGAGCCAGATGAAGCCCGCGACGAGCGCGGCGGCCGCCGGCGAAGGCAGGCCCTGGAAATAGCGCTTGTCCACGACGCTCGTGTTCACGTTGAAGCGCGCGAGGCGCAGCGCGGCGCAGGCGCAGTAGACGAAGGCGGCGATCCAGCCCCAGCGCCCGAGTCCCTTGAGCGCCCACTCGTAGGCGATGAGGGCCGGGGCCGCGCCGAACGACACCATGTCGGACAGCGAATCCATCTGCTCGCCGAACGCGCTCTGCGTGTTCGTCATGCGCGCGACGCGGCCGTCGAGGCTGTCGAGGATCATCGCGGCGAAGACGCCCGTCGCCGCGAGGTCGAAACGGCCGTTCATGGCCATCACGACCGCGTAGAAACCCCCGAACAACGCCGCGAGCGTGAACAGGTTGGGCAGGATATAGATGCCCTTGCGGCGCTTGCGCACGACTACGCCGTCATCGGGCGTGTCGTGCGGCGTGGAGGCTTCTTGCATCCGCCGAGTTTAATTCCTGCTCTTGTCCACGAGTTTGTTCGCCTTGATCCAGGGCATCATGGCGCGAAGTTTCTCGCCCACGGTCTCGATCTGGTGCTCGGCCATCAGGCGGCGCTTCGAGCCCAGCGTCGGCGCGCCGGCGCGGTTCTCGAGGATGAAGCTCTTGGCGTATTCGCCCGACTGGATGTCGCGCAGCACCTGCTTCATGACCTTCTTGGTCTCGTCCGTCACGATGCGCGGGCCCGTCACGTACTCGCCGTACTCCGCGTTGTTGGAGATCGAGTAGTTCATGTTGGCGATGCCGCCTTCGTAGATCATGTCCACGATCAGCTTCAGCTCGTGCAGGCACTCGAAGTACGCCATTTCGGGCGCATAGCCGGCTTCCACCAGCGTCTCGAAGCCCGCCTTGATCAGCTCGACGGTGCCGCCGCACAGAACGGCCTGCTCGCCGAACAGGTCGGTCTCGGTCTCTTCGCGGAAATTCGTCTCGATGATGCCGGCCTTGCCGCCGCCGTTCGCCATGGCGTACGACAGCGCGAGGTCGCGCGCCTTGCCGCTCTTGTCCTGCTGCACGGCCACGAGGTGGGGCACGCCGCCGCCTTGCGTGTAGGTGCCACGCACGGTGTGACCGGGGGCCTTGGGCGCGACCATCCACACGTCGAGGTCGGCGCGGGGCGTCACGAAGCCGTAATGCACGTTGAAGCCGTGCGCGAAAGCGACCGAAGCGCCTTCCTTGATGTTCGGCTCGACGTCCTTCTTGTAGACCTCGGCGATCTGCTCGTCGGGCAGCAGGATCATCACGACGTCGGCGGCCTTCACCGCATCGGCCACTTCAGCGACCTTGAGGCCGGCCTTCTCGACCTTCGGCCAGCTCGCGCCGCCCTTGCGCAGGCCGACGATGACCTTCACGCCGCTGTCGTTCAGGTTCTGCGCGTGCGCATGGCCTTGCGAGCCGTAGCCGATGATGGCGACCGTCTTGCCTTTGATGAGGCTCAGATCGCAGTCCTTGTCGTAATAGACCTTCATGGTTCTCTCCGGGGAAAAATTGGGTTGGAATTCAGACGCGAAGAATGCGCTCGCCGCGGCCGATGCCGCTCGCGCCGGTACGAACCGTCTCGAGGATAGCGCTGCGGTCGATGGCTTCCAGGAAGGCGTCGTTCTTGGCCTGGTCGCCGGTGAGTTCGATGGTGTAGCTCTTCTCGGTCACGTCGATGATGCGGCCGCGGAAGATGTCGGCCATGCGCTTCATCTCTTCGCGCTCCTTGCCCACCGCGCGCACCTTCACCATCATGAGCTCGCGCTCCGTGTAGGCCCCTTCGGTGAGATCGACCACCTTCACGACCTCGATCAGGCGGTTGAGGTGCTTGGTGATCTGCTCGATGACGTCGTCGGAGCCGGTCGTCTGCACCGTCATGCGCGACAGCGACGGGTCTTCCGTCGGCGCCACTGTGAGCGACTCGATGTTGTAGCCACGGGCCGAGAAAAGGCCCACCACGCGGGAGAGCGCGCCGGGCTCGTTCTCCAGCAGCACTGCGATGATGTGTTTCATGTCCTTGCGGCTTTCCGTCCCCGCGCCCTCCCCCGCTGCCGGTAAGCAAAGCGGGCTTGGCGACCGGTCGGGTCGGCCGTCCTTATAGGTTCGAAAAGTTTCTAGAGGTCTTCGCTGCCCAGCAGCATCTCGGTGATGCCCTGCCCGGCCTTCACCATCGGCCAGACGTTCTCGGTCGGGTCGGTGCGGAAATCCATGAAGACCGTGCGGTCCTTGAGCTTGCGCGCTTCGCGCAGCGCCGGCTCCACGTCCTCGGGCCGCTCGATCAGCATGCCCACGTGGCCATAGGCCTCGGCGAGCTTCACGAAGTTGGGCAGCGCATCCATGTAGCTGTGGCTGTAGCGGCCCTCGTAGTCGAGTTCCTGCCACTGGCGCACCATGCCCAGGTAGCGGTTGTTCAGCGAGATGACCTTGATCGGCGTGTTGTACTGCAGGCAGGTGGAGAGTTCCTGGATGCACATCTGCACCGAGCCTTCGCCGGTGATGCAGAACACCTCGGAATCGGGCTTCGCGAGCTTGATGCCCATGGCGTAGGGAATGCCCACGCCCATGGTGCCGAGGCCACCCGAGTTGATCCAGCGGCGCGGCTCCTTGAACTTGTAGAACTGCGCTGCCCACATCTGGTGCTGGCCGACGTCGGACGTGATGTAGGTGTCGGCGTCCTTCGTCATGTTCCACAGCGTCTCGATCACGTGCTGGGGCTTGATGACCTCGCGGTTGCCGCGGTCGTACTTCAGGCAGTCGCGCTTGCGCCAGCCGTCGATCTGCTCCCACCATGCGCCCAGCGCCTGCGCGTCGGGCTTCAAGCCGCTTTCCTTGATCTGCGTGACGAGATCGACCAGCACGTCCTTCACGTCGCCGACGATCGGGATGTCGACCTTCACGCGCTTGGAGATCGACGATGGGTCGATGTCGATGTGGATGATCTTGCGCTCGTTCGACGCGAAGTGCTTGGGGTTGCCGATCACGCGGTCGTCGAAGCGCGCGCCGACGGCCAGCAGCACGTCGCAGTTCTGCATGGCGTTGTTGGCTTCGATCGTGCCGTGCATGCCGAGCATGCCGAGGAACTTGGGGTCGGCCGCCGAGATGGCGCCCAGGCCCATCAGCGTGTTGGTGCAGGGGTAGCCGAGCAGGTCGGCGAGCGCGCGCAGTTCGTTCGTCGCGTTGCCGAGGATCACGCCGCCGCCGGTATAGATGTACGGACGCTTCGCCGCCATCAGCAGCTGCACGGCCTTGCGGATCTGCCCGCCGTGACCCCTGCGCACGGGGTTGTACGAGCGCATCTCGACCTTGTCGGGCTGGCCCGTGTACACGGTCTTGTTGAAGGAGACATCCTTCGGGATGTCCACCACCACGGGGCCGGGCCGGCCGCTGCGCGCGATGTGGAAGGCCTTCTTCATCACCATGGCCATGTCGCGCACGTCCTTCACCAGGAAGTTGTGCTTGACGATGGGGCGCGTGATGCCGACCGTGTCGCATTCCTGGAAGGCATCGAGGCCGATGGCCGCGGTGGGCACCTGGCCGGTGATGATCACCATGGGGATCGAGTCCATGTACGCGGTGGCGATGCCGGTGACCGCGTTGGTCACGCCGGGGCCCGACGTGACGAGCGCCACGCCCACCTCGCCCGTGGCTCGCGCATAGCCGTCGGCGGCATGCACGGCCGCCTGCTCGTGGCGCACCAGCACGTGCTGGATGGTGTCCTGCTTGTAGAACGCGTCGTAGATGTGCAGTACCGCGCCGCCGGGGTAGCCCCAGACGAACTTGACGTTCTCGGCCTGCAGGGCCTTGACCAGGATTTCGGCGCCGCGGAGTTCGGGGGAGTTCGCGACCTGCGATGCGGCCGCGGCAGAAATTTCTGCCTTCGAGATTTCCATGATGATGAACCTTTCGGGTTTCAACAAAAACCGTTGGGTGCCCCTTCGCCGGCCCTTGTGGGGCTGCGTCGGGACTTAGAACCTCGTGCCATGGGCGGGCCGATTGCGCCGCCGGACCCGGGCTCGTTTGCCTTTTGACTTGCAAGCCGGATTATGGCCGATAATTCCGGGCTTCCCCGCAGCCCATCCATGGGCGACGACAAGAGACGACACTTTCTTCGCAGCCCTTGGCAACCGAACGCGAACTCGCAGACTTCCTCAAGGGCGTCGAAAAGCGGGCCTTCAAGCGCAGCGTCTATCACGTTCGCGACGAGGAGGCCGCGCTCGACATCGTGCAGGACAGCATGATGAAGCTGGCCGAGCACTACGGCGACAAGCCGGCCAACGAGCTGCCCATGCTCTTCCAGCGCATCCTGTCGAACTGCACGCTCGACTGGTTCCGCCGGCAGAAGACGCGCAACGCCCTGTTCTCCAACATGAGCGACTTCGAAGCCGCTTCGGACGAAGGAGATTTCGATCTGCTGGAAACTTATGCGTCCCAGGACGCATCCCAGCAGTCTGAAAGCGCGGAAGATTCCACGAGACGGGCTCAAAACTTGCGAGAAATCGAAGCCGAAATCATGGAATTGCCCGCGCGTCAACGGGAGGCGTTTTTGATGCGTTATTGGGAGGAGATGGACGTGGCCGAGACGGCCGCGGCCATGGGCTGCTCGGAAGGCAGTGTCAAAACGCACTGTTCGCGTGCAGTCCAGGCCTTGAGCAAGGCGCTCAAGGCAAAGGGAATGAAGCCATGATGAAGTTCACCACGCCAACCCCCGGGGTCGGCCCGCAAGATGTATTCGGCCGCCGTGTCGCGGCACGCTTGGCTGCCGGCACTGCCGAGCTCCCCTACGACGTGACCGAGCGCCTGCGCGCCGCGCGCATGCAGGCCCTGGCCCGCCGCAAGGTCGAGGCGAAGCCGGCCCCGGCCGTCTTCGGCATGGGCGGCGCCGCCGCGCTCGGCTTCGGCGACGAGGGTTTCGGCCTGTGGAGCCGCATCGGCTCGGTCGTGCCGCTCGTCGTGCTGGCCTTCGGCCTCGTCTTCATCCATACGATCCAGACCGAACAGCGCGCCTCCGAAGTCGCGGAAGTCGACGTCGCGATCCTGACCGACGACCTGCCGCCCGCCGCCTATACCGACCCCGGCTTCGCGCAGTTCCTGCGCCTGACCGGCGAAGCGCAGGCCCCGCGTGCCGGGGAGTGATTCGCGCATGATCTCGGCGCCGCATCGCGCGCTGCTGCTTTCGGTTCTGTTCGTGGCCGGCGCATCCCCGGCTCTGGCGCAAGTCGTCGCACCTGCTTCCGCGCAAGCCGCCGCAGCCGCTTCGCGCGCCGCCTCCCCGACCGCGGCCCGCCCTGCCAGCGCGGCCCCCGTGCAAGCCCGCAAGCCCGCGCCGGCCCGTCCGGCAAACAGCGCCGCGACCAGGGACGAAGCCAAGCCCACCTGGGCCGAACTCACGCCCGAGCAGCAGGGCACGCTCGGCCCCCTGGCGGGCTCGTGGAAGAGTCTTTCGGCGCCGCACAAGCGCAAGTGGGTCGCGCTCTCGGAGAATTACCCGAAGATGACGCCGCAGGAGCAGGGCAAGCTGCGCAGCCGCATGAACGACTGGGCGTCGCTCTCCCCGCAGCAGCGCACCCAGGCGCGCTTCAACTTCCAGGAAACCAAGCGCGTGCGCGCCGACGACAAGAAGGCGAAGTGGGAGGCCTATCAGGCGCTCTCGCCGGAAGAAAAGCGCAAGCTCGCCGCCGGGGCCGCCGCGGTGAAGCCCCCGCCGCCGCCCACCGCGCCTGCGGTCAAGCCGGTCGCGCCGCAGAAGCTCGCCAGGGTGCCGAAGCCGCAGGAGGGCGACTTGCGCGCACCTCGCATCGCGGCGTCGGAGGCGGTCGAGGGCAACACGCCCGCGCCGGGCGTCCCCGGCGCCGACCTCAAGCGTTGAGCGCCGCGCCCGTGTCCCTCGTGGCGCCCGGCCTCGCGCGGCGCATGGCGTGCTGGCTGTACGAGGGCTTCCTGCTCTTCGCAGCCCTGCTCATCGCCACGCTCGTATTCAGCGTGGCCACGCAGATGAGAAGCGGCATCGCATCGTCGCGCCCGCTGCTCGTCGCCTTCCTGCTCGCCGTGGCCGGCGTGTACTTCTCGTGGTTCTGGTCGAAGGGGCAGACGCTGCCCATGCGCGTATGGCGCATCCGCATGGTCGACCGGCACGGCGCGCCCGTGTCGCAGGGCCGCGCGTTCCTGCGCTACGTGTACTGCTCGCTCTGGTTCGCGCCGGTCATCGCGGTGCTTCAGGCCATGCCGAAGTTCACGCTGCACGAGGCCGGAATCCTCTTCTTCGGCTGGGTCGCGGTCTGGGCGACGCTGAGCCGTTTCCATCCGCAGCGGCAGTTCTGGCACGATGCGATGGCGGGCACGCGGCTCGTCGACGCGCCACGCCCTGCATCTTCCTCATGACCCCGGCCTTTTCCCTTTGCGTCTACTGCGGCTCGCGCCCCGGCAACTCGCCTGTCTTCGAGGCGGTGGCGACCGAGGTGGGCCGCTGGATCGGCGAACACGATGGCCAGCTCGTCTACGGCGGCGGCAACAACGGCCTGATGGGCCTCCTTGCCGACGCGACGCTCGCCGCGGGCGGCCGTGTGGTCGGTGTCATCCCCGCTGCGCTGGTCGAACGCGAATTCGCCAAACGCGATTGCACCGAGCTGCACGTCGTCGAGAACATGCACCAGCGCAAGAGCCTGATGGCCGAGCGCGCGGACGCTTTCCTGGCGCTGCCCGGCGGCATCGGCACCTTCGAGGAATTCTTCGAGGCGTGGACGTGGCGGCAGCTTGGGTATCACGCGAAGCCGATCGGACTTCTGGACACGGGCGGCTACTACGCCGCAATGCTGGCGTTCCTGCGCAAGAGCGTATCCCATGGCTTCATGAGCGAGTGGCAGATGGGTTTGATCACCATCGGCGCCGATGCGCCTTCGCTGCTCGAGAAGCTGGTGACGGATGCCGGCGATGCGCCGCAGCGAATGGAAACGTCGAAAATCTGATCCGGCGAGGCGCGGATCGCGGTCGCCTACACCGCGCTCTCGTCCATCTCCCCCGTGCGGATGCGCACGACGCGCTCCACCGAAGTCACGAAAATCTTGCCGTCGCCGATCTTGCCGGTGCGCGCGGCGCGCACGATGGCGTCGACGCAGCGGTCGACGTCGTCGTCCTTCACGACCACCTCGACCTTCACCTTCGGCAGGAAGTCGACCACGTATTCCGCGCCGCGATAGAGCTCGGTGTGGCCCTTCTGGCGGCCGAAGCCCTTGACCTCGGTCACGGTGAGGCCGGTCACGCCGCACTCGGCCAGCGCCTCGCGCACTTCCTCGAGCTTGAAGGGTTTGACGATGGCGGTGATCTGTTTCATGGCTGGGTCTGTCTCCTAGGCCCTGAATTTACCAGTGATCGGATACCGCCAGTCCTTGCCGAAGCTCCGGTGCGTGACGCGGATGCCCACCGGCGCCTGGCGTCGCTTGTATTCGTTGATGCGGATCAGGCGCGCGACGCGCTCCACCGTCGCGCGCTCGAAGCCCGCGGCCACGATCTCCTCCACGCCCTGGTCGAACTCCATGTAGCGCGACAGGATGTCGTCGAGGATCTCGTACGGCGGCAGGCTGTCCTGGTCGACCTGGCCCTCGCGCAGTTCCGCGCTCGGCGGCCGCGTGATGATGCGCTCCGGGATCGGGCTCTTGCCCGTGCCGTAAGGGTCGTTCTCGTTGCGCCAGCGCGCGAGCTTGAACACCGTCGTCTTCAGCAGGTCCTTGATGACCGCGAAGCCGCCCGCCATGTCGCCGTACAGCGTGCAGTAGCCGGTGGCCATTTCGCTCTTGTTGCCGGTGGTGAGCACGATGCTGCCGAACTTGTTGGACAGCGCCATGAGGATCACGCCGCGGATGCGCGCCTGGATGTTCTCTTCGGTCGTGTCCTCCGGCAGGCCCGCGAACTCCTTCGCGAGCGCCCCTTTGAAGGACTCGAACATGGGCGTGATGCCGATTTCGTCGTAGCGCACGCCCAGTCGCACGCTCATGTCGCGCGCGTCGATCCAGGAGATGTCGGCCGTGTACGGCGAAGGCATCATCACCGCGCGGCACTTGTCCGCGCCGAGCGCGTCCACCGCGATGGCGAGCACCAGCGCGGAATCGATGCCGCCGGACAGGCCCAGCAGTACGCCGGGGAAGCCGTTCTTGCCAACGTAGTCGCGCACGCCGAGCACGAGCGCATCCCACAGGTCGGCCTCGCGGCCGAGATCCTGCGCGAGCGGGCCGGAGACACGAACGCCCGAGGCGGCCGGTGCGCCGGACGCACCCGCTTGCGCGGACACCGTGCGCGCCACGTCGACGAAAAACAGGTCTTCGCGGAACCCGGGCGCCCGCGCGGCCAAACCGCCATCCGCATTGACCGCGAAGGACGCGCCGTCGAACACCACCTCGTCCTGCCCGCCCACGAGGTGCGCGTACACGAGCGGCAGGCCGACGGCCTTGGCGCGCTCGGCCATCTGCCCGATGCGCTCGTTGTCCTTGCCGACGTGGAAGGGCGATGCGTTGGGCACGACCAGCAGTTCGGCGCCCGCCGCATGCGCGAGCTGCGCGGGCTCGTCGAACCAGGCATCCTCGCAGATGAGCAGGCCGACGTTGACGCCTTCGCACTGGAACACGCAGGTGCCCTGCCCCCGCGTGAAATAGCGGTACTCGTCGAAGACCTGGTAGTTCGGCAGCTCGCGTTTCGCGTAGGTCTCCAGCACGCGACCCTCGGCGATCACACTGGCCGCGTTGAAGCGCCGCTGCACCTGCACGGACTTGCTCTTGATCGACGTGCCGTGCGGATGACCCACCACGACGTGCAGGCCTTTCAGGTCGGCGAGCTGGGCCGCCGTCCATTTCACGGCATCATCGCAGGCGGCGGTGAATGCGGGGCGCAGCCACAGGTCTTCGGCCGGATAACCGCAGATCGACAGCTCGGGCGTGACCACGAGCCGGGCGCCCTGCGCGTAAGCTGCACGGGACGCGTCGACGATTTTTTGCGCATTGCCTGTGGTGTCGCCCACGAGAAGGTTGAGCTGGGCAACGCAGATTTTGAGAGACATTGTTGGAGTGAAGAAGGTCTCGAACGATTATGTCACCCGGGTTATGGACTCGCCTGGGTCGGTGACGGCGAACGACTGGAACGCGCTGCTGCCTGCGGAGGCGTCGCCATTCATGCGCCACGAATACCTCGCGGCGCTGCACGGCAGCGGCAGCGCGACGCCCGCGACCGGATGGACGCCGCGCTTTCTCACGCTCTGGCGCGGCGACGAATTGCACGCCGCGTGCCCGCTGTACCTCAAGGGCCATTCGTACGGCGAATACGTGTTCGACTGGGCTTGGGCCAACGCCTATGCGCAGCACGGGCTCGAGTACTACCCCAAGGCGCTCGTGGCCGTGCCGTTCACGCCCGTGCCGGGGCCGCGCCTGCTGGCGCGCGACGACGCGGCGCGCGCCGCGCTCGTGCGCGCGCTCGTGGCGCTGTGCCGGGACGAGAAGCTCTCTTCGCTCCATCTGCTCTTCGCGAACGACGCCGACGTGCAGGCGTGCTCGGAGGCCGGCCTGATGTTGCGCCACACGGTGCAGTTCCACTGGACCAACACGGCGGGCTGGCGCAGGTTCGACGAATTCCTGGCCAGCCTCGCGCAGGAGAAGCGCAAGAAGATCCGGCAGGAGCGCCGCAAGGTGGCGGACGCGGGCGTGACTTTTCGCTGGTCGCGGGGCGTCGACATCGCGGCCGCGGATTGGGATTTCTTCTACCGCTGCTACGACCGCACGTATCGCGAGCACGGCAACGCGCCCTACCTGGAGCGCGATTTCTTCCGCCGGATGGCGAGCGAGCTGCCGTCGTCGTGGCTGCTCTTCGTGGCGGAACATGGCGGCGAGCCCATCGCCTCCAGCCTCATCGCCCTCGGCGACAGCGTCGCCTACGGCCGCTACTGGGGCGCGCTGAAGCGCGTGGACTGCCTGCACTTCGAGGCCTGTTACTACCAGCCGCTGCAGTGGTGCATCGAGAACGGTTTCACCCGCTTCGAAGGCGGCGCTCAGGGCGAGCACAAGATGGCGCGGGCGCTGATGCCGGTGAAGACGACCAGCGCCCACTGGCTGGCGCACCCCGCCTTCGCCGATGCTGTGGAGCGCTTTCTCGAACGCGAGGGACAGGGGATCGAGAACTATCTCGACCACCTTGCGGAGCGCAACCCGTTCCGGGATCCTTCCGCTTCGCCGCCTCCGGCCCGCTCAAGCCCGGGCTGAGGTCCTGGAAAAGTCGCGCACGGAGTCGAGCGCGTAGTGCGCCACCTCTAAACGAGGGCCAACTCGCGCCAATGCGCAGGGCAAAGCTGATAGCTTCTGGCGCACAAGATGCAATGAGCATTCGGCATGGCGATGGCAACAGAGAAGAATCCGGGCGCGCACCTGCCGCCCCCCAGCCTCGCGCTCCTCGCGCTCGAGCTGCGCGCGCCGTGGGAGTTCGGGGCGGTGCTGCCCGCGTGGCCTGCGCTGCGGCGCGCACCCGCGGGTGACGGGCACGCCGTCGTTGTTTTCCCCGGACTCTCGGCCAACGATGCGTCCACGGCGCCGCTGCGACGCTATCTCGCCTCGCTCGGCTATGCCGTGCAGGGATGGGACCAGGGCTTCAACCTCGGCCCGCGCGAGGGCGTCATCGATGCCGCGCGGGCGCAGATCGAACGCGCCGCCGACGCAAGCGGCGGCAAGGTCAGCCTGATCGGCTGGAGCCTGGGCGGCGTGTATGCGCGCGAACTCGCCAAGCTGCATCCCGAGTGGGTGCGCGGCGTCATCACGCTCGGCACGCCGTTCGCCGCGCATCCGAGATCGACGCACGCCTGGCGCATCTACGAATTCGCGAGCGGCCGCAGCGCGCATCGAGAGCACGAGGAAAATGCCGAGCTCGCCGCCGCGCCGCCCGTGCCCACGACCAGCATCTATTCGCGCACCGACGGCATCGTCGCGTGGCAAGGCAGCATCCAGCGGCCCGATCATGCGCAGGTGGAGAACGTCGAGGTGTTCGCGAGCCACATCGGCATCGGCGTGAACCCGAGCGCGTGGTGGGCGGTCGCGGACCGGCTGGCGCAGGCCGAAGGAGCGTGGAAGCCGTTCGACCGCTTCGGCGCGTGGGGCGTCAAGGGCCTGTTGTACCCCGACCCGCACCGCGCCTGATCGCCATCCCCGCGAAGGCTGGGATCACGGCGAGACTACCCGTGCTGCTTCGCGTAGTTCGCGATCCCGTCCAGGATTTCCTGCTTCGCGGACTCCGGGCCTTCCCAGCCCAGCACCTTGACCCACTTGCCCTGCTCCAGGTCCTTGTAGTGCTCGAAGAAGTGGGAGATGGTCTTCAGCCGCATCGGGTTCAGGTCCTCGGGCTTCTGCCATTGCGTGTAGATCGACAGGATCTTGTCCGTGGGCACGGCGAGCACCTTGGCATCGTCGCCGGCCTCGTCCTGCATCTTCAGGATGCCGATGGGTCGGCAGGTCACGACCACGCCGGGGATCAAAGGCACCGGCGTGATGACGAGCACGTCGACCGGGTCGCCGTCGCCGCTGATCGTCTTGGGCACGTAGCCGTAGTTGGTCGGGTAGTGCATCGACGTGCTCATGAAGCGGTCGACGAAGATCGCGCCGGTTTCCTTGTCCACCTCGTACTTCACGGGGTCGGCGTTCATCGGGATCTCGATGATGACGTTGAAGGCTTCGGGAACGTTCTTGCCGGGGGTGACTTGGTCGAGGGACATGGTGGCTGTGATGCGAAGGAAACGAGAGGATCAGGATAAACCCTGATTTTAGTTGGAGCGTCCTTCGCTTTCCGCGAACCGTCGTCGGTACGTCACGGTATTGGCGATATATTCCGCCGGTTGGCCAATCGTCTCCGCGCTGGAGGACCGAGGAAGCAACGCAGCGGATGCACCGGCTGCGGTGCTCTCCGCAACGACCTAAAGCGAACTGAAGGAGAAACTTTCTATGACTGGCAACTCGGCGCTCATACTGGCGCTCGTCTGCGGCCTCGCGGCCGTGGCTTACGGCTTCTGGGCGCGTGGCTGGATCCTCGCGCAGGACGCAGGCAACGCCCGCATGCAGGAAATCGCGGCGGCCATCCAGGCCGGCGCGGCCGCGTACCTCGCGCGGCAGTACCGCACCATCGCCATCGTCGGCGTCGTGCTGGCCATCCTTATCGGCATCTTCCTCGACCTGCAGACGGCCATCGGCTTCGTCGTCGGCGCGGTGCTCTCGGGCGCCTGCGGCTTCATCGGCATGAACGTCTCGGTGCGCGCCAACGTGCGCACCGCGCAGGCGGCCACGCGCGGCATCGGCCCGGCGCTCGACGTCGCGTTCCGCGGCGGCGCCATCACCGGCATGCTCGTCGTGGGCCTCGGCCTGCTGGGCGTCGCGGGCTTCTACTGGTTCCTGGTCGGCAACGGCAACTTCACGCCCGACCGCAAGCTCGCGAACCTGCTCACGCCGCTGATCGGCTTCGCCTTCGGCTCCTCGATCATCTCGATCTTCGCGCGCCTGGGCGGCGGCATCTTCACGAAGGGCGCCGACGTCGGCGCCGACCTCGTGGGCAAGGTCGAAGCGGGCATCCCCGAGGACGATCCGCGCAACCCCGCGGTGATCGCCGACAACGTGGGCGACAACGTCGGCGACTGCGCCGGCATGGCGGCCGACCTGTTCGAGACCTATGCCGTGACGCTGATCGCGACGATGGTGCTCGGCGCCCTGCTCGTGGCCTCGGCGCCCGTCAACGCGGTGCTGTATCCGCTGGGCCTCGGCGCGGTGTCGATCATCGCGTCGATCATCGGCTGCTTCTTCGTCAAGGCGAAGCCGGGCATGGTCAACGTGATGCCCGCGCTCTACAAGGGCCTGGCAGTCGCGGGCGTGCTCTCGCTCATCGCGTTCTACTTCGTGACGACCTGGCTGATCCCCGACAACGCGATCGCCGCGAGCGGCAGCCAGATGCGCCTGTTCGGCGCGTGCGTGGTCGGCCTCGTGCTGACCGGCGTGCTCGTCTGGATCACCGAGTTCTATACCGGCACTCAGTATTCGCCGGTGCGCCACATCGCGCAGGCCTCGACCACGGGCCACGGCACGAACATCATCGCCGGCCTCGGCGTGTCGATGCGCTCCACGGCCTGGCCCGTGATCTTCGTGTGCGTCGCCATCCTGGTCTCGTACAAGCTCGCCGGTCTCTACGGCATCGCCATCGCGGCGACGTCGATGCTGAGCATGGCCGGCATCGTGGTCGCGCTCGACGCCTACGGCCCGATCACCGACAACGCCGGCGGCATCGCCGAAATGGCGGAGCTGCCCGCCTCGGTGCGCGATATCACCGACCCGCTCGACGCCGTGGGCAACACGACCAAGGCCGTGACCAAGGGCTACGCGATCGGCTCCGCCGGCCTCGCCGCGCTCGTGCTCTTCGCCGACTACACGCACAAGCTCGAGAGCTACGGCCAGCAGATCAGCTTCGACCTGTCCGACCCGATGGTGATCGTGGGCCTCTTCATCGGCGGCCTGATCCCCTACCTCTTCGGCGCGATGGCGATGGAAGCGGTCGGCCGTGCGGCCGGCTCGGTGGTGGTCGAAGTGCGCCGCCAGTTCCGCGAGATCAAGGGCATCATGGAAGGCACCGCCAAGCCCGAGTACGGCGTGGCGGTCGACATGCTGACCAAGGCCGCGATCAAGGAAATGATGATCCCGTCGCTGCTGCCGGTCGTGGTGCCGATCGTCGTCGGCCTCGCCCTCGGTCCGCGCGCGCTCGGCGGCCTGCTGATGGGCACGATCGTCACCGGCCTGTTCGTCGCCATCTCCATGTGTACCGGCGGCGGTGCGTGGGACAACGCGAAGAAGTACATCGAGGACGGCAACCACGGCGGCAAGGGCTCCGAGGCGCACAAGGCCGCGGTGACCGGCGACACGGTGGGCGACCCCTACAAGGACACGGCCGGCCCGGCGGTGAACCCCCTCATCAAGATCATCAACATCGTGGCGCTGCTGATCGTGCCGCTGGTGGTGAAATTCCATTCGGGCGATCCGGCGCCCGTGCGCGCCGAGACGGCGCCGGCCGCGATCACGGCGCCCGCCGCGGGTACCGGGGCGGCGCCCGTCGCACCCGCCTCGCGGTAGTCCGCCGCAGCGGCGTTCAGCGCTGCTGCGTCACGGCCCGGACCAGCTGGCTGGCGGGCCGCACCAGCTCCTGCAGGCGGGGGACGCGGTCTTCCTCGATGTACTGCAGCACCAGCTCGTTGATGCCGCCGACGATGGCCATCGCCATCTCGGCGCTCAAGGCCTCTCCCTCGTCGCCCGCGGATCGACCGCGATTCGCCACGGTCAGCACGAAATCGGCGAACGCCTCGTTCACGCGACGCCGCACGGCCAGCCCCTCGAAGCCCATCCCCAGGATCTCGATGAAGAGCGTGCGCAGCAGCTTGGGGTTCTCGGCCATGCTCGCCAGGTAGGCCGACAAGGCGCTTTCGAGCTGCGCCTGCCACTCGTGGTTCGGGTCGATCGCGCCGCGCAGCACCTTCAGTCCGTTGTGGCTCGCGGCCTCGTACAGGGCGATCAGGCAGTCCGACTTGGTGTCGAAGTGCTCGTAGAACGTGCGGCGCGAGACGGCGGCCTCGCGCACGACGTCGGCAATGGTGGTGTCCCGGTACCCCTTGGCAGCCACCGCGTGCGCCATGCCCTCCAGCAACCGCCGGCGGTGCTGATGGATAGGCAATTCGTGTTCTGTCTGGACCATGCCGCGATTCTGACGGCTCGAACGGCCGGTACTTGACTGTACCTGCAATCGAAAGCATGATCGCGGTATCCACAAGTACCGGGCTTCGAGCATCGACGGCCCCTTTCGCATGACCGATCTCGTCGTCCGCCGCCTCCTCGTCGACATGGATGCGCCCATCGCGCGTCACTGGTGCGCGGGCGATCCGTTTCGCACCGCGCTCTTCAATGCGCTGTCGATGAGCTTCCCGGTCGGCGAGCAGTTCTTCATCGATGCCGTACGCGACGGCCTGAAGGCGCTGCCCGCGGCCGAGCAGGAGCGGTTTCGTGCCGAGGTGCAGGGCTTCGTCGGCCAGGAGGCGACGCATCGCCGGCTGCACGGCCTCTACAACGCGCATCTCGCCCGCCTCGGCCTCGACAACCAGTGGGACGCGCGGGCACGCTCGCAGCTCGGATTGTTCGCGGGCACGGATGTCCGGCATGCGCTCGCGGTAACCGCGGCGCATGAACACTTCACCGCGATCTTCGCCGAGTACATGCTGCGCAACCCGGATCTCCTGGGCACGGACGATCCGCGGCTCGCGACGCTGTGGCTCTGGCACAGCGCGGAGGAGGCGGAGCACAAGACGACGGCGTTCGACCTCTATCGCACCCTCGGCGGCAACGAGGAATGGCGCCTCGTGTGGTTCCGCCGGATCACGTGGACTTTCCTCGGCGAACTGCTGCGCCAGACCGCGCTGAACCTTCGGCGCGACGGCACCCTGTGGCGGTGGCGCACCTGGCGCGGCGCGGCGTCGTTCCTCTTCGGCAGGCGCGGCATGGTCCGCAACCTGTACCGGCCGTGGCGCGAATACTTCCGCGCGGACTTCCATCCGGGCCAGCACGATTCGGCGGCGTCGCTCGAATGGCTCGAAGCGAATCGCGGGCAGTACGTGCCCGTTGGTGCGGCCGCATAGGGGCGCACTGGATTCCCGCCTTCGTGGGAATGGCGGGGGACTTCGCGCATTGGCGCAAAATCGCGCCATGCAGCTCCACTACATCGCCAACGCATCGGTCCCCTCGGTCTCCGACAAGACCCTTCCCGTGATCGACCCGTCCGACGGGAAGGCCTACGACGAGATCCAGCGCGGCAATGCCGAAGACGTCGACAAGGCGGTGCGCGCCGCGCGACGCTGCCTCGACAGCGTCTGGTCCAAGCTGAGCGGGGCCGAGCGCGGCCGGCTCCTCATGCGCCTGTCGCAGAAGATCGGCGAGCACGCCGACGAGCTCGCGGCCATCGAACAGCGCGACTGCGGCAAGCCCACCAAGCAGGCGAAGGCCGACGCACTGGCCCTGGCCCGCTACTTCGAGTTCTATGCCGGCGCCTGCGACAAGCTGCACGGCGAGACCCTGCCCTATCAGGAGGGGTACACCGTGCTGACCTGGCGCGAGCCGCACGGCGTGACGGGCCACGTCATTCCGTGGAACTACCCCATGCAGATCTTCGGCCGCAGCGTGGGCGGCGCGCTCGCCGCGGGCAACGTGTGCGTGGTGAAGCCATCGGAAGACGCATGCCTGTCGGTCCTTCGCGTGGCGCAGCTCGCCGCCGAAGTCGGCATGCCCGCGGGCGCGATCAACATCGTCACCGGCTACGGCCACGAGGTCGGCGATGCGCTCGCACGTCACCCCGGCATCGATCACATCAGCTTCACCGGCAGCCCGACCGTCGGCACCCTCATCCAGCAGGCGGCCGCGATCCGGCACTGCCCCGTGACGCTCGAGCTCGGCGGCAAGAGCCCGCAGATCGTCTTCGCCGACGCGGACCTCGACGCCGCGCTGCCGGTCATCATCAATGCCATCGTGCAGAACGCCGGCCAGACGTGTTCCGCCGGCTCGCGCCTGCTGGTCGAGGAATCGATCTACGAGAAGCTGCTCGACCGGCTCGGCGGCGCGTTCGAGAACCTGCGCGTCGGCCCGGCGGCTATGGACCTCGACGTGGGCCCCCTCATCCGGCAGAGCCAGCAACAGCGCGTGTGGGACTTCCTCTCCGACGCTCAGCACGCCAACATCCCCATGGTCGCGCAGGGACAGGTGGTCGACGACGCGCCGCAGACCGGCTTCTACCAGGCGCCGACGCTGCTGCGCGACGTCCCGGTGACGCACCGTCTCGCACAGGAAGAGGTCTTCGGGCCGGTGCTCGCGTCCATGAGTTTCCGCGACGAGAACCATGCGGTGGAACTCGCCAACGCCACCCATTTCGGACTGGTGGCGGGCATCTGGACGCAGGACGGCGGGCGTCAGCTGCGCATGGCGCGGCGCGTGAAGAGCGGCCAGGTGTTCGTCAACAACTACGGGGCGGGCGGCGGCGTGGAACTGCCCTTCGGCGGCGTGAAGTCGTCGGGCTATGGACGCGAGAAGGGATTCGAGGCGCTGTACGGATTCACCACGCTGAAGACGGTGGCGATCAAGCACGGATGACGGCGGCTATCGGACTCGCGCGGTCTTGACGACCGCTTCGGCCATCGGCAACAGCCGCGAATAAAACCCCAGCTCCGGCGCGAGGAAGGTCGCCGCATACAGCTCGTCGCCGTTCGGCGCGACCCACGCCACGCCCCGCAGCAGCAGGTCGTCGCCGCGCCGCGCGAGCGAGAACTCGAATCGCACGCCCCGGTGCCCCGCGAACACCGTCGGCTCCACCTTCGTCACGCGCACGGTGCCCGAGAGTGCGTAGAGCTCCTCGAACAGCGTCACGAGCTTGTCCGGCGGCAGGCCCGAACGGAAGGTCGGCACGCGCGCATCCTTCTCGTCGGACCACCGGAAGAACACCATCGGCTTGCTCACGAGCGGCTGGCCCGACTTCACGCCGCCCCACAGGCGCAGATGGTCGAGCGGCAGTCCCTCCTGCGTCCACGTGTCGTAGGGCTCCGAGCTCCAGGGGTCGTCGATGCGGTTCCAGGCGGCCGGAACGTCCAACGTGAGCTTGCCGCGCACGGTCTGCTCGCCCTCGACCTTCGCCACCGTGGTACACGCGCCGAGGAGCAGCGCAACGAGCAGCGCGAGGAACAGGCCCGGCAGGCGCCTCACGGCCTCATCTCCGACAGATAGGTCTTGATGAGCGACGCATCTGCGGCCTCGGGCGCGAGGGTCAGGTACTTCTCGAAGGCCGGCACGGCCGACGCGACGTCGGAGCGCGACTTGTGCAGCAGGCCCAGCGAGCGGAAGGCATCCGGCGGCGCTTTGAAGATCGCGGTGGCGCGCGTCAGATCGTCGAGCGCGCGCACGTCGTCGCCCTTGTCGTCGCGCAGCCGCAGCACTTCGCCGCGCGCGTACAGCACGTCGGCATCCTGGGGCTGCGACGATGACGGCGACGCGCGCGCCAGCATGCGGTCGAACAGTACGAGGCTCTCCTCGTACTGCCCGCGCTTGATCTCGTCCTGGATCCAGCCGAAGCGAAGCGGCGCGATCGTGCGCTGGTAGTCGGCCGCGCCGACGTTTCCACCTTTGTCGCCCGCGAGCCTGAGCAGCTCGTCGCGGCGATTGCCCACGGGCGGATGGGTCGCGAACATCGCGCTGCGGTCACCCACGCTCTCGCCGCCCGTCACCTTGAGCTCGCCCAGCAGGTTGTCCCAGACGCGCGCGGCCTGCGCGCCTTCGTAGCCCGCCTGTTGCATCAGCCGCATGCCGAGCTTGTCCGCGCGCGCCTCGTGCTCGCGCGAGAACGCGAACAGGCTCGCGAGGATGCCGATCTGTCCGAGCGTGCCCGCCACGCCGCCGAGCAGGCCCACGAGCTGCGCGAGCACCGCGCGGTCTTTCGCCGTGCGCAACTGCTCGACCTGATGCCGCTCGAGGTAATGGCCGAGTTCGTGGCCGACGATCGCGGCGAGCTGGGCCTCGTTCTCGACGCGCAGCAGCAGGCCGCTCCACACGATCATCATGCCGTTCGGCGCCATCGACGCGTTGAACATCGGCATGCGCACGACGTGGATTCGGATGTCCGGGCAATGGCCGTCGGCGAGGCGGCAGGTCAGGTCGCCGAGGTAGCGCGTGAGCGACTTGTCCCGGATCGCGAGCGGGCTGCGGCGCAAGCGCGACTCCTCGCGGTCCATCAGGCTCCACAGGCCGCCCTCGTCGGTGTCCGTCGTCGGACGCGCGAAGCGCGGCGGCAGGCCCGCCTTGTCGCTGCCCGCGATGTCCTGCGCGAGCGCGGGCAGGCCGAGCATCGATGCGATGCCGACGCAGTGCTGGCAGGTCGCGCGCAGGAAGCCGCGGCGCGAATGTCGTTCGGGAGCTTGCGGGACAGTCATTTCAGGGGTGGGAATTTCTCGAGCAGGGCCTTGACCGTCTCCGTCGCGGGTTCGGCCTCGCGCAGGTCGCCCGACAGGCGGCGCAAGTCGTTGAACCACACCACGCGGCCGTCGTTCAGATCGACCAGCGAGGCGTAGCCGACCTGCTCGCCGCCCAGCATGATCGAGCCGAGCAGCGCCATCGCCACGATGGTCGCCTTGCGTTCGTTGCTCGCGTACGAATCGCGGATCCAGGTGAAGAGTGCATAGTCCGCGCCGGTGCGCTCCTTCAGCGGCCGCACGGCGTCGCGGCCCAGCGTCCAGAGCAGCTTGCCGTCCTTCGTCGGCAGCTTCGGGCCGAAACCGGTGTGGTGGTAGAAGACCGACTCCGCCACGTTGCGGTGCAGGGCGAGCACCTGGCCGAAGTCGTCGAGCTGGCGCTCGTCGATGTCGACGATGTTCGCGCCGAGCTCCTGGCGCCGCGCATCGAGCGCGGCGCGGAAGTGCTTCTGCGCGGCCTCGGTCCAGTCCGCGCGCGGCTCCTCGATGCCGCCCGCGCTGATGGAAAAGAGCTCCATTTCGGGCGGCAGGATGAGCAGGCGGGACTGCGCGGGCCGCGCCGTGAAGCCCGGCGCGAGGTGACGCGACGACTCTTCCTCCGCATGCGCCGGCACGATCGCCGCGACGATCGACACAGTGAACAGCGCGGCGAAAAGTAAACGGATGATGAAGCGGCTGGCGACTTTCACGGGCGACTGTGCGGGGGAGCGGATGACGGGCACGACATCTTCCTTCGCCCCCGGGCAAAACCCCCGGGCGCGGCCCGCGGAATACGCAACAATGTCGAAGACGAATTTTTTCTCACGCGCGCGTGCGCGGTTACCAACAGCAAACGACAGCGGACACGAAGGAGATGCGATGCGGGTGAAGGACAAATCGGTCATCGTCACGGGCTCGGCCGGCGGCATCGGCGAAGGGATCGCGCGGCGCCTGGCCGACGAAGGCGCGCAGGTCATCGTCAACGACATCGACGCGGCGCGCGGCGAAAAGGTCGCGGCGGACATCCGCTCCGGCGGAGGCCGTGCCTCGTTCTTCGCCGCCGACGTCACGAAGTCCGCCGAGGTCAAGGCGCTGGTGGACGCCGCCGTGCAGCGCCACGGCCGCCTCGACGTCATGGTCAACAACGCCGGCTGGACGCACCGCAACCGCCCGGCGCTGGAGGTGAGCGAGGAGGAGTTCGACCGTGTCTACGCGATCAACATGAAGAGCATCTACCTCGCGACCGTCCACGCGGTGCCCGCGTTCCGCGCCAACAAGGGCGGCGTCTTCATCAACATCGCGTCGACCGCCGGCATCCGCCCTCGCCCGGGACTCACCTGGTACAACGGCTCGAAGGGCGCGGTCATCACCACGAGCAAGTCGCTCGCGGCGGAGTTCGGCCCCGAGAACATCCGCGTGAACTGCATCAACCCGGTGTTCAACCCGGACACGGGCCTGTCCGCAGAGTTCGCGGGCGGCCCGGTCGACGAGCAGGCACGCGCGAAGTTCCGCGCGTCGATCCCGCTCGGCCGCTTTTCCACGTCGCTCGACGTGGCGAAAGCCGCGCTCTATCTCGCGAGCGACGAAGCCGCCATCATCACGGGGGATTGCAACGAGGTGGACGGGGCGCGCTGCGTCTGAAGCCGATAATCGACGCATGGCCGAGCGCATCATCCCTCTCGTCGACCAGCGTCTCGCCGCGCTCGCCGCGAGCGTGCCGGCCACGCCGATCGCGGCAACGGGGCTGCTGGGCGATGCGCTCGGGCGGCCGCTGCGCGACCTGCGCATCAGCGTCACCGACCGGTGCAACTTCCGCTGCAGCTACTGCATGCCCAAGGAAGTGTTCGACAAGGATTACAAGTACTTGCCGCATGCCTCGCTGCTGAGCTTCGAGGAAATCGCCCGGCTCGCCACGCAGTTCGTCGCGCACGGCGTGAAGAAGATCCGTCTCACCGGCGGCGAGCCGCTGCTGCGCAAGAGCGTCGAGGTGCTGATCGAACAGCTCGCGGCGCTGCGCACCACCGACGGCGAGCCGCTCGACATCACGCTCACCACCAACGGCTCGCTGCTCGCGCGCAAGGCGAAGTCGCTGAAGGCGGCGGGGCTGCAGCGCGTGACGGTGAGCCTCGACGGGCTGGACGATGCCGTGTTCCGCCGCATGAACGACGTCGACTTCCCCGTCGCCGAGGTACTGGCCGGCATCGAAGCCGCGCGCGCGGCGGGGCTCGGGCCGATCAAGGTCAACATGGTCGTCAAGCGCGGCACCAACGAGCACGAGATCCTGCCGATGGCGCGCCACTTCAGGGGCACCGGCATCGTGCTGCGCTTCATCGAATACATGGACGTCGGCTCCAGCAACGGCTGGCGCATGGACGAAGTCCTGCCCTCGGCCGACGTGCGCAAGCTGATCGCCGCAGAACTGCCGCTCGTTCCCCTGGACGCCACGGCCGCCGGCGAGACGGCCGAGCGCTGGGCCTACGCCGATGGCGGCGGCGAAGTCGGCTTCATCTCCAGCGTCACGCAGGCGTTCTGCGGGGACTGCAACCGCGCGCGGCTGTCGACCGAAGGCAAGCTCTACCTGTGCCTCTTCGCGAGCAACGGCCACGACCTGCGCGCACTCCTGCGCGGCGGCGCGAGCGACGACGACATCGCCTCCGCCATCGCGCACATCTGGCAACACCGCGACGACCGCTATTCGGAGCTGCGAAGCACCCTGCCCGCGGATGCTTCGAACGGCGCACGTCGCGTCGAAATGAGTTACATCGGAGGGTGATGGACAAGCACGACATCACCGGCGTGATCCTCGCCGGCGGACGCGGCAGCCGCATGGGCGGCGTCGACAAGGGGCTGCAGAACTTCCGCGGCATGCCGCTCGCGGTTCAGGCGCTCGTGCGCCTGGGCGAGCAGGTGGGGCAGGTCATGATCAACGCCAACCGCAACCTCGGCGCCTACGAGTCGTTCGGCGCGCCCGTGTGGCCCGATGCACTGGCCGACTATGCGGGTCCCCTGGCAGGCTTCCTCACCGGCCTCGAAAACTGCGAGACGCCTTACCTCGTCACGGTGCCCTGCGACACGCCGCTCTTCCCCGCCGATCTCGTCGCGCGCCTTGCCGAAGCGATGGAGCGCGAGAACGCCGACATCGCGATGGCCGCCGCGCGCGAGGAAGACGGGCAGGTGCGCACGCAGCCGGTGTTCTGCCTGCTGCGCCGCGAGCTGCTCGAAAGCCTCGTACGCTTCACGCACGAGGGCGGCCGCAAGATCGACGCGTGGACGGCGCTGCACAGGCAGGCCATCGTCACCTTCGACGCGCCGGGCGACGACCCGCGCGCCTTCTTCAACGCCAATACGCTCGCCGAACTCCACCGGCTCGAGCAGACGCCATGAAGACGCTCGCGCAGATCGCCGCGCAATTGCAGGGCTACGACCCGCAGGCGCTCAGTGCGGACGCGGTCGGCGAGTTTCTCTCGCACCTCGTCGTGCCGGTGCGCGAGACCGAATCGGTCGGCGTGTTCGAAGCGCTGGGCCGCGTGCTCGCGAACGACCTCGTCTCGCCCATCAGCGTTCCGCCGCACGACAACTCCGCGATGGACGGCTACGCATTCGACGGCGCGCAGCTGCGCACGGACCGGCCGCTCGTGCTCGAAGCGGTCGGCACCGCGCTGGCCGGCAAGGCATGGCAGGGAACCGCCGCCGCAGGCCAGTGCGTGAAGATCATGACCGGCGCGATCATGCCGGCCGGGCTCGACACGGTGATTCCGCAGGAGTTCGCCACGGTCGACGGCACGCGCATCACGATTCCCGCGAACGTCGTGCAGCCCGGCGACAACCGCCGCCACAAGGGCGAGGATCTGCATGAAGGCCGCCCCGCCTTGCTGCAGGGCGAGCGGCTCGGCCCCGCGGCCTGCGGCCTCGTCGCGAGCCTCGGGCTCGCGCAGGTCGAAGTCAGGCGCCGCCTGAAGGTCGCGTACTTCTCCACCGGCGACGAAATCCTCTCGCTCGGCGAACCGCCGCGCGAGGGCGCGGTATACGACAGCAACCGCTACACGGTGCATGCGATGCTGACGCGGCTCGGCTGCGAGGTCGTCGACATGGGCGTCGTGCGCGACGAGCCCGCGCTGCTCGAAGCCGCGTTCGCCGAGGCCGCGCGCAAGGCCGATGCCATCATCACCAGCGGCGGCGTGAGCGTGGGCGAAGCCGACTACACCAAGGCGATGATGAAGAAGCTGGGCGACGTCGCGTTCTGGCGCATCGCGATGCGGCCGGGGCGGCCGATGGCGGTGGGCCGCATCGGCGAGTCGGTCCTGTTCGGCCTGCCCGGCAATCCGGTCGCCGTCATGGTGACCTTCCTCGCGTTCGTGCGCCCCGCCCTGCTGAAGATGATGGGCGCGCGCGTCACGGCGACGCCGTACCTTCGGGCGCTCAGCGGCGAAGCGATGCGCAAGAAGCCCGGCCGCACGGAGTACCAGCGCGGCATCGTCACGCGCGAGGCCGACGGCTCGCTGCGCGTGCGCACCACCGGCAACCAAGGCTCCGGCGTCCTCAGCTCGATGGTGCAGGCCAACGGCCTGATCGTCCTGCATCACGCGCAGGGCAACGTCGCCCCCGGCGACGCGGTGGACGTGATGATGTTCGAAGGCCCGCTCTAGGCGCGCCGGCGTCCGACCCCGCGCCCTCTAACCCAGCCGCAGGGCCGCGATCGGCGGGAGGTCGCGCGAGAGGCACTTCCAGCTCGCGCCTTCGTCCTCGCTCACCCACAGGCCGCCGGTCGTCGAACCCATCGCCAGCACGCGACCATCGGGCGACACCGCGAGCGCATGCCGGTACACGAGGTGATACGCATCCTGCTGCGGCAGGCCATCGCCCCGCATCGCGAAGGTCTGGCCGCCGTCGCGCGTCTCGTTGACCACCATCCGGCCGTCCACGGGCATGCGCTGCGCGTCGGAGTGCGCGGGCGCGAACCACGCGCGCTCCGGGTCCGTGGGATGGGCGGCCACCGGGAAGCCGAAATCGCTTGGCGCGGGACGCGGCAGCGGGCTCCACCTCATGCCGCCATCGACCGAGCGATACATGCCGCCATGGTTCTGCGTCCACAGCACGTCGGGCTGCGCAGCGCAGGCGTCGAGCCGATGCACGTCCTGGATGTTCGGATCCTCGCGCCGCTCGGGCGGCATGAACTCCGCGACCATGCCCGAAGACGTGTTGGCCCAGGTCTCGCCATCGTCGCGCGTTTGCCAGATGCCGCCGCAGGATACGGCAACGGTCACGTGGCGCGCATCGCGCGGATCGACGACGATGGAGTGGATGCCCGCGTGGTCGTAGCCGCCGCCCAACCATTCCTTGCGCTCGGGCCGCAGCCACAGGCTTTCCATGAGCTGCCAGCTCGCGCCGCCGTCGCCCGAGCGGAACAGGCCGGCCGGCAGGCAGCCGGCCCACAGCGTGCCGCCCGAGGCCTCCAGGCCCCAGATGAGGTCGACGGTCCACGGCGTCGTGTCGTCGCTCCACTCGCCCTCAGTCGGCTTGGGCGGGAAAGCGGGTGCCGCGGTCTCCTGCCAGCTGGCGCCGCCATCGGCACTCTTCCACACCTTCACGCCGAAGTGGCCGAGCCGCAAGGCGGCAAACCAGGCCCCGGTGGAGGCGTCGACCGCGAACTGCGTGACCGGCTCGCCCGGGAACGCCGGCTTGCCCAGCACCCAGCCGGCCTCCGTGCGGCGCACGACGAACAGCCCCTTGCGAGTGCCGACCCACAACGTGTACATGCATCACCCTCCTGTGAGCGCCTGGATCACCATGACCTTGTCGTCCGGCGCCAGCGCAAGCTCCAGCCGGGCACGGTCCGCGATCATTCGCGCATTGACGAACACCGCCACGTGCTTGCGCACGGCGCCCTGCTCGTCGAGAACGTAGTGGCGCAGCGCCGGCGCGGCAGCGAAGGCCGCATCGAGCGCCGCGCGCAGCGTGGAAGCGTCCACGCGCTGAGGCGGGCACGCAACGTGCCGCGTCAGCGCGGGGGCGAATTCGACCGTGGGCATGGCGGTGCATTGCACACCACCAGACGCCCGCAGGTCAAGCGCGAGTAGTGAACGCGCCGTGCGTTCAGTTGAGATGAAGCTCCTTGTGCTCGCCCAGGTCGTGCGGCGGCTTGCCGGTGACGGCGGCCTTGGCCATGGTGAAGAGCTGGCGCAGCTTGCTCTGCTTCACGTCCCAGTACTCGGCATCGTGGATGCGGACTTCGAGCAGTTCGAGGTCGGGGTCTTCGACGCCGCCCGGGAACCAGGCCTTGGCGATGGGGTTGAAGAGCTCCTTCTTCTTCGCCATGTCCTCGCTGATGGTCGCCGTGCCGGACACCGAAACCCAGCTGTCCTTGTCGAGGTGCGCATAGGAAATGTTGACGTTGCCGTCCTGGCGCAGGCGCTGGCCCATTTCGGTCTTGCGGGACACGAAGAAATAGAGGATGCCGTCGGCCGCGAGCGTCTTGTTCTGCGTGGTCAGCGGATGCGAATGCAGCCGGCCGTCCGCGTGGCGATGCGCGAGCATGCCGAACTTGGTGTCCTTGATGAGCTCCCAGAGCTTTTCGTGAGAGTCGGTGTTGTTGTCGTGGCTCATGCGTACTCCGTGTTGTGCGATCCACGCAGCGTCGCACGGCGATGCGTCACGGAGGGTCGGCCACGGGCCAGCCGCCTTGTGCGGGGAGACCGACATCCGACGGCCGTCACCCCCCGCAAAGGCGCGGATTACTTCGCCACCAGCGGCGGGTGGTCGTGGTGCGCGTGAGGCTCGTCCTGGGCCTCGGCCTTGTTGGCGCCGGGCACCTCGCGGCGCGCGAAGAGCGTGTACATCGTCGGCACCACGAAGATCGTGAGCAGCGTGCCCAGCGACATGCCGCCCACGATCACCCAGCCGATCTGCTGGCGGCTCTCGGCGCCGGCGCCCGAAGCGAACGCGAGCGGTACAGCGCCCAGCACCATCGCGCCGGTCGTCATCATGATCGGGCGCAGGCGCTGCGACGCGGCCTTGACCAGCGCATCGACCATCTCGAGACCCTGCTCGCGCAGCTGGTTCGCGAACTCCACGATCAGGATCCCGTGCTTCGTGATCAGACCCACCAGCGTGATGAGACCAATCTGCGAATACACGTTCAAGGACCCGCCGGTCCACTTGAGCGCGAGCAGCGCGCCGATCATCGACAGCGGCACGGACAGCATGATGACCAGCGGATCGACGAAGCTTTCGAACTGCGCGGCCAGCACCAGGAAAATGAACACGAGCGCCAGCACGAACACGATGGCCAGCGCGCCCTGCGAGTTGCGGAACTCGCGCGACGTGCCGTTGAGGTCCGTCGTGTAGCCGGCCTTCAGCACCTTGGCCGCGGTCTGGTTCATGAAGATCAGCGCCTGGCCGAGCGAATAGTCCGGCGCGATGTTGCCGGTGATCGTGGCCGAGCGGCGCTGGCCGAAGTGGTTCAGCTCGCGCGGGCTCACGCTCTCGCTCACCTTCACCAGCGCCGACAGCGGGATCATGGTTTCGTTGCGCCCGCGCACGTAGATGCTGTCGATGTCCTCGGGCGTGGTCCGGCCGCTCGCGCGGTTCTGGATGATCACGTCGTACTGCTCGGCGTCCTTCTTGTAGCGCGTGACCTGCCGGCCGCCCAGCGTGGTCTCGAGCGCGCGCGCCACCACCTCGACGCTCACCCCCATGTCGGCGGCCTTCACGCGATCGACCTGGATGCGCAGTTCGGGCTTGTTGAGGCGCAGGTCGACGTCCACGCCCTGGATGCCGGGATTCTTCGCGATCTCGTCGAGCATCTGCCGCACGGTGCGGTTGAGGTTCTCGTAGCTGTCGGACGTCTGGATCACGAAGTTGAGCGGACGGTCGCGAAAGCCCTGCCCGAGCGAAGGCGGCGTGACGATGAACGCATTGATGCCCGCGAGGCTGTTGAGCCGGGGCGTCATCTCGCGCGCCATCTCGAGCGTGGTCTTCTGGCGCAGCTCCCAGTCGATCGCGCGGTACACGACGCTGCCCTGCGACACCGTCGGGTTGCCGATGTTGGCGAAGATGCGGTCGAGCTCCTTGTACCCCTGGCCCATCCGCTCCAGCGTGCTCGCGTAGCGGTTGGTGTAGTCGAGCGTGGCGCCGTCCGGCGCATTGATGCTGGCCAGGATCACGCCGCGGTCTTCGAGCGGTGACAGCTCGGCCTTCATCGACGGCCACACGGTGGCGATCAGCCCGACGACCACGAGCATGCCCGCGATCACGATCCAGCGCGCCTGCACCAGCATGCCCTTGAACGAGCGCGGTGCGCCGGCTGCGCGCGGGCCGCCCCAGCGCGCCGTGACGATCCAGCGCAGCAGCCGCTCGTAGCCGCTGGTCACGGCCACCAGGATGCGCTCCATGAAGCGGTCGAACCACGAGGGCTTCGGATTGTGCTTCAGCAGCTTGGAGCACATCATGGGCGTGAGCGTGAGCGCGACGAAGCCGGACACCAGCACCGAGCCCGCCAGCGCGAGCGCGAATTCGATGAACAGCCGCCCGGTGCGACCCGGCGTGAATGCGAGCGGCGCGTACACGGCTACGAGCGTCAGCGTCATCGTGATGATCGCGAAGCCGATCTCGCGCGCGCCCTTGATCGAGGCCGAGAACGGGTCCAGCCCCTCCTCGATGTGCCGGAAGATGTTCTCCAGCATCACGATGGCGTCATCCACCACCAGGCCGATGGCGAGCACGAGCGCCAGCAGCGTGAGCGTGTTGATGGTGAAGCCGAAGAGCGCCATCATGCCGAAGGTGCCGATGAGCGACACCGGAATCGTGACGATGGGGATGACCGACGCGCGCACCGTGCGCAGGAACACGAAGATCACCAGCGCCACCAGGATGATGGCTTCGGCGATCGTGCGGTAGACGTTCTTCACCGAGCGGTCGATGAACAGCGAGTTGTCGTTGGCGATGTCGATGTTCACGTCAGGCGGCAGGTCCTGCTTGAGCTTCGGGATCATGTCCCGCACGCCTCGGGAGAGCGTCAGCGGATTGGCCGTGGCCTGGCGGATCACGCCCACGGACAGGGCCGGACGACCATTGAGGCGCACCGCGCTGCGCTCGTCGGCCGCGCCCTCCTCGACCCGCGCGACGTCGCGCACCTTCACCGGAAAGCCGTTGACGTTCTTGATCACGACCTCGGCGAACTCCGAGGGCCGCAGCAGGTTGGTCTGCGAGGTCACGCTGAACTCGCGCTGCTGCGACTCGATGCGGCCCGCCGGCAGCTCGAGGTTGCTGCGCCGCACGGCGTCCTCGACGTCGAGCGGCGTGAGCTTGTAGCCGGCGAGCTTGTCGGGGTCGAGCCACACGCGCATCGCGTACTTGCGCTCGCCGAAGATCCGCACGTCCGCCACGCCGGTCACGGTCTGCAGCCGCGGCTTGGCGATGCGGTTGATCATGTCGTTGATCTGCAGCGGCTTGAGCGTGTCGCTCGTGAACGCGAGGAAGATGACGGGGAAGGCATCGGCCTCCACCTTCGCGATCACCGGCTCCTCGATCGCCTGCGGCAGGCGGTTGCGCACGCGCGAGGTCCGGTCGCGCACCTCGGCGGCGGCGGCGTCGGCGTCCTTCTCGAGACGGAAGCGCACCGAGATCTGGCTCTGCTCGGCGCGGCTGATGGAGGTGATGACGTCGACCGCGTCGATGCCCGCGATGGAATCCTCCAGCGGCTTCGTCACCTGCGACTCGATCACCTCGGCCGACGCGCCGGGGTAGCGCACGCTGACGGTGACGACGGGTTCGTCGATCTTCGGATACTCCCGCACCTGCAGGCGCGTGAAGCTCACGGCGCCGATCAGCAGGACCAGGAGCGACAGCACGGTGGCGAACACCGGCCGGCGAATGGCAATCTCGGGCAGTTGCATGGCGGTCCCTCTGGAGGGGGCGGGTGTGTCAGGCGCCGGCGGCGGGCGAAACGGGTTTGCGCTGCGGCGGCACGGCGGCAGGCGCAGGCGCGGCGGCGGGCTTCGCGCGCGGCCGGCTCGATTCCGGCAGCCCGGAGGAGCTCGCGACCATCGCGGCGCAGGGATTGCCGCGGCCATCGGCCTTCACGATCACCGCGCCGGCGCCGGCGCGCGGGTTCGCGGCGCTGTTGGAGGTCGGCGCCATCGGCGCGCCGTTGCCGATCTCGAGCACGCGCACGGCCATGCCGTCGCGCTGGATGCGCTGCTGGCCCGCGGTCACGACGAGGTCCCCGGCATTGAGGCCCTGCGTGATCTCGACGCGGCCCGGCTGCCGTACCCCGGTCGTGACCTCGACGCGCTGCGCCGTGCGCATGTTCTGGTTCGCGGCTTCGGACAGCTTGTAGACGTACATGCGGCCGCCCTGCGGAACGATGGCCTCCTCGGGGATGAGCTTCGCGTCGTCGCGCTCGCCGAAGACGGCGGTCACGCGAGCGAACATGCCGGGGCGCAACGCGAGC
The DNA here is from genome assembly GCF_050250995.1 of Ramlibacter sp. Classification (GTDB taxonomy): domain Bacteria; phylum Pseudomonadota; class Gammaproteobacteria; order Burkholderiales; family Burkholderiaceae_C; genus Ramlibacter. The sequence goes on from NZ_JBFWNP010000007.1 coordinate 44,865, forward strand.
TGGCGGTTGTCGATGCAGCCGCGCACGCCGATCGAGCGGCCGTTGGCGTCGACCAGCGGGTCGACGGCGAGCACCTGCGCGGAGAAGCGGCGGCCGGGCAAGGCATCGACGTCGATCAGCGCGACCTGGCCGCGCCGCACCTTGGTCTGGAAGCGCTCGGGCAGGCGGAAGTCGACCAGGATCGCATCCATGTCCTCGACGTTGACGACGTCCGCGCCGTCCTTGAGGTAGTCGCCGACATTGACGCTGCGGATGCCGGCGATGCCGTCGAAGGGCGCGAGGATGCGCAGGCGCTGCACGGTCGCGCGGGCAAGCGCGAGCTTGGCCTCGGCCACCTGCATGTTCGCCGAGCTCTCGTCGACGCGCTGGGCGCTGATGAAGTTCTGCGCGACCAGTTCCTGGTTGCGCTTGTGGTTGGCCCGTGCAATGGACAGCTCGGCCTCCGCCTGCTGCAGCTGCGCCTGGGGCAACTGGTCGTCGAGCTGCACCAGCAACTGGCCGCGCCGCACGCGCTCGCCGTCGCGAAAATTGAGCTGAACGACGCGCCCGCTGACCTCGGGCCGCAGCACGACGCCCTGGCGCGACTTGAGGCTGCCGACGGCCTGCACATCATCCGTGAGCTTGATCGTCTCGACACGGGCGACCTCGACGGCCGGCGCGCGTCCGCCGGCCGGCCCGCTCGCGCCGCCGCGTGCGCCCTGCGCGGCCCCGCCCCCGCCACCGCCCGCGATGCCCGCGCCGCCGCCGCCGGTGGGCGCCAGAGGCGCCGCCGCTGCCTCGCCCGCGGGCCGGGCCGGTTTGTTCTGGTACCACCACGCGGCACCCGAGGCCGCAGCGATACCCGCTACGGCGACTACGGTGTAGAGAACCTTCGAAGCCATGGAATGCTTGTGTCCGTCAAAAGTGATCTGGCGGCGCCGGCGTCATTTTGTAACGCAAGGCAAACAAGCAATGTAGCACCGGAAAGTCGATTTACATCCTTTTTACCGATTCACGCGGAGGACGGACGCAGGCTCAGCGTTGGCCCAGTGCCACCTCGACGCCGAGGTTGGCCAGCGCGTCGGCCCGCTCGTTGCCGGGGTCGCCGTTGTGACCCCGCACCCAGCGCCAGTCGATCTTGTGCCCCCCCGTGCGCAGCAATTCGTCCAGCTCCTGCCAGAGTTCCACGTTTTTCACGGGCTGCTTGCTCGCGGTGCGCCAGCCCTTGGCTTTCCAGCCGGGCATCCACTCGGTGACGCCTTTGAGCACGTACTGGCTGTCCAGGTACAAAGTCACCGCGCACGGCCGCTTGAGCGCCTGCAGCGCGCGGATGACGGCGAGCATCTCCATGCGGTTGTTGGTGGTGCCGCGCTCGCCGCCGTACAGCTCCTTGGTCGTCGCGCCGGACTGCATCAGCACGCCCCATCCGCCGGGGCCGGGGTTGCCCTTGCAGGCGCCATCGGTGTAGATCACCACGGGATTCATGAATCGAAACGGGCTCGGTTGTCGTCGCGGCGAAGCCGCCGGTTGGCCAGCGGGACGGGCGCCGTCGCGATGGCCTTCGAAGTTTTCCAGGCGGCGCCGATCATGCGGGCGCCGCGCACGCGCTTGACGGCGACGATGAAGTACGCCGCGCCGAAGATCGGCCACCAGCGCTCGCCCGCGCGGTCCATCCAGTCGAAGCGCGAGAGCCATTTCTCGCTGCGCATCGCCGGACGGTAGCAGCCGAAGGACCCCGACTCGACCTCGAAGCTCAGCAGGCGCAGCCAGTCGCGCAGGCGCCAGTAGCCGATGAAGTCGCCGGCGTCGGGCAGATAGAGCTCGCCGAATCCGAGGCGCCGGTAAAGATGCGCGCGCCGCTGGCGCAGGCCCCAGAGGCTCGCGGGATTCAGGCAGCAGATCACGACCTTGCCCTCGGGCACGAGCACGCGCTCGACCTCCCGCAGCGTCGCGTGCGGATCCACGTTCAGCTCCAGCGAGTGCGGCAGCACCACGAGGTCCACGCTGTTCTCCTCGAAGGGCAGCGCGGCGAAGTTGGCGGCGAAGGCGGCGGCCGGATGCGCGCGGGCGCTTTCGGCGTCGGCGGTGCCTAGCCACTTGTGCGGCATGCGGTTGGTACGCAGCGCATCGAACTCGGGCAGCCCGAGCTGCAGCGCGTGGTAGCCGAAGATGTCCGCCACGGCCTCGTCGAACGCGGCGCGCTCCCATTCGAGCAGGTACCGGCCCGGTGGGGTTTCAAACCACTCCCGCATTCCTATAATCTGGTCGCTCATGAAGTTGATCCCGCTGCCCGCCTTCCAGGACAATTACCTGTGGCTGCTGCACGACGGACAGAAAGCCCTGGTGGTGGACCCCGGCGACGCGCGGCCGGTGGCCGCGCATCTCGCCCGGGCCGGCCTGCAACTTGGCGCGATTCTAGTCACGCATCACCACCAGGACCACACGGGCGGCGTCGGCGAGCTGCGCGACGCCACCGGCGCGCAGGTCTTCGGCCCCGCGACCGAGCGGATTCCCGAGCCCCTGGCCCGCCTGCGCGAGGGCGACGCGATCGAGGTCCTCGGCCTGCGTTTCCGCGTGATCGACGTTCCGGGGCACACGGCGGGGCACATCGCCTACTACTGCGAGAACGTGAACGTCGACGGTGTCGACGCGCCGCTTCTCTTCTGCGGCGACACGCTTTTTTCCGGCGGCTGCGGCCGCCTCTTCGAAGGCACGCCCGCGCAGATGCTCGCGTCGCTCGACAAGCTCGCCGCCCTGCCCGCGGACACGCGCGTGTGCTGTACGCACGAATACACGCTGGCCAACCTGAAATTCGCGCGTGCTGTCGAGCCACAAAATGCCGAGTTGGCCCGATACTCGCACCGCTGCGAGCAAGCGCGTGCATTGGACCTGCCGACGCTGCCGTCGACCCTCGCGCAGGAAAAAGAGATCAATCCGTTCCTGCGCACCCGCCAACCCGGCGTGGCCCGAGCCGCGCAGGCTTTCAATGCCGCCGACCCGCACGACGAGGTCGCGGTGTTCGCCGCCATTCGCCAATGGAAGAACGAATTCAAATGAAACTGCCGCACGTCCCCGGCTTGCGCACCTCGCTGTCGTTCCTGACGGCGCTGATCCTCGCGGGTTGCGCCACGGTGCCCGGCTCGCCCATCGCGCAGCCGCCCTCGCAATCGGTCGAGATCGCGGCGGGCGAGACCCCCTCCCCTCGACCCGCGGCCGCCCCCGCGCCGGTCTATCCGGCGGGCCAGTTGCGCCCCATCGCGTCGCAGGAGGTGAGCTCGCATTCGGTGAAGGAGATCGTTCCGGCGGCCGACCTGTGGGAGCGCATCCGCAAGGGCTTCGCGATGCCCAACCTCGACTCCGACCTCGTGCGCCAGCAGGAGCAGTGGTATGCGTCGCGGCCCGATTACATCCAGCGCATGACGGATCGCTCGCGCAAGTACCTGTTCCACATCGTCGAGGAGCTCGAGCGCCGCAACATGCCGACCGAGCTCGCGCTGCTGCCCTTCATCGAAAGCGCGTTCAACCCGCAGGCCGTGTCGAGCGCGCGCGCTGCCGGCATGTGGCAGTTCATGCCCGCGACCGGCACCTACTTCGACCTGAAGCAGAACGTGTTCCGCGACGACCGCCGCAGCGTGCTCGACTCGACGCGCGCCGCGCTCGACTACCTGCAGAAGCTGCACGGCATGTTCGGCGACTGGCACCTGGCGCTCGCCGCCTACAACTGGGGCGAAGGCAGCGTCGGGCGCGCGATCGCGGCCAACCAGCGGCGCGGCATGGGCACGGGCTACACCGACCTCAACATGCCGAACGAAACGCGCTTCTACGTGCCCAAGCTGCAGGCCGTGAAGAACATCGTGGCCAACCCCGACCAGTTCCGCACCGACCTCCCGGTGATCGAGAACCACCCTTACTTCCAGACCGTGACGGTGCAGCGCGACATGGACGTGCAACTCGCCGCCAAGCTGGCGGACGTCGGCATCGACGATTTCAAGGCGCTCAACCCGCAGCACAACCGGCCCGTGATCCTGGCCGCCGGCACGCCGCAAATCCTGCTGCCCTGGGACAACGCCACGGTCTTCAAGCGCAACTTCGAGGCCTACAACGCGGGCCAGCTCGCGAGCTGGACGGCCTGGAGCACGCCGGCCCAGATGACGGTTGCCGAGGCCGCACGGCGTGTCGGCATGAACGAGGCGGACCTGCGGTCGGTCAACACGATCCCGCCGCGCATGATCATCAAGGCGGGCTCGGTGCTCATCGTGCCGCGCGCCGAGAACGTGCGCACCGACGTCGGCAGCCATCTCGCGGACAACGGCCAGCTGAGCCTGGCGCCCGAGGTCGTGCTGCGCCGCACGACCGTGAAGGCGGGCCGCCACGAGAGCGTGGCGAGCATCGCGCGCCGCTACAAGCTTGCCGCGTCGCAGGTGGCCGAGTGGAACAACGTGGGTGCGGGCGCCGCGTTCAAGCCGGGACAGCAGGTCGTGCTGCACCTGCCGGTGCGCGCCGCCGCGTCGCGCGCTGCGCCCGCGCGGACGCAGGCGCGCGTGCCTTCGAGGGCGGTGAAGCAGACGGTGTCGCGGCCTGCGGCCGCCAAGAAAGCGGTCGCGCGTCCGGCCGCCAAGAAGCGCCGCTGATCGTCCGGTGTGGAGCCCCCGGCGGGCCAGAGCACGTGAAGTCCCGCGCGGGCGAGCCTGTGGCGCCGGCTCAGGGCGCCTTGAAATTCGCCAACCGCGCAGCCTCGGTCCACACCTTCACTTCGTTCTCGTAGATTCGCAACTGTCCTTCGGGACTCGGTGTCGTGGACGGCTCCGCCGCGGCGCCCTTTCTGATGCGTTCGATCACGTCCGGCTGCGCCAGTGCGGCCCTCGCTTCCGCCGCAAGTCTCGCGATCACATCGCGCGGGGTTCCCGGCGGCGCCCACAGGCCGAGGTTGGTCCCGATCTCCAGGTTCGGCACACCCAGTTCCGATGGAGTCGGGACGTTGGGCGCCAGTGGTGAGCGCTGCGCCGACATCACCGTGATCGCGCGAATCCTCCCGGTCTGCATATGCGGCAGAAATGCAGCCACGGTGCCGACGCTCAGATCGATTTCACCTGCAAGCATGGCTTGCAGCGACTGAGCAGAGGACTTGTAGGGAATGCTGCGGCTCTCCACGCCGGTGCGCGCCTTGAACATCTGCATCACGAGTTCGGCCGATTGCGTGCCGACGCCGTGCGTCATCCCGTTGGCCGCGGTCTTGCCGTGTGCGACGAGGTCCTTGAGCGTCGTCGCCGGGAGATCGCCGCGCGCGAGAACGAAGAACGGAGCCGAGGCGACGTGGGCGACAGAGGCGAGTTCCTTGCCGGAGTCGGTTCCGTTGTTCCGATTGAGCAAGGGCAGGACTGCCGACGCCGCACCGAAGAGAAGGGTATAGCCGTCCGGGTCCGCGGCGACGACCGATCTCGTGGCGATCGTCGAGCCGGCGCCGGGCTTGAACTCGAGGATGATGGGCTGTCCCAACCTCTTCGACATCTCCTCCGTGACCGGACGCGCGACGCCATCCATGATGGTGCCTGGAGGAAAACCGATGACAACACGAATCGGCTTCTGCGGCCACGCCTGCGCCGACGCGGCCCCGGTGACAAGTGCGGCGGCGACCAGCAGCGTCGCGCGGAAAAAGGCTCGTCTCATGGTTTGCTCCATCGTGCAGGGATCGGGACTGCCGCTGCGCGGGCAGCTTCGGGATTCCGGATGTTCACGGGTTTACCGTCCAGCCAGTCGAGCGCCATCTGCACGCCAGGCGCAACGATCCATTCGTAGCCCTCTTTCGTGAAGCCTCCCATGTGGGGCTGCATGAGAACCCGTGGATGCGAACGTACCCAGTGGTCGGGAGGTGGCGGCTCGTTCCAGTAGACATCGAGGCCCGCAGCCGCAATGGTGCCCGAGTCCAGCGCGTCCTTCAACGCCGTCTCCTGCACGAGCGCGGCGCGCGCCGTGTTGATGAGTACGGCATGCCGTCGCATTGCTGCGAACTCCTTCGCGCCGAAGAGTCCGGCGCTCTGTGGCGTCGCATTCGCATGCAGGGTCACGATGTCCGACTCACGCAGCAACGTATCGAAGGAAACGCATTCGATCCCCTGCTCCGCGGCACGATCGGGTGTGTACTGCGGGCTCCAGCCGACGACCCGCATGCCCATCGCCTTGCCGACGGTCACGACGATCTTCCCGACCTTGCCGGACGGCCCGACAACACCTAGCGTCTTGCCAACCACGCCCTGGCTGATGCGGGTCTGCCAGCCGCCGGCCCGCATGTGCGCCTGGTTCTCGATCACGCTCTTGAAAAGTCCGAGGATCAGCGCCCACGTCACCTCGGAGGTCGCGTGATGCGGTTCCTTCGGCACGGTGTTCGCAGGTGCGCAGCAGACGAGTATGCCGGCGCGGGTTGCGGCCGCCAGGTCCACATGCGGGTCCAGCCGGGGTCCACACACCGAAAGGAGCTTCAGCGACTTCGCGCCGACGCGTGACAACACTTCCTCATCGAACATCACGCGATCGCGGATGGTGATGGCAATGTCCGCGCCGGCGAGACGCTCGACGACCTCGTCGGCCGAACGTGCCTTGGTGGTGAAGATGGCCAGGTCCGCACGCCGCTGGAGCGCCTGCACTTCGGACATCTCCTTCGCGTGGTCGAGGTAGTCTTCCATCAGGACGATGCGTGTCAAGCTGCACCCTCCTTGCGCACCGGCGCCGGCCGCGGCATCGCAGGCCCGTAGGGCCGCTCCCCCTCTACCTGGATGCGTCGCATCGATCGCGCGAATCCCTTGTAGTCGTTCAACGCATAGTGGTAGGTCGCCCTGTTGTCCCACAGCAGCAACGCGCCCCGGGTCCAGCGGATGCGGCAGGTCAACTCCGGTCGCACCGCGACGGCTCGGAAGTACTGCAGCAGCGGCGCACTTTCTTCCTGCGTCATGTCCTTGAAATGGAACGCAAGCGGCCCCGGCGCCCACAGCGCCTTCCGGCCAGTTTCGGGAATGATGCGCACGAGCGGATGCTCCGCTTCGATACTGCCCGCGTCATAGTCGAACATGTCCTTGTTCTTGTCGTGGTACGCCATGTTCACGTGGCCCTTGCCCTGGTACGCGATCTTGCCGCTGTGAACGAGGATGAGGCTGTCCGCCAGCGACTTCATTCCCGGCGACAGGCATTCATAAGCCTCGTAGAGGTTGCAGAACATCGTGTCGCCCCCTTGCGGCGGTACATCGATCGCATACAGGAGGCTTCCAAGCGGCGGCCTTTCCATTTGCGACCCGTCGGCATGCCAGTGGCCCCCGATGTTCGGGCCCGTGTCGTCAGCCTTTCGGTCCACCATATAGATGTACTTGTCACCGAGAAGCCCCACCGTCTTGGTGAGAGGGCCGAAGCGGCGGGCAAAGGCAATCTGCTGCTCGGCGTCGACTTCCTGGCCGCGCATGATGATCACGAGGTGCTCGCTGAAGGCACGCCGCACTTCCTGCATCACGTGTTCAGGAACTTCACCGGAGGCATCGACCCCCTGGATTTCCGCGCCGAGCGAGCCGCCAAGTGGGCTCACGCGGATGTACTCGTAGGCCTGCAACTTTCGCTCCTGATATCCTGCTATCGGTCGGCGGCACGTAGGTCCATGAAATCCCGCGCCCCCTGCTCCACCTCGGCTGCGCGCATCTGGGTCGCCATCAGCTGCGGGGATGCGCTTCGCGGAAGCTGCCCACCCGGGCTGCCCTCGAGCAGTGCGTTCATCGCATCGTACATCGCCTGCACGATGCCGCAAAGCGGGTGGCCGCTCGAGTGAAGTGGCACCCTCTGCGTGGCGAGCCACGAGACCTTGCTGGAGCCTGAGGCGTGTGGAGAAGGAAGGGGTTCGCACCCCCATGGCACGAAAAGAATAACATTGCCGACGCCTGCTCCTCCGAGCCCCGGAAAGCGCGCGGCGAGGCTTCTGCCATGCATTGCGGTCATGGCCCCCCGCCGATTGACGATACGTCCGTTCCCGGTGGTCGAATCTATAGCAAAGCGCCCATCCTTCTAACTCTCGGGCAGCTCCTCAACCCCGTCGAGAATGCGCTCGACGCGCGCCGCGCCCGATCCCACGCGTGCCACGATGCGCTTGAGCTGCTCCTCGCTACATTCGAATTTGCCGGCCCAGTAGCGAATTTCCATCGGGTCGCTCAGATCGATTCGGCTGCGATCCGCCGGGAGCGCTTCGAAGACATACGCCATGCCCCTGCATCCTTTCCATTTTCATCGGCTCATTGAACGCCGACGCGCGCAAGCGCCTTGACCGTCACATCCGAAACAATACGTAAGCGGCGGCCTACGACCCGGCAGACCCGGCAGACCCGGCATGCGCCGACAAAGGTGGGAGACTTAATCCGATGGTTCCTGAGGGTTGGCCCGGCGAGACTGGGTTCATTGCAAATCAAGGAGTCATGCGATGAACATGAAGAAGACACTGCTCGCCCTTGCCGCCGCCGGCACGCTGATGGGCATGGGGACCGCCGCGAATGCGCAGATCCAGATCATCACCGAGGTCGCGCCGCCCGTCGCGCGCTATGAGGTCGCTCCGGCCCCGCGAGCGGGCTACGTCTGGGAGGCCGGCCACTATGAGCTGCGCAATGACCGCTACGTGTGGGTGGAAGGCCGCTGGCTGACCGCGCGCTCGGGCCACATCTACGACCAGCCGCGCTGGGTGCAGCGCAATGGCCAGTGGCAGTACGTCGCGGGCAACTGGCGCCGCGGCCCGATGGGCGACCGCGACCGCGATGGCATCCCGAATGCGTACGACCGCGACCGTGACGGCGATGGCGTGCCCAATGCCTACGACAACAACCGCGGCCGCCGCGACCGCTTCGGCCCCAACGGCGACCTGGACCGCGACGGCATCGCAAACCGGAGCGACCGCGACCGCGACGGTGACGGCGTGCGCAACGCGCGCGACCGCTATCCGAACGATCGACGCGCGTCTTGATGCACGCATGAGCGAAAAAAAGGGGCCTCGGCCCCTTTTTCGTTTGCGGTGTCGTTTGCGGTACTGCGTCTACAGCTTCTCGGTCTCCCCCGCCCTCGGCTGCCACTTCATCAGCCGCCGCTCGATGCGTCCCACGAGCCCGTCGAGCACCAGCGCGAACGCCGTCAGGACCACGATCCCCGCGAAGACCGTGTTCACGTCGAACGTCCCTTCGGCCTGCAGGATGAGATAGCCGACGCCGCGCGCCGACCCGAGATATTCACCGACCACCGCGCCGACGAAGGCGAGCCCCACCGACGTGTGCAGGCTCGAAAAGACCCAGCTGGTCGCGCTCGGCAGGTACACGGTCCGCAGCAGCTGTTTCCGGTTCGCCCCGAGCATGCGCGCGTTCGCCAGCACGACCGGGCTCACTTCGCGCACGCCCTGGTAGACGTTGAAGAAGACGATGAAGAACACGAGCGTGACGGCGAGCGCGACCTTGCTCCAGATGCCCAGCCCGAACCACAGCCCGAAGATCGGCGCGAGGATCACGCGCGGCATGGAGTTGAACGCCTTGATGTACGGATCGAGGATCGCGCTGGCCGTCGGCGCGAGCGCGAGCCACAGTCCGAACACGAGCCCCAGCGCCGTCCCGAGCGCGAACGCCAGCACCGTTTCGAGCAGCGTCACGCCCAGGTGGGTGTAGATGTCGGCGCGGCCCGGCAGGCCGTCGGGGAACAGCGCATTGGGCGCGATGTCGAAGGGCAGGAACCACGACCACACGCGCCCGGCGACCTTGATCGGCTCACCGATGAAGAACGCGGTCTGCGAGTTGCGCGACACGAGGTGCCACAGGACGAGCACCGCGACGAGCACGCCGACCTGCCAGATGCGCAGGTTCTTCTCGGAGGGGGCGAGCGACTTCCACATGGCGACGAACCTTCAGGCGGCCTTCGTGAGCTGTTGCGCGTAGCCCTTGAGCACCTCCTCGCGCAGCACCGACCAGATGGCCGCGTGCAGCTCGACGAAGCGCGGCTGCGACCGCACCTCCGCGACGTCGCGCGGGCGCGGCAGGTCCACCTCGAACTCGCCGATGGGCCGCGTCGCCGGGCCGGCCGACAGCACCACCACGCGGTCGCTCATCGCGATGGCCTCGTCGAGGTCGTGCGTGATGAAGAGCACCGCCTTGCGCTTCGCGGCCCACAACTCGAGCACCTCGTTTTCCATCAGCTGGCGCGTCTGGATGTCGAGCGCGCTGAAGGGCTCGTCCATGAGGATGATGTCGGGGTCGAGCGCGAGCACCTGCGCGAGCGCGGTGCGCTTGCGCATGCCGCCGGAGAGCTGATGCGGATAGCGGTCGCCGAAGCCGCCGAGGCCCACGCGCTCGAGCCAGGCCTGCGCCTGGGCGCGCGCCTCGGCATCCGGCATGCCGCGGTACTGCAGGCCGACCATCACGTTGTCGAGGGCGCTGCGCCACGGCATGAGCGCGTCGGACTGGAACATGTAGCCCGCGCGGCGGTTGATGCCGCTCAGGCGCTCGCCGAAGACGCGCACTTCCCCGCTGGACGCTTCGAGCAGACCCGCGCCCACGTTGAGCAGGGTGGACTTTCCGCAGCCCGTGGGCCCGACGACGGAGACGAATTCGCCCGCGCCGACGCGCAGCGTGGTGTCGCCCACCGCGGTGTAGTGCGCCTGCCCCGGCTCGCGCGAGCGGAACGTGACGGCGATGCGGTCGAACTGAAGCGCGTCGGCCGACACCTTCAGGCTTTGAATCTGTCCTTCGCGCGGCGCGCGAATTCATTGGTGTAGGTCTTGCCGAGTTCGATCTTCTCGGGCTTGATCGACGCATCGAAGCTCGCGAGCGCCTTCAGCGCGGTCTTCGTTCCCTCTTCCGGCAGCAGGCCGTCGACCGCGATCGCCTCGCGCACCTTGTTGAACGACGCGAGATAGAGCGCCCGGTCGCCGAGCAGGTAGGACTCGGGCACGGTCTTGATGATGTCGCTCGGCCCCGCCGTCTGCAGCCACTTGAGCGCATGCACGATCGCATTGGCGAGCGCCTGGCAGGTGGCGGGATGCTTCTGCACGAATTCGCCGTGCGTGTAGAAGCACGCGGCCGGCATCGGCCCGCCGAACACCTCGTTCGTGCCCTTGAGCGTGCGGGTGTCGCTGATGATCTTGATCTCGCCCTTCTGCTCGAGCATGGTCATCACCGGGTCGATGTTGCTCATCGCATCGACCTGCCCCGAGCGCAGCGCGGTCAGCGCGCCGGCGGAGGTGCCGACGCCGACGTAGCTCACGTCGGTGGCCTTCAGGCCCGCCCGCGAAAGCACGAGATTCGACACCATGTTGGTCGAGGACCCGGGCGCCGAGACGCCGATCTTCTTGCCGCGCAGGTCGGCCACGTTCCGGTAGCCGGGCATCGCCTTGGTCGACACGCCCATCGCGATCTGCGGGGCGCGGCCCATCAGCACGATCGACTGGATGAACTGACTCTTGCTCTGCATGTTGATGGTGTGCTCGTACGCGCCCGCCACCACGTCGGCCGAGCCGCCCACCAGCGCCTGCAGCGAGCGCGCGCCGCCCGCGAAGTCGGAGATCTCGACGTCGAGCCCCTCGGCCTTGAAGTACCCCAGCTGCTCCGCGATCGTCAGCGGCAGGTAGTAGAAACCGGCCTTGCCGCCCACGGCAATGGCGATCTTCGACTTCTCCGGCTTCGACTGCGCGCGCACCCCGGGCGCGGCGACGCACGCGGCAGCGGCGAGCGCGAAGGATCGTCGGGAGAGTCGAAGGGCGGTCATGAGCGGGCCTCTGGCATCTTTTTATTCGGTTGCGTCGAGGGTAGTCAGCGCCCCCGCCGCCCGCATCGGGAACATCCCCTGAGGGTTTCCACGTAACGCGGACCGCTTATCGCCAGCCCAGGAAAAAAATGCCGATGTTCACCAGCAGCGCGAGCGCCCAGATGCCGCTTCGCACGAGCGAGAGGCCCGCCACGTACATCGCGATGTAGATGATGCGAAGCGTCACGAACAGCACCGCGAGGATGTCGAGCGTCGCCTGCGGCGCGGCGAGCTGGTGCGCGATGACGACGGCGCCGATGAAGAAGGGCAGCGCCTCGAAGGAGTTGGCCTGCGCCGCGTTCGCGCGCGCCTGCCAGCCGGTCTGCTTCGCGAGCCAGGCGCGAGGGTCGTCGTTGTCGAAGCCGCCTGTCTTGCGCGACTTGCCGAAGCCTTTCGACTTGGCGAGCCACGCGCACACGAACGGCAACAGCGATGCGATCAGGACGCACCAGTAGGCGACGGTCAGTTTCATCATTTTTCCCTTCGATCCACGAGCGCGTGCGCGATCGTTCCCAGGTCCACGTATTCGAGTTCGCTGCCCGCGGGAACGCCGCGGGCAAGCCGCGTCACGCGCAGGCCGCGCGCCTTCATCGCCTCGCCGATCACGTGGGCCGTGGCCTCGCCTTCGGCCGTGAAGTTGGTCGCGAGGATCACCTCTTCCACCACGCCGTCCTGCGCGCGCTCGAACAGCTTGGCCAGCCCGATGTCCTTGGGCCCGATGCCGTCGAGCGGGCTGAGCTTGCCCATGAGTACGAAGTAGAGGCCCTTGAAAGCCGCCGTGCGCTCGAGCGCCGCCTGGTCGGCGGGCGTCTCCACGACGCACAGCTTGCTGCGGTCGCGCTGCGGATTCGCGCAGGTGTCGCAGACCTCGCCTTCGGTGAAGGTGTTGCACTGCGAGCAGTGGCGCACGCGCGTCGCGGCCTGCCCGAGCGCCTGCGACAGCAGCTGCGCGCCCTCGCGGTCGTGCTGCAGCAGGTGGAACGCCATGCGCGAGGCCGACTTCACCCCGACGCCGGGCAGGCGCCGCAGCGCCTCGATCAGCGCATGAAGCGAATTGGGTCCGGCCAAGGGGTCAGAACGGCAGCTTCATGCCCGGGGGCAGTCCCGGCATGCCCGCGGTGAGCTTGCCCAGCTTCTCCTGCGAGGTCTCCTCGGCCTTGCGCACCGCGGCGTTGAACGCGGCGGCGACGAGGTCCTCGAGCATGTCCTTGTCGTCGGCGAGCAGGCTCGGGTCGATGGCGACGCGCTTGACGTCGTGCTTGCAGGTCATCGTGACCTTCACGAGGCCCGCGCCGGACTCGCCGGTCACTTCGATGTGCGCGAGTTCGTCCTGCGCCTTCTTCAGGTTGTCCTGCATGGCCTGGGCCTGCTTCATCAGGCCGGCGAGCTGTCCTTTGTTGAACATGGTGTCCTCAGTGGTTCGGTGTGGGCTTGATCGACCCCGGCACGATTTTCGCGCCGAAGTCCCGCATCATGGTTTGAACGAAGGGGTCGGCCAGGATGATCTGCTCGGCCGCCTCCTGTTTTTCTCTGGCGGCCTGCGCATTGCGGCGCGCCGGGCTGTCGGTGACGGGGCCGACCTCGACGCCGAGCTCGACCTCGTGACCCGCGTTCTTCAGCGCGGCGCGCAGCCGCTCGCGGCTCGTGGGCTGGTTGAGCGATTCGCGCTCGACGCGCAGCATCCAGTGGCCGACGTCGCGCGCGACCAATTGCGACTGCAGGGCAAGCTCGCGCACGAGCGCGGTGATGGCCTCCTGCGCGGCCAGCTGCTGCACGAGCGCGAACCAGAAATCGCCTTCGTCGGTGGGCACGACGGGGGCCGCGGCTGCTGCTTCGCGTAACGGCTCGGGCGGAATGCGGACGGGGACGCCGACGACGTCGCTGGCCTGCTTCTGCGGCGCGTTGGGCAGCGGCTGCGTTCGGGCGCGCGGGGGGTCGACGACGGGCAGGACCCGCCCGGGTGGCGCGCCGGGAATGGCGCTTTCCGCCGCCTTCGCGGGGACGACACCCTCGTTCCGGGTCGGTGCCGTCGCGGGGACCATGACCCCAGCTTCGTCATTCCCGCGTAGGCGGGAATCCAGGGCTTCCCGTGTCTCCGACGTGCGCGCCGCCGCGGCGCCGTCATTCAGAGTTTTTTTTTCCGGGCTCGCCGTCACCGGAGCCTTGAACGCCAGCAATCGCAACAGCGCCATCGTCAGCGCCGCGTATTCGTCCGGCGCGAGGCCGAGCTCGGCGCGGCCGTGCAGGCAGATGCTGTAGAGCAACTGCGTCTCGTCGGCGGGCATGAGCTGCGCCAGGCGCGCGATCTCGTTCGAATCGGGGTCGCTCGCATCCACGGCCGAAGGCACCGCCTGCATGACCGCCATGCGCTGCAGCACCATGCTCATCTCCTCGAGCGTGGAGCCCGCGCCGAGACCGTTCACGCGCAGCGCGTCCGACGTCTCGACGACCGTCTTGCCGTCGCCCTGCGCGAGCGCCTCGATCAGGCGGAACACATGGCTGCTGTCGACCGTGCCCAGCATGCGGCGCACCGTCTCTTCCTGCAGTTGCCCGCCGCCGAACGCGATGGCCTGGTCGGTCAGGGACAAGGCATCGCGCATCGACCCGCGCGCCGCGCGCGAGATCAGGCGCAAGGCCTGCGCCTCGGCCGCGACGTTCTCGGCCTGCAACACATGCACGAGGTGCTCCTGCACGGTCTCGGGCGCCATCGGCCGCAGGTTGAACTGCAGGCAGCGCGAGAGCACCGTCACCGGCACCTTCTGCGGGTCCGTCGTGGCCAGCACGAACTTCAGGTATTCCGGCGGCTCCTCGAGCGTCTTGAGCATCGCGTTGAACGCGTGCCCGGTGAGCATGTGGACCTCGTCGATCATGAAGACCTTGAAGCGTCCCGTGACCGGCTTGTACACGGCCTGTTCGAGCAGCGCCTGGACCTCGTCCACGCCGCGGTTGGACGCCGCGTCGAGCTCGGTGTAGTCGACGAACCGGCCCGCGTCGATGTCGGTGCAGGCCTGGCACACGCCGCACGGCTGGGCCGTGATGCCGCCCTGCCCGTCCGGGCCCTGGCAGTTGAGCGACTTGGCCAGGATCCGCGACACGGTCGTCTTGCCGACGCCGCGTGTGCCGGTGAAAAGGTAGGCGTGGTGCAGCCGCTGCTGCTCGAGCGCATTCGAGAGCGCCTGCACGACGTGTTCCTGCCCGACCATCTGGGCGAAGGTCTTGGGCCGGTATTTGCGGGCGAGCACGAGGTAGGACACGGTGGCGATTCTACGGGTCGCCTACAATCAACTTTGACGGGCCTCCCCGCATGGTGAAGCGGCCAACCGGGTCAGGTGGGGAACCAAGCAGCCCTAACTGTGGAGCCAGTGCCGGGGGTAAGGCTCGTCAACTCCTGCAGACGGTCATTCGTGCATCCGTCGACCTACCACGACCCTCCTGGAATCTCCCGAATCCGCCGCGACGATCCCACGCGGCCCCACCCCCCCGGACGACACGACGCATAAGCGTTCGCTTACAGAAGTCACGGGAACCAATTCCTATAGTTCACCCAAGCCGGGATGCACCCGGCAGGGAGATGAGAGCCATGAACAAGGCCGAAGTCGTCAGGGAGATCGGGTTCCGTTCGTTGGGATTGCGCAGTCTGGCCGCGGCGGCGGCGTGCGCGGTGTGTCCCATGGTCTTCGCGCAATCGGACGCCGCCACGTTCGATGCGCCGCTGGCTTCGCTGTCCGCCGCGGCGGCTGCGGGCGCCGCCGCCGAAACGCCGAACGCGCGCATCGAGCTGTCGACGTCCAGCCTGCCCCGCCTCGAAGGTGTGGACAACGCCGCACAGGGACCGCGCATGAACCTGTCCGTGTTGCAGCCCAAGCGCTCCGGCATGGGCCTCGCGCTCGGCATGGGCGGCTTCTCGCCGGCATCCGGCGTGGGCGGCCAGCCGGTGGCGAACACGATGAACTTCGACGTCGGCGTGATGTACCGCCATACGACCGACGGCAACAACCACGTCGACGTCACGGCCTGGCGCCGCATGACCCCGCAACTCGATGCCATCACGCTGGTGCAGGCCCGGCAGCCGGCCTATGCCGCGCGCGTGGAGTTCAACATGGCGTCGGTGCGCAAGTCGGGCCTGGTCTTCGATCGCGGCATCGGCGTGCAGCTCGAAAGCGGCGCGCGCATCTCGCTGAAGAAGAAGGACGGCGGCGCGATGGTCTACTACCGCGCGAAGTTCTGAGCCGCCTGCCGATGCACAATGCGGCCGAGGACTCCGACCCCGGCCGCATGACCGACCCGACCCCAGCCCCACCCCTTACCGCCCTGCTCGTCGAGGACGACGAACAGATCGGCCAGTTGCTGAAGTTCATCCTCCAGCGCGAGAAATTCCTGGTGCGCTGGGAAATGGACGGCCGCGCGGCGCTCGCCGCAATCGAAACGGCCGAGCCACCCGCCATCGCCCTTTTCGACGTGATGCTGCCGTTCGTGGATGGCTTCCAGCTCATCGCCGCCGCACGCGCGCGGCCCGAGTGGAACGCGGTCCCGGTGCTCATGCTCACGGCCAAGGCCCAGGAGCGCGACATCGTCCGAGCGCTCGATGCCGGCGCCAACGGCTACGTACACAAGCCCTTCAAGCCGGACGAGCTGGTCTCGCGCATTCGCTCGGCCATTGCGGGCAACGGCTGAGTCACGGGCCGCCCGAGGCGTTTCAGGCGATCGTCGGCAGCTCGAAGAAGAATTCGGTCCGCACGCCCGGCTCGCTCGTGAAATCGATGCGCCCGCCGTGGTGCTCCACGATGCTGCGGCAGATGCTCAGGCCCAGCCCCGTGCCGCCCTTGGCGCGCCGGTCCGAGCTGTCCGCCTGCGCGAAGCGCTCGAAGATGCGGCCGCGGAACTCCGGCGGAATGCCCGCGCCGTTGTCGGCCACGCCCAGGCGCGTCCACCCGTCGGCCACGGTCAGCGACATCTCCACCACGCCGCCGCGCGGCGAGAACTTCGCGGCGTTCGACATCAGGTTGACGATGACCTGCACGAGCCGGTCGGCATCGCCCAGCACGGCCGGGTCCGCATCGCCCACGAGCCGCAATTCGACGCCGTAGCGCTGTCCGAAAGCCTGCGTCGCATGCAGTGCCTGCTGCGCGAGCGAACGCAGCGGCTGGCGCTCCATGTGGTACTGCATCTTGCCCGAGGCGATCTTCTCCACGTCGAGGAGCTCGTCGACGAGTCGAAGGAGCCGCTCGCTGCTTTTGTGCGAGATCCGCACGAGCTCGTCCGCGTCGGTCGGCAAGTCGCCCGCCATGCCGCTCGACAGCAGGTCGAGCGAGCCGTAGATCGCGGTCAGCGGCGTGCGCAGCTCGTGCGAGACCGTGGAGACGAATTCGTTCTTCAGGCGCTCCACTTCCTTGCGGTCCGAGAGGTCGTACGCGAACGCGAAGAAAAACCGCGTGCCGCCGGCCTCGACGACGCCAAGGCGCAACTCCATGGGCAGCTCGCGCCCCTCGCTGTCGCACATGATGCGTTCGAGGGGACCGCCGGGCGCATGCACGAGACCGCTGGCCGCGAGCGCCCGCATCTGCGGCATGAGGTGCTGCGCGAAGCGCGCCGGCACGAGGGTCTCGTGCGCGTAGCGGCCGAGGATCTCCTCGCGCGGCCACTTGAACAGCACCTCGGCCTGGGTGTTCCATTCGATGATGCGGCCCTCGAGGTCCATGCCGATGAACGGGTCCTGGGCCGATTCGATGATCGTCTGCACGCGGCGCTCGCTCGCGCGCACGCTCGCGAGTGCGTCCACCAGTTCGGCCGTGCGCTCCGCCACGCGCTGCTCGAGTCCCGCATTGAGGTCGCGCAGCTGCGCCTCGTTGGCCTGGAGCTTGCCCACGAGGGAGTTGATCGCCTGGCCCAGGCCCTGCACTTCGCGGTAGGCGCGCGAGGGCTTCACCGGGGCGCTGCCGCCCGCTTCCAGCGCGCGGGCCGCATGGGCCAGGGCGAACAGGGGCCGCGTGATCGTGCGCGCCATGAGCCAACCCAGGAGGCTGAACAGCAGCGCGATGGCGATGCCGGAGGCCAGCACGTGCTTTTGCAGGTCTCGCACGGGCGCGTACGCCTCGGCGAGATCCTGGCGCACGAGCACCGTCCAGCCGAGGCCCGGCGAGGTCTCGTAGCCCCGCGCGCGGCTGTAGCCGACGAGGTATTCGTTGCCGTCGGGCCACTTCTCGATGGTCGATCCGGCTTCGCCCCGCGCGGCGAGCCGCAGGCTCTCGAGCGACATCCTGCCGCCCTCGGTGCCCGCCGGCCCGAGCAGCACGAGGCCATCGGTCGCCACGATCAGCGGCTCCACGCTTGCACGGCGCCCCACCGGCGTGAAGATCGCCCGGCGCGCGTCTTTCGCCCAGTCCCAGTTGACGTGCGCGCCGAGCACGCCCGTGATCGCGCCCGCCTCGTCGCGCAGCGCGAAGGCGACGTCGAAGAAGCGCAGCGGCTCGCCGCCGGGCTGCTGGCCCAGCAGCTTCGCGAGCAGCAGCGCCTCGTGGACGTCGCCGAGGTTGCGGCCCGCGATCGCCTCGCGCCACCAGGGGCGCTGCCGCACGTCGGACCCCTGCAGCATGCCGCGGCTGGCGGCGCGAACGACACCATTCTGGTCGGTGACGCCGATCCAGGCGTAGTAGCGATAACTCGCGTGGACGTCGTCGAGCTCGCGCTGGAGCAGCGCAGGGTCCGCGATCCGCGCGACACGGCGGGCCAGCAGTTCGACCTCGCGGTGGCGCTCGAACACGGATCGGTCCAGGCGCGACGTGGTCTGCGCCGCGAGTTCGGCGAGGTTGCTGCCGATGCCCGTTTCGATCTGCACGCTCGCGGTCCGCTGGATGACGCCGATCAGCACCGCGGTGAGCAGGATCGAGACCATCGAGAACGCGAAGGCGAGCCACGCACCGAGGCCCAGGCGGGCGCGTCGCAGGGGCGGGGGCGCGGCGTGAGTGGCGGCGGGAGGTGCGACGGGAGGTGCGACGGGCGCGTCGGCGTGGGCGTCGTCCATGCGGGTGCGCCTCAAGCCACGAGCGGCAGCTCGACGGTGTAGCCCGATCGCGCGCCCGGCTCGGTGTTGGGCCCGAACGAGCCCGCGTGCGCGTCGACGATGGACGCGCAGACGCGCAGGCCGGGGTCCTCGGCAGGGGGCTCCGCAGGGCCTTCATCCTGTGCCGCGCGCGCCGCGTCGACGGGGCCGATGACGGGATGCCCGCCCGACACCACGATGCGTGCGCGGCCCCGCACCTCGGCCACGTCGACGTCCACGGTGCCGCCCGGCGGCAAGGTCTGCGCGGCCGCGGCCACGAGCCGCGCGATCACCTGCACGATGCGGTCGGCGTCGCCATACACCGCGGGGTCGCCGCGAATCTCCAGCGCGATGCGGATGCCGCGCCGGTCCACCTGGGGCTGCGCGGCACGCGCCGCGCGCTCCACGAGCGGGCGCAGGATCTGGCGGTCCTTGCGGTAGCGCATGCGGCCGGTGGCGATGTTGTCGAGGTCCACGAGGTCCTCGACCAGCCGCACGAGCGCGCTGCTGTTGTTGTGCGCGATCTCGACGATGCCCCGCACGTCCTGCGGCAGCTCGTCGGCCATCTCGCCCGCGAGCAGGTCGACGGCGTCGTGGACGCGCGCGAGCGGCGCGCTCAGGTCCTGCGCGAGGGTCGAGCCGAATTCGCTCTTCGACCGCTCGAACGTCCGGCGCGCGGTCAGGTCCCAGGCGAACGCGGCGAAGTAGCGCCGGCCGCCCGCGCGAGCCACGCCGATGCGAAGCTCGACCGGAATCTCGCGGCCCTCGCGGTTCATCAGCACCTGTTCGGTCGGCGAGGCCGCGCCGGGCGGCGGCTCGTCCGCCCCGAGCGATTCGAGCTGGCGCAGGAGCGCCGGCGCATAGTGCGCGGGCACGAGCGTCTCCTGCGCGAGCTTTCCCACGATCTCGCTGCGGCGCCAGTGGAACAGCGCCTCGGCCGCGAGGTTCCACTCGACGATGCGGCCCTCGAAATCCATGCCGAAGAAGGGGTCGCGCGACGTGTCGAGGATGGACTGCATGCCCCGCTCGCTGGCCCGGGCATCCGCCAGCGCCAGCTCCAGCTCCTCGGTGCGCTGCGCCACCCGCAGCTCGAGCGTCGAGTTCAGGCTCTGCAGCTTGCCGGTCAGCGCGTCGAACGCCTGGCCGAGCGCCTGCACTTCGCGATAGCCCTGCGGCTGCACGTGGACCGCGGCGGCACCGGCCTCGGCATGCCGCGTCGCCTCCTCCAGCTCGCGCAGCGGCCGGGCGATGCGCCGTGCCGCGATCCAGCCGAGGAGGCCGAACAGCATCGCCGCACCGGCCCCCGCGATCAGCACGCGCTTTTGCAGTTCGCGCACCGGCGCGAGCGCATCGTCCATGTCCTGCCGCACGAGCACGGTCCAGCCGAGCCCCGGCGAATTCTCGTAGCCGCGCATGCGGCTGAAACCCACGACGTACGCCTTCCCGTCGGCCCAGCGCTCCAGCCGATAGCCCGCGGGTTCCGTGCGCGATCGCAGGACGCTCTCCAGCATGACGGACGCCCCCTCCAGCGGCGCAGGCCCCTGA
This sequence comes from Ramlibacter sp., assembly GCF_050250995.1. Classification (GTDB taxonomy): domain Bacteria; phylum Pseudomonadota; class Gammaproteobacteria; order Burkholderiales; family Burkholderiaceae_C; genus Ramlibacter. The sequence continues at coordinate 65,224 of NZ_JBFWNP010000007.1, forward strand.
AGCACGACGTTGTCGTCCGACACGATGACCGGCTCGACGCCGTTGCGCTGGCCGGGCTGGAATTCGGGCCGGCGCAGGTCGCGCGCCCAGTCCCAATGCACCTGCACGCCCAGCAAGCCCGTCATGGCGCCGCCCGCATCGCGCAACGGGAACCCGATGTCGAACACGCGCGGCGCGGGTGCGCCGGGGGCTGCCAGTTCGGGCGCGGCGCGCACGTCGCCGAGGCGGTTGCCCCGCAAGGCGCTGGCGAACCACGGACGCCCCGAAATGTTCGCGCCCGCGGCGGGTGGGCGGCTCGCGGCCAGGACGATGCCCTGCACGTTCGCCACCCCGACCCAGGCGTAGAAGCGGTAGCTCGCCTGGAGCTCGTCGACCTCGCGCTGCAGGTCGGTCACCTCGCTCATGCGCGAGAGGCGGTCGGCCATCAACCCGACTTCGCGGTAGCGCTCGTGCAGGGCGCGTTCGAGGCGCTGGGTCGTCTGCTGGGCGAGTTCGGTCAGGTTGCCGCCGGCCACGGCGACCGCCTGGGCGCCCGCCGTGCGCTCGATCACGAAGACGAGCACGCCCGCGAAGAGCGCGGCGGCCAGCGAAAACGAAAAGGCGAGCTTGGCCCCGAGGCCCATCCGGGGCCGTCGTGCAACCGGCTCGACAGCGTCGTTCGCTATCGCATCCATAGCATCGGGAGGGTGGCTCGGCGCCGACGAAGGGACTGGCTTTCTGTCACAATGACCGCACTGTAGCGGCATCGTACCGACTCCTCCGAAGGACCCCTCTCATGGCCAGCGACCTCATCAAGCACATCTCCGATGCGACGTTCGAATCCGACGTCCTGAAGTCAGGCACTCCGGTGCTGGTGGACTACTGGGCCGAATGGTGCGGCCCCTGCAAGATGATCGCCCCGATCCTCGACGAGGTGTCGAAGGCCTACGACGGCAAGCTGCAGATCGCGAAGATGAACGTCGACGAGAACCGCGAGATTCCCGCGAAGTTCGGCATCCGCGGCATCCCGACGCTCATGCTGTTCAAGGACGGCCAGCTCGCCGCCACGAAGGTGGGCGCGATGAGCAAGCAGCAGCTGACCGCGTTCATCGACCAGCAGCTCGCGTAGTTCGATAAATCCGCATCGACGGGACCCGCGGGTCCCGTTTTGCTTGGCGCGGCGCGATTTCATCTATACTCGCCTGCATTCGCCGGCCCTGCCAACCCAAGCAGGCGCTGCCGGACACGAGTTTCCCCCGGTTCGCGGGCCCGTTCTGGCCCCGCCCTCAACCCTCCCCCGAAGCCGTCAACCACAACACTCCGCCCGGAGTCTCCCGATGCACCTCAACGAACTCAAGGCGTTGCACGTCTCCGAAGTCCTCAAGCAAGCCGAAGAGCTCGAGATCGAAAACACCGGCCGCATGCGCAAGCAGGAGCTGATGTTCGCGATCATCAAGAAGCGGGCCCGCGCCGGCGAGCAGGTGTTCGCCGACGGCGTGCTCGAGATCCTGCCCGACGGCTTCGGCTTCCTGCGCAGCCCGGACACGAGCTACACCGCGAGCACGGACGACATCTACATCTCGCCCTCGCAGGTGCGCCGCTTCAACCTGCACACCGGCGACATGATCGAGGGCGAGGTCCGCACGCCCAAGGACGGCGAGCGCTATTTCGCGCTGACCAAGCTCGACAAGGTCAACGGCGGCGCGCCGGAGGACAACAAGCACAAGATCATGTTCGAGAACCTCACGCCGCTGTTCCCCCGGGAACAGATGCGACTCGAACGCGACGGCTTCAAGGGCGAGGAGAACATCACCGGCCGCGTGATCGACATCATCGCGCCCATCGGCAAGGGCCAGCGCGCGCTGATCGTCGCGCCGCCCAAGAGCGGCAAGACGGTGATGATGCAGCACATCGCGCACGCCATCGCCGCCAACTTCCCCGACAGCCACATGATGGTGCTGCTGGTCGACGAGCGGCCGGAGGAAGTGACCGACATGCAGCGCTCGGTGAAGGCCGAGGTCGTCGCCTCCACCTTCGACGAGCCGGCCGCGCGCCACGTCCACGTGGCGGAGATGGTGATCGAGCGCGCCAAGCGCCTGGTCGAACTGAAGCAGGACGTCGTGATCCTGCTCGACTCCATCACCCGTCTCGCCCGCGCCTACAACAACGTCGTGCCCTCGTCGGGCAAGGTGCTCACCGGCGGCGTCGACTCCAACGCGCTGCAGCGCCCCAAGCGCTTCCTGGGCGCGGCGCGCAAGGTCGAGGAAGGCGGCTCGCTCACGATCATCGCCACGGCGCTCGTCGACACCGGCTCGCGCATGGACGAAGTGATCTTCGAGGAGTTCAAGGGCACCGGCAACTGCGAGCTGCACCTCGACCGCCGCCTCTACGAGAAGCGCGTGTTCCCCTCGATCCAGCTCAACCGCTCGGGCACCCGCCGCGAGGAGCTGCTGCTCGCCCCCGAGATCCTGCAGAAGACGCGCATCCTGCGGCAGTTCATGTACAACATGGACGAGATCGAGGCGATGGAGATGGTGTTGAAGTCGATGAAGGCCACGAAGACCAACGTGGAGTTCTTCGACATGATGCGACGCGGCGGCTGACGGACGCTATAATCGGAGGCTTCGCGAAAAGTACGCCGGATGTCCCGGCGCGGCTGCCGCACCTGATGAGGTTCGCCCATGAAAGACGACATTCACCCCAACTACCGCGACGTCTGCTTCGTGGATCTGTCCAACGGCTTCAAGTTCGTGACGCGCTCGTGCGCCGCCACGCGCGAGACGATCAAGATGGACGATGGCCGCGAGCTGCCGCTTTACAAGCTCGACACGTCGAGCGAGTCGCACCCGTTCTACACGGGCACGCAGAAGTCGGTCGACAACATGGGCGGCCGCGTCGAGCGCTTCCGCAACCGTTTCGGCAAGACCGCGGCGAAGTAATTCGAACCGCAACCAAAAGAGGGCAGCCGAGGCTGCCCTTTTTGCTTTCTGCGACACTCTCCACGCCTTGACCCAGCCCACGCCCGCCATCGTCACGCAAAGCGCCGTGCGGCGCCTGCCGCGCCTGGCCCTGCTCCTGTTCTGCGTGGCCTATGTGCTGCCCGGCTTCGTCGGCCGCGAGCCGTGGAAGACGCAGGACATGTCGGCACTCGGCTACATGGCCGAGATGGCGTCGGGCCACTCGTCCTGGCTCGCGCCGATGCTGGTGGGCCATCCGCCCGAGTTCGATGCGCTGCTGCCGTACTGGCTCGGCGCGTGGGCCATGCAGCTGGCGCCGGCGTGGTTCCCGGCGGACCTCGCGGCACGCATCCCCTTCGTCGCGCTGCTCGTGCTCACCATGGCGTCGACCTGGTATGCCGTGTACTCGCTCGCGCGAAGTCCCCGCGCGCAGCCGGTCGCCTTCGCCTTCGGCGGTGAAGCGCAACCGACGGACTACGCACGGGCGATCGCCGATGGCGGCCTGCTCGCCCTCATCGCATGCCTCGGCCTCGCGCAGTTGTCCCACGAAACCACGCCGGCGCTGGCGCAGCTCGGCTTCACCGCCCTGGCCTTCTACGGTTGCGCCGCGGGCACCGAGCGCCGCGGCCTGGCCGCCGTGGCCGTGGCGGGGGGGCTGCTCGGGCTGTCGCTGAGCGGCGCGCCCGCGATGGCCGCGCTGTTCGCGCTGGGCGGCGCCGTGGCGGCCCTGCTCGATGCCGGGGAGGAAGAGCCGCACCGTCGCGCCTGGACGCGCAGCCTGTTCGTCCTCGCCGCAGCCGTCGTCGCGGCGGCCGTGGCCTGGCATTTCCACGCCTGGCACTGGCGGCTCGACCAGTCGCCCGGAGCAGGCCGCGACTGGCGCAGCCTCGGCAAGCTCTTCGTGTGGTTCACCTGGCCGGCGTGGCCGCTCGCCCTGTGGACCGTGTGGCGATGGCGGCATCGGCTCGCCAGCCGGCACGTTGCGCTGCCGCTGTGGTTCGCGCTCGTGTCGGCTGCGACGACGCTGCTCACGCCCGCGTCCGACCGCTCCCTGCTGCTGGGGCTGCCCGCGCTCGCCACGCTCGCGGCATTCGCGCTGCCCACGTTCAAGCGCAGCGCGTCCGCGCTCATCGACTGGTTCACGCTGCTCTTTTTCAGCGGCTGCGCGGTCGTCATCTGGGTCGTGTGGATCTCGCTGCAGACCGGCGTGCCGGCCAAGCCGGCGGCCAACGTCGCGAAGCTCGCGCCGGGCTTCACGCCGACGTTCTCGCTCCTCGCATTCGCGACGGCGCTCGCGGCGACGATCGCCTGGGCCTGGCTCGTGCATTGGCGTGTGGGCCGCAACCGCGAGGCGATCTGGAAGAGCCTCGTGCTGCCCGCGGGCGGCGCGGCCCTGTGCTGGCTGCTGGCCATGACGCTGTGGCTGCCGGTCCTCGATTACGCGCGCAGCTACACGCCCGTGGTGCGCAGCGTGCAGAGCGTGGTGGGTTCGGGCACCTGCGTGGAAGTGTTCGGACTCAATCGCGGCCAGCTCGCGGCCCTGCGCTATCACGGCCGCATGGACCTGCAGCAGGCCACGACCACCGCACGCTGTCCCTGGCTGCTCGTGGCGCAGGATGTGCAGCCGGCCTTGCCGCTCGCACTGAAGGCCGCGCAGTGGCAGCACGCCGCCACGATCCGCCGGCCCGCCGACGCCAAGGACAACATTCACGTCTACCGGCTGAATCGTTGACCCCCGCGCGCTCCACTTCGTGCAGCCGATGAGCGAGCTGCGCTACATCGTCCGCCACGCCGGCACCGTGCTCGTGGGCCAGTGGGCCGTGATGGCCTACGGCGTCGTCGACACCATCGTCGCCGGCCGCTATTCGGCGCAGGCGCTGGCCGCGCTGTCGGTCGGCTCCGCCGTCTTCATCACCGTGTTCGTGGCCTTCATGGGCCTGCTGAGCGCGCTGCTGCCCGCCTGGGCCGAGCTCCACGGCGCGCGTCGCAACGAAGCGCTGGGCGCCTCCGTGCGGCAGTCGCTCTACCTCGCGCTCTTCGGCGGCATCGTCGGCGCGGCCGCCCTGCTCTTCCCCGGCCCGCTGCTCGCCTGGACCGAGGTGCCCGAGGCGCTGCAGGAGGACGTGCGCAGCTACCTGGCCATCCTGACCCTCGCGCTGCCGCCCGCGCTGCTGGTGCGCATGTACGGCACGCTGAACCAGTCGCTCGGCAAACCCCGGCTGGTGACGTGGCTGCAGATCGTGTCGCTCGGCGTGAAGATTCCGCTGACGATCTGGTTCGCCTTCGGTGGACTGGGCCTGCCTGCCATGGGCGCGGCGGGCTGTGCGTGGGCGACGGTCGCGGTCAACTGGCTGTTCGTCGGCACGGCGCTCTGGCTGATCCGCACGCAGCCGCTGTACGCGCCTTACGCGATCTGGCGCCGCATCGAGCGGCCCGACTGGCGCGTGCTGCGCGAGTTCGCGCGCGTCGGCATTCCCTCGGGCCTCTCGATTGTCGTCGAGGTGACCTCGTTCACGCTCATGGCGCTCTTCATCGCGCGGCAGGGCACGCTCGCGGCGGCCGCCCATCAGATCACCGCGAACTTCGCCGCGCTGATGTTCATGGTGCCGTTGTCCATCGGCATCGCGACGAGCGCGCGCACGAGCTACTGGCTGGGCGCGGGCGATCCGAAGCTCGCGCGGCGCACGGTCCGCACCGGCCTGAAGCTCGGCATCGGTCTTGCCGCGACGATGTGCCTCGGCCTGTACATCGGCCGCCACGCCATCGCGAGCGTGTATTCGGCGCAGCCCGCGGTGGTCGCGCTCGCATCCAGCCTGCTCGCCTGGCTCGCGCTCTACCACCTGGGCGATGCGCTGCAGGGCATGATCGTCTTCATCCTGCGCTGCTACCGCGTGGCCATCGCGCCGCTGCTGGTCTACTGCGTTCTGCTGTGGGGCGTGGGACTCGGGGGCGGCGTCATGCTCGCGTATCGCGGCGTCGGGCCGTGGCCCGCGCAGAATTCGCCGGCCGCGTTCTGGATCGCCGCGAGCGCCGCGCTCGCGGTCGCCTCGCTCATCCTGAGTGCGATTCTGTGGCGCGCGGTTCGGCGCCATCGGTGACGCGCACCGCGCGCACCCGGCTCGCGGGGAAGACGATGGCGAAGGTGGAGCCCTCGCCCACGACGCTCTCGACCTTCAGTTCCGCCCCATGGCGCTGCACCACGTGCTTGACGATCGCCAGGCCGAGACCCGTGCCGCCGGTCTCGCGCGAACGGCTGCGGTCGACGCGGTAGAAGCGTTCCGTGAGGCGGGGGATATGCTCCGGTGAGATGCCGGGTCCGGTGTCGCGGACCGAAACTTCGAGCTTGCCATTCGCGTGCGGCACCCACGCGGCATCGACACGCCCGCCTGCCGGCGTGTAGCGAACCGCGTTGCTGAGAAGATTTCCCATGGCGCTGATCAACTCGTTCGGCGAGCCCGCGAGTTCGAACTCGGGCGCAGCGGCGATCGTGAGTCTTTGCGCTCGCCCCAGAATCGTGGACAGCGCGCGCGCCTCCTGCTCGCATTGCGTCCATAGCGCGGAAACCGGCGTCCACTCGCCCGCTCCCGGAAGCGGGCTGCCTTCGAGCCGCGACAGCGTGAGCAGGTCGCTGACGAGCGTCTGCATGCGCTGCGCCTGCTGCGCCATGAGCTGCAGGTAGCGTGCGTGCTCCTCAGGCGCAAGCGAGAGGTTCTGCAAGGTCTCGACGAAGCCGGTCAGCACCGTGAGCGGGGTGCGGATTTCGTGCGAGACGTTGGCCACGAAGTCGCGGCGCATGACCTCGGCCTGCTCCACGGCGGTGATGTCACGCGAGAGCAGCAGCTTGCGGCCTTCGCCGTAGGGATGGAGGTGGACGGACAGCTTCGCCGGGCGCGTGGGCGTGCTGCCCGGGGCGGCGATCACGACTTCCTGGGTCCACGAGCGGCCCTGGTAATACGCGGAGAACGTCGGGGCGCGCACGAGGTTGCCGATCAGCTGAGCCTTGTCGCGCGCGAAATCGAAGCCGAACTGCTCGGCGGCGGTCTGGTTGAACCACTCGATGCGGCCCTGCGGATCGAGCAGGATGACGCCATTGGGCGACGCCTGCATTGCCGCGAGGAACTCGTCGAGGCGACGCTTCGATTCGGCCAGCTCGCGGTCGCGCGCCTGCAGTGCCTTGCGTGTGCGCTCCAACGCCTCGCCCCAGAGGCCGCCGACCGCCGGCACGCGGTCGGGTTGACCCCGGCGCAGCCAGCGCAGCACGCGACCGGCACGCAGCGTCTCGACCGCGAACCAGCCGAGCGCTCCGGCCACGAGACCGACCGTGATGCCGCGCGAACCGCCGAACCATGCGCCGAGCAGGCCACCGGCAAGAAGGCAGAGAAGGATGGCCGCCAGCCGTGCAAGCATCGGCGAAGCTTAACGTGCGCAAGCCTCAGGCGGCGGCGCCGGTCGAGGCGTGCGCGCTGAGGCGGTAGCCCGCCCCGCGCACGGTCTCGATCATCGCGCCGGCCGCGCCGAGCGACTCGCGCAGGCGCTTCACGTGAACGTCCACGGTGCGCTCCTCGATGTACACGTGGTCGCCCCATACCTTGTCGAGCAGCTGGGAGCGGCTGTGCACGCGTTCGGGGTTGCGCATGAGGTGCGCGAGCAGCTTGAACTCCGTCGGCCCGAGCTTGACGGCCTGCGCGCGCCAAGTGACGCGGTGCGTCGCCGCATCGAGCTTGAGCTCGCCCACCGACAGCGTTTCGTCGACGGCCACGGGCGCGCGCCGGCGCAGCACCGCGCGGATGCGCGCCAGCAATTCCTGCGTGGAGAAGGGCTTGGTGATGTAGTCGTCCGCGCCCGCGTCGAGGCCGGCGACCTTGTCGGGCTCGTCGCCGCGCGCGGTGAGCATGAGGATGGGAATGTCCTTGGTCCGCGCATCGGCGCGCCATTTGCGCGCGAGCACCAGGCCGCTTTGCCCCGGCAGCATCCAGTCGAGCAGGATGGCGTCGGGGAGCGCGGCCTCGAGCTCGCGGTCGGCGTTCGCGCCGTCTTCAGCCCACACCGGCTGCAGCCCGTTGTGGCGCAGGTTGACGGCGATGAGCTCGGCGATCGCGGGCTCGTCCTCGACGATCAGGATGCGCGGCGGCTTCTTCATGCTCTCAGCGGACGACGGACTCGACGTTCTCGATGGAAGTGTGGCGCACGTCGGCGCCCTTCACCACGTAGATGATGAACTCGGCGATGTTCTTGGCATGATCGCCGATCCGCTCGATCGCCTTGGCGCAAAACAGCAGATCGAGGCTGGCCGAGATGGTACGCGGATCCTCCATCATGTAGGTGATGAGCTTGCGCACGAAGCCGTCGAACTCGCGGTCGATGGCATCGTCTTCCTTCATGATCGCGAGCGCCACCTTGACGTCGAGGCGGGCGAGCGCATCGAGCGCCTTGCGCAGCAGCGCCGAAGCGAGATCGGCCTCCACGCGCAGTTCGGACGACGGCAGCGTGCGTTGCTTGCCGCTATTGACGATCGACAGGACCATGCGCGCGATGCGTTCGGCCTCGTCGCCCGCGCGTTCCAGGTTGGCGGTCGTCTTCGAAATCGCGATCAGCAGACGCAGGTCACGCGCGGTGGGCTGACGGCGCGCGATGATGGAAGACAGCTCGCGGTCGATGTCCACCTCCATCATGTTCACCCGCACCTCGATATCCACGACCTGCTGCGCGGCCTCGACGCTGAACTGCGAAAGCGCATAGACCGCGGTGCGGATCTGCGACTCGACGAGCCCGCCCATTTCCATGACGCGGGTGGAGACGCCGCTCAGCTCGCTGTCGAACTGGCTCGAAAGGTGTTTGTCCATCGCTCGCTCCTAGCCGAACCGGCCGGTGATGTAGTCCTCGGTCTCCTGGCGCTTCGGCTTCATGAAGATTTCGTTCGTCGCGCCGTATTCGATGAGTTCGCCCAGGTACATGTAGGCGGTGTAGTCGGACACGCGCGCCGCCTGCTGCATGTTGTGCGTGACGATGAGGATCGTCACCTTGTTCTTGATCTCGCCGATCAGCTCCTCGATGGCGCCGGTGGCGATGGGGTCGAGCGCCGAAGTCGGCTCGTCGAACAGGACGATCTCGGGATCGGTCGCCATCGCGCGCGCGATGCACAGGCGCTGCTGCTGTCCGCCCGAGAGGTTGACCGCCACTTCGTCCAGCCGATCCTTGACTTCGTTCCACAGCGCCGCGCCCTTGAGCGCGGACTCCACCTTGTCCTCGAGATACGACTGCGACTTCTCGCCGCGCACGCGCAGGCCGTAGGCCACGTTCTCGAAGATCGACTTCGGAAACGGGTTGGGCTTCTGGAACACCATCGACACGCGCATGCGCACCTCGATCGGGTCGACCGACGGATGCAGGAGATCGACGTTGTCCGGATGCAGCTCGATCGTGCCGTCGTAACGGTGGCCGGGGTAGAGATCGTGCATGCGGTTGAAGCACCGCAGATACGTCGACTTGCCGCAGCCGCTGGGCCCGATCAGCGCCGTCACGCGGTTCTCGTAGATCGGCATCGTGATGCGCTTGAGCGCCTTGAAATCGCCGTAGTAGAAGTCGAGGTCTTTCGAGCGTGCCTTCAGCGGCGGCGCGTTCTCGGGGAGGGTCAGCGTAGAGGTCATGATCCGGTCACCACTTGATGTTTTTCCGCAGGCGGTAGCGCAGCCAGATCGCCAGGCCGTTCATGCCCAGCGTCAGCACCACGAGCACCAGGCTCGCGGCGGCGGCGTTCGCGTGGAAGGCCGGGTCGGGTCGCGAGGTCCAGTTGAAGATCTGGATCGGCATCACCGTGAAGGGCGAGAAGAGCCAGTCGAACGGGCCGCCGTCGCCGACGAAGGGCACCGGCGGCAGGAAGGCGATGAAGGTCAGCGCGCCGATCGTGATGATGGGCGCCGTCTCGCCGATGGCGCGCGACAAGCCGATGATCACGCCGGTCAGGATGCCGGGCATGCCGTAGGGGATGAGGTGATCGCTGCACACCTGCCACTTCGTCGCGCCGCAGGCGTAGGCGCCCTCGCGCACCACCTGCGGAATCGCGCGCAGCGCTTCGCGCGTCGCCACGATGACGATCGGCAGGATCAGCAGCCCGAGGGTGAGGCCGGCGGACAGGATGCTTTGCCCGAAGCCGAACGTATAGACGAACAATCCCAGCGCCAGCAAGCCGTACACGATGGAGGGCACGCCCGCGAGATTCGTGATGTTGATCTCGATGACGTCGGTGAACCAGTTCTTGCGCGCGTATTCTTCGAGATAGATCGCGCCGGCAATGCCGACCGGAATCGCGAACGACGCCGTCACCATCATCACGAGGAGCGAACCCACCCAGGCCGACAGGATCCCCGCCTGACCCGCGCGGCGCGACGGAAAGTTCGTGAAGAACTCCGAAGAGATTCGCGGCGCGCCGTCGATCACCATCTGCGTGAACAGCGCGACAAGCGTGAGGATGCCGACAGACATGGCCACCAGACCGACGACGCCGAAGATGACGTCCCAGCGCTTGTGGCGGCGGATGATGGACCGCAGTTCGGCGGACTTCTGTGCGCGTGCGGCGTCCATGTCAGTAGGCCTCCCTGAAGCGGCGGCGCAGCCAGTAGCCGAGCAGGTTGAATGCGAGGGTCAGCACCATGAGCGTGAGTCCGGCGGCGAAGATGGTCTGGTAGCCCACGCTGCCGTGCGGCAAGTCGCCCAGCGCCACCTGAACGATGTACGAGGTGACGGTGGCCGCGGGCTCGAGTGGATTGAGCGTGAGATTCGGCTGCATTCCGGCGGCAACGGCCAGGATCATCGTCTCGCCGACCGCGCGCGAGATGCCCAGGATGTACGCCGAGGCAATGCCCGAGAAGGCGGCGGGGACCACGACGCGCGTGGCCGTCTGGTAGCGCGTCGAGCCCATGGCATATGCGCCTTCGCGCAGGCTCATCGGCACGGCGCGCATCGCGTCCTCGGACAGCGAAGAGACGTAGGGGATGATCATGATCCCCATCACGATGCCCGCCGAGAGGATGTTGAAAGTCGGCAGCTCGGGGTAGATCTTCTGGATGATCGGCGTCACCACCAGCAGGGCGAAGAAGCCGTAGATGATGGTGGGGATGCCCGAGAGCAGCTCGAGCACCGGCTTGAGGATCTCGCGGACGCGGTAGCCCGCGAATTCGGACAGGTAGATGGCGATGATCGTGCCCAGCGGGATCGCGATGGCGAGCGCCACGAGCGAACTGCTGACGGTGCCCGAAAGCAGCACGAGGATGCCGAAGTGCGCGTCGTCGAAGAGCGGCGTCCACTGCCTGTCCGTGAGAAACGTGAGGAGCGGCACGTTGCTGAAGAAGACGAGCGACTCCTTCAGCAGGATGTAGACGATGGCGAGCGTGGTGAAGACCGAGACGCAGGCCGCGAGGAGCAGGATCGACTCGATGATCCTGTCCTTGCGCTGGCGCACGGCCTTGGAGCGGGCGAGCTGCGCGAGTCGCGCGTCGCCCGTCGGAGAAGCTGCGTTCAAGATGCGATCCGGGGTCGTCGTGGTGGTGGTCATGATTCTAGGGAGCCTCCGGACCGCGGACCCTGATTACAGGGAAGCCTCGCGCTTGAGCAGCTCGCCGATCGTGATGCCCACTTCGTTCTTGCCGCCGAACACGGTGCCCTTCTTGCCCTTGGCGATGTGGTCGAGTCCGACCTTGTAGGCATCCGCCGGCAGCGGCACGTACTTGACTTCCTTGGCCAACTTGGCGCCCTGCGTCATGTAGAAGTCGATGAACTTCTTGACTTCCGGCTTGGCGAGCGACTTCGCGTTGACGTAGATGAAGATCGGACGCGCGAGCGGCTGGTAGGTGCCGTTGAGCACCGTCGCTTCGCTCGGCGACACGGCCGGCTTGCCGTCCTTCTCGACGATCGGCAGCGCCTTGAGTTTCGCCTGGTTCTCGGCGTAATACGCGTAGCCGAAGTAGCCGATGGCGTTGACGTCGCCCGCGACGCCCTGCACCAGCACGTTGTCGTCTTCCGACGCGGTGAAGTCGCCGCGGCTCGACTTCGACTTGCCGACGATGGCTTCGGTGAAGTAGTCGAAGGTGCCCGAGTCGGAGCCGGCGCCGAACAGCTTGATCGGCTGGTCTGGCCAGGCCGGGTTCACCTGGTTCCAGCGCGTGATCTTGCCTTGGGCAGCGGGCTCCCACAGCTTCTTGAGTTCGGCGACCGTGGCCTGCTTCAGCCAGGCGTTGCGCGGATTGATGACGACGGTGAGTGCGTCGAACGCCACCGGCAGTTCGAAGTACTCGATGCCGGCCTTCTTGCAGTCATCCATTTCAGATTTCGAGATGGGCCGCGAGGCGTTGGAGATGTCGGTCTCCGCGCGGCAGAACTTCTTGAAGCCGCCGCCCGTGCCGGACACGCCGACGGTGACCTTCAGGCCCTTGTTGGCCTTCTGGAATTCTTCGGCGACCGCTTCGGTCACCGGGTAGACGGTGCTGGAGCCGTCGATCTTGACGACCTGGGCGTTCGCGGCGGCGCCGAGCATGAACAGCGCGGAGGCGGCCAGCAGCGACTTGACGTGGATCGATTTCATGGTTTTTCCTTTCGGGAAGGCGATGGGGAGACTTTATGACCGTCAGATGACGGTTATGTGACAACGATCAGGCGGTGGCGCGGCAGCCCTTGGCGACCACTTTGCCGCCATGGGCGAGTTCGGCCGTGCCGGCACCCGTGCTCAGGCGCCAGCCGTCGCCTTCGTAGACGCCGCCGTCACGGCGGTCCAGTTCCCAGCCGCCTTCGAAGCGGATGCGAACCGTCGAACCGTCGGCGGCCGCGCGGGCCGCGAGGCGCTTGCCGCCTTCGCAGGCGTACTCGACGAACTGGCCGGCCTTCATGCCGGCAGGCACCGTCGCGGTGCTGGCGCAGGCGGCCACGAGGGCGGCAGCGGCAAGCGACAGGGCGGATGCAGGTTTCATGAGGTGTTTCCTTTCGTGGCTGACGATCCGAACTGTCCGCGACGCGGATGACTCGTCCATGAAGAAGCCGTGACGATTCGATGACAAGCCCATCCCCGGCCATGGGCACCACGAACGGATCCGCGGCGGCGGCGGCCGCAGAGCGACCGGAGGTTCCGCACGATCCCGTCGACCTTGTCCGCGCCGCCCACGCCACGCGCATCGCCCGCGGTGCTATCCTGCCCCGCACATGCGCAACGGCACCCTCCTCGCCGCGGTCGACCTCGGCTCCAACAGCTTCCGCCTCGAGATCGGGCGCCTCGACCACGGGCACATCCACCGCGTGGAATACCTCAAGGAGACCGTGCGCCAAGGCAACGGCCTCGACGACGCGCGCAACCTCACGCAGGAAGCGATGGAGCGCGGCTGGGCCTGCCTCGCGCGCTTCGGCGAACGGCTCGCCGGCTTCACGAAGGGCCAGGTGCGCGCCGTCGCGACGCAGACGCTGCGCGAAGCCCGCAACCGCGACATCTTCCTGGCCGGCGCGCATCGCGCGCTCGGCTTTCCCATCGACGTGATCTCGGGTCGCGAGGAAGCGCGGCTCATCTACCAGGGCGTGGCGCATCTCCTGCCGCAGTCGGACGAGCGGCGGCTCGTCGTCGACATCGGCGGACGGTCCACCGAGCTGATACTCGGCAGGCAGTTCGAAGCGCGCGCGATGGAAAGCTACCGGGTCGGCAGCGTCGCGTGGTCGATGCGGTACTTTCCCGACGGCCAGTTCACCGAAGCCGCGTTCGACCGCGCGCGCATCGCCGCGCAGGCGGTGCTCGACGAGGCGCTCGGCACCTTCGAGCGCGGCGCCTGGGACACCGCGTACGGCTCCTCCGGCACCATCGGGGCGGTGGGCGACGTGCTGGTCGCCGCGGGTCACGACGCGGGCGCCATCTCACGCGACGGCCTGAAGTGGCTCCACGAGCAGTTGCTCGATGCGCGAAGCGCCGACCGCGTGCGGCTCGACGGATTGAAGGAAGACCGCCGGCCCGTGATCGGCGGCGGCCTGAGCGTGCTGCTCGCCGTGTTCGACCTGCTCGGCATCGAGCAAATGCATCCGGCCGACGGCGCGCTGCGCCACGGCGTGCTTTTCGACCTGCTCGATCGCGAACATGCCGCGACGGACGTGCGCTCGGCCACGGTCGCGCGGCTGGCGACGAAGTTCGAGACCGATGCCGCGCAGGGCGAACGCGTGGGCCGGGTCGCCGGCGTGCTGCTGCGCCAGCTTCGTTCGGGCGACGACGAAGCCTCGCTCGCCCGTCTCGCCGGCAAGCTCGACTGGGCGGCGCGCCTGCACGAGATCGGCAATCTCATCTCGCACAGCGACGCGCACAAGCACGGCGCGTACATCCTCGAGCACGCCGACGCGCCGGGCTTCGCGCAGCCGGAGCTTCACCGCCTGGGCATGCTGGTCCTCGGGCACCGCGGGAAGCTGCGCAAGCTCGAAGCCGACTTGAGCGACGAAGTCTTCGTGCACCAGCTGCTGGCACTGCGGCTCGCGGTCATCCTCTGCCATGCGCGGCGCGAGCCGATGCTGCAGGGACTCTCCGTGGCCGCGGGTCCGGGCGTCGCGACGATGGTCCTGCCGTCGGAGTGGGCGCGCAGGTACCCCCAGTCCGCGCACCTGCTGCTCGAGGAGACGACGGCGTGGCAGAAAACGCCCTGGACTTTCACGGTTCGCGAAACGGTATAAACTGTTTATATAGTTTCAACCGAGGAGTCGTCCATGCCCCGTTCCACCAAAGGCGCCGTGCCGAAAAAGACCGTCCCTGCCGCGAAGAAGCCTTCCGCCGCTTCGGCAAAAGCCGCGTCCGCAACCGCGCCCACGGAGGCGCCCGCCACCCGGCCTGTCGCCACGAAGCCCGTGCCGCGCCAGGCCGTCCCGAAGGCGGACAAGCGCGCAAAGCCCGTCAAGGCATCGAAAGCGGAACGGTCGGAAAGGTCGGAAAAGGGCGACAAATCGGAGAAAGCGGAGAAGTCCAGGAAGCCGAAGATGGTGCGCGACAGCTTCACCATCCCCAAGGCCGAGTTCGCCGTGCTGCAGGCGCTGAAGGATCGCGCAGCCGGCCTCGGTCGACCCGCAAAGAAGAGCGAGGTGCTGCGTGCCGGCGTGAGCGCCCTCGCGGCCATGAGCGACGCGGCCTTCCTCGCAAGCATGGGCGCCGTGCCCGCGATCAAGACCGGCCGGCCCGCGAAGGCCTGAGATATCGCTTTCCCGGCGCGCCTGCGGCCTTACAGGCTCTCCGGCGACTGCACCGCCCACACCACGGTCTGCTCGTGGCCGTCGCGCTCGCGCGTGCGCAGCCACCACACCGCGCCCTTGCGCAACGCGCAGCTGCCGCCGTCGACGTTGAGCAGCCGCGCGATGGTCTCGCCCAGCACCGGCTGATGGCCGACGATCAGGACCGGATGCCGCGCCGCGGGCCACTGCGCGGCTTCCAGCACGTCCTCCACGGTCGCGTCGGGCGCGAGTTCGTCGCGCACCTTGTACTTGCGCCCGAGCGCCAGCGCCGTCTGCTCGCAGCGGCGCGCCGGGCTGCACAGCACACGCGTGCCGTCGACGAGCTGACGATCCAGCCATGCGGCAACGCGCGCGGCCTGCTTCTCGCCGCGGGGCGTCAGCGCGCGTTCGAGATCGCCCTGCCCTTCTCCGGGCTCCTCGGCCTCGGCGTGGCGCCACAGAATCAGGTCCATGCTCCCTCCCCTTCCTCGCCGGACTTCGCGGCGTAACGCTGCATCAATGCGGCCTGCGCGCCGTGGCCTGAGCCTCCGTTCGCGCCGTCCGCGGGCTTGCAGAGTCGATAGCTGCCGTCGGCCTGAAGTTCCCACGCGTCGCGGTCGTCGTGCAGGTACGCCACGAGGCATTCGTCCACGATGCGCTGGCGCAGGTGCGGATCGTTCACGGGCCACGCGAGTTCGACCCGGCGCAGCATGTTGCGGTTCATCCAGTCGGCGCTCGAGAGATAAAGCTGTTCCTCGCCCGCGGCGCGGAAGTAGAAAACGCGCGAGTGCTCGAGGAATCGCCCGATGATCGAGCGCACGCGGATGTTGTCGGTCAGTCCGCCCAGGCGCGCGGGCAGCATGCAGGCGCCGCGCACGATGAGGTCGATGCTCACGCCCTTGCGCCCGGCCAGGATCAGCGAGCGGATCAGCGGCTCGTCGGTGAGCGAATTCATCTTCAGCACGATGCGCGCATCGCGCCCTTGCGCCGCCGCCTCGCCCGCGGCGTCGATCTGCTCGGTCAGCCGCCGATGCAGGTGAAAGGGCGCCAGCCACACCATGTTCAACTTCGGCAGGCGGCTCTGGCCCGCGATATGCACGAAGACGCTCTCCACGTCCTCCGTGAGTTTCGGGTCGGCGGTGAGGTGGCTGATGTCGGTGTAGAGACGGGCCGTGCGGGGGTTGTAGTTGCCGGTCGAGAGATGCGCATACCGCACGAGCTGCCGCCCCTCGCGGCGCGTCACGAGCAGCATCTTGGCGTGCGTCTTCAGGCCGACCACGCCGTAGACGACCTGCGCGCCGAGCGACTCGAGGATCTCCGCCGAATTGATGTTCTCTTCCTCGTCGAAGCGCGCCTTGA
Source organism: Ramlibacter sp. (assembly GCF_050250995.1). GTDB lineage: Bacteria > Pseudomonadota > Gammaproteobacteria > Burkholderiales > Burkholderiaceae_C > Ramlibacter. The sequence continues at coordinate 81,729 of NZ_JBFWNP010000007.1, forward strand.
GCTCGACCACCGCCAGGACTTCCTTGCCGCGCCGCACCGCCTCGCGCAGCAATTCCATCATTTCGGAGTTCGCGCCGGTGCGATAGATCGTCTGGCGGATGGCCAGCACCTGCGGATCGTTCACCGCTTCGCGCAGAAAGTCGAGCACGCCATCGAAGCGTTCGAAAGGCTGGTGGATCAGCACGTCGCCGTGCTTGAGCCGCTCGAAGATCGAGCGCCCGGGCGTGATCTGCCCCGGATAGCTCGCGTGGTAGGGCGGAAACAGCAGCCGCGGCTCGTCGACGAGGTCGATCATCTGCTGCAGGCGCGCGAGGTTCACGGGTCCATGCACGCGATAGAGCGCCTGCTCCGGCAGGCCGAACTGACGCAGGAGGAAGTCCGAGAGATAGGGCGCGCAGCCTGCGGAGACTTCGAGCCGGACGGCCTGGCCGTAGTGGCGCTGCTGCAGGCCGAGGCGAAGCGCGGTGCGCAGGTTGCGCACGTCCTCCTCGTCGACCGCCAGGTCGGAGTGGCGGGTCAGCCGGAACTGCGAGAACTGCCCGACTTCGCGTCCCGGAAACAGGCTCTCGAGATGGGCGCGAACCATGCTGGACAGCGCCACCAGCAGCGTCTTCTTCCCCGACACTTTCGCCGGCATGCGGATCAGCCGCGGCAGCACGCGCGGCACCTTGACGATGGCGATCTCGTTCTCGCGGCCGAACGCATCCTTGCCGCCGAGCCGGACGATGAAGTTCAGCGACTTGTTGGCGACCTGCGGAAACGGATGCGCGGGGTCCAGCCCCACCGGTACGAGCAAGGGGCGCACTTCGCGCTCGAAATACTCCTGGACCCACTCCCTCTGGGCCGGGGTGCGTGCGCCGTGCGAGACGATCTCGATGCCGTGTTTCGCGAACGCGGGCATGAGCTCGTCGTTGTAGAGCGCGTACTGCTTCTCGACGAGTTCATGCGCCGCCACCGAGAGCGCCTCGAACGAATGCGCGGTGTACGGCCCCTTCGCTTCGCCGAGGCGCGCGGCCGTGGTGTGCGCGGCAGCGCGCACTTCGAAGAACTCGTCGAGGTTCGACGACACGATGGTGAGAAAGCGCAGGCGTTCGAGCAGCGGCACGTCCGGGCGCTGCGCCCAGTCGAGCACCCGCCAGTTGAAGGCAAGGATGCTGTGGTCGCGGTCGAGGAGCGCGACTTCGGTGGCCGCTGTGGCGTCGCACATGGGAGGTTTTGTGACGGATGAGTGACGGTCGCTCGACAGTGTCCCGGCCGCGTGTGACGGATTCGTGACAGCCGCTTCGACGTTGCGGCGGTCCATGCCGCTTCGGCTCACGCGCCGAGAAAGTGCTTGCGGTAGCGCGCCGGCATGTCGCCCAGCCGCATCATCATCGGCAGGTCCGCCGTGTTGAAGTCCGGGTCCCAGGCCGGCGCCCCCAGCACCATCGCGCCCAGGCGAAGGTAGCCCTTGATGAGTGCAGGCGGCTCCACCGGCAGGCTTGCGTCGAGCCGATCCAGCGGCAAGGGCAGCCGCGGTGTCACCCGATATTCGACCGGCGCGAGGTGCGTCGCCTTCACCTGGTTCCACACGCTCGCCGCCGCGTCGCCGCTCACCACGCCGTTGTGCAGCATCGGAATGCTCGCGCAGCCGATCATCGTGTCGAGGCGGTTGCGGGCCATGAAGGCCGCGAGGGCGCCCCACAGCGCGAGGATCACGCCGCCGTGGCGGTGCTCCGGGTGGACGCAGCTGCGACCGAGCTCGACCATGCGCTCGCGCAGGCCGCGCAGTCGCACGAGGTCGAATTCGGTGTCGCTGTAGAAGCTGCCGACGCGCTTCGACTGCGCAGCCGTGAGCACGCGGTAGGTGCCGATCACCTCGCCGCTGTCGTTGGCGCGCACCAGCAGGTGTTCGCAGAATTCGTCGAACAGGTCGACGTCGTGGCCGGGGACCGACGTGTCGAGCCGCGCGCCCATCTCGCCCGCGAAGACCGTGAACCTCAGTCGCTGCGCCGCGCGAACTTCGTCCGCATGGCGCGCCCAAGCGACCGAAATGCCGAGCCCGCGCTTCTCAGGAGGCGTTGCGTGCGGTCGAGGAAGCGACCCCCGGGGCAGCGAGACAGGCGAGAGCGGGAACGTGGGCGTGGGCAATTCGTTCATGCGGGGCTCCTTTTCGTTTTCGATGCCCGGCAGTGTCGGGAAGTCAAGTGACCGGTACGTGGCGATCCGGTGACGGCGCAATGACAGGCAGTGCGGATCGGACGCGATGCGACGGAAGTCTCTCGCGCCTCGCATGTCACGCGACTGTCATTCGCGTGACGAGAATCCGTCCGATGTCCGTCGCTTCCGCCGCCACCGTGTTCGCCGCGCCCCCGTCGCGGCCCCTGCATCTCTCCGCGCTCGTCGTTCCGGCGCGGCCCGACGAAGGCCATGGCGGCGCGGCGTCAGCCCACGCGGAAGCCGGCCTCTCCCCGGACGTGCGGCTCGCGGTGGCCGCACACGGGGTCCCGGCGTGGCGCACGATCGGAAATGCGGGGCGCGCGGGCATCGTGAAGGGGCTCGGCCAGTTCGCCTCTGCCACGGCAGGATTCGTCGTCGGTGCGGGCGCGAGCGCGGCGCTCGCAGCGTTCGGCCGCGCGGCATCGCCGGTGGCGCCCCTGGTCGGCGGCGCCCTTTTCGTGCTGCTCGCGGGCGGCTGGCTATGCCATCGCGCGGGGAATCTCCTGGCCGATGCCTCCGGCCTGGGCCGATGGGTCCATCACACGAGTGCGAGCGTGGCCGGCCTCGCGCCGCTGGCGGCCGCGGCCGCCAGCGCCTCCGCCGCCGCCTCGGCGCTCGCGGTGTCGTCGACCGGCGCACGCGGTGTCGCCGCTTTGACGCGCGATGGCCTCAACAACCTCGGGCGAGGCGCGCTCGGCGACACGCATCACGTCGACGAGGCCGGCATCCGGCTCTCCGCCGAAGAGGCATGGCATCGGCGCGACCGCGACGCGATGCTGGGCGCGCTCGTCGTCGACATCGCCGTCACGGCGCTCGGCGTCTACCTTCTTCAGCAGCGCATGGACCTGTCGGCCGCGCACGCTTCGACTCCCGACTCCACCGCCACGGCGTCGCCGCTCGACTCCGTCGTTCGCGATCTGGGCCTGGCCGTGGCGGCCGGCGGAATCCGCGGCCTGTATCAGCTGGCGGCGGAGTTGACCAAGGGTGTCGCGGCGCTGGCGGACCGTGGCGGTCTGACCTACGAAGAGGGAATGGGCGTACGTGCCGCCTTCCGCCGGAATCTCGCGAATGCCGACGAGATGGGAGCCGCCATCGCACGGGACGCAGGCATGCGCTACCTCCTCGGCGCAGGCGCCGACGTGAACCGGACGCTGGCCGATCTCGTCGATGCGTCGCCGCCCGGCGTGGGACGCGTGGCCGGCGAGTACGTGGCGGACTGGGCCGCCTGCATCTGGGGCGCGCTCGCCGAAGCGCGCCACGGGCTTGTGGTCGCGGGGCGACTTGCAGGCGCGCCCCTCAACACCCATGTGCCGAGATCCTCGCATGTCGACTCGCGTGCGCTCGCGGCCGGAGTCGCCGGGGGCATCGTCGTCGGTGCCGCGACCGCAGCCACGGCCACCCTGCTCGGCGTCGTGCCGGCAGGCGTTGCCGCTGCCGGACTCTGCGCCACGGCGACGGGCGCCTTCGTCGCAGGAGAAGCGGCGTCGCGCGCGCTGCGCGAATGACCCGTGGGCCGACGGCTCAGGTGCGCGCCGCTCACGCGAAACCCGCGCGAAACACGAGCAGGTGCTCGATGAGCCAATCGGCATCGTCGAGCGGCAGGTCGTGCCCGGTCTGCGAGTGCAGATGCAGCGGCAGCGACCAGGCTCGCGCCAGCGCGCGCGAACACTCCGGCGCGACGAGGCGGTCGTTCGACGATGCGAGCAGCAGCATCGGCACGTCGGGCCGCTGCTGCGGCAACCTGTAGGCCGCAGCAGCGCGAAGTTGCCGCAGGAAGTTCGCGCGGGTCACGGGTCGCGCTTCGAACAGCGCGGTCCATGCGCGCACTGTCGTTTCGTCTACCGGCTTGTTGCTCGTGAGCGCGAGCACGGCGCGTTCGCGCTCGTCGTCGCGAAGGCCGGGGCGCAGCAGGCCGGCAAGCGCCAAATAGCTCGCGGGCCGCAAGCGCTGCCAGAATGGCGACAGGCCCGCGAAGCTGGCATTGATGAGCACGCAGCCCGAGAGCTGGTGCGGCCGCCGCTCGGCCCATCGCATGGCCACCATGCCGCCGAGCGACAGGGCGACCGGCAGGAATGGCGGCCTGCATTGGCGAAGGTCGAGACGGTCGAGCACCGAATCGACCATGCCGTCCACCGTGCAGGGGCTTTCCAGGTGATGAAGCTCGCCATTGCCGGGCAGGCTGAACGCGACCACATGGTCGTCCTCCGGCACGCGCGCGCGCAATGCGCGGACAGTTCCGCTCCAGTGGCCGGCTTCGCGCGCGAGGCCGCGCAACAGCACCCAGGTCGTCATGCGGCGGACCTGTACCAGAGCGCCATGGCGGCGCGGCGATGCGTGTCGATATCGCCGCCGCGCGGCAGCCACATCGCGTGGCTCGCGGCGGCGCGCTGCACGAAATCCAGCAGCGGAAGGTGCCGGCGCAGCACGCGCTGCTCGCGATGCGCGAGGACGGGGTTGAAGATGCCGTCGCGCGAGAAGAGCTGACGCGGATTCTTCTTCACCCACAACCAGGAGCCCATTTCCAGCGTAAGCGGCAGGAACACGCGATTCGCCTGCGCGCACGCGCGCTGGTACAGGTGGTCCCACAGGTCGCCATGCGCGAGGTATTGGCGGCTCTGCGGCTCCATCACATAAGGATGGTGCGGAAGCGTCTGCGCGAAGATCGCATGCAGCGCGTGCAGCTGCGACACGTGCGCGATGGGCGAGCTGCGGTGGGCGAACGGAAACCACAGGCGGTCGCGAAGGCCGAAGCCCGAGTGGCAATCGAGCGCGAGGCCGAACGGGCGCGCGGCGACCTCGCGCTCCACCACGTCGCACAGGGCACGGCCCTCGGGCTCCATCGGCTCGCCCGCGCGACCCCGATACCAGGGCAGCAGGCTCGAGATTCGCTGGCCACCCACGAGCGGCGCGACGGGATCGAACGCATCGACGGGCGCGTTTCGCATGAGGTCGACCCCGTTCGGATTCGCGCGCGTGCCGCGCACCGTGCCGCCCGGATTCACGAGCGGCATGAAGACGATGCGCAACTGCTCGAGCAGCGCGTGCAGCGACGCATCCCAGCGCAGCCGCGCGACGACGTTGTGCAGCCAGGCAATGACCACGCGAGCGCCGATGCGCTCGAGCCCATGCACGCCCCCGAAGTAGCCTATGGCGCCCGCGTTCGGATCGTTCGATCCGAGCGCGATGGAGTACACGGGAAGCGTTCGCCGCCCGGCATCCACGCGACATTCGACGCGCACGTCGAGCCGCGCCCCGCCGGCCTCGATCGCACGTTCGATCTCCACCAGCTCCGGCAAGTCGTTCGGCACGGCCGCCACCTTACGCGCAGTTTGTGTCACGGCCGTGGCAGGCGTCGTTTCACGATCGTGTCACTCGGTTGCCACGCGATCGTCATCTGCCGTCCCTACGCTTCGCGGCTGCTTTCGCAGTCCATTCAACGAGGTGTACGACATGACAGAAGAGAACTTGAACACGAGCGGCAACCCCAGCATCCAGGACGTCGTGGAGCAGCGGCTGTCGCGCCGCGGCATGCTGCGCATGGGCGTCGGAACCGCGGGCGCCGCGGTCCTGGGATCGCTCTCGCTCGCCGCATGCGGCGGCGGCGGCGACGACGTGGCGGCCGCGCCCGCGCCTGCCCCATCGACCACGCCGATTTCACTGAATTTCCCCGCGGTGGCGAAGAGCACTGCGGACCTTGTCACCGTGCCTGCGGGCTACACCGCGACCGTGCTGTACGCGCTCGGCGATCCGCTGAACGCCGCAACGCCCGACTACCGCAACGACGGCACCGACACGAACTTCGAGACCCGTGCAGGCGACCACCACGACGGCATCGATTATTTCGGGCTCAACGCGGCGGGCACGGCACGCGACGTCGCCGGTTCCGAGCGCGGCATCCTCGTGATGAACCACGAGGCGCTGACCGACCAGTTCCTGCACGCCGCGGGCGTCACGGCGAATCCGCGCCCGGCCGCCGAGGCCGACAAGGAAATTCCCGCGCACGGCGTCTCGTGCGTCGAGGTCCGCAAGGTGAACGGCCGCTTCGTCTACCAGCGCGAGTCGCAGTACAACCGCCGCATCACGCCCAACACGCCCATCGAGATGCGCGGCCCGGTGCGCGGCAATGCGCTGCTGCGGACGAAGTATTCGCCCGCCGGCACCGACACGCGCGGCACCATCAACAACTGCGGCTCGAGCGTCACGCCTTGGGGAACCTTCCTCACCGGCGAAGAAAACTGGAGCGGCTACTTCGCGCGTTCCGCGACCGACGACACGGCGCGCGGCGGCGCCACGGCGAAGAGCGTGGTCTCGCTCGCGCGCTACGGCAGGCCTCAGAACTCCGCGAGCCGCCACGGCTGGGAGACGGCCGGCGCCGCCGACCTCTATGCGCGCTGGAACATCAGCCAGACGGGCACGTCCACCGACGGCACGGACGACTATCGCAACGAGATGAACACGTACGGCTATATGGTGGAGGTCGATGCGTACGCGCCCGCCGCCGCCGCTCGCAAGCGCACCGCGCTCGGCCGCTTCGCGCACGAGATGGGGATGTTCGGCCTCGCGCAGGCCGGCAAGCCGCTCGCCGTGTACATGGGCGACGACTCGCGCGGCGAGTACATCTACAAGTTCGTGTCGACCGCCTCGTGGGATGCCGCCGATGCGAGCCCCGCCAACCGCATGGCCGCGGGCGACAAGTACCTCGACGCCGGACGCCTCTACGCCGCCCGCTTCAACGCCGATGGCAGCGGCCAGTGGATCGAACTCACGATCGCGAACACGACGATCGCGAACTTCGCGAACTACCGCTTCGCCGACCAGGCCGACGTGCTGGTGAATGCGCGCCTCGCGGCCGACGCGGTGGGCGCGACGAAGATGGACCGCCCCGAGTGGGCGGCGGTGCATCCGGTGACGGGCGAGGTCTACGTCACGCTCACGAACAACAGCAACCGGAAGATCGAGGCGAGCGGTTCCGGCCAGCAGTCCGTCGACGCCGCGAATCCGCGCGCCTACACCGACGCCCCGACCGCCGCCACCGCGCCCGGCAACGTCAACGGCCACATCATCCGTTTCCGCGAAACGGGCAACGAGCCGGCGGCGACCACGTTCGCGTGGGACGTGTACCTCTTCGGCGCCGAGGCGGGCATGGATGCCACGCGCGTGAATCTCTCCGCGCTCACCGCCGACAACGACCTCTCGAGCCCCGACGGCATCTGGTTCAGCCGCAAGACCGGCCTGGTCTTCGTGCAGACCGACGACGGCGCGTACACCGACGTGACGAACTGCATGATGCTGATCGGCAAGCCCGGCCAGGTCGGCGACGGCGCCGTGCAGGCGCTGGAATACACGAAGGCGGACGGCAGCAAGCTCACGGTGAATGCGCGCGTAGGCGCGAAGCCGACGAGCGCGACGCTGCGCCGCTTCCTCGTGGGGCCGAAGGACTGCGAGATCACCGGCATCACCGAAACGCCGGACGGCAAGGCGATCTTCGTGAACATCCAGCACCCGGGCGAAACGATCGCGAAGGCGAACATCGGCGACGCGACGAAGTTCCTGAGCCACTGGCCCGGCAACGCGGGCTACGGCGCGGGCGGCGCGCTCGCGCGGCCGCGGTCGGCAACGATCGTGATCACGCGCAACGATGGCGGCCTGATCGGGACGGATGGGACCCAGGTCTTGAACGGGTATTGATCGCAGACATGGCGCCCGGCGTGGCCGCCTGGGCGACATCCTTGCCTGCGCGCGAACTTGCCATCCTCGGCCCCCGCTCTTGTCGAGCGGGGGCCGCTTTTCGTCACGGCGCCATCACCGGGCCGCGGGACCATCCAACCCATCGCGTGGAGAGCCCCATGCACGCACTCGCCTTCGTCGCCGCCGCCCTGGCATTCGGCCCGTCGCATGCGCAGGACCCCGCACGTGGTGCCATGCTCCATCTCCGCTCGCCCGACGGGCAGGCGAGTTGCGTGTCGTGCCATGGGCCGGACCCGTCCTCCTATCCGAACACACGCCGAGCGATTCATGACCCCGTGCTGCCGTTGGCGGCCACGTTCGCCTGCATCGCGCTGTGGCGGCGGCGACGGTCGCGTCGTGGAGCGACGAAGCTGCAAGACGGCTGACACACAACCGACACGCGCGCGTCACGCGTGGAACCGACATTCGGTCGCATGCCGCCCGATGACACCGTGCTGACCGCCGTCAATCCGCAGAAGCTGCGCACCGGGCTCGACCGGATCCGGCATGCCGCGGGCTATTCGCTGCAAGGCCTCCGTGCCGGCTGGGACGAACCGGCGTTCCGCCAGGAGGCCATCGCCTCCGTCGTGCTGCTGCCCGCTGCATTCTGGCTCGGGCGAAGCTGGGTCGAAGTCGCGCTACTCACGGGAACGGTGCTGCTCGTGATGATCGTGGAGCTGCTCAACACCGGCATCGAGACCGCCATCGACCGCATAGGACCCGAGTGGAACCACCTCTCGAAGCGCGCGAAGGACATGGGCAGCGCCGCCGTGCTGCTGAGCCTCACGCTCTGCGCCGGCGTGTGGTGCGCCGCGCTCGCATCGCGCTTCGCGATCTGAGGCGTCGCTCGACCGCGTACGTCCTTCAGCGACGCATCGGGACCGGGAAAGCGCTGCCGAAGCCTTTCCAGCGCACCGTGCATCGCGGTGGCGATCGGCACGATGCAGAGCCCGCCACCTTTCGGACATGAAATCGACACGCAGGCGTCATGCGGAAATACGACAGTCGCCGCATGAAAGTCCAGTGCGCATTCGCAGTCGTTCTCAGCTTGGCCTGCGGAACGGCCGCCGCCAACTGCGCGAGCACCGTCGTCGGCCTGCGGGCGCTGGCGGGAGGCTTTTACTTCCCCCTGCGGTGGATCGAGACCGGCATGGAAGACGGCAAGCCGCTGGTTCTGGGCATCTCGGAGCGCGCGGGCCTGCTGCACCTGCAATTCGTCAAGACCCGGGAGGGTCTGTGGGCCGAAGGCCCCGCACGGGTCTGCGCCGAAGACGGCCGGTTGCTCGTCCGCTTCGAACCCGGCGCCGTGCAGCCCGGGCCCGCATCGACGTGGCTGCTGCGGCAGTCGCTGCGCGCGGGCGCCCGCTTTGAATTCGAGAAGCTCGCGCCCACGGAACTCCACGTGTCCACGACCGGCTGGCGCGGCCGCTTCGCCGCCTGGCGCGAACACGCCGCGGCGCCATGACGATGTGGATGCCGCCGATCTTCCGAATGCGGAATCCGTTGCCGTCGTTCGCGACCGTGCCGCCACCCGATGCCACCGCCGATGAGCCGGACGATGCGGAATCCGAAGGCGACCCGCGCCTGCGCGCCGTGTTCATCTCCGACCTGCATCTCGGCACGGCAGGCTGCCAGGCCGACGCGCTGCTCGGCTTCCTCAAGGCACACCCGAGCGACTATCTCTACCTCGTCGGCGACATCGTCGACGGCTGGCAGTTGCGCAAGCGCTGGCACTGGCCGCAGGCGCACAACGACGTCGTGCAGAAGCTCCTGCGTCGCGCACGCAAGGGGTGCCGGGTCATCTACGTGCCCGGCAACCACGACGAATTCGCGCGCGCCTTCGCCGACCATCACTTCGGCGGCATCTACGTAGCGCAGGAAGCGGTACACACCACCGCCGATGGACGCTCGCTGTGGGTGACCCACGGCGACCACTTCGATGCGGTCGTGCAGTGCGCGAAGTGGCTCGCGTACGTCGGCGACACGCTGTACGAATTCACGTTGCGCCTGAATCGTCATCTCAACTCGACACGCGCGCGCCTCGGACTGCCGTACTGGTCGCTGTCCGCATACCTGAAGCACAAGGTAAAGAAGGCGCTCAACTACGTCACGAGCTTCGAGACGGCCGTCGCACGCGAAGCGGGCAAGCGGGGCCACGACGGCGTGGTGTGCGGCCACATCCATCGCGCGGAGATGCGCAGCATCGACGGCGTGCTCTATTGCAACGACGGCGACTGGGTGGAGAGCCGCACCGCGCTCGTCGAACACATGGACGGGCGCCTCGAGATCGTGTATTGGCAGCCGTACCGCTCCGCCAGCGCGCCGCACGTCGCCCGCCAAGAACATTCCCTGGAGACCGAATGAAACTCACCCTCGTCACCGACGCCTGGCAGCCGCAAGTCAACGGGGTTGTCACCACGCTTGTCGAACTCGTGCGCGAACTCGAAGGTCGCGGTTGGCAGGTGCTCGTGATCCAGCCATCGCTGTTTCGCACATGGCCGTGCCCTGGCTACGCCGGCATCGATCTCGCGATCGGCGCAAAGAAGGAAGTGGCGCGGCGGCTCGAGGAGTTTTCACCCGATGCGATCCACATCGCAACGGAAGGCCCCCTGGGCTGGGCCGCGCGCGGCTACTGCGTACGGCGCGGGTTGCCGTTCACGACCGCGTTCCACACAAAATTTCCCGAAATCGCGAAGGCCGCGGCGAAGGTGCCGGTGTCCTGGGGCTATGCGGTCATGCGGCACTTCCACCGGCCGTCGAGCGGTGTCATGGCGCCGACGCGCAGCGTGGCGAAAATGCTGGAGCAGCGCGGCATCGAGAACGTGCGCGAATGGACGCACGGTGTCGACACCGATCTGTTCGCGTACAGCCCGCAACCGCGCATCTACCCGCCGCTCGCGGACCTCCCGCGTCCGATCTCCCTGTTCGTCGGCCGCGTGTCGTACGAGAAGAACATCGCCGCCTTCCTCGATCTGGAATTGCCGGGGAGCAAGGTGGTCTGCGGAGTCGGCCCCGTCGAGGCGCATCTGAAACGCAAGTATCCGGGTGCGCACTGGGTGGGCCTGCTCGAACGGCCGGCGCTCGCGGAACTCTACTCCTGCGCGGACGTACTCGTGTTCACGAGTTTCGCCGATACCTTCGGCCTCGTGATGCTGGAGGCGATGGCTTGCGGCACGCCGGTCGCCGCTTTCCGCGCGGACGGTCCGACGGAGGTGCTGAGCAAGATGCACCCGACGGGCGCGCGGCCGTACGGCGGCTACATGCATCACGACCTGAAGCAGGCGTGGGAGCACGCGCTGCGAACGCCGCGCGAGGAGGCCCGGCTCCGCGCGCTCGACTACAGCTGGCAGCACACGACGGAACGCTTCGTCGACTTCCTTGTTCCCACCCGCGGCCAGTTCGCAGGGCTGACGGGAGCGCTCGCGTCACGCTGAGGGCCCGCTGCCTAGATGCGCTGGATGACCTGGATCCCGCGCGGCACGTCGCGGCGCGATCGATCCTTGTTTCACACGTGCTCGGTCAACCCCACGTATCTGCGGGATAGCTAAGGCCTGCCCGCCTTCAGAACCGCATGCCCGCCGAGAAGCGAAGCATGTCCGGGGCGGTATCGCCCCAGCGCGGATCGTAGGAAAGGCGCAGGTAGTACTGGGGCCAGTCGTAGCGGACGGCAAGGCCCACGCGATCCTGGCCGCGGCTGCGCAGGAACTGCATCGATACCGATTGCCCATCGCGCCAGCGATATCCGGCGCCGAGGCTCAGGACCTCGTTGTCCAGTGCGGTGCCGAGGCCCACGCGCGCGAACCAGGTTTGACCCGCTTCCAGCGAAAGGCCCCCGCCGGTGCCGCCCGCCACGCCGCGCCCCACGGCGGTGGAGAGCCGGACGGGTCCGGCCGTGAGCAGCGTCGCGCCCGGCGCGAGCTCGCGTTCGGTGAAGGCCGCGGGCTGAGCCCGCGTGAGATCGTAGTTCGCCGAAAACGACTGCGCGGCCGCGCCCAGAGGGGCCAGGCCCGACGCGAGGAGAAGTCCGGACAGAAGAAATGCGAAGCGCATGGCCTCAATGTAGACCTTGCGGGCCCCCGCGCCAATCCCCGACCTTGGTCTGTCGCGCCATTACGACGAGCGGCGCTTCAGCCGGTGCGAATGGCCTCGGCAAGGCGCTCCGCCCCGCGGCGCGCCATCTGCTCGTCCCGCGCCTCGACCATGACACGCACCACGGGCTCCGTGCCGCTGGCGCGGATGAGCACGCGGCCCGAGTCGTTCAATTCCGATTGAAGACTTTCGGTTTCGTTGGCAAGTTTCTGGTTCGACCGCCAGTCCTGCCCCGGCGCGAGCCGCACGTTGATCAGCGTCTGGGGGAACAGGCTCACGCCTTCGAGCAGCTGCGCCACGGTCTTGCCGCTGCGCGCGCAGGCCTTGAGCACCTGCAGCGCGCTCACCAGGCCGTCGCCCGTGGTGTGCTTGTCCAGGCACAGGAGGTGGCCCGAGCCTTCGCCGCCCAGGCACCAGCCGCGCTTGTCGAGCTCCTCGAGGACGTAGCGGTCGCCGACCTTGGCCCGCACGAACTCCAGCCCTCGCGCCTTCAGCGCCAATTCCACGGCCATGTTGGTCATGAGCGTGCCGACGGCGCCCTCGACCTTCTCGCCGCGGTCCAGGCGGTCGGCCACCATCAGGTAGAGTAGCTCGTCGCCGTTGTACAGCCGGCCGGAGGCGTCCACGAGCTGCAGGCGGTCGGCGTCGCCGTCGAGCGCGATGCCGAAGTCCGCCTTGCTCGTCTTCACGAGTTCCACCAGCGCCTCGGGATGCGTCGCGCCGACGCCATCGTTGATGTTCAGGCCGTTCGGCCCGCAGCCCATGCACACCGTGTCGGCGCCGAGCTCGTGGAAGACCATGGGCGCGATGTGATACGCCGCGCCGTTTGCCCCGTCGACGGCGATCTTCATGCCCTTGAGCGTGAGGTCGTTGGAGAAGGTGCTCTTGCAGAACTCGATGTACCGGCCCGCCGCGTCGTCGAGCCGCCGGCTGCGGCCGTATCCGTCCGAGGACGCCCACTGCCAGTCTTCCTTCAGCATGGCCTCGACGTCCATCTCCCATTCGTCGGGCAGCTTCGCGCCCTGCGCGTCGAAGAACTTGATGCCGTTGTCCTGGAACGGGTTGTGACTTGCGCTGATGACCACGCCCAGGCTCGCGCGCTGCGCGCGCGTGAGGTACGCGACGCCGGGGGTCGGCAGCGGGCCGAGCAGCACGACGTCGACGCCGGCGGAGTTGAGGCCCGATTCGAGCGCGCTTTCGAGCATGTAGCCGGAAATGCGCGTGTCCTTGCCGATCAGCACCGTGGGCTTCTCTTCCGTGCGTTTGAGCACGCGGCCGACCGCGTGGCCGAGGCGAAGCACGAAGTCGGGGGTGATCGGCGCCTGGCCGACCGTGCCCCGAATGCCGTCGGTGCCGAAATACGTTCTGCTCATCGAATGAAGCCTCTCATGGTTCCTGCCATTCCTGCGATTTCGCGGCGCGCCAGACCTTGAGCGCGGCGACGGTTTCCTTGACGTCGTGGACGCGCACGACCCGCGCGCCGCGGTCCACCGACAGCACGGCGGCGGCGATGCTCGCCGCCAGCCGGTCGTTCACGGGCTGGCCTGTCGTCGCACCGAGCGAGGACTTGCGCGACCAGCCGGCCAGCACCGGATAACCCGCCGCCAGCAGTTCATGCTGGCGCGCCAGCAGCGCGAAATTCTGTTCGACGGTCTTGCCGAAGCCGATGCCCGGGTCCCACATCACACGTTCGCGCGCGACGCCCGCCTCGGCCAGCGACTTCGAGATCGCGGCGAGGAACGCGGCGACCTGCGGCACGGCATCGCCTTCGAGCGGCGAGCGATGCATCGTGCGCGGCTCGCCGTGCATGTGCATCAGGCATACGCCGCAGTGCGGATGGGCGGCAACGGCTTCGAGCGCGCCGGGGCGGCGCAGCGCCCAGATGTCGTTGACGATGTCGACGCCGAGGTCCAGTGCTTCGCGCATCAGCTCGGGCTTGTAGGTGTCGATGGAGACCGGCACGCCGAGCTGCACGGCTTCGCGCAGGACGGGCATGACGCGTGCACGCTCCTCGTCGAGCGGAACGGGCGGGCTGCCGGGGCGGCTGGATTCGCCGCCGATATCGAGGATGTCGGCGCCTTCGAGGAGCAGCGCTTCGCAGTGCTTCACGGCGGCCACCGTGCTGGCGTAGAGGCCGCCGTCGGAGAACGAATCGGGCGTCGCGTTGACGATGCCCATCACCTTCGGCCGCGCGAGGTCGATGGTGAAGCGGGCGGTCTGCCAGTGCATGGCTGAATTGTGGCTCACGCGGGCAAAGCAAAGGGACCCGAAGGCCCCCCTTTGCTTGACTGCTGCGTGCGCTACGCCACGACTTTACGCCGCGTTCGGCTCCGGCGCCGGCCGCACCGACGGTCCGCCCGTGTCGGACGGCGGCGTGCGGGGCGTGAAGTCCTTCGGCGGGCGCGGCTCCTTGCCGGCCATGATGTCGTCGATCTGCTCGGCGTCGATGGTCTCCCATTCGAGCAGCGCCTTCGCCATCGCGTGCATCTTGTCGCTGTGGTCCTCGATCAGCTTGCGGGCCATGCCGTACTGCTCGTCGATGATGCGGCGCACCTCGGCATCGACCTTCTGCATGGTCGTCTCGGAGATGTTCGTCGTCTTCGTCACCGAGCGGCCCAGGAACACCTCGCCCTCGTTCTCGGCGTAGACCATCGGGCCCAGGGCATCGGTCATGCCGTAGCGCATGACCATGTCGCGCGCCAGGTGCGTCGCGCGCTCGAAGTCGTTGCTCGCGCCCGTGGTCATCTGGTTCATGAACACTTCCTCGGCGATCCGGCCGCCGAAGAGCATGGCGATCTGGCTGAGCATGTACTCCTTGTCGTAGGAGTAGCGGTCTTTCTCCGGCAGGCTCATCGTCACGCCCAATGCGCGGCCGCGCGGGATGATCGTGACCTTGTGGACCGGGTCGCACTTGGGCAGCAGCTTGCCGATGATCGCGTGGCCCGCCTCGTGGTAGGCCGTGTTGCGGCGCTCCTCCTCCGGCATGACCATCGACTTGCGCTCGGGGCCCATGATGATTTTGTCCTTGGCCTTCTCGAAGTCCTGCATCTCGACCACGCGCGCGTTGCGGCGCGCGGCCATGAGCGCCGCTTCGTTGCAGAGGTTGGCCAGGTCGGCGCCCGACATGCCGGGCGTGCCGCGCGCGATGATGCCCGCGTTCACGTCCTGCCCGATCGGGATCCTGCGCATGTGGACATTGAGGATCTGCTCGCGGCCCCGGATGTCCGGCAGCGTCACGTACACCTGCCGGTCGAAGCGGCCGGGGCGCAGCAGCGCGGCGTCGAGGATGTCGGGCCGGTTCGTCGCCGCGATCACGATCACGCCGAGGTTGGTCTCGAAGCCGTCCATCTCGACGAGCATCTGGTTGAGCGTCTGCTCGCGCTCGTCGTTGCCGCCGCCGAGGCCGGCGCCGCGCTGACGGCCCACCGCATCGATTTCATCGATGAAGATGATGCAGGGGGCGTTCTTCTTCGCGTTCTCGAACATGTCGCGCACGCGCGCCGCGCCCACGCCGACGAACATCTCGACGAAGTCGGAGCCGGAGATGGAGAAGAACGGGACCTTGGCCTCGCCGGCGATGGCCTTGGCGAGCAGCGTCTTGCCGGTGCCGGGAGGGCCGACCAGCAACAGGCCGCGGGGAATGCGGCCGCCCAGCTTCTGGAATTTCTGCGGGTCCTTCAGGAAGTCGACGACCTCCTTGACTTCCTCCTTCGCCTCGTCGCAGCCCGCGACGTCGGTGAAGGTGATCTGGTTGCTCGACTCGTCGAGCATGCGCGCCTTGCTTTTGCCGAAGCTGAAGGCGCCGCCCTTGCCGCCGCCCTGCATCTGGCGCATGAAGTAGATCCAGACGCCGATCAGCAGCAGCATCGGCCCCCACGACACCAGCAGCGTCATGAGCAGGGAGCCTTCCTCGCGCGGCTTCACGTCGAACTTGACGCCGTTGTTGATGAGGTCGCCCACGAGTCCGCGATCGAGGTAGGTGGCCGTCGTGCGGACCTTCCGGTCGTCCGAGGTGACGGCGACGATCTCGGTGCCGCCCTGGCCTTCCTGGATGATCGCGCTCTTGACTTGCTTGTTGCGCACCTGCTCCAGGAAATCCGAGTAGCCGACCATGGAAGCGCCGGCGGCGCCGCGCGTGTCGAACTGCTTGAATACCGTGAAGAGGACCAGTGCGATCACCAGCCAGACGGCGATCTTGGAAAACCACTGATTGTTCAACTGAATCTCCGGTCGGAAAGAGGCAAGGAACGCCCAAGGCGCCCACACCTAGTTGCCGCCCATTCTAGGACTTTCAAGGCGGCGGTTGATGCGATTTCGCTACGACGCCCATAGGACAAGGCCCGCAGGACTTGACGGATGTCGCGCACGTGTCATTCAGTCCTGGCGATGGCGGGGGGCTTTGGCCCGATCCCGACCAGGAAGGTCTCGGAGGATTTGTCGCGCGACGCCTTGGGTTTGAGAGGCTTGACGACCCGGAATCGTTCCTTGAACAGCTTCACGAGCTGACTGTAGCCGCTGCCGTGAAACAGCTTCACCACCAGCGCCCCTTCGGGCTTGAGGTGGGCCATCGAAAAATCCAATGCCAGCTCGACCAGGTGCGCGATGCGTGCGGCGTCCGCCGATTCGATGCCCGAAAGATTCGGCGCCATGTCGGAGACCACGGCATCCGCCTTGCGTCCGGCCATCGCCTCGACCAGCCGCTGCGCGACCGCCTCCTCGTGGAAATCGCCCTGCAGGAAGGTCACGCCTTCGATGGGCTCCATGGGCAGGAGGTCGAGCGCGATGATCGCGCCGTTGAGCTGCCCCACCGCCGCGCCTCCGGGTGACAGGCGCCGGCGGACGTACTGGCTCCACGCGCCGGGCGCCGAGCCGAGGTCGACCACCAGGTGGCCCGGGCGGATGAGGTGCAGCGCCTCGTCGATTTCCTTGAGCTTGTAGGCGGCACGGGCGCGATAGCCCTCCTTCTGCGCGAGCTTCACATAGGGGTCGTTGACATGGTCGTTCAACCACGCCTTGTTGACCTTCTTGCTTTTTGTCTTGACCTTCATCGAATACCGATAATAGAGGGATGCCCGCCATTCAACTGACCATTGCCGAGCGCAAGGTCCACCGCGCCGAAGCCCACCACCTCGACCCCGTGGTCATGATCGGCAACGACGGCCTCACGCCCGCCGTGCGGAAAGAGGCCGATCATGCGCTCGATGCCCACGGCCTGATCAAGGTCAGGGTCCATGGCGACGATCGCGCGGCGCGCGAGGCGCTGTACCTGCAGCTCGCCGACGAGCTGAACGCCGCACCCATCCAGCACATCGGCAAGCTCTTCGTGCTGTGGCGGCCGAAGCCGAAGAAGGAGAAACCCGAAGCCGACGAGGATCGCAAGCGCGGCCCGCGCGACTTCAAGGTGGTGAAGAACAGCTCGCGCGGAGGGCAGCGGCCGGAAGTCAAGCGCGTCACGGTGCTCGGCAACGAGCGGCTGACGTCGGGCGGCAAGGTCAAGCGGGCGAAGCCGAAACTCAAGTCGGTGAAGAAGCTGCAGGGTTGAACCTGGCGCGTTCCGCGGCGCACTTCCACAAGACGGCAAACGCGCAAACCCACTGCGCGAGATACATCGCACTCCCAACCCCGTGCCACAGCGCGAGGTTCTGCCGCGCGACGATCCGCGGTGCGACCGCGAATTCGACGAGCAGTGCCAGAAGCATGCCGGCGAGCACGGCGGCGTCGGGCCGCTCCCGGTTCGCCATCAGCAGCACGAAGCCGCATCCCAGCGACATCCAGGTCTGCCCGGAGAACAACTTCGCCGCGAGCTGCCCGGCCACGGCCGGGCTCGACGCATTCGCGAACAGCAGCGGCACCGCCAGGAACCCGATGGCCGTGAGGCTGCCCCACCACAGCGCCGCGGCGAAAAGGGGGAGGCGCGCGCGCAGCACGTTCACACGTAGCTGACGCCGACGATCTCGTAGTGCTTCACGCCGCCGGGCGCCTGCACCTCCACCGTGTCGCCCTCTTCCTTGCCGATCAGCGCACGGGCGATGGGGCTGGAGATGTTGATCAGGCCCAGCTTCAGGTCGGCCTCGTCCTCGCCGACGATCTGGTAGCGCACCTTCGCGCCGGAATCCTCGTCCTCCAGCTCGACCGTCGCGCCGAACACGACCTTGCCGCCCGCGTTCACGCTGGCCGGGTCGATGACGTGCGCGGCCGCGAGCTTGCTCTCGACCTCGCGGATGCGGCCTTCGATGAAGCCCTGGCGGTCCTTCGCGGCGTCATACTCGGCGTTCTCGGACAGGTCGCCCTGTGCGCGCGCTTCGGCGATGGCCGTGATGACGGCGGGACGGTCGACGGTCTTCAGGCGATGCAGTTCAGCCTTGAGCTTCTCGGCCCCGCGCGTGGTGATGGGAATCGTCGCCATGATTTGTCTCTCCACAAAGCAAACCGCCGGCCACTGCGGCCGGCGGTTGTTCTTCCATGCCTCTATTCTAGGCGAGTTGCGCGTGCATCTCCTGGACGGAGATCACGTCGAGGTTCGCCATCGCCTTCATGCCCTCGACGGCCGCTTCGGCCCCCGCGATGGTCGTAAAGGTCGTCACCCGCGCGAGCAGCGACGAGGTGCGGATCGCGCGGGAATCGGCGATCGCGTTGCGGCGCTCCTCGACCGTGTTGATCACCAGGCAGATCTCGTTGTTCTTGATCATGTCGACCACGTGCGGCCGGCCCTCGGTCACCTTGTTCACCGGCGTGCATTTGATGCCCGCGGCGTTGATGGCGGCAGCCGTGCCCTTGGTGGCGACGATCTCGAAGCCCATGGCCGCGAGTTCACGCGCCACGCCCACGGCGCGCGGCTTGTCGTTGTTCTTCACCGTCAGGAACGCCTTGCCGTCGGCGGGGTTGGGCAGCCGGGTGCCCGCGCCCATCTGGCTCTTCACGAACGCCTCGCCGAAGGTCTTGCCCACGCCCATCACTTCGCCGGTCGACTTCATCTCCGGGCCGAGGATGGTGTCGACGCCGGGGAACTTCACGAAGGGAAACACGGCCTCCTTCACGCTGAAGTAAGGCGGCGTCACCTCGGCGTGGATGCCCTGCTGGTCGAGCGACATGCCCACCATGCAGCGCGCCGCGACCTTCGCGAGCTGGATGCCGGTGGCCTTGCTGACGTAGGGGACGGTGCGCGAGGCCCGCGGGTTCACCTCGAGCACGAAGATGACGTCCTGGCCGTCCTTCTCCTGGATCGCGAACTGCACGTTCATGAGGCCCACGACCTTCAGCGCCTTCGCCATCGCGGCGGTCTGGCGCTTGAGCTCGTCGACCGTCGCCTTCGACAGCGAATACGGCGGCAGCGAACACGCGGAGTCGCCCGAATGCACGCCGGCCTGTTCGATGTGCTCCATCACGCCGCCGATGAACACCCGGTGGCCGTCGGAGATGCAGTCGACGTCGCACTCCACCGCATCGTTGAGGAAGCGGTCGAGCAGCACGGGAGAATCGTTCGAGACCTTCACCGCCTCGCGCATGTAGCGTTCGAGGTCGCGCTGCTCGTGCACGATCTCCATCGCGCGGCCGCCGAGCACGTAGCTGGGACGCACGACGAGCGGATAGCCGAGCGCCTGCGCCTTCTCCAGCGCCTCGGGCTCGGTGCGCGCGGTCGCGTTGGGCGGCTGGCGCAGGCCGAGTTCGTGCAGCAGCTTCTGGAAGCGCTCGCGGTCCTCGGCCGCATCGATCATGTCGGGGGAAGTGCCGATGATCGGCACGCCCTCGGCCTCGAGGCCGAGCGCCAGCTTCAGCGGCGTCTGGCCGCCGTACTGCACGATCACGCCGCTGGGCTTTTCCTTGTCGACGATCTCCAGCACGTCCTCGAGCGTCAGCGGCTCGAAGTACAGCCGGTCCGAGGTGTCGTAGTCGGTCGACACGGTCTCGGGGTTGCAGTTGACCATGATGGTCTCGTAGCCGTCCTCGCGCAGCGCGAGCGCGGCATGCACGCAGCAGTAGTCGAACTCGATGCCCTGGCCGATGCGGTTGGGTCCGCCGCCGAGCACGATGATCTTCTTGCGGTTCGTCGGCTCGGCCTCGCACTCGTCCTCGTAGGTCGAGTACATGTAGGCGGTATCGGTCGCGAACTCGGCCGCGCAGGTGTCCACGCGCTTGTACACCGGGCGCACGTTCAGCGCCTTGCGCCGTTCGCGCACGGCCTTGTCGGTGGTCTTGAGCAGCTTGGCGAGCCGGCGGTCGGAGAAGCCCTTGCGCTTGAGTGCGCGCAGCGTCGGCTCGTCGAGGCTTGCCAGGGCGTCCTCGCCCTTCTCGGCGGCCAGCCTGTCGATGTCGAGCTCGATCTTCACGATCTCCTCGATCTGCACGAGGAACCACTTGTCGATCTTCGTGAGGGCGTACACCTCGTCGACCGTGAGGCCCATCGCGAACGCGTCGCCCACGTACCAGATGCGCTCGGGGCCGGGCTCGCCCAGTTCCTTTTCGAGCACCTCGCGGTCCTGCGTCTTCTCGTTCATGCCGTCCACGCCGACTTCGAGTCCGCGCAGCGCCTTCTGGAAGCTCTCCTGGAAGGTGCGGCCCATGGCCATGACCTCACCGACGGACTTCATCTGGGTGGTGAGCCGGTCGTTGGCATCCTTGAACTTCTCGAACGCGAAGCGCGGGATCTTCGTGACGACGTAGTCGATGGAGGGCTCGAACGAGGCCGGCGTCGCGCCGCCCGTGATGTCGTTGCGCAGTTCGTCCAGCGTGTAGCCCACGGCGAGCTTGGCCGCGACCTTGGCGATGGGAAAGCCGGTCGCCTTCGACGCGAGCGCGGACGAACGCGACACGCGGGGATTCATCTCGATCACGATCATGCGCCCGTCCTGCGGGTTGATCGAGAACTGCACGTTGGAGCCGCCCGTGTCCACGCCGATCTCGCGCAGCACCGCCAGCGAGGCGTTGCGCATGATCTGGTATTCCTTGTCGGTCAGCGTCTGCGCCGGCGCGACGGTGATGGAGTCGCCCGTGTGGACGCCCATCGGGTCGAGGTTCTCGATGGAGCAGACGATGATGCAGTTGTCCTTCTTGTCGCGCACCACCTCCATCTCGTACTCCTTCCAGCCGAGCAGCGACTCCTCGATCAGCAGCTCGTTGGTGGGCGAGGCTTCGATGCCGCGCTTGCAGATGGTCTCGAACTCCTCGGCGTTGTAGGCGATGCCGCCGCCCGTGCCGCCGAGCGTGAAGCTCGGGCGGATGACGGTGGGAAAGCCCACGGTCTTCTGAACGGCCCAGGCCTCGTCCATCGTGTGCGCGATGCCCGAGCGCGCCGAGCCGAGGCCGATGCGCGTCATGGCTTCCTTGAACTTCTGGCGGTCCTCGGCCTTGTCGATGGCCTCGGGCGTCGCGCCGATCAGTTCGCACTTGTACTTGTGCAGCACGCCGTTGCGCCAGAGGTCGAGCGCGCAGTTGAGCGCGGTCTGCCCGCCCATGGTCGGCAGGATCGCGTCGGGCCGCTCCTTGGCGATGATCTTCTCGACCGTCTGCCAGGTGATGGGCTCGATGTAGGTGACGTCGGCGGTGGCCGGGTCGGTCATGATCGTCGCGGGGTTGCTGTTGATCAGGACGACCTTGTAGCCCTCTTCGCGCAGCGCCTTGCAGGCCTGCACGCCGGAGTAGTCGAACTCGCACGCCTGGCCGATGACGATCGGGCCGGCGCCGATGATGAGGATGCTTTTGATGTCTGTGCGCTTGGGCATCTGTCTTACTGGGCAGCGAGTGCCATGATTTTTGTGAAATCGCCGTCGGCGGAGAGAGGTTCGAGTTGGTGCCGCTCGGCGCAGACCACGTGGAAGACGTCGAACTGGTGCTTGTCGAAAGACTTGCCTGCCTTTTTCGCAATCCGGAAGATCTCGGCGGCACGGACCGCATCGAGGCCGCTCACATCCAGTTCGTCGAAGTCGTTCAGAAGTGCGTTGAGGTCTTCGGGCGCGCGTGTGCGGCAACCTCTGAGGACTTCGTAGCGAATCAGGGGCGTCAGCACGAGCCTCACGTCGGGCTCGCGGAGCAGCGCTTCGACCTGATCTTTCGCGGCCATATGAGCAGGGTTGTCTTCGTCGCCATCGAAAGCGCCGATCAGGACGTTGGCATCAAGCAGAATCGCCCTAGGCACTTGCGCTCCCCTTGCGGTTCAGGAACTCCAGCATGGCTTTCTTGGCCGCGCTCTGGTCGTCGGCTTCCAGCGACTGGAGCTTCAGCGCGTTCAGATCCACCCCAAGCCCACTCTGCAAGACGTCGACGAAGGCGCGCTTGTTGGGCGAGTCGATGACCTGGGACCTGACCACCCCGTCCGCGTCCTTCTCGAGCAGATAGGCCTCTCCTTCGGCGAGTCTCGCGAGCACCAGCGGAGAGTGCGTGGCGATGAAGAAGAACGTGTTCGGCAGAAGTTCCTTCAGCCTGCCGACCACATGCGCCTGCCAGCCAACATGCAAATGGCTCTCGATCTCGTCGATGAGAACGATGCCTCTCACGTCACGCAGGTTGACTTCATTCGTAAAGTAAGAGTAGCCGGCAATGATTGCCTGGACGAGCTTCACGAGGGAGGCGAAACCGGAACTGAGTTCACCGAGTCTCCGCACCTGACCATCGACCCGGAGTGCGACCGCTCCGGAGCCGTCGATCTGGAGAAAGGCCTTGTCGATACGGGGATCGATCGCATTGAGCATCGACAGTACGGCGTTCACCTCGACCTGACGGTTGTCCGCGGACTCCTGATAGGGGTTCGCGGATTGCGCTCGCAGCACGAACCAGCGACTAACGTCTTCCGACATTCCAATGCTGGAATGCTGTCCATCGTTCATCTGATTGATGATCGAAGCGAAATACGCGCGACGCCGCGAGGAAAAGGTCCCCAGCATATCCGGCGCATCGCGCTCACTCACAACCGAAGACCGGTTCGCCGCTCCCAGAAAAACGACAGGAAACTGCTCTTGCGTTGCTTCGAGTGGCCTTGGACTCCAAGTCCATGACTGATCCAACTTCAGCTTGGGCGTATCCGGGATCGATAGAGAGAAGCCGTCAACAATCACGGACTGCATCACCGGGAAAGATTCCCTGATCTGCGCACCGTGCTGCTCGCTTACGAACTGGCTATTGGACAGGAGAAAAAATTGGTAAAGCGCCTCAAGGCACTTCGTCTTTCCAACTCCATTGGTCCCGAAGAGTGTGCAGACGCGGGCATGCTCGACCAGAGAAAGCTCGACGCGCCCCACGCCGCGAAGTCCGATGATCTCGATTCGCTTGAACACGATGCGATCCTTCCGGTTCACTTTCCCGATTTATCCATTAGATCAGTGAACCGGTCGAACAGATAGCCGATGTCGTGCGGCCCGGGCGACGCCTCGGGATGCCCCTGGAAGCAGAACGCGGGCTTGTCGGTGCGCGCCAGGCCCTGCAGCGTGCCGTCGAACAGGCTCACGTGCGTGGGCCGCAGGTTCGCGGGCAGCGTCTTCTCGTCGACGGCGAAGCCGTGGTTCTGGCTCGTGATGCTCACGCGGCCGGAGTCGAGGTCCTTCACCGGATGGTTCGCGCCGTGGTGGCCGAACTTCATCTTGAACGTCTTCGCGCCGGACGCCAGCGCCATGATCTGGTGGCCCAGGCAGATGCCGAAGGTCGGGTAGCCGTCTTCGATCAGCTCGCGCGTCGCCTCGATGGCGTAGTCGCAGGGCTCGGGGTCGCCGGGGCCGTTGGAGAGGAAGACGCCGTCGGGCTGGAGCTTCCTCACCTCCGCGGCCGGCGTCTTCGCGGGGACCACGGTCACCTTGCAGCCGCGCTCGGCCAGCATGCGCAGGATGTTCTTCTTCACGCCATAGTCGAAGGCGACCACGTGGTACCTGGGGCTCGCCAGCGCGCCGCAGCCCTCGCCGAGCTCCCACTCGGTCTGGTCCCAGTCGTACGACTGGGCGACCGTGACTTCCTTCGCAAGGTCGAGTCCGGCCATCGAATGCACGGCGCGCGCGGCGGCCACGGCTTCGTCGACGATCGCGGGGGTGATCGCCTCGCCGTCCTTCAGCGCCCGGATGCACCCGTTCTGCGCGCCCTTCGATCGGAGGATGCGGGTGAGCTTGCGCGTGTCGATGTTGGCGATGCCCACCGTGTTCTCGAGCTGCAGGTACTGCTGCAGCGTCATGTCGGCCCGGAAATTCGAGGCGACGAGCGGCAGGTCGCGGATGACGAGGCCGGCGGCATGCACCCGGGAAGCTTCGACGTCTTCGCTGTTGACGCCGTAGTTGCCGATGTGCGGATAGGTGAGCGTGACGATCTGCCGGCTGTAACTCGGGTCCGTCAGGATTTCCTGATAGCCGGTGAGCGCCGTGTTGAACACGACTTCGCCGGTCGTGGAGCCGGCGGCTCCGATCGAGTTGCCGATGAAGACCGTGCCGTCTGCGAGCGCCAGGAGGGCGGGCGGCAATGCGCCTTGGAGCGACGAAAGCACTGGGTTCTCCGTAGTGGTGACGGGTACGCCCAAACGCGGACCGAAAGCGGACTCTCGGTGTTGCTTTTGTCGGGGGAGTGGCGGCGGGCTGCGCTAGGCGTACGGGGTTTGCGGGAAAGCCCTTGATTATAGCCCGTGACTCGCGCTGGCATGCAGGCAGATGGCCGCCGCCGCAGCGACGTTCAGGGACTCTTCTCCGCCCGGCTGCGCGATGCGCACGTGCATCGTGGCAAGCGCGGCGAGTTCGGCCGATACGCCGTGGCCCTCATGGCCCAGCAACCAGGCACAGGGAGACGGCAATTCGGTGCGGTGCAGGAAATCTCCACGATGCGAACTCGTGGCGATCAGGGGAATCTTCAGGCCGGCCACCGTGGCAGCCTGCGCGCCCTCGATCAGTCGCAGGCCGAAATGCGCGCCCATGCCGGCGCGCAGCACCTTCGGACTCCAGAGCGCGGCCGTGCCTTTCAGCGCGATCACCTGCGGGAAACCGAATGCGGCCGCCGAGCGCAGGATCGCGCCCACGTTGCCCGCGTCCTGGAGGCCGTCGAGCACGACGGTTGCAGTTTCAGGCGCCACTTCCCCTGGCGCGGGGAGATCCAGCACGAAGCCGATGGGCGCCGGCGATTCGAGGCCGCTGAGCGTGGAGAACAAGGCATCGGCGACCACAACCGCCCGCGCGGCGGCATGCTCGAACTCGCCGGAAAACCGCGGCCATGCCGACTCCGCGATCACGACGATGGCCGGGCGCACGCCGCGCAGGATGGCAGCGCGTCCGAGGTGGTCCCCCTCCAGCCACACCCTGCCTCGCTTGCGGTAGGCCGTGCTGTCCTGCGCCAGCTTGCGCAGATCCTTCAGCAGCGGGTTGTCGCGCGAGGTGACGTGCTGGACGGCGGGGGCGGTCACGGCGCAGCCGCGCCGAAGGCCACGCCGGGGGCGCGCACGTCGCTTGTTCGCGCCGTGTCGAAGCCGTCGAGCGCGCCCTCGCCCATCATCACGCGCATTGCAACGGGCGCGAAATACTTGCGGTGGTGGGCACAGGGCCCATGCACGCGCAGCGCTTCCAGGTGCTCTCGCGTGCCGTAGCCCTTGTGCGAGGCGAAGCCGTACTGCGGAAACTCATCGTGCAACTGCTGCAGCATGCGGTCGCGCGTGACCTTGGCGACGATGGAGGCGGCCGAAATCGACTTCACCAGCGCATCGCCGCCGACGATGGCTTCGCAGAACACGTCGATCTTCGGCAGCCGGTTGCCGTCGACGAGCACCTTGCCGGGCTTCAGGCGCAGGCCCTCGACCGCGCGCTTCATCGCGAGCATGGTGGCCTGCAGGATGTTGATCGAGTCGATTTCGTCGACGCTCGCCTCGCCGACCGAGCAGCACAGCGCCTTCTCGCGGATCTGGTCGAACAGCCGGTCGCGCTGCAGCGCCGTGAGCTGCTTGGAATCGTTCAGGCCGCGGATGCGCTTGCTGTCGTCGAGGATGACGGCCGCGGCGACGACGGGGCCGGCGAGCGGGCCGCGGCCGGCTTCGTCCACGCCGGCCAGCAGGCCGTCGGGGAACCAGTCAAGCCGCGCCTGGCGCGGCGGCCTGCTCGATAACTTTTTCGATGGCATCGGTCGCCAGCTTCGTGGTGTCGCGGCGCAGCCGTTCGTGCAACGCGCCGAATTTCTCTTGTACGGCCGCCATTCTGTCAGGAGCGCGGAGCCACTCCAAGAGGGCCCGCGCGAGCGACTCGGGATTGGCGTCGCCTTGCAGCAACTCCGGCACGACAAAGTCCTCGCACAGGATGTTGGGCAGGCCGACCCAGGGCTGCAACTGCTTGCTGCGGTGGATGCGCCAGGACAGCCAGTTCATCGCGTAGGCGATCACCATCGGCCGCTTGAAAAGCGCCATTTCGAGCGTCGCGGTGCCGCTCGCGACGAGCGCGAGATCGCAGGCCGCCATGACCGCGTGCGACTGGCCGCCGTACACCCGCATCCGCTCGCCGAGGCCCGCGCGTGCGGCGGCGGCTTCGATGCGATCCTTCAGTTGCGGGACCGCCGGGACGATGAAGGTGGCGCTTGGCCTCTCCTTCGCCACGATCGCCGATGCGGCGAAGAACCGGTCGGCGAGATACTGGATTTCCGCGGCGCGGCTGCCGGGAAGGATGGCGATGACTTCGCCCTCCTCCTTCAGGCCGAGCGCGCGCCGCGCACCCGCGCGGTCGGGCGCCATCGGGATCACGTTGGCGACGGGATGGCCCACGTAGGTCGCGGCGATTCCGTGCTTCGCCAGCAGCGCAGGCTCGAAGGGAAAGATGCACAGCACGTGGTCGCAACTCGCCTTGATCTTGTGGATGCGCTCGGCGCGCCAGGCCCAGATCGACGGGCAGACGAAATGCACCGTGGGGATGCCTCGCGCCTTGAGGGCGGCTTCGAGATCGAGGTTGAAATCGGGCGCGTCGACGCCGATGAAAACCGAGGGCGGATTCGCGAGCAGCTTTTCCCGCAGTGCGTTTCGGATCCCGACGATCTCGCGGTAGTGCTTCAGCACCTCCACGTAGCCGCGCACCGCGAGTTTGTCGTGCGGCCACCAGACGTCGAAGCCGCGCTTCGCCATGAGCGGGCCGCCGATGCCGTGGGACTGCATCTGCGGCCAGCGGGCGCGCATGCCGTCGAGGAGCAGACCCGCCAGCAGGTCGCCGGACGCCTCGCCCGCGACCATGGCGAACGTAAAAGTCATTGCCGAAGCCAGGCGCCTTCGCGGGCACCCGCGGAACCGGCTTTGCCGGGCCGCTGGGTGCGCCCCCTGGAGGGGGAGGCGCCGCAGGCGCTTCGGGGGGGAGTCATTACCGCACGATGCCACGCTGCGCCGGCGTCTTCGCCAGGAATTCGGCCATCATGGCGGCGTCGCCCGCGACCTCCGGCGTCGCGTCGCCCAATGCACGAATGCGCGAAACGGCATCGTCCAAGGTCAATCCCTCGCGGTACAGCGCCTTGTGCATCGCCTTCACCGCGCTCACGCGCGCCGCCGAAAAGCCACGGCGGCGCAGGCCCTCGTAGTTCATCGACCGTGCCGCCGCCGGCTGCCCTTCGCTCATCACGAAAGGCGGCTGGTCGGCCAGCAGCACGGTGCCCATTCCGGTCATGCCGTGCGCGCCGATGCGCACGAACTGGTGAACGCAGGTGTAGGCGCCGAGAATCACCCAGTCGCCCACGACCACGTGTCCGGCGATCTGCGCGTTGTTGGCGAAGATGGTGTTGCTGCCCACGATGCAGTCGTGCGCGAGGTGCGTGTACGCCATCATCCAGTTGTCGTCGCCCAGGCGCGTGATGCCGCCGCCCTGGGCCGTGCCGATGTGATACGTGCTGTACTCGCGGATCGTGTTGCGGTCGCCGATCACGAGCTCGCAGGGCTCGCCCTTGTACTTCTTGTCCTGGTTGATCGAGCCGAGCGAGACGAACTGGAAGATGCGGTTGTCGCGGCCGATCGTGGTGTGGCCCTCGATCACGCAGTGCGATGCCACCTGCGATCCCGCGCCGATCCTCACGTGCGGCCCGATGATCGAATACGGCCCGACCGTCACGGACGAATCGAGTTCCGCCTTCGGGTCGATGATCGCCGTGGGATGGACCTGGGTCACCGTCAGCGCCCTCTCAGGGCAGCCTGCGCATCGTGCACATGAGCTCGGCTTCGCATGCGATGTCGTTGCCCACCGACGCCGTGCCCTTGAACTTGTAGATACCGGCCTTGGAGCGCAGCAGCTCGACGTCCATGACGAGCTGGTCGCCCGGCTCCACCGGGCGCTTGAAACGCGCGGCGTCGATGCCGGCGAAGTAGTAGACCGTCTTCTCGTCGGGCGTGACGCCCATCGTCGCGAACGAGAGCAACGCGGCCGTCTGCGCCATCGCCTCCAGCATCAGCACGCCCGGCATCACGGGCCGGTGCGGAAAATGGCCGGGAAAGAACGGCTCGTTGATCGTCACGTTCTTCAGCGCCTTGATGCTCTTGCCCGTTTCGATGGAAAGCACGCGGTCCACCAGCAGGATGGGGTAGCGGTGCGGCAGCTGCTTGAGGATCTCGTGGATGTCCATCATCGTTTTTCTAGAGCCTTGATTCGCTCGCGCAAAGTGTAGAGCTGCCGCAGCGTGGCGGCGTTTTTTTCCCAGGACGCATTGTCGTCGATGGGAAAGATGCCCGTGTAGTGCCCCGGCTTGAGGATGGAGCGCGCGACGAAGGAGCCGGCCGAGATGTTCACGCGGTCGGCGAGCGTGAGGTGCCCGAGGATCATCGCCGCGCCGCCGATGGTGCAGTGCGCGCCGATATTGGCGCTGCCCGCGATGCCGACGCAGCCCGCGATGGCCGTGTGCCTGCCGATGCGGCAGTTGTGGCCGACCTGGATCAGGTTGTCGAGCTTCACGCCGTCCTCGACGATGGTGTCGGCGAGCGCGCCTCGGTCGATGCAGGTGTTCGCGCCGATGTCGACATCGTCGCCGATTCGCACGGCGCCGAGCTGCTCGATCCGGACCCAGGCGCCGTCGTGCGGCGCGAAGCCGAAGCCGTCGCCGCCGATCACCGCGCCCGACTGCACGACGCAGCGCGCGCCGACCACGCAGTCCTCGGACACGGTGACTCGCGCCTTGAGTTCGGTATCCGGGCCGATCCGCGCGCCGCGCTCGATCACGCAGAGCGGACCGATCCGCGCCGTGGCATCGACGAAAGCCTCGGGATGCACGACGGCACTGGGATGAATGCGTGGTCCGTCCTCCCTGGCGTGGCTGCGTTTCCACAACTGGGTGAGACGCGCGAAATAGAGATAAGGGTCGTCGACGACGATGCACGCGCCGCGCGCACCCGCCTCGCCGGCCAGCGCCGGCCCGACGACGATGCAGCCCGCGCGCGTGGTCGCGAGCTGGTGGCGAAATTTCGGATTGCTGAGGAAGCTGAGCTCGTCCGGCCCCGCCGATTCGAGCGGCGCAAGACGCTGCACGGCGGACGACAGGTCTCCCCGGAGCTCCCCGCCGAGTTCCGCGACGATGGAGCCGAGGGTCAGCACGATGGCCTCAACGGGCCGAGTTGAGGGCCCGGATCACCTTGTCGGTGATGTCGTGCTTTGGGTTGATGTAGACGGCTTCCTGCAGGATGAGGTCGTATTTCTCGGCTTCGGCGACCGACTTCACGACACGGTTCGCGCGCTCCAGCACCTGCTGCAGCTCTTCGTTCTTGCGCGCGTTCAGGTCTTCCTGGAACTCGCGGCGCTTGCGCTGGAAATCGCGTTCCTGGTCGCCCAGCTGCTTTTGCCGCGCGAGGCGCTGGCTTTCCGACAGCGTGGGCGCCTCGCGCTCGAAGCGCTCGCCCGCCGCCTTGAGGCTGCCGCCCAGTTCGTTGAGCTCCTTCTCGCGCCTGGCGAACTCCTGCTCCAGCTTGGCTTGCGCGGCCTTGGCCGTCGTGGCCTCGCGGAAGATCCGGTCGGTGTTGACGAAGCCGACGCGGAAATCCTGGGCATGCGCGACGCCGCCGAGCGCAAGGGCGCTCATCAACAGGAAGGGCGAGAGGCGGCGCAGGTACTTCATCAGAAGGAGGTTCCGATCTGGAATTGAATCCGCTGGATTTTATCCCCAGCGAATTTGCGGACGGGCTGGGCGATGGCGATGCGCAGCGGCCCGATCGGCGAAACCCAGGAGAGGCCCACGCCGACCGACGCTCGCAGGTCCGACACGGACACCTTCTCGTTCTCGCCGAACACGTTGCCGACGTCGGCGAAGCCGAAGACGCGCAGCGTGCGGTCGTTGCCCGCGCCGGGGAACGGCGAGATCACCTCGGCGTTCAGCGTGATCTTCCTCGGCCCGCCGATGGTGGAGCCGGTCACGTCGCGCGGGCCCAGGGTGCCCTGCTCGAAGCCGCGCACCGAGCCGAGGCCGCCCGAGTAGAAATTCTTGAACACCGGGAACGGCCGGCCCGACAGGCCCTTGCCCCAGCCGAGCTCGCCGTTGAAGGCGACCGTGAACTGGCGATTGAGCGGGATGTACTGCTGGTACTGGTAGTTGCCGCGCACGTAGCGCGCATCGCCGGCCACGCCGAGCTCGCCCGACAGGCGCTGAAGCCGGCCGTTGTTGGGTACGAGCGCGCTGTCGCGGTTGTCGCGCGTCCAGGCGAGCGTGAGCGGCACGCTCGTGCTCGTATAGCCGAATCGCTGCGCGTATTGCAGGTAGGAGGCCGGGATCTGCGTGCCCGGGCGAATCTCGATGCGCTCCGCGCCGCCGCCGAAGTAAACCGTATCGAGTTCGCTGAACGGAATGCCGAAGCGCATGCTTGCGCCCGAGGTCACGAGCGAATAGTTGCCGCCCTGGTCGTCGTACGGCCGCTGGGTGCGGTGGTAGACGTCGAATGCGCGCGAGATACCGTCGGGCGTGAAGTACGGGTTGACCGAGTTGAACACCATCGTCCGGTTGTACTTGCTGGTGTTCACCTCCAGGCCGAGGTAGTTGCCGGAGCCGAAGGCGTTCTCCTGCTTCACGGCCACCGAGAACGCGAGCTTTTCCGCGCTGGAGAAACCGGCGCCCAACTGCAGGCTGCCGGTGGGCTTCTCGGCGACGGTGATGTTCAGGTCGACCTGGTCGGGCGCGCCCGGGACGTCGGTCGTCTCGACGTTGACCTCGCGGAAATAGCCCAGGCGGTCGACGCGGTCGCGCGAGAGCTTGATCTTCTCGCCGTCGTACCAGCTCGACTCGAACTGGCGGAACTCGCGGCGGATCACTTCGTCGCGCGTGCGGTTGTTGCCGGCGACGTTGATCCGGCGCACGTAGGCGCGGCGCGACGGGTCGGCGACGATGGTGAAGGCCACGCGGCCGGTGGCCCGGTCGATCTCGGGCCGCGCCTCGACCTGGGCGAAGGCGTAGCCGAAGTTGCCGAAGTAGTCGGTGAAGGCCTTGGCCGTCTCGGCCACCTGGTCGGCGTTGTACGGCTCGCCCGGCTTGATCTTAACGAGCGACTTGAACTCCTCGTCCTTGCCGAGGAAGTTGCCCTCGAGCTTCACGCCGCTCACCACGTAGCGCTCGCCTTCGGTGATGTTGATCGTGATGCCGATGTCCTGCTTGTTCGGCGAGATCGCGACCTGGGTCGAATCGATGCGGAACTCGAGGAAGCCGCGGTTGAGGTAGTAGGAGCGCAGCGTCTCCTGGTCGGCGTTGAGCTTGGCGCGCGAGTAGCGGTCGGACTTCGTGTACCAGGAGAGCCAGCCGCCCGTGTCGAGGTCGAACAGGCCCTTGAGCGTGGATTCGGGAAAGGCGCGCGCGCCGACGACGCGGATGTCGCGGATGCGCGCCGGCTCGCCCTCGCTGACCGTGAAGTTCAGGTTGACCCGGTTGCGCTCGATCGGGGTGACGGTCGTCTGCACCTCCGCGGCGTACAGGCTGCGGTTGATGTACTGGCGCTTCAGTTCCTGCTCGGCCCGGTCGGCCAGCGCCTGGTCGTAGGGCCGGCCCTCGGTGAGGCCGATCTCGCGCAGCGCCTTCTTGAGCGTGTCCTTGTCGAACTCCTTCGTGCCCGAGAAATCGACTTCGGCGACGGTGGGCCGCTCCTCGACGATCACCACGAGCACGTCGCCCGCGACCTCGAGGCGGACGTCCTTGAACAGGCCGAGCGCGAACAGCGCGCGGATCGCCGCGGAACCCTTCTCGTCGTTGTACTGGTCGCCCACGCGGAACGGCAGCGACGCGAAGATGGTGCCCGGCTCGACGCGCTGCAGGCCCTCGACCCGGATGTCGCGCACCGTGAAGGGATCGACCGCCCAGGCGTTGGCCACGAAAGCCATCGCCACCACGGCCGAAACGGTGCGAACGCGGAAGCGCTTGAAATGTTTCTTCATTGAATTCGTCAGGGCCGCGCGTTCGCGGTTAACCAAAGAGACGGGTGACGTCGTTGAACAGGGCGATCGACATCATCACCAGGAGCAGTGCCACTCCTCCGCGCTGAAGCCGCTCCATCCAGGCGTCCGGCACGGTCTTGCCCGTGACCACCTCCCAAAGATAATACATCAGGTGTCCCCCGTCCAAGACGGGCAGCGGCAGCAGGTTCAGCACCCCCAGGCTCACGCTGATGAGGGCAAGGAACAGGACGTACTGAATGAGGCCGAGGCTGGCGGACTTGCCCGCGTAGTCGGCGATCGTGAGGGGGCCGCTCAGGTTCTTGAGCGACGCCTGGCCGATCACCATGCGGCCCAGCATGCGCAGCGTGAGCTCCGACACTTCCCAGGTCTTCACGACCCCCGCCCACAGCCCGTCGATGGGTCCGCGCCGCACGGTGACGAACTCGGGCGGCGCGCCGACGAAGGCGCCGATGCGGCCGATGGTGGCCCCGGCGTCGGTCACCGCGTCGGGCGTGACCTCGAGCTCCATCGAACGCCCGTCGCGTTCGATCTTCCAGGTCCCGCGCACGCCCCGTCCGCCCTGCACCTGCGCGCGGATCGCCTCGCGCAGCTGGTGGCCGTCGACGACCTCGCGTCCCGCGACCGTGCGCACCAGATCGCCCTTGCGCAGGCCCGCGCGCGCCGCCGCGCCGCCGGTCATGACGTCGCCCAACGTGGGCTTCGTCCACGGCGCGACGATGCCGATCCGGCGGAAGAGCTGCGCGTCCGCATCCCTGGCCGGGACCTCGGACAGCGGCAGCAGCACTTCACGGACTCCGCCGGGGCTGCCGCGACCGAGCGCGAGGCGCACGTCGCGCCCGTCGAGCGCGCCGCGCGTGAGCAGCCAGCGCAGGTCCTCGAACGACCGCACGTCCTGCAGGACCTCGCCTTCGAAGGCCGCGCGTTCGACGAGTTCGCCGCCGCGCAGGCCGGCCTTGGCGGCGACCGACGCGGGCACGGGGCTCGCCAGCATCGCCTTCGGCTCCTGCATGCCGTACCAGTTGACGCCGGCATAGAGAACGACCGCGAGCAGCAGGTTGGCGACGGGCCCCGCCGCCACGATGGCGATGCGCGCCCACACGGACTTCTTCGCGAACGACCACCTGTCGTCGGTGGCGTCGACCCGCTCGCCCGGGTCCTGGCCCATCAGCTGCACGTAGCCGGCCACCGGGAACAGGCCGATGGCGAACACGGTCTGCTGGCCCGGATGCTGGCGCTTCGGCTGCCATTCCCACACCGGCTTCGTGATGGCGTAGAAGAAGCGGTGCATGAACGACGCGTCCGGCCCCGGCACCGTCACGGGGAAGGTCGCGATGCCGAAGCGATGCACGCGCACCCCGCAGGCGACCGCCACGCGGTAGTGGCCGTACTCGTGGATGGCGATCAGCAGGCCGATCGCGATGATGAAGGCGACAAGGGTGAGCATGGAGGGCTCCTCAAGGGGCGCCGGAATCCGGGAGCTTGCGCACCACGGCCTCGGCCGCGCGGCGCGACTCGTCGTCGAGCGCGAGCAGGTCGTCGAGGCTTCGGGGCGGCGTGGGTGTCACGGACGCGAGCGTACTCGCATTCACGGCATGGATCTGGTCGAAGCGGATTCGCCCGGCGAGGAATGCCTCGACCGCGACCTCGTTGGCCGCATTCAGCACCGCCGTGGTGCCGGGCGGTGCGCGCAGGCTGTCCCATGCGAGCTGCAGCCCCGGGAAACGATCGCGGTGGCCGCGGCTGTCGAACGACTCGAACGTCATGTCGGCCAGCGCCGAGAAGTCGAGGGCCGCCGCGCCGGACGCGACCCGGTCCGGCCACGCCAGACCGTAGGCGATGGGCACGCGCATGTCGGGCGTGCCCAACTGGGCGACCACCGACGCATCGCGGTACTGCACCATCGAGTGGATGACGCTCTGCGGATGAATCACCACCTCGAGCCGCTGCGGCGGCATGCCGAACAGGTGATGCGCTTCGATGACCTCGAGCGCCTTGTTCATCATCGTCGCGGAGTCCACCGAGATCTTGCGGCCCATCACCCAGTTGGGATGCGCGCAGGCCTGCTCGGGCGTCACGTCGCGCAGCGACGCCGGCTCGCGCGTGCGGAACGGCCCGCCGGACGCGGTGAGGATGATCTTCTCGACGCGCGCATCCCAGGTCGACGCGTCCTCGGGCAGCGACTGGAAGATCGCCGAGTGCTCGCTGTCGATCGGCAGGAGGCGCGCGCCGCCCTGCTTCACGGCGTCCATGAACAGCTCGGCGCCGACGACCAGCGCCTCCTTGTTGGCCAGCAGCAGCTTCTTGCCGGCGCGCGCCGCGGCCAGGCAGGACGACAGCCCGGCCGCGCCGACGATGGCGGCCATCACGGCATCGGTCTCGTCGTGCGATGCCAGCGTCTCCAGCGCACCCGGCGACGTCAGCACGCGCGTGGGGAGGCCGTTCGCCTCGAGCTTCGACGCCAGCTCCCGCGCCGCCGGCTCGTGCGCCATGGCGGCGAAGCGCGGGCGGAACCGCGCGCACTGGGCGAGCATCGCGTCGACCTGCTTTGCCGCGCTCAGCGCGAAAACCTCGAAGCGGTCCGGGTGGCGCGCGACGACGTCGAGCGTGCTGGTTCCGACCGAACCGGTGGAGCCCAGGACGGTGAGGCGTTGTTTCATTCTGGACAGGGAGGCTAGCGGGCCGTGATGCTGGCCAGCATCATGGCGAGCGGCAACGTGGGCAGCAGCGCGTCGACCCGGTCGAGCACGCCGCCATGGCCGGGCAGCAACTGGCTCGAATCCTTCGCGCCCGCGCTGCGCTTGACGAGGGATTCCGCGAGATCACCCACCACGCTCATCGCGGCGAGGAACACGACCGCAAGCGCGAGCACCGGCCAGCCGACCTGCGCGAGCCGCGTATAGACGCTGGGCACCGCCGCCTGCGAGGACGCATCGGCGAACACCCACGCCACCGCGAGCACGACCACGCCGGCCATGCCGCCCCACACGCCTTCCCAGCTCTTGCCGGGGCTGATGGAGGGCGCGAGCTTGTTCTTCGTGAACTTCAGGCCGAACGCGCGGCCCGCGAAATACGCGGACACGTCGGCCACCCACACGAGCACGAGGATCGAAAGCAGGAAGTTGACGCCGACGACGCGCGCCTGCGCGACGGCGAGCCAGGCGGCCCACAGGGCGAGCAGTCCGCCGACCAGGCGCACGGGCTTGGGAACGGTCGGCCAGCCGGCCACGCCCTTCTTCAGCAGAAATGCGCCGCCCAGCACCCAGGCGGCGCCGACGACGGTCCACAGGATGGCCGAGGGCCGCCCGGTCCAGTCGAGCGCCCACGCACCGATACAGGCCGCGAACAGCAGCGCGCCGAGCGCGAGGCTCGGCCCCTGCGCATATCCGTTGAGCTTGCCCCACTCCCAGCCCGCCGCGGCCATGAGCACGAGCGTCACGAACAGGAAGGGCACCGGCGTGCGCCAGAAGAGCGCCGGCAGCAGGATGGCCAGCAGGACGATGGCGGTGACGATGCGCTGCTTCAGCATGGGGCTGCGCTCCGCGTTCTCACGCGGCCTTCTTGACGGGCGCCTCGGGCGCAATCTGCTCGGAGGTTCGGCCGAAGCGGCGCTCGCGGAGCGCGTAGTCCGCGATGGCCTCGTCGATGGCGGCCGCGTCGAACTCGGGCCACAGCTTGTCCGTGAAATAGAGTTCGGTGTACGCCGACTGCCAGAGCAGGAAGTTGCTGATGCGCTGCTCTCCGCCGGTGCGGATGAGCAGGTCGGGATCGGGAACGTGCGCGAGCGCCATCGCGCGGTCGAGGTTCATCTCGGTGATGGGCGCGCCCGCCTGCGCGAGTTTCGCCGCGGCCTGCGCGATGTCCCACCGGCCGCCGTAGTTGAAGCAGATGTTGAAGACGAGGCGCGTGTTGCCGGCGGTCGCCTTCTCGGCCTGCTCCAGCCCCGCGCGCATCTTCTCGGAGAGCGTCGAGCGGTCGCCGACGAAGTGGATTCGCACGCCTTCGGCCTGCAGTTGCGGGACCTCGCGGCCCAGCGCGAGCGCGAACAGCTCCATGAGGCCGGAGACCTCCTCCGGCGGGCGGTTCCAGTTCTCGGACGAGAACGCGAAGACCGTCAGCACCTTGACCCCGATGTCGCCGCAGTGCCGCACGCAGTTGCGCAACGCGTCGACGCCCCGCTTGTGGCCCGCGACCCGCGGCAGATAGCGCCGCGTGGCCCACCGGCCGTTGCCATCCATCACGATGGCGATGTGCTGGGGAATCGTGGCCATCTCAAACTGCCATGATCTCCTGCTCCTTGGCGTGAATCAGGGCATCGATGTCGTTGATGTGCTTGTCCGTGAACTTCTGGATCTCGCCCTCGGCGCGCTTCTGCTCGTCCTCGGACGCGGACTTGTCCTTCACCAGCTTCTTCACGTGCTCGTTCGCGTCGCGGCGCAGGTTGCGGATGGCGACCTTGGCGTTCTCGCCTTCGTGGCGCACGACCTTGGTCATGTCGCGGCGGCGCTCCTCGCTCATCGGCGGCATGGGCACGCGGATCAGGTCGCCCATCGACGCGGGATTCACGCCGAGGTCGCTGTCGCGAATGGCCTTCTCGATCTTGGCGGCCAGGCCCTTCTCGTAGGGCTGGACGGAAAGCGTTCGCGCATCGAGCAGCGACACGTTGGCGACCTGGCCGATCGGCACTTGCGAGCCGTAGTAGTCAACGTGGACGGTGTCGAGCAGGCCGGGATTGGCGCGGCCGGTTCGGATCTTGCCGAGCGTGTTCTTGAGCGCCGCGATGGACTGGTCCATCTTCGTCTGCGTCTGCGACTTGATCTCGGCGATGGTGGCGGCTTGGGCCATGGTCTTCTCCTCTTGCTTCGCTGTCAGGCGTAGACCAGGGTGCCCTCGTCTTCGCCCTGCACCACGCGCAGCAGCGCGCCGTGCTTGAAGATGGAGAACACCTTGATCGGCAGCTTCTGGTCGCGGCACAGCGCGAACGCGGTCGCATCCATGATGCCCAGGTTGCGGCTCATCGCCTCGTCGAAGCTGATTTTCGTGTAGCGGGTGGCCGACGGATCCTTGGCGGGGTCGGCCGAATAGACGCCGTCGACCTTGGTCGCCTTGAGCACGAGCTGCGCGCCGATCTCGGCGCCGCGCAGCGCGGCCGCGGTGTCGGTGGTGAAAAACGGGTTGCCGGTGCCGGCCGCGAAGATGACGACCTTGCCCTCTTCGAGGTACTGCAGCGCCTTGGGGCGGACATACGGCTCGACGACCTGCTCGATGTTGATCGCGGACATGACGCGGGCCACCAGGCCCTGCTTGTCCATCGCATCGGCGAGGGCCAGGGCGTTCATCACGGTAGCCAGCATGCCCATGTAGTCGGCGGTCGCGCGGTCCATGCCGACGGCGCCGCCCGCCACCCCGCGGAAGATGTTGCCGCCGCCGATGACGACGGCAACCTCCACGCCCATGTTCACGACCTCGGCCACTTCCTCGACCATGCGCACGATCGTGGCGCGGTTGATGCCGAATGCATCGTCGCCCATCAGCGCCTCGCCCGAAAGCTTGAGCAGGATTCGCTTATGGGCGGTTGGGGCTGGCATGTACGGGTCTTTCGGGGTTGCGTCGGCGAGAGAGTTTAGCCCCGCTTCAACCCTGCTTGGCGGCGGCGACCTGCGCGGCCACTTCGGCGGCGAAATCGTCGACCTTCTTCTCGATGCCTTCGCCGACCACGTACAGCGTGAAGCCTTTCACGGACGTGTTCGCGCCCTTGAGCATGGCTTCCACCGTCTGCTTGTCGTTCTTCACGAAGGACTGGTTCAGCAGCGACACCTCCTTCAGGTACTTCTGCACCGATCCCTCGACCATCTTGGAGACGATCTCGGCCGGCTTGCCCGATTCGGCTGCTTTCTGTTGCGCAATCGAACGCTCTTTTTCGATCAGGTTCGCCGGCACGTCGGCCGAGGAGAGCGACACGGGCTTCATGGCCGCCACGTGCATCGCGACGTCCTTGGCGGCGGTTTCGTCGCCCTGGAACTCGACGACCACGCCGATGCGCGAGCCGTGCAGGTAGTGCGCAAGCTGGTGGTCGCCCGAGAAGCGCTTGAAGCGGCGGAAGCTCATGTTCTCGCCGATCTTGCCGATGAGGCCCTTGCGCACGTCTTCGAGCGTCGGGCCGAAGCCGTCCTGCGAATAAGGCAGCGCGGACAGCGCGGCGATATCCGCCGGGTCGTTCTTCGCGACCAGCTCGGCGGCGGCCTGGGCGAGCTGCACGAAGCTGTCGTTCTTCGTGACGAAGTCGGTCTCGCAGTTCACTTCGATCAGGGAGCCGACATTGCCGTCGCGGTACGCGGCGACCACGCCCTCGGCGGTCACGCGCGAGGCGGCCTTGCCCGCCTTGTTGCCCAGCTTCACGCGCAGGATTTCCTCGGCGCGCTCCATGTTGCCCTCGGCTTCGGTCAGGGCCTTCTTGCACTCCATCATCGGCGCGTCGGTCTTGGCGCGGAGCTCGGCGACCATGCTTGCGGTGATTGCAGCCATTCGATTACCTCTTGTCTTGAATACGGTTGTGTTCGGTGGGTTCCGGTTGTGCGAAGGGGGCTCGAAAGCCCCCTCTTCGCTGCCGGGCCGGCTCGGTCGGTCAGGCGCCGGCGTTTTCCTGGACTTCGACGAATTCGTCGCTGCCTTCGGTCACGGCGCGCTGCACGTCGCTGACCGCATTCGACTTGCCTTCGAGGATGGCGTCGGCCATGCCGCGGGCATAAAGCGTCACGGCCTTGGAGGAGTCGTCGTTGCCGGGAATGACGTAGTCGATGCCTTCGGGCGAGTGGTTGGAGTCCACGACGCCGATGATCGGGATGCCGAGCTTCTTCGCCTCGGCGATGGCGATCTTGTGATAGCCGACGTCGATGACGAACAGCGCATCGGGCAGCGTGTTCATGTCCTGGATGCCGCCGATGTCCTTTTCGAGCTTGTCGAGCTCGCGCTGGAACATGAGCTGCTCTTTCTTGGACATGGCGTCGAGTCCGGCTTCCTGCTGCGCCTTCATTTCCTTCAGGCGCTTCAGCGAGGTCTTGACCGTCTTGAAGTTGGTCAGCATGCCGCCGAGCCAGCGCTGGTCGACGAAGGGCATGCCGGCGCGCTGGGCTTCGCCCGAGACGAGCTCGCGGGCCTGGCGCTTGGTGCCGACCATGAGGATGGTGCCGCGATTGCTGGCCAGCTGACGCGCGAACTTCATCGCGTCGTTGAACATCGGCAACGTCTTCTCGAGGTTGATGATGTGGATCTTGTTGCGGTGGCCGAAGATGAACGGGGCCATCTTGGGATTCCAGAAGCGCGTCTGGTGTCCGAAATGGACACCGGCTTCCAGCATTTCGCGCATGGTTGCGGGCATGAGAACTTTCCGAAGGTTGGGTCTAAAATCCGCTTCGAAATCACACGGTGGAAACACCGTGAGACACCTTGTTGGAGCGGATTCGCGTTTTTTGCTCTGCCGTCGAGCAGCGTGGAAGCCACCCGGCAGAACCCAAAGAGTATAACACCGGCCCCTCGCGGCCGCTCTCCCACCGCCATGCCCGAAGACCTCCACGCCACTCGCGAGCGGCTGCGCGGCCGCGCCTCCACCGCGGCCGCCGAACTCGAGCGCTCGATCGACGCGGCGCAGGCCCCGGCCTGCCGGCACGCCTTCCTGAAGACGCACTTCGAGGCGGCGCGCGCGGTGGCGTCGTCGCCGGCTGTGGCGTCGATGCCCCTGGGCGGGCTGGCCGTGTCGGTCAAGTGCCTATTCCACTGATCGCGGGCACCCATTCCACGCGATGGCGGGCAGCGTTCCATCGTGATCGCGGGCAACGTTCCGCCGTGATGGTGGGCAGTCG
>NZ_JBFWNP010000008.1:0-119975 GCF_050250995.1 Ramlibacter sp.
GCTGGAGGAAATCCTCGGCGTGAGCCTGTTCGACCGCAGCGTGCGGCCGCCCGCGCTCACGCTCGTGGGAACCTCCGTGCTGCGCTGCGCGCGCGACGTGTCGGCGAAGGTGCGCGAGCTCGAGGACACCGCCCGGCAGGGCGCGAGCGGGCGCGTTCCGCTGCTGCGCATCGGCATGCTCGACAGCTTCACTTCCACGGCCGGCGCGGCCATGCTGTCCCACCTGAACGACGCGGCGCTCGAATGGACGGTCACCTCGGGCTTCAAGGGCACGAGCATGCAGGCCCTGATCGATCGGGAAGCCGACGTGATCGTGACGTCCGACGAACGACTGCCCGCCGGCGTCGTCGCCCTGCCGCTTCTCACCGAGTCGTTCGTGCTGGTGCTGCCGATGTCCTGGCGCGGACCCGTGGACGACATCCGCGCCATCGCGGCCGACATTCCGTTCATCCGCTACGGGCGCGATTCGCACATGGGCGCGACCATCCAGTCCTACCTGGCGCGCGCCGGCGCGGAGGCGAAGGTGCGCCATCAGTTCGACACGACCGATGCCGCGGTGCGCATGGTCGCGGCGGGCTTCGGCTGGACGATCATGACGCCGCTGATATACCTGAAGTCGATGGTGTCGTCGGTGCGCGCGCGCGTCGCGCCGCTGCCCGGCAACCCGATTCACCGCACCATCGTCGTCGCCATGCGCGCGAACGAGGGCGAAGACCTGCACGGCCGCATTCGCGACGCCGCGCTGGCCGCGCTGGGTGAGGTGGTGCAGCCGCAGATCGAGAAGATCCTTCCGCAGTGCGCGGACCTCTTCCGGGTCGCGCGCAGGACCACCGCCAGGACGACCGGCAAGACGACCGCCAAGGCGACCGGCAAGGCGACCGGCAAGTCGAGCCGGGTCCGCAAGATTTGAACCCCGCAAGGAGACTCCCATGCAAGCCACCCTCACACCCCCCGCGCAGAAGCCGCGCATCCTTCCCTTCGACACGGTCATCGGCGCCGAAGTCGCCGGCGTGGACGTAGGCGCGGGCGTCACGCCGCAGATGTGCGAAGCGATCCTCGAGGCGCTCGACACGCGTTCGGTCGTGGTGCTGCGCAACCAGCGCTTCACGCCCGCGCAGCACGTGCAGCTCGCGGCCGGCATCGGCGAGGTGCTGCCGCTGTTCTATCCGCAGTACACGCTGAAGGAGGAGCCCAACGTCGCTCTGATCTCCAACAAGAAGGTCGACGGCCGCGCCATCGGCATCGAGGACGCCGGCATGCTGTGGCACACCGACGCGTCGTTCAAGAAGCAGCCCGAGATGTACAGCGTGCTCTACGGGCTGGAGATTCCCGAGCGCGACGGCAAGCGAATCGGCGACACCGCGTTCGCCAGCGCGATCCATGCGTACAAGTCGCTGCCGAAGGAGCTGCGCGAGCGCCTCGTCGGCATGACGGCCACGCACAGCTTCGAGCATCACGTCGCGAAGAAGGCGGCCAAGGGCCAGATGAAGCGCGACCCGCTCACGCCCGAGCAGAAGGCGAAGCTGCCGGACATCAGCCAGCCCGTCGTCTGCGCGCATCCGCGCACGGGCGAGCCCTGCCTGTACGTGAGCGAGGGCCACACGAAATGCATCGACGGCCTGCCGCAGGCGGAGAGCGACGCCCTGCTGGAGCTGCTGTGGAACCACATCAAGGAGCCGCGCTTCCAGTACCGCCACCAGTGGA
This sequence comes from Ramlibacter sp., assembly GCF_050250995.1. GTDB lineage: Bacteria > Pseudomonadota > Gammaproteobacteria > Burkholderiales > Burkholderiaceae_C > Ramlibacter. The sequence goes on from NZ_JBFWNP010000008.1 coordinate 1,705, forward strand.
CGCCGAACGACGTGGTGATCTGGGACAACCGCGCCGTGCAGCACCTCGCGATCTTCGACTACGAGGGCCTCACGCGCCACATGAACCGCGTGGGAACGTCCGGGCCGCCGACGGTCGCCTGGCGGCCCGCCTGATCCGCACGACAACGACAAAGGAGCATCGACCCACATGACCTTCTTCAGCCGACGCGCCGCGCTCGCCGCGCTCGCCCTTGCCGGCGCCGCATCCGCCACCGCCTCGTTCGCGCAGGACGCCTGGCCTTCGCGGCCCGTCAGGATCATCATTCCGGGCGCGCCGGGCTCCGGCACCGAAGTCGCGACACGTGTCCTCGCCGAGCAACTGTCGACGCGCCTCGGGCAGAACTTCATCGTCGAATCGCGGCCCGGCGCCGACGGCCGCGTCGGCGCGCAGGCCGCGGCGCGTTCGCCCAAGGACGGCTACACGCTCTTCATGGGCACGATCGCGAGCCTGTCGCTCAACGAGCACCTCTTCAGCGAACTCGGCTACGACCCCGACAAGGATTTCGAGCCGGTGTTCTTCACCGGCTTCATCCCGATGATCGTGGCCGTGCATCCGTCGGCGCCCTACCGCACCCTGACCGATCTCGTGGAGGCGGCGAAGGCGAAGCCCGAGACGGTGAACGTCGCGCTGCCCAGCACCACCTCGAAGCTCGTGTTCGAGGTATTGCAGCAGGAGGCGAACGTCAAGCTGTTCGCGGTGCCGTTCAACCAGACCGGCAGCGGCATCAACAACGTCGTGGCGGGGCAGATCCCCGTGCTGATCGACACCGTCGCGGGCACGCGCGCGCTGATCGAGGGCGGACGGCTGCGCGCGCTCGCGGTGACGAGTCCCGCGAGCACGTCGCTGCTGCCGGGCGTGAAGTCCGCGGCGGAGCAGGGCCTGCCGGGCCTGCAGGTCACGGCATGGAACGTGATCTCGGTGCCGAGCGGCGTGCCGCCGCAGGTGCGGCAGAAGCTGCACGCGACCATGCAGGAGATCCTGAAGGACGCGAGCTACCGCACGAAGCTGCTGGCCGTGGGTTTCGAGCCCGCGCTCGCCGCGCCCGCCAAGCCCGCGCAGGACGAGGTGCGCGCCGAGCGCGCGCGCTGGGGCAAGCTGATCAAGGACCGGGGGATCAAGCCATGAGTGTTGTCGTCAAGCCGCTCGCGCCGAAGCTCGGCGCGGAAGTCACGGGCTTCGAGATGTCGAAACCCCTGTCCGACGAGGACTTCGCGGCGGTGCGCCGCGCGTTCTACGAGCACGGCGTCATCGTCATCCGCGCCGGCGCATTCGACGACGACGACCACATCCGCTTCAGCCGCCGTTTCGGCGAGCTGAAGATGCTCAAGTTCGAGGCCTACCTCGGCGAGCGCAAGCCCGAGATCTTCGTGGTGTCCAACATCAAGAAGGACGACCAGTACATCGGCGCGCACGACGCGGGCATGTTCTGGCACTCGGACGGCCCGTTCCTGAACGTCCCGCACGGCCCCTCGGCGCTGCACGCCTACGAGGTGCCGATGCAGGACGGCCGCGCCCTGGGCGACACGCACTTCGCGAACACGGCGGCGGCGTACGACGCGCTGCCGGACGCGATGAAGAAGACGATCGACGGGCTGCAGGCCGTCAACAGCCTGGCGCGCCGCTTCGAGCTCGCCGAGCGCAGCGGCATCGCCGGCAGCTCGGCGCGCGCGCAGGCGAAGACGCAGGAGCAGGAGGCGATCCATCCCGTGGTGCGCATCCATCCCGTCAACGGCCGCAAGTGCCTGTACGTAAGCGACGGCTATACGACGCAGATCGTCGGCTGGCCCGAGGACGAGGCGAAGGCGCTCATCGCCGAGCTCACGCAGCACGTCGTGAAGCCGGAGTTCTGTTACACGCATTCGTGGCGCGTCCACGACCTCGTGATGTGGGACAACTGCTCCACGCAGCACAAGGCGACGTTCGACTACAAGCTGCCGCAACGGCGGCTCATGCACCGGACCACGCTGGCCGGCTGACAGACGTTTCGACACATCGAGAGGTGACCATGAAACCCATCGTTCGCACGCTGTTCGCGCTGGCCACGCTGCTGGCCTTGACCGTATCGCAAGGCGCCTTCGCGCAGGCGGCATTTCCGACGAAGCCCGTGAAGATCGTCCTGCCCTATGCCGCAGGCGGCGGCGGCGACCAGTTCACGCGCATGTTCGCGCAGGCGCTGGGCGAGTTGTGGGGCCAGAGCGTCGTGGTCGAGAACCGGCCCGGCGCCGGCGCGACCATCGGCACCGACGTGGTGGCGAAGGCCGCGCCCGACGGCTACACGCTGCTCATGATCTCCAGCACCATCGCGGTCACGCCGTCGGCCTACGCGAAGCTGCCCTACGACGTCCACAAGGACCTCGTGCCCGTGGGACTGCTCGCGCAGTCGCCCTTCATCGTCACGGTCAATCCGGCCGTGCCGGCGACCACGTTCGAGGAGTTCCTGCGTTACGGCAAGGCGAACCCGGGCAAGCTCAACTTCGGGCACGCGGGCAACGGCACGATGGCGCACCTGACCTACGAGCTGCTCAAGGCGCGCGCGGGGCTGCAGGCCGCCGTCGTCGCGTACAAGGGCAGCAACCCGGCGATGCTGGATGCGTTGTCGGGGCAGGTGGACTTCATCGTCGACACGCCAGCGGCCATCGGCCAGCATGTGCGGGCCGGCAAGCTGCGCCCGCTCGCGGCGACGACGGCCAAACGGGCGGCCGCGTTTCCGAACGTGCCGACCATCGCCGAAGCGGGCGTGTCCGGCTTCGACGTGTCGGTGTGGTTCGGCCTGATGGCGCCCGGCGGCACGCCGCCCGCGCTGGTGCAGAAGATCAACGCGGATGCGCAGAAGGCATTCGCCGCCTCCGGCATCGCCGCGAAGCTCGGCGTCATCGGCATGGAGCCCTTCCTGACGTCGCCCGCCGAGTTCGGCGACCTGCTGCGCAACGAGATCACGAAGTGGGGCCAGGTCGTGAAGGCCGCCAACATCAAGTTCGAGTAGTTCGGGTGATAAGGTACGGCGGATGAATCCATCCGCACCTTTCGACTTCAGGGGCCGCCATCTCTTCGTGGCCGGCGGCTCCAGCGGCATCAACTTCGGCGTGGCGGAGGGCTTTGCGCGCGCCGGCGCGAACGTGAGCCTGATGAGCCGCTCGCTCGACCGCATCACTGCCGCTGCGTCCCGACTCGTCGCGCTGGGCGCCGATGCGATCGGCCTTGCCGGCGACGTGCGCGACCCCGCCGCCGTGCAGAAGGCGCTGGATGCCGCGGTCGAGCGCTTCGGCCCCATCGACGTGCTGCTCAACGGCGCGGCCGGCAACTTCCTCGCGAAGATCAACGACATGTCGCCCAACGCGTTCAAGTCCGTCGTCGACATCGACCTGCTGGGCAGCTTCAACGTCGCGCGCCTCGCCTACGGCCATCTGCGCAAGCCCGGCGCGTCGATCATCCACATTTCGACCACGCAGGCTTTCACGCCCACGCCCTACCAGGCGCACGTGTGCGCGGCGAAGGCCGCGGTCGACATGCTTTCGCGCGTGATGGCGGCGGAGTGGGGCGCGGACGGCATCCGCGTGAACTCGATCATGCCGGGGCCGATCGCGGACACCGAGGGCCTGAACCGGCTCGTGCCGACGCCGCAGGGACGCGACGCGATGGCGCAGCGCGTGCCGCTGAAGCGTCTGGGCCGCACCTCCGACATCGCGCACGCGGCGATGTTTCTCGCCAGCGAGTGGGGCGACTTCATCACCGGCGCCGTGATTCCGGTGGACGGCGGCCTGGGGCTGACGGGGCCGCGCGATTTCACGGCGGCGGGCGAGGCCTCGAAGCAGGCGCGCGTGGCGGCGGGGAGCGGCGCATGACGGATGCAAAGCGTGACGCGGCGAAGTCGGAGCGCTATCTGCGCGGCGAGATCAATCTCGAACGCGTCGACGGACGCACGGGCGTGGAGGTCGTCGAGAATCTCTCGCAGTCCTTCCCGGACATGGCGAAGTACCTCGTCGAATACCCGTTCGGCGACATCTACGAACGCCCGGGCCTCGGCCTGCGCGAGCGCGAGATCGCCGTCATCGCGGCGCTGTGCGCGCTGGGCAATGCGGGGCCGCAGCTGCGCGTGCATATCCACGCATCGCTCCACGTCGGCGTCACGCCGAAGGAGATCGTCGAGGTGATGATGATGATGTCGGTGTACGCGGGTTTCCCGGCGGCGCTGAACGGGCTGGCGGCGGTGCGGGAGGTTTTCGAGGCGAACGGGATCGAGCTGCCGCTGAAGGAGTGAGAAGTCCCCTCCCGTCAATCGGGCGCGGCATATCGTTCCGTGCATCGGACGCCGCCGAAGCGCTAGAGACAAACCCGCTGACTGCGTCCGCGAATCTCCGCCAAGCTCCTCCCGACCAAGGAGATTCGCCATGAAATTCCCCGCGCGCCTCGCCTGCCTCGCCGCCCTTGCCCTGGCCCTTCCGCTCGCACCGCCGACGGCCATGGCCCAGGACTACCCCACCAAGTCGATCCGGGTCATCGCGCCGGTCTCCGCGGGCGGCCTGACCGACATCATCCTGCGCGCCATGGCCACGAAGATGAGCCCGGTGCTCAACGGCCAGACCGTAGTCGTCGAGAACATGCCCGGCGCGGGCACGATGGTCGGCACGGCGGCGCTCGCGCGCGCGGTGCCGGACGGCTACACCTGGGGCATTGGCGCGTCCGGCGCGCTGGCCGCGAATCCGCACATGCAGAAGACGCTGCCGTACAACCCGCAGAAGGACTTCGCGCCCGTCTGCAAGATCGGGGCGGCGGCGTACATCCTCGTCGCGAATCCCGCGTTCGGCGTCAAGACGCTGCCCGAACTGCTCGCCAAGGCGAAATCCGGAAAAGTCACGTTCGCGTCGCCGGGACTGGGCTCGTCGCCGCACATGGCGCAGGAACTGTTCAAGGCCAAGGTGGCGACGCCCTTCCTGCACGTGCCGTACAAGGGCACGGCGCCGGCGGTGAACGACACGATCGCGGGGCACACGCAGGTGCTGTTCGAAGCGGGCGGGCCGCTCGCGCCGCACATCAAGAGCGGCAAGCTGGTCGCCATCGGCGTCACCAGCGGCAAGCGGCTCGCCTCGCTGCCCGACGTGCCGACCTTCGAGGAGCTGGGCTACAAGGACATCCGGCTCGAGGGCTGGATCGGGATCATGCTGCCGGCCGGCACGCCGCAAGCCATCGTGACGAAGGCGAGCGAAGCCTGCAAGACCGCACTGGCCGCGCCCGACGTGCAGGCCCACGGCGTCGCCAACGGCTTCGAGGTCGACTACGCGGGCCCGGCGGAGTTCGCGGCCTTCATCGCCAGCGAATACCAGAAGTGGGGCGATCTGATCCGGCTCGCGGGCATCAAGCCCGAGTAAGGGCGCGGATCGCCGCACGCCGCTAGACTGGGGCGATGGCGCACTGGCAAGAAGAGGGCAAGGAGCCCGATTACCGTTTTTCGCTCGCGAACGAGCGCACCTTCCTCGCGTGGGTCCGCACCGCGCTCGGGCTGCTCGCGGCGGGCGTCTTCCTGCACGAGCTCGCGCTCGGCTCGCTCAAGGTCGGCAGCTGGCTCGCGGTGGCGCTGGCCGGCGCTGCGGCCCTCGTCGGCGCGGCGGCCTACTGGCGCTGGCGCGGCAACGAGATCGCGATGCGGCACGCGCGTCCGCTGCCGCGGTCCACGCTCATCGTCGCCACGGCCATCGGCCTCGCGGTGCTGTCGGTCGCGGCAGCGCTCCTGATCGCCACCGGCTGGACGTGACGCGGACATGACGCGCGACCCCGGCCTCCAGCCCGAACGCACCTCGCTCGCCTGGCAGCGCACGGCGCTCGGCATGTTCGGCGTCGGCATGCTCGTCGTGCGCGCGGCGCACATGAGCGCCGCGACGTCGGCGCTCGTCGTGTCGGCCGTCGCGAGTCTCGGCGCGGTGGCCTGCATGCTCTTTGCCGCGTTCCGCGGGCGCGAAGGTCCGGCGACATCCGCGCCGGCTTTGCTGATCCTTGCCGTGGCCGCCTGCACGTCGGCCATCGCGCTTTGCGCCGCCTACGTGGCGATGCGCTGAAGCCGCCCGCTACCGTCCGCTCGCGCCGGGGTCAGGGCAGGGCGAGCAGGTCGGCCACGTGCATGCGCCCGGCGCGCGCGAGCGCATCGTGGCTCTTCAGCCATTTCGCGAGCGGCACGCGGTTGACGCCGCCGCCCGAGCTCGAACTCTGCGAGAAGAACAGATCTCCGGCGTCCCCGCCCACGATGCCGACGTGGTCGACGTCGAGCGCGCGGCCGCGGTCCCATGAATATTCCGAGTAGTCGAGGCCCACGATCACGCCCGGCTGGAAATGCGTGTGCTGCAGGTACGGCGCCGTGATCAGGCATTCGGCGCCCGCGCCGCAGCGCGTCACCTGGTCGTCGGAGTGCGATAGGAAGGCCCCCGGCGGCGTCTTCTTCCCGTAGGCCGCGAGGATCTCGCCGATCATCAGGTAGACCCAGCCCGAGCAGTCGATGCGCCTGGCGCCGCGCAAGGCCGTCCACGACTTCGCCTTGTCGCCGAGGCCGTAGGCGATGGCGTCGAACTCGTGCGTGCGCTGCGCGACGATGCGTGCGGCGGCCGTGCGGTCCTCGCCCGAAAGCCGCGGCGGCGCATCGAAGTGCTGGGCGAGCCATTTGCGGCGCACGAAGCCCTTCAGCCCGGCGCTCACGCCCGTCGTCACGGCGACCTCCGCCCATTCCTTGGCGAAGAACTTCTTCGGCGTCTCGGCGACGTCCCCCATGCGCAGTTCCCCGATGACCTTGCCGCCGGGCGAGGCGCGCAGGTTGAGCGCGGTGGCGATGCTCTGGAGTCGCATGACGAAGTCCCTCCTTGCTCACTCACTCTGGGCGTTCCATTGCACGGATCAATCGGGTAAGCCCGATTGACCGCCTACCGGCCCCCGCGAACGATGGCCTCCGAGTCGCGGCCGTTCGCCGCGCGGGAGCTTCCATGCGAGCAGTCTCGTTCGAATCGGACGACTACGAACAGGCGGTCGAGACCTTCTTCGACAAGGGCTGGTCCGACGGGCTGCCGGTCGTGCTGCCCACCCGCAAACTGGTCGAGGCGATGATCGCCGCGGGCGGGCGCGACCGCGACGAGAACCTCGGCCCGATCGGCCCGAAGAACAACGACGCCACCGTGGAGATGCTCGCGATCAACGCGGTCATGGGCGGCTGCAAGCCGGAGTACTTCCCCATCGTGCTCGCCGCGATGGAGGCGATGCTCGCGCCCGAGCACAACCTCACCGGCGTGATCCAGACCACGCACATGTGCTGCCCGCTCGTGATCGTGGGCGGCCCCATCGCGAAGGAGCTCAAATTCAATTCGCGCGAGGGGATCTTCGGCAACGGCTACCGCGCCAACGCGACGGTGGGCCGCGCGGTGCGCCTCGCGATCTGGAACATCGGCGGCGCGGTGCCGTGGGAGACCGACATGTCCACCATGTCGCACCCCGGCGAATATACCTTCTGCATCGCCGAGGAGGAAGAGGAAAACCCGTGGCCGCCGCTGCACGTGGAGCGCGGCTGCGCGCCCGGCAGCAACGCGGTGACGGTGTTCGCGTGCGAGCCGCCGCACAGCGTCGACGCGCAGGGCACGCCCGCGGAGATGCTGTACTCCATCGGCGACTCGCTCATCGGCCTGGGCAACAACAACGCGCACTACGCGGGGCAGACGCTCGTCGTCATCAACCGCCGGCAGGCCGCCGAGTTCGCGAAGGCCGGCTGGTCCAAGGACGACATCCGCCACCACCTCTGGGACAACGCGCGCCGGCCCGGCGGCGAGCTCAAGGCCTGCGGCGTCTTCCACGAAGGCATGCGCAAGGCGCTGGTGGAGCAGAAGCGCACGCTCGCGCGCTACGACTACACGAAGCTCGACGACGCGAGCCGCATCCCCGTGACCGACCGGCCCGAGGACATCCATATCGTCGTCGCGGGCGGCGTGGCGTACTTCGCCGCGGTGCTGCCCGGCTGGGGCGCATTCGGCGGCTATGCGGTCACGCGGCCCGTGCGCATCCCCGGCCGGTAGAACGCAAGAGATTCCAAACCCGCGCCCCGAGCGCACGCAACAGGAGACAAGCGATGAAGAGACGACTGACACTCGCGGCGGCACTGCTCGCAGCCGCATGCGTGCTGCCCGCGGCGGCGCAGCAGGGCGAGCCCTGGAAGATCTCGGTGTTCCTGCCGATCACCGGCGCGAACGCCGGCTACAGCCAGGACTTCAAGCTCGGCTACGAAGTGGCCGTGGAGGAAATCAACCGCAAGGGCGGCATCAAGGGCCGGCCCATCGCGCTGAACATGGCCGACACGCAGAGCAACCCCGGCCAGGTCGCCGCGCTGATCCGCCAGGCCTGCAACGAGGCGCTGATCGTGAGCTCGACGCTGTCGCAGGAGTCGCAAGTCGCCTTCCCGGTCGCCAACAGCATGCAATGCCCGGCGTTCGCGTCGGCCACCGCGGCCGCGGGCCTGACGGCGGCGAACCGGCCGTGGGGCTACTCGATCCTCACGCCCTCGAACGTGTCGACGCCGCTGGCGATCAACGCCGTGCTCGGCGTCGTGAAGCCGAAGAAGGCCGCCGTCGTCATCCAGAAGGCCGACAACGCGTCGAATCTCTACGGCGAAGCCAGCGTGAAGGCGCTCACCGACGGCAAGGTGCAGGTCGCCGAGACCCTCACGGTCGGCGCGAACGACGTGGACTTCGGCCCCCTCATGTCGCGCATCGCCGCGGCGCAGCCCGACCTCATCGTCATCTCGACGCTCGACCGTCCCGCCATCGGCATGCTCAAGGAAATCCGCAAGGCGCAGTACAAGGGCACGGTCATGGTGACGCAGTCCGCCTACAGCGTGCTGTGGAACGACCAGCCGCCCGAGCTCTCCGAAGGCGTGTACCGCTACGCGCAGGCCGACCTCGCCTCCGACCCCGATCCGCGCGTGAAGGACTTCATCAAGGCCTACGAGTCCAAGACCAACGGCCGTCCGCCCACCTTCAACGCCGCGCTGCCCTACGACGTGATCATGGTCAGCAAGGAAGCGATCGAGAAGGGCAACCTGAGCGGCGCCGCGGCGAACCGCGCCGACGACCGCAAGAAGTTCACCGAGGCGCTCAACGGCATGAAGAACTACAAGGGCCTGACCGGCACCATGACGATGACGAAGGACGGCTTCATGCAGGCCACGCCGCTCGTGCTGCAGTTCCGCAAGGGCAAGTGGGTGCGCGTGGGCTGACCGCCGCGCCTCGACGACATCGACGACATCGACGATGGGAAACCTCGCGCAGAACTTCATCAATGCGCTGACGCTCGGGAGCACCTACGCGCTCGTGGCCGTCGGCTTCACGCTGGTGTTCGGCGTCCTGCGCCTGGTGTACCTGGGCCATGCGGCGGTCATCGCCGCATGCGCCTACGTCGGCTACGGCGTGCTGCGCGCGACCGGCAGCGTGACGCTCGCGCTCGTCGCGGGCATCGTCTCGGGCGGCATCCTCGGCCTGCTGGTCGAGTGGATGGCGATCCGGCCGGTGCGCGGACAGCACCACCTGATCCCCATGGTCACCTCGGCGTCGTTCGCGATCGTCGTGCATGAACTGCTGCGCATCTTCGTGGCGGGCGGGCAGTCCATCGCGTATCCCGAGGCGTTCACGAGCACCGTGATCCGCTTCAAGCTGGGCGACCAGACGCCGTACTTCACCGTGGGCCAGCTCGCCGTGCTGCTCGTCACCGCGGCGATGGTGGTGGCGCTGACCTGGATCGTTCGCAAGACCTGGATGGGCCGCGCGATCCGTGCCGTCGCCGATTCGGAGCAGGCCGCGTCGCTGCTCGGCGTGCGCGTGAACGCGACCTCCGCGCGCACGCTCATGCTCGCGTCGATGCTCGCGGGCGCGGCGGGCGTGCTGCTTGGGCTCACCATCGCGGCCATCGATCCGCACTTCTCCACGCCGCTCGAATTCAAGGCGATCGCCATCGTGCTCTTCGCCGGGATGGGCAGCATTCCGGCGGCCGTCGTCGGCGCCTACCTGCTCGGCTTCGTCGAGTCCTTCGCCGTCGTGTTCCTCGATACGTCCTACCGCGACCTGTTCGCGTATCTCGTGATGATCGTCATCCTGATGGTCCGGCCCGATGGGCTGATGGGCCGCCGCGTGTCGCAGCGCGTCTGAAGACCGGGCCAGCATGGGCAATACCGAACTCGGCGCCTTCCTGACCGTGCAGTGCATCATGTGCATCGCGGCGCTCGGCCACTATCTGCCGCTGTCGATGAAGCAGCTCGACGTGGGCATCGCCGGCTACATGGCCATCGGCGCGTACACCAGCGCGCTGCTGACGCGCAACCACGACGTCTCCTTCGCCGTCGCGCTGCTCGCGGGCACGGGCGCGGCGGCGCTCGCGGCGCTCATCATCGATTCGCTCGCGACGCGGGTGCGGCTGTCGGGCTTCGCGTACGCGATCTTCAGCCTGAGCTTTGCCGAGTCGCTGCGCGTCATTCTCAACAACGCGGACTTCGCGGGCGCGACGACGGGCCTGGCGGGCATCAAGCCGCACACGACGCTGGGGCTCGCGGCGACGCTGCTCGCGCTCACCATCGCCGGCTTCGTGATCCTCGACCGCACGCGCCTCGGCCAGCTCAAGACGGCGATCTGCGACGACGAGTTCATCGTGCCGCAGATGGGCGTGCCGCTGCTCGCGACCAAGCTCACCATCTTCGCCATCGGCGGCGCGCTGGGCGGCCTGTCCGGCGGGCTGTTCGCGCACTACGTGATCTTCATCCGTCCGGACGACTTCGGCTTCGCGCTCCTGATCGCGATCCAGCTGCCCATCGTCTTCGGCGGACTCGACCGCTTCTACGGCGCGCTGGTGGGCACCGTGCTGCTCGCGACGCTGCCGGAGCTGGTGCGCGGCCTCGGCAACTACCGCCTGCTCTTCATCGGCGCGGCGACGATGCTGCTGCTCGCCCTGCGGCCCGCCGGCCTCGTCTCCCACGACAACATCCGCTGGATCGCCGGCCGCTTCGACAGCGTCCGCGCGCTGTTCGGCGGGCGGCGCCGCAACGAGGAGGCGGCGCGATGACGCGGGCCATCGAGGTCGAGGGCGTCACCGTCCGCTTCGGCGGCGTCTCCGCGCTGACCGACGTGTCGATGCACTTCGACGGCGGCGGCGGCATCGACGCCGTGATCGGCCCCAACGGCGCGGGCAAGACGACGCTGTTCAACGTGCTCACGGGCGTGGTCGCGCCGACGCAGGGCCGCGTGCATGCGCTGGGGCGCGAGATCACGGGGCTGCGGCAGGACGCGATCTTTCGCGGCGGCGTGTCGCGCACCTTCCAGGGCGTTCGCCTGTTCGAGCATCTGACGGTGCGGCAGAACGTGATGCTGGCGGCGCGGTCGGCCAATGGACGCGCCCGGCGCGCGAGCGGCCACCTGGCCACCGGCTGGTGGGAAACGAGCGACATGCGCGAGCGCACGCGCGAGGCGCTGGAGCATGTGGGCCTCGTCGGCGCCGCCCAGGAGAAATTCCCGTCGCAGCTCACGCTGTGGGACAGCCGCATGGTGGAAATCGCGCGCGCGATCGGCTCGCAGCCCGGCGTGCTGCTGCTCGACGAGCCGGCGGCGGGCCTCAACCCGGTGGAGAAGGCGCGCCTGCGCGAGCTGCTGCACAAGCTGGCCGCCGCGCTCGACTGCCGTCTGATCGTCGTCGAGCACGACATGGACCTCGTGATGTCCATCGCCGAACACGTGTGGGTGCTGAACTTCGGCAAGCTGCTCGCGCACGGCCGCCCGGCCGAGGTCCAGGCGAATCCGCAGGTGCTCGAGGCCTACCTCGGCTCGCCGCAGGCCGAGGAGGCGGTGGCATGACGTCGGGCGGGGGGGCACTGCTGTCCGTGCGCGGACTGCGCTGCGGCTACGGCCGCGGCGACGTGATCCAGGACATCGACCTCGACGTGGAGGCCGGCGAAACCGTCTGCCTCATCGGCCCCAACGGCGCGGGCAAGTCGACGCTGATCAAGGCCGTTGCGGGCCTCGTTCGCGCGCGCGCCGGCAGTGTGCGGTTCGACGGCCGCGACATCACGGCCGAGCGCACCGACCAGCGGGTCGAAGCCGGCATGGCGCTGGTGCCCGAGGGGCGCGGCCTGCTCACCACGCTGACGGTCGAAGAGAACCTGATGATGGGCGCGTACGTGCGCCGCAAGGAACTCGACATCCCGGCCGAGATGGAGCGCGTGACCACGCTGTTCCCCGTGCTGCGCGAGCGGCGAGAGCAGGTCGCGAGCACCCTGTCGGGCGGCGAGCAGCAGCAGCTCGCGATCGCGCGCGCGCTGATGAGCCGTCCGCGATTGCTGATCCTCGACGAGCCCTCGTTCGGCGTCGCGCCCCTCGTGGTGGCCGCGATCTTCCGCACGATCCGCGAGCTGGGCGAAGCCGGCACGACGATCCTGCTGGTGGAGCAGAACGCGCGCATGGCGCTGCGGGTGGCGCAGCGCGGCTACGTCATCGAATCGGGCCGTTGCGTGCTGGGCGGCGCCACCGCCGAGCTGCGCGAGAGCCCCATCGTGCGCGACGTGTATCTCGGCGCCGCGGCGTAGTATGGTGAATACGAGAGCAAGGAGGCTCCCAAGATGGAAATCCTGATTCCTGCCTATACCGAACGCGAAGAGAAGCACCAGGCGGACAGCAAGCTCGCTTCGCTGCAGGGCGCGACCGTCGCCTTCGTCGACGACAACTACGACGCGAGTTTCGCGGACGAGCTGGAGGAAGAACTCAAGCGCACGTTCGGCGCGCTGGTCAAGCGCTTCGTCAAGCCCTGGGGCTCCGCGCCCTCGCCGAAGGAGTTGATCGAGGAGGCGGCCCGATGTCAGGTCGCCATCGTCGGCATCGCCATGTGAGGCTCCTGCACGTCGGGCAGTGTGCTCGACGCCGCAGCGTTGGAAAAGAAGGGGATCCACACCGTGACCGTGGCGTGGGACAACTTCGAGAAAGCCGCGCGCCTGGCCGCGCGCGTTCAGAAAGTGCCGAACCTGGCCCTCGCGATCATGCCGCACCGCAAGGGCGGGGACACGGAGGACGATCAGCGGGCGAAGGCGAGGGCGCTCGCGCCGGAGGTGGTGAGGTTGTTGCTGGCGGGTTGACTCGGCGCTGGTTCCTGCCCGGGATGTCCGCGTGACGGCGGGCGGGAGCGCCCGCTACACTGCTTCGCATGGACCATGTCGGAGCCGCCCTCGGGGCGATTTGCGGAACCGGTGATGATCGTTCGCGGGCGATGCTCGCGCATCGCGTGGCGTGGGTCCTGGGCCGCGGACCGGGCATCAGCAACATCAATGCACATCTTGGTGCGGTGAAGCCGCCCCGCGGCGTCACCGCGGATGTCATTGCCCTGCACAAGGCGGCGATGTTGCTCGATCTGATCGTGCCCGTGGCGAGCCTGAAGCCGCCGACCAATTTCCGGCAGTTCGACCTGGATCTTCATCTGGACAGCGTCAAGCGGCGCACGGCCGATTTCCCCGCATCGACGAATCCCGTGGCGCCTTACCTCGCCGGGAGTTTTCTGCTCTACGCGACGCAAACCGAGCGCGATCAGGCCATGCAGTCGATTCCCGAGGCGATCGCCCTTTTGCGGGCCGGCGCGTTGGCCATCGAGGCCATGAGTCCCGTCGGGGCCGATCCGAATGCGTCCCGGACGCTTTTCCACCGATGGTTCGGCGTGCAGGCGCCGCAGGGCGTTGCAATGGCGAAGAGCCGGATCGAGCAGACGATCGCCGGCCTTGCCACGGGCGTTTGCTTCAACTACGCAGGCGCGAACGTGGGGACGAACCGCTATAGCCTGGGCGAGATGGGATTCAATACATCGAACGTCACGCTTCCCGGTGCGGTCCGGCGCGGGATGGATTGGGGATCGGCCAAGGCAACGGTGGGGCCTTACATCCTGCTCGAGTCGAAGTTCTTCGTGGGCGCGGAGACCACGGGCTATCGATTGACGCAGCATCACGCCAACGACTCGCCCGAAATGGAAGTGTCGCGGGGCGGGGCCGTCCTGCACGAGGCGACGCACGTCTTTGCGGCGACCCACGACGAGCGGTTTGCGCCCCCGGCCAGTGCTCAAGCCTATGGCCCCCGACTGGCTCGTCGGCTTGCGGCGAACGAGCCGGCCAAGGCTTTGAAGAACGCGGACACCTATCGGCTGTTCTGCGAAGACGCGTATGCGTTGCAGCGGGCCGAAGCCGCGGCGCTGGCCGCGCTTCCCGCGCCCGTGGTCGTCGCACCCCTGGCGCCTGCGTGAGCGAAGTCTCCGGAAAACTCAGTTCGCAAGCGCGAGGGCCGTTGCATGGTCGGGGAACGCGCGCAGCAACTTCTTGTCCGCCGTGATCAACTTGGTGTCGAGCTTCATCGCCAGCGCGACGAACTCGCAGTCATACGCACTGCAGTCGCTGTTCCGTACCAGCCGCAATACGAGCTCGGAGTCGACGTCGAACTCCGAGCCCGAGAGCAGATCTTCCGCCTCGGCCTGGAGCCGACAGGCCTGGCCGAAGTCGAGGGTATCCCGGCGCAGGTAGCCGGCGAGGATGTTGCGGAACTCGCTGCGCCAGAGCATCGGCGCGGCCCAATGCGAATCGCGCTCGTACAGCGCCTCCGCGCTCGCCGTGTGATCGCCGGGCAGGTACAGGTAGGCCAGGACGTTCGAATCCACGACGATCACGAGCGGCCCTCCCGCTTCATCGCGTCGATGTCGCGGGGGCGGAACTTGCCGCGGGGCAACGTGGCGCGCAATTCGCGCGCACGCGCAAGCCGCTCTGCCGGCGCGACGCGGGCCGGCAACAGCGCCGCTTCGAGGCACACGATCGCTTCGCTGTTCATGCTGCGCCGGTGCGCTTCCGCCGAGGACTTCAGGCGCTCGTAAACCTCGTCGGGAATGTTCTTGAGGGTCAGGGTCGTCGGCATCGTGACCATCCTTCCATAACGGAACCATTATGGTTTCTCGGGCGAAGGACGTCAATGCCTTTCGAAGCACGGAACGCCCGGGCTTTCCCGGTTGCGGCGAAGTGCGCATGGCGCGACGCTGGCCCCTTGCCCTCCGATGACCCCATGAGCGCCGCTTTCGACGCGGGCACGGCCGACCGGCGCCGCGCACTTCCCTCCATCGACCGACTCCTGCGCCACGACAGCGCACAAGCGCTGGTGGACGCGCACGGCCGCGCTCCGGTGGTGGAGATGTTGCGCGAAATGCTTCAAGAGCATCGCACCTCCGGCACGCCCCTTGCCGAGATCGACGACGGCGCCGTGCTCGCGTCCTGCGCGCAGCGGCTAGCGAATGAGGATCGGCCCTCGCTGCGCCCCGTCTTCAACCTCAGCGGCACGGTGCTCCACACCAATCTCGGCCGCGCATGCCTGCCCGAGGCCGCCGCACGGGCCGCGTTGATGGCCATGACCTGCGCGACCAATCTCGAATTCGACATCGAGACCGGGCGCAGGGGCGAACGCGACGACCACGTCGAAGACCTCCTGTGCCGCCTCACCGGCGCGGAAGCGGCGACCGTGGTGAACAACAACGCTTCCGCCGTGATGCTCCTCCTCAACACGGTTGCGGCACGCAGGGAAGTCGTGGTGTCGCGCGGCGAACTCGTGGAGATCGGCGGCGCATTCCGCGTGCCCGACGTGATGCAGCGCGCCGGCTGCAAGCTGCATGAAGTGGGCACGACGAACCGCACGCACCTGCGCGATTACGAGGCGGCGTTCGGGCCGCGCACCGCGGCGTTCATGAAGGTGCATGCGAGCAACTACGTGGTGGAAGGCTTCACCGCCGAAGTGCCGCAGCGCGAACTCGGCGAACTCGCGCGAAGCAAGGGCATCCCCTTCCTGATCGACCTCGGCAGCGGCTCGCTGATCGACCTGGCGATGTTCGGCCTGCCGCCGGAGCCGACGCCGCGCGCGGCCATCGCCGACGGCGCGGGCGCCGTCACCTTCAGCGGCGACAAGCTGCTGGGCGGGCCGCAGTGCGGGATCATCGTCGGCAGCCGCGATCTGGTGAAGCGCATGCGCGCGAACCCGCTCAAGCGCGCGCTGCGTGTCGACAAGATCATCCTCGCCGCGCTGGAAGCAACACTGCGCCTCTACCTCGACCCCGAACGCGCGCGCCGCGAGGTGCCGACGCTGCGCTGGCTGACGCGGCCGCGCGACGACATCCGCGCGCAGGCGCTCCGCCTGCTGCCCGCGTTCGAAGCCGCGCTCCGCGAAAAGGCGAACGCGAAGGTCGAGGTCGTCGACTGCATGAGCCAGATCGGCAGCGGGGCGCGGCCGGTCGACCTGCTGCCGAGCGCGGGCCTGGCGATCGCGCCGCAGGACAGGCAATGGTCGGCGGCGGATTTCGCCGCGGCGTTCAGGGCCTTGCCCATGCCGGCGATCGGGCGCGTCCACAAGGGCGTGTTCCATCTCGACCTGCGCTGTCTCGACGACGAAGCGGCGCTGCTCGCGCAGCTGCCGCGCCTCGTCATGCGCAAGGCCGCGAAGTGATCGTCGCGACCGCCGGCCACATCGACCACGGCAAGACGGCGCTGGTGCGCGCGCTGACCGGCGTGGACACCGACCGGCTGCCGGAGGAGAAGGCGCGCGGCATCTCCATCGAGATCGGCTTCGCGCACTGCACGGTGGGCGACACGACGCTCGGCTTCGTCGACGTGCCCGGCCACGAGCGCTTCGTGCGCAACATGCTGAGCGGCGTGTATGCCATCGGGCACGTTCTGCTGGTCGTGGCGGCCGACGACGGCGTGATGCCGCAGACGCGCGAGCACCTGCACATCGTCGACCTGCTGGGCGTGGCCGAGGGGACGATCGTGATCACGAAAGCGGACCGCGTCGATGCCGACCGCCTGCTGCAGGTCGGCCGGGAGGTGCGCGATCTGGTCGGCGCCACGCGGCTGCACGATGCGCCCGTGCTCGCGGTGTCGTCGCTTTCGGGCGAGGGCATCCCCGCGCTGCGCCAGCGGCTGCTCGACACGGCCGCGAATCGGCAAGCGAAGCACGCCGCGAACGACGAACATGCCCGCTACGTCGTGGATCGCGCGTTCACCGTCGCCGGCAGCGGCACCGTCGTCACGGGCACCGTGATCTCGGGATCGATCGCCGAGGGCGACCTGCTCACGATCTCGCCGCGCGGCGTCGAGGCACGGGTGCGCAAGCTGCAGCGGCACGGACGCGCCGCTGCGAGCGCGGCGGCGGGCGAACGATGTGCGCTCAATCTCGCCGGCGTGGAACTCGCGGACGTGACGCGAGGCGACTGGGTCGTCGCAGCGTCCGCGCACGCACCGACGGATCGGATCGACGTGCAGGTGAAAGTGCTCGCTGGCGAGACGCAGCCCCTGAAGCACTGGACGCCGGTCCACGTCCATATCGGCGCGGCCGACGTGCCGGCCAGGCTTGCGCTGCGTCGCGGCGCGGCGGTGGCGCCGGGGGACGAGTCCATCGCGCAACTGCGCCTCGACCGCGCGATCCACGCCGTGCATGGCGACCGGCTGATCGTGCGCGACCAGTCGGCGACGCGCACCGTGGGCGGCGGCATCGTCCTGAATCCGTTTCCCGCGCAGCTCGCCCGCACCGAGCGCGATGCCTCGCTGGCCGCGCTGGCGGATGGCGACCTGACGCAGGCGGCGGCCGAGCTGGTGAAGGGGGGCAAGGACGGCGTGCCGCTCGAGTGGCTGGCGCGCGTGTTCAACGTTCCCCTGGCCACCGCCGAGGCGCGCCTGCCGCCCTACGCCATCGTCGTGCGCGCCGACGGCCATTCGCCGCGCGCCTTCTCCGACCGGCGCGTCGCGCAGCTGCAGCAAGGCATCGTCGAGCGCATCGGCCGCTTCCACGCGAAATACCGCGAACTCGGCGGCATCGAACTTTCGCAACTGCATGCCGACCTGGCGCGGGCGATTCCCTTCGATCACTTCGCGGCCCTTGTGAAGTCGATCGCGCCGGCGGCCGGTTTGCTGTTGCGCGGCTCGCGCGTGGCCAATGCCGGGCACGACGCCACCGACAATCCGCGCGACCTGCTCCTGTGGCAGCGGGCGAAGCCCGTGCTGATGCAGGCCGCGGCAATGATCCCCTCCGTGCGCGAACTCGCCGCCACGCTGAATGCGCCGCTGCAGACGCTGCGCGACCTGATGCATGCCAAGAGCGCCTTGGGCGAACTCGTGAAGCTCACGCCCGAGCGGTTCGCGTTGCCGCAGACGATGGACATGCTGGCGGTCAAGGCGGACGAGACGTCGAAGCGGCACGGCGGGCCGTTCAGCGCCGCGCACTACCGCGACGTCATCGGCACCGGCCGCGGCCTCGCCATCGAGATCCTGGAGTGCTTCGACCGGCTGGGGGTGACGCAGAGAAAAGGCGATTTGCGTACGCTGCGCGCGCCCCGCCCGGGCGATGCGGTGGTGGATGTGAACATCGCGGTCGAAGCGGTCGAAGCGGTCGCGGCGGTCGCGGCGGTCGCACGCCCGCCCGGCCGCAATTGAGGAACAATCGACGAAACAGGTTTCATGCGGAAGGG
The DNA here is from genome assembly GCF_050250995.1 of Ramlibacter sp. Lineage (GTDB taxonomy): Bacteria > Pseudomonadota > Gammaproteobacteria > Burkholderiales > Burkholderiaceae_C > Ramlibacter. Next base: position 20,242 of record NZ_JBFWNP010000008.1, read on the forward strand.
AATCGTTCCCGGTGGAGCGGCCGGACTTCAAACCCGGTTGAGGCTGTCGCCAGTCTTTCGTGGGTTCGACTCCCACTCCCTTCCGCCAATTCGGGGGCGGCGGTGTCAACCGCGCCCGCGGAAATGTTCCGTGCAACGGATGTGCCCGTTCGCGATCTTCCGCATTCCCCGAAAGAATCGCGCCAAACCCACGCCGCGCATGGCACTTTGCGGCGCGGGGTGATCCAATCCTCCACATCCACCTCTGACGGGAGACATCCATGACCACGAACGTCGAAGCGCTCGCCGCCTTCACCGCCGACACCCGCTTCGAAGACCTGCCGCCCGCGGTCGTCCAGGAAGCCAAGCGGCTGCTGGTCGACTCCATCGGCTGCGGCCTCGGCGGCCTGAGCCATCCGAAGGGCGCGATCGGCGTGAAGTACGCCGCGGTGCTCGGCCCCGGCGCGCCGGGCGAGCAGGCCACCATCATCGGCACCGGCGAACGCGTCTCGGCCGTGGGCGCCGCGTTCGCGAACGGCGAGCTCATCAACGCGCTCGACTTCGACGCCGTGCTGCCGCCGGGCCACGTGAGTCCCTACGTCATCCCGCCCGCGCTGGCCGCGGCCGAGGGCGCGAAGGCCTCGGGCCGGAGCCTGCTCGCGGCGGTGGCGATCTCGCACGAGATGACCAACCGCATCGGCAAGTCGATGAGCGCGCTGCGCGACACCAAGGACGGCAAGGCCTCGCCCCCGGCCGTGTTCGGCTTCTCGCAGAGCATCTTCGGCGCCGCCGCCGGCGTCGGCAAGGTCAAGGGCCTGTCGAAGGAGACGATCGCGGCCGCGCTCGGCATCGCGGGTAGCATGTCGCCCGTGCAGTCGCAGTGGTCGTGGTCGGTCCACGTGCCCACGGCCACGGTGAAGTACGGCCTGGCCGGCGCGGTGACGCAGGCCGCGATGGCCGCCTCGTCGCTCGCCGAGCTCGGCCACACCGGCGACATCCAGATGCTCGACGACGGCGAGTTCGGCTACTCGCGCATGATCGGCAGCACGCGCTGGACGCCCGAGCGCATGATGGCGAACCTCGGCAAGGAATGGTTCTTCATTCCCGAGCAGGTCTACAAGCTCTATCCGCACTGCCGCATCCTGTCCGCGCCGCTCGACGTCCTGCGCGAACTTGTCGAGAAGAACGACATCAAGCCGTCCGAGATCGAAGGCATCAAGGCCTGGGTCGAGGGTTTCGTGATGGAGCCGCTGTGGCTCAACCGAAAGATCGACCATGTCACGCAGGTGCAGTTCAGCATGGCGCACGGCCTTTCGGTCGGCGCGCATCGCGTGCCGCCCGGCAAAGCCTGGCAGTCGCCGGAGGTGGTGAACGATCCGTCGATCATGGCCCTCATGGACAAGATCGAATTCGAAGTCCACCCCGAGTACGCGAAGCTGCTCAACGAGCATCCGGCGAGCCGTCCGACGCGCATCGAGGTGCGCGCGCGCGGCACCACCTTCGTGGGCGAGAAGCGCTTCCCGCGCGGTGGCGCGACGCCCGACCCCGCAACCTTCGTGACCGACGACGAGCTCTCCCGCAAGTTCGTGGTCAACGCCGAGGGCGTGCTCTCCGCGCGCACGACCGACGCCATCCTCCAGCAGCTGTGGTCGCTGGAGAAGGTCGACGACGTCGGCCGCGTCATGGCCCTGTTCCAGAAGTAGAAACCCAAGAATGACGACACGCCTTCCGCGCCCCCTCGAGGGGCTTCGCATCCTCGACCTCACCGTGGCCCTGGCCGGCCCCTACGGCACGCTCCTGCTCGGCGGCCTCGGCGCGGAGGTGATCCGCGTCGAGTCGCCCGAGGGCAGCGACCTCGGGCGCACCAACCCGCCCTTCGTCGGCGCCGACGGCATCCATTTCGTGAAGCAGGCCGACGACGACCTCTCGCTCACCTTCCTCAACCGCGCGCGCAACAAGAAGAACATCACCCTCAACCTCAAGTCGGAGCAGGGCCGCGAGATGTTCATGGCGCTCGCGAAGACCTGCGACGTCGTCATGGAGAACATGAGCGACGGCACGGCGAAACGCCTGGGCGTCGACTACGAGAGCGTGCGCAAGGCCAACCCCTCGATCATCTACGCGTCCATCAATTCGCTGGGCGACCCGAGCGCGATTCCCGGCCTGAAGGGCATGGACATCATCGTGCAGGCCTACAGCGGCATGATGGCGGTGACCGGCTTCGCGGACGGCCCGCCGACGCGCGTGGGCGTGCCCATCGCGGACCTGATCGCGCCGCTCTTCGCGGTCAACGGCATCCTCTCCGCGGTGATCTACCGTTCGAAGACGGGCGAGGGCCAGCACGTGCAGGTGTCGATGCTCGACTGCATGGCTTCGTGGGTGGCCGAGGAGCATTTCGACGTGATGGCCGATGCCGGCTTCCCGATGCGCACCGGCAACTCGACCGACCGCATCGCGCCCTTCGGCGTGTTCGCGACGAAGAACGGCCACGTCGCCATCGCGGCGGCGCAGCCGGCGGCGACCAAGGAACTGTTCGAGGCGATGGGCCACGCCGAGATGCTCGACGACCCGCGCTTCAATTCGCGCGGCGCGCGCGCGAAGAACGTGGCCGAGATGAATGCGCGCATCGAGGCCTGGACGCGCACGCTGACGAACGACGAGGTCATGCGCGAGCTGTTCGAGAAGCGCGGCGTGCCGACGGCGCCCGTTCGCACGCCGCAGGAGATGCTGAAGGACCCGATGCTGCACGCGAGCGGCGCGATCGTGAACCTGAAGCACCCGGTCCACGGCGACATCGGCAAGGTGGGCACGGGCCTGCCGATCCGTTTCTCGAAGTGCGCGGCGGACTTCGACGTGCCCGCGACGGACACGGGCACGGCCAACGAACAGGTCTACGGCGAGCTGCTGAACCTGTCGAAGGCGCAGCTCGTGGAGCTGAGGGACGCGGGCGTCATCTAGCGCGTCGGGCCGGAGCCCCGTCATTCCCGCGAAGGCGGGAACCCAGGGCTCCCGTATTCACATCTCGCTTCACGTCACTCCGCGTGCGCCAGCGCAATGGCGCGCTTCCACTTCTCGTTTTCCTTCGGGAAGTCGGCATTGAACGCGCGGTGGTCCATGATGTCCACCGACATGCCCTGCTTCAGCGCGAACTCCTTGTACTCGTTGGAGCGCGCGATGCGCACCGACTCGTCGGACAGCTGCTGCGCGATCGCGGCGGGGAATCCCTTGGGGCCGATGAAGCCCATCCACGAGGCCATCTCGAGCCCCGGCACGCCGGCCTCGGCGCCCGTCGGCACTTCGGGGTGGCCTTCCCAGCGCTTGTCGCTGCTGACCGCCAGCGCGCGCAGGCGGCCGCCGCGCATCAGCTGCAGCACCGAGCCGGAGCCCTGCCACGTATAGGCGACCTGGCCGCTCACCGTGTCGGTGATCGCCTGGGCGTTGCCCTTGTACGCGATGTGGCGCGCCTTCGTCTTGGTCAGGTCGGTCATGGTCACCGCCGCGAGGTGCGAGGTGCTGCCCTTGCCGCCGGAGCCGTAGGGAATCTCGCCCGGCTTCGCGCGCAGCGCGCCGATGAGGTCGCTCAGCGATTTGTACGGCGAGTCCGTCGGCACCACGAGCGTGAGCGCCGAATTGCTGACCTTCACGATGCCGACGAATTCGGCGACCGGGTCGTAGGTGAGGGCGGAGTCGGGGACGATGCGCGTCGTGAAGTGCGTGATGCCGGTGAAGAGCAGCGTGTAGCCGTCGGGCGCGGCCTTGCCCACGAAGTCGCTCGCGATGCCGCCGCCCGCGCCGGCGCGGTTGTCGACGACGAAGGTCTGCTTCATGCGCGAGCCCAGTTGTTCCGCCATGAAGCGCGCATTCGCATCGACGGTGCTGCCGGGCGCGGAGCCGACGACGATGCGCACGGTCTTGTTCGGGTACTGCTGCGCGAAGGCGAGGCGGGGCAAGGCGATGACGGCGGCGGCCGCGCCGGCGGCCTTGATGATCTGTCTGCGGGTGAGGGGCATGCCCGTGTCTCCAGGTTGCAATCGGGGATCCCGGAAAGGGGCTCCCGGAACAAGCGGATTGTTCGCGGGCGAAACGCCGAGGGTCAATGAGGAAGACGACAGGTTCCGTACTACGGAAATTGCAAGGCTGTGCCTTCGTCGACGCTCAGTCGCACGTCGCCACGGTGAGTGCGCACAGTTGCCGGCTCAGCCGGTGGCGAAGCTCGGTGGCCTGGCTCTTGCCCTCGGTGGCGAGGTCCGGGCGCGGCAGCACCGAGAAAGAAGGCGGCGCCACGTCGTTGCCCGTCGAGCGCGCACCGTAGCCCGGCACGTAGATGCGCGCCGTGCCCGTCACGGGGGATGCGGCGCGGCCGCAGAGTTTCGACCACTCGCCGAGCGCGGGCGCCGTGAGGCAGGCGACGTGCGCGAGTCCCCGCACCGATTGCGCCACCATGCGCGGGTCCACGCCGTAGTACTGCGAGTCGCCCTTCGCTGCGAGCAGCACGACGGCAAGCCGCCTGCCGTCGCCCGTCACATGGTCGAACAGCGCGCGCGCCTGCGCCTCGTCCGTCACATGGCGCGGCTGCCCCGTGACGGGGACGCCCGCATCTTCGAGGCGAAGGCGGTCCACCCACTGGCCGAGCACCGCCGGCGGCGAAATCACCCAGGCCGCGGAGAGGTCGGAGCAGGAGGTCTCGACCGCGACGAGATCGGCCGCGCCACCGTCGGCGACGACGGCGCGCGTGGTCCATTCGGGATCGGCCTCGCGCTCGCGCGACGACACGGTCAGGGTCCAGACGGCTCCGTCCTCGCTCGTGGCCACCCGCAGACTGCTGCGCCCCGACGCGCTCTCGAGCTCGTCGCGCTCCATCAGCGCCGCGTTCGGCCGCAGGTGCGGCCACCGCGAGCCCAGCCACCGCCACACGATGTCGCGCGCGAGGCGGCGATTCGCGGCGGAATGCGCCTGGCAGCTCATCAGCGAGCGGAGAACGGCCTCGTGGCGCGACGGACTCCCGGCCTTGGCGCTGCGCAAAGCAGTCGTTTTCATTCTCTCGTCATGCATTCCGTGAACATACAGGACGAATGCAAAAAGCGTTCCGCCGCGCGAGCGCCGTCAGGCTTCAGACTGCGGAATAGTTCGCGCCCTCCGTTCGCCATCTTGCTCGCCCGAGAGCCGTGGCGCGTCCCCGGGGCCGCGCTCGTAATCCTCGACCAGCCGTTCCCAGATCGCTTCGAGTTCGTAGCTCACCGAGCGGGCAAGACCGTCGAGGTCCGGGAACAGCGTCGCGTAGGTCACGTTCATGCGGTAGAGCGCGCGCATGGCCTCGTCGCGCATCGACAGGGGAAGCACGAACTTGACCAGCAGCGCGTCCGAGCCGCCGTACGCATCGAGGATCTCGTCCAGCGGCTTGTCGAGGACGCCCGGGATGACAAAGAGGCCGGACTGCGCGATCAGGCGGCTGTCCATCTCGGAGGGTTCGCCGAACCAGATCAGCGGATGCTTGTTGCCGACGAACCAGCGCTCGAAGTTGCCGGGAATGCGCGGGTCGATCACCGAGCGCGTCAGCGATGGTTCGAAGGTCGGGGCGGCATGCCAAAGCGCGGGCGTGTTGAGCGCGAAGACCGCCACGTCGCAGTCGGCGCTTTCCAGCGCGAAGAAGGCCGCCACGAACGGCGACTTGGTGAAATCGAGCAGGCGCGTGGACGCGCCGTGGTGCTGCATGAGGGCGAGGCAGCGCAGGTCGTCGGCCAGCGCGGCGCGATCGGTCAGGTAGACGTGCGCCTTGCGCCGGAAGACACGCATGGCGCGGGATTCGCGCAGCGGCCACAGGCGCTCCTGCGGGCTGAACTGCTGCAGCCGCCGCGTGAGCGACGGCACCAGCGGCCAGCCGGCGTCGACGTGACCGCGGAAGGCCCAGCCTCCCATCGCATCGATCCGTTCGACGAACTCCGACCAGCGGGAGAGGCGGTGAACTTGCACGCGGTCGATGGTAGCCGAGGTCGCCGTCAGCGGAAGGCGACGAGCGCGATCGAACCCGCGAAGCCGAGCGCGGCCGCCAGCCACACGGGTCGGGTGAGCCGCTCGCGGTTCGTGCCCAGCCACACCGACAGCGCCATCGTGATGAACACCTCGGCGGACACGATGAGGGTCACCCGCGTGACGGTGCTGCGGTCCAGCGCCACGAAGAAGAGCACCTGCCCCGCGGAGGACAGCACGCCGGTGGCGATCATCCAGGGATTGAAGTGGGTGAAGGTGGCGACGACCGCCTGCCGATAGCTCGCGACGAACAGCGCGCTCGCGAGATACGCCATGCCGGCCGCGACGGCGCCGACGAAAACGCCCAGCGTCGGGTCCGGCAGAACCTCCAGTCCCCACTTGCGGGCGATGTTGCCGGCCGCGTAGGCGAAAGCGGAGACGACGCCCAGCCAGAGGCCGGGATTGCGGCGGGCGGGTGTCGGCGCGGTGTCCCGGGCGGCGGCGCCGTTCTCCGCCACGAGCACGGCGAACGCCGCGAAGATGAGAAACATGCCGACGACGATCGTCATGTTCAGCGTCTCGCCCAGCACCAGCACGGCGAGCACGACGGAGAATACCGGCCCCAGCCGCTTGACCGAGGAGCCGCGCACGGCGCCGAGCCAGTGGATGCTCGCGTACATGAGCACGCGGCCGAAGAAGAGGCTGAGCAATCCGCCGACCACGAACCAGCCCAGCCCGACGGGCGACGCCGCCGCCGGCGCGAGCCGCCCGAGGCCGCCGGCCGCCAGCCAGACCGCGCCGGACAGCGCGGCGGTCATGAGGATGCTGAGGAACGCGCCGCTGTCCGCGCTGCTGCGGGCGCCGCGCGCGATGGTCAGGTTCGCGATGGCCCAGCACACCGCTGCGACCAGGGCGATGGCGTCACCCGGCATGGGCCATCGATCCGCGCACTAAGGCATGTGTTGCCCGCCGTTGACCTCGAGCACCTGGCCGGTGACGTAGCCCGAGAGTCGACGCGACGCGAGATAGATGAAGGTGCCGACGCATTCGTCCACCGTGCCCAGGCGGCCCATCGGGATGCCCTGGCGCATGCCCTCGAGGTGCTGCGGCGTCGAGAACCGGTCGTGCAGCGGCGTCCGGATCACCCCGGGCGAGACCGCGTTGACGCGGATGTCGCGGCCCACCAGTTCGCGCGCGAGTGCCTTGGTGGCCACGCTGACGAAGCCCTTGGACGCCGCATACATCAGGGCGCCGGGACCGCCGCCGGTGCGCGCCGCGATGCTCGTGAGGTTGACGATGCTGCCACCGTCCTTCATGTGGACGACGGCGTACTTGCTGCACATCATCATCGACCGCGCGTTGAGATCCATGACCGCGTCGAAGGCCTCGTCGGTGAGTTCGGCGAGCGTCGAGCGCTGCACCATCGACCCGGCGTTGTTGATGAGGACGTCGATGCGCCCCCAGCGCGCCGCCGCCTCCGACACCACGCGCTCGCACTGCGCGCTATGGCGCAGGTCGCCCTGCAGCGCGAAGGCTTGGCCGCCGGACTTCAGGATGTCGGCCACCACCTCGTCCGCGGCGGCGCGGGCGCTGTTGTAATGCACGGCGACCCGCGCGCCCAGCGCGCCGAAGGCCCGCGCGCAACCCGCACCGATGCCGCTGGAGGCGCCGGTGATCAGCACCACCTGGCCTTTCAGGTCGTTCAGGTCCTTGAAGTCGTTCGACTCGCTCATGCGAACCCGCTCAGATCATCATTCCGCCGTCGACGGCGAAGACCTGCCCGGTGGCGAAGACCGATTCGTCGCTGCCCAGGTACACGATGATCGGCGCGATCTCTTCGGGCTGTGCGAGCCGGCCCATGGGCTGGCGCGCCACGAAGTCCTTGCGGGCCTGCACCGGGTCCGCATAGCTGTTGATGCGGCCGGCGAGCGACGGCGTGTCCACGGTCCCCGGCGCGATGCAGTTGCAGCGGATGCCCTGGCGCACGTAGTCCGCCGCCACCGACTTGGTCAGGCCCACCACCGCCGCCTTGGTGGCGCCGTAGATGAACCGGCTCGGCAGGCCCTTGAGGCTGCCGCACACGCTCGACATGTTGATGATGCTGCCGCCGCCGGCTTCCAGCATCCTGGGCAGCGCGGCCTGGATCGCCCAGAACTGCGCGCGCACGTTCAGGTTGAACGCGAACTCCCACTCCTCGTCGGTGGCCTGGAGGATGGAGCCGTTGTTCACGATGCCCGCGCAGTTGAAGAGCACGTCGATGCGCGGCATGCCGCCGATCACGCGGCCGATCGCCGCCTTGTCCGTGACGTCGAGGACGGCGGTGGTGACGTTGTCGACGCCCTCGTACGCCTTCTTCAGCAAGGCGGCGTCGACGTCGGTCGCCACGACCTGCGCGCCCTCCGCGGCCAGCGCGAGGGCGCTGGCCCGGCCGATGCCCTGTCCGGCGGCCGTCACCAGCGCGGTCTTGTTCTTCAGACGCATGCTCATTCCAGTGTGAAGTTGATCTGCTTGCCGATCTGCGCGAAGCGGTCGATGTCGCTCGCGACCGTCGCCTGGAACGTCGACGGCGGCTCGTTCAGGTTGGCCGGCGTGTAGCCCAGCTCGACCAGCCGCTTCTGGAAAGCCTCCGCCTTGACGACGTTGGCGATCGCGGCATGCAGCTGCCGCCTGACGTTCTCCGGGGTGCCCCCGGGCACGCCGATGCCCTGCCAGGAGCTGAAGTTGAAGCCGGGGACGCCGCTTTCCACGAGCGTGGGCACGTCGGGAAGCACGGCCGAACGCTGCGCGGAGGACACGGCCAGCGGCTTCAGCTTCCCCGCCTTGATGTGCGGCACGGCCGCGCCCAGCGTGACCCACGCCAGGTCGACCTGGCCACCCATCACGTCGACCAGGGTCGGGCCGCATCCCTTGTACGGGATGTGAAGGATCTTCATGTTGTACTGGAGGTTCAGGGACTCCGCCGCCAGATGGCCCGGCGTGCCGGCGCCGCATGCGCCGTACGATACCTTGGAGTTGGGCGCCTTGCCGGCCTTGACGATGTCGGCGAACGAATTGAGCGGCGACTGCGGCGCGGTCACCAGCAGCTGGGGCGCGTACGCCACGACGATCACGGGCGCGATGTCCTTCTTCGCATCGAAGGCCGGGCTCTTGGACGTGGCCGCGGTGATGGCGTACGTGTCGTTCATCATCAGCATCGAATGGCCGTCGGCGGGACGGCCGGCGATGTAGCGGGCGCCGATGGCTCCGCTCGCGCCCGGCCGGTTTTCGACCACCACCGACTGGCCCGTCGCGGCACTCAGCGGCTGGGCGATCATGCGCGCCAGCAGGTCGACCCCGCCCCCGGGCGTGAACGGGACCGTGATGTCCATCGCCTTGCCGGGAAATGCCGCCCCCTGGGCCTGCGCGCCGACGGGCGCGAGACAGAGGACGAGGATCAGCGACGACAGGCGACCTGCCACGGACTTCATCTGGAAATGCATTGAATGCTCCTGGGTGTTGAACGAACCGATAGAACGAGGTTGAAGCAGCGGCGCGGCCAATCAGACACTCAGGACGTGCGGTGCGAACAGCTCGTCCACCGTGTAGCGCCTGGATGTATAGCCTTGGTCATGGCAATGCTTCGTCAATGCCTCCAGAGTGGCCTTGTTTTTATCGAGACCGTAGGGCCAGCAGTCATCGCCGAAGATCCGCTTCGTCTCCGCGATGGCGTATTGAAGCGAGGGCAGCATCAGCCTCGAATGCCCATCGAACATGCGGTGCAGGCCCGCCTCGTTCTTGGCGAGGTCGAACAGTTTGTAGAGGCTCTGGGCCATCCACGGATTCTTCTCGTAGATGTCCCGCTTCACGACCAGCACATGCCGGATCGGAAAGATGTTCGTCTTTCGATAGAACGCGATTTCGTCGTTCTTGTAGTCCTCGAAAAGACGCACGACGTGCGCGGTGCGCCTGAACGCCGCGGGCGGACGCTCGGACACGAAGGCATCGACTTCGCCCGCCTCCAGCATCTGCTCGAGGCTCTCGTTGCCTTCCAGCACCTGCAGGTTCACCGACGCCGGCAGCTTCTCCCGGGCCACCTTGCTCTTCGTGACCCACCGGACCGCGCTCAGGTCGACGCCGTATTCGTCGCTCAACAAGCCGCGCGCCCACAGCGTGGTCGAACCGAAGTAGTTGCCGATGCCGACCCGCTTGCCTTCGAGGTCTTTTGGCGCGCGCATGTTCGAGTTCCGGTTGACGTAGAGCGTCGAATGCCTGAACGAGCGCGAGAGGAACACCGGCAGCGCGATCAGGTCCGTATGCCCCTGGTCCAGCCCGATGACGTAGTTGGTCAGCGGCATCTCGGCCACGTCGAAGATCCGGTAGCGGATCGGCAGCAGCCAGAAGCTGTCGTGATCGACGATCTCCCGCACCGCGAGGTCGATGCCCTCGGGCGTCATGCTTCCGTCCAGGACCGCACGCGTGCGGTCGTAGCGGATGCATGCGAGAGACAGCCGAAGCTTCGGCATCAGCCGATCCTGGCGGTCACGTCGATCTCGACGTCGAACGTGAAGAGAAGCTTGGCGCCGACCAGCGTGCGAACCGGATACGGCTCCTTGAAATACTGCTTGTACACCTCGTTGAAGGCGGCGAAGTGATTCAGGTCCGTCAAGTAGACCACGACCTTGACCACGTCCTCCATCTTCGAGCCGCTTTCTTCGAGCACCCGCTTGATGTTGTCCAGCACCTGCCTCGTCTGCGTGGCGATGTCGCCCTCGATGAACTTGCCCGTGTCCAGGTCCATCGGCGTCTGGCCGGAGACATAGAGGGTGTCGCCGCACTTGATGGCCGAGGTGAGAGGCGGGCCGGCCTTCTTTCCGGCCGGGACGTTGATGAATTCTTTCATGGGGTCTCCAGAGGTTGAGGAAAGCGTGGGGCGCCGCCGACGATCTCGACGATCTCGTCGATGTTCGGCGCGAAGCGGTAGTCGCGGCTGTGCGTGTGGTTCAGGAAGGCGCCGGCCTTCAGGCCGTGCCGGCTCTCTTCCACCGGCAGCGGAATCGGGCCCGGCGAGCGGAAGACGCACATGGGGTCGTGCCCGGCCTTCATCTTGTCGATCTCGCGCATGAGCATGCGGCGGTACTGCACGATGCCGCGGTCGGACGTCGCGAGGTGTTCCAGGCTGCGGTCGTAGATCGCATCCTGCGACTCCCACATCATGATGTCCTGGCCGTCGACGTAGTCCTTGACGTACTCGCCCCGTTCGTCGCGGATGGGGACTTCATACGAGGTCGTCGGGTAGTCCCGCGGAATCCGTACGCCCTCCGCCGGGTGGAAGCAGTTGTACCAATAGTGCATCGTCGTCGTGTCGTCCATCGGCACGCGAATCTGGAACTGGTGGACTCGGGTGTCGCCGACCAGCAGCATGTTCGGAAAGATCATCGGGTGGCCGGTCGTCCAGTCCGACGACTCTTCCTCCACCTGGCCTTCGAGCAGCCGCCGCTTGATGATCCCGTACTCGAACTCGTCGAAGGCGATCTTCACGTGATGCCGCGCGAAGGTGTCGAAGGGCGGGGCGCTGCCGCCTTTTTCCTGCGTGTAGAAGTGTCCGTGCAGCCATTCCACGTGGACGGGGTCCATCGTGTTCTCCATGATCTGCAGCCAGTTGACGGGGATCTCGGCGTACCCGATCGTCTTGATGACGTTGCCGCCCTTGTACATGTCGAACATCGGAAACTCCGGCGCCGGCGCCGGACCCAGATAGGCGAAGATCATCCCGCCCTGCTCGGTGACCGGATAGGCCTCGAGGCGGATGCGCGCCTTCCCGGGGTCGCCCTCGGGTTCGTTCGGCCGGTCCAGGCAGCGGCCGTCCGCGCCGTACTGCCAGCCGTGATAGGCACAGCGGATGCCGACCGTGTCGATGATGCCGTGCTCCAGCGAAGCCCGCCGATGCGCGCAGCGACTGTCGACGAGGCCCAGCGTGCCCGACTTGTCCCGGTACAGCACGAGGTGCTCGCCCAGGAGCTTGACCTTCTTGATGCGTGCGGTCTCGAACTCCGAACTCAGGCCGACGGGGTGCCAGTAACGCCTGAGCAACTCGCCCATCGGTGTTCCCTTGCCCACGCGGGTCAGGGTTGCGTTCTGCTCTGGCGTCATCGATTCATTCCTTTCTCAACTCAATACTTCGTTCAGATCCGAAACGAAGGCTTGCTCCAGCGTCATGCCCGAGCCGATCAAACCCTGCTCGCGGCAATAGCGCATCAGCGTCTCGATCTCGCCGCGGTTCCTGGCCACGCCGTACACCCACGGGTCGCCGCCGAAGACATCCAGCGTTTCCTCCACGTAGGCGTGCAGCAGCGGAAGCGAATACTTCAGGTGGCCGTCGACCGCCATGCGGGACAAGGGCGCGACCTGCTTGGCCTTGCAGAAGGCGTCGTACAGGCTCTGCGCGACCCACGGGTGCCGGTCGTGGATCTCGCGCTTCATCGCCACGGTGTGGATGATCGGGAAGAGCTTGAACTGCTCGTGGAATCGCAGCTCTTCCCGATGGAAGTCGTCGAACAGGGAGGCGATGCGCGGGTCGCCGGCCTGGAACAGTTTCGGCGGTTGCCCCGCATTGATGAGCGCGTCGATCTCGCCGTGCACCAGCAGCTGTTCCAGCGGGTCCTTGCGCGAGAGGAACCGGATCCGCAGGTCCGTCGGCAGATCGATGTGCATGCCCTTGAGGGACAGCTCGTGGAGATGCCAGTGGATCTCGCTGGGCGCTACGCCGTACTGGTGCTGCAGGAAGCCGCGGACCCACACCGGCGTCGTCGGGTCGTAGAAGGACATGCCGACCTTCCTGCCCCTGAGGTCCTCGGGCTTCTCGATGCCCGAGGCGGGGTTCACGAACAGGTTGGCGTGCCGGAAACCCCGCGAAAGGAACACCGGCAGCGCAACGAGATCGGTGTTGCCCTGATCGAGCTGGATCAGATAGTTGGAGATCGACATCTCCGAAATGTCGAAGAGGTGGTTGCGTGTCTTTCGCCACGACCAGTAGGGATCGTCATCGCCGAAGGCCAGGACATTCAGGTCGATGCCGGCCGGGCGGATCTCGCCATCCAGGAGCGGATACGTCCGGTCGGAGGGCAGGCACGACATCGACAGGGGAAGGCTCATGTCCGTGGAGGTTCGCTGAAGCGCCCAACCATACGGATGCGCGGATGTTCGTTCAATGACGGTGCTGCGCGATCTGATATACCTTCCGTGCATATCCCGATCCGGACGAAAGGCACCCCAAGCATGGACCTCAAGCAACTCCGCTCCTTCGTCCACGTGGCCGAACTGGGAAGCTTCGCGAAGGCGGCGGAACTTCTCGACGTCGCGCAACCCACGTTGAGCCGACAGGTGCGCGCACTGGAACTGGAACTCAAGGCAAGCCTGTTCCATCGCAACGGCCGTGGCGTGCTGCTCACCGTGCTGGGTGCGCGCTTCCTGGAGCAGGCGCACGGCGTGCTGCATGCCGCGGAGGCATCGCTGCAGGTGCTGCAGGTGGACGAGCGGCGGCTCACGGGGCGCGTCGTCTGCGGCATGACGCCCAGCGTCTCGCACGGCATGGCGCTGGAATACGCGCGCCGGTTCCGCAAGCGCTTGCCCGATGCCACCTTGTCGGTCAGCAGCCACATGTCCACGGCGCTGCACGACCAGATCCGCGCGTCCCGGCTCGACTTCGCCATCGTGCACGACGCCACGCCGTCGTCGACCGTGGAGGTGAGTCACCTCGGCAAGCAAAGCCTCTTCGTCGTCGGCACGCGGCCGCTCGGGCCCGACAGGAAGACGGTGGCCATGAGCGCGCTGGCCAAGGTCCCGCTCGTGATGCCGTCCGAGTCGTACGCGATTCGAAAGACGCTCGAACACGCCGCGGCCCGGGCCGGCATTTCACTCGACATCCGGTTCGAGGTCGACGTCATGGATGCGTTCTTCGCGCTCGTCGCCGAAGGTTTCGGCCACACGATCTCGACGCAGATCGCAACGCGGGCCATGCCGGCCGGCAAGGGGCTCCACGTGCAGAAGATCGTCGCGCCTGCGCTGTCGAGCCGGGTGAGCCTGGTGACGTCCACGCAGCGGGTCATGACGCCGCTGCAGGAGCAGGCGGCGGAGCTGGCGAAGACGACGTTTCGCGACGTCTTCCGACTGGACCGGCGCTAGGGCGTCGCTGCCGCCCGATGCGCTACTCGCCCTTCAACCCCGCCGTCTTCACGATCTTCGCCCAGCGCTCGATGTCCTTCGCCTGGATCTGGTTGAAGGCTTCCGGCGTGATGGCCATGCCGTCGACGCCGCTCGTGGCGAACTTCTCCTTCACCGGACCCGAGTTGAGGATCTTCACGACTTCGGCGTTGAGGCGTTGCACGATCGCCGGCGGCGTGCCGGCGGGCGCGAACAGGCCGATCCAGAAATCGGCCTCGAAGCCCGGCAGCCCCGACTCGCTGGCGGTGGGCACGCCGGGCAGGGCGTTCGAGCGCTTCGGCCCGCTGATCGACAGCGCCTTGAGCTTGCCCGACTTGATCTGCGCCACGGCGGAGGCCACGCCGGTGAACATCATCTGCGTCTCGCCGGCCATCGTCGCGACGACGCCCGGCGTGCTGCCCTTGTAGGGCACGTGCGTGATCGAGACGCCCGCCATCTGGCGGAACATCTCCGCGGTGAGGTGCGGCGAACTGCCGATGCCGGCCGACGCATAGTTGATCGCGCCCGGCCGGGACTTGATGAGTGTGATGAGTTCGCCGATGGTCTTCACGGGGACCGAGGGATGGACCACCAGCACGCTGGTGGAATAGCCGAACATCGCGACCGGCACGAACGCGGTGGCCGGGTCGAAGGGCATCTTCGCGTACATGTGCTGGTTGATCGCCATCGTGCCCGTGCCGCCGATCAGCAGCATGTAGCCGTCGGGCTTCGACTTCGCGACGATGTCGCAGCCGATGATGCCGTTCGCGCCGGGCTTGTTGTCGACCACGACGGACTGGCCGAGCGCCTCGCCCAGCCGCAGGCCGATCTCGCGCGCAAGCGTGTCGGTGGAGCCGCCCGCGGCCTGCGGCACCATGAAGGTGATGGGACGCGCGGGCCAGGCTTCCTGCGCGCCGGCGGTGCGCGTCCAGCCAGCGCCCGTGAGGGCGAGCGCAAGGGCGGCGGTGGTTTTGCGGCGATCGATGTCCATCGGGATTCCTTTGCGGTTTACACGTTTCGGTTCAGACGTTTGCGGTTCAGACGTTTGCGGTTTCTGCGCCCTGGGGCAGGCGGCGGCGAAGCGCGTACTTCACGATGCCGCCGTCGCGCCAGTAATTCACTTCGGCGTGCGAGTCCATGCGCGCCACGAGCGGTATCGTTTCGCTTCGACCGTCGGCGCGCGTGATGGTGCACTGCACCGTCATCTTCGGCGCGAGCTCGCCTTCGAAGCCGGTGATGTCGAAGGTCTCCGAGCCGTCGAGGACGAGCGTCTTGCGCGTCGTGCCCGGTGCGAACTGAAGCGGCAGCACGCCCATGCTCACGAGGTTGGAGCGGTGGATGCGTTCGAAGGATTCGGCGATGACCGCGCGCACGCCCAGCAGGTCGGTGCCCTTCGCGGCCCAGTCGCGCGACGAGCCGGCGCCGTATTCGCGCCCGGCCACCACGACGGCGGGAACGCCCTCGGCGCGGTAGCGTTCGGCCGCGTCGAAGATCGACATCTGCGCGCCGTCGGGGAAGTGCCGCGTCGAGCTGCCTTCGATGCCCGGCGTGATCTCGTTCTTCAGCCGCGTGTTCGCGAAGGTGCCGCGCACCATCACGTCGTGGTTCAGCCGCCGCGCGGCGTAGTTGACGAACTCCGCGGGCTTCACGCCCAGGTCCTGCAGATACCGGCCGGCCGGCGTGGTCGGCGCGATGGTGCCGATGGGCGAGATGTGGTCGGTGGTCAGCATGTCGCCGAACATGCCCAGCATGCGCGCGCCGCGGATGTCCGTGCGCGGCGGCTCGTGGCGCTGCATCCCTTCGAAATAGGGCGGGCGGCGGATGAACCGGCTGGCGGGCCGCCATGCGAAGCGCTTGCCGCCGTCGCTGGCGAGCGCGCGCCATTGTGGCGTGCCTTCGCGCAGCGTCGCGTAGCGCTCGAGGAACATCGCGGGCGTCAACGTCGCGTCGATCACCGACTGGATCTCCGCGTCGTCGGGCCAGATGTCGCGCAGGAAGACGGGCTGGCCGTCGCTGTCCGTTCCGAGCGGCTCTTTCGTGAGGTCGATGCCGATGCGTCCCGCGATCGCATACGCCACCACGAGCGGCGGCGACGCGAGGAAGTTCACCTTCACGTGGCCGTGGATGCGCCCGTCGAAATTGCGGTTGCCCGACAGCACGGCGACGGTGGCGAGGTCGCCGCTTTCGATGGCCTTCGCCACCGGCTCCGCGAGCGGCCCCGAATTGCCCATGCAGCTCATGCAGCCGAACCCGGCGATGTGGAAGCCGAGCTCGTCCATGAAGCGCTGCAAGCCGCTCGCGGCGAGATAGTCCGCGACGACGCGCGAGCCGGGCGACAGCGTCGTCTTCACCCACGGCTTCGCGCTCAGGCCGCGCCGCCGCGCGTTGCGCGCGAGCAGCCCCGCGCCGATCAGCACGTTGGGGTTCGACGTGTTGGTGCAGCTGGTGATCGCGGCCACGACGATGTCGCCGTTCGCAAGCGCATGGTCCATGCCTTCCACGGGCGCGCTGCGCGAGTCCGCGACCGCGTTGCGGAATGCCTGCGGCGCCTGCGCGAGCGGCACGCGCGCATCGGGCCGGCTGGGGCCGGACACGCAGGGATCGACCTCGGCGAGGTCGATCTCGACGACGCGCCGGAATTTCGGGTCGGCGGCGTCGTCGCGCCACAGCCCTTGCGCCTTCGAGTACGCCTCGACCAGCGCGACGTGCTGCTCGTCGCGTCCCGTCAGGCGCAGGAAGCGCAGCGTCTGCTCGTCCACGGCGAAGAAGCCCATGGTCGCGCCGATCTCGGGCGTCATGTTCGACACCGTCGCGCGTTCGGGCAGCGCGAGCGCCGCGACGCCGGGGCCGAAATATTCGACGAAGCAGCCGATGACGTCGTGCCGGCGCAGGGTCTGCGTGATGTAGAGCACAAGGTCGGTCGAGGTGACGCCGGGTGCGAGCCTGCCGCTCAGGCGCACGCCCACCGTCTCGGGGATCAGCAGCGACACCGGCTCGCCGAGCGCCACCGTGCCGCCTTCGAAGCCGCCCACGCCCCAGGCGACGACGCCCAGCGAATTCACCATGGCCGTGTGGCTGTCCATCGCGATCAGCGAGTCGGGATAGGCGAGCGTCGTGCCGCCTTCCTCGCGCGTCCACACGACCTTCGCGAGATGCTCGAGGTTGATCTGGTGCAGGATGCCCGAGCCCGGCGGAAAGATGCGCAGGCCGTCGAAGGCATCGCTTGCCCATCGCAGGAACTCGTAGCGCTCGCGGTTCTCCCGCATCTCCACGTCCATGTTGTGCGCGAGCGCGCCGGCATGGCCCCACTGGTGCGCATTCACGGAATGGTCGACGATGAAGTCGACCGGCAGCACCGGGTTGATGGTGCCGGGGTCGCCGCCGAGGTCAACCATCGCATCGCGCA
Source organism: Ramlibacter sp. (assembly GCF_050250995.1). Classification (GTDB taxonomy): domain Bacteria; phylum Pseudomonadota; class Gammaproteobacteria; order Burkholderiales; family Burkholderiaceae_C; genus Ramlibacter. Next base: position 37,772 of record NZ_JBFWNP010000008.1, read on the forward strand.
TGGCGGCCATGTCGCCCAGCAGCGTGATGCCCGAGGACTCCGGCATCATCACGCGCGCCGGCAGGAAGCTCACCTCGCAATCGCGCTGCGGCTCGCGCAGCCAGTCCTGCAGGTTCTGCACCTCCTGCGCATCGGCCGTGCCCGCCGCATGGCGGCGCAGCACGTTCTCGACGATGACCTTGAGGCAGCGCGGGAGTTCGGAGATTCCGGCGAGTCCCGCCGCCTCTGCTGCGGCGAGACTGAAATAGTCGTACTTCGTCCCGTTCACCGCGAGGGTACGGCGGGCACCGTGACTGTCGAAAGGCATCGGACGAGCATATATTTGCGGCTTCGTTCGAAGTAACAGGAGATTCCCGCATGACAAGCCGCGCCGCCCGCTTTCGCCAGCTGTTGAAGGAAGGGGGCCCCGGCATCGTGCCCGGCGCCACGGACTGCTTCACCGCCAAGCTCATCGAGGCGGCGGGCTTTCCGGCCGTGTACGTCACGGGCGGCGGCGCATCGAACACGCTGCTGGGCGTGCCCGACGTGGGCATCGTCACGCTGAACGAGCTTGCGTCGCAGGCCGAGCGCATCTCGGACGCCGTTTCCGTGCCGGTGATCTCGGACGTGGACACGGGCTTCGGCGGCATCGCGAACGTGAAGCGCGCGATCCGCATGTACGAGCGCGCGGGCATCGCGGGCTTCCACATCGAGGACCAGGTGTTCCCCAAGCGCTGCGGCCACTTCGAGGGCAAGCAGGTCGTATCGACCGAGGAGATGTGCTATCGCATCCAGGCCGCGACGGATGCGCGCACGAACGACGACTTCCTCATCATCGCGCGCACCGATGCACGCGCGGCCGAGGGCGTGGACGCCGCCATCGAGCGCTGCCACCGGTACATGGAAGCGGGCGCCGACTCCATCTTCTTCGAGCAGGCGCAAAGCCGCGAGGAGCTGGAGCGCGTGGGCCGCGAGTTCAAGGGCGTGCCGCTCGTGGCCAACATGATCGAGCGCAGCAAGACGCCGATCCTGCCGGAGGATGACCTGAAGGCGATGGGCTTCAACATCATCCTGTACGCGAACGCGGCGCTGTACCTCGGCGCGTTCGCGATCAAGGCCGGGCTGAAGCAGCTGCGCGAGGAGGGCCACACGAAGAACATGCAGGACCGCATGCTGAGCTTCCAGGAGCGGCAGGAGCTCGTGGGCCTGGCCAAGGTCGATGCGGCGGAAAAGGAGCTGGTGGCGCGGGTGAAGGGGCGGCTGGCGAAGCAGCGCGGCTGAGCTCCCGGCCTTCCCGGACCTCTCGAATTCCGATTCCCGGAACTGTCGCCGGTGGGCCGACATGCGGGCAAGCATTTCTTCTAGAGTCGCGGACGTTCGTCATACAAGGAGACACACGATGACCCAGCACCACGATCTCACCCGCCGTAGCCTGATCGGCGCCGCGGGCGGCCTGGCCCTCGCCGGCTCGCTGCCGGCCGCGGCCCAGAGCGACGAGAAATGGCCCACGCGGCCGGTGAAGCTTGTCGTCGCGGTGGGCCCGGGTTCGTCGAGCGACACGCTCATGCGCCTCATCGCGCCCCGGCTCGAGACGATCTGGAAGCAGCCGGTGATCGTCGAGAACAAGCCCGGCGCGGGCGGCATCGTCGGCACCGAATACGTCCTCGGGCAGAAGGACAACCACACCTTCCTGTACGCGTCGCAGAGCTCGTACCTGCCGAAGTTCACGCGCAATGACCTGCGCTACGACCCGTTCGTCGACCTCATGCCCGTCTACAAGGCGATCGAATACCAGATCATCGTCGCCAGCAACGCCGACACCGTGAAGCAGGCGAAGACCTTCCTGGACATCGTGAAGTTGAGCAAGGCTTCCGACAAGGGCCTGTTCTTCTCCGGCACCGGCCCGTCGTCCATCTTCAACGTCACGATGGCGCTGGTCAACAAGCCCTTCGGCCTGAAGTACTCCGAGGTGAACTTCAACAGCGTGCCGCAGATGAACACGGCCGTGCTGCGCAACGATGCGCAGCTGGTCGTCAACACGCCGAGCTCGGTGCGCGCGCACTTCGACTCCGGCGCGATCGTGCCGGTGCTTGCGGTCAGCCGCCAGCGCTATCCCGAACTGCCCAACGTGCCGGCCGCGGCCGAGCTGCCGGGCTTCGGCAAGAGCTATCTGCCCGTGGTATGGAACGGCATGGTGGCTCCCAAGGGCACGCCGCAGCACATCGTCGACCGCCTCGCGCGCGACCTGCGCTTCATCCTGAACACGCCCGACGTGAAGAAGCAGATCGAGACCCAGCTGAGCGGACAGGTGCAGGATTCGTCGCCCGCCAAGTTCGCCAAGGAGCTGCGCGACGAGTACGCCGTCTGGAAGGAACTCTTCTCGACGATCACGGTCAAGTAGCCAGAGGCTGCAACGGGGCCGCGGCGGCGCGCGCGGGGCCGGGTCAGCCCGCCTTGTGGGCGCCGCGCATGCCGAAGCCGGCGCGGCCGCCGAGCGCCACGACGGCGCCCGCGATCCAGAAGACGCCCGAGACCGTGATCAGCCCGCTGGCCGCGCCGACGATGATCGGCGTGGTGAGCGACGCGATGTTGCCGAACACCAGCCGCAAGGCGAAGACCTGGCCCTGCCGGCCTTCCGGCGCCATGGCGTGCAGCAGCGTCAGCACGAGCGGCTGCACGCCGCCCAAGCCCATGCCCACGACCAGCGAGCACGCGGCCATCGCCGCGACCGTCGGCATCGCCGGGTAGGCGACGAACGCGAGCCCGGTGACCACCAGCGCGCCCGTGACCAGCACGAAGTCGCGCACGCGCGCGGCCAGCATCGGCACGGCGATGCGGATGGCCACGACGCCGGCCGCGAAGGCGCCCATCACCAGGCCGATGGCGGTGGCCGCGATGCCGCGATCGTGTCCGAGCACCGGCACCATGAAGCTGTGGAACTCCCAGGCCGACGCCATCAGCGTGTTGACGATCAGCATGTTCTTCATGCCGGGCAGGGCGATGAGGCCGAGCGCCGAGCCTTGCGGCGCGGCGTGTTCCGGCGCGTCCGCGACGACGTCCTTCACGTCGCGCAGCAGCAGCCAGGCGAGGGGCGGCAGCACGGCCAGCACGGCGAAGGCGATGCGCCAGCCGCCGTTGTCGATGAGCACGCCGGCGAGCAGCGGCCCGATGACGTTGGCGCCCGCCGGCGCGAGCGAGACCAGCGCGAAGGCCTTGCGCAGCTCGTGGGTGGACGGGACGACGCGGCCGACGTAGCGTTGCAGCGCGATGGTCGCGGACCCCACGGCGCCGCCGCTGAGCACCGCGCTGAGGCACAGCACCGCGTAGGTCGGAAACACGGCGGCCAGGCCGATGCCCAGCGTCGCGGCGGCGCAGTACACGGCCATCGGCCGGCGCAGGCCGTGCCGGTCCGCGAAGCGGCCGGCGGGCAGCGACAGGAAGATCTGCGTGAAGGAGAACAGGGCGACGAGCACGCCGGTGGCGGCGGGACCGTGGCCGTGCGACAGTGCAAAGAGCGGCGCCGACAGCCGCACCCCGGCCATCGCGGAGTGAAGGCTGATGTGGCTGAGGACGGCGAAAATGATGCGGTTCAAGCGCCCCTATTGTGGCCTCGCCGCGGCCGCCGCCCGGTTCAGCCGCGCGCGTCGTTCCGCCCGGCGGATCGCGCGACCTCCGGCGGCAGCCGGTTCAGCAGCCAGCGGATCGCGAGCGGAACGAGCACGATGTCGTCGACGACACCCAGGAAGGGGATGAAATCCGGCAGCAGGTCGATGGGCGACACGAGATAGAGCGCGATGCCGGCCACGCCCCATTTCAGCCATGCCGGCGACCCGGGGTGGCGCAGGGCCGACCACAGGCGACGGGCGTCGCCGCGGACGACGGTCCAGAGCAGGGGCAGGCGCTTCCACATGGCAGGTTTCCTTCGGTCGGGTCGGGCACGGCGAAGTCCGTGCGCACGTGGGACCGATGTGGGACCGATGATCGGTCCTGCAAGTTCCGCGCGCGAATCGTTACGTTTGCACCGGTCCCATCGGCCCGACCTTGCGGGAGGATAGGATGGCGTTCTCCACTTCGCAGGACCCCGCATGACCGCATCCGCCCGCACTAAACGCATCGTCCCCGTCCAGGGCCTCGCAAAGCCCAAGGGCGTGTGGTCGACGGTCACCGTCGCCTCGCCCGGCCAGCTCGTCTTCGTGTCGGGCCTGCTGTCGAAGGACGCCGAAGGCAACATCCTCGGCGTGGGCGACGTGGGCAAGCAGACCGAGGTGATCCTCGAGAACATGAAGACCGCCCTGGAGTCGGCCGGCGCGACGCTCGCCGACATCGTGCGGGTGGACGTGTACATCACCGACATGTCGAACTTCGAGGCGATCCATGCGGTGCGCCGCCGCTATTTCCCGCAGGACCCGCCGGCCTCGACGATGGTGCAGGTGACGAGCCTCACCGATCCGCGCTGCCTGATCGAGATCAACGCGATCGCTTCGATTCCGGCGTGAGCGATGAGGATCGATAACCAGCCGGAATAGCGCGCGCCGCACAATTTCAGTTTCCACGGCCGGGGGGGTGGGCCTAGAGTGGCCCCTCGAAGCAACCCCGCAACGAGGATCCCCCGCCCATGCTCGCCGTCGAACCGCAAACGCCCGCCCGTGCCGAAGAGAACACGCTCCGCATCCGCCGACTCGGCGTCTTCCTCGGCGCCGAGGTCACCGGCGTCGACCTGACGAAGCAGCTCGGCAACGCCGACATCGAGGCGCTCAAGCTCGCGCATGCCGAGCACGGCGTGCTCGTCTTCCCGAACCAGAAGATCTCGTCGGAAGACCTGAAGCGCTTCGGCCGCTATTTCGGCAACCTGAGCGTCCATCCGTTTTCCACCGGCAGCGCCGACTCGCCCGAACTCATCGTCTACGACAACAAGGAAGGCAATCCGCCCGCGCCCACCGACATCTGGCACACCGACGAGACCTTCCGCGAAGCGCCGCCCATGGGCACCGCGCTGTGCTCGAAGATCATTCCCGAGGTCGGCGGCAACACCAACTTCGCGAGCATGACGGCGGTGTACGAGGGCCTGTCGGACCGCTGGCAGCGCTTCCTGTGCGGGCTCGAGGCCGTGCACGACTTCAAGCCGTTTCGCGGCCTGTTTCCGACGGACAAGGACGGCATCGAGAAGATGCGCCGGTACGAGGACATCTACCCGTCGGTCACGCATCCGGTGGTGACGGTGCATCCGGTGACGGGCCGCAAGGCGATCTTCGTCAACCCGTCGTTCACGCTCTTCATCAAGGGCATGGCCGAGGACGAGAGCCGCATGATCCTCGAGTTCCTGTACCGCAAGACGCTCGTCCACGAGTACCAGTACCGCCACCAGTGGCAGCCCGACATGCTGGTGTTCTGGGACAACCGGCACCTGCAGCACTCGGCGCTGCACGACTACTATCCGCAGCGCCGGCTGATGGAGCGCGTGACGGTGCAGGGCACCAAGCCGATCGCGGCCGATCCGCCGGCCGATCCGTCCGACCTGCGCCGCTACCTCATGCCGCCGCTCGCGCAGTTCCGCCATGCGGGCACCGCGCAGAAGCGCCGGCTCGACCTGTGATGCCGTCTTCGAGCCGAACGGAAAACACCATGCAAAGCATCCATCGCCGCCTCTTCAGTCTCTTCCGTCTCGTCGTCCCGGGACTCGTCGCGCTGACGGCCTTCGCCGGCGCGGCCGCGTGGGCTCAGTCGGACTACCCGACCAAGCCGGTCCGCCTCGTGGTGCCGTACCCGCCGGGCGGCTTCACCGACATCCTCGGGCGGCTCGTCGCGGAGCGCCTGACGCCCATCCTCGGCCAGCCCGTGGTCGTCGACAACAAGGGCGGCGGCGGCAGCACCATCGGCACGTCCATCGTCGCGCAGGCGCCGGGCGACGGCCACACGATCCTGCTCGTCGCCCTCGAATTCGCGGTGAACGAGAGCCTGATTCCCGGCCGCCTCACCTACGACGTGCGCAAGAACTTCACGCCCGTGATCCGCGCCGCCTATTCGCCGATGGTGCTGGTGGTGCATCCGTCGGTGAAGGCGAATTCGGCGCAGGAATTCTTCGCGCTGGCGAAGTCGCAGCCGGGCAAGATCACCTATGCGTCGGGCGGCAGCGGCACGGGCTCGCACCTCGCCATGGAGATGCTGAAGACGCGGCTGGGCGTCGACATCGTGCATGTTCCGTACAAGGGCAACGGGCCGGCGACCACCGACCTCATCGGCGGCCAGGTGCAGTCGATGTTCCTGCAGTACGCGGTGGCGAAGCCGCACATCGACGGCGGCAAGCTGCGCGTGCTGGCCACGCCCGGCGGCAAGCGCTCGGCCGCGATGCCGGGCGTGCCGACGATCGCCGAGACGGCGGCCGCGGGCTTCGACGTGAATCCGTGGTTCGGCTTCGTCGTGCATTCGGCCACGCCGCCGGCGATCGTGTCGAGGCTGAATGCGGCCATCGCGCAGGTGCTGAAGCAGCCCGACGTCGAGAAACGGCTGCTCGCGGTCGGCGCGGACCCGACCGTCACCAGCCCGAAGGAATTCGCCGACTTCATCGACGCCGAGATCGTCCGCTGGGCGGAGGTGGTGAAGACCTCGGGGGGCGAAGGCGGAATAGCGCAGTTCTTCGTCAGGCCTGACCCGTCGGAAACGGCGACCGGTCCACCAGCTTCAACTGCTCGCGCATCATCCGCGCGAGCAGTTCCGCCTTCTGGGTCACGCAGGCGGGGTCGTCCCAGCGGTTGAACCGCTCGCGCGGGTCCGACTGGAGGTCGTAGAGTTCGCCGAAATCCGAGTCCCGGTACACGCTCAGCCGCCACCGCGACGTCACGAGCGAATGCACGCGCGGCGGCGTGTCGAAGCCGAAGCACAGGCGTTGCTGTTCCTCTTCGATGACCACGCAGTCGCGCGCGGCGCGGTCCTCGCGCAGCACGGGCAGCAGGCTCCGCCCCTGCAGTCCCCAGGGCGGCGCGATGCCCGCGCGGTCCAGCACCGTCGCGGCGATGTCCATCGTGCTTGCAAGCTGCTGCGTCGACGTGCCCCGGCGCGACGAAGGCGACGCGGGATCGGACCAGAGAAAGGGCACGCGGATCAGGCTCTGGTAGTGCGCGGGCCCCTTCAGCAGCAGGCGATGGTCGCCGAGGAAGTCGCCGTGGTCGCTCGTGAAGCAGACGACGGTGTCGTCCGCGAGGCCGTGTTCGCGCAGCTTCGCCAGCACGCGGCCCACGGCATCGTCGATGCACGCCACCATGCCGCACGACAGCGCATGCGCCTCGCGCGCCTCGCGCTCGCTCGCGCCGAAGGCGGCGAAGCCGGCCACCTGGGCCTTGCCCGCCGCGCGCTCGTCGAACACGGCCTGCACGTGCGGGGGCACGGGCCATTCCTTGTCCTCATAGGCCCACTCCGCCGGCATGTCTTCGGCGCGGTACATGTCCCAATAGCGCCCGGGGGGCGTGAAGGGATGGTGCGGGTCCGGGAAGGAGACGCAGAGGAAGAAGGGTTCGTCGTCCCTGGCGTAACGGTCGATCGCCTCGCAGGACTTCTCGGCGATGTACGCGGTGGGGTACACGTCTTCCGGCACCGCGGTGTGCCATGCCTGCGGGCACGTCGTGTCGTGCGGCAGCGCGTTTTCGGGGCCGCGCAGCTTGCGGACGTCGACGCCCTTGTCCAGCGCCCAGGCGAGATAATTGCCGTCGACCAGATCGCCGTGGCCGATGGCGAGGTCGACGTGGTCGAAGCCGTAGAAGGGCAGGGTCACCTGCGTGGCCGGGTCGGCCCAGTCGCGCTGCCCCTCCTGGTCGTATTCCGGGCCGTCGCGGTGATCGCGCGTCGCGTCGGCGAGGGCGGGCGAGGGCTTCGTATGCGACGCGGCAATCTCCGGCCGCGGCAGCTTGGGCGGCAGGCCCGTGTTGTTCTGCAGGTGCGATTTGCCGACGAGCGCGGTACGGTAGCCCGCATCCCTCAGCAGTTCGGGAAACGTCACCTGGTCGAGCGGCAGCGGCAGGCCGTTGCTGCGGGCGCCGTGAACGGACGACGCGCGGCCCGTGAGCAGGCTTGCGCGGTTTGGCATGCACACGGGGTTGGCGACATAGAAGCGGTCGAAGCGCACGCCGTGCCGCGCGATGCCGTCGATGTGCGGCGTCTTCAGCACCGGATGGCCCGCGCAGCCGAGCAGGTCGGCGCGGTGCTGGTCGGTGAGGAAGAGGATGAAGTTGGGGCGCTTGCGGGGCATGGGGACGAATCTAGTCGGGTGCGAAGGCGCGCGCCATTGAAACTGCGTGCCGCGGGCTATTCCCGTTCGTTATGCTTCGTGACCATGCAAGGCTTCCACCGGCTCAAGCTTCGTCATCTGCACAGCTTCGTCGCCGTCGCCGAAACGGGCAGCCTGGTGCGCGCGGCGGACACGCTGTCCATTACGCAGCCGGCTGTGTCGAAGTCGCTCGCGGAACTCGAGGAGATCGTGGGCCACCGTCTCTTCGACCGCATGCCGCGCGGCGTGCGCCTCACGAGCGCCGGCCGCGTGTTGCTGGGCTTCGCCGGCAGCAGCCTGCGAGCGATCCGCGAGGGGCTCGACAGCATCGCCGGCGAAGCCGCGGTGGATGCGCCCTCCATCGCCATCGGGGCGCTCCCCACGGTGGCCGCGACCGTGCTGCCGGGGGCGCTCCTGCGCTTCGCGACGGCCTATCCGCAGGCGCGCGTGGCCGTGCGCACGGGCAGCAACGCGCAGATGATCGCGGCGTTGCGCCAGGGCCTGCTCGACATGGTGGTAGGCCGCCTGGCCGAGCCCTCGGCCATGCGCGGCCTCACGTTCGAGCATCTCTACTCCGAGCCGCTGGTGCTGGTGGTGCGGCCCGGGCATGCACTTTCGCGGCGGCGCAAGCTGGCGGTCGATGCCTTGAGCGCGCATCGCTTCGTGCTGCCCGATGCCGGCACGCGCGCGCGCGACGCGGCGGACCGTTTCTTCCTCGCGAGCGGCATGGGCCTGCCGCAACACATGATCGAGTCGATCGACGTGGCCTTCGGCCGCCGCTATGTCCTGCAGTCGGATGCGGTGTGGTGCATTCCGTTCGGCGTGGTCGAGCACGACCTGGCGAATGGCACGCTGCACCGCCTGCCCGTGGACACCTCCCTGACGGAGGGGCCGGTTGGCCTCACCTTGCGCGTGGACCGGGTGGTGACACCGGCGATGGAGACGCTGCTGGGCGAGATCCGGCGGGCTGCCGCGGCACGGGCCGGGGTGGCTCGTTGAGGCACCTCTCTCGGATCACCATGCTTTTCATGGCAAGCTTTATCTTCCATAATGCGTGCTATGAAAAGCGCCGTTGCGCCGCCGCCGCCTCCGATCCTCGTCGAACGCATTGCCGCGCTCGGTGCGCGCATCCGTAGCGCACGGCAGCACCGCCAACTCCGGCAGATCGATCTCGCGGAGCGGACGGGCCTGTCGCGCTCGACCATCGAGGCCATCGAGAAAGGGAGTTTCGAAACGGGTATTGGCGCCTACGCACGAGCGCTCTGGGTGATGGGGCTCGACGGCGAATCGACCTGATCGCGGACGCCGCCGTGGACCGCGAAGGTGCGGCGCTGGAGTTCAAGCCGGGCGAGCGCCGCGTTCGCGTCCGGAAGGGACTGGACAATGACTTCTGAAGTCTGGGTCTGGTGCTGGTTGCCGGGCGACGTGCAGCCCACGCTCGCTGGCCGCTTCGAACATGTGCGCCAGCAAGGCAAATTCGGCGAGCGGGTGGCCGCGGACCGCCAGGAGCTGTTCCGGCGCATGGTCTTCAACTGCTGCATTTCCAACACGGACGATCACGATCGCAATCACGGCTTCGTCGCGGGCGACTTCCCGCGCGGCTACGTCCTCTCGCCCGCTTACGACATGGTGCCGCGCCGCCACGGCACCGTGCGTCACGAACATGCGCTCGCCATCGGACGGGAGGGCTTCATCGCAACGCGCCGCAACATCCTCAGCGACTGCGCACGATTCGGACTTGCACGCGACGAGGCCGAAGCCATCCTCGAAGAGGTGCAGGCGGAGGTGAGCCGGGGTTGGGTGGGTGCGCTGCGCCGCCATGGCGCGGGCGACGACGATGTGGAGCATTGGCGTCCGTGCTTCGTCCCCTTGCCGCAGCATTACGACGGCGCCGCGGAGCCTCGCCGCCGTTCGCCGCGAAAGCGCACGCCTCCCGGACTGCCGGGTAAAGTGCGGCCATGATGAATTCAACGGAATGCGAACGGTGCCCGATGCCACCGGAATTCGCGAGGGCGTGCGCATGAAAGTCGTCTTCGGGGGGCCGATCGCGCGTCCGCAGGTGCTGGAAGTCTTGCGCCAGTTCCCCGGCGTGGATGTGCTTGCCGTGGACGAAGCGGACGACGTCTGTCCGCACGTGGGCGATGCCGACGTGCTCGTCATCGCGAACCCGCGCGACAAGGGCAGGCACATCGCCGAAGCGCTGGGCTCGCCCGCGTGCAGGGTGAAGTGGGTGCAGATGGTGTCGGCAGGCACCGAGGGCCTCACCGCGCATCCGCTGCCGCCGCACATTCCCATCACCAACCAGGGCGGCGCGGCCGCGCCGGCGGTGGCCGAGCATGCGATGGGCCTGCTGCTCGCGCTCACGCATCGGCTCGACGTGGCGCTGAAGAACCAGGCGGCGGCCTCATGGAACGTCGGCGCGCTGCGGCCCCTGCTTCAGTCCGTCGAGGGCATGACGGTCGGCGTGATCGGGATGGGCAACATCGGCCGCGAACTCGCGTTGCGCCTGCGTGCATTCGGCGCGACCGTGCATGGCTTCTCTCGCAGCGGCGAGTCGAACGAAGCCGCGGATGCGATGCATCGCATCGCCGAGCTGAAGTCGCAGGTTTCCTCGCTGGATGCGCTCGTCGTCTGCGTCGCGCTCGTGCCGCAGACGCGGCACCTTGTCGATGCGGAGTTGCTGTCGCTGTGCAGGAAGACGGCCTACGTGATCAACATCGCGCGCGGCGAGAGCGTGGATTCGCTCGCGCTCGACGCGGCGCTGCGCGAGGGCCGCATCGCCGGCGCCGGACTCGACGTGACCGACCCGGAGCCGCTCCCGGCGGACCATCCGTTGTGGACCGCGCCGAACCTCATCCTCACGCCCCACACCGCCCCCATGGGCAACAAGCTCGTCGGCCGCCGCGTCGCGGCGGTCGTCCGGGAGAACATGCAGCGGTTCCTGGAGGGTCGCGAACTGCTGCACCGCGTGGAGCTTTGAGGCGCGCGCATGCGGCGCGCGGGCGGTGACGATCAGAACTTGCTGACGCGGTGAAGAACGGCCTTCAGCAGGAGGGCCTCATCCGGTACGACGGATGCCTTGCGAGCGGGGAAGGGAACGACAACTCCGCCCTTCGGCCGCGCAGGGGCGGTCTGCATCGCTGGCAAAGGAACTTCGGCGGGGAGGGAAGCGGAATCCATGTCGAACCGCAGATCCAACTGTTGCCCTGGAACGTTCTTCATGTTGGTTCTCCTCAGGCGGCAGGGTTCGGTTCGTGGGCTTCGTTGCCGCTCGATTCTAGCGGCTTGATGGCAAGCGCCTCCAGCGTTTCCAGCGCCTCCATCGAAATGGCCGTCACCGGCAGTCCGGTCGGGGTCTTCATCGCGCCCGTCGCGCTGTCCTTGCGGCCCTGCGCGCTGGCGCTGAAGACCTTGAGGAAGCGGCTCGGCGCCACGCCGTCGAAGGGCATCACGCGGACTTTCGCGAGATCGCTTTCGCTCTCGGTGATCGCGTCGGGATGGAGCTTCGTCGCGAGCGACTTCCGGTAGGGCTCGACGAACAGGACTTCCCTGATTCCGGCTGCGATCAGGTGCCGCGCGCAGGAATGGCATGGGTAGGTGGTCACGTACATCTTTCCGCCTGCGATCCTTTCGCCGCTCGCTCTGCCAGCGTTCAGCAGGGCATGCATCTCGGCATGGACGGCGCGGGAAAACTCGATCAGCCCCTTCAATTGCGAGTCCTGCCTGACGGCCGCCTCCGCCATGCCGCGGTCGCTTTCGCGAACGACGCGGGCCTCGACGAGGCGACCGACGATCGCTGCGGCCATCGTGGCCTTCTCCTCGTCGTTGAAGCACTTCCCCTTGTCCTTGTTCCAGCACCTGTGGTCGTGGTCCGGTGAAGATGTGGCGTCGTCGCTCTGGTACAGACCGCCGAAGGGCTTCGGGACGTCGTTCCAGCCGGTGGCGAGGATGCGTCCGTCACAGTCGGTGATGGCCGCCCCCACTTGCCGCGAGAGACATGCCGAGTTGCGGGCTGCCGAGTACGCTGCATACATCGCCCGCTCGGCGTTCGTGGGCGTGATGATGCGCACGCCCAGCATGAGATCGAGGAATCTGCGCACATGCCCTTCGAGTTGCGAATGCGTGTCGGTATCGGCGCGCAGGAAGAAGTCGGCCATCGGGAAGGTGTCGCGCACCCGCTGCCCGTAGTCCATCTCTTCTCCCGAATCCCTGTCGATCAGTCGCTGAATCACCTCGGGTCGGTTCCTTCGGCCCAGGAGATGGATGCGCTGTTCGATGGGCGCGTGAACTCCGACGACGTGGAGCATGTCGCCGTAGACGGATCGGAGCAGCCGCAGTTCCTCGACGTTCTTGATCGAGTCGATGATGTGGCAATGCCGCTCCGAATATGCGGGCGTGATGGCACCGGCATCCTCGCCGAAGAAGTCGCTCTGGCTTCCGGCCTGCCGGGTCTTCAGCGCCGCCCTTGCCAGGGTGATCTTCTGGATCGCGAGCTGGGCGAGCACGGCGGGGCCGCGCTTCCGTCGCAGATCATTGCCTGCCTCGATGAGCTGCTCGGTGGTCGCCGCTGCGTCGAGCGAGGACTTCTCCCGGATCAACTGGCTCAGGCGAATGATCTCGGCCTTGGTGTATCTGAAGTCATGCTCGCGCAAAAGCTTCTGAAACGTTTCGGCCACTGCATGGAGCGGGGTGCCCATGGGTCCGCACAGGGCAATGACGATCTCGGCGGTGAGCGTCTTGTCGATCTCGGATTGAGCGGTAGGGCCCGCCGGCTGGGCGCGGCGAAGCGGGGATACGACGGACATTCGGAGCTCCTCGGAGTACAGGGTGCCCGCGACGCGGGCTCGCACGAGTACTACCGGGCGGCACAGCACCCCTCGCAGCCGCTACTCTGCCAGATCGGTCATCGGATGCGCCAGACTTGTTGCCAGGCAACTGACATCGGCGCCGTACGATGCAGGAAGAAGGCGCGACGTGCCGAGCGCGCGCGCTCAGTTCGCCTGCAGCAGATTCATCTCCTTCATCAGCGGAATCGAAAGTTTGCGCGCCGCTTCGATCCGCGTGCGAATCTGCTCGGGCGCGACGACCACGGCGTGCATGCCCGAGGCCTTGATCGCGGCGCGGTAATCCGGGTCCTGCGCGGCCTTCGTGAACGCATCCTGCAGCACGCGCGTGCGGTCGGCGGGCGCCTTGCGGTTGGCGACGATCGTGATCACGGCATTGAACATGCTCATGTCCACGTTCACGCCCTTCTCGGCGGCGGTCGGGATGTTCGGGAACTCGGGAAAGCGCTCGTTGCCGAAGACGACGACCCCCGCGAGCGAGCCGTCCTCCAGCTGCTTCGCGACGCCCGAGATGTCCACGATGCCGCTCGTCACGTGCCCGCCCATCACCGACGGGATGTATTCGTTGCTGCCCTTGAAGGCGACGTAATCGAGCTTCAGGCCCGACGCGCGCGCCCAGATCTTGCCGAGCATGTCGGGCGTCGTGCCGACGCCGGTGCCGCCGTACGAGACCGACTGCCGCTTCGCCTGCGCGACGAAATCCTCGTAGCGCTTCAGCGGCGAATCGCCCTTGACGAAGAGCAGGTGGCGCAGCTGCGCATAGCCGACCACGGGCTGGATCTCGTCGGCCTCGTAGCGCAGCTTGTACTGGTAGTAGGTCATGCCCATGAAGGTGTCGGTGACCATGCCGAGCGTGTGGCCGTCGGCGGGCGCGGCCATCAGCTCGTTCATCGCGATGCTCTGGCCGGCCCCGGGCTTGTTGACGATGATGAGCGGCTTGTCCACGAACTTCTGCGCGGAGCGCACGAGCGCGCGCAGCGAAAGCTCGGCCACGCTGCCGGGCGGAAACCCGGTCACGATCTTGACCTCGCGCTCGGGGAAGGCCTGCGCCTGGGCGGACGCGGCCGCGAGGCAGAAGAGGAGGGCGAAGAGCTTTTTCATGAGGCTTGAACTCCTGGGGGTGAAACGATGGCCTGGATGGCGTCGTGCAGGCGCGCGTCGGCCGCGCGTGCCTTCGACTCGTACGCATCCGCGTCGCGCGCGTCGCGCTCGATGAAGGCTTCTGCCGTGGCGATCTGCCGGCGCACGTCGCGCTCGGCCGGACCGCCGGGGACGATGCGCGATTCGACGACGGCGCGCGGATCGCGGACGCGATCGACGAAGCCGGGCGCGAGCTGCGGTGCGGGTTCGCGCGTGTAGGTTTCGAGGGCGCCGGCCACGTCGGCCTCGGTGACGGACTCCGCCGTGCGACCCGCATCCATCATCTGCCGCACGAGCACGCTCACCGACTGCTGCGCGGTGCGCCACGGCAGCGCGTGGTCGAGCACGAGCGCGGCGGCGAGGTCGGAGGTCCAGCACCAGCTGTCGTCGAAGGCCTTCAGCGCGTCCTCGTGCCGGATCGTGAGCGATTCCAGCACGGCGGACAGCAGCGCGAGCGCGCCCTTCGCATCGTCGAAGGTGCGCCAGAGTTCCTCCACCGCGAGGTAGCGCTCGAACACGATGCTGTCGGAGGCGCTCGCGAAGCTCGCCATGACGGAGGCCGCGCGGCCCATCGCGATGCGGCCGACGCCGCGGATGTGTTCGAGGGCGACCGGGTTCTTCTTCTGCGGCAGGATGCTCGAGTTGATGCAGAAGCCGTCGTCGATCTCGACGATGCCGAACTCCGACGTGGACCAGAGATAGAGGTCGTCGGCCATGCGGCCGATGGTCGCGAGCAGGATCGAGAGCGCACAGGCCGCCTCCTGGTAGCAGTCGGCGGACCAGCCCGCGTCGCGGGAATTGCGGAAGACCTCGGAGAAGCCGAGCAGCTCGGCGGTGCGCTCGGGCTTCAGCGCGAAGCGCGAGCCGGTGAGCACGGCCGCACCGGCGGGGCTGGCGTCGAATCGTTCGTACAAGTCCCGCAGGCGCGCGAAGTCGCGCTCCAGCCCCACGAGCCAGCTGCTCCAGTAGTGGCCGAGCGTCGCGGGCTGCGCATGCTGCAGGTGGCTATAGCCCATGACGAGCACGGTCGCGTCCTGCTTCGCGCGGGAGACGACCTGGCGGCGCAGCTGGAGCACGAGCGACATCACCTCGCGCAGCTCGCGCTGCTGCGTGAGCCGGTTCGCGACCGCGCTGATGTCGCCGCTGCTGCGGCCGGCGTGGATCTTGCCGGCGATGCCTTCGCCGAGCCGCTGCGTGAGGAGCTTCTCTCCGGAGTGGTTGCCGCCGCCGATGCGCAGGCGCGCGGCCACCACGCCTTCGGGCTGCGATTCGAGTTCAAGCAGCGCGCGCAGCATCTGCGCCGCGCTGTCGCGGTCGACGATGCCCGCTTCGCACAACATCGCGATGTGCGCCTTGTCGAAGCGATGCGCGGCGTCGAGCACGCGCCAGATGCGGTCGCCCGGCACGGGGTAGCACACGGCGGACAACTCGGGGCGAAGCGCGCCCTTCAGGCGGGTGCCTGCGGCGCGGAACGAGGGGGCCTTGTCGCTCATGGCGCCGCGCGTACGCCATAGTGGCGCATCGCCTCGTCGGGGGTGATGTATCCGTTGCGCAGGTCGTCCCGCACGGCGGCTGGGTCGCGCTGCGACGGTTCTCCCACACCCGCCCCGCCCGGCATCCTGATCTCGATGCGGTCGCCGGCCGCGAGCTGCACGCGCTTCTTGGGATGCAGCGCGGTCGTGCCGTTGAGGATGTTGGTGCGCAACGAACCAGGCTCGCCGCCGAGTCGCCCCATCGCGGGATGGTCCGTGCGGTCGGACAACATCGAGACCCAGGCCGAGCCCTTGTAGTCCGACGGCACGCGGATCGCATACGTCTGCCCGAGGCCGCCTCGCCAGCGCCCGGCGCCGCCGGAGTCCGGCGTGAGCATCTTGCAGTCGACGATCAGGCCCGAGCGCGCCTCGACCACTTCGGCCGGCACGTTGGCGATGTTCGTCGGAAACGAACAGGCCGCGATGCCGTCCTGCCCCCAGCGCGCGCCCATGCCGCCGTTGCTCGAATAGAACTGGTTGATCGACCGCGTCGTGCCGTCGGCGTTGCGCTCCTGCAGCGTGAAGTTGGGGCTGCCGGGCAGGCCGGCATCCCCGACCGCCAGCGCCTCGTTCGCCTGCGCGAGCGCGCCGTAGATCGCGAAGGGCACGAACATGCCGGTGAGGTGGCGTCCGCCCACGGCGGCGGGTGGCTGCGCATTCAGGATCGAGCCGCGCGGCGCGGCGATGCGGATCATGCGGAAGCTGCCTTCGTTGCAGGGCGACTCCGGGCTCAGCAGGCACTTGATCGCGTAGTTGGCATAGGCCTGCGTGTACTGCATGACCGAGTTGATGCCGAAGGGCTGCTGCGCGGAGCTGCCGGTGAAGTCGATGTCCAGGCCTTCGGCGCCGACGGTCACGCTGCACTTGAGCGTGGTGGGCTCGCTGAAGCCGTCGAGCTCGACGACATGGCGGTAGGTGCCGGCGGGAAGGCGCGAGATGGCCTCGCGCATCGCATCCTCGGAACGCTGGAGGATCTCGCGGGCCAGCTCGCGCAGGTCGAGCCCCGCGTAGCGCGCCAGCAGCTCCTGCAGGCGGCGCGCGCCGAAGGCGGTGGCCCCGACCTGCGCCATCACGTCATGCTCCACGTCGTCGGGCGTGCGTACGTTGGTGCGCAGCACCTCGAACATCGTCTCGTTGCGCACGCCCGCGGCGAAGAGCTTCATGGGCGGAATGCGAAGGCCTTCCTCGAAGACCTCGTTGCAGTCGGCCGACCACACCTTGCCGCCGATGTCCGGCAGGTGCGCGGTGCTTGCGGTGATGGCGACGAGCTCGCCGTTCGCGAACACCGGCCGCAGCACGGTGAGGTCGGGCAGGTGGCCGCCCGCGACCCAGGGGTCGTTGGTGACGAGCACGTCGCCCTCGACGAGCGTCGGCCCGAAGCGGCGCAGCATCTCCTTGGCCGTGTGCGGCATCGTGCCCATGAAGGCGGGCAGCGCATGGGAAGACTGCGCGACCGAGTGACCCTGCGCGTCGAGCAGCATGCAGGCGCAGTCGTGCGACTGGTTGACCACGGTGGAGAATGCGGTGCGCACGAGGATGCTCGTCATCTCGTCGGCGACGGTGACGAGGCGGGCCCAGTGCATGCCCAGCTGGATCGCGTCGAGTTTCATGCGGTGAGCGCCATGCCGGCGAGGTCGATGATGAAGTTTCCCGACGGATCGACATGCGCGACGGCGCCCGGCGGGACGATGATGGTCGTGTCGCGCTCCTGCACGATGGCGGGGCCGTCGATGCGCGTGCCGGCCGCCAGCGCGTCCCGGTCGTGGACCGGCGTCGGTATCTCGCCGGTCTCGGGGAAGTAGGCGGTGCGCGCGGCGGCGTGCCGGCGCGTCTCGACGGCGTCGCGGGTCACCGAGCCCACGTTGTCCGCGCGCTGCAGCATCCGCAGGCGCACCGCGGTGATCTCGACGTCCGCGCGCGAGGGGCAGTCGCCGTAGGACTGGCGGTACTTGTCCCTGAACGCATCGCGCAGCGCCGCGGCGTCGGCGAGCTGCGCTGCATCGACGTCGAGCACCAGCGAGTGCGCCTGGCCGGTGAAGCGTGCCTCGATGGCGAGCGCGACCTCGACCCGCTCCTCCTGCACGCCGACGTCGGCGAGCGCGGTGCGCGCCTCCTGCCGCATCGAATCGACGGCGGCGTCGATGGCCGCGCCGTCCAGGCGGGAAAGCGCCGTGAGCACGGTGCGGCGCAGGTCGATGGAGACCGGCGCCACGAGGAAGCCGAGCGAGGACGCGACGCCCGCCGCGGTCGGCACGACCACCTTCAGGATGCCGAGCTCGCGCGCGACGCGGCATGCGTTCGCGGGCGCGGCGCCGCCGGAGCAGATGAGCGTGTAGTCGGACAGGTCCCTCGCCGTGTCGAAGGCATGCAGCTGCGCGGCGCGAACCATGTTCTGGTTCACCGTGTCCTGCACCGCCCACGCGAGTTCGACGGCCGATTTGCCGAGGCGCTCGCACAGCGGCGCGAACGCCCTGCGGGCCGCGTCGGCGTCGAGCCGCATCTCGCCGCCGAGGAAGTTGTCGGCATCGAGGTAGCCGAGCAGCAGGTTCGCATCCGAGACGGTGGGCAGCTCGCCGCCGCGCGCGTAGCAGGCCGGGCCCGGCACCGATCCCGCGCTGCGCGGCCCCACCGCCAGCATGCCGAACACGTTGCAGCTTGCGATGCTGCCGCCGCCCGCGCCGATCTCGATCAGGTCGACCATCGGCACGCGCACGGGCATGCCGCTGCCCTTCTTGAAGCGGTCCATGCGCGCCACCTCGCCGTCGGCCACGACCTGAGGCTTGTAGTCGTCGACGAAGCAGATCTTTGCCGTGGTGCCGCCCATGTCGAAGGCGAGGGCGCGCCGGATCTCCAGCGATTCCGCGACGTAGGCCGCGACGGCCGCGCCGCCCGCGGGACCGGATTCGAGGATGCGGACAGGGAATTCCTTGGCGAGCCGGAAGCGCGCCAGGCCGCCATGCGACAGCATCATCAACGGCGGCGCCTGGATGCCCATGCGCGCGAGCGCGCCTTCGAGACGGTCGAGGTAGGTCGACACGAGCGGCTGCACGTAGGCGTTGATGAGCGTCGTGGAGGTGCGCTCGAACTCGCCCATTTCGGGCGAGACGTCGCACGACAGCGAGATGGCGGCCTGCGGGCCGAGTTCCTCGCGCAGCCACTGCGCGACGAGCCGCTCGTTGCGCGGATTGCGCCAGGAATGCAGGAGCACCACGGCGACGGCCTGCGTGCCGTCGCGCGGAATGTCGCGAACGACGTCGCGCAGTTCCTCGCGCGAAGGCTCGCGCACGACCTCGCCCTGCGCCGACATGCGCTCGTCGATCTCCAGGCGCCGCGAACGCTCCGCCAGCGGCGACGGGTTGACGAGGTGCAGGTCGTAGATGTCGTACCGCTTCTCGCGGCCGATCTCGATCACGTCGCGAAAGCCCTTCGTGGTGACGAGCCACGTGGGCGTGCCGCGGCGCTCGATCACCGCGTTGGTCACCAGCGTGGTGCCGTGCACCACATAGCCGAGGTCGCGCGCCCCCATTCGGCACTTCTCCAGCAGGCGCGTCGTGCCTTCGAGCACGATGTCGTCCGGCCGCGCGGGGTCGGTCAGCAGCTTCTCCGTCCAGATCCGGCGGGTGGCCGTGTCCAGCAGCACGAAGTCGGTGAACGTTCCTCCGATGTCGACGCCCAGCAGCATCATCGATGTGTGTCCGGTTCCGTAGGGGTCTTCCCCGAGACGGAAATGCTAGGTCCGGGCCCGATATTTGTTTAAAACAGCGAACGATGGCGAACGAACCGACGTGCTCCACGCTCGCCCACCCGCGCGGGCAGAAGGACCTCCTGAACTACCGGCTGAAGACGCTCTTCGCCTCGAGCGGCGCGCCGGGGCTGCGCCTGTTCGAGGGCGGCTTCGGCATCGCGCGCGCGGAATGGCACCTGATGGCGATCCTGGTGGAAGACGGCGCGATGTCGCCCACCGAACTGGGACGCCGCGCCCACATGGAGTCCGCGCGGGCCTCGCGCCTCCTCACCGCGCTGCTCGGCAAGGGCCTCGTGCTGCGCACCGAGCGGGAGGACGACCGGCGGCGCGCGACGCTCGAAGCCACCGCCTCGGCCCGCGAATTGCATGCGCAGATCTTTCCGCTGCTCGTGCGCATCAACGCCGAGCTCATCGGCGCGCTGGACGCGGACGAGCTCGCCGCCTTCGACCGCTCGCTGTCCAAGCTCACCGCCCGCGCGGGCGAGCTTGCGACGCTGCACGTCGTCGACGTGTCGGCGAACCGCTGGATGGGTTCGGCGCGGCGTGACGAGAAGCGAAAGGCCGGACGGCCGCGGACCTGAGGGTTCGACGACTTGCCGGATTCTCGATGTTCATAGCAAAATCGATTATTCAAGAAAAGGACCCGAACATGATGTACCGTCGCGCCCTCGTTCGCGCCGCCCTGGCGCTTCCTCTCGCGCTCGCTTCGATCGCCGCGAGCGCCCAGGCCTTCCCCACCAAGCCCATCCGCTGGGTCGTGCCCTATGCCGCCGGCGGCCCGGCCGACGTCATCGCCCGTGCGCTGCAGCCGAAGATGGCGGAGTTCCTGGGCCAGCCCGTCGTCATCGACAACCGGCCCGGCGGCAACGCCAACATCGGCCACGACATGGTGTCCAAGGCGGCGCCGGACGGCTACACGATCCTCTACGTCGTGCCGAACATCGTGACGAACCCGCTCACGTACAAGAACATGGTGGACCCGCTGAAGGACCTCGCGCCGGTCGCGCGCATCACCTCGCAGGCCTACATCCTCGTCGCCAACCCGAACTTCCCCGCGAAGAACGTGGCCGAGATGATCGACGTCGCCCGCAAGCAGGGCGTGAACTGCGCCTCGGGCGGCGGGCTGCCGGGCTTCGGCTGCATGTGGTTCAAGTCGCACAGCAAGGCCGACTTCACCCACGTGCTCTACAAGGGCAACACGCTCGCGATGAACGACCTCATCGCCGGGCAGATCAACGTGGTGATCGACCTCTTCAACACCGCGATGCCGCAGGTCCGTGCGGGCAAGGTGAAGCCGCTCGCGCTGACCGGCTCCAAGCGCGGCATGCCGCTGCCGGACCTGCCGGTCATCGCCGAGACGATTCCCGGCTTCGTGCTCGAGGGCTGGCACGGCGTGATGATCACGCCCGGCACGCCCGCCCCCATCGTGGACAGGATCAACCAGGCGCTGCGCTTCGCATTGGCCGACCCGGCGGTGGCGAAGCGCATCACGGACAGCTCCATCGACGTCGCGCCGACCTCGCCGGCGGAATTCGCGGCCATCCTGCGCGAGGACCAGGCGAAGTACACGCGCATCACGCAGGACGCGGGGATCAAACCGGAGTGACGGGGGGCACGGGCGGGGAGGGGGCCGGCGGCGGGTTCGCCGGCGCTCCTGGCGATATGCCTGGCGGCGGGTCAGGGGTCCACGCCGACCGCGTGCTGCGCGGCGGGCACGTGCTGACGATGGCAGCCGGGCGCACGGCCCAGGCCGTGGCGACGCGCGGGGCCGAAATCGTCGCCGTGGGTTCGGATGCGGAAGTGTCCGCGTTCGCGGGTCCGGCCACGGAAATCGTCGAGCTCGAGGGTCGCACGCTGATGCCCGGCCTCATCGACGGTCACGCGCATGCGGACCGCGAAGGCCTGAAGGGGCTGCTGCCCTCGCTGTCGGGCTGCCGCTCGGTCGCGGGTGTCGTGGACCGCATCCGCGAGATCGCCGCGACCACGCCCAAGGGCCGCTGGATCGTGACGATGCCGCTCGGCGAGCCGCCGGAATATGCGTCGTCGCCCTCGATGTTCGGCGAAGGACGCCTGCCGGACCGCTTCGATCTCGACCGGGCGACGGCGGATCATCCGGTGCTGATCCGCTGTGCATGGGGTTACTGGCCGGGCGTGCTGCCCACCGTCTCCATCGCGAACAGCGCGGCCTTGCGGCTTGCGAAAGTCGACGCCGGCACGGAGTCGCCTTCGGCGAAGCTCACGATCGAGAAGGACGGCGCCGGCGAGCCGACAGGGCGTTTCTTCGAACATGCGATGCAGCCGCTCGCGGAGTTCACGCTGTTCCGCGGCGCGCCGAACTTCACCGCGGACGACCGCCTGCGCACGATGGAAGCGTCGATGCGCGCGTACAACCGGTTCGGCACGACCGGCGTGTTCGAGGGCCACGGCGTCAATGGCGAAGTGATCGACGCCTGGCGCCGCACGCGCGATGCCGGCCGTTCGACCTTGCGCGCGCATCTGCTCGTGAGCCCGGCCTTCAGCGGGGCGAGCGTGGCCGACGTGGCGCAGTGGGTCACGCGCGAGGCCGCGCGCCTGAGGCGCGATGCCCAGGGCGACGACTGGGTGCGGCTGCAGGGCATGTACGCGGAGCCGGCGGTCGATGCGCCCGAAGCGCGGCTGCGGGCGGGCTGCGCGCCGCAGTCGGGCTGGGCCGGCTTCAACTACGACGCGGGCCTGCCGCCGGAACAGTTCCGGACGCTGCTGACGAATGCCGCGCGCGAAGGCCTGCGCGTGTGCGCGATCCAGACCGCGATGGCCGACGTCTTCATCGACGTCGCGCGCGAGGCGCTCATCGACGGCCTGCGCTGGGTGATCGCGCATCCGGCGACGCTCGATGCAAGGCAGGTCGCGGGCATCGCGGACAACGGCGTCGTCGTGACGACGCTGACCAATGCGTACATCTGGCGCAGCGCGTCGTCGGTGCTCGGTCGAATCGGCGCCGAACGCGAGAACGAGATCTGCCCGATCCGTTCGCTGCTCGACGCGGGCGTGAAGGTCTCGCTCGCGTCCGACAACGTGCCCGTGACCTTGTGGCCCTGCGTGTGGCAGGCGACGGAGCGCATCGACCGTGCGACGCGGCGCGTGATCGCCCCTTCTCAAAAGGTGTCGCGCGAGGAGGCGCTGCAATGCGCGACCGTGAACGGCGCATGGCTGTGCGGCGATGAAACGCGACGGGGGACGCTGGAGGCCGGCAAGCTCGCCGACATGATCGTGCTGGCGGACAACCCGCTGACGATGCCGGCCGAGCGCATCCCCACGCTCGTTCCCGACATGACCATCGTCGGCGGCCGCGTCGCGCCACGCGACTGACGAGGACTCACCGTGGACTGGACTTTCCCCCACCGCTCGCAGCGCATGCCCGTGCTCGCGGACAACGTGATCGCGACTTCGCAGCCGCTCGCTTCGCAGGCCGGCGCGGCCATGTTCGCGCGGGGCGGCAATGCGGTCGATGCGATCGTCGCCGCGGCGGCGACGCTCGTCGTCGTCGAGCCGATCATGAACGGCCTGGGCAGCGACGCCTTCGCGATGCTCTGGGACGGCAAGGAAATTGCCGCGCTCAATGCGTCCGGGCATTCGCCCGCCGCCTGGACGCCGGAGCGCTTCGCCGGCCACGCGAAGATGCCGGCGGAGGGCTGGGACTCGGTGACCGTGCCGGGGGCCGTGTCCGCGTGGATCGCGTTGTGGCGGCGGCACGGCACTCTGCCGCTCGACGAGCTCTTCGCGCCGGCCATGCGCTATGCGTCCGAAGGCTTCCCGGTGTCCCCGCGGATCGCGCGGCAGTGGGCCGCGCAGGTCCCGCGTCTCGCGAAACAGCCCGGGTTCGCCGACGCGTTCCTGCCCGGCGGCAGCGCGCCGAAAGTGGGCGAGCGCTTCCGCTTCCCCGCCGTGGCGAAGTCCCTGGCGCGCATCGCGCAGACCGAGGGCCGCGACTTCTACGAAGGCGGCATCGCCGAGGCGATCGTCGCGCACGCACGTGCGCACGGCGGCGCCTTGTCGATGGACGATCTCGCGTCGCACCGGGCCGACTGGGTCGAGCCGACGCGGCTCGCCTACCGCGACGCCGAGGTCCTGGAGTTGCCGCCGAACGGGCAGGGCGTGGCGGTGCAGATCGCGCTCGGGATCCTGCGGCACTTCGATCTGTCTTCGCGGACGCCGCAGGCCACCCGGATGCACCTGCAGATCGAGGCGATGAAGATCGCGTTCGCGGACGTCTACCGCTGGGTGACCGATCCGCGCTTCATGCCGATGGGCGTGGCCGATCTGCTCGCGCCGGACTACCTCGCGCAGCGTGCCGCGGCCATCGACCCGCAGCGTGCCGCGCAGTGGCAGGCGCGCGAACTCGCGCCGGGCAACACGGTGTACCTCGCCGCGGGCGACGCAAGCGGCCGCCTTGTCTCGTACATCCAGTCGAACTTCCAGGGTTTCGGCTCGGGCGTGGTCGTGCCGGAAGTCGGGGTGAGCCTGCTCAATCGAGGGACTGGGTTCTCGCTCGATCCGTCGCACCCGAACATCGTGGCAGGGCGCAAGCGCCCGTTCCACACGATCCTGCCCGCGATGCTGATGCAGGGCGGCTTGCCGCTCGCGGCACTCGGCGTCGTGGGCGCGGACATGCAGCCGCAGGGGCAGGTGCAGGTGATCGGAGACCTGCTCGACCGCGGCGCCAATCCGCAGTCGGCGCTCGATCTTCCGAGGTGGCGCATCGCGGAAGACGATGGGCGCATCCGCCTCGAGTCGCAGGTGCCTTCGGAAGTGGCCGAGACGCTCGCCTCCTGGGGCCACCGCGTCGAGATCGCAGACCCGGCCTCGCTCGAATTCGGCGGCGCGCAGATGGTGCATCGCGTCGGCGATGCGTGGGCGGGGGCGTCGGATTTCAGGCGGGATGGGGTAGCTGCGGGTTGCTGAGCGCACCAAGCCCGCTTCGATCTCGTCAGGGTCGCGGTAGCCGGTTTGCAGGCCATGACGGATCCAGCTAAAATCAGCGCCAATAAAAGAGCTGAATATGTCTCCGATCCTCGCCAGCCTCAGTGTCAGCATGTCCGAGTTCAAGCGGAACCCGGCGGCGGTGCTGCGCGGTGCGAATCATCAGCCGGTGGCGGTGCTCAATCACAACAAGCCCGCGTTCTACATGGTCGAGCCCAAGCTGTTCGAAGCGCTCGTGGAAGAGCTTTCCGAACGAGAGTGGGACAGGAAAGTTCTTCGACGCCGGGCCGAACGGGGCAAGGCGGTCGAGGTGGACATTGAAGACCTCTAGAAAATCGGCCAAACCCCTCCAGTCCTCTGCGTCGCCCTTACCGCGGTTCCGACTCAGGTTCCATCCCGAAGCGCTCGAGGAATGGCACGCGCTCGACAACTCGATACGAGCGCCGCTCAAGAAGCTCCTGGCGAAAAGGCTGGAGCACCCGCACATTCCCGGCTCGGCGCTTCACCCGCCGCTCGCCGGTTGCTACAAGATCAAACTGCAGAAGGCGGGCGTTCGACTTGTCTACGAAGTCATCGACGAAGAGGTGATCGTGTACGTGCTCGCCGTCGATCGGCGCGAAGATGGCAGGGTCTACGGATCCGCCGTACGAAGGACGGCAGACTGAATTTCGTCCGGCCGGCTATTGGAACCGGCTTTCCAGCATCTCCAGAAACCCCGTCCACGACCGGTCCGCCTCGGCAAGCTCGATGCCCGCGTTGGCCTGGAGTTGCCCGGCCATCGCGACGATCCAGCCTGCGTTCAATGCGACCTTCGCGGCGGCCGCCTTGTCCTTGCGCACGCCCTCCCGGCTGAAATCCTGCCGCGACAGCAGGTCCAGACCCAGGCCCAGCACGCGGCCGACCAGCTGCATGTTGCGCGCGCCGCGCCAGTTGGTCGCGATGCTCACGAAGCGCGCGGCCGCCAGTTCGGCGGATTGCGAATCGAAGATGCGCTGCTCGCGCTTCCACGCGCCATGCATCTTGTCGACCAGCCAGGTGCCGAGGCGGCCCGTGCCCATGCCGTAGGCGCGAAGCTTGTTCTTCAGCACCACGATCTCGCCCGGTTCGGTCTCGCCCGGGCCTTCCATGTACAGCACGCCGATATGCCCGATGGCATGGCGTGAATTGAGGTCCACGCTGCCGACGGGGTGGTATTCGTCCTTGAGATAGTCGACGGCGGGCTGCACGTCGGCGCCCGGCGCTTCGAGCCACACGCCGGCGAGGATCTTCAGCTTGTTCGCTTCGCGGTAGATGTCGAGCGCCTGTTCGGTGGTGAACGTCGTGTAGTAGCGCTCGTGCTCGCGGTGGTATTGCGCGATGTTGCGCTGCGCCTCGACGGCGACCGGGCCGTCGAGGGCGTTTTCCTTCGACGGCGGCAGGGCCGAATCGATGCTGCCCTTGAGCGGCGCGCCGTCCGCGGGCAGCTTCGTCGTGACCACCGAAGGCTTCTCCAGCGCCGCGGCGGCGCGCAACAACTGGCGTCGCGCGATCGCCGCGTTGACCGCGGCCGCATCGCGCTTGCCGCGCGCCATCCACTCGTCCGCCGATTCGAGCGCGCGCGCCGCCAGGCTCAGCTCGATGGTCGCGCCGGCCGTGCGCACCGCCTGCTCGACGTCATTGGCATCCCGGCACGAGGCGAAGCACGCCTCGGCGTCGTCGTTCGCCTGCTTGTAGAACGACTGCACGTCGGCGGTGACGGACGAAGAGGGCGTGTCGCCCTCCAGCGCCAGCGCCGCGCGCAGCAGCTTCGACGCGAAATCGTTCGAGGCCATCCTCAAGCGCTCCTTCAGGCGAACACACCCGTGTCATGCACCGGCTTGCCGCCCAGCAGCGTCGCCAGCACCTTGGTCTTCGGAATCGCGTCCTCGTCGATCGTCATGATGTCGTCCGACAGGATCGCGAAGTCCGCATACTTGCCGGGCTCGATCGAACCCGTCACCTCGTCCCAGAACGCCGTGCGCGCGCCGTTGAGCGTGTAGGTGCGCAGGGCCTCCTGCCGCGTGAGCCGCTGCGACTCGCCGCCGAGCGCCTGCCCCGACACCGCATCCTTGCGCGACAGCAGCTCCCAGAACGCGAACATCGGCTGGAAGGGATTGCCGTCGGTGGACTGCGCGACGGGGATGCCCGCGTCGAGCCAGCTCTTGAACGGAATCGCCTTCTGCGCGAGCTGTTCGCCGAACGCCTTGCGATACACCGAGCCGTACATCCACAGGAAGTTGGTCGTCGTCGTCGGCAGCACGCCCAGGCGCCGGCATGCTTCCATGTTCTCCGCGCTCGGGAACTGGCAGTGCTGGATGGTCCAGCGCTTGCCCTCGATGGGAATGTCCTTGTCGACGTCCTCGTAGGTCTTGAGCACCTTGTCGATGGCCGCGCCGCCGGAGCACTGCACCTGCACGCGGATGCCCGCAGCCGCGCAACGCTTCACGATGTCGCGGAACGCCTCGTCGTCGACCATCTGCACGCCGTGCCACGGCGTGCCGGCCGCGCCGACGTAGGGCTCGCGCATCAGGCACGCGCCCATCGCCGCCGCGCTGTCGAAGGAGAAGCCGAGGCCGCCGAATTTCAGGATGTCGTCGCCGAAACCGTTGCCGCCCGCGTAGCGCGCGGTCTGCTCGATCAGCGCATTGCCCTTCTCGCGGTCGCGGTACAGCGGCACCGGATAGGACACCACGAAGTACGTGCGGATCGTGAGCTGCTTCCTGCTCCACAGGTCCATGTACGCGCGCTGCGGGCCGGTCGGGATGCCGTGGCCTTCGTAGATCGTCGTGATGCCGGCCTCGTTGAACGCCTTCGCGCCCGCCGCCACCGCTTTCAGCGTCTCGGCGTCGGTGAGCTCGGGCATCGCGGGGAACAGCGACGTCGATGCGCGGAACGCGCCGTCGCGCACCGGCAGCCACTTCGGGAACGTGATGTCGGTGAAGACGCCGGTGGGTTCGCCGTTCGCATCGATTTCGATGTTCACGCCCTCGATCACCTTCGAATCCCCAGTGATCCCGCAGGCGCGAATGGCCGCGCTGTTGGCGAAGGCGTGCCCGGGCGCGACGAGTTGCGGCGGCTCGATGTAGACAGGGTTGTCGGGCGACACGGTGTCGAGGTCGTGGCGCGTCGGCCAGCGTCCCTCGGCCAGCGCGCCCGGATAGCCGAACACCTCGGGCTCGTTCGCGACCGGGTTGCACACGATCCACTCGCCCGGCTTCTTCGTCTCGACTTCCCTGCGGATCACGTCGAGGATGTCCGCGATGGACTTCGGGTTGTCGAAAGCGGGCTTCGTGAGCTTCAGGCCCACGATGTCCATGTGCGGATGCGCGTCGACGAAGCCGGGCACGACGGTCTTGCCCTGCAGGTCGACGCGGCGCGTCGAGGGGCCGCAGCGGCCCTCGACGTCCGCGAGCCGGCCGACCGCGAGGATCCGGCCGCCGCCGACCGCGATGGCCTCGGCCACCGAATCCTTCGCGTCCACCGTATGCACGATGGCGTTGTGAATGAGCAGGTCGGCGACCTGCCCCTGGGTTGCCTGGCTCATGCGCTCGCGGTCAGCGGAGATACGACCACTTGCCGCCCTTGGCCTGCAGCACGGTGGGCACCAGCACGGCGTCGCCGTCGTTGTTGAAGCGGATCGGCCCCGTCACGCCCGTGTAGTTGATCTTCTCGAAGCAGCCGCGGATCTTGTCGCGGTCGGCGGCGAGGTCGGCGTCCTTGTTCGTCACGCCGTTGGTCTCGATGCACTGCTTGAGCATGAAGAGCGTGTCGTACATCAGCGCGTCGGTGTTGCCCGGCGGACGGTTGGCGCGCTTCTTGAACTCGTTGACGAAGCCGGCGATCTTCTGGTCCGGGTTGTCCGGCCAGAAGGGCATCACCACCATCGTGCCTTCCGAAGCCGGTCCCGCGATCTCGAGGAACTTCACTTCGGCCATGCCCAGGGCGCCGACCACGGGCTGCTTCAGGCCCTGCTTTCGGATCTCGCGCACCACGTTGCCGCCCTCGTTGTAGAGGCCGGCGACGATGATGCCGTCGGGGTTGAGCTGCTTGGCCTTGGTGACCTGCGCGGCGAAGTCGATGTCGGCGGTCTGGAACGAGATGTTGTCCATGACCTTGATGCCCTTGGCCTGCAGGATGGCGGGGAAGACCGCGGTGCCGTCGATCTTGGTGAACGCATCCTTCACGTCGGTGAGGATCACCACCGACTTCACGTTCGGGTTCTGCTTCAGCCAGGCTTCGATCAGCTTCCCGTTCATCTGGTCCGACGCCAGCGCGTTGCGGAACGCCCAGGGCCGGTTCTTCGTCGCGATGCCGGGCTTGGCGGCCGAGGCGGTGATGATCGGCGTCTTGCCCTGCACGGCGACGGGGAAGGTCACCTCGGTCTCGCCGCTGAAGAACGGGCCGACGATGGCGAGCACCTTGTCGTTGGAGATCAGCTTGCGCGTGAGGTTGATCGCCTCGGCGTTCTCGCCGCGCGTGTCGTACACCACGAGGTTGACCTTCTCGCCCTTGATGCCGGTCTTGACGATCTGCTCCATCGCCATCTTCATGGCGATCTCCTGGTGCACGCCGTACGACGAGCCCTTGCCCGACAAGGGCAGCAGCACGCCGATCTTGATGTCGGCCCAGGCGCTGCCCGCGAGCAGCGCGCTCGCGGCGACGACGGCCCCGGCAACGGCCTTCAGGCGGTGGGTGCGGGAAGGAAGAGACAGCGGGGTGGATTGCATGAGGACACCTCTAGGTTGAAATTAGCGACGCATGGCCTTCGGCCAGCGCCACCTCGATGAACGCGGTCCCGTCGCGCCTGCCGCTCGGGTACCGCGTGAAAAGTTCGATGTCGTGGCCGGGCACGAGGCGCTTCAGGTCGTCGCCCGCCACGGCCTTCATCTTCTTGAACTCGCGAATCATGTTGAACGTGTTGCCCTGCGTGTAACCCGGCGGCCACATGCGCTCGACGTTCTGGAAGGTGTAGCAGACGTCGCCGGCGAGCGCGTACGGGCCCACGCGCGTTTGCACTTCGAGCCACTGGCTGCCGAAGGTGTGCGAGTCCTTCGCGAGCCGGCAGGTGACGCCGGGCGCGACCTCCCGGTCGCCGTCGAGCAGCTCGACGCGGCCCTGCGCCATCGCGCGCTCGAGCGCGTCGAAGTCGGGGACGTTGAGCGACGAGAAGGCCCAGTGGTCCTTGCCCTGCGCGGTGCCGCCGCCGAATTCCTCGATGGCGGTTTTCCATGATTCGTATTCGTAGCGCTGCAGGTAGATGCGCGCGTTCGGGAACGCATCGAGGTTGCCCGCGTGGTCGAAGTGCATGTGCGTCAGCACGAGCTTGCCGATCTGCGCGGGGTCGACGCCGAACTTGCGCAGCAGTTCGTCGCTGCGGCAGAAGTCGTCGAACTTGCGGCCGGTCATCGACTCGCCCGCGGCGAAGCCGGTGTCCACCAGGATCAGCTCCCCGTCGGACGACTTCAGCAGCGTCACGATCATCGGCACGGGCTGCGTGCCCTGGTTGCTGCTGACGGGCGAGCCGCTCAGGAAGTCCTTGGGCAGCTTGCCGGTCGCGTAGCTGAAACTCCAGATGCTCCAGTCGATCATTCTTCAAACTCCCAGATAGGCCTGCCGCACACGCGGGTCGTCGGCCAGCTTGTCGCCCTCGAGCACGATCTTTCCCGTTTCCATGACGTACGCGCGGTGCGACAGCTTCAGCGCCTGGTGCGCGTTCTGCTCCACCAGCAGGATCGTCATGCCTTCCCTGTTCAGCTCCGCGATCAGGCGGAAGATGTCCGCCACGATCAGCGGCGCGAGGCCCAGCGAGGGCTCGTCGAGCATCAGCAGCGCCGGCTTCGTGAGCAGGGCGCGCGCGATCACGAGCATCTGCTGCTCGCCGCCCGAGAGCGTGCCGGCGAGCTGCTTCAGCCGCTGCTTCAGCACGGGGAAGCGCTCGGTGATGCGCTCGACGTCGGCGTTGAATTCCGGCCCCGACTTGCGCATGTAGCCGCCGAGGACGAGGTTCTCGTGCACCGTCAGGCCCTTGAAGGTCGAGCGGCCTTCGAGCACCATCGCGATGCCGCGCCGCGCCACCTCGGGGCCCGCGAGGTTGTGGACCTCCTTGCCCTGGAAGCGGATGGTGCCGGCCTGCACGCGGTTCAGGCCCGCGATGGCGCGCAGCAGCGAACTCTTGCCCGCCCCGTTCAGGCCGATGAGCGACACGATCTCGCCCTGGCGCACGTCGAGGTCCACGCCCTGCACGGCGCGCACCTTGCCGTAGTTGATTTCCACGCCGCGCACTTCGAGCATCAGTGCGCTCCTTCTTCGGTGCCGAGGTAGGCCTGCAGCACGAGCGGGTCTTCGCGCACCTCGCGCGCCGTGCCCTCGGCGATCTTCTCGCCGTAGTTCAGCACGGTGATGCGGTCGGAGATCTTCATGACCAGGCTCATGTGGTGTTCGGTCAGCAGCACGGTCACGCCGCTGTCGCGGATGCGCTGGATCAATGCGGCGGCTTCGTTGACCTCCACCGGGTTCATGCCGGCCACGGGCTCGTCGAGCAGCAGCATGCGCGGCTCTGTCGCGAGTGCGCGCGCGATCTCCAGGCGCCGCTGGTCGGCCAGCGCCAGCTCGCTTGCCAGCGCATCGTGCTGCTTCGCGAGGCCGACCATGTCGAGCAGCTGCATCGCGCGCTCGCGCGTCTCGGTCTCCTGCTTCGACTCCCGGCCGGGGATGCGGAAGAACATGGCCAGCAGGTCGCCGTGCGTGCGCATGTAGCGGCCGGTCTGCACGTTCTCGAGCACCGTCATCGGACCGAAGAGGCGCACGCCCTGGAAGGTGCGCACGAGCCCCAGGCGCGCGATGCGGTCGGGGCGCAGGCCGGCGAGCGACTGCCCCTCCAGCAGCACGCTGCCCGACGTCGGCGCGAGCACGCCGCTCACGAGATTGAAGAGGGTGGTCTTGCCGGCGCCGTTGGGGCCGATCACCGCGTGGATCGTGCCGGCGCGGATGGTGGTCGAGACGTCGCGCACGGCGTGGTAGCCGCCGAACGTCTTCGTGAGTTCCCGGATTTCGAGCATGTCGCGTTCCTGCCCGACGATCAGCGGCGAGCGCCGACCAGGCCCCACGGCCGCACGATCATCATGATGACGAGCAGCGAGCCGAAGAAGGTCATGCGCCAGTCCTGCAGGAAGCGCAGCACCTCGGGCAGCAGCGTCACCGTGATCGCGCCGACGGTGGCGCCGATGAAGTTGCCCATACCCCCCAGCAGCACCATGATGAAGATCTCGGCGGAGCGGTGGAAGCCGAACTGCGCCGGATCGATGAAGGATGCGTAGTGCGCATAGAGCCCGCCGCCGAGCCCCGCGATCGCGCCGCCGATGGCGAACACGGCGAGCTTCACGCGCGTGAGATTGATGCCGATGATCTCGGCGGCGAGTTCGTCCTCGCGCACCGCGGAAATCGCGCGGCCGATGCGCGAGCGCCGGAGCTGCCAGAAGCCCGCGAGCAGGATCGCGACGAAGGCCATGACGATCCCGAGCGTCGTGTGATTCGGAATGCCGCCCAGCCCCGATGCCGAACCGGTCGGCTCGAAGTTGAGGAAGAAGACGCGCACGATTTCGCCGAAGCCCATCGTGAGGATGATCAGGTACACGCCCTTGATGCGCAGAGCGGGAAAACCCACGATGACGCCGACGATGGCGGCGAGCACCGAGCCGACGGCCAGCGCCGCGAGAAAGGGCCACGCATGGTTGACGGTGAGATACGCCGACGCATACGCGCCGATGGCCATGAAGCCCCCCTGGCCGAGCGACAGCAGGCCGGCCGACACCGGCAGGTAGAGGCTCAGCGCGAGGATGATGTTGATGCCCATGAAGATGAGCACCGACTGGGTGAACTGGTCGAGCATCGCCGCCTCAGCCTTCCACGTGGTGGGTGGAGCCGAAAATGCCGCGCGGCCGCAGCAGCAGCACGCCGATCATGATGATGAAGGCGAAGGCATCGCGGTAGGACGACGCGAGATAAGCCACGCTCAGGACTTCGGCGAGCCCGATGATCAGTCCGCCCAGCATCGCGCCGTAGATGTTCCCCAGGCCGCCCAGCAGCATGGCGGCGAGCCCCTTGATGCCCATGTCGATGCCCATGAAGGGCGAGATCGCGTTGAAGGCGAGGCCGACGAGCACGCCTGCCGCGCCGCCGAGGGCGGAGGCGATCACGAACGTCATCAGCACGATGCGCTCGGAGCGGATGCCGAGCGTGTGCGCGATCGACGCGCTCTCCGCCGTGGCCCGCATCGCCATGCCAATCTTGGTGCGCTTGACGAACAGGTGCAGCGCGAGCATCAGGACCACCGAAACGCCGAGGATCACCAGCTGCACCGCGCTGACCGTGACCGGCCCGACCTGCCACGACTTCGGCTCCATGTGGTGCGGAAAACCCACCTGCTCGGCGCCGAAGCTGCGCGCCACGACCTCCTGCAGCACGATGCCGATGCCGATGGTGCTGATCATCGGCGCGAGCGCGTGGCCCTTCCTCTTGCGCAAGGGGCGGATGGCGAGGAATTCGACGAGCGCGCCGACCGCGCCCGCGGCCACGATGCCGAAGAGCAGGGCGGTGGCGATGTCGCCGCCCGCGAACTTGACGGCGACGAGCCCGGCGAACGCGCCCACCATGAACACCTCGCCGTGGGCGAGGTGGACGAGGTGGAGCACGCCGAAGATGAGCGTATAGCCGATCGCGATCAGCGCATACGTGCTCCCGAGCATGACGCCGTTGAGGAGTTGTTGTTCGAGCATCGGAAGCGTTTCTTGTTGACGGACGGGAGAACTAAGCGGCCTGGCCCTTCGCCTTGAGCAAGTCCAGTGCCACGTCGACGATCATGTCCTCCTGCCCTCCGACCATCTTGCGTTTGCCGAGTTCCATGAGGATCTCGACGGTCGGCAGGTTGTAGCGCTTCGCCGCGATCTCCGCGTGACGCAGGAAGCTGGAGTACACGCCGGCGTAGCCGAGCGACAGCGTCTCGCGGTCCACGCGCACGGGGCGGTCCTGCAGGGGACGCACGATGTCGTCGGCCGCGTCCATCAGCTTCATCACGTCGCAGCCGTGGTTCCAGCCCATGCGGTCGATGGCGGCGATGAACACTTCCAGCGGCGCATTGCCCGCGCCCGCGCCCATGCCGGCCAGGCTCGCGTCGATGCGCTCCGCGCCTTCTTCCACGGCCACGATGCTGTTCGCCACGCCCAGGCCCAGGTTGTGGTGGGCGTGCATGCCCAGCGTGGTCTCCGGCTTGAGCACTTCCTTGAACGCACGGAAGCGGTCGCGCACGTCGCGCATGTTCAGCGCGCCGCCGGAGTCCACCACGTAGATGCAGGTCGCGCCGTAGCTCTCCATCAGCTTGGCCTGCTTGGCAAGCTCGTGCGGCGGCGTCATGTGCGACATCATCAGGAAGCCGACGGTGTCCATGCCCAGCTCGCGGGCGTACTCGATGTGCTGCTTCGACACGTCCGCCTCGGTGCAGTGCGTGGCGATGCGCACGATGCGCGCGCCCGCGTCGTAGGCCTCGCGCAGGTCGTGGATCGTGCCGATGCCGGGCAGCAGCAGCGTGGCGACCTGCGCCTGCTTCACCGACTCGGCCACGGCGTTGATCCACTCCAGGTCGGTGTGCAGCCCGAAGCCGTAGTTGAAGCTGGAGCCCTCCAGCCCGTCGCCGTGCGCGACCTCGATGCTGGTCACGCCGGCGGCGTCGAGCGCCGCGGCGATCTTGCGGACGTCCGAGACCTTGTACTGGTGGCGGATCGCGTGGCTGCCGTCGCGCAGCGTCACGTCGGAGATGTAGATCTTCTTGCCGTTCATGCTGCGCTCCTTGCGGCGCGGGTCTCGTTGCGCTCGATCTTTCTGCTGGCGATGCGGTCGGCGCAGGCGAGGCCGGCCGAGGTCATGATGTCCAGGTTGCCCGCGTAGGCGGGCAGGTAATGCGCCGCGCCTTCGACTTCCAGGAAGATGGAGGTCTTCAGGCCATGGCGCGGGCCGATCTTCGGCACGTTGAGCGGCGCGGATTCCGGAATGTCCTCGAACTGCACCTTCTGCTTCAGCCGATAGCCGGGCACATAGGCCTGCACCTTCTTCACCATGTCCTCGATGCTCTTCTCCACGGCGGCCTTGTCGGCGGCTTCGGAGAGCACGAACACCGTGTCGCGCATGATGAGCGGCGGCTCGGCCGGGTTCATCACGATCACGGCCTTGCCGCGCTCGGCGCCGCCGAGCTTCTCGATGGCCAGGCGCGTGGTCTCGGTGAACTCGTCGATGTTCGCGCGCGTGCCGGGGCCGGCGGACTTCGAGGCGATGGAGGCGACGATCTCGCCGTAGTACACCTTCGCGACCTGCGAGACGGCGGCCACCATCGGAATCGTCGCCTGCCCGCCGCAGGTCACCATGTTGATGTTGGGCGCATCGACTTCTTCGAGGTTGATCGGCGGAATGACGTAGGGGCCGATGGCCGCGGGCGTGAGGTCGATCACCTGAATCCCGTGCTCGCGCAGGATGGCGTCGTGCTTCTTGTGCGCGCCGGCCGACGTCGCGTCGAAGGCGATGTCGATGTCCTTGAACACCGGCAGCTTCAGCAGGCCCTCGATGCCTTCGTGCGTGGTCGCGATGCCCAGGCGCTTGGCGCGCGCGAGACCGTCGGACTCCGGGTCCACGCCGACCATCGCGCCCATCTCCAGGTGCTTCGCGTTGCGCATCACCTTGATCATCAGGTCGGTGCCGATGTTGCCCGAGCCGATGATCGCGACCTTGAGTTTTCTATCACCCATGCTCACTCTCCTACGTGGAAGCCGCAGCTTCCGAGTTTTTCCATCTCGACCGAGACGTAGTTGCCCGGCTTGATCCATTCGGCGGCCGTCGCCCCGCCGGCCATCACCACCCAGCCCGCCTGGAGGGGCTCGCCGGCCTCGGCCGACAGGCGCGCCGCCGCCACGAGCGAGCGCAGCGGATGGCCGAGGATCGCGGCCGTGGAGCCGACCTGCACCACCTTGCCGTCGATCTGCAGCGCGAGGCCGAGGTTGCTGAAGTCCTGGCGCGGGTCGCACCATGGTCCGATGACGAAGCCGCTGGACGACGCGTTGTCCGCGATCACGTCGGGCAGGCTGAACTTGAAGTCCTTGTAGCGCGAGTCGATGATCTCGATGGCCGGCGCGATGGCTTCGACGGCGGCGAGCGCCTCGACGGCCGTCACGTGGCCCGCGAGTTCCTTCTTCAGGACGAACGCGATCTCGGGTTCGGCGCGCGGATGCACGTACTTCGAGAACGCGGTCTTCGCGCCTTCCTCGACGAGCATCGCATCGGTGAGCCGGCCCCAGATCACGTCGTTCAGGCCCATCTGGACCATCTTGCTGCGCGAGGTGAAACCCATCTTCACGCCCACGCGCTTCTCGCCGCGCGCCACCCGCTTCTGGATGGAGGCGGACTGGATGGCATAGGCGTCGGCCAGCGCCATCTTGCTGCCGGGGTCGATCTGGTCCACGCCCTTCGCGTTGCGCGCGGCGTCGTCCAGCAAGGTGGCGAATTCGGTGATGTAAGTCATTGAAGTACCTTCGCGCTATGCGCTGCGGTGCCGAACGCCTTCGGGCGGCCGTGCGGCGTTCATGTTATTTCGCTCCCTCGAACACGGCCTTGACCGTGCCGAGGCCGTTGATGCGGGTCTCGAAGATGTCGCCGGGCTTTACGGGCGCCATGGGGCCGAGCGCGCCGGAGAGCACGAGGTCGCCCGCGCGCATCGGCGAGCCCACGCGCGCCATCGTGCGCGCGAGCCACAACACCGCATTCAGCGGATTGCCCAGGCAGGCGACGCCGGCGCCGGTGGAGACCGGTTCGCCCTTGAGCATCATCGCCATGCCGCACATGCGCAGGTCGAACTGCGACAGCTTGCGCGGCGAGCTGCCGAGCACGAACGCGCCGGCCGAGGCGTTGTCGGCCACGGTGTCGACGAACTTGATGTTCCACTTGTCGACGCGGCTGCCGACGATCTCGATGGCGGGCAGGGCGTATTCGATGGCCTGCATCACGTCGACCATGCTCGGTTCGGCGGCGTCGATGTCGCGGCCCATCACGAAGGCGATCTCGGCCTCGACCTTCGGCTGGTGCAGCACGTTCAGCGGCACCGCCTCGGCGTCGCCGTAGCCCATGTCGTCGAACAGGATGCCGAAGTCGGGCTGGTCCACGCCGAGTTGCGCCTGCACGGCCTTCGCCGTCAGGCCGATCTTGCGGCCGACGATGCGGCGGCCTTCGGCGAGGCGCAGCTCGGTGTTGATCTTCTGGATGGCGTAGGCCGCGTCGGCGTCGATGTCGGTGTAGGTCTCGCGCAGCGGCGGGATCCATGCGCCGCTCTTCGCGGCGTCGCGCAGCGAGGCGGCGGCCTGCTGGAGTTGCTGATCGTTCATTTCGCGTGTTTCTCCTGTGTCCTTTGAAAGCCCTGGATTCCCGCCTGCGCGGGAATGACGAGGCCTGCCGCTATCCGCGCGTGCCTGCGTGTTCGAGGTGTCGTATGCAATCCGTCCAGTTCCTGTCGTTGTCCGCGAGATCGGCGGCGGTGCGCTGCACGAGCTGCGCGGCGGCGGCGATCATCTCGCCGGCCTCGTCGAGCCGGCGTCCGAGGTTCGCGCGATCCTCCCGAATCTTCTTCGGCTCGAACGGAATGCTTTCCAGCACGCGCAGCGCCATCTCGAGCGTGCGCGCGGCGAGCAGGCGCTCGCGCGATCCGCGCCAGTTCATCACGATCGTGTTGAAGCGCTGTCGCGCGACCGCGATGGATGCCGGGCGGTACATCGCCTGCTCGCGGTCCCATGCGGCCTCCATCTTGGCCGCGAGCCATTCGCCCGCGCGACGCCATGCCGCGGCCAGCGCGGCCAGCCGGGACTTGAGCACCTTGATCTCGATGGGCTCGCCGTCGCCTTCCATGAAGAGCACGCCGATCATGCCGATGGCGTTGAGTTCGTTCAGGTCGGGGCAGCCGGCGGGCGCGTAGGTCGGCTCGGCCCAGTCGATGCTCGCGTCGGGCGTGTGAGCCGGCTTGCGCTGCCAGGCATCGGCCACGATCTTGAGCTTGGTGGCTTCGCGGTGCAGGTCGGCGGCGACGGTGGTGCGGTCCTGGACGTAGAAGCGCTCGTGCTCGCGGTGATGGCGGCAGATGTTCAGCAGGACGTCGGGTCTTGCTCCCTCCCCCTTTGGGAGAGGGGCCGGTGCGGCAGGGCCTTCGTTGAGGGCCTCGCCCGCTCCCCCAAGGGCGGAGGGTGCCAGACGCGCGACCGCCGCGACGGCGTCCAGGAGATTCGCGCGCGCCAGCGCGCGGTTGATTTCCCGCGCTTCACCGTCGTAGGCAGAAGCGGTCGCGAGCGCCTTGCGCGCGATCCCGATGCGAACCGCCACCTGCCCCGCATCGATCCCCGCATGCGCGGCTGCGCCATCGCTGCCGTGCGCAAGCGCGCGCTCGCTCATCGCGGCGAAGCCCGCTTCGAGGCGCGCGAGTTCGTCCTCGCGCCCCGCGATCAACCCGGCGATGACCGCATCCACCTGCATCACTGCGAACCGGCCATGCCCGCCGCCTCGATCACGGGCTTCCAGAACTTCTGGTCCGAAGCGATCGTCGCCGCGAGTTCGGCCGGCGTGCCGCCCGCGACTTCGAGCCCGAAATTGTCGAGCTGCTTGCGCAGCGCCGGGTCCGCCATCGCATCGTTCAACGCGCGGCTCAGGCGCGCGACGACGTCGGCCGGCGTCCGCGCCGGAACGAATGCGCCGTACCAGCCGGAGGGGTAGTCGAGGCCGCGCACGCCGAGTTCGCCGAAGGTCGGCACGTCCGGC
The DNA here is from genome assembly GCF_050250995.1 of Ramlibacter sp. Taxonomy (GTDB): domain Bacteria; phylum Pseudomonadota; class Gammaproteobacteria; order Burkholderiales; family Burkholderiaceae_C; genus Ramlibacter. Next base: position 76,079 of record NZ_JBFWNP010000008.1, read on the forward strand.
GCGAGCGGCGTGCGCTTCGCGCCCGTCACCGCGAGGATGCGGATCTTGCCGCCGCGGAACAGTTCGAGCTTGCTGCCGATGGAGTCGATGCCGGCGCCGATGTGGCCGCCCATCTCGTCGGCGAGGATCAGCGCGCCGCCCTTGTACGCCACGGCCGTGATGTCGGTGCCGATGGCCTTGCCCATCTGCAGCACCGCGAAGTTCGCGCTCGTGCCGGAGCCGGGCATGCCGACCGAAGCGCGGCCCGGCGCGGCCGTGACCCACTTGCGGTACTCGTCGAAATTCCGGTACGGCTGGTTCGCGCCCGCGCTCAGCGCGAGCGGAAACTTCACGAGGTTCGCCACGGGCACGAAGTCCTGTGCGGCGTCGTAGGGCAGCGTCTTGAACGTGTACGGGTAGATCGTCCAGGCGTTCGAGAAGTTGATGAGCACCGTGCGGCCATCAGGTGGGGCCTTCTTCACCGCGTCCATCGCGATGAAGGTGTTGCCGCCGGGACGGTTTTCCACGAGCACGGTGGTGCCCAGCGAGGTGCGCAACTTCTCGGCGAGCGAACGCGCGAGGTTGTCGACGGCGCCGCCGGGCGGAAAACCGATGACGAGCTTCATCGGCGGCTCCTGGGCCTGCGCGGGTCCCGACGTCAACGCGCCCAGCAAGGCGGCTGCCGCGAATGCGGTGAGGAGGTGTTTGCGGTTCATGCCTTTTCCTTCGCGCGAATGCGCTTCACGATCGCGTCGGCCGCGATCTCCGCGGAGCTCTTCATGTTGCGCACGCCTTCTTCGAGGCTCGCCGCGGCGGGATCGCCGAAGTAGCCGAGCGGCGTGGTCTTGCGCGCTTCGAGATAGCCCTTGCGCCACACGGCGAGGTCGTCCGGCCCGAGGTCGGTGGACTTCAGGGTCTTGCGCACGTCGTCGCGCACCAGGCTCGCGCAGCTCGCGAGCATCATCGACGACTCCCAGCGGCCCGCATGCACGTCGACGTAGCGCGGCGCGGTGTCGTCGCTCTGCGGCGAGGACGGGGAGGAGGCGTTGATCTGGAAGAACTTCAGCCCTTCGTTCAGCGGACCGTCGGGCACGGTGATGTTCGCGTCGTCGAGCGCGATGCCCAGCCGCTTCGCGAGCGCCGCATCCATGACGAAGCTGAGGTCGAGCTTCGTCCTTTCCGTGCCGAGCTTGATGCCGTCGTGGATGGTGCGGTTGTGCAGCGCGTCGCCGTGGCCCGAGAAGCAGAACACCTGCTTGAAGCCATCGCCCTCGAAGCTCTGGAACACGTCGGCCATCAGTTCGCGGATCACTTCCGGACGCACGCGGTACGACGCGGGAAACGAGCCCGACACGACGTTCACGCCCCAGTAGTAGGGCGGCACGATCAAGGCCTGCACGCCGCGGTCTTTCAGCTCGCGCTTGACGTCGCGCAGCCGCGCCTGCGGCAGGTACACGTCCGTGCCCGTGGGCAGGTGCGGCCCGTGCTGCTCGATCACGCCGAACGCCCACAGCAGGACGGCGCCGTCCTTCGCGGCCTGGTCCACTTCGTACCAGGTCATCTCGGCGAGCGTGTCGGCGAATATGTCGGTCGTCATGCAATCACTCCTCGTTCGACGTGTCTCTTCGGGAGCACCCGCGGAACCGGCTTTGCCGGGCCGCTGGATGCGCCCCCTTGAGGGGGGAAGCGCCGCAGGCGCTTCGGGGGGGGCCTATAACTTGATGCAGACGTTGCGCAGTTCCGTATAGAACTCGAGCGAGTGGACGCCGCCTTCGCGCCCGATGCCCGACTGCTTGGTGCCGCCGAAGGGCGTGCGCAGGTCGCGCAGGAACCACGAGTTGATCCAGCAGATGCCGACTTCGAGCTTCGCGCCGACGCGATGCGCGCGCGCGAGGTTGGTCGTGTGGACGGCGGCGGCCAGGCCGTACTTCGTGTCGTTGGCGAGGCGGATCGCTTCTTCTTCCGTGTCGAAGGGCGTCACGTGGCAGCAGGGGCCGAAGATTTCCTCGCGCACCACGGCGCTCGTCTCGGGCAGGCCGGTCCACACCGTCGGCTCGATCCACGAACCTTCGGCGAGCTCGCCCGCCATCCGCGGCACGCCGCCGCCGGCCACGACGGTCGCGCCTTCGTCCTTGGCCTTCTTGTAGTAAGACAGCACCTTGTCGCGATGCTCGTGCGAGATCAGCGGGCCGATCTTCGTGTCCTTTTCCTCGGGACGGCCGGGCTTCATCGCCTTCGCCGCGTCGCCCAGGCGGCGCACGAACTCGTCGAAGATCGGCCGCTCGACGTACACGCGTTCCGTGCCCAGGCACACCTGGCCGCAGTTCGCGAAGACGGACCGCACCGTGGCCTCGAGCGCGACGTTCATGTCGGCATCCGCGAACACGATCGCCGGGTTCTTGCCGCCGAGCTCCATCGACGTCGCCTTGATGCCGGGCGCGGCGGCCTTCATGATCGCCGCGCCGGTGCGCGTCTCGCCGGTGAAGGTGATCGCGTCCACGTCGTCGTGGGTGGTGAGAAATTCGCCCGCGGAGTCCGGACCGAAGCCGTGGACCACGTTGTAGACGCCCGGCGGCACGCCGACCTTGTTCATCACTTCGCCCAGCAGCGCGGCCGTCGTCGGCGTCTCCTCCGAAGGCTTCACCACGACGGTGTTGCCGCAGGCGAGTGCCGGGCCGACCTTCCACGTCATGAGCAGCAGCGGCAGGTTCCACGGGCAGATCACCGCGACCACGCCCTTGGGCACGCGCACCGCGTAGTTCAGCGCGCCCGCGCCGTCGGGCGTGGGCATCTGGAAGAACTCGGTGGCCACGTTCTTCACGGTGTCCGCGAAGACCTTGAAGTTGGCCGCGCCGCGCGGAATGTCGATGTGCGAGGCGAGCGACACGGGCTTGCCGGTGTCGGCGACTTCGGCCGCGAGGAATTCGTCGAAGCGCGCGGTGATCTCGTCGGCCACCGCGTAGAGCATCTTCGAGCGCTCTTCCACCGTCATGCGGCCCCACGGGCCGTTCAAGGCGTCCTTCGCCGCGCGCACGGCGGCATCCACTTCGGCGCGGCCGGCTTCGTGGACCTTCGCGATCAGCTTGTTGTCGATCGGGCTGCGGTTCTCGAAGGTCTTGCCGCTCGCGCTGCGGACGAACTCGCCGTTGATGAAGTGAAGGGTCTCCTTCGTCATGCGGTCTTCCCCGTCGCCGCTTCCGCCTCGCGCGCGGCGAGGTTCGCGATCAGCTCGGCGCCCTTGTTCGCCGCGGACATGCCGCGGAAGATGAAGCACAGGTTGATGACGTCCTGCAACTCGGCCCAGCTCGCGCCGGCCTTGCGCGCGGCCATGGCGTGCAGCACGGCGGCGTCGCTGCCGTCCATCATGAGCATGCCGAAGAGCATGAGCTGCGCCGTCTTCACGTCGAAGCTCTTCGGGTACATCGCATGCTCGCGCATCTGCTCCTGCAAGTCGACCATCTTCGGGTCGAGCGCGCCGGTGACGGCGAAGCGCGCCTCGATGCGCGGGGGGACGAAGCCGATCAGGTCCTCGTAGATCTTGCCGCGCTCTTCGGCGGTGAACTTCGTGTCGGCGTATTCGCCGATGCTCTTGCGCACGACGTCCTTGTTGATTCGCTTGGGCAGCATGGGTGGGTCCTCTCTGGAATGCGGGGGCTCAGCGGGCGGCGGGCCAGGCGGCCAGCACGTCGCTCGCGGGGGCGACGTCGCCGAACAGGAATTTCACGTTGTCGAGCGTGGCCTGGTGCAGCGCGGGCGTGTGCGAGCCCACGGCGTCCTGCACGGCGACGCAGTAGTAGCCGTGCGCATGCGCATCGCGCAGCGTCGACTCCACGCACACCTGCGTCTGCACGCCGGTGAACACGATGGTCTTGCGGCCGAGCTTCTTCAGCACGTCCTGCATGTCCGTGCCGGTGAAGCCGGAGTAGCTGTGCTTGGTCACGACCGGCTCGCCGTCCAGCGGCTGCACGCCATACCACTCGTGGCCCCAGGTGCCGGGCTTGCAGCACTCGGCCTGGATGCCGCGCGCGGCGAGCTTCACGGCCATGGAGTCGGGGATGATGTCGTGCGAGTAGTCGGCGCGCAGCCAGACGACCGGCACGCCGGCGGCGCGCGCGCGGTCCAGCAGCGCGTTGATGCGCGGCGCGATCTCGGCGCCCGCGCTCACGTCCTTGCCCATCGTCTTGTCGATGAAGCCGCCGGGCGCGCAGAAGTCGTTCTGCATGTCGACGACCATCAGCGCGCAGTTCTGCGGCTGCAGGCGCTCCGCGGGCGTCAAGGGCAACTTGCGGTCGGCCAGGCTCATGGATTCGTAACCTCCGTGCTTTGCACTGCGGTATGAGCGCCTTCGGGCGGCCGGGCGTCGCTCAGACTCCAGTAGGACCCGCCCATGCCGCATCGCATCGGCACCGAGGGCACGTAGAAAACGCTTTCGGCCTTCGGCTTGCCGAGTTCCGCGGCGGCGCCCATCGCGACCACCCAGGCGAGCAGCTCGCCCGCGCCGCCGTCGCCGCCGGTGAGCAGCTTGTCCATCGTCAGTTCGCGCGCGACGCGCTCCGTGTCGCCGGACTCCATGAGTTCCATGAACCAGCGGTCGAAGCCTTCGTGGACGGTGAAGTAGTCCGGGCCGCCCGGGTCGTGCGACAGCCCGCCCGTGCCCATGAGCACCACGCGCTCGTCGCCCGGAAAGGCCTGCACGATGCGCGCGATCTGGCGGCCGACGTCGAGGCACTTCTGCGCGCTCGGCACCGGCGGCACGATCGGGTTCATGTGGATCGGCACGAACTTCACGTCGTAGTTGGGGAACAGGAATTTCAGCGGCACCGACCAGTTGTCGTCGAACAGCAGTTCCTCGGCGAAGGCATGGTTGATGCCGGCCTTCGCCGAGTCGCGCACCAGCGCGCGCGCGAGTTCGCGGTGACCCTCGATCCGGTAGTCGGGCACGTTGAGCCAGTCGCGGAACCACGGCGCGGGGCCGGCCCACCGGTCGCCGATGCCGACGCAGAAGTCGGGAACGTTGCTCATCGGGAAGTTGAGCAGGTGGTCGTTCGCCACGCCGATGACGACGTCGGGTTTCAGCGCCGCCATGCGCCGGCCGAACTCGGCGTAGCCGGCGAGCACCGCGTCCTGCTCGTGCTTCGGCGCCTTGTCGATCCAGCCGGTGACGCCGGGGGCATGCGCGATGCCCACGGATGCGATCAGTCGTGCCATCTTGTTTTTTCCCTCTTCCTTCAGCGGATGTTCATCTTCTCGGCGTACAGGCGCGCCGCGTCGCTGTCGTTGTGGTTGTAGCCGCCGCCCTTGAAGAGGCGCGAGACCTGCGGCAGGAAATAGGGGTGCAGGCCCTTGCGCGCGAGCGTGGCGAGGTCGATCTCGCGCCAGGCGCGCTTTTCCTCGTCGGACAGGCCGAAGTGCGTCATGCTTGCCTCGAGGTCGCGGCGGAACAAGGCGAAGGCTTCGGGGTCGCGGCGCAGCTCGAACACCATGCGGTTCGAGGGGAGCGTGCGGTCGGTGTCTCGGATGCCCATGATGCGGTTTCCCGTTGTGGATCGAAATAGTCGCGAAAATCGATTGTGGATCGGTTGCGTTGCGGAATCAACCCGCCGGCCCGGCGGGCTTCGCCCTGCGCCGCGGCCTGGCCGCGTCGCTCGCCAGCGCGCCGCGCGCGTTGTTGCCCGTGCGCTCGATGTGCTTGCGCAGGCGCTCCACCGCGGTGTCGGCGTCGCGCTCCAGCACGGCGTCGCAGATCTCGGTGTGCTCGCGCACAACGTCGGGGTCGAGCGGACGCTCGTCGAGGTAGATGCGGCGGTAGCGGTCGCTCAGGTCGTGCAGCGTCGCGCTGAACTGCATCAGCAGCGGCATGCCGCAGGCGGCGATCATGTGGTGGTGCAGGTCGCGGTGCGCGCTTTCCCAGGCCTGCACGTCCGCCTCGCTCGAGCCCGCCTGGCCCAGCTTGTTGAGCCGGTAGAGGCGCGAGACGATGCCGCTTTCCCAGCGGTCGTCGCCGGCCGCGATGGCTTCGCGCAGCGCGAACCCTTCCACCAGGGTGCGCAGCTTCGTCACCTCCTCGAGATGCGCCACGGAGACGGGCGCGACCTTGTAGCCGCGCTGGTCCTCCAGCACCACGAAGCCCTCGGCGGCCAGCCGCGACAGGGCTTCCCGCAGCGGGCTCAGGCTCACGCCGAAGCGCGTGCGCAGCTCCTCCAGCCGCAGCTTCGCGCCGGGCGGGATGCGCCCGCTCGCGATCGATTCGCGCAGGCTGCTTGCGATCGTGGAGGAAAGCGTCTGGCCTCCCGGTTCGGCGCTGGGCGTGGCGGCATCCATGATGAGCCCTGTCTCGCTTATCGATTTTCCGTTGAATATCGATAATGTATCGCACGCACCGGCATGGCGCAAACCGCGCGCCGGTTGCCCGACAGGTTAGGCCACCGCATCGATTATTTCAACGATTTCGATTCGCGTCGTCGAGGGGTCGCCGGCGCCGGACGTCTTCGTATAATCGAAATTACTCACTCCTCTCGTTTTCTCATGGACCTCCTCCAGACTGCAGAGCAAAGCGGCCAGACCCTCTCGACGACGATCGCGAACACGCTGCGCGCCGCGATCTCCAACGGCGAGCTCGCACCGGGCTGCAAGCTGCGGCTCGACGAGCTTCGGGTCACCTTCGGGGTGAGCCTGAGCCCGTTGCGGGAAGCGCTCTCGCGGCTGTCGGCCGAGGGCTTCGTGGTCATGGAGGACCAGCGCGGCTACCGCGTCGCGCCGGTGTCCGAGCAGAACCTGGTCGAGGTCACCAAGCTGCGCGGCATGGTGGAGTGCTTCGCGTTGCGCGAAGCCATCGCCCGTGGCGACGACAAGTGGGAGGGCGACGTGGTCGCCTCGCTCTATCGCCTGAACAAGCTGGAGCGCACCGACGCGCCGGCCGACCAGGTGGCCTGGGAGGGCGCGCACCGCGACCTGCACTACCGCCTGATCTCCGCGTGCAACATGCCGCTGCTGCTGACGTTCAGCGCGACGCTGCACGACCTGAACGACCGCTACCGCCGGCTCTTCCTCACCTCGCGCCCGTTCGACAAGACGGTGCGCCGCGAACACACCGACATCGCGAACGCGGCGCTGGAGCGCAATGCCGATCTCGCCTGCGGCATCCTCGCCGAGCACATCGAGCGCACCGGCACCAACATCCGCAAAGCCATCCTGAAGAGCGATGCGCCCCTGAAGCAGGCGGCCTGAAGGACCGTCATCCTTCGCGGGATGACGAAGCCCTGACATGTCCCGTTGACAGCGGAGGCACCTCGTTCTAGATTTCGATTGTCCATCGGATAATCGATTTGCTCCCAACAGGAACCTCCATGCCCAAGATCCTCGTTCAAAGCGCCAAGGCGCCGGTCACCGGCTTCACCGACAAGAGCAAGCCGTCGCCGCTCGCCCAGGCCATCCGCGCGGGCGACATGCTCTACGTGTCGGGGCAGGGGCCGCTCGATCCCGAGACGAAGGAAGTGGTGAGCGAGGACATCGCCGAGCAGACGCGGCAGACGCTCACGAACCTGAAGAACATCCTCGAGTCCGGCGGCGCCACGATGGCGCAGGTGGTCAACATGCGCGTGTGCCTGCGCGACACGGCGGACTTTTCCGCGTTCAACGAGGCGTTCCGCGAATTCATGGACGGCGAGAAGGTCACGCGCACCTGCATCGGGGGCACGCCGCACCGAAAGGGCGTGAAGGTCGAGATCGACTGCATCGCCTACCTGGGGTGATACTCGGGTCGATGAGCATGCAATTCGATACGGCGGAAGAGGGCGCCCTCGCGGCCGCCGCCGCGCCCTACCTGCGGATGCAGGGCATCCGCAAGGCCTTCGGCAGCGGCGAGAACGAGACGCTGGCCATCGACGGCGTCGACCTCGACGTGCGCCAGGGCGAATTCCTCGCGGTCATCGGCCCCTCGGGCTGCGGCAAGTCGACGCTGCTGCAGATCGCGGCGGGGCTTGCGCTGCCGACCGCAGGGCGCGTTTCCTTCGAGGGCAACGACGTCTCCCAGCCGCCCAGGGGCATCGTCTATCTCTTCCAGCAGTACGGCAAGTCGCTCTTTCCGTGGCGCACCGTCGTCGACAACGTCGCCTTCGCCATCGAGCACACCGAGGGCATGACGCGCGACAAGGCGCGCGAGGAAAGCCGCCGCTATCTCGACATGGTCGGCCTCGCCGATTCGGGCGGCAAGTACCCGTGGCAGCTCTCGGGCGGCATGCAGCAGCGCGTGACCATCGCGCGCGCTCTCGCCGCGCAGCCGCGCGTGCTGCTGATGGACGAGCCTTTCAGCTCCGTCGATGCGCTCACGCGACTCGAACTGCACGCGCTCGTGCTCGACCTGTGGCAGAAGCAGCGCTTCACGGCGGTGCTCGTGACGCACGATGTCGACGAAGCCGTGTTCCTCGCAGACCGCGTGGCCGTGCTCACGCGCCGGCCGTCGCACATCGCGGAGGTGGTCGACACCGAACTGCCGCGCCCCCGCGACAACCTCGCCACGCGCGAGCTGCCGCGCTTCATCGAGCTGCGCCACCACCTGCTCGAGCAGTTGCTGCGGCGGCCGGGCTGAGCCGGGGCCGGAGATGAACGCGACTTCCCCCCGCTTCGCCGCCGAGCGCTTCTTCGGCGTGCTCACCGTCGTCGCGCTGCTGCTCGCGGTAGAGGCGCTCGTGCGCGGCGGCGCGCTCAACGCGGCGATCATTCCGCCACCCACCGTCGTCGCGCAGAAGCTGTGGACGCTCGTGGGCGGCGGCTCGTTCATCAAGCCGCTGGGCACCACGCTCTATCTCCTCTTCGTGTCGTACGTCATCGGCTGCGCGCTCGCCGTGGCGCTGGGCCTGCTGATGGGGCGCTATCCGGTGGTCGACGGGCTGCTGGAGCCGCTGATCGAATTCCTGCGGCCGCTGCCCAAGCCGGCCCTGCTGCCGCCGCTCATGCTCTTTCTCGGCCTGGGCGACACGATGAAGATCACCGCGGTGTCGCTCGGCGTGTTCTTCCCGGTGCTGATCAACACGGTGCAGGGCGTGCGCGGCACCGACCCGGTGCTGCTCGACGTCGGCCGCACCTTCGGGCACAAGTCGTCTGCGGCGATGTTCAAGATCGTGCTGCCGTCCGCGCTGCCGCTCATCCTGGCCGGCATGCGCGTGAGCCTCGGGCTCGGGCTGGTGCTCGTGATCGTCGCCGAGATGATGGCGGGCACGGGCGGCATCGGCTACCTGGTCATCGACATGCAGCGCTCGTTCCGCAGCGCCGACATGTATGCGTGGATCGTCATCCTCGCCGTGCTCGGTTATGGTTTGAATGCGCTCTTCGTCCGGCTGGAGCGCAGCCTGATTCACTGGTCTTTCTCGAAAGCCGAATAACTCAAAGGAGATCGTCATGATCCGCAAGACCCTTCGCCGCCGTGAATTCGGCCTCGCCGCCGCCGCGGGGGCCGCCGCGCTCGCCGCGCCCGGCATCGCCTTCGCGCAGACGACCAAGCTGCGCGTGAGCACGATCCCCATCATCGACACCGCGCCGATGCAAGTCGGCATGGCCCGCGGCTTCTTCGGTGAGCAGGGCATCGAGATCGACACGACGCCCACGGCGGGCGGCGCGGCCGGCCTGCCGGCGCTGGCCGCGGGGCAGGTGCAGATCGCCTTCAGCAACATCATCTCCATCGTGCTCGGCGCCAAGCAGGGCCTGGGCTTCCAGGTCGTCGCGGCCGGCGCGGGCACGGGCGAGACGCTGCCCGACCTCGCGGGCATCATCGCCAAGAAGGGCGCAACCTTCAAGACCGGCAAGGACTTCGAGGGCAAGCGCATCGCGGTGAACACGCGCAACAACATCATCTGGCTGTTCGCGCGCGAGTGGGTGCGCGCCACCGGCGGCGACCCCGACAAGGTGAACTACCAGGAAGTGCCGTTCCCGCAGATGATCGACGCCGTGAAGGGCGACCGCGTGGAGGCGGCCTTCGTCGTCGAGCCCTTCCTGTCGAACGGCCTGCAGGCCGAGGGCATGCAGCTCGTCGCCTGGCCGTACAACGTGGTGATGAAGAGCATCCCGGTCGGCATGTACGCGGCGACCAAGACGTACATCGACCAGAACCCGCAGCTCATCGAGCGTTTCACGCGCGCCTACAACAAGTCGGTGGACTGGACCAACGCCAACAAGGCGTCCGAGGATTTCTTCAAGATCGTCTCGGGCTACACGCGCCTGCCGCCCGAGAAGGTGAAGGGTCTCACGCTGCCGCCGTACGACAAGACGATCGACCCGAAGCGCATCGACGCCGTGCAGGGCCTGATGGTGCGCAATGCGCTGCTCGACGCGCCCATCAATTCCGCGGGCCTGCTGCACCGCACCGCGACGACGCTGGTGCGCTGAACCTCTTTCATCGAAAGCCGAAAAAACCATGTTCGACGCATTCCGCCGCCATGCACTGAAGGCCCTGGCCGGCACCTTGCTTGCCGCCTTCGCCGCCACCGGCGCCCTCGCGCAGACCACCAAGCTGCGCGTGAGCACCATCCCCATCATCGACACCCTGCCGCTGCAGGTCGCGATCGCCAAGGGCTTCTTCGCGGCCGAGGGTCTGGAGGTCGACACGACGCCCGTCGCGGGCGGCGCCGCCGGCCTTCCCGCGCTCGCGGCGGGGCACGTGCAGATCGCGTTCAGCAACACCGTCTCGACGCTGCTCGGCGCAAAGCAGGGCCTGGGCTTCGAGATCATCGCGGCGGGCAGCCACATGGGCGGCGGCAAGCCGGACATCGGCGGCATCATCTCGCAGAAGGCGGGGGGCGTGCGCACGGGCAAGGAGCTCGAGGGCAAGCGCTTCGCGGTCAACACGCGCAACAACATCGGCTGGATGTATGCGCGCGAGTGGGTGCGCGCCACCGGCGGCGACCCCGACAAGGTGACCTACGTGGAGGTGCCGTTCCCGCAGATGCCCGATGCCGTGCGCGGCAACCGCGCCGAGGTCGCGTTCGTGATGGATCCGTACCTGAGCGCCGCCGTCGCCACCGACATGCAGGTGGTCGGCTGGCCCGCCGACGCGGTGAAGGAGCGCGTGCCGCTCGGCCAGTACGTCGCGACGAAGACCTACATCCAGCAGAACCCGGCCGTCATCGACAAGTTCGTCCGCGCCTACCTCAAGGGCGTGGACTGGGCGAACGCGAACAAGGGCAGCGACGAGTGGGTGAAGATCATGGCCGGCTTCACGCGCATGACGCCCGAGAACGTGAAGAACCTGCACGTGCCGCCGTTCGAGAAGATCGTGGCGCCCGCGTCGGTGGAAACGATCGCGGCGACGATGCGCAAGAACGGCCTGCTCGATGGCGCGTTCGATGCGAAGTCGGTGGTGTACCGGACGGCGACGACGCCGGTTCGCTGAGCGTTCGGGGAATCCAGGGCGTTGAAGAAAATGAAGTCGAGAGTCATCGAAGGCGACATCGTCACCATGGACCGCGCGAATCCGCGCGCCGCGGCCATGGCGGTGCGCGGCGACCGCATCGTCGCGGTGGGTTCCGTCGAAGACGCGCGCGCCGCTGCGGGCCCGGACCACGACACCATCCGCTACGCGAGCGGCACCATCGTCCCCGGACTCATCGACACGCACAACCACATGCAGTGGACCGGCGTGCAGTCGTGCCTCGTCGACCTCGCGGGCGCGCGTTCCATCGCCGACGTGCAGGAGGCGATTCGCGGTTACGCGGCGCGCAACCCCCAGGCGGCCTGGATCACGAGCGGCTCCGGCTGGCACATCGTGAACCTGAAGGAGCAGCGCTACCCCACGCGGCAGGAGATCGACGCGGTGTGCGCGGATCGCCCCGTGTACCTGCCGCGCGTCGGCCACGCGGCCGTGGCGAATACCCTGGCGTTGAAGCTCGCGGGCATCACGAAGGACACGCCCGAACCCGACGGCGGAAAGATCGAGCGCGACGCCGATGGCGTGCCCAACGGCGTGCTGATGGAGCCGCCCGCGTTCGAGCCCGTCGCGCGGCTCGTGCCGCCGCTGTCGATGGCGCAGCAGGAAGGCGCGCTGCGCGACATCCAGAAGCGCTATCACGCGGCCGGCCTCACGGGCATCGTCGACCCCGGCATGACGCCCGACATGTTCGCCGTCTACCAGAACCTCTGGGCGCGTGGCGAGCTCACCGTGCGATCGGTGCTGATGCCGCTGGCGGACTCCAGCCTGCCCGTGGAAGAGAACCTCGCGAAGCTGCGCGGCATGGGCGTGCGCACCGGCTTCGGCGATTCGCGCATGAAGTTCGGCGCGGTGAAGCTTTTTCTCGACGGCGGCGCGTCGCTCGGCACCTCGCTCATGCGCGAGCCGTATCCGGACGAGCGCTGCAACTGCGGCATCCAGGTCACGCCGACCGAGAACTTCCGCGCCATCGCGAAGGCCTGCGCGCAACTCGGCTGGTCGATGGGCGTCCACACGGTGGGTGGCAAGGCCATCGACATCGCGCTCGACGTGTTCGAGGAAATCAACGAAGAGATTCCGCTGGCGCCGCTGCGCTTCAGCCTGATTCACGCCTACCTGTGGCCCGAGCAGCGCAACATCCGCCAGGCGAAGAAGATGGGCATCGCGGTCGCGACGCAGTGCTCGATGCAGTACACCTTCGGCCCGTTGCTCGTGAAGCGCTTCGGCATGGCGATGATGGCCACGGCCACGCCGGTGCGAAGCTGGCTCGACGGGGGCGTGGTGGTCGGCGGCGGGTCCGATTCGCCCGTGACGCCGTTCGAGCCGCTGCTCGGCCTGTGGCAGGCCCGCACGCGCCGCATCGCGGGCACCGAAGAGCCGGTCGGCAAGCTGCAGGCCGTGAGCGGCGAGGAAGCGCTCGCGATGTACACGCGCGACGCGGCCTTCGTCGCTTTCTCCGAGCACGAGCGGGGCGTGCTGCGTCCGGGCCTGCTCGCGGACTGGACGGTGCTGTCGGTCGACCCGGTCGCGTGCGAGCCCGATGCCTTGCAGAACGCGCGCGTTCTCGCGACCGCCGTGGGCGGCGAGGTCGTGCATGCCGCGTAAGAGCTACCGCGTCTTCGGCTTCCTCTTCGTCGCGGCCTTGCTCGTGCTGTGGGAGGTGTCGGCGCGCACCTGGGTGAGCAGCCAGAACTGGCCGCCGGTGACGAAGGTCTTCGTCGCGGGCGGCGCGGGCGTGATGACGGGCGAGCTGCCCCGGGTGTTCCTCTCCAGCCTGTGGCGCATGCTCGCGGGATTCGCCGCCGGCGCGTCGCTGGGCGTGGCCATCGGTTTGCTGATGGGTCGCTTTCGCGTGGTGAATTCCGCGCTGGACACGCTGGTCGAACTCGTGCGGCCGATCCCCATTCCCGCGATCGTGCCGCCGCTCATCCTGCTGCTGGGCATCGACGCGACGATGAAGATCACCATCGTGGCCTTCGCGACCTTCTTTCCCGTCCTCGTGAACACGATCTCGGGCGTGCGCTCGGTGGAGAAGACCGCGCTGGACGTCGCGCGCACCTTTCACGTTCCGCCCGCGCGCACGCTCTTCCGCGTGGTGCTTCCCGCGGCCATGCCCTACATCATGGTGGGCTTGCGCACGAGCCTCGCGCTCGCGCTGATCGTGACCGTGGTCGCGGAGATGATCGCGGGGTCCGAGGGCATCGGCTACTACCTCATGACCATGCAGTTCGCGATGCGGGCCGGGGACATGTATGCGGCGATCCTGCTGCTGGCTTTGCTCGGCTATGTCTTGAACCTGCTGATGCTCGCCGTCGAGAAGCGCGTGCTGCACTGGTTCCAGCGCGCGGGGTGAACGCATGAACCAGACCTGGCAGATCGGCGAAGCCACCGTCACCCGCATCGAGGAACAGCTCGGCCCCGGCAGCTTCCCGCCCCACGAGTACCTGAAGGGCTGGGACCGCGCGCTGGTCGAGCGCAACCTCGGCTGGATGGCGCCGTCTCATTACGTCCCCGAGGACGATCAGCTCGTCACCAGCGTGCATTCGTGGCTGGTGCGCACGAAGCACCACACCATCCTCGTCGATGCGTGTTCGGGCAATCACAAGGACCGCCATTTCTGGCCGCGCTTCCACATGCTGCAGACGCCGTTCCTCGAGCGGCTCGCGGCGGCGGGCGTGGCGCCCGAGGACGTCGACTTCGTGCTGTGTACCCACCTGCACGCCGACCACGTGGGCTGGAACACGCAGCTGAAGGACGGCCGCTGGGTGCCGACGTTCCCGAACGCGAAGTACGTGATCTCGCGCAAGGAATGCGAGCACTGGAGCCCGGAGACGAATCCGGCCGGCGCGGACGATCCGCACCGGCGCATCGTCTACCAGGACAGCGTGCTGCCGGTGATCGAGGCGGGCCTGGTCGAACTGGTGACCGGCCCGCATGCGATCGGCGACGACCTGCTGGTCGAGAACGCGCCGGGCCACACGCCGGGGCACATCCTGCTGAAGCTGCTGCACGCGAACGGCGGCGGCGTGTTCTGCGGCGACGTCATCCACCACCCGATCCAGATCTACGCGCCGGACTGGATCATGTGCTTCTGCGAGGACCCCGAGAACTCGCGCAGGACGCGGCGGCGCGTGCTCGAACATTGCGCGGACACGGGGGCGCTGTTGTTGCCGACGCATTTCGGCGCGCCGCATGTGACGGCGATCGACCGGGTGGGGGATGGGTTTGCGGCGCGGTGGGTGGGGCCGGGCTGAGACTTCCTCATTCAGGCAAGCAAGCGCCGCCCGAGAGTCTGATATTTCCAAGATTCAGGAAGTTTTCATGCAATAATCGCTCCAATTTTAGATTGGAGGCGAATATGCTCGTGGAATTCCGGGTGAGCAACTTCCGCTCGGTCCGGGACGAGCAAGCCCTCAGCTTGGTGGGTGCGACTGCGGACAAGGAACTGGCACAGACCCACCTCCTCGCCACCGGTCTGAGGGCGCTGCCGTCGGTCGTGCGTTCCGCAGTGGTCTACGGGCCGAACGCAAGCGGAAAGTCGACGATCCTGATGGCGCTCAACTACATGCGCGCGGTCGTTGCCGAATCGGCATCTCACGTGAAGCCCGGCGAAACATACAACGTCCAGCCTTTCAAGCTCGACGCGGCTTTCACGCTTGCGCCCACCACGTTCGAACTCACCTTCCTTCTCGACGGTATCCGACACGAGTATTCGTTCGCCATGACTCAGCGACGAATCGTCACCGAGTCGCTTGCGGTCTACCGGACCAGCAAGCCCTCCGTGTGGTTCAGCAGGCGTCTTCGCGAAGACGGCGAGAGCTACGACTACGAATTCAGCTCTTACCTCACCGGCTCGCGGAAGCTCTGGCAGGAAAGCACGCGAGCCAATGCGCTCTTCCTGTCCACCGCGGCGCAGCTGAACAGCGAACTGCTCTTGCCGGTCTTTCGCTGGATCGTCGATCGCATCGTGTACCTGCCTGCGCACAGCGCGGTGGATAGCGACTTCACGACCGCGCTGCTTGCAACGGAAGAGGGAAGAAAGACAGTCTGCAGCTTCCTGTCATCCGCGGACATCTCGATCGCGGACATCAAAGTTGTGCCTCGAAAGGGAATTCGTGCTCAGGTGCTTGTGCCTCCTCCGGGCGGCTTGGCCCAGGTGAATCAGGCCGAGAGGGAGTTCTTGGTGCCGGTGTTCGAACACCGTACGTCCCGAGGAAAAGCAACCCTGGAATTCGAAGAAGAATCCGAGGGGACACGTCGGCTCTTCGGCCTCGCCGCCCCCGTTCTCGAGGTGCTGAGAGATGGCCGCGTGCTGGTGGTCGACGAACTCGACAGCAGTCTGCACACGCTCATGGTGCGACGGCTCATCGGAATGTTTCACGATCCCGCCCTCAACAGGTCGGGAGCGCAGCTCATTTTCACGACGCACGATACGTCCCTGCTCGATCACACGCTCTTTCGGCGAGACCAGATATGGTTCGCGGAGAAAGACGAGGATCAGGCGACCTGCCTGTACCCGCTGACGGACTTCAGTCCGCGCAAGCACGAAGCCTGGGAGAAGGGATACCTGTCCGGCAGGTATGGCGCCGTGCCGTTTTTCCGTGACATGACAAAGTCGACGTCCGCGCCAAGCTGAAAGGTCGCACGTGGGGAGGGACGGCCAGCCGAAGCACCGACGCGAGGCGCGCGACTTACGTCGGCGGGCTGCCAGTCGTCAGGCTTTCAAGAGACTGCTCATCGTCTGTGAGGGCGAGAAGACCGAGCCTCAGTACCTGAACGAGATTCGCGCGGAGCTGCGCTTGTCTACCGCGAATGTCCACGTCCGCCACGGCGGTTTCGGCACGGACCCGATGGATCTCGTCGAATATGCGGAGCACCTGTTTCGCAAAGGTGACCGAAATGCAGGCATCGAGGCGGGCGCCTTCGATCACATTTACGTGGTCTTCGATCGCGACGAGCACGACACCTACTACCCGGCGCTGAGCAAGGCCGCCGCGCTCGATGGAAAACTGCTGAACGACGAAAGGCATGCCGTACCATTCGAGGCAATCGCATCCGTTCCCTGCTTCGAGGTGTGGCTGCTCCTTCATTTCGAAGACGTGCAGGCCCCCATCCACCGGAACGAAGTCACAGCGCGTCTGCAGGCGCACCTGCCGGGTTACAAGAAAGGCGGAGGCGGGCACTGGGGGGCTACGAAAGAGCGTAGAGAGACGGCTGCGATGCATGCGGCCGCGCGAGCGAGTAGCACGACTGCGCATGACGGAGAAGCGACGTACACGGATATGCATCGGCTCGTCGACGTGCTGATGCACCTCCGTACTCCACGCGGATGACGCTGGCCTCCTGGATCACGCGTCGAATCTCCACGGCATAGACACGGACGCGGGGCAGACAGCGCGCCGCGCTCTGAGGACGGTCAGGCTGTCGGCCGCCGCGATCACGCTCTGCGTGGCCGCGAGCAGGCCGACGGGCGCGAGGTCCTTGATAGGATCGATGGCGAGCTTCTTGTACAGGCTCGGGTTGATGCCAAGCGCCTGGCGGAGACGCCCACGGTTTTCCAATAATCGATAATCCGCTATAAATCGGTATGACTGTCGATCTGCGGATGCAAACCTGGCGCAAGGACCCGCGCAAGCTGGCCGATGCGTCGCTGTGGCTGAAGGAAGCGATGGCGGCCGAGCCCGGGTTCGAGCCGCGCGTGCTGAAGGGCGACACGCGCGCCGATGTCTGCATGGTCGGCGGCGGCTTTTCCGCCTTGTGGACGGCGTGGCGGCTCAAGGAGCAGTCGCCCACGCTCGCGATCGTCATCGTCGAGGCCGGCCTGTGCGGGCACGGCGCGAGCGGGCGCAACAGCGGCGGAACGGGACACTGGTGGGCCAAGCTGCCCACGCTCGTCAAGCTGCTGGGCAAGCACGACGCCAAGCACCTGATCGACGCCAGCGTCGACATCCTGCAGGACGTGCGCGACTTCATCGGGCACAACGGCATCGACTGCGACCTGCGCGTCGAGAAGTCGGTGTGGAGCACCACCTTCCCGAAGCAGCCCGGCGCATGGCTGCCGATGTTCAAGGCGGCGGAGGCCGCGGGCTTCACGCCGCCGCACCGCGAACTCTCGGCCGACGAAATGCGCGATCTCTTCGGCTCGGCCCCGTTCTACAGCGGCATCGTCGAGGACCAGGCGATCCGCGTGCAACCCGCGCGGCTCGCGCGCGCGCTGCGGCAGCTGCTCGTCGACCGCGGCGTGCGCATCTACGAGACTTCGCCCGTCACGCGCGTGGCGAGCGAGAAGGACAACGTCGCGGTGTTCACGGAGCAGGGCACGGTGCGCGCCGGCAAGGTGCTGCTCGCGGCCAACGCCTGGATGTCGCACCTGCCCGAGTTCAAGCCCTACATCGCGGTGACCTCCAGCGAGATCGTGGTGACCGAGCCCATCCCCGAGATCCTCGCGCAGCGCAACCTGCGCAAGCGGCCGGGCGGCGTGAACTCGCGCATGATGCTCAATTACGGCGGCCTCACGAGCAATGGCCGCGCCTACCTCGGCCGCGGCGGCGGGTCCATCGCGTGGGCCAACCACATCGGACCCGAGTTCGACCGCAGCGAACGCATGCTGAAGGAAGTGGAAGCCGACTTCCGCTACCTCTATCCCGAACTGAACGACGTGCCCATCGCCGCCGGCTGGTCCGGCCCCATCGACCGTTCCCCCACCGGCCTGCCGTGGTTCGCGTCGCTCGCCGGCGACCCGCGCGTGCACTACGCCATCGGCTACAGCGGCCACGGCATGGGCGCCACGGCGCTGGGCGGCCGCATCATGGCTTCGCAACTGCTCGGCAAGGACGATGACTGGTCGCAACTCGGCAAACTGTTCAGCCGGGCGCGCAAGGGCTGGTATCCGCCGGAGCCGATCCGCTACGCGGCGGCCGTGTCGATCCGCAACGCCGTCGCCCGCAAGGAGGCCGCGCTGCGCGAAGGCCGCGCGCCGTCGAAGCTCGACAACCGGCTGGCGAGCTATGCGATGAGCAGCCTGCCCGACACCCTGCGCCGAGGAAAGATATGAGCGAAATCAACATCGAGTCGATGTCCTGCCGCTACGGCGACGGCCCGCCGGCGGTCGACCGGCTCGAACTGCGCGTGGCCGACGGCGAGTTCCTCTCGCTGCTGGGCCCGAGCGGCTGCGGCAAGACGACGACGCTGCGCTGCATCGCGGGGCTGGAGCAGCCGTCTGCCGGCCGCATCTCCATCGGCGGGCAACTCGTGGCCGACGGCAGCGACAAATGGTCCATGCCCGCGGACAAGCGCGGCCTGGGCATGGTGTTCCAGAGCTACGCGCTGTGGCCCCACATGAGCGTGGCCGGCAATGTGGGCTATCCGCTCAAGGTGCGCGGCGGCGAGAAGGACATCGCTTCGCAGGTGCGCGCGGCGCTGGCGCTCGTCGGCATGGAGATGTACGAGCAGCGCGCCGTGTCCGACCTCTCCGGCGGGCAGCAGCAGCGCGTGGCGCTCGCGCGCGCGCTCGTGAGCAAGCCGCGCGTGCTCCTGCTCGACGAGCCGCTGTCCAACCTCGACGCCTCCTTGCGCACCCACATGCGCCGCGAGCTGCGCCGCATCCACCGCGAGGTGCGCACGACCTGCGTGTACGTCACGCACGACCAGCTCGAGGCCGCGACGCTGTCCGACCGCATCGCCGTCATGAAGGGCGGCAGGCTGCAGCAGCTGGGCACGCCGCGCGAGATCTTCGAGTCGCCCGCGAGCCAGTGGGTGGCGGAATTCGTCGGCTTCGACAACTTCGTGAGCGGCACGGTGACCGGCGTCGAAGGCGACGTCGCCGTCGTGCAGCCGCAGGGCGGGTCGCAGCCGCTGCGCGCGCGCATGAGCGCCGCGGCGCGCGTGCAGCAGGGCGCGCGCGCCGTCGTCGCCTTCCGCAGCTCGAGCCTGCAGGAAAACGAGACGCACGATGCGAACCGCGTCGACGCGCAAGTCACCGAACGCATGTTCCTGGGCGACCAGACCGAGCTCGTGCTTGCCGCCAACGGCACGCGCCTCGTGGCGAAACTGCCCGGCGCGCGGCTGGAGGGCGATACGTCGCTGACCCTGTGGGTCCGGCCGGAGCAGGCCGTGGTGCTGCCCGAAGCCGCCTGAGGGACGCCATGGCCGGCACGACGCGCAACGACAGGAGCGGATCGGGTGCGGTGCTCACGCGCCGCGCGGGCGTCGCGGTGCTCTTCGCCATCGTCGCGTTCTTTTTCCTGTGGCCGGTGCTGATGCAGGTGCTGGGCATCTTCCGCGACGCGGCGCCGGGCACGAAGAGCGACTGGACGCTCAAGACGCTGATACGCGTCTATTCCAGCAAGGACACCTACGGCGCGCTGAAGAATTCCCTGATCTACGCCGTCGCATCCACGCTGCTCGCGACCGTGATGGCGCTCCTCCTCGCGCTGCTCGCGACGCGCACGCGCATCCGCCTGCGCTGGATCATCACGCCGGTCATGGTGCTGATCTTCGCGGCGCCTAACCTGTTCTACGCGGTGAGCTGGTCGCTGCTGGCCGACCCGGGCGCGGGGCTCATCAACCTCGGCTTTCGCGCGGTCACGGGGACGAAGGCGACGCTGTTCAACGCCTACACCTGGACGGGCCTCGTCGTCGTGCAGTCGCTCAAGCTCACGGGCTTCTGCTACCTGATGCTGCTCGGGCCGTTCCAGAACATGAACCGCAGCTACGAGGAAGCCTCGATGATCTCGGGCGCGGGGCGGCTCAGCACCATTTTGCGCATCACGCTTCCTTCCATGACGCCCGCCATCTTCGGCGTGCTGATCGTCGGCATCGTGTTCGGGCTCGGCACCTTCGACATTCCGCAGATCCTCGGCGCGCTGTCCGGCATCTCCTTCCTCTCCACCGAGATTTTCAAGGCGATCAACTACGACGTGCCCGCGGACTACGGCCGCGCGAGCGCGCTGAGCCTCTTCGTCATGCTCGCGCTGGTGCTGATGCTGGTCGCGCAGTGGATCGTCGTGAAGCCGGGCCGCTATGTCACGGTCACGGGCAAGTCGTTCCGGCAGGACGAGTGGGAGCTGGGCCGCTGGGGCGCGGCGGGCACGGCCTTCGTCGCGGTCTTCACGCTGGTCGCGCTCGTGCTGCCGGTCGTCCAGCTGGTCCTCACGTCCTTCCAGCCGACCATCGGCGTGTGGAAGATGACGATGGCCAATTTCACCGCGGTGCTCAACGACCGGCAGACGGCGGGCGCGTTCCGCCTCACCGCGATGCTCGCCTTCGCCGGCGGCGCGGTCGCGATGCTGCTCGCGGCGCTGATCGGCCACGTGGGCCGCAATTCCTCGAAGTCGATGGAGCGCTTCCTCGACACGGCGACGCTCGTCCCGATCGTCATGCCCGGCGTCGCGCTCGCGGTGGCCTTGCTGTGGTCGTACATCTCCGTTCCGGGCCTGCGCCAGCTGTACGGCACGGTGTGGCTCGCGCTGATCGGGCTCGTGGTGTCGGTGATGCCGATCGCGAGCCGAGCCGTCCGGGGCGCGCTCGCGCAGATCGGGCGCGACCTCGAAGAGGCCGCCGCGATCTCGGGCGCCACGCCGCTGCGCATCCTGCGCGACATCATCCTTCGCCTCATGAGCCGCAGCCTCGTGGCCGGCTGGATCGTCACGGCGGTGATGATCGCCGGCACGCTCGACGTGCCGCTGATGCTGCTCGCCTCGACCACGCCCACCGTGTCCATCCAGGTCTTCACCGCGCTGCAGGCCGGCGCACCCACGCAGGCCGCGGCGCTGCTCGTGCTGCTCCTCATCGCCATCGTCGTGCTCGGCGCCCTCTACGCCGTTGCGCGCGGCGTGCATGGCGCGGCGCGGGCGCGCGCGGCCGCGCGCGTGTCTGCGCCCCTGCCGGCGCATGCCTGAACCCTTTCTCCATTCCCGAGCGGAAAACCATGACCAGCAAATTCGAAATGAGTGGCGCCACGGTGACGTGGAACCCGATCCCGCAAGGCACGGCCGGCACGTTCAGCGCGCCGGTGCCGACCGAGCGGGGCAAGCAACCCTACCGCCTGGCCAAATGGAAAGGCGAGCCGGGCAAGTACGACCGCCCCGCGGGCATGCCGTGGTCCGAGACCTTCGTGGTCTACAAGGGCCGTGGGCGCGTGCGGGACGGCGACGAAGTGGTGGAGTTCTCCCCGGGTGTCGTGATCGAATTGCGCAAGGGCGTGCCCTATGTGCTCGAGATCGACGAGACCCTGGAGAAGTTCGCCGTGATCACGACCGAATGAATCGAGAGACATGACGATCAGCAGTAAATCGACGCGCCGCCAGTGGCTGGCCGCGTCCGTCGGCACGGTGGCCGCGGCCGCCGTGCCCGCCGCCTTCGCGCAGCAGCGCAAGTACCCGCAGCAGCCGGTGAAGTTCATCGTGCCGTTCGCGGCCGCGGGCGCCATCGACAACATCACGCGCGCCATCGCGCAGGGCATGACGAAGGAGCTGGGCCAGTCCGTCGTGGTGGAGAACCGCGCCGGCGCCGCGGGCAACATCGGCGCGGCATCCGTCGCGCGCGCAACGGCGGATGGCTACACGCTGCTCGTCGGCACGTCCGCGACGCATGGCGCGAACCCCTCGCTCTTCTCGAAGCCCGGCTACGACGCGCAGAAGGACTTCGAACCCATCGCGCTGTGGGGCCTGGTGCCCAACGTGCTCGTGGTGAATGCGCAGAAGGGACCGCGCACGCTGCAGGAGCTGATGGCCGCCGCGAAGGCGTCGCCGGGCAAGCTGACCTACGCGTCGGCCGGCACGGGGACATCGCTGCACCTGTCCGGCGCGATGTTCGAGCACCTCGCGAACGTGGACCTCACGCATGTCCCGTACAAGGGCGGCGGCCCCGCTTCGGTCGACCTGATGGGCGGCGTGGTGGACATGATGTTCGACACGGTGGCCGTGTCGCTGCCGCTGATCCAGGGCGGCAAGACGCGCCCGCTCGCCATCGCCTCGGCCGAGCGCCACTTCGCGCTGCCGGACGTGCCGACCTTCGCGGAGCTGGGCTACAAGGACATGGTGTTCGGCACCTGGGCCGGCCTGTTCGCGCCGAAGGGCACGCCGGCCGACGTGCTGGCCGAGCTGCGCCGTGCGAGCGACGCCGCGATGAACGACGCATCCGTGAAGGCGACGCTGCGCACGATCGGCGTGCAGACGATCCCGCGCACGGGCGAGGCGTTCCGCCAGTTCGTGCAGCAGGAGATTTCGAGGTCCGCGCAGATCGTGAAGGCAGCGGGCATCACCGCCGAGTAAAGGGCGGCGCCTCTTCCATCGGGGGAGGCGCCACCTCCGCGCCCACCGTGAATCCCCTCTCGCGCCCGCCGCCGCCCGGTGGTACGTTAGTTGCAGGAGCCAGCGCCATGCATGCCGAACACCCTCACGCCTCCCCTTCGGTCTCCGAAACCTGGATGCCCCGCGGCGAATACGTCTCGCACATGCTCGCCTCGGGCATCGGCGAGCGCGTCGCGTACGAGCCCGGCGAGTACCTCTACAGCCAGGGCGACGTCGATCATTTCTTCTACGTCCTCATCTCCGGCAAGGTTCATGTCTACAACCTAAGCAACGAGGGCCACGAATCCAGCTTCCACATCGCCGGGCCCGGCTCGGTGATCGGCGAAGCCGCGGCGCTCACGCACCTGCCGCGCTACTCGGCGGCGCGCGTGCTTGAGAGTTCGGAACTGATCCGCCTCGATACCCTGAGGATGGAGGAGTACGTGGCGAAGGATCCGCGCTTCGCCGTCGGCCTGATGGTGCTGCTGAGCCTCAAGCAGCGGCTCGCCGTGGACCGCCTGCACCAGGCGGTCTTCGAGTCGCCGACACAGCGCGTCATGAAGTTCCTGGACCAGATGGCGCAGGTGCATGCGTCCGAGGGCGCGGCGGTGAAGGTGGACCTCACGCACGAACAGATCGGCACGCTGACCAACCTGTCGCGCGTCACGGTCACGCGCGCGCTGCAGCGCCTGAAGAAGGACGGCCGCATCGACGTCGTCGGCCGCTCGATCGTGCTGCCCTCGCGTCGCGCGACGATGTTCAACTGACGTAGGTCGGAATCGCGCGCATTAGCGCGGGCTGCTTCGCGATCTCCTCGCCGGTCTCGATGCTCGAGACGGCCATCGACTCCTCGAACCAGCGGCGCGGCGGCGGCGGGCCCCACAGCGTCTGCCGGCGCGCGTCGTCGAGGCGCCAGCGCACAGGAGGCGCATTGCGGTCGGTGGTGAGGTAGTCGCCCGTGTAGAGCTCGAAGCGGTTGCCGTCGGGGTCGCGCACGTAGACGAAGAGCGCGTTCGAGATGCCGTGCCGCGCCGGGCCGCGCTCGATGCTGTCGGCATAGCCCGCGCCCGCGAGCGCGTCGCAAGCGCGGATCACGCCCATGGGCTCCATCAGCGAGAGGCCGGCGTGATGCACCGCCGGGCCGTCGCCCGTCATCACCGCGATGTCGTGTACCGTGGACTTGCGGAACAGCCAGCTTGCCCAGATGCGGCTCTCGGGCGGGTCGCCCTCGGTGATTTCCGCGGGGCGGAAGCCGAGGCCGTTGCAATACCACTCGTAGCCCTTCTGCGCATCCGGCGTGAGCACGTTCACGTGATCGAGCCGCGTGGGGCAGCCGTGGCGGTGCAGGTGGTATTTCTGCAGGAACCATTCGACGGGTTCGAGCTTCGCGTAGAAGGCGACGGGAAATCCCAGGGGGTCCTGCACGAGCAGCGTCCGCCCCTGCGCGCGGCGCTCGCCCGCGGCGATCCAGCGCATCGGCCGCTCCAGTTTGCGGAAGTGCGCCTCGAGCGCGTCGAGGTCCTGCTCGCTCTCGACCTTGAAAGCGAAGTGCGCCACGCCCGCGCGCGGTGCGCGCTTGAGCACGATGCAGTGGTGCTCGCGGTCCTCGATGGCGCGCAGGTAGACGCGCTCGCTGTCGCGCGCCGTCTCGAACAGGCCGATGATGTCGACGTAGAAGTCGCGCGAGCGCTCCAGGTCGGTGACCTGGTACTCGATGTAGCCGAGCTTCTGGATGTTGAAGGGGAGGGCGGGCGGGGTCATCGCGCAAGGATAGTGGACCCGCGGCGCCTTGTCGTCTGTATCGGCCGCTACAGCCGCTACACCCGTTTTCGGGGGGACGGGAATCGATTTGATGGATTTAATCGATCATGCTCCGCTATAGTTGCGCGGTGTCCACCCTGCTTCGCGTTCACTTCGAGAGCCTGACCGACCGGGCGGTCTTCCACATCACCGAGGCGAGGCTCGCGCAGTTGCGCGCCGCGCATGGCGAGGCGTTCGCCGGCGTGCAGGTCTCGCGTGGCGAAGACCTGGCAGGCATCGCGGGCGCGCTGGCGGATGCGCAGGTGCTGGTCACCTCCGAATTCGTGCTCTCGCATCCGCGCTTTCCGCTCCGCGACCTCGCCACGGCCGCGCCGCATCTGCGCTGGATCCACGTCACCAATGCCGGCATCGAGAAGCTGCTGCCGCTCGACTGGCTGCCCCCGGCCGTGACGCTCACCAACAGCCGCGGCGCGCACGCGATCAAGGCGCGCGAATACGCGACTATGACGCTGCTGATGCTCAACACGCAACTGCCGCGCATGGCGGCGAACCAGCGGCAGAGCAAGTGGGAGAAGGTTCACACGACGGCCATCGCGGGCAAGACCTTGTGCGTGGTCGGCGCCGGCAACCTCGGCGAGGCGTTCGCGCATTCGGCGCGCGCCCTCGGCCTGAGGGTGATCGGCGTGCGGCGCTCCGGCGAAGCGCGTCCGGAGTTCGATCGCATGTTCACGCCCGACCGCCTGCTCGAGGCGCTGCGCGAGGCGGAGTTCGTCGCGGCCTGCGTGCCGCTGACGCCGGAAACGCAGGGGATGTTCGGCGAGCGTGAGTTCGCCGCGATGAAGCCCGACGCCGGTTTCGTCAACGTGGCGCGCGGCAAGGTCGTGGACCACGACGCGCTGCGCGTCGCGCTCGAATCGGGCCACCTGAGCGGCGCGGTCTCCGACGTCTTTCCGGTGGAGCCGCTGCCCGCCGACTCGTGGATCTGGGGCCTGCCCAATTTCGTGATGACGCCGCACGTGGCGATGGACGACCCCGAGAACTTCCTGATGCGCTGCATGGACATCGCGGCCGGGAATCTCGTGCGGATGCGCAAGGGCGAGGGCCTGAGGAACGTGGTGGATCCGGTGAGAGGGTATTGAAGGGCAATTAATTGGGGTCAGATCCCAATTAAATCGAACGCCTTCCGATAAACCCAGTTCCGCTTCACCACGCGGAACCCGCAGTCCTCGTACACCCGCGTCGCCCCGTCGTGGTTGTTGCCGTCGACGCTGAGGCCCGATTCCGTCATGCCCGCCGCTTTCTGCGCGCGCAGGCTGTGCGCGATCAACGCCCGCGCGATACCGCGCCGGCGCCACTTCCGGCCGACGCTGATGAACTCCGTCCAGCCGCGCTTGCGCCCCTGCGACGTGTTGTAGCTGGCGTCGATGTAGGCACGGACCTGGCCCGCCACTTCGTTCGTCTCGACGTCCCAGGCGATCTGCCACAGGTGCGGCTGGAACAGCGGGCTCTTCAGCCACCACTGGTAGTCGCTGTCGTCCTTCGGCGGCGACCAGCCCCAGTGCGTCGCGAACGCGGCGACGTGCGCGTCCCAGATCGCGCGGTGGTGATCGGGCTGCACCTGACGCAGGACGATCCCCGGGGGCAACTCGAAGCCGGGGATGTCGCGCAGCGTCGGCCGCACCATCGAGAAGAAGGCGCGCTCCCGGTGGTAGCCGTGCCTGGCGAGCAGCGCCGCGCGCGCCGTCTCGCTCTCCTGCACGAAGGCGTGGTGCGCATGCGCGCGCGCGGCCGGGTGCTCGGCCGCCATCTCGCGCTGGCGGCCTTCCAGCCATGCCAGCAGCGCGGTGCCGACACCCTGCCGGCGCCACTGCGGCGCGACGAATCCGAGCTGGCCGTACAGGCGCAGGCCATCGGCCTGCTCCCAGTGCCAGCCGCGGACATAGCCCGCGATCTCGCTGCCCGCCTCGGCGATCCACACGTCGCGCGCGGGAACGCACGAGGTGAACGCGGCATAGTCGCGCACCATTTCGTCGACGCGGCGCACGCTGTCGAGCCCGTCGGCGGCGAAGGACGCATTGGCGCAGACGACCATCGCAGGGAAGTCGTCGATGCCGGCAAAGGGGCGATAGGTAATCGATGTCATGGCGACGCGCGAGGCGCACTACGGAAGCGCAAGGGGCGGAGGCAGGATTGTTGTCCGGCCGGGCGCGACGCGTGTCGCGTCGAACGCGATCGGGCGTTCAGGCGATGCGCCGATGCCACAGCATCGACAGGGCAGCGGCCGTGGCGGCCAGCAGGGCGGCGCCCAGCGCGATGAGGGCCGTGATCTCGGTCTCGCGCGACTGCACCTGCACGCGCGAGCTCAGCGTCTCGTACACGCTGCGAAGCTTCTCCGCCGTGCCGGCGTGATGGTATTCGCCGCCCGTCATGCGCGCGACCTCGCGCAGCGTGGGCTCGTCGAGGCGCAGGTAGATCGGCATGCCGTTGCTCATCGACTCGCCGTCCACCGTGCCGAGACCGACCACGTACACGCGCACGCCGCGGTCGGCCGCCATCTTCGCGGCCTCCAGCGTATCGACACCCGTGGTGCGGCGGCCGTCGCTCAGCAGGATGATGGCCGCCGAGTTGTACGAGCCCGGCGCGACCGGCGTGATCTGCTTCGGCTGCGGCTTCACGCGGTCGTCGAGGCTGCGCGCATTGCTTCGCCGGTTGTTGCCGTTGCCTCCATTGCCCGAATTGCCGGCGCCGCCCCTGCCGCCGTAGTTCTGGTTGTTGCCGTAGGTCATCTCGCCCACGTCGAGGCCGTGGTCGGGAAACAGCTCCGAGAGCGACATGACGATGGCATTGCCGACGGCCGTGCCGGTCTGCATCTGGAAGGCGTCGATGGCGGTGACCAGCGCGCCCCGGTCGTGCGTCGCACGCTGCACCACCTGCGTGCTGCCCGCGAAGGTGACGAGGCCGACCTCGACCTCGCGCGGCAACTCGCTCAGGAACAGCTTGGCGGCCTCCTGCGCGGCCTTCAGGCGCGTCGGCTTGACGTCGGACACGCGCATGCTGAGCGACACGTCCATCGCCAGCATGATCGTGGAGCGGGCCCAGGGCAGCGGCACGCGCGCCACGGGGCGAGCGGCGGCGAAGAGCAGGCCGCAGCAGGCGACCAGCAGGAGCGCGGGGGGGACGTGGCGGCGCCACTGCCGCCCCGCATGGGCCGCGCGCACCACGGCCACGCTGCTGAAGCGCACCGCGGGCTTGCCCCGGCGGCGCAGCAGCCACAGGTACACCACCGGCAGCAGGGGTACGGCGAGCAGCGCCCAGAGGTATTCGGGCCACAGGTAGAACATCTTCGGGGCGTCGGGTAATTCGCTCGTCGCGGACGCAACCATCGTGCCCGGGAAGCGCCGGCTTGGCAACCGTCGCACGCGCGAGGCGCCAATCGTCGGGTAGCGCCGAGGGCCGCGGTCCTACAGCAAGTGCGGCTTCGCGGAGCACCGCGCGGCACGCGGCGAAGAAAGAATCTGGCTTCGGAACACCCCTCAACCCCGTAGCAACCGAGAAACACCATGGCCGACGAAGCAGACCTCGCATTCGACTCCGAGCAGCGTCACCTGTCCCAGGCCCTTGCCGCGCAGCGCCAGCGCAGCTCGGCGCTCAAGCCGGTGGGCTACTGCCACCACTGCGCCGAGGACCGCGGGATCGACGACCGCCTGTTCTGCGACAGCGATTGCGCCGCGGACTGGGAGTACGAGGATGCGCTGAGGAAGCGGCTGGGGCTGGGGACGCCGCAGGCGCTGCACTGAATTCGAAAGTTCGACCGCGGGACGGACGCTGTCGCGGCATCGGCCGCGACAGCGCCGCGGTCAGGCCGGCCGTTGCTCGGCCACTGCGAGCATCGACCGCGCCACGGACTCGGCGACCTCGATCCCGTCCACGCCCGCCGACATGATCCCGCCCGCGTAGCCCGCCCCTTCCCCGGCCGGAAACAGGCCGCGGACGTTCAGGCTCTGGTGCTGGCGATCGCGAGTGATCCGAAGCGGCGACGAGGTGCGAGTCTCCACGCCGGTCAGCACGGCGTCGTCCATGGCGAAACCGCGTATCTGCTTCTCGAACGCCGGCAAGGCTTCGCGGATCGCGTCCAGCGCGTATTCCGGCAGGCTGCCGCGTCCCGGCTCGGCCAGGTCGACCATCGCCACGCCGGGTTTGTACGACGGCAGCACGGCGCCGACCGCCGTGCTGCGCTGGCGGCGGATGAAGTCGCCGACGCGCTGGGCCGGCGCGACGTAGCCGCCGCCGCCGAGCTCGTACGCGCGCGACTCCCAGATGCGCTGGAAGCGCATGCCGTCGAGCGGGTCGACCGGGCCGTCGGCGCGTCCGTCCTGCCGGTAGTCCTGCGGCGCGATGCCGACCACGATGCCCGCATTCGCATTGCGCTCGTTGCGCGAGTACTGGCTCATGCCGTTGGTGACCATGCGCTGCGGCTCCGAGGTCGCGGCCACGACCGTGCCGCCCGGACACATGCAGAAGCTGTAGACGCCGCGGCCGTTGCTCGCGTGGTGGACGATCTTGTAGTCGGCGGCGCCCAGGATCGGGTTGCCCGCGTTCGGCCCGAACCGCGCACGGTCGATGAGCCCCTGCGGATGCTCGATGCGGAAACCGACCGAGAACGGCTTCGCCTCCATGAACACGCCGCGCGCGTGCAGCATCTCGAAGGTGTCGCGCGCACTGTGGCCGAGCGCCATGACCACGTGGTCGGCGTCGAGCTGCTCGCCCGAGGCGAGGGTGAGGCCGCGCAGTTGCAGCGCATCGCCGCGGCGCTCGATGCGCACGTCGGTCACCTGCTGGCCGAAGCGGATCTCGCCGCCCAGCGACACGATCTCCGCGCGCATCTTCTCGACCATGCTCACGAGCCGGAAGGTGCCGATGTGCGGCTTGCTCACGAAAAGAATCTCTTCCGGCGCGCCTGCCTTCACGAACTCGTGCAGCACCTTGCGCGTGAGGTGGCGCGGGTCGCTGATCTGGCTCCAGAGCTTGCCGTCGCTGAAGGTGCCGGCGCCGCCTTCGCCGAATTGCACGTTCGACTCCGGATTCAGCACGCCCTGGCGCCACAGGCCCCACGTGTCCTTCGTGCGCTGGCGCACTTCCTTGCCGCGCTCCAGCACGATCGGCCGCAGGCCCATCTGGGCGAGGACGAGCGCGGCGAACAGGCCGCAGGGGCCGAAGCCGACGACGACCGGACGCGGCCGCCCGCTCGCATGGAAGTCCGCGGGCGCATGCGCGACGAAGCGGTAGGCGGTGTCGGGCGCGGTGCGAACGTGCGGATCGCCGGCCTTCGCGGCGAGTACCGCCGCCTCGTCGCGCAGCACGCAATCGACGGTGTAGATGAGCACGATCGCGTGCTTCTTGCGCGCGTCGTAGGCGCGGCGGAACACGTCGAAGGAGAGCAGGTCCGCGTCGGCGATGCCGAGCCGCGCGACGATGGCCGGGCGCAGCGCGTCCGCATCGTGCGCGAGCGGCAGGCGCAGCTCGGTGATCCTCACTGCCATTGCAGCACTCCCTGCGCGGCGCGCCGCCCGGTCGCGAAGCAGGCGGTGAGGAGATAGCCGCCCGTGGGCGCCTCCCAGTCGAGCATCTCGCCCGCGCAGAACACGCCGGGCAGCGCGCGCAGCATGCCGCGGTCGTCGAGCGCATCGAAGCGCACGCCGCCCGCGGTGCTGATCGCTTCGTCCACCGGGCGCGGCCGGGCGAGCGTGAGCGGCAGCGCCTTCAGCGCGGCGGCGAGCAGCTTCGCGTCGTCGAAGTGCGTCGCGGGGAGCAGTTCGTGGAGCAGGGCGAGTTTCAGTCCGTGGATGCCGAGGCGCGACTTGAGGTGGCTCGACAGGCTGCGGGAGCCGCGCGGATGCGCCACTTCGGCGAGGACCCGGGCGGCGTCGTGCCGAGGCAGCAGGTCCAGGGTCCAGGTCGCGCTGCCGTGGGCCTCGATCCGGTCGCGCAGCGCCGCGCTGTGGGCGTAGACCAGGCTGCCTTCGACCCCGGTGTCGGTGATGACGAACTCGCCCTGCGCGGGGCGCGCCGCCTCGCCGCTCGCGTCGACGAGCGCGGCGGCAACGGGCTTCACCGGCTGGCCTGCGTAGCGCTCGCGGAAGTAGTCGCTCCAGGCCGCGCGACCGGGTCCGGTCGGCGCGATGTCGAATCCGCAATTGGATGCGCGCAGCGGCGCGACCGCGACGCCGCGCGCTTCGAGCCATGGCACCCACGCGCCGTCGGAGCCGAGCCGCGGCCAGCTCGCCCCGCCGAGCGCGAGCACGACGGCATGCGCCCGGTGGGAGACCGGGCCTTCGCGCGATTCGAAGCGCAGCGCGTCGTCGTCGGCCCAGCCGGTCCAGCGATGCCGCGTATGAAAGCGCACTCCCGCGGCACGCAGGCGGTGCAGCCAGGCGCGCAGCAACGGCGCGGCCTTCATGTCCTTAGGGAACACGCGGCCCGACGTGCCGACGAAGGTGTCGATGCCGAGGCCCGCCGCCCACTGGCGCACGGCCTCGCCGTCGAAGGCTTCGATGGCCGCGAGCAGCCCGGGCGGCGCGTCCGGATAGCGGCTCAGCAGCCTGGCCGTGGGTTCCGAATGGGTGAGGTTCAGGCCGCCGCGTCCGGCCAGCAGGAACTTGCGCCCCACCGACGGCATGGCGTCGAAGAGGTCGACCTGCACGCCGGCATCGGCGAGCACCTCCGCGGCCATGAGGCCGGCGGGGCCGCCGCCAATCACGGCGGCGGTGCGGTGGGAGGAATCCGGGAGAGGAAGAGGCACGGCATGGATTCTGCCTGTCGTGCGCGCGCGGGCGTTTCCGATGGGGTCCGCGCTAGGCTCAGCCGTGCCGGCGTGAATCAGGCGCGAATCGGCAAAGCTCAGGCGCGCAGGGTGCGCGCGAGGTGAGCCGCTTCGGCGGCGCCGGCCCGCGCGTTGGCGATGTGGCGTTGCGTCTCGATCGGCAACGCGGCGCTGTTGTGGCCGTCCCACTTGTTGCGGCCCTTGATCGACAGGTTGTAGTGGATCGAGATGCCTTCGCGCAGCTTGGCGGCGCGCTCGTCGGGCGAGAGCTTCAGGCCGTCGAGCTTGGCCGACGCCCACTTCGCGCCGTCCTTCATGTATTTGGCGGCGCCGAACACGGCCTCCACCGGATCGCTCGGGTCCTCGATGCCCAGGCCCTGCGCCGTGCGCGGCTCGAACTGCGCCAGGCCGAGATTGGCCGTGCCGTCCTTGCTGGCGCCGGTGCGCGGGATCCAGGAGGTCTCGGCTTCGATGATCCCGTAGACGTCGTGGAAGCTCAGCCCGACCTTGTCGAGGCCCGCTTCACGCGCGGCGGCCTTCACGAGCAGCACGCGCGAGCCTTCGTCGAGCGTGAGCACCGGCTTGCCGTTCCAGCGCACGGTCTCGTACTTGAGCTCGGCGCGAAGCGCGGCCTCGTTGGCATCGGCGACCTGCGCGGCCTGGGTGACGGGCGGAACCTTCGTCTTGATCGTGCCCAACTGGAGCTGCGGCGGTGCGGCGGGCGTGAGCGCCTCCACCGCGGCCTGAGCTGTCACGGTCTGCGCCACCGGGAGCTCAGCCGCAGCAACCGCACCTTCCTGGCTCATCACTGCGCTGGCGCCGCCGGCGAGGGCAGTTGCAACGACTGAGAAGGCGGTAAGGGTGCGGGTGAAGCTCTGCATCGTGGTGTCGGTCCGTGTTGATGGGTGTGTAGGAACAGACCGATAGACACGTCGGACACACGGAAGTTCTAGCGCGGCAGTGGATTTTTGAAGGTCTGCTCGTGCAGTCCGTGCTGCAGAGCTACAGAGGAAGCGGAAGGCCGGGCTTTCCAGTGGCTTCCGCAAGTTGCTCAAATAGAGCGTTCATGTCGGCGACGCTCTCCCATTGCAGAACGGATTGACAGTAGTCGGAAAGAAGATCCCTGGCCTCGGGAAGCAAGGGGCTCTCGCGCCCCGCGACTACGGCATAGCGCGCGGAGTCGCCTGATTTTCTTCTTGCCATATCCAGCGTGAGAGCCTTCGAACGCGCATCGCTGCGTTTCGCGGAGAGGTTGCTTCGCCGGAGATCGAGCGTCTCTATGACGTGAAGTCGCCCGTTCTCCAACGCGAATTCGGCCGTCGTCATCGGTCCCAGCGGGTATCGCTCGACGATTTCGTGATTGCGAATGTCTCGGCCGAGCCAACCCTTCGCGCTGAAGGCGATCTTCAGATCGACGTGAAGACGCGACACCTCACTCCGGTCACGTGGACTATTGGACGGCGCGGCCACCAGATTCCGCATCGCGTGCGAAACACGCTGTGCGTATTCGTCCTCGTCGGCATAGGCGAATCGTCCGAGTTCGCCGGACACCCCCCATTGGCCGAAGTCCCGGATGAATGCCGTGGCCTCCGCGACGCTCATGTTTGCGACAAGGCGTGGAAGGCCCGTCTCCCATGATCGAACTGCATCCATGTCGACCGTCGTGTCAATGGCCCGCAGCTTCCTGAGATCGTCGGCAAAATGCACGCGGACCTCTCCGGTTGCAAGGAAACAGACAAGTCCGATATGCACGTGTTCGGTCAGGTGCGGTCGCGGATAGTGCGAGAGCACGCCGTACTGGGCAACCAACCTCGTTTTCATGGCCGGAGAAGTCTAACCGTGTCGTCCACGCGCTGGCTCCGGTGACCCTCCCACCAGACGGTCGACTGATCGAGATCGAAGCCCATTCGCCATTCCGCTGGCGCTGCCATGAGGATCTGGCGGATATCGGTACCGGGAATGAGCTGCAGGCGGTCGAGCTTCGAGCGAATGAGCTTCGGGTCGTGGAGCCGGACGTGTGCGAGCCAGTTCCAGCTTCGCTCGCTTTTGCAATCTGCCGGCCATGGCCATGGGTTGAAGATGCGCGCTCGTGACCAGTCGAAGGCCAATGCACGCACGCGTGCCCCGGTGTCCACGAACAGCATGTTGCCGAAGTGACGATCCTCGTTCGGAAGGAACGCGTCGAGTGCGAACATCGCGTTGACATCCGACTTCGCACTTTCCAACCACGTGAAGAACTGCGCTTCGGAAACGCTCGCCGGTGAGAACTGACGGGCATCGATCTCCCAAAGCGAGCCGAACGCAAGGCTTCCATCGAGCCTGACGACGACGGTGTACTCGGGAATCAACACGCCGATGCGGCTGCAGAGGTGATAACACAGCCACTCGGTTAACGGCAGGAGGGGATGCGCGCGCTCCACTGTCTTCAGCGCATACCGCTTCCCTTGTTCATCGCACCCTGTCCACAGCAAGTCCTTCGACAGGGACCTGTCGACCGGCTGCTCGTCCACCAGCTGGATGGGAATGAGCGAAATCTGCGAATCGATCATCGGCGTCCGGAGCTTCAGTGCGAGGCGCTTTTGATGAACCGTTCGCCGGGTGAAGAGGGCCGCGCTTCGGGTGCGAGCTCGAAAAGGCAATCGATGAATGGCTTCGCTTCGCTCCAGGCCGTACGCGAGTCGTGCAAACGCATCAGATGACGACTGGCTGCGATTGCATGCGGCCAGTCCGAGCCGCCGGCCACGACCATGGCCTCACGCTTGTCCTGACCGTCGTGCGCGTGGCCGTCCTGCCTCGCGTAACTGTGGAATTCGACGACCCTGCCGGGCGCGGGATAGTCGGCGCCCGGGCATGCCTCCGACCTGGCCATCGTCTCGCGCTCCGTGTGTCCGGCTGCGAATGAATCCTGAACGGAATGCAGGATGGAGCCGAACGCAACCTGGTGGAGGTGGGGCAACATGGCGTTCTGGCGACCGAGAACGTACAAGTCGGCTACCGTCCACTCGGAACAGCTGAAGTGCTCCTGAATGACGGAGATCTTCACATCGCGCAGGCGGACGTCCGCACGAAGCTCACGTATCGAGACTCGCCAGGCGAATTCGAGCCATTCGACAACTTTCTGCCGCGTTGCCTCCGCCGTCACGCCGTCCTCGTTCGCCATCGAGTGCAGAAACTGCAAGTCACCGAAGTGAGAGCGGGTCAAAAGGTTTCCACGAACGTACTCGGTACCTCTTGCGCAGCCGGTGATCTTCGCTCGTGCAGCCAGCTCCTGTCCTTGCTTGAAGATGCAATACCAGCAGTCCGGTTGAGTGGAGAGCCGGATCGTTTCGTTCGTCTTGCAGGCCGGCGTGGAAAGGATGAACAGCTTCTTGCACTTCGCGCCCTCGCTGGCCTCGAGGCGAAAGGGTGGCAGGTCATTCCACCGGACACCGTAGATCACGAAGTGATTTGCGAAGCCCTTGTCGGCACCCGCGCAACGTGTTTCGGTTCCGAGTTCGCCAGGCTGCAGGGGACACCCGAATGCCAGCTGCGTGATTTCCTCGTGGACCGGTTCCTTGAGAAGAACGCCAGCTTGCCCGGCGATCATGGTGACTCGGCCCGGCCACTCCTCCGTGAGCTGGGCTTCAAATGATGAGCCGAGGGGCGCCAGTTGATACGCGCTGCACGACCAGGAGGCAGCGGCGAGCACCAGCGAAATGAAATGATTCCGTCCCATCGAGCCCCCCTGCTTTTTCAGTGGGGCGGATACTACTGTGGTACTACGAACGCGTCAACGAGTTCCCAGCAGCTTCATTGCGAGCGTCGAGTCCACCACCGATCCGAAATTCACCCGCACCGTCGCCAGCGTCCCCTCGTGCCCCGCCTTGTTGCCGCTGCCCACGCAGTCCTCGGCGACCACGATGTTGTAGCCCAGGAAGAAGCCGTGGCGCAGCGTCGAATCGACGCACACGTTCGTGGCCACGCCCGTCATCACGAGCGTGCGGATGCCGAGCGCCTGCAGGCGCGCATGCAGGTCGGTGTCGTGGAAGCCGCTGAAGGTGTGCTTGGTCACGACCACGTCCCCGGCGGCGGGCGCGATGCGGAACCAGTCCGCGCCCCAGGTGCCCTCCATGCAGCAGCCTTCGCCGTCGCGCTTGGCGATGTGCGCGTCGGCGAGGTACTTGAAGTCGTAGACCGACCGCAGCCACGCGATGGTGCAGCCGGCCTCGCGGGCCGAGGCGACGAGCCGCGCGATGTTGTCCGCGATGACGGCGTTCGCGCCGGCGTCGATCGGATTCTTCGACGCCGCCGCGCGCGTGCGCTGCAGGTAGCCGCCCTCCGCGCAGAAGTCGTTCTGCATGTCGACGACGACGATGGCCGTGTGCGCCGGCCGCAGCTGCTCGTCGAGCGTGCGCAGGACCTCGCTCATTTGTCGGGCATCACCGTGCCGCACTTCTTGCAGGTGCGCGCATCCATGTTGCTCCAGAAGCGGTCGTAGGCGCGCGAGACCGGATCCTTCGCGTAGTCGTCGACGACGAAGCGTTCCTCGTGCAGGAAGTTGTCGCACGACGGGCAGTACCAGTGGAACTTGTCGACCTCGCCCGCGCGGCGCTTGCGCTCGATCACGAGCTGGAACGCCTCGGGGCCGAAGCGCGGCGAGTGCGGCACCATCGGCGGCTGGTAGAGGCAGTTGCCCTCGGGCACGTGCGAGATCACGACCTTGCCCTCGGGCGTGCGCCAGTGCAGGTCGAGCACGCCCCTGAGCGAATACTGCATCTCGAAGCTCGGGTTGAGGTGGAACTCGCTGCGGTACTCGCGCCCGCGCGCGATGAAGGCGAGGCAGTCGTCCTCCTGCCACAGCGGATAGGTGCGGCGCTCGTTGGTCGTGCGCAGGAAGGCCATGATCTCCTCGAAGTCGATCTGCGGCATCTTCTGCTGGAGGCTGGGGAACATGGGGAGGTTGATCATTCGAACTCCTTCAGGATGGGCGGGTCACGATGCGAGGGGCGGCGGCACGAAGCCACGATACCCCTGCTCGAGCAGGCGGGCGAGGGCGATGCAGGTGTGGTCGGCATACTGCCGGCCCACGATCTGCACGCCGATGGGGAGGCCCGCGCGCGACAGCGCGGCGGGCGCGACGGTCGCGGGCAGATGCGCGATGCCCGCCAGGCCCGCCCAGAAGATCTGGTCGATGGACGGGATCCGGCGGCCGTTGACCGTCACGACGCGCGCATGGCGCGGCTGCGACGGATCGTGCGGGAACGCCGTGGTGGATGCGGGCGGACAGATCAAGACGTCCCACTGCGAGAAGAAGCGCTCCCACTCCTTCTGCATCGCCCAGCGCCGCGCGTTGGCCTGCAGCCACTCGCGGTGCGTGGCCGCGATGGCGCGCGAGAAACGCGCGGGGTAGGTGTCGTCGGACTCGCCGAGCGCGGCACGCTCGCGCGCGAAGCCTTCGTAGTCGGCCGCGGGCATGCGCGCCGAACTCGTCGAGCGAATGAGGAAGGTCGAGTCGCGCGCGACCTGCTGCCAGTCGAGTTCGGGCCGCGCGTCGAAGGACACCGTGGCGCCTTCCTTCTCCAGGAATCGCGCGACGCCTTCGATGGCCTGGCGCACCTCCTCGTCGACCTCGGCCGGCTCGGCATCGAGCATGACCGCCACGCGGAAATCGCGGATGCGCTCGTGCGGACAACGCGGCAGCTCGAGCTTCCACGCGCGCGCCTCCGCGCCGTCGGCGCCGGCCGTGAGGTCCAGGCCGAGCTCGAGGTCGAGCGCGCTGCGGCCCATCGGCCCGACCACGGAAATGTCGGTGCGCGGACCCGGCTGGACCCAATGCCCCGCGGGCGGCACGACGCCCCAGGTCGGCTTGTGCGCGTACACGCCGCTGAAATGCGCGGGGATGCGCAGCGAGCCGCCGATGTCGCTGCCCAGCTCGAAGCCCGTCAGGCCCGCGGCGAGCGCGGCGGCTGAGCCGCCGGACGATCCGCCGGGGCCGTATTCGAGGTTCCACGGGTTGGCCGTGCGGCCGTGCAGCTCGTTGAAGCTTTGCCAGTCCGCCAGCATGAGCGGCACGTTGGTCTTGCCGAAGACGATGGCGCCCGCCGCCTCGAGGCGGAGCACGGATTCGGCAGAGGTCGGCGCGATGTTGCCGCGGTTCGCGGGGTTGCCCCAGGTCGTGGGCAGCCCGGCGACGTCGAAGGCTTCCTTCACCGTCATCGGCAGGCCATGCAGCGGCCCCTTCGATTCGCCGCGCGCCATCGCTTCGTCGGCCGCATCGGCGGCGGCGCGCGCGCGTTCGAAGTCGCGCACGACGATGGCGTTGATGGTGCCGTCGAGCGCTTCGACGCGCTTCAGGTACATCTCCAGCAGTTCGCGGCTGCCGTACTTGCGCGAGCGCAGGCCCTCGGCCAGCTGCGTCGCGGAGGCGAAGGCGAGATCCATCGTCACAGCTCCCCGTGCACCCAGCGTCCGCCGACCATCGTGGCCCGGCACGTGATGTCGCGGATCGCCTCGCCGTCCACCGCCGTCGGGTCCGCCGAGAGCACGGCGATGTCCGCGTGGTACGCATAGGCGAGCTGGCCTTTCTCGTTCTCCTCGAACGAGAGATAGGCGCCGTTGCGCGACGCGAGCCGCAGCGCGACTTCCGCCGTGACCTTGCCGCCTTCGCCCATCGTGCGGCCCGTCGTGCGCTCGCGCCGCGTCACCATCGACGCGATGCAGAAGAGCGGGTTGTACGGAACGGCATCGGTGCCCGCGGCGACGGGGACGCCGGCCTCGTGCAGGTACTTCGCGGGCGACAGGTAGTTCATGCCCTGCTCGTCGAAACTCAGGAAGGGCGTGCCGTGCTTCCAGACATACTGCGCGGGGATCAGCGTCGTTGCGACGCCGAGTCGCTTCAGGGCCGCGATGTCCTCGGGACTGGAGCGGCTGATGTGCTCCACCACCCAGCGGCGCTGGCCGATGGGGAAGTGCTGCGCCACGCGCTCGAGCACCGGCGCCACCTTCGAGAGCTTGTCCGATGCGATGGTGTGGACGCGCAGGTCGTGCCGGCCCGCGAGCATGCACAGCGCCTCGAAATCCTCCGTCGAATTCACCTGCTGCACGAAGCCCGACCAGCCCATGTCGTCGATGCGGGCCTGCTGGATGCGGCCGGCGCACGGGTCGCCGCCGTGCGCGACGAACACGCCGGACACGCGGAACATCGCGTCGCCCATGCCGCGGCCGCGCGCCATGGGCAGCGCGTCGCGCATCACCTGCGCGGCCTCGTCCAGCGAGCGCCAGCGCGGGCTCACGACGGCGGACGTGCGCATGGTGAGCGTGCCGCGCTCGTTCATCTCGCGGTAGGCCGCGATCACCTCGGGCGCGCAGCCGTGCCCTTCGTAGATGCTCGTCGTGCCGACGCGGTGGTACATCTGCATGGCGCGTGCGATGCCGTCGCAGCGGTCTTCGTAGGTGAAGCGGGGCGCCGCGTGCAGCAATTCGAGCTCGATCGTGTTGACGTAGCTCTTCTCGTGGAAGACGCCGGTGAGTTCGCCCGATGCGTCCTTTTCCAGCACCGTGTTCGGGTTCGTGGGCACGGTGTCGCGCGTGATGCCATTGAGCTGCAGCGCGAGCGAGTTCATCGTGCCCCAGCAGGGCGGCTGGCCCCAGTAGCCGCCGGGCGCGGGAATATAGACCGGGTGATCGGGCGCGACGGAATCGAGCTCCTGCCGCGTGGGCATGCGCCCCTCGGCCAGCGTCGTCGGCGCATCGAAGTAATAGGGCGGCTCGCCGATCGGCATCGTCACGATCCACTGGCCCTTCGGCGTGCGGCGCGCGAGTGCGGCGATGGTGCCCAGCACTTCGGCGATGCTGCGGTCGCCCTCGAGCGTGGGGCGCAGCTGGCGCGTGCCCAGCGTGTCCATGTGGGCGTGCGCGTCGTTGAAGCCGGGCACGAGCGTCGCGCCGCCGAAGTCGTGGACCTTGGCATTCGGCGCGCGCAGTTCGAGCATCGCCTCGCGCGTGCCCGTCGCGAGCACGCGGCCGCCCGCGATGGCGACGGCCTCGGCGCGCGTGCCGGCGTCGTCGAGCGTGATGACGTTGCCGATCAGGATCTGGTTGGCGCGCATGCTACTTCTCGCCGACCTTCTTGACCACGGTGTCCCAGTAGCCGAGGTCGCGCTGAACGATGCGGCCGAACTCCGCGGGCTCCAGGCCGGTCGGGGTGAGCGCCATCTCCTTCAGCTTGGTCGCCACGTCGGGCTGCTTCAGCACCGCGCCGATGTCGGCCGCGAGCTTGTCGACCACGGCCCGGGGCGTGCCCGCCGGCGCGAACATGCCGAACCAGCCCACCACGTCGAGCTGCGTGAAGCCGAGTTCGCGGAAGCTCGGCACGTCGGGCAGCAGCGGCGAGCGCGGGCCGGCGACGGCGAGGGGACGCAGGTTGCCCGCGGCGATCTGCGGCCCGGCCGTCGCGATCGTCACGAAGCCCGAGGAGATATGGCCCGCGATGATGTCGTTCGCCAGCGCCGCATCGCCCTTGAAGGCGACGTGCGCCATGTCGAGGCCCGCCGATTCGTTGAACACCGCGCCCATGAGGTGCAGCGTCTGGTTCACGCCGCCGGAGCCGAAGGAGTGCTTCTTCGGCTCGCGCTTCACCAGCGCCACGAACTCCTGCAGCGTCTTCGCGGGCAGCTTCGGGTTGATCGCATAGACCACCGGCGCGAGCGTCATGTGCATGACGGGCTGGAAGTCCTTGATCGGGTCGTAGGGCGCGTTCGCCGCGCCCGCGCCGACCACGTTCTGGATCAGCGCCGAGTTGGTGAGCAGCAGCGTGTAGCCGTCGGCGGGCGAACCCTTCACGCGCTGCGCGCCGATCATGCCGCCCGCGCCGGCGCGGTTGTCGACGACGACGGGCTTGCCCCAGGTGGCCGAGAGCTTCTGGCCCGCGATGCGCGCCAGCGCATCCATCGAGCCGCCGGGCGGGAAGGGCACGACGATGGTCACGGGCCGGTCGGGGTAGGCCTGCGCGAACGCGCCGGGCAGCAGGGCCGCGCCGAGCAGCACGGCGGCGATAAGATGATTCGTGAGGCGCTTGGCGTGCGAGGGCATCGGTCGTGGCTCCAGGAAGAGGGCGCGCTCGGCCACGGCGGCCGGTTGCTCGTCCAGTTTAAATCGATTATTCTGACCGGATCGATTTATTGAGGCAAGCCATGCCCATCGCCAACATCCAGATGATCGAGGGCCGCACGGCCGAACAGAAGAAGGCCGTGATCGAGAAGGTGACCGCGGCCCTCGTCGAGGCGACCGGCGCGCCGAAGGAAACGATCCGCGTGCTCATCACCGAACTGCCCAAGGACAACTGGGGCATCGCCGGCGTGACGGCGAGGGATCTCGGACGCTGACCTTCCCGTTCCCACCCGTTCCCTCCCGTTCGCCCGTGCAATTCGGCTTCGAACGAAAGGTAATAACGCGGCCGATAAAATCGACCGAATGAGTGCATTCCTCGAAGAGAAGGTTCTTTCCGTCCACCACTGGACGGACAAGCTGTTCACGTTCACGACCACGCGCGATCCGGCCTTGCGGTTCTCGAATGGCCATTTCACGATGATCGGCCTGCGCAAGCCCGACGGCAAGCCGCTGCTGCGCGCCTACAGCATCGTGAGCGCGAACTACGAGGAGCACCTCGAGTTCCTGTCGATCAAGGTGCCCAACGGCCCGCTCACCTCGAGGCTGCAGCACATCCAGCCCGGCGACACCGTCATCGTCGGCAAGAAGCCCACCGGCACGCTGCTGATCGACTACCTGCTGCCCGGCAAGCATCTCTACCTGCTGTCCACGGGCACCGGGCTCGCGCCCTTCATGAGCATCGTGCGCGACCCCGAGACCTACGAGAAATTCGACCAGATCATCCTGGTCCACGGCGTGCGGCAGAAGGACGAACTCGCGTATCACGACCTGCTCGTCGATCACCTGCCCCGGCACGAATTCCTCGGCGACCTCGTGACGAGCAAGCTGCGCTACTACCCCACGGTGACGCGCGAGCAGTACCGCAACATGGGACGCATCACCCAGCTGATCGGCAACGGCAAACTCTTCGGCGACCTCGGCATGCCGCCGCTGAACCCGAAGGACGACCGCGTGATGATCTGCGGCAGCCCCGGCATGCTCAAGGACCTGAAGCACATGCTGGAGGCGCAGGGCTTCAACGAGGGCAACACCACGAAGCCGGGCGACTTCGTGATCGAGCGGGCATTCGCGGAGCAGTAGGCCGCGCGCGCCTCACGCCTCCATGTAGCGCGCCGGCGCGATCATGCCGCCGCTGGGCGGCGCGATGCTGCCCATGATCGACAGCTTGGCCTGCAGCGTCTGCATCACCACCATGTGCTGGCGCCACAGCGAGAGGAAGCGGCCGTCGTGGTCGGTCTCGAGCCAGCGCTCGGCATCGCGCTGCCGCAGCGCATGCTGCGCGGCCAGGAAATGCAGCATGCGGTTGTGCACGCCCAGCAGCTCCGCCATGTCGGTCGCGAGCTCGGGGAACCAGCCCACGCGCAACGTGCAGGCTTCGTCGAGCGCCTCCGCCGCCTCGGGCGTCTCGCCCTCGTAGGTGGGCGCGTGGCGCTGCTGCGCCATCCACGCGCCATAGCGCTCCAGCGCATCGAACATCAGCACGGCCTGCTGGCGGCGCACGTTGCGCAGGCGCAGCTGCTTCGCGGCCCAGGCCGAGACGAAGGCCGCCACCGTCAGCGCGACCAGTATCCAGAGGGCGAGATAGATCCAGGGGTGCATGGGGCTCTCCCGGCTTCAAGCCGCTCGCTTCGTCTTGGACGCCGCTTTCGCGGCGGGCTTCCTTCGGGCCGCGGTCTTGCGGCCCGCCGAGGCCACCGCGCGCTCGCGAGTCGCGGCCTTCTTCGCGGGGCCGGTCGATTTCGCGACGGCCTTTCGCGCGGGACCGCCTTCGTCCTTCCCGGACGCGCGGCCGCCCTGCAGGCTGCGCTTGAGCAGCTCGGTCAGGTCGATCACGTCGGCGCCTGCGGCCTGCGGCGCATCTTCGAGGCGCACGGCCTCCTGCGAGTCGCCGGCCCTGGCCTTTGCGTCCACCAGCTTCATGATCGCGTCGTGGAAGGAGTCGCGGTATTCGTCCGCCTTCCAGTGGCCGGCCATGTCGCCGATCAGCTGTTTCGCCATCTTCAGTTCGTTCTCGCGCAGGCCCGCCGATTTCGCATTCGCCGGTGGCAGGTCCAGGTCGTCCCAGGTCCGCACTTCGTCGCCCCAGCGCATGAGGTTGAGCACGAGCGCCGGGCCGCAGGGCACGAGGATGGCCAGGTGCTGCTTGGTGTGGATGACCACGCGCGCGATGCCGGCCTTGCCCGTCTGCACGAGCGCCTCGCGCAGCAGCGCGTACACCTTCCCGCCTTTCATGATCGGCGAGGTGTAGTAGGGCTTTTCGAGGTAAACGAAGGGCACCTCGTCGATGTCGACGAAGGCCTCGATGTCGATGGTCTGCGTCGTTCGCGGATACGCCTCGGCGATTTCCTCGCCCGTCAGCGTGACGTATTCGCCCTTCTGGTATTCCAGGCCCTTGACGATGTTCTCGGACTCGATCTCCTTGCCCGTGCGCTTGTTGATGCGCTTGTAGCCCACCGGATCGCCGGTGCGCTTGTCGAGCCAGTCGAAATTCAGGTCGGATTCGGCCGTGGCCGAATGCAGGGCGATCGGAATGTGGACGAGGCCGAACGTGATCGCGCCCTTCCATACGGCGCGCGTGGAGCCTTTCGCGAGGCCCGGCGAAGTCGTCCCTGATTTTTTTGCCTTGTCTGCCATGTGCATGCGGATGTTTCGACAAGTTTGCGAATGTTCGTTCGCGTGCCCTGTCGGACTCCGGGGCGCGGGGGTGTAGGTGCGCGCGCACACACCCTGTGCAAGGCAGAGCCGCCCCACGGGCTGGGACTATGCCGAGGCGACCTTCAGGCGGTCTGCCTTGTCGTTCCAGCGGATGCGCATGCGCCCGAAGCTCTGGCGGTTGACCGCGCTGAAGCATTCCTGCCGGTGCAACGTGTCGAAGTTGCGCGCGATGCGGCGGGCCAGAAGGTAGCGGTGCGCCGGCGCCTGCGTCTGCATGAACGCGGTCATGAGCGCGAGCGTCGCAAGCCACAGGGCGCGGCTGGCTTCGGCGAGGGAAGGAGGGCGGTCCGGAGTCGAAGGCATTGCGCCATCGTAGGAGCCGGGAGGTGCAGCGGCTGTAGTCGGCAGGGTCCGGGCGTGGCCCGCAGCGTCCTACAGCCGTGCAGGGAACGCCTACGAGGCGCGGCTTTCGGCGGCGGCGGTGGAGCCGGCCGTTGCGTCGGAGGCGCGGGCATGGCGCTTCTTGCCGGCGGCACGCGCTTCCTCGCTGGTGAACTCGTGGGCGTGGCCGCTCTGGTGTGCCGCGCGGCCGCCGAGGCTGGCGATCTCGCGCTGGCGTTGCGGGTCCATGGCCGCGAAGCCCCGCAGGGACTTCTTGACGGC
Organism: Ramlibacter sp.; assembly: GCF_050250995.1. Classification (GTDB taxonomy): domain Bacteria; phylum Pseudomonadota; class Gammaproteobacteria; order Burkholderiales; family Burkholderiaceae_C; genus Ramlibacter. The sequence continues at coordinate 119,811 of NZ_JBFWNP010000008.1, forward strand.
GGGCTTGGTCTCGATGGTGTGGGTGCCGGTTTGCGAATCTGCCTATTCCACTGATCGCGGGCACCCATTCCACGCGATGGCGGGCAGCGTTCCATCGTGATCGCGGGCAACGTTCCGCCGTGATGGTGGGCAGTCGCGCGTGGCCCGGAGTGACGGTGGAATCGT
>NZ_JBFWNP010000009.1:0-116845 GCF_050250995.1 Ramlibacter sp.
ATGGAATCGTGCCCGCCATCAGCATGGAACGCTGCCCGCGATCGCATGGAACGCCGCCCGCCATCGGCTGGAACAGCGCCCGCCATCAGCGTGGAATCGTGCCCGTCATCGGGTGGAATACGCACGAATCCATATTTTCCTCTTGCGGTTGAGTGAACAGTTCACTGGGGTGCGGGGCCCGGGGTCCATTCGCGAATGCAGGCAGCGCAACGGCAGAGTCTGTGCCCCGTCGCGTCACGGTCGTGTAGGACGGGGCCGATAGCGGTGTGGGACTTCGTGAAGTGCCCCCTTATTACACTTTCGGCCATGAACAGCCCCCACGGTCCGCGCTTCGTGCCGGCGACGCCATGAAGCTCGAGACCCCGCCTTCCGTCGCCACGCCCGCCGAGGCCACATGGGTGGAAGGCGAGCTCGTTCGCAGCCTGATGCGGACGCAGCGCACGACGCAGGCCATCGGCGCGGTGCTCATCCCGCTGATCGTGGGCGTGCTCTGGGACAAGCGCGCCTGGCCGCTGTTGCTGGGCTGGGCCGCGCTGGCGGTCGCGGCGGCCATCGGGCGGCTGTGGGCCTTGCACGTGTACTCGCGCGAGGTGCAGCGCCGCGGCGCCGTGGAGCATGTCGCGTTCTTCGGCAAGTGGCGGCACGTCTGGACGGTCAGCGCGTTCGTCTGGGGCCTGGCCACGTTCCTGTACTTCGACCGCTCCTCGCTCTCCAACCAGTTCATCTGCTGGCTCATGATGGCGGGGCTCGCGATGTTCTCCATCAACAGCCTGTCGAGCCACCTGCGCACGATGCAGGGCTACCTGAACACGCTGGCCGTCACGGCGCTGGCGGTGATGGGCTGGCGCATCGTGGTCGAGCTTGGCCTGCAGGGTCCCACCTACCACTGGTGGATCGTCGCGCTGCTCGTGATCTTCTGGCTGGTGCTGCGGCAGGCGGGCATGCGGCTGCACGTCACGCACCGCAAGAACTACGAGCTGCAGTACCGCAACAACCAGCTCATCGAATCGCTGACGCGCCAGACCCAGGCGGCGCTCGACGCGGTGGAAATCAAGAACCGCTTTCTCGCGAGCGCGGCGCACGACATCCGCCAGCCGGTGCATGCGCTCGGCCTCTACGCCGACTGGCTCGGCGCCGAGCCCGAGCTGGTCCACGAGATTGCGCCGAAGATCGTGGAGTCGACGAAGGCCGTGAACCGATTGTTCGATTCGCTGTTCGACCTTGCGCGGCTCGACTCCGGCAAGATCAAGCTCAACATCGCGGTGGTCGACCTGCAGCGGCTGATGCACGAACTGGAGGTGCAGTACCGGCCGCTTGCCGAGGCGAAGGGCTTGCGGCTGCGCATGCATGTGCGGCCCGGCACCGTCGTGTCCGACCCCATCCTGCTGCATCGCGTGGTGGGCAACCTCATCTCGAACGCGATCAAGTACACGCAGCACGGCGGCGTGCTGGTCGGCACGCGCTTCACGCACGGGGCGCGGCGCATCGAGGTGTGGGACACGGGGCTGGGCATCGCACCCGTGCACCAGCGCGAGATCTTCCGCGAGTTCTACAAGGTCCCGACGCACCCCGGCACCGAAGACGGCTTCGGGCTCGGCCTCTACATCGTGGCGCGTCTCACGCAGATCCTCGGCCACCCCTTGTCGCTGGCGTCGCGGCCGGGGCGGGGGACGGTGTTCCGGCTGGAGCTGCAGCCCACCGACCCGGTGGCGGCGGCCGAGCGGGCGGTGGCTTCGGTGGCGCAGATGGTGGCGCGGTAGGCGGGCAGCGACCCGCGAAGCGCCGAGGATCTACGCGTTCGTCTCCAGGTGCGGCTGCGCGTCCTCCTCGACGATTTCAGGTTTCCAGCCTCGGCGGGATTCCTGCACGACGATGCGCTGCTTGACGAGGCGCTCGACGGTGCAAAGCCGCTCGACGGCCTGGCGAATCGTCGCGTCGCCGTCGGCGTGTGCCAGGTAGATGAGCCGAACCAGCTTGTTGGCCCACTTCGGGACCTTGCCGGTTTTCTCCCAACGGGCAACGGACTGGGCGTCCGAGCCGATCATCTTTCCGAGCGCAGGCTGGGAAAGCAGCATGGCGGACCGCAGGTACCGAAACTCGACGCCCGACAGCAGCGCCGGCTTCTTGGTCAGCGCCAGGCAGATCGCGCGCGTCAGGCCATCGATGTCGTGGACTGCCACGCCGTCGCCATGCGGCGTCTTGCGCAGCGCGTAGCCGTTGGCGAGCCAGACATTCTTCAGGCCTCCATCGGTGTAGTGGTACATCGTCAATCTCCATTCACGTCAATGACGGTCACGATCGTGAGGTCCGGCGCGGGGTGTTCCACGTAGACGACGACAACGACTTGAATACCCGCAACGAAACGGGTCATCGAGCAGCGCAGCCCGGTCGCCCGCATCTCGGGCTCGGGCGGTCGGCTGAGGATGCCTTGCCGGAGAACGTCGAGCGCCATCGCCCGTGTGACTTTGCGCTGGCGCATTCGTTGCTCGGAATGCGGGAGCCAGACGATGTTCGACGTGTCGCCGGCGCAGGACCGGATGTGCCGCTCGAGCTGCCGGAGAGAGGGTTGCGCCACTGAGCGAATCCTATCATTTTGATAGGTCTCCGCATACAGTCCTGGAGCCCCTGCAAAGCCTCCATGCGCCGTGCATGGCGAACGCGGCCAAGAAAGAATCGGGCCGGGAGCGGAAAGGACGCCGCGCGGCAGGAGCGGGTCCCGACGACGCCACGACGGCGCCGGCTCTCGAAGGCTCAGCTCGCCAGCAAGCCGTGCGTGCGCGCGAAGTGGATCGTCTGCGTGCGGCTCTTCACGCCCAGGCGGCGGAAGAGGCGCCACAGGTGGACCTTGACCGTGTGCTCGCTGATGCCCAGCTCGTCCGCGATCTCGCGGTTGGAGAGGCCGCGGTCGAGCATGACGATCAGCTGCTTCTGGCGCTTCGAGAGCTTGTTGTCGGTCGGGGCGAGTTCCTCGAACTTGCCGTCGGCCGTCATCAGCGCGCGCAGGGCGTTGCCGATTTCGAGCGCGCCGGACGACTTCTCGATGTAGATGTCGGCGCCGGCCTCGATGCACTGCTCCTCGGCGTCGGCCGCGGGCGAGGCGGACAGGACCGCGAGCGGGGACTCGGGAAAGCGCTTCTTCAGCTCGATCACGCCCGAGGTGCCCGTGGTGTCGGGCAGTTTCAGGTCGAGGCAGATCAGGTCGGGCATGCCGTGCTGCTTGACGGCGTTTTCGATACCGCCCATGCGGTCGAGCTCAACCACGTTGGCGCCCGGGCGCATGCGGCGCAGCAGCATGACCACGGCCTCGCGCATGAGGGGGTGGTCGTCGATGACGTAAAGTGTCATGTTCTTGGGGGATCCATCCATGGGTCGAGGATAACGCCGTTCGCAACGACGTCGAATGCTCTACATCCCGAGGTTAGTCTCCACCTGTCAGCATCTGTAAGCCTTGCGAGGCTTCAGCAAGCAAAGTCGAATCCAAAGGTTCAAGCATCACCTCGGAGTGTAGCGAACTCGGGCTAGCCTTGAGGCGCGCGATCGTTTCGCCGGCTTCGCGCGGCGTGCCGAAAGCCTTGCTCTGGAGCAACACTTTCCCCTGAGGATCGACGAACTTGAAGTAGAACCGGCCGTCCGCCTCGCGGTACTGCTTGAACGAGGGCAGCGCCGTCTTCGCCGCTTTCGCCTTGCCGGCCGCAGCCGGCAGGGTGGCCAGGTTGCGCAGGCCGACCGCCTGCCGCAGCTCGCCCATGAACGGCGTGGCGCGCGTGCGCGCCTTCTCCGCGCCGGCGCGCAGGATCTGTTCCAGTTCCTGCGGATGCGCGACCAGATGCTCGTACTTCTCGCGCATGGGCCCGATCTCGGCGTCGATGCGCTCGAAGAGAAGCTGCTTGGCGTCGCTCCACGCGATGCCGTCGGCATACGCCTGCCGCAGCTTGCGCGTGTCGTCCTCGGAGGCGAAGGCCTGGTAGATCTGGAACAGCGCGGAGCCTTCGGTGTCCTTGGGCTCGCCGGGCGCGCGGGAGTCGGTGACGATCGAGAAGATCTGCTTCCTCACCTGCTCGCGCGGGCCGAACAGCGCGATGACGTTGTCGTAGCTCTTGCTCATCTTGCGGCCGTCGAGGCCGGGCAGCAGCGCCACGCTCTCGTCGACCTGCGCCTCGGGCAGTACGAGGTGTTCGCCGTACAGATGGTTGAAGCTCGCCGCCATGTCGCGCGCCATCTCGATGTGCTGCACCTGGTCGCGGCCCACCGGGATCTTGTGCGACTTGAACATCAGGATGTCCGCGGCCATCAGCACGGGGTACATGAAGAGGCCGGCGGTCACGTCGGTATCGACGTCGACCGAGGCGGCGGTGTTCTTGTCCACCTGCGCCTTGTACGCATGCGCGCGATTGAGCACGCCCTTGCCCGTGACGCAGGTGAGCAGCCAGGTGAGCTCGGGGATTTCGGGGATGTCGGACTGGCGATAGAAGAACACCCGGTCCGGATCGAGCCCCGCCGCAAGCCAGCAGGCCGCGATCTCGAGCGTGGAGCGCTGGATGCGCGCGGGCTCGTCGCACTTGATGAGCGCGTGGTAGTCCGCGAGGAAGTAGAAGTTCTCGGCGCCCGCGCGGCGGCTCGCCTGAACGGCGGGCCGGATCGCGCCGACGTAGTTGCCGAGATGCGGCGTACCGGTCGTGGTGATGCCGGTGAGGAAGCGGACGACTTGCGGTGCGGTGGCGCTCATGTCACGAGAAGAGGAATTGCAGCGGCGCGAGCAGCAGGCGCAGCACCCGGTAGCCGAGTTCGATGAGGGGGCGCAGCCAGTACGTCCCGACGACGCCGACCAGCACCAGGCCGAGCACGATGAAGAAGCCCCAGGGTTCGATGCGGCCGAACGAATAGGCCAGCCGCGGCGGCAGCAGGCCGGCGAGGATGCGGCCGCCGTCGAGCGGCGGCAGGGGGAACAGGTTGAACGCCCACATGACGAGGTTGACCAGCACGCCGGCCTTCGCCATGTCGAGGAAGAAGCGTTCGTTCACGCCGAAGCCCACGAGCGCCGCGAACGCGATCGCCCAAAGGATGGCCTGGATGAAGTTCGAAGCCGGCCCCGCGAGCGCGACCCAGATCATGTCGCGCCGCGGCTTGCGCAGGCGCGAGAAGTCGACCGGCACCGGCTTCGCATAGCCGAAGAGGAATGCGCCGGAGGTCGCGAAGTACAGCATCAGCGGCATGAGGATCGTGCCGAGCGGGTCGATGTGCTTGAGCGGGTTGAGCGTGACGCGGCCGAGCGACCAGGCGGTGTTGTCGCCCAGGTACCGCGCGACGTAGCCGTGCGCCGCCTCGTGGACCGTGATCGCGAAGAGCACGGGCAGCGCGTAGATCAGGACGGTCTGGATGAGGTTGTTGAAGTCCACGGCCGATTGTCTCAGGTCGACCGCTTCGGCCTCGGGGCGCTCACAAACCCAGCGCCGCCCAGTCGCCGCGGCCTTGCCGCACCAGCACGGCGTCGCCGCCCGCGCCCATCGGCGTGAGGTCGATCACCGTGGTGGGCTCGTCGGGGCAGGGGCCGGAGCCGATCACGCCCGCCAGCTGGTTCTGGAAGCGGTTGCGGATCTCCTCGGGGTCGTTCAGCGGCTCGGTGTCGCCGTGGGGATCGATCAGCGTCGTGGCGAGCAGGGGCTCGCCGTGGATCGCGAGCAGTTCCTGCAGGATGCGGTGGTCGGGCACCCGCAGGCCGATGGTCTTGCGCTGCGGATGGCTCACGCGCCGCGGCACTTCGCGCGTCGCTTCCAGGATGAACGTGTAGGGGCCCGGCGTCGCGGACTTGAGCAGTCGGTACTGCTTGTTGTCCACGCGCGCGTAGTTCGCGAGTTCGCTCAGGTCGCGGCACAGCAGCGTGAGGTGGTGCTTCTCGTCCACCTTGCGGATCTGCCGCAGGCGGTCGGCAGCGGCCTTGTCGTCGAGGTGGCAGGCGACCGCGTAGCTGGAGTCGGTGGGCACCGCGAGCACGCCGCCCTTCTGGAGGAGCGCGGCGGCCTGCTTCAGCAGGCGCGGCTGCGGGTTGTCGGGGTGGAGTTCGAAGTACTGCGCCATGGTCGTCCGATCGGGTCAGGCCCGTTCCCGCACGGTGAGCCACGCGCTCGCCGCGCCGCAGGCCGCGATGAGCACGATGCCCGCGACCGACGGCACGTCGGGCACGTGCCCGAAGATCAGGAAGCCGCCGAGCATGCCGAACCCGATCTGGCTGTACATGAACGGCGTGAGGGTGGAAGCCGGCGCGCGGTGGTAGGCCAGGATCAGGAAGAAGTGGCCGATGGCCGCGGCCGCGCCCATGAAGCACAGCAGCGCCCACAGGCGCCAGTCGGGCAGCCACTGCCACACGAAGGGCAGCGCGATGGCCGAGACGATGGTGCCCACCCAGCCCGTGTACAGGTGCATCGTCACCGGGTCCTCGGTGCGCGCGAGCCGGGTCGTGACGATGTGGAAGAATGCGTTGGACAAGACCACGCACAGCGGCAGAAGGCTCGCCGCGGTGAAAGCCTCGTCGCCGGGACGGATGATCAGCAGCGCGCCGGCGAAGCCGCCGGCCACCAGCGTCCAGCGCAGCGGCGACACGCGCTCCTTCAGCACCGTGGCGGCGAGGAAGGTGATGAACAGCGGCGAGATCATCACGATGGCCGTGAACTCGCCAACGGGCATGTACCGCAGGCTGGTGAATGCGACGAAGCTGCTCGTGAGCAGAAGCAGCCCGCGCAGCAGCTGCAGCGGCAACTGCCGCGTGCGCCACACCGCGAAGCCGCGCACCGGCATGACCGCGACTGTCGTTGCGATGGCCTGGAAGGCATAGCGGAACCATAGCGCCATCAGCAGCGGCACGGCGGCGCTGATGTACTTCGTGGTGGTGTCGAGCGTCGAGAAGCACGCGCATGCCGCGATCGCCAGCGCGATGCCGGCCAGTGCCTTGCCCGGCTTCACCGGATGCGATCGGCCAGCAGCTCCCACACCGGCGTGAGTTCGCCCGGCAGGTAGGGCAGCTGGCCGAGGTCGGTATGGCTCTCGTCGGGGCTGTGGAAGTCGCTGCCGCGCGAGGCGGCCAGGCCGAACTCCTTGGCCACGTCGGCGTACTTCACGTACTCGGCGGGGGTGTGGCTGCCGGTCACGACCTCCACGCCGCGCCCGCCGTGCGCCTTGAACTCGGAAAACAGCGCGTACTCCTCGTTCGCGGTGAACTTGTAGCGGGCCGGGTGCGCGATGACGGCCAGCCCGCCCGCATCGGCGATCCAGCGCACGGCGTCGCCGAGCGAGGCCCAGCGGTGCGGCACGAAGCCCGGCTTGCCGTCGGTGAGGTAGTGGCGAAAGACTTCGTTGGTGTCCTTGCACACGCCCGCCTCGACCAGGTAGCGGCCGAAGTGCGTGCGCGAGATCAGCTCGGGGTTGCCCACGTACTTCAGCGCGCCCTCGTAGGCGCCCTGGATGCCCACCTTCGCCAGCCCCTCGGCGATCTCGAGCGCGCGCGCCCCGCGTCCGCCTCGCGTTCGCACGAGGCCGCGTTGCATGTCCTCGTCGTCCGGGTCGAAGCCGAGCCCGACGATGTGGACCGTCTCGCCCGCGAAGGTGACCGAGATCTCGGTGCCGGTGAGGTATTTCATGCCGTTCGCGCGCGCGGCCGCGGCGGCGCGGTGCTGGCCGCCGATCTCGTCGTGGTCGGTCAGCGCCCACAGCTCGACGCCGTTGGCGGCCGCGCGGGCCGCCAGGTCCTCGGGCACGAGCGTGCCGTCGGAGACCACCGAATGGCAATGGAGGTCGGCGTTCAGGATGGACACCGGTCGATTCTAGGGCGCGGTGCGTGTCCATGCAGGGCAAGGGACAAGGGCCTCCGGCGGCGCCGGGTCAGCTGATCGCGCCGGCTTCCTTGCGAATGTCGCGCTCGGTGGTGAGCGCGACCTCGATGCAGACCTTGAGCCCGTCCACCAGTTCGTCGAGGCGCATCGAGGGCTGGCCCTGCTCGGGCAGCCAGGGCACGTGGATCAGGCCGCCGCGCGTGTCGCGCAGCGCGGGCTCGCTGGCGAGCTCGTGCATGAGGCCGTAGAACACCTGGTTGCAGACGAAAGTGCCCGCCGTCTGGGACACCTCGCCGTTGATGCCGCGCTCGAGCAGCGCCTTGAGCATCGCCTTGATGGGCAGCTTGGTGAAATAGCCGTCGGGTCCGCCCGGGATGACCGGCGTGTCGATGGGCCGGGCGCCCAGGTTGTCGGCGATGCGGGCGTCGTTCACGTTGATCGCGATGCGCTCGAGCGACACCGCGGCGCGGCCCGCCGCCTGTCCGGTGGCGATGACGAGCGTCGGACGATGCCTTCGCAACAAATCGCGCAACACTTGCAGGGATTGGACGAAAACGGTGGGAAGCTGAGCGCCGACGATCCGGTGGCCGAGAATGCTCTGGCCGTGAAGGGCTTGCACCGCTTGCCAGCTGGGGTTGACGTCGGCGCCTCCGAAGGGGTCGAATCCCGTCACCAGCACGCAGCGTTCCACGGGATTTGCCATGGGCGGACTTTAAATCATCAGGAGAAGAGCATGCGGTGGGAAGGCAATCGGCAATCAAACAACGTCGAGGACATGCGCAGCGGCGGGGGCGGAGGCGGCGGCTTCGGCCTCGGCGGGCGCAGCATCGGCATCGGCACCATCGTGCTGGCCCTGGTGGGCGGCGCCATCTTCGGCGTCAATCCGCTCACGATCCTCGGCATCCTGACCGGCGGGGGGGGCGCCCACCGTCCAGCAGCAGGGCCCGGCGCAGGCGCCGCCCGCCAACGACCCGATGGCGAGATTCGTCTCCACCGTGCTGGCCGACACCGAAGACGTGTGGAAGCAGCAATTCAGCCAGGGCGGCGCGACCTACCGCGACCCGAAGCTCGTGCTCTTCCGCGGCGCGGTCGGCACGGCGTGCGGCACCGGCCAGTCCGCCATGGGTCCGTTCTACTGCCCGGCCGACGAGAAGGTCTACATCGACCTGAACTTCTACGAGACGCTCAAGACCCGGATGGGCGCGCCCGGCGACTTCGCGCAGGCGTACGTGATCGCGCACGAGGTGGGCCACCATGTGCAGAACCAGCTGGGCATCACGCAGAAGGTGGAGCAGTACCGTGCGCGCGGCAATGGCCAGGCCAACGAGATGAGCGTGCGGCTCGAGCTGCAGGCCGACTGTTTTGCCGGCGTGTGGGCGCACCATGCGCAGAACCAGCGCCAGATCCTGGAGCAGGGCGACATCGAGGAAGCGATGAACGCCGCCGCGAAGATCGGCGACGATGCGCTGCAGAAGAACGCGGGCCGCGCGGTCGTGCCCGAGAGCTTCACGCACGGCAGCAGCGCCCAGCGCCAGCGGTGGTTCGCCACGGGAATGAAGACGGGCAGCGTGAAGTCCTGCGACACGTTCAGCGCGCGGACTCTCTGAGGCCGTCGTCCCCGCCGCCGCGGGGACGACGCACCCTTGCGGCACGGTTCCTGCGGGGATGCGACAATCGCCGGTTGATCTATGACCGCATCCCTTCCCAACCCTCCGGTGGCTGAGCCGCTGGCGTTCTCGAAGCTCTCCCTGGCCGAACCGCTGTCGCGGGCGGTTGCCGAGATGGGTTACGAGTCCATGACCCCCATCCAGGCCCAGGCGATCCCCGTGGTGCTCGCCGGCCGCGACGTGATGGGCGCAGCGCAGACCGGCACCGGCAAGACCGCGGCGTTCACGCTGCCCCTGCTGCAGCGCATGCTCAAGCACGAGAACGCCTCGACCTCGCCCGCGCGGCACCCGGTGCGCGCCCTCGTCCTGCTGCCCACCCGCGAGCTGGCCGACCAGGTGGCGCAGCAGGTGAAGCTCTATGCGAAGTACACCAACCTGCGCAGCGCGGTGGTGTTCGGCGGCATGGACATGAAGCCGCAGACGGCCGAACTCAAGCGCGGCGTCGAGGTGCTGGTCGCGACGCCGGGGCGCCTGCTCGATCACATCGAGGCCAAGAACGCGGTGCTCAACCAGGTCGAATACGTGGTGCTCGACGAGGCCGACCGCATGCTCGACATCGGTTTCCTGCCCGACCTGCAGCGCATCCTGTCGTACCTGCCCAAGCAGCGCACCACGCTGCTGTTCTCCGCGACCTTCTCGCCCGAGATCAAGCGGCTGGCCAACAGCTACCTCCAGGACCCGGTGACGATCGAGGTGGCGCGGCCCAACACGACCGCGTCGACGGTGGAGCAGCATTTCTTCAGCGTGCCCGAGGACGACAAGCGCCGCGCGCTGAAGCAGATCATCCGCCAGCGCGGCCTCTCGCAAGCCTTCGTCTTCGTCAACAGCAAGCTCGGTTGCGCGCGGCTCGCGCGCACGCTGGAGCGCGAGGGCCTGCGCGCCGTGGCGATGCACGGCGACAAGAGCCAGGACGAGCGGCTGAAGGCGCTCGACGCGTTCAAGCGCGGCGAGATGGACCTGCTGGTCGCGACCGACGTCGCCGCGCGCGGCCTCGACATCAAAGACGTGCCGGCGGTCTTCAACTACGACGTGCCGTTCAACGCCGAGGACTATGTCCACCGCATCGGCCGCACCGGCCGCGCGGGCGCGTCGGGCCTGGCGGTGACGCTGGTCGGCGGCTCCAACGACGCGCGCCTCGTGGCCGACATCGAGAAGCTGCTGCGCCGCAAGATCGAGATCGAGCCGGTGGAGTTCGACGACGACCGGCCGCGTGGCCGCATCAACGACGGCCGCCGCACCTGGCGCGAACGCGGCGAGACGGGCGACCCGCGCGATGCGCTCGACGCCGTGCCGCCGCGGCAGGGACGCGAGGGTGGCCGCGAGGGATATCGCGACGCGAATCGCGACTACCGCCCGCCGGCCGCGCCGCGCGATCCGTTCTTCGACAAGCCCTACGAGGCGCCGCAGACCGAAGCGCCGCCCGCGTGGGAGTCCGCGCAGAAGCCGGCCCGCGTGTCGGCGAACATCAAGACGAAGCGCAAGGTGGCGGCACTGTTCAAGGCGGATTGAAAAAAGCCCGGCTTCCGGATTCAGTCGCCGGGCGCCTGCGCCTGCTCGCACTCGACCTGCACGAGTTCGCCGCTCTCCAGGCACACGGCGCTCAGGCAGCCGCCCCATACGCATCCCGTGTCCAGTGAAAGCAGGTCCGGCCGGCGCAGGTAGCCGAGTTGCGACCAGTGCCCGAATGCGATCGGCACGCCCTCGGTCCTGCGCCCCGGCACGTCGAACCACGGCATGAACCCCGGCGGCGCCGCATCGCGTCCGCCGCTCGCCTTCAGCTCCATCGTTCCGTCCGCCGCGCAGAAGCGCAGCCGGGTGAGGGCGTTCACGATCACTCGCAGCCGTGCCGCGCCCGTCAGCGAATCGTCCCACCGCGCAGGCTCGTTGCCGTACATGGTCGACAGGAAGTCGCGCAGGTGCGGGCCGCGCAGCACGGCCTCGACCTCGGCCGCCAGCGCCAGGGTTTTCGCACGATCCCACTGCGGCAGCGCGCCGCCGTGCAGGAGCAGCCAGCGCCCCGCCTCGGCCGCCATCGGCCGGTGGCGCAGCCAGTCGAGCATCGCGTCGCGGTCGGGCGCATCCAGCAGCGCATCGAGCGTGTCGTTGCGATGCGGCGCGCGGTATCCGTGCGCCACCGCGAGCAGGCTCAGGTCGTGATTGCCGAGCAGGCACACGGCCGATGCGCCGTAGCCCATGAGGCGGCGCAGCACCCCCGCGGAGTCGGGCCCGCGGTTCACCAGGTCGCCGAGCAGATGAAGCGTGTCGCGGCTGGGTGAGAAGTCCACGCGCGACAGCAGCCGCGCCAGCGGCGCATCGCAGCCTTGCACGTCGCCGATCAGATAGGTCGCCATGCGCAGCAGTCTATCGGGGACCTTCGCGGGGGCGGCGGGCGCGGCGCGGTCGGGTACAGTGCAGCCATCCCCCACTCCCGCCCTCCATGGATTTCCTGCTGATCGCGCTGCTGACGCTGCTCAACGGCCTGTTCGCCATGTCGGAGATGGCACTCGCTTCCAGCCGCAAGGCGCGCCTCGCCGCCATGGCCGAGGGCGGCGACAAGGGCGCGCAGGCCGCGCTCGCGCTGATGGAGCATCCGACCACGTTCCTGTCGACGGTGCAGGTCGGCATCACCTCCATCGGCATGCTCAACGGCATCGTGGGCGAGGCCGCGTTCAGCGACGACCTCGCGGCATGGCTCATGGAAGTGGGCCTCGGCGAGAAGGCCGCGCCGATCGTCGCGACGACCATCGTCGTCGTCTGCATCACCTACGTCACCATCATCTTCGGCGAGCTCGTCCCCAAGCGGATCGGCCAGCTGTATCCCGAAGTGGTGTCCCGCTGGGCCGCCAAGCCCATGGGCTGGGTCGCCCGGGGCGCGGGGCCGTTCGTGACGCTGCTGTCGGCGTCGACGCGCGCCGTGCTGAAGGTGCTCGCCATCGACACCACCACGCCGCGCGGCATGACCGAGGAGGAGATCGTCCACAGCCTCGAGGAGGGCGTGGACGCGGGCGTGATCGAACAGCACGAGCACCAGATGGTGCGCAACGTCTTCCACCTCGACGACCGCGCGCTCACCTCCATGATGGTGCCGCGCTCGGACCTCAACTGGTTCGACGTCAGTTTCACGGTGGCCGAATGCCTGCAGCGCGCCGGCCAGGGCGAGGCGCACTCGTGGTATCCCGTCTGCCGCAACTCGCTCGACGACGTGGTGGGCGTCGTGAGCGTCGCGAAACTGCTGTCGCTCGGCCCCGGCGGCGCGGCGGGGCCGGTGGAGCCGCACGTGCAACCGGCGACCTTCGTGCCCGAGACCCTGTCCGGGATGGAGCTGCTGGAGCAGTTCCGCCTGCGCGCGGCGCGCATGGTCTTCGTGGTCGACGAATACGGGGTGGTGCAGGGGCTGATGACGCCGCACGACCTGCTGGAGGCCATCACGGGCGAACTGAGTCCGGGCGCGCACCTGGAAGCCTGGGCGACGCCGCGGCCGGACGGCTCGTGGCTGCTCGATGGCGTGATGCCCGTGTCGGAGCTGAAGGCGCGGCTCGCCATCCGGGACTTGCCCGAAGAGGACAAGGGGCGGTACAACACGCTCGCGGGCCTGTTGCTGGCCGTGAGCGGGCGGCTGCCCCAGGTGGGCGAGCGTATCGACTGCGGCGACTGGCAGTTCGAGGTGGTGGACCTCGACGGCAAGCGCATCGACAAGGTGCTGGCGGCGCCGGTCGCCAAGGGCGGCGACTGACGGATCCGGACGAGATCGACGACGAGGACGAGGACGAGGAGCGAAGCGGATGTCGGAGAACATGTACTACGAGAAACCGGTGCTGCTCGATCGCGACAAGCACCGCAGGCGCCGCGTGCGGCCGAGCGACAGTTTCGCGTTCGCCGCCAAGGCGAATTCGCTGTACGTCGCGGGCGTGGAGTTCAACGAGGCGTGCAAGGAGTACGCGATCGTCTTCACGCGCAGCGGCAGCCGCATCCTGCCGGTCGTGATGCTCGGGCTGCGCGCCCGGGAGAACCTGTACGTGGACGATGCGGGCGCCTGGTTGGGCCGCTACATCCCGGCATTCGTGCGCCGCTATCCCTTCGTCCTCGCGGAGTTGCCGGGCCAGTCGCTGGGCGTCTGCATCGACGAGGGTTTCAAGGGCCTGAACGACAAGGAGGGCGAGGCGCTGTTCGACGAGAAGGGCGCGAACACGCCGTTCCTGCAGAACGCGCTCGACTTCCTGCAGCAGTACCAGCGCGAATACCTGCGCACCGAGAACTTCTGCCAGCGGCTGGAGCAGTCGGGCCTGCTCACCGAGATGAACGCGCGCGCGGACCTCACCGACGGGCGCACGTTCACGGTGGGCAGCCTGCTCGTCGTCGACGAGAAGAAGCTGCTGGCCCTGCCGGACGCGACGGCCCTGTCGCTGTTCCGTTCGGGCGAGCTCCACCTGATCTCGATGCATCTCGCGTCGCTGTCGAACATGCGCGTGCTGGTGGATCGCATCTCGGCGCGGCAGGCGATTCCTATCGACCCGGCGCCGAAGCCGCCGCGGGCGAAGAAGGCGCCGGCATGAGGCGCCGCACCCACCGCCTGAGCTTGCGTGCGTCTTCCCCGCGCGTCCTCAGGCTGCCGGCGTCCAGCAGGACGAGCGCCACCGGGCGCCCCGCCGCGCGCGTGAGCATGCCCAGGCACTGGCCCGCCTCCACGATGTAGCCGGTTTTCTGCAGGGCGATCGGCCAGCCGGCATGGCGGACGAGCCGGTTGGAGTTGACGTACTGCAGGCGCTGGCCGCCCAGCGCCGCCACGTGCTGCCGCGTCGTCGAATAGGCGCCGAGCAGGGGATAGGCCGACGCCGCGAGGACCAGCGTCGCCACGTCGCGCCCCGTCGCGCGGTTGCCGTTCGACAGTCCGGTCGGGTCGACGAAGCGGCTGTCCCGCATGCCGAGCTGGGCGGCCTTCCGGTTCATGGTCGCGACGAAGGCGTCCATGCCGCCGGGGAACGTGCGCGCGAGCGCATGCGCGGCCCGGTTCTCGCTCGACATCAGCGCGAGGCGCAAGGCCTGCGAGCGTGTCAGGGTCGTGCCGACGCGCAGCCGCGAACGGCTGTGGCGAAGGGTGTCGATGTCGGCGGCATCGATGCGGATCCGCTCGGTCATCGGCACTTGCGAATCGATCAGCACCATGCCCGTCAGCAGTTTCGTGAGCGAGGCGATCGGAAGGATCGCGTGCTCGTTGCGCGCATACAGCACCTCGCGCGACTGCGCGTCGATCGCGACCGCGACGCTCGCCGTCAGGCGCAACGGGTTCGGCGCGGTGTGCAGCCCCGCGCGCCGCGCGAAGGACAGGTCGGTGTTCGCGCTCGCGAGCCGGGGCTCGTAGCCCATGGGGCCGCGCGGGGGTTCTTCGGGCGTGTCCGGATCGTCGTGCGCGAGGGCGCTCGCCGTTCGCGCCGGCACGGAGCCTGCGGGGGCGGTCGGGGGCGTCGCTGTCGAAGGATCGCCTTTCCAGTTTTCGGCCGGTACCCGGAACCAGGCGGCCACCGCCAGCGCGACGAGAAGCGGAACGAGAAAACGGAGCCGAAGCCGCGATGTATTCATGCAGGGACAAAGTGGCGTTCGACGGCCCCGCATCGCAAGGGTTCTGCGTCTCGGGGTCCGCCCTTACGCGGCGCCCCCCGGCCCTGAGGCCAGCGCGTAAGGGCGAACCCTTGGGCCGCGCCGGCATCGGTCGGATTGCGGAGTCGCGCTGTCAAACTGCTTGCTGTGTTGTCCGAGTGACCCTCAAGGTGATTTCCGTGAGCCCCAATCCCGCTTCCCTTCGCATTGCCGCCATTGCGCTCGTGCTCGGCTCGCTCGTCGCGTGCGCCAGCAAGCCCGTGGAGCCGTCCGCCCCGGCCGTGGACGCCACGGCCCGCTCGACCGTGGCCCCGTCCGCGCCCGCGACGGCGCAAA
The DNA here is from genome assembly GCF_050250995.1 of Ramlibacter sp. Lineage (GTDB taxonomy): Bacteria > Pseudomonadota > Gammaproteobacteria > Burkholderiales > Burkholderiaceae_C > Ramlibacter. The sequence goes on from NZ_JBFWNP010000009.1 coordinate 15,422, forward strand.
GCGCGGTCGCACCCGTGCGCGCGGCGCCGCCCGCGGCAAGCGCGGCCGCGCCCGTGTCGGCTTCGCGCATCGTGTACTTCGACTACGACAGCGCGACGATCCGCGCCGAGTTCCAGGCCGCGCTCGATGCGCACGCCCGCTGGCTCGCCACGCACCGCGACCGCCGCGTCACGATCGCGGGCCACACCGACGAGCGGGGCGGCCGCGAGTACAACCTCGCGCTCGGCAGCCAGCGCGCCGATGCCGTGCGCCGCGCGCTCCAGCTGCTCGGCGTGCAGTCCGCCCAGATCGAGACCATCAGCTTCGGGGAGGAAAAGCCGGCGATGGAGGCGCACACCGAAGCCGCGTGGTCGCAAAACCGCCGCGCCGAACTGCGCTACTGATCCCACCCTCGCGCCGCGCTCGAGCCGCGGCGTCCTGTCGGGATGAACCCTCTTCATTTCCTCCAGGTTGGAGCCTCTCGCGAGGCTCTTTTTTTTGGCGCGCGCGCGCACGCGACAATCGGCGCATGCCGAGCGAGCCCGAGCCGACCTTGCGCCTCACCCGACTCGTCTGGGACCGGTCGATGAGCCTGCGCCTGGCCGTCGCGTTCGTCGCCGCGTACGTCGCGCTCGACTGGATCAGCTTCGTCCATCCCATGCGCGGCGTGAACGTGACGCCGTGGAATCCGCAGGCGGCGCTCGCGGTCGGCCTGCTGCTCGTGACGCGCTCGGCCTGGTGGCTCGTGTGGATCGCGCCGGTGGCGTCCGAGCTCGTGGGGCGGCCCGCCGCATCCGAACTGCCCGGCGCGCTTCTCTCGGGCGCGGGGCTCGCCGCCGGCTACGTCGTCACGGGCGCGCTGCTCGCGCGGGCGCTCGGCGCCGCGCGCCAGCTGGAAGGCCGCCGCGATTTCGGGCTCTTCGTGCTCGCCATCGTCGTGGGTTCGCTGGCCACGGCCGCGCTGCACGTGGCGGGGCTCGGCGTCGGCGCGACGCAGCCCGGGCGCTTCGCGACGGCGGTGTACCGCGACTGGATCGGGCAGGCCGTCGGCCTGCTGGTCACGCTGCCCCTGCTGATCGCGCTGGCCGATCCCCGGCAGCGGGAGCGGCTCGCGGCGATGGCGCGCACGGCGGAATGGTGGCTGACGATCCTCGCGGCGGCGCTCGCCATCGCAGTCGTCTTCGGGCGCGGCGCGGCGGAGCAATTCAAGACCTTCTACCTGCTGTTCGTGCCGGTCGTGTGGGCGGCCGCGCGTTTCGGCGTCGTCGGCGCGGCGGTCGCCACATGCTGGGTGCAGGCGCTGATCATGTTCGCGCTGCAGTGGGGCGACCCCACCCCGCTCACCGTGTTCGAGTTCCAGCTGCTCGTCGCCGCGCTCGCGGCCACCGGGCTGCTGCTGGGCACGACGGTCGAGGAGCGCGAAGCGGCCGAGCGGCGGTTTCGCGAATCGCAGCGGGCCGCGGCCGCGGGCGAAGTGGCCGCCGCGCTGGCGCACGAGCTCAATCAGCCATTGGCCGCGCTCTCGGGCTATGCGCGCGCCTGCCAGCTGATGGTCGCGAAGCTCGGCAACGACGAAGGAACGGCGCCGCTCGTGGACACGGCGAGCAAGCTGGTGGCGGAGGCGAACCGCGCGAGCCAGGTGGTCCGGCGCCTGCGCGGCTTCCTGCGCGACCGGACCGCATCGCTGGAATTCGTCGCGCTCGACCGCCTGTTCGCCGACGTGGTCGAGCAGCAGAGGCCGCGCGCCGACGCGGCGGGCGTGTCGTTGCGCTGGTCGTGCGAGCCCGGGCTGGAACCGGTGCGCGTCGATCCGGTGCAGATCGCGGTGGTGCTGCGCAACCTCGTGGAAAACGGCATCGATGCCGTCGCGAACGGCGGCGCGCCGCCGCGCGGCGTCTCGATCGAAGCGCATGCATCGCACGCGCGCGTGCTCGTGACGGTGGCGGACACGGGCGCGGGCGTGCCGCCCGGCGAAGTCGATTCGCTGTTCGACGCCGGCCGCTCCGGCAAGCCCGGCGGGATGGGGATCGGCCTGGCGCTCAGCCGCACCATCGTGCATGCCCATGGGGGACGCCTGTGGGCGGAGCCGGGGCCGGGCGGCCGGTTCATGTTCACGCTGCCGCTCGAAGGGGCCGGATGAGCGCGGTGGCGCATCGGCAGACCGTCTTCATCGTCGAGGACGACCCCGCCGTGCGCGATGCGCTTTCGCTCGTGCTCAGCCTGCGCGGCTACGCGACAGCCGTGTTCGCGAATGCCGAGGATTTCCTGGGCGCGCTTTCGGCGCAATGGCGCGGCGTCGTGATCGCGGACATCCGCATGCCGGGCATGTCCGGCCTTGCGCTGCAGCAGCGGCTCGCGCAACTCGGCGCGCGGCTGCCGGTGATCATCGTCACGGGCCATGGCGACATCGACGCGGCGCGCGCGGCGTTCAAGGCGCAGGCGGTCGACTTCCTCGAAAAGCCGATCGACGACGAGCGCCTCGTCCACGCGATCGACGAGGGGCTCGCGCGAAGCATGGCGTCCGCGGGCAATGTCGATCCCGTCGCCGCGCGCATGGCCTTGTCCGCGCGGGAGCGGGAGGTGCTGCGGCTCGTGGTGGACGGGGTGGACAACCGCGCCATCGGCGAGCAGCTGGGCATCAGTCCGCGCACGGTGGAGGTCCACAAGCGGCGCGTGCTGTCGAAGCTGGGCGCGCGCAACCTGCCGGAGCTGATGCGCATCGCCGCGGACCTCGGGCTGAACCGGGCTTAGCACGTCACCGGCGCAGGCCGGGACGCCATCGCCTCACCCCACCCGCGCCAGCACGTGCGCCGTCATCGCGCGCGCGAGCTCCAGCTCGCCGACGAACACCTTGCCGGTGTTGTCGCGCTCCAGCATCGCGGCCTCGTCCTCGTTGGGGCTGCGCACCGCGACTTCGATGTCCGGGTTGAGCGCGCGCGCGGTCTCGACCATGCCGCGCACGTCGATCGACTGGGAAATCGCGATGACCAGCATGCGCGCATCGGCGATGTGTGCCTGGATCAGCGTGGCGGGGTCGGCCGCGTTGCCGAAGACCGCCGCGCGGCCTTCCGCGCGCAGACGCTCGACCACCTCGCGGTTCTCGTCGGCGACGACGAAGGGCATGCCGCGCGCGTGCAGCGCCGCCGCGATGCCGCGGCCCACGCGGCCGTAGCCGACGATCACCACCTGGTTCGCCAGGTACTTGCGGTCGGTCGACATCGGCAGCTCGGCGAGCGGGTCGTCGCGCCGCTCGAGGTCGCGCGCGAACTGCGAGCGCACCCGCAGCCAGCGCTGGAAGGGCTCGATCGCGGCGAACAGGACCGGATTGAGCGCGATGGAAATCAGCGCCCCCGCGAGGATCAGGCTCTGCCCCGCGGCGGGCAGGATGCCGAGCGCGACGCCCAGCCCGGCGAGGATGAACGAGAACTCGCCGATCTGCGCGAGGCTCGCGGACACGGTCAGGGCCGTGTTGAGCGGATAACGAAGCAGCAGCACCAGCGCCGCGGCGGCGATCGACTTGCCCACCACGATGATCGCGACCACGGCCAGCACCCGCAGCGGCTGCTCCAGCAGCACCGCCGGGTCGAACAGCATGCCGACGGAGACGAAGAACAGGACCGCGAAGGCATCGCGCAGCGGCAGCGTCTCCTCGGCCGCGCGGTGGCTGAACTGCGATTCGCGCAGCACCATGCCGGCGAAGAACGCGCCCAGCGCGAACGACACGCCGAAGAGTTTCGAGGCCGCGAAGGCGATGCCCACGGCGGCGGCCACCACGCACAGCGTGAAGAGTTCCTGCGAACCGGTGCGCGTGACCTGCCACAGCAGCCACGGGAAAAGCCGCCGCCCCACCAGCAGCATGAGGGCGATGAACACCGCGACCTGCAGCAGCGTCTTGCCGAGGGTGAGCGCGACCTCGGCGGGATCGGTCTGCGACGGGCCGGTCGCCGTCCCGCTTCCCATCAGGCCGCCGAGCGCCGGCAGCAACACCAGCACCAGCACCATCGCGAGGTCTTCGACCACGAGCCAGCCCACCGCGATGCGGCCGTTGCCGGTCTCCAGTACGCCCCCGCGCTCCAGCGCCTTCAGCAGCACCACCGTGCTGGCCACCGACAAGGCGAGTCCGAACACGACGGCAGCGGCCAGGCTCCAGCCCCATGCCAGCGCCGCGGCGGCGCCCATGGCCGTGGCGACGGCCATCTGCACCACCGCGCCGGGCAGCGCGATGCGCCGCACCGACAACAGGTCGTCGAGCGAGAAATGCAGGCCCACCCCGAACATCAGGAGCATCACGCCGATTTCGGCCAGTTCGGCGGCGATCTTCACGTCGGCGACGAAGCCGGGCGTGCTCGGCCCGATCAGGATGCCGGCGACGAGATAGCCGACGAGCGCGGGAAGCTTCAGGCGCGCGGCGACGAAGCCGAGGAGCAGGGCCAACCCGAAGCCGGCGGCGAGCGTCGTGATGAGTGGCACCGAGTGATTCATCGGTGCAGTCTAGGGCACGTTGCGACGCGGGCAGGGCAGAATCGGCAAATGTGGAAATCGTCGTGCGCCTCGGCAGCCGCGCTCGTGCTCGCGCTGTCGCTCGTGCTGCCGACGAGCGCCGCCCGCGCGGCGGTTCTCGTCGTGGGTCCGGAGGAGATCCGCGTGAGCGGCACGATCGGCGACGCCGATGCCGTGCAACTGCGCCAGCTGCTGCGCGACAACCCCGGCGTCGTGCGCGTGGTGTTCGACCGCTGCATCGGCGGCACGGTGGGCGCGGCGTTCGAGTTCGCCACGCTGATCCGCGCGCATCGCCTCGCGACGGTGGCGTCGCACCAGGCATCCTCGGCCTGCGCCATGGCCTTTCTGGCCGGTCACGAACGCCGCTTCGACGACAACGCGCCTTTCACGACGATCGTGCTGCACGCAGGCCGCCGGCCCGACGGCTCGGGGCCGTCATCGCCCGTGGTCAACCGGCGCATCCTGCTGTTCCTCGAGACCGCCACCGACGGCAAGCTCTCGCCTCGGCTGCTGCGGCTCGTGGAGTCATCGTGGTCGGAGGCCGCGGGGGTGATGTTCCTGCGCCGCCACGACGGCGGGCAGCGGCTGCACGAGGTGCGGCATTGCGACGGCACGCAGGGCAGCGACGCGGGCCTGTGCCGCACGCTGCCGGAGTTCGATCCCGTGTCGCAGGGAATCGTCACGGCGCTCTGAGCCCGGGGCGCCGAGGCGGGATGCCTCAGAGTTGCGACGCGCGGAACTTGCCCGAGTCCACGACCTCGACCGCCTCCTGCGCGACGAGCAGGGCCAGCAGTTCGTCGACCTGGCGGGCCGACAGGCGCGAGTTCGCAAGCATCCAGTGGCGGTTGATCGGCCGGTGGCTCATCACCGACAGCAGGCGCAGGACTTTGGCCGTGCGCTGCGAAGGCTGGAGCTCGGGCCAGTGCCTGAGCTTGAAGATCAGGCCGGTGGACGGGCTTGCATCTCCCGGCGCGTCGTCACGTTCGAGGTTCGACGCGAGGAAATCCGTCACCGAGCCCGTCGTCTTGCGGGCCCAGAAAAAGAACGTGTCGACCATCTTCGCCATGACAACGAGTGTCCGGCCCGCGCCTCGATTTCGCGTAGGGGGTTCAGACTGTCGAGTTAAGCAGTTCGCTTAACCCTTTGGTTCTGCCTTTTCCCGAGCTTGCCCGGCAACCCCCCAGGTGACCTTCGTCCTTCAGACCCTCGGCGGGTCCGTCTCGCGGTCGAAGTGGCGGTGTTTCGCCAGCGCCGCGATGAAGGCGGGAATGGCGGTCTCGATCTCGGCGGCGTCCGCCGAGAGCAGGCCCGTCTCGCCGGTGGCCTGGCTCTTCTGCGGGCCCGCCGGCAGGCCGGCCTTGGCGAGCAGCTGCCGCGACGCGCCGAGCGCGAGGATCGTCTTGCAGTGGCGGAACTGGTCCTTGATGAATTCCATCGTGTGGCCGTCCTGCGCGAGCGCGGCCACGGCCTCGTCGCCGTCGGGCAGCACGAGACCGTCGAACAGGAAGCCCGGCTCGTTCTCGAGCGAAGCATCCGCATCGAGCGGGTCGCCGCTCGTGGACTTCATCGGGCCGATGCGCGGGCCGACCAGTCGGCCCACCGCGCCCTGCTCGGCGAGCGCGAGCTGGATGCGTGCGATGGATTCGCCCTCCACGCCGGGCGCGACGAGCAGCGCGATCTTGCGTCCGCGGATCGAGCCGTCGCCCGGCCGCGCGAGCAGCGACAGCGCCGGCGACTTCTTCACTTCCGGCTCGGCCGGGTTCGGCAAGGCGGGCGTGAGCGGCGCGGGCACCGGATCCATGCCGAGGCCCATCGCCACCTTCTGCGCGAGTTCTTCCGACGCGTTGCGCAGCGATGCGACCATGCGCTCGCGGATCGCGGGCACGGTCACCTTCGACAGCTCGAAGCGGAACGCGTTGGCGATGTGGTCCTTCTCCACGGGCGACTGGCTTTCGAAGAAGAGCGTGGCCTGCGTGTAGTGGTCGGCGAACTTCTCCGGCTTAGCGCGCACCTTCGCCTGCTCGTCCTGCGCGTGCAAGCGCGCCGGCACGCTCACGAAGCCCTGCGCCGCGCCGGCCTGGAACGGGCAGCCGCCGGCGAGCGAGTTCGGCTCGTACGAGACGCGGCCGCGGTGGATCGCCTGGCGGTGCATGCCGTCGCGCTGGTTGTTGTGGACGGGCGCGATGGGCGAGTTGATCGGAATCTCGTGGAAGTTGGGGCCGCCCAGGCGCGAGATCTGCGTGTCGACGTAGGAGTGGATGCGGCCGGCCAGCAGCGGATCGTTGGAGAAGTCGATGCCCGGCACGACGTGCGCGGTGCAGTACGCGACCTGCTCGGTCTCCGCGAAGAAGTTGTCGGGGTTGCGGTCGAGCACCATGCGGCCCACCTTGCGCAGCGGCACGAGCTCTTCCGGGATGAGCTTCGTGGCGTCGAGGATGTCGAAGCTGAAGCCGTCCGCCTGCTCCTCGGTGAAGACCTGCAGCGCGAGTTCGTACTCGGGGAAGTTGCCCGCCTCGATGCGCTCCCACAGGTCGCGGCGGTGGAAGTCGGGGTCGGCGCCGGAGATCTTCACCGCTTCGTCCCACACGAGCGAATGCGTTCCCGCGACGGGGAGCCAGTGGAACTTGACGAACACCGACTCGCCCGCGTCGTTCACCAGCCGGAAGGTATGCACGCCGAAGCCCTGCATGGTGGCGTAGCTGCGCGGGATCGCGCGGTCGCTCATCGCCCACATCAGCATGTGCGTGGATTCGGGCATGAGCGACACGAAGTCCCAGAAGGTGTCGTGCGCGCTGCCCGCCTGCGGCATCCCGTGGTGCGGTTCGGGCTTGACCGCATGCACGAGGTCGGGGAACTTCATCGCATCCTGGATGAAGAACACGGGCATGTTGTTGCCCACGAGGTCCCAGTTGCCTTCGTCGGTGTAGAACTTCACCGCGAAGCCGCGCACGTCGCGCGCGGTGTCCTTGGAGCCGCGCTCGCCCTGCACGGTGGAGAAGCGCACGAACACCGGCGTGCGCTTGCCCGCTTCGCGAAACGGCGCGGCGCGGGTGATGTCGGTGAGGGGCTCGTAGCACTCGAAGAAGCCGTGCGCCGCCGAGCCGCGCGCATGCACGATGCGCTCGGGGATGCGCTCGTGGTCGAAGTGCGTGAGCTTCTCGCGCAGGATGAAGTCTTCCAGCAGAACCGGGCCGCGCGTGCCGAACTTCAGCGAGTTCTGGTTGTCCGCGATGGGCACGCCCTGGTTGGTCGTGAGGCGGCGCCCGGTCGCGTCGACGCGCACGCGGTCGAGCGGCTCGATCGTGGCGTTGAGACCGTCGATGGCGGCGCTGCCGGTTTTCTCGGTGCCGTGCTCTTCCGTGAGCGTGCTGCCGCCCGGCAGGCGCGAAGGCGGGCTGACGCTCGCGCCCTGGGGCGGATTCACGCCGTTGTCGAAACCGTGCTCGGCGGCCTTGTTCGGGTTCTCGGGCATCGCGGCGGCGAGCGCCTGGACGTCGGCGGCGCGCCGGGCGGGAAGATCGTCGAGTGCCGAGGGATCGACGCGGGCGGGTCCGCTGTCGGTGTTGCGCGCAGCGGCGGCGGGCGCGGCCTTCTTCGGAGTCGCGGCTGGGGGCTTGTTCTTCGGCATGGATCCTGCAGGTTCGGGTTCGTTCGGCGAGATTGCCGTCCCGAACGGTACCCAGCGGGAACTCATCGTTTGCGTAGGAGGAAACCGACAGTGCTGGTTTTCGTCGGGAAGGGCGTTTGCGTCGAAGAGCTGAAAGGCGCACATTGGAGCCCGACGGTAGACTCTCGCGTCACCGAGCCGGTTCGTCATCCCCATGTCCAATGCGCCTCCTGGCCGCTATCGCGGCGACTTCGTCGCCTGGGCCGGCGTGTGCGGCTTTCTCGGCGAAGGCGGTGGCGGCACCATCGCCGAGCATTCCCATTACGCGATCCAGCTCGCGACCGGTTTGCCGCACGGCCTTCGCGTGCGCTCGGGCCGCGACGGTCGATGGCATGCGTGCGCCGCGGCACTCATTCCATCGAAGGCGCCGCACACCATCGATGTGACGGCCTGCGAGATGAGCGTCGTGCTCTTCATCGAGCCCGAGACCCCGGCGGGCAGGGCGCTGTCGTCACGGATGGAAGGCGAGCTGGAATTGCTCGATGCCGGCGAGATCGAGTTGGCCGCCGCGCGACTCTCGCAGGCGTGGCGCGTGGAACGCGACGCTGAAGCCGTGCGCGTGGCTTGCATGCAGCTTGTCGAGCAGATCTCGGGGACGGCGCATCGTGAGCCATCCGATCCGCGGGTGCTCGCCGTCGTCGATCACATCCGTCGGCACGTGGACCAACCCGTCGGCCTGGCCGACGTCTCGCGGCTCGTCCACTTGTCGCCCGAGCGCTTCCGGCATCTCTTCGTCGAGCAGACCGGCATGCCCTTGCGCACCTATGTCCTGTGGCGCAGGCTCTTGCACGTCTACTCGCTGCTGATGCAGGGCGAAAACCTCTCGGTGGCCGCGCATGCTGCGGGCTTCTCCGATTCCGCGCATCTGTCGAGGACGGCGCGCACGATGTTCGGCTTGCCGCCTTCGTCCTTGCAGATGAGCGGACCGCTCAGTGCGCGGGCCTCTTCGGCGAACGCGGGCAAGCCGTCTCACTTCGCGTGAGCGACGGGACCCGTGAGGGCGCCGAGGAAGGCGGCGACGTCCCGCATTTCCGAGGGCGACAGGCGGATCGTCTCTCGTTCGGCATGGCGTTCGCCGGGCTGCGCCAGTTCGCTGTGGCCCAGCACGGCCCTGGGCGACGCGGCGTAGTGCTGGACCACCTGGTCGAGCGTCGCGAACTGGCCGGCGTGCATGTACGGCGCGCGCGCCGCCACGTTGCGCAGGCTCGGCGTGCGAAACGCGGCGACCTGGGATGGATCGTTCGTATTCGCGAATTTCAGCTCGGCGCAGTGTTCCGGCTTCGCGTCGCTATAGGGCCCGAGGCAGTTGAAGACGTCCTGCAGCAGCTTCTTCACCCCGTCCGCACGGCCGCGGTCGGGCCGCGCGCTGTCGAGCGGCGGCACGCCCGTGTTGTGAAATGCATGGTCGGTGAAGAGCGGTCCGTTGTGGCAGGTTGCGCACTGACCGGTCGTGAGGAACACGCGCAGGCCGCGTACCTCCTGCGGCGTCAGCGCTTCCTGCCCGCGCGCATCGCCGGCAACGATGGCCTGCGCATACCGGTCGAATCGGGACTCGCCGTAGGCGATGCCGCGCTCGAACGCGGCGATCGCCTTGCCCATGTTGGCAAAGGCGCGGTTCACCTGGTCGCGCCTCGCGGGCGCAAGTGCCGTCCACGCGGCGCGTTCCTCGTGCGTCCCCACGGGCGATGCATCGTCCGGGAGGTCGCGGAAGCGGGGCATGGGACCGAAGACGGCCTGGTACTCATCGCGGTAGTGCGATTCGAGCAGCTTGACGAAGCGCAGGCGGTTGCCGCCGTGCTCCGCGGCGTCTTCCAGCGGCCCGAGCGCCTGCGACCACAGGCTGTCCTTGCGTCCGTCCCAGAACAGGAAGGGCGAATGCGCCGCGCCCATGATCGGCATCGTGCGTCGCTGGCCGGTGGCGACACCTTGACCGAGCGCGCGGTCGTCCTGGAACTGCTTGTCGGCGGCGTGGCATGTCGCGCAGGCCACTTCGCCGTTGCGACTCAGGCGCTTGTCGTGGAAGAGGGCGCGGCCGAGGGCCACCGCTTCGGGCTTGCGTTCGTGCGCATTGGAAGGGTCGGCGGGCAGCGCGCCGGCTTCGCTCAACCGCATCGACGCGAGTGTCTCGATCTCGCGCGCCGACCAGGCGTCGCGCCGCTGCGACTCGGCACGCGGTGGCGGCCCGACGACCGTGTTGAACGTGACCTTGTCCGCACCCGCGGGCCCATCGATGGCCAGCTTCACTTCCCACCATCCGGTCATGCTGAACTTCATGCCTTCGAGTTGGTGCACGCCTGCTTCGAGTTCGCGCGTCACGCGCGGCTGGGTCGGCAGGCCGTGGCCGTGCTGCGGCATGCCGCCGTCGACGGCGAAGGTCGCGCCCCGCACGGGCGCGCCCTTCGCGGTGGCCAGCGTCACTTTCCAGCTATGCATCTGGTTCACGCCCGGCATCTGCGCTGGGGGCTGCAATGCCACGCGATACAGGCCGGCGACGGTGGGCTTGTCGAGCGCGAGATCGAGGTTGGCGGGCGGTGTCATGCAGCCGCTGACGAAAAGCGCCAGGATGGCGGCGCCGGCACGGACTCGGATGGAATGAACTTTCACGCTGTCGCTCCTGTGGTGTGCCGCGAATTCTTCGCGTCGAGCGGCAAATCGGCTTGAACGAAGCGGCTGGCGTTGCAGCCTTTTCGTTCAAGCGGCGTGGGGACCGAGGTCCTAAGCTGGGGCAACGATGAAGGAGACACGTTCCATGCGGCGACTGCTTGCGATGCTGCTTTTCGCGATGGCCGCATCGGCGCGGGCCGGCATGGGGATGATGGAACTGCCGGCCAACGATGTGTCGGGGGTCGTCACCGTGTTCTATCCGACGGGGTCGTTACCTGCGGCCGTGCGTCGGAGCGAGTTTTCGCTCGACGTCGCTTTGAACGCGCCGCCCACCGCCGCGCGCTCGCGCCTCGTCGTCATCTCGCATGGTTCACCGGGGTCGCCCTGGGTTCACTTCGAGCTGGCGCATTCGCTTGTCGATGCGGGATTCACGGTCGCATTCCCCGAACACCATGCGGACAACGCCAGCGACCCGAGCGAACCAGGCCCGCCCGCATGGCGGCGCCGTCCCGTCGAAGTCTCGCGGGCCATCGACCGGTTGTCTCGCGAGGCCGCCTTCACATCGAGGATCGATTTCGCTCGCGTCGGCATGTTCGGGATGTCCGCGGGCGGACACACGGCATTGACGCTTGCCGGCGGCCGCTGGTCGCCGTCGCGACTACGCGACCACTGCCGCGCGAACCTCGAAGCGGATTTCCATGCGTGCGCGGGCCCGTCGGTCGCGTTGACCGGCGGCGTGTTGGACGCCGCCAAGAAGGCCGTCGTTCGCGCAATCAACGATCGCAAGTTCGACGATCCGGCGTCGTACGGACATGTCGATGCGCGCATTGTCGCCATCGCGGCGGGCGTGCCCTTCGCGGCGGATTTCGATCCGGCGTCCCTGCGCGAGCCCCGAGTCGCGCTCGCCATCATTCCGGCATCGCAAGATCGCTGGCTGGTCCCGAGATTCCACAGCGACGCGATCATGGCGGCATGCCGGTCCTGCGAGCGGATTGCGGAGGCGGAATCGGGCGGCCACGGCGCGCTGCTCGCGCCGCTGCCGCCGGGAGGCGAGCGATTGAAGCTGATCGCCGATCCGCCGGGCTTCGATCGCGCCGTTCAGGTGCCGCGGATCAATGCGGGGATCGTGCGGTTCTTTCTGAAGGCGCTCGCGGCAATGTGAGGCAGGAAAGCGAGACATGTGGGACGACTGGCGCCGACTTCCCCAGGCGACCCTTGGGGGCCGACCATCCCGTTCCTCACCCGCCCCAGACCTCCTGCGCCGTCTCGATCACCAGCCGCAGCTTCTTGCGCTGATCCTCCACCGCGATGTTGTTCCCATGCACCGTGGATGAGAACCCGCACTGCGGCGACAGCGCCAGCTGCTCCAGCGGCGCGTGCTTCGCGGCTTCGTCGATGCGGCGCTTCAGGTCGTCCTTGCTCTCCAGCTGGCCGAACTTCGTCGTGACCAGGCCCAGCACCGCCGTCTTGCCCTTGGGCAGATAGCGCAGCGGCCGGAAGTCGCCGGAGCGGTCGTCGTCGTACTCCAGGAAGTACGCGTCGAGGTCCATCTCCTTGAGCAGCGCTTCGGCGACGGGCTCGTAATTGCCCTGCGCGGCGAACGTGCTCTTGAAGTTGCCGCGGCACAGGTGCATGGCGAGCAGCATGCCCTGCGGCTTGCGCGCGACGACCTTGTTGATGAAGTTCGCGTAGCGGTGCGGCAGCTCGTTGGGGTCGTCGCCGCGCTGGCGCGCCGCTTCGCGCATCTTCTCGTCGCACAGGTAGGCGAGGTTGGTGTCGTCCATCTGCACGTAGCGGCAGCCCGCGTCGTAGAGCGATTGCAGCTCGTCGCCATACGCCTTCGCGACGTCGTCGTAGAACACCGGGTCGAGCTCGGGGTACGCCTGCTTGCTGATGCCCGCGCGGCCGCCGCGGAAGTGCAGCATGGTGGGCGAGGGGATCGTCACCTTGGGCGTGAAGCCGGCGGCCACCTGCGACTTCAGGTACTCGAAGTCGGCCTTCTGGATGTCCTTGGCATGGCGCACCTTGTCGATGACGCGGATCACGGGCGGCGCGAGTTCCTCGGTTCCGTCGGGCTTCCTGATCGTGACCGGAATGTCCGTCTTCACGCCGCCCAGTTGCTCCAGGAAGTCGATGTGGAAGTACGTCCGGCGGAACTCGCCGTCGGTGATGCTTTTCAGGCCGGCGTCCTGCTGGAACTTCACGATCTCCGCGATGGCCTTGTCTTCCACTTCGCGCAGCTGCTCGGGCGTGAGCTCGCCGGCGGCCTTCTTCGCGCGGGCTTCAAGGAGGTATTGCGGCCGCAGGAAGCTGCCGACGTGGTCGTAACGGGCGGGGAGTTGCATCATGATTCGGGTTCCTCAAAGATCCAGGACGAGCACGGGCGTTTTCGCGCGCGAGCAGCACGGCGTGAACTGGTCGTGCTTCGCTTTCTCCTCGTCGGTGAAATACAGGTCGCGGTGATCGCACTCGCCTTCGAGCACGCGGGTGATGCAGGTGCCGCACACGCCCTGCTCGCACGAGGTCATGATCTCGATGCCGTTCGCCGACAGCACTTGCGTGATCGTCTGGTCCGCCTCGATGAGGTAGGTCTGTCCCGTGCTCGCGATCTTCACCTCGAAGGCGCGGTCGCCGGTCGTGTCCTGCGGCGTCGCGTTGAAATATTCCAGATGGATCTGCGACTCGGGCCAGCCCATGCCCTTGGTGGTCTGCACGACGTAGTCGATGTAGCCGCCGGGGCCGCAGATGTAGACGTGCGTGTCCGGGTCGTGCGCGCCGAGCGCGCGGGGCAGGTCGAGCATTTGCGACTTGTCGCCGTCGTCGAAGTGGAAATGCACGCGCGACGCGAAGGGCGAAGCCGCGATCTCGTCGAGGAAGGCGGTGCGTTCGCGCGAGCGCGTGGAGTAGTGCAGCTCGAAGTCCGCGCCGATGGCCTGCAGACGCTGCGCCATGCACAGCAGCGGCGTGACGCCGATGCCGCCCGCGAAGAGCAGCGTGCGCTTCGCATGCACCAGCGGGAAGTGATTGCGCGGCTCGCTGATGGTGAGCGTGTCGCCTTCCTTCAGCGCGTCGTGCATCGCGGCCGAGCCGCCGCGCGTGCCGGGGTCGCGCAGCACGGCGATGCGGTAGCGGTGCTGCTCGATCGAATCGTTGCACAGCGAGTACTGGCGCGTGAGCCCGCCGGGCACCGACACGTCGATGTGCGAGCCGGCGCTGAACGCGGGCAGGGCGGCGCCGTCGAGGCGTTCGAGCTCGAAGCTCGCGATGTCCGCGGCTTCATTCTTTTTCTTCGCGACCTTCACGGTGATCATGCGGCGAGTGTTTCCTGTCGGGGTTGTTCTGCGGCGACGAGCCGGTCGATGACGCGGCGCGACTGCACGCCGCCCGCGTCGATGTTGAGCATGAGGAGGCGGCGCGACGGCCAGGCCGACAGGTTGCGCTGCTGCGCCTCCAGCACGGCCGTGTCTTCGGCGAACACCTTCGCCTGGCCGTCGCGGATCTGCGCGGTGAGCGACTTGTCGCCCGGCATGAAGTTGCGCGCCATGCCCCAGAAATACCACATGCTCGTTTCGGTCTCGGGCGTGAGGAAGTCCGTCACCACGCTGTACACCTTGTCCTTCGGGTCCGCATGGTAGCCGCCGCGGCCGGCGAGCGCGACGCCGACTTCGATCAGCACGTGGCTCGGCGGATGGAAGTGGCACACCTGCCAGCGGTCCACCGGCTGGTCGTCGGGCAGGCCCGCGCCGCGCAGGTTGGCGCGCCAGAAGGGCGGGGCCATCACTTGGTCCATGAAGCGGCTGGTGACGACGTGGTCGCCGTCGACCTTCGTCGTCACCGGCGTCTCGTCGATTTCCTTCTGGCCGATGCTCGTGGTGTGCACGTAGGTTTCGTGCGTGAGATCCATCAGGTTGTCGACCATGAGGCGGTAGTCGCACTGGATGTGATAGAGCCCGCCGCCGTAGGCCCACTTCGGGTTGTCGGCCCATTCGAGCACATGGATGTTCGCGGGGTCGGCGCGCGACGCGTCGCCGGTCCACACCCAGATGAAACCGTACTTCTCGACAACGGGGAAACTGCGGATCTTCGGGAATCCCGCGACGCGCTGGCCCGGCATGGACACCGTCTTGCCATCGCAGCCCATCGCGAGACCGTGGTAGCCGCACACGAGCTGGCCTTCGACCACGGTGCCGAGCGACAGCGCCGCGCCGCGATGCGGGCAGAAATCCTCGAGCGCCGCGACCTGTCCGGGTGCGGGGCGGTAGAAGACGATCTTCTCGTTGCAGATGGTGCGCGCGAGCGGCTTTTCGTCGATTTCGTCGGGCGTGGCGGCGACGTACCAGGCGTTCTTGGGGAACATGGCGGAGTCCTGCGATACAGGCGCCAAGGATACCGCCGTTCCTTTGCGGGATATTTGAGGTAATAAGTAGACATAACTGCCGTCTGTCGGTGTTTACCAGAGAAAACTCATTTGCCCTTTGACATATCTCATGACGCTCGCCAGAATTCGACGTATTCCATGGGCAATTCAATGATCCATGGAAATCAACCCACGACAGGAGCCCTCGATGAGTCAAACCGCCACGACCGGCCTGCGCCGCCGCGAAGCCCTTCTTGCCGCGTCCGCGGCTCTCGCTCTGCCCGCCTGGGCGCAGCAGGCGCTGCCCCACGGCCTCAGGTCCGGCAAGCCCTACAACGGGCAGAAGCTGCGCATCCTCGCGGCCGTCGCGCCGCAGTTCGACGGGCTCATGCTTCGCAGCCAGGAGTTCACGACCATGACGGGGATCGAGGCGCAATGGGATTTCGTCCCCTTCACGGCATTGCAGGACAAGATCGCGGCGGTCGGCGTGGCCGCGGACGGCATGTACGACATCGTCAACTACTCCGACACCTGGCTCGCGCCCAACGAGTACTGGCTGTTGCGCCTCGATCCGCTGATCAAGCGCGACGGCATGGACCTCGGCCGTTATCCCAAGGCATTCGTCGAAGCCGGCTCGTTCGGCGGCAACGTGCTCGGCTTGCCGCTGCGCAGCCACGTGCAGATGTTCTTCTACCGCGCCGACGTCTTCAAGGAGCTCGGCCTCGCGCCGCCGAAGACCTGGGACGACGTGATCGCGGCGGGCAAGGCGATTCGCGCGAAGAGGAAGGACATCGAGCCGCTCGCGCTCAACTACCGCAACGACGGCACGCGCGTGAACCTGCAGCACTGGCTGCAGATGGTGTGGTCCAACGGGGGCCAGCTGTTCGATGCGAAGAACCGGCCCGCATGGACGTCCGAGGCGGCGCTGCAGGCGACCGAGTTCTACATCGGCCTGCACACGAAGGAGAAGATAGCGAACCCCGCGTCCACCACATTCGGCCAGGAGGAAGCGCGCCTGTCGTTCCAGCAGGGCAAGTCGGCCATGCTGCCGATGTGGTGGTGGCAGTACTCGCCGAGCGTGAGCCCCAAGGACAGCGTGCTCAAGCCCGAGCAGGTCGGCTTCACGAGCGTGCCCACTTACAAGGGCAAGGCCGTGGCGCTCGCGACCTCGATGCCGTTCTCGATCTCGAAGCATTCGAAGAAGCAGGACGCGGCGTGGGAATACCTCAAGTGGCTGAGCAATCCCGACCTCGACCGGCGCAACGCGATCGAACGCCAGGTGGCCGGCAAGACGATCCAGAACAACGTGGTCAACCACTGGACGAGCCTGAAGGATTCGGAGGTGAACAAGGCCAATGCGGGCGTGCCGCTCGCGGGCGTGAGCGGGCTGGAGTCCGCGGCGGTGCAGCCCAAGCTGCGCGAATGGCCCGAGGTGGGCGACATGCTTGCGGCCGCCATCGAGCGCGGCGCGGCCGGCGGCGACGTGCGCAAGCTGATGACGTCCGCGGCGGAGTCGGCGTCCAAGGTGCTCAAGCGCGCCGGCTATTTCTGAGCGGCCGCAAAGCGAAAGCGAACATGGATCACAGCAGCCCCCCGCGCCTGCCGCTTCACCAGCGGATCGTGCGCTACGCCGAGCTCGTGCCGCAGCGCAACTCGTTCATCGACAAGCGCACGCCGGGCAGCGCCGAGGAGGAGACCTTCTCCGTCATCGGCCCCGGCGTCATCGAGAACCAGACCGACAGGCACATCCACATCCGCGAGCCGCACGGCTTCAACATGGGCGGCGCGCGCATGCCGCCCGGCTGCGTGAACTCGCAGCACAGCCACGAGACCGCGGAGGTGTTCCTCTGCCACCGCGGCGCGTTCACGATGATCCTGGGCCCCGACGGCCAGGACGGCGAGTTCGACGTGAACGTGGGCGACGTGGTGTCCTTCCCCACGCGCATCTTTCGCGGCTTCCGCAGCATCGGCGTCGAGCTCGGCCATCTGGTCTCCGTGCTCGGAGAGAACAATCCCGGCCGCGTGACCTGGGCGCCGTACGTCTTCGAGGCCGCGCGAGGCCACGGCCTGCTGCTGCTCGAGGATGGGACGCTCGTCGACACGGTTGCGGGCGAATCGGTGCCCGAAGGCGCGAAGCTCGTCACGCCGACGACCGAGGACGACGTGAAGGCGTACCGTCGCGTCACCGCCGCCGACATGGGCAGCTGGGTTGTGCGCATCGCCGACCTCGCCGCTGCGCCCGGCTCGCCGCTCGCCGGCCCGGGCGTGGAGGAGTGTCCCGTGATCGGCGTCGCGAACCCGGCGGAGAACATGCCCGCCGCGCCGATCCCGCATCCGCACAATTTCCAGATGCGTCGCGTGCGCATGCAGCCGGGCGCGGGCATCCGCCGGCATACCCGCAAGGAGGTTGAAGTGCTCTTCGTCCACGGCGGCAGCGTCGACATCGAAGCGGGCGGCGAGACCTTCACGCTGAACAAGGGCGACTATTTCTCGCTGCCCGTCGGCGAGTACCGCAGCTGGGCCAACCGCAGCGGCGCGCCCAACGACGTCCAGGTCGTGCGCGGCGGCAACCATCCCGCGGCGCCGGTGTTCTGAAGGCGAAGGCTTGTGACGCGCGACGTCCTCCTCCTGCCGGGCATGATGCTCGATGCGCGCCTGTGGAACGGCACGGTCGGCGGGCTCGGCGATGCGTTCGCCTGCTCGGTCGCGGACCTCGCGTCGGCGGATTCGATCCCGGATCTGGCCGATGCGGCCCTCGCGCGAGCGCCGCATCGCTTCCATTTCGTCGGCTTCTCGCTCGGCGCGATCGTGGCGATGGCGATGTGGCGACGAGCGCCTTCGCGCATCGCGAGCATTTCGCTGCTCGGCTTCAGCCCGCATGCGGACGATCCGCTGCGGCGCACGGCGCGGGAAGACCAGATGGCGTGCGCCCTGCAAGGCGAATTGGCCGTGCTCGCACGCGAGGTGTGGGCGCCGAACTATTTCTGGCATGCGGCGCCGGCGGCGAAGCTGGAAGCCTGGACGGACGAGGTGGCCGACATGGCGTTGTCGCTCGGCGCCGACGTCTTCTGCCGTCAGACACGCGCGCAGATCGCAAGGCCGGACAGCGTGCCCTCGCTCGCGAGCATCGAGGTTCCCGCCATGATCGTGCGCGGCGAAGACGACCGCCTGGTGCCGGCATCCGATCTGGCGCTCCTGGCGAGGCACATCCCGCACGCGCAGTCCGCCACACTGCAGGGCTGCGGGCACATGATCCCGATGGAACAACCCGAAGCGCTCTGCAGCCTGCTGCGATCCTTCTTCAAGGACATTCGACATGACCACTGAACGCAAGAAACTCTCCGTCGTCGAAGGCGACGCCGCGGATGCGGCTGCCAACGCGGAGCGCGGCGACGAGACCTGGCGCGCCGAAGGCATTCCGCTGCAGCCGATCCGGCAGGCGCGCCTGTCCGAGCTCGTCGCGCAGCAGATCCGCGGCCTGATCCTCGAAGGCACGCTGCGCCCGGGCACGCGCCTGCCGACCGAGCGCGAGCTCGCCGAGCGCTTCAACACATCGCGTCCCACGGTGCGCGAGGCCATCAACGAACTCGAAGCCGAAGGCCTGCTGCAGATCCAGCGCACCGGCATGCACGTGGCCGACCCGGCGGCGAGCACCGTGACCGAGCCGCTGTCGCGCCTGCTCATGTCCGACCCCAAGGGCGTCGAAGACTACATGGAGTTCCGCCAGATCGTCGAAGGCTCCGCCTCTTACCTCGCCGCGACGCGCGCGACGGAAGTCGACCGCCGCGTGCTCACGCAGGCCTACGAGGAAATGATGGACCTGCACGAGAAGGTGAATCCCGAACGCGAAGCGGAAGCGGATGCGAAGTTCCACCTCGCGATCTACGAGGCCTCGCACAACCTCACCATCCTGCACGTGATGCGTTCGCTCTCGACGATCCTGCGCAGCTACGTGATGCAGACGCGCATCCGCCTGTACAACCGCGAGCATTACCGCGGCACGACGATCGACGAGCACAAGGTGCTGTTCGACGCCATCATCGGCGGCAAGGCCGAGGAGGCGAAGCAGATCGCGCAGAAGCACATCTTCCACGTGCGCGAGGCCATCGCCGAATTCCGCCGCGCGGACGAGCGCCTCGAGGTGTCGCTGCGGCGCCTGGGCGATCCGTCGCGGCCCATGCAGGAACTTCTCTGAAGGCCCGGTCATGACAGCCCACGTCAACACCCAGGAGGACGCGATGACCTGGTCGTCCCGTGATGAAGGCGCGAAGCCCGCGCCGCGACGCAAGCCCGGCCAGGTGCACGACCGCTGGCTGCGCTACTTCCTCGTGCTTCCCGCCGTGATCGCGGTCGCGGGCACGGCGCTCGGCCCGCTCGCCTACTCCGCCGTCCTCGCGTTTCGCGAGTGGCGCCTCACGCGCAGCCCGCGCCCCGGCGACTTCGTCGGCTTCGACAACTTCGTCCGCGCCTTCGAGTCGCCCGACTTCCTGCGCGCGCTCTTCAACACCTTCCTCTTCGTCGGCCTCACGGTCATGCTGACCACGGTCTTCGCGCTGTGTCTCGCCCTGCTGCTGCAGCGCGGCGGGCCGCTGCGGCGCACGGTGCAGGCGCTGCTGATCCTGCCGTTCGCCATGAGTCCCGCGCTCGTCGGCATCTCGTGGCGCTTCATGCTCAACCCCGAGTTCGGCATGCTCGCCGCGGTGTTCGAGTCGATCTTCCCGCCGCTGGCCGGTGTGAACTGGCTCGCGACTCCGGCACTCGCGTTCGCCGCGATGGTGATGGCGGACGTCTGGGCGTGGACGCCATTCATGACGCTCATCCTGATCGGCGGACTCGCCTCGCTGCCCACCGAAACGGTGGAGGCCGGCCAGGTCGACGGGGCGCCGCAATGGCGCGTGGTCTTCGACATCGTGATCCCGCAGCTCATGCCGGTGATCGTCGTCGTGCTCATCCTGAAGACGATCTTCGCGGTGAAGGCCTTCGACCTGATCTTCATGCTGACGCAGGGCGGCCCCGGCCGCTCGACGGAGACGCTGACCTACTTCTCGTACGTCACCGGCTTCAGCTACTACGACATGGGCTACGCCTCCGCCGCCTCGTGGGTGATGGTGGTGCCGATGCTGCTGCTCACCGTGCTCTATGCCCGCTTCGTGCTGAGGACGAAATGAAAGCCGCCCGCAACCTGACCTCCGCGCTGGCCGATGCCCTGGTGGTGCTCGCCGCCGCCATCATCCTGGTGCCCATCGGCTGGATCGCGCTTGCCGCGTTCAAGACGAACGTCGACGTGTTCCAGCTCAAGTTCTTCTTCGAGCCGACGCTCGCGAACTTCGCCCGCATCCTCGAGTCGCCGTACGAGGTGCATCGCAAGCTGTTCAACAGCGCGGCGGTCGCGCTGACGGTGGTGCTGGTGTCCATCCCGCTCGCGACCTTCGCCGCGTATTCGCTCTCGCGCTTCAAGCTGGTCGGGGCGCGGCTGATGCTCGTGTCGATCCTCGCGACGCAGTTCGTGCCGGCCGTGACCATCGTCATTCCGTTCTTCCTGATGTTCCGGGCGGTTGGCATGCTCGACACGCTGGGCGCGCTGATCCTGATCCACACCGCGATCGTCATGCCCTATGCGGTGTGGATGATCAAGGGCTTCATCGACGGCATTCCGATGGAGACCGAGGAAGCGGCGCTGGTCGATGGCTCCACGCGGATGCAGGTGATCCGCAACGTCGTGCTGCCGATGGCCGCGCCCGGGATCATCACGGCCTCCATCTTCTCCTTCATCCTGTCCTGGAACGAGTTCATGTTCGCGCTCATCATCACGCGGCGCGAAGCGGTGACCCTTCCGGTGGGGCTCGCCCTCTTCAACGACGAGAGCGGCGTGCAATGGCATTTGTTGTCGGCGACCAGTCTTCTGATCATGGTCCCGATGATTGTCCTGGCGCTGTCCGTGCAGCGCCACTTCGTTCGTGGCATGACCATGGGAGCGGTACGCTGATGGCTGAAATCCGACTTGAACAGATCGAGAAGCGCTGGGGCGGCTTCTCCGCCGTGCAGAGGCAGTCGCTGCACGTCGCCGATCACGAATTCCTCGTGCTGCTCGGCCCCTCGGGCTGCGGAAAGACGACGACGATGCGCATGGTGGCGGGCCTCGAGGAGCCCACTTCCGGCGACATCTACATCGGCGGGCGCAACGTCACGTACGAGTTGCCCAAGGACCGCGACGTGGCGATGGTGTTCCAGAATTACGGGCTGTACCCGCACATGACGGTGGGCGAGAACATCGCCTATCCGCTCAAGGTGCGCGGCATCGCAGGCAGCGAGCGCGAGAAGCGCGTCGGTGCGGCCGCGGCCAAGGTGGAGCTCGGCTCGCTCCTGCACCGCCGGCCGCGCGAGCTGTCGGGCGGCCAGCGGCAGCGCGTGGCGCTCGCTCGCGCCCTGGTGCGCACGCCTGCAGCCTTCCTGATGGACGAGCCCCTGTCGAACCTCGACGCGAAGCTGCGCGTCACGATGCGCGCCGAGCTGAAGCACCTGCAGCACGAGCTGGGTATCACCACGATCTACGTCACCCACGACCAGATCGAGGCGATGACGCTCGCGCACCGGGTCGCGGTGATGGACGGCGGCGTGATCCAGCAGATCGCGACGCCGGCCGAGATCTACGACCGGCCCGCGAACCTGTTCGTCGCCGGCTTCATCGGCTCGCCGCCGATGAACCTGATTCCCGTGCGCTGCACGGACGGCAAGCTGGTGGCCGAGGGCGTTCGCGTGCCGGCGGCGATCCAGTCCGCGACGGACGACCTCGTGCTCGGCGTGCGTCCCGAGGACGTGCGGCTCGCGGATGCGGCATCGAGCAACGTGCAGGGCCGGGTGTTCACCTGCGAGCTGACCGGCGACTCCGTGCTGGTCACCGTGCAGGTGGGCGCCTCGCGCGTGATCGCGAAGGCCGACCGAAGCTTCCGCATCGCCGACGGCGAGCCGGTCGGCCTGCACTTCGATGCGTCGCGCCTGCATCTGTTCGATGCGAAGACGAAGCGGAGGCTCGATTGAGCCTCGGCAATGCGGCAGGCGGCGGCTACGCGGCGGCGTTGCCGCGAATCCATCTTTTCGCCCTGGGCGGCACCATCGCGATGGGCCGTCGCGCCGAGGGCGGCGGCGTGGTGCCGAGCCTCGACGCGGCGGGCCTGATCGAGTCGGTGCCGGAACTCGCGTCCGTCGCGCGGCTGGAGGTCACGAGCTTTCGTCAACTGCCCGGCGCGCACCTGCGCTTCGAGGACCTGGAAGCGCTCGCTACCGCCATCGAGGCGAAGGCAGC
This sequence comes from Ramlibacter sp., assembly GCF_050250995.1. Taxonomy (GTDB): domain Bacteria; phylum Pseudomonadota; class Gammaproteobacteria; order Burkholderiales; family Burkholderiaceae_C; genus Ramlibacter. The sequence continues at coordinate 37,832 of NZ_JBFWNP010000009.1, forward strand.
GGAGGGCGTGCGCGGCGTGATCGTCACGCAGGGCACGGACACCATCGAAGAGACCGCGTTCGCGCTCGACCGGCTGGTGGATGCCGACGTCGCGGTCGTCGTGACGGGCGCGATGCGCAACCCGTCGACGGCCGGCGCCGACGGACCGGCCAACCTGCTCGCCGCCGCGCGCGTCGCGTCGGTCGCGACGATGCAGGACAACGGCTGCCTCGTCGTGATGAACGACGAGATCCATGCCGCGCGCTTCGTCCGCAAGATGCACACCTCACGCTGCGATGCGTTCGCGTCGCCGGATGCCGGGCCGGTGGGGCATGTGGTCGAGGGGCGGGTGCGCCTGTCGATGCGTGCGGGACGGCTTGCCGCGATCGCTCGCGCCTCCGCGCCGCGAGTTGCGACACACATCGCCAGCGTGATGCTCGCGCTGGATGACGATGGCGGGCTGATCCGGCTCGCCGTGGCGGGCGGCTACACCGGCGTCGTCGTCGCCGCGGTCGGCGGCGGCCATGCCGCGCCGGCCGCGGCCGCCGCGATCCAGGATGCGGCGAAAGACGTCGACGTCGTGCTCGCGAGCCGGGCCGGCGCGGGCGAGGTCCTGCGTGCGACCTACGGCTTCGAAGGCTCGGAGATCGACTTGCAGAAGCGCGGCGCGATCTGTGCCGGCATGCTCGATGCGGTGAAGGCGCGCGTGCTGCTTGCGTTGCTGCAGCGGCACGGTGGCGCTGCCGACATTCGCGAGGCGTTCGCCGCGTACTGAGCGAGCGGCTGCGCTCGCTCGCTCACCCCAGCGTCATCAGCGACGCGTTGCCCCCCGCCGCCGCGGTGTTGACGCTCAGCGCGCGTTCGATCACCAGCCGCTCCAGGGGAATGTGCGGATCGCCGGGGTCCAGTCGTTCGACGCCGACGATGGAACCCGCGCGGATGGCGAGCGCCTGCTGGACCTGCGCGAGTTCCTCCACGGACCCATGCAGCAGCACGGCATCGAATCGGACCGACGCGGCGGTCCAGTCGCGCGCAACGGAGATCTCGGCCTGCACGTCCTGCGGCAGGCGCTCGCGAAGCGACTGCGCGCTCGCCGGCCAGAGCGCATGGCTGCGAAGGGCGAGGACGGCGGCGAGCTGGGTCAGCCGATCGACATCGGCATCGGCGAGGCAGAGCACCTGTGGACGGGGCACGACGCTGTAGACGTTGCGCTCGCCGGTCGGGCCGGGCAGGACAAGGGCCGCCCCGGTGCGCGCCTGGGCGCGAAAGCGCTCGCAGGCGTCGACGAGCGCGGCGTCCCCTCGTGTCCGCGCCCACCGGGACAGGGCGGCCAGGGCGGGAGCGACGTCGTTGCGCCCGGCATCGCCGAAGATCCTCGCGAGCACGTCGCTCGCGCGGCCCGCGCGCAAGCGGTGCAGGTAGAGCGGCCCGCCTGCCTTCGGCCCGGTCCCCGACAGGCCCTCGCCGCCGAACGGCTGCACGCCGACCACCGCGCCCACCATGTTCCGGTTGACGTACACGTTGCCGGCATGCGCGGCCGCCAGGACGCGCGAGATCGTCTCGTCGATGCGGGTATGCAGTCCGAGGGTGAGTCCGTAGCCCGTGCCGTTGACCTGCGCGAGCAGGACGTCGATATCCTCGCGGCGATAGCGCACGAAGTGCAGGACCGGGCCGAACACCTCGCGTTCGAGTTCGGACACGCTCTCCAGCTCGATGAGCGTCGGCAACACGAACGTCCCGGCATGCAGCGGCGCGTTGCCATGTCCCGCGACCCGGTGAACGCGCCGCCCCTTCGCGCGCATCGCGGCGACGTGACGTTCGATGCGATCTTTCGCGGCGGCGTCGATGACGGGGCCGACATCCGTCGAAAGCCGGTCGGGGTTGCCCACGCGCAGTTCGGCCATCGCGCCGAGCAGCATGTCGAGGATCCTGTCGGCCGCGTCCTCCTGGACGCAGAGGACGCGAAGCGCCGAGCAGCGCTGGCCCGCGCTGTCGAAAGCGGACGCGAGCACGTCGGCGACCACTTGCTCGGGCAGGGCGGACGAGTCCACGATCATCGCGTTCTGCCCGCCGGTCTCCGCGATCAGTGGAATCGCGCGGCCCGCATCGTCGACACGGCCGGCGATCGTGCGCTGGAGAACGCGGGCGACTTCGGTCGAGCCGGTGAAGAGCACGCCCTGGATGCGCGCGTCGGCGACGATCCTGGCGCCCACGACGGAGCCGCGTCCCGGCAGCAACTGAAGGGCCGCCCTCGGAACGCCGGCCGCCCACAAGGTGCGAACGGCTTCCGCGGCGATGAGCGGCGTGGTCTCCGCCGGTTTCGCCAGCACGGCGTTACCCGCGGCGAGCGCGGCCGACACCTGGCCCACGAAGATCGCCAGCGGGAAATTCCACGGGCTGATGCAGACCACGGGACCGAGCGGACGTTGCGTCTCGACCCCGTCGTCCTGCCGAATCTCGCGCGCGTAGTAACGCAGGAAGTCCACGGCTTCGCGGACTTCGGCGATGGCGTTGGATGCGGTCTTGCCCGCCTCGCGGATCAGCAAGGCCATGAGCTCGGGCATCGCCGCCTCGAACCCGTCGGCCGCGGCTTCGAGTGCGCGCGCGCGCTCGGCGGGCGCCGTCGCGGCCCAGGCGCGCGCGCCGGTCGTCGCGCATTCCAGGGCAAGTTCGATCTCCCCCGGCGTCGCTTCGCGCACCCCGCCGACCCGGTCGCCGGAATCGGCCGGATTGTCGACCGGCTCAAGTTCTCCCTCGTGCGTGTCCTCGCCGAGCAGGGGGCCGCCACGATGCGCCTGCCGGGCCGCTTCGCGCATCGACGCCGCGAGCGCGCGAAGCTGGGATTCGTTCGCGAGGTCCATGCCGCGCGAGTTCAGGCGCAGCGGTCCGTACAGCGCGCGCGGAAGCGGGATCTGCGGATGCCCGAGACCGAGTGCGCCTTCCGCACGCGCAAGGGCTTCGATCTCCTCGACCGGATCGCGGACGAGATCCTCCAGCGGCAGCGAAGGGTCGGCGATGCGATTGACGAACGAGGTGTTGGCGCCGTTCTCGAGCAGCCGCCGCACCAAGTAGGCCAGCAGCGTCTCGTGCGTGCCCACCGGCGCGTAGATGCGGCAAGGCCGGCCGAGCTTGCCCTGCGCGGGGTCGCCCACGACCTGCTCGTAAAGCGGCTCGCCCATGCCGTGCAGGCACTGGAATTCGTATTGGCGCGGGTGGTAGGTCGCCGGGTCCGCCAATTCATGGATCGCCGCGAGCGTGTGGGCGTTGTGCGTCGCGAACTGCGGATAGATCGCGTCCGGCGCCGCGAGCATCTTGCGGGCGCACGCGAGGTAGGAAGCGTCCGTGTAGGGCTTGCGCGTGAAGACGGGATAGCCGTCCTGGCCCTCGACCTGTGCGCGCTTGATCTCGGAATCCCAGTACGCACCCTTGACCAGGCGGACCATGAGCCGGCGCTCGCTGCGCCGCGCGAGGTCGACGAGGGCGTCGACGACGGCGGGGCAGCGCTTCTGGTAGGCCTGGATGACGAAGCCCAGGCCCTGCCAGCCCCGCAGTTGCGGCGCGAGCGCGAGGCGCTCCAGCAGGTCGAGCGAAAGCTCGAGGCGGTCCGCTTCTTCCGCATCGATGTTCAGGCCGATGTCGTAGCGCTTTGCGATCTCGCACAGTCCGAGCACCACCGGGTACAACTCGCCCATCACGCGGTCGTACTGCGCCCGGACGTAGCGCGGGTGCAAGGCGGACAGCTTGATCGAGATGCCCGGACCTTCGTAGATGCCGCGGCCCGCGGACGCCTCGCCGATCGCGTGGATCGCGTTCTCGTAGTCGCGCAGGTAGCGCTGCGCATCGCGCATCGTCATGGCCGCTTCGCCGAGCATGTCGTACGAGTACCGGAAGCCCTCGCGTTCGCGCGCCTGCCCGTTGAGCAGCGCTTCGTCGATGTCCTCGCCCGTGACGAACTGCTCGCCCATCATCCGCATGGCCATGTCGACGCCCTTGCGGATGAGGGGCTCGCCGCCGGCGCTCACGAGCCGGCCGAGCGAGGCCGAAAGCCCGGTCTCGCTGTGCGTCGCCACGAGCCGCCCGGTGAGCAGCAGACCCCAGGTCGCCGCGTTGACGAAGAGGCTCGGACTCTTGCCCAGGTGCGTCTGCCACTGGCCTCTGGCGATCTTGTCGCGGATCAGCGCGTCGCGCGTGGCGACGTCGGGGATGCGCAGCAGCGCTTCGGCAAGGCACATGAGCGCGATGCCTTCCTGCGAGGACAGGGCGTACTCCTGCAGGAGGTTCTGCACGATGCCCGCGCGTCCGGCCGATGCCTTGCGAGCCCGCAGGCCCCGTGCCATCCGAAGCGCGAGCGCATGGGTCCTGGCCGTGACGTCCTTCGGCATCCGGGCGCCCTCGATGATCGCCCTGACCGCATCGGCTTCGGGCAGGCGCCACGCGGCGGTGACCGCCCGGCGCAAGCGCGTGGCCGCGTGGTCGGACGCATCGAAGAATCGCTCGAAGGCGCGGGGCGGGGGCGCGGACGGAGACGGGTCGGCAGGGTTCATGGGATCCCCGGTGAGGTTTGCGGACGATGCGACGTTGGGACGCAGCGACGCGGCGCGCTACTTCCTCGCGGCGTAGCGGTCCCGCAGCTCCCGCTTGAGCACCTTGCCGATGTCGCTGCGCGGCAGTTCGTCGAGGTAGATCACGTCGGCCAGGCGCTGCGTCTTGCCGAGCCGCTCGTTCGCCCAGGCGCGCAATTCGTCGGGGCCGGGCGCGTCCGCGGCGGGCACGACGAAGGCCACCGGCGACTCGCCCCATTTCGCGGACGGCACGCCGACCACGGAGACGTCGCGCACGCACGCATGCCCGCGCACGACGGCTTCGAGATCGCTCGGGTAGAGGTTGAAGCCGCCGCTGATGATCATGTCCTTGCGGCGGTCGAGCAGCGTGAAGAAGCCGTCGGCATCGAAGCGGCCGACGTCGCCGGTGCGGATGTAGCGTTGTCCTTCGGCGTCGAACCACTCCGCCTCGCGCGTCTTTGCGGGCTGGTTGTGATACGCGGTCATCATCGCGGGCGAGCGGCCCACCACTTCGCCGATCTCGCCGGACGGCAACTCCTTGCCGTCCTCGTCGATCACGCGGATGTCGTGGCCTTCGCCGGGCTTGCCGACGGTGTGCAGCTTGTCCGGGAAGCGGTGCGCCTCCAGCACGAGCGTGCCGCCGCCTTCGGTCATGCCGTAGGTCTCCACGAGTCCGCCGGGCCAGCGCTTCAGCACCTCGGCCTTCAATGCGGCGGAGAAGGGCGCGCTCGTGCAGAACTTCATGTGGAAGGACGAGAGGTCGTAGGCGTCGAAGTCCGGAAAGGCCATGAGGCGCTGGTACTGCACCGGCACCAGCATCGCGTGCGTGACGCGGTGCTTCTGCGCCGTCGCGAGGTACGACGCCGGATCGAAGCGGCCCTCCATCAGCACGACGCAGCCGCCGCCCGCCAGCGCCGGCAGGAAGCACACGAGCGTGGTGTTGGAGCACATCGGCGTCGCGAGCAGCGCGACCGAGCGGCGGTTCCAGCCATAGCCCCCGGAGCGCGCCACGTGCGCCCAGCGCATGGCGTGCGACTGCACGATGCCCTTGGGCGTGCCGGTGGTGCCGGACGAGTAGATGATGTTGAACGGCCACTCGGGCTGGATCTCGACGGGCCGCGGCTTCGTTCCGGCGGGCACGAGCCAGCCGTCGAGCGCGTTCAGGTCGTAGCGCCGCGCCTTCGTCTCGAACGCGGGAACGCCGCCGTCGACGAAGAAGTGCCGCGCGCCGCTGTCGTTCGCCATGCCCGCGATCTGGGCTGGCAACGAGGTTGTCGGCAGCGGCGCGACCGCGATGCCCGCGCGCAGCGCGCCGAGGAAGACGCAGGCATATTCGATGGAGTTCGCCGCGCAGACGGCGATGCTCTGTCGCGGCTCGATGCCGTCGCGCTGCAGCGATGCGGCGACGCGGTCGGCCATCGCGTCGTAGTCGCGCCAGGACATGCTGCGTTCGCCCTGCCGGAGCGCGGGCGCGTCGCCGAGCGCGGCCGCATGTTCGCGCAGCAGGTCGGGGAGGGTGCGGAAGGGGGGAAGGGCCATGATTCGAGCGCATTGTCGCCCGAGCGCCGGCCCCTGCGCTGCCGGTCGCGAACTACGTCGTGCGCGATGCCTCTCCATCGATCCCGATGGCGCCGTCCCCGGCCGCCCAGCCGTCCCCCGGCGCCATCACCTTGTCCGGCGTCATGGGGGTCGAGCGGATGCGGCGCCCGGTGGCGTGGAAGATCGCGTTCGACACCGCGGCCGCGACGCCGACGATGCCGATCTCGCCCGCTCCTTTCGCGCCGAGGCGGCTCACGATGCGGTCGTCCTCGTCGACGAAGATCACGTCGAGCGCATGGATGTCCGCGTTCACGGCCACGTGGTATTCGGCGTAGCTGTGGTTCATGAAGCGGCCGAGGCGGTCGTCCGCATGCGTTTCCTCGTGCAGCGCCTGGCTGATGCCCCAGACCATGCCGCCCAGCACCTGGCTGCGCGCCAGCTGCTCGTTCATGACGCGGCCGATGGCGGCGGCCGTCACCATGCGCGTAACGCGCACGGTGCCCAGTTCCTCGTCGACCCGCACTTCGCAGAACACCGCCGAGTGCGTCGCGCGGATGAACTTCTTCTGCTTCAGCACATCGGGCAGCATGAGGTGCTTCTCCTCGATGCTGCGGCCGCCGTGCGCGAGGATGTCGAGCAGCGGCACGCCGTCGGCGCCGCCCTTCGCGCGCACCATGCCCCGCACGAATTCGACCTCGTCGGGCTTGCGCCCCTTCAGCGGCGAGCCGGGCATGCCCTGCGCGAGCTTCAGCACCTTCTTGCGTACCTTCTCGCACACGCCGTCGACCGCCGAGCCCACGGTGGTGACGTGCGAGGAACCGCCTTCGATCGGCGCCACCGGCAGCCGCGAATCGCCGAGGCGGAAGGCGACGTTCTCCATCGGCAGGCCGAGGGCGTCGGCGGCGATCTGCGCCATCACCGTGTAGGTGCCCGTGCCGATGTCGCTCGCCGCGCTTTCCACTTCCAGGCGTCCATCCGGGTGCAGCATCGCGCGCGCCTTCGCGAACATCTGCAGCGCGTCCCACTGGCCCGTGGCCATGCCCCAGCCGACGAGTTCGCGGCCCTCCCGCATGCTGCGCGGCTCGGGGTTGCGCCGCGACCAGCCGAAGCGCTCGGCGGCCTGCTCGTAGCAGGCGCGCAGTTCCTTCGTGGAATAGGGCAGGTCTTTCGCGGCGTCGCGCTCGGCGTAGTTCTTCAGTCGCAGCGCGACCGGGTCCATGCCGAGCGCGTACGACAGTTCGTCCATCGCCACCTCCAGCGCATGCACGCCGTGCGCCGCGCCGGGCGCGCGCATGTCCATGGGGCTGTAGACGTCGAGGTCGACCAGTTTGTAGTCCATGCGCACGTTGTCGCAGCGATAGAGCTGGCCGGACCAGTTGACGACGACCTCCACGTAGTCCTCGAGCCGCGAAGTCTCGGCGATCGCCTCGTGGACGATGGCGCTCAGCGTGCCATCGCGCTCGGCGGCGAGCTTCACGCGCTGCCAGGTCTCGGGCCGATGGCCGAACGTGAACATCTGCTGGCGCGTGAGCACCACGCGCACCGAGCGCTTCAGGTGCAGCGACGCCATCACCGCGAGGATCAGGTTGTACTGAGGGCGCAGCCCCGAGCCGAACGCGCCGCCCACGAACGGGTTCTTCACTGTCACCTTGCTTTCGGACAGGCCGAATACGCGCGAGACGACCCAGCGGCAGTTCTGCGAGCCCTGCGTCTTGTCGTAGATGGTGAGGTGTCCGCTCGCGTCGCGGATGACGGTGGAGGCGTGCATCTCCATCGGGTTGTGGTGTTCGACGCCGGAGTGGAACGCCGCGTCGATCTTCACGGGCGCGGCGTCGAACGCGGCGTCGGCGTCGCCCCGCGGCTTCGGCGGCGGCGAGTAGCCCGCCTTCAGGGGCTTGGGCTTGTGGGCGTGCGCCAGGTTCCCGAGCAGGCCGGTCTCGTGCGGCTCCGCGTCGATCTCCACGCGCACCAGCGACGCGGCGTAGCGCGCCGCCTCGAACGTTTCCGCCACCACCAGCGCCACAGGCTGGCCGCTGTAGTGGATCGTATCGCCCGCGAGCGGCTTGAAGGGCGAGCCGGCGGGCGAGGTCATGTCCTTGTAGAAGAAATCCAGCTTGCGGATCTTCGGCCGGTTCTCGTGCGACAGGACGTCGAGCACGCCCGGCACGGCGAGCGCGGCCTCGACGTGGAGCTTGCGAATGCGCCCGCGCGGCACCGCTGCGTTGACCACGACGCCGTAGGTCATGTCGGGCGTGAGGTACTCGGCCGCATAGCGCGCCTGGCCGGTGACCTTGGCGCGGCCGTCGATGCGCGGCAGCGCGTCGCCCTTCGCCACGTAGCCGGTGCCTGCCGGCGCGACGGGCACGAGGTCGTCGAAAGGTTCGGTGTTTTCGCGAGCGCTCATCGGACGTTGTCCCCCAGGTTGGTCACGGTCGCTTCGGCCGCCTGGGCCAGCGCGCGCACGATGGCGCGGCGCGCAAGGGGAATCTTGAAGGCGTTGCTGCCGACGCCGACGCCCTGCGGCACGGCGCCCTCCAGCAGCGCGGCGGCCGCGCGCTCGAAGGTGGCGGCCGTCGCGGGCCGGCCCACGATCAGCGCCTCGACGCGCGGATCGCGCCAGGGCTTGTGCGCGACGCCGCCGAGGGCGAGGCGCGCTTCGCGCACGACGCCGCCGTCGATGTCGAGCGCCGCCGCCACGGACACGAGCGCGAACGCATACGACTGCCGCTCGCGCAGCTTCATGTAGACGCTGTGGTCGCGGAACTGTCGCGACGCTGGAATGTCGATCGCAACGATGAGTTCGTCGGGCTCGAGCGTGGTGTCGACCTCGGGTCGGTCGCCCGGCAGTCGATGGAATTCGCCGAACGGGATCGTTCGCTCGCCGCGCACCGAGGCGACGTTCACCGTCGCGTCGAGCGCCGCCAGCGCGACGCACATGTCCGAAGGGTGCGTCGCGATACAGTGTTCGCTCGCACCCAGGATCGCATGCTGGCGCGCCAGCCCGCCCATGGCCGGGCAGCCGCTGCCGGGCTCGCGCTTGTTGCAGGGAACGAGGCTGTCGTAGAAGTAGTAGCAGCGCGTGCGCTGCAGCAGGTTGCCGCCGTTGCTCGCCATGTTGCGGATCTGCGGCGACGCGCCCGCGAGGATCGCGCTCGACAGGAGCGGCAGGTTCTCGCGCACGAAGGGGTGGTGGGCCGTGGCCGCGTTGCGGGCGAGCGCGCCGAGGCGCACGCTGCCGTCGGGCCGGGGCTCGATCCCGTCGAGCGGAAGGCGGTTGATGTCCACGAGATGCGCGGGGCGCATCACGTTTTCCTTCATGAGGTCGAGCAGGTTGGTGCCGCCGGCGACGAACTTCGCGTTCGCTCCCGCGATGTCCGAAAGCGCATCGCCGACGGACCCGGCGGCGGTGTAGGCGAACGGGTTCATCCCGGCACCGTCCCCGGCACGATCGGCGCGTGCGCGCGTTCGCTGCGGTGTTCGCCCGCGCCCAGCGCGACTTCGGCCACGGCCTGCGCGATCTGCACGTACGCGCCGCAGCGGCAGAGGTTGCCGCTCATGAGTTCGCGCACGTCGTCGAGCGTCTTCGCCTGCCCTTCCCGGATGAGGCCGACGGCCGAGCACAGCTGGCCGGGCGTGCAGTAGCCGCACTGGAAGGCATCGTGCGCGATGAAGGCCTCCTGCAGCGGATGCAGGGCGTCGCCCTCGGCGAGTCCCTCGACCGTGCGGACCTCGCAGCCGTCGCGCATCACGGCCAGCGTCAGGCACGACAGCACGCGCTCGCCGTCGACGAGCACGGTGCATGCGCCGCACTGGCCGTGATCGCAGCCCTTCTTCGTGCCGGTGAGATGCAGCCTGTCGCGCAGCAGGTCGAGCAGGGACACCCAGGGCTGCACCTGCAGCTCGTGGGGCGTGCCGTTGATGCCGATGCGAAGCGGGCGGGGTTCGGGAAGCGGCGCGTGCGTCGAGGCACGGGCCGGGGAGGGGGCGGAATCTGTCATGCGGCTCGTTCGATGGGAGCCTGCATTCTTGGACGCTCTCGTCGCGGCGCCGTGTCGGACGCCGCGCCGTCCCTGGTCGAGCAGCCGCGTGGCGCAGGCGAAAAAAAGCCCGCCTCTTCGAGGCGGGCTCCATGAGCCTCGCGGGGCTCGCGGCCGTGCTTACGCGGCCAGCGTGAAGACGAAGTCGCCTGCCGTCACCGTGCCGGTGACGCCGCTGATGTTGATCAGCATGTCGGCTGCCGACGCGGCGGCCAGGTCGTCGTTCGCATCGACGTACAGGTACGTGCCGGAGGCCAGGCCCGCGGAAACCGTCACGATCTTCGCCGCCACGTTCGCGTCGGCGGCGGTGCCGGTCGAGGCGCCCACGCCGGCCCAGACTTGCGTCAGGGTGTCGGCGGTCGCCACGGTCACCGCGCCGCCCATCGTCACGGCCGTCGGGCCGAAGGTCAGCGCGATCTTGTCGGTGCCCGCCACGAAGTCCGTGATCTTCACGATCTGCGCCGTGCCCTGGGACTGGGCCGCGCCTTCGAAGGCGAAGCGGTCGGCGCCGTCGCCGCCGGTGACGATGTCGCCCTGGTTGGTGCCCGCGCTGCCGAAGCGGATGCGGTCCGCGCCCGCGCCGCCGGCGATCTGGTCGGCGCCATCGCTGCCGAACAGGGTGTCGGCCCCGGCGCCGCCGGTGATCTGCATGCCCGCGTTCGTGACCGGCACGCCGGCCGTGAGGCCGGCGCCGAGCGAGACACCCGTCATCACGAGGTTGCCGGTCATCGTCGATGCGTTGACGACGTCGGCCTGCACCGTGCCCACGGTCAGGTTGCGCGCGCCGCTCACGTTCAGCGTCTCGACGGCGGCCGAAGCGGCCATCGTGACGTTGCCCGTCGCGTTCGCGGCGGACACCGCGCCGTTGGAGGCCACGTTGATCGTTTCGAAGCCCGTCGAGGCGAGCGCGCCGACGGTGACGCCCGCGGTCGTGGACGTGCCGAGCGCGACGTTCAGCACGTCGGTGGTGGCGGAGCCGGCGGAGTTCACCGTGGCCGCGCCCTGGTCGGCCTGGAGGTTCAGGCCAGCCGTTCCCGCGCCGTAGTTGACGGTGTAGGCCGCGGCCGAGGCCGTGGTGAGTTGCAGCGTGGTCGCGCCGCCGAAGGCGGCCGGCGTGTAGGTGCCCGCCGCCGTGGCCGACAGGAGCGACAGGATTTCCAGGTTCGACAGGTTGGTCTGGTTGGCGCTGACGCCGACCGCGGCGAAGGTGCCCACGCCGATCGTGTCCGTGCCGGCGCCGCCGTTGACGACGTCGGCGGTGGAATAGGCCTGCAGGCCGACGTCCGTGCGGAAGAAGTTGAACGTGTCGTTGTTCGCGGTGCCCGTGATCGTCACCGCGGCGTTGGCCGTGGGGAGTTCGGGGCGGCCGGCCGAGGTGACGGACAGGGCGGCGGTGCCGGTCATGCCCGAGGCGTTGATCGTGAGCGCGTTCGTCTGGCCCTGGGTGTTGATGGCCAGCGTCGTGGTGCCCGTGACGTTGATCACCGCGCCCGCGCTCATCTGCTGCGTGCCCGTGGTGTTGGACAGGCCGATGACGTTCGTGGCCGGGCCCGTGCTGTTGATGTTGATCGTCTCGTAGCCGGGCAGCGTGAGGATGGTCGCGGTGACGTTGGGCGTGCCGACCTGGTTCAGGTTGACCGCTACGGTGTCGGCGGTGCCGTTGGTGGCCGTCGTCCCCAGGACCAGGATGCCGGCCTGCGTGTTGGACATGCTGATGGTGCTGAGCACGGTCGACAGCGACGAGATCACGACGGAACCCGCGGCCGACGTGCTGTTCGCCAGGCTCAGGTTGGCCAGGCCGGTGGAGTTCACCATGTCAATGGACGTGGTCGCCGTGCCGGTGGCGTTGATGGCGATCGTCTCGATGCTGGTCAGCGTCGGGGCGATGGACTGCGCGGCCCCGTTGTTCAGGCCGACGGTCAGGGTGTCGGTGCCGGCGCCGCCGTTGACCGTGTCGCCGCTGTTGAGCGTCTGGAAGAACGTGCCCGAGGGCGTGTTGAAGAACAGGTTGCCGTTGATGTTGTCGTTGCCCGCGGTGCCGGTGAGCAGGTCGCCGGCGTTGACGGTCAGCGGCGACGTCGTGGTGATGCCGCCCAGGGACTGGGTCTGCGTGTTGTCCTTGTTGGAGGCATACACGTAGCTCGCGGTCACCGACTGGTTGAACACCTGCGAGACGGAGCCGAAGGTCACGTCGGTCTCGAGCCCGGTGAGGATGTTCGCCAGGTTCAGCACGACCAGGCCGCGCTGCGTCGGGTAGGCGGCGAAAGCCTGCGTCAGCGCCGTCAGCAGCGCGGTGTACGAAGCGGCGGGCACCGACGTGGCGGTGATGCCCAGGTTGGTCAGGACGCTGGTGGCGAGGTTGGCGTCGCTCACCGTCGAGAACTGGTTGCCCAGCGTGAGGGCGAAGGACTGCGGCGACGAGGCCCGGATCACCTGCGTGTAGTTGACGTACAGCGGATTGCTCGGCGCTGCGCCGAAGAAGGCCTGGTACAGCTGGATGGCAATTGCTTCAGCGCCGAAGATCTGTGCGGGCATTGTCTTTACTTCCTTGTAGTTGGACGAACGAAACGTCGTTTATAGCCGAGCTTGCGCGCGCCGCGCGTCTCGCGCGTGCCGAATGTGGCGCGCAGGAGTCGCCGCCGCCGCCGCCGGGCGCTTCCTTTAAACGAAGTTCGTAAGTCGGGCAACGGGCCTGGCCGCCGTGGCATCGGGGAAGAGGGTGCTCGCGACGCGCTGCGGCGCGAGGGCGAAGGTCTCCGCGCTCGCCGCCGCCACCACCGATTCGAGCGCGAGCGTCGGCTTCAGGTCGCGGCCCTCGTGCAGGCTGGCCGCGGCAAGCCCCGGCCAGTCGGCGACGACGCGGCCGCCCTGGACCGCCCCGCCCACGAGCATCGCGACCGCGCCCGTGCCGTGGTCCGTTCCGCCCGTGCCGTTGGCGGCGACCGTGCGGCCGAACTCGGTCGCGACCAGCACGACGGTCTGCGACCAGGCCGCGCCCATGCCCTCGCGCAGGCCGGCGATGAGGTTGTCCAGGCCGCGCAACTGGAAGGCGAGGCGCGCGTTCTGCGCGCTGTGCGTGTCCCAGCCGCCGGTTTCGATCATCGCGAGCCGAGGTCCGTCCGGACGCGCCAGGAAGCCCGCGGCCATGCGCCCGAGTGCGCCGGGCTGTTGGCGGTTCGCGCCGCCGCCCATGCCGCCGCCCATGCCGCCGCCCATGCCGCCGGCCATGCCGCGCGCTTCGACCGCCGAGGACCACAGCGCATGAAGCTGCGGGTCTTTCGCGTAGAGCTGCTCGACGCGCAGCATCAGGTCGTCGTTGGCCTGGGGCAGCGACGTCGGCGCGTACGACGCGACGTCGAGCGCGCCGCGCATCGCCAGCGGGATGGCCGGCGAGAACGCGATCGCGTCCTTGCCCGCGCGCGGCAGCAGCCCCAGCAGTCGGTTCATCCAGCCGTCCTTCAGCCGGTAGGGCGCGCCGCCCCCGGTTTCGAGAACGTTCTGCGCATCGAAATGCGAACGGTCGCGATACGACGATGCGACGGCATGGAAGAAGCTCGCCTGGCCCGCGCCGTACAGCTTGTGCAGTTCGGCCAGGCTCGGATGCAGCGCGAAGGTGCCGTCGAGCTTGAGCGCCGTGGCGGCATCGATGGCGAGCCCGCCGCGCGCGGCGGCATAGGCCGGATCGGCGTAGGGAACGACGGTGTTCAGGCCGTCGGCCGCGCCGCGCTGGATGACGAAGACGAAGCGCCGCTCGGTCGCGGCCTGCGCGAACAGCATGCGGGGCGCGGCAAACAGCGCCGCGGCGCCGAGGAATCCGCGTCGGTCGAGATTCATGCTCATCTCCTGAGGAATTCGGGGGACACCAGCAGGAGCGCGAGCGCCATGCCGCCGCTTTCGGCGCGCGCCACGGCGGCCGCCGTCGCATCGCCGAGCGCGCCGCCGGGCAGCACGCGCGGCGCGAGCGCCCGGGCATCGAGCGCGTTGCCGGTCTGCGCGACGATGCGCTGCGCGACCTCCACCCGGCGCAGCAGCGCATCGGGCGCGGCCCAGCTCGCGGCCGCGTCGTCGTAGCCGGCGGGCGAGCCCGGCCGCCACACCGGCTGGCCGAGCTGGTTCATGAGATTGGTCGCCTGCATCGGCGCGATTTCGTTGCGGCCCAGGGCGCGCAGGCTCGACACCGCCCATTCCCAGGGCGTCTTGAACTTGCGTGCCTCGGCCTGCCACGCCTCGCGCCCCGCGACGAGCTCGCGATACACGCTGGGCAGATCGCCGCCGGTGCGGGCGAACGTGTCGGCGAGCCGCTGCACCAGCGCGGGCGGCGGCTCGTCGGCCACGAAATGGCGGGCGAGCTTCGTCGCGATGTGGCGCGCGGTCGCGGGGGACGCGACGAGATCGTGCAGGATCGCGCGGGCCTGGCGCTCGCCGTCGTCGGCGTAGGCGCGGCCCAGCACCGTGCGGGCGCCGGGTTCGTGCAGCGCCGGGACGAAGCGGAAGGTTTCCGTCGCGCCGCCGCGGGAGTCGACCGGCACCGTCCAGCCGGTCAGCGCGCGCGCGAGTTCGGTCACGTCCTCCTGCGTGTAGCCGCTGCGCACGCCGAGCGTGTGCAGCTCCAGGATCTCGCGCGCCAGGTTCTCGTTCAGGCCGCGGAGGCGCTGCTGCCGCTCCTGCGCGCGCAGGCCCACGAAGCTGCGCGGCCCGATGGACTGCGCCTGGTCGAGGAACAGCAGCATCGCCGGATGCCGCAGCACCGCGAGCAGCATGTCCTCGAAGCGGCCGAGCACGTGCGGGCGGATCGCATCGGTCTCCAGCGAGCCGGCCAGGCCGATGACGGCCAGCTTGTCGATGGACACCGCGAAGTGGTTCGACCAGAAATGCGTGAGCCGCTCCAGGAAGGGCGTTCCGGCCTGCAACGCGCTGCCCGCGCGCGCGCCGACCGCCGCGACGTATTCCTCGCGCGCCTTGCGCAGATAGGCCTCGCGGATGCCGGCGCGCTGGCCCTCGGGCGCCTGGCGCACGGCGCGCTGCTGCGCGTTCCACACCTCGACGAGCGCGGGCGTGCGCGGCACGGCGCGCAGGGGCGCGGGCAGCGGGTCCCAGCGGTCGAATTGCGAAAGCAGCAAGCGCTGCGGGTCGGCGGGCACGGGTTCGTCGGGCCGCGCGCCGAGGCCGAAGCGGTTCAGGGCGATTGCTGAGGCAGGCATGGTGCGCCGATTCTGCTTCGCCGCCGCGCCCAAATCCAGAGGGAAAAAGTTTCGCGCGCGTAAAGCCCGCTGGCGGCGGCCTCAGCCGGCGGCGAAACCGAGCGCAAGTTCGCGCGTGAGTGCGGCCGCCGCGATCTCCTTGCAGCCGCTCGCGTTCTGCCCCGACCACAGCGGCGAGAAGTCGCCACTGCCGCCGTGCTCCGCTTTCGCGCGGAGCATGCCGATGCGCGCCGTGGCGAGCGGAAAGGCCGGGGCCGCATCGCTGATGCCGCCGAGCTCGCGGATCGCGCGGTTGACGATGCCGCGCGCCGGCCGGCCGGTGAAGACGTTCGTCAGGGCCGTGATGCGCGCAGCCTCCGACTTCAGCGCGGCGCGGTGCAGGGCGGATGTCGTCGCCTCGGGACACAGCAGGTAGGCCGTGCCCACCTGCACGCCCGCCGCGCCGAGCGCCAGGGCCGCGGCCACGCCGCGCGCATCGGCGATGCCGCCGGCCGCGATCACCGGGACCTTCACGGCCTGCACGATCTGAGGCACGAGCGCGAACGTCGACACCTGCGTGTTCAGGTCGTCGGAGAGGAAGATGCCCCGGTGGCCGCCCGCTTCGAGCCCCTGCGCGATTACCGCATCGACGCCGTGGGCCTCGAGCCATCGCGCCTCGTCGACCGTCGTCGCGGACGACAGCACCTTCGCGCCCCAGGCCCGCACGCGCGCGAGCAGGTCGGCGGACGGCAGGCCGAAGTGGAAGCTGACCACGGGCGGCCTGAATTCGGCGAGCACGTCCGCCGCTTCGGCGCTGAAGGGGAGCCGGCCGGGGCCGGTGGGAACGGCGTCGGGATCGAGGCCGAACGCCTCGAAGGCCGGGGCCAGGGCGGCCTTCCACTTCGCATCGCGCTGCGCGTCGAACGCGGGCTGTGCGTGGCAGAAGAAGTTGACGTTGTACGGCCGACCGGCGGTTTGTTCGACGATCCTGCGCAGCTCGACGCGCATCGCGTCCGGCGCGAGCATCGCGCAGGGCAGCGAGCCGAGCGCGCCCGCGTTCGTCACCGCGATGGCGAGGGCGCTGCCCTGCACCCCGGCCATGGGGGCCTGGACCAGGGGGAGGGACGTGCCGAGCAGTTGCTGCAGAGTCATGGCGGGCGGGCTCCAGATGCACCACATCGTAGCCCCCGCGCGATAGACTGACCCAATGACCGCGCTTCCCGCGTTCGGCGCCCTCGCGCTTGCCGCGTCGACCGTTGAAATTCAATCGCTTCGCCTCGGCTGGGGGCCGCTCGTCGTCGATGTCGAGCGCTTGCGGCTGATCGACACGACCGCACGCATCGACGGGTTCGAAGCCGGGGAAGCCGAACTGTCGGGCTTGAAAGTCGCGGGGCCCTTGAACCTGTCCCGCTTGCCCGCCACCGATGCATGGCGGCTCGAGCCGCTCGCCGCCGCGAACGGCGACCTCCGCGCGCAGATCGTCGATGCGCACCTGCTCTTCGATGCGAACGTGACGGTGCCGATCCGCAACGGCGAAGTGGATTTCGGCGATGCGACGGTCGAGCACGTCGGCCCCGACTCGCGCATGGGCGCGAGCGAGCTCGGCATCTACGTCGATGCGCCGAACGGACGCAGCTATCTCTATCGGTTCCCGTCCACGCCGGTCGCCGGCGTGGCGTTCGAGCGACGAGACGCATTGCTCGGGCAATGGGTCTCGTCGCGCGGCAAGCTCCACTTGCAGGCTTTCGTCGAAGGCCTGCTGCGCCAGGGCTTGGTCGCGCCGGCCGCGGGCATCACCGACCCCACGCGCGTGCTCTTCGATCGCACGGCGGTGTCGGGCGAACTGCGACTGGCCGACGGAATGTTGATCGCCCCGGGGATAGAGGCGCAACTGTCGGGGCGGGCCGAAGGGCGCAACGTCTTGCGCGTGCAGTCGGGTGCGGTGGGGCGCGGCTTCGTCATCGAGCTACCTGCATTGCGCATCGCGAACTCGAGAATGAACGCGGGGGAAATGACGTTCGCCGCCGATGAAGTCACCGGCGAGTTGAAGGCGCAGATCCACGTCGAAGGCGGTGAGCTTCGATTCGAGGCGACCGCGCAAACCCTGAAAGTCGCCGGGCTGCGCGTTCGCCGTCGGTCATGAAGTTGTTGCCGCCGTGGCAGTCGCCGCGGCAATGAACGCGGTCGCGATGCCCGTCAGAGGTCCAGCACGAGCATCTCGCTCCGCGCTCTCGACACGCAGGGCATGATCCGATCGTTCGCGGCTTTCTGCTCCGCGCTCAAGTACACGTCGCGATGGTCGGGAATGCCTTCCAGCACGCCGGTCACGCAGGTTCCGCAGACTCCCTGGCCGCACATTGATTCGATGCGCACGCCGTGGTCGAAGAGCGCCGTGCAGATCGACTCGTCCTCCGGAATCGTGCATTCGATCTGCCTGCGCGCAAGGCGCACGCGAAAAGTGGGCCGCGGCGCGGCCAGAGACGCCGGATCCGCGGAGAAGTATTCGACGTGGACCGCTTCCGGCGGCCACGTTGCCGAAGCGGTCTGTTCCACCGTGTCCATGAAGGGGCGGGGTCCGCAGAGATAGAGATGGGCGCCATCGGGCCGGTGCCATAACTGCTTGCGCAGGTAGCCGCGAACTGCGTCCTGCTCCAGCGCGTAGTGGAAGTGAACCTTTTCGGCATACCGCGGTGCGGACAAAAGCTCGTGAAAGGCGGTGTGGCGCGGCGAGCGGCTGAAGTAGTGCAGTTCCCACGGGACGCCGCCGGAGTCGAGGTGCATCGCCATGCCGAGCAGCGGCGTGATCCCGATGCCGCCGCCAAAGAAAAGGTGGCGCCCGGCCGAGGCCAGAGCGAAGTTGTTTCGGGGCGCACCGATCTGCAGGACGTCGCCCTGCCGGACGCGCTCGTGCATGGCGCGCGAGCCGCCCCGGGACAGGGGCTCCTTCTTCACTGCAATCAGGTACGCGCCGCCGTCCTCCGGCGCGTTGGCCAACGAGTATTGCCGGGTGAGGCCGGGTTCGACATGAACGTCGATGTGCGACCCCGCGGTGAACGAAGGCAAGGGGTCGCCGCTCGCGCTCACCAGGCGAAAGGACTTGATGTCTTCCGCTTCGTTTCTGATTTCATCGACGCGGACCGAGAGGGTTGACATGGGTTGACTCCAGGCAGATACGTTATGCTAGCATATCGTCTGACGGTGATGCAATGACCCGACTCAACGATCTCGACCTCAACCTCCTGCTGGTGTTCGATGCGATCCTGCGCGCCGGGAGCGTGACGGTCGCCGCCGCGGAGGTGGGGCTTGCGCAGGCGTCGATGAGCAATGCGCTGGCGCGATTGCGCGATCACTTCGACGACCCGCTGTTCGTTCGCACGAAGGGATCGATGCGTCCCACGCCGCTTGCGGAGTCGATGGCGGCTCCGGTGCAGGGCGCGCTGAATCAGCTGCGCGCCGCCATCGAGGGCAAGCCACGTTTCGTGGCCGCCCGGTCTTCGCGGTGCTTCAGGATCTGCATGACGGAAATCGCGCAAAGGCTCTTCCTGGCCCGGCTGCTGCAGCACTTCACCGTGCATGCGCCGAACGTGCAGGTGACGACCGTGGACATGTTCCCCGACGCGACGCAGGCCGCGCTTGCCGGCGGGGACATCGACCTGGCCGTGGGTTATTTCGCGGACTTCGGCCCCGACTTCTATTCGCAGAAGTTCTTCGAGGAAACCTATGTCGTCATGGCACGCCGTGGTCATCCCGCCGCGACTTCCTCGGCGTTCGGGCGGGAGGCGTACCTCGATGCGCGGCACATCGTGTACGTGCCCTCGGCGGCCAGCCATCACAACCTCGAGGCGAGCCTCGACCGCGAGTTCCTGCGGCTCGGGCGCAAGCGCAACGTCGGTTTGAGAGTCGCCCACTCGCTGGGCGTGTCCGACGTCGTGGCGTCGACCGACCTCGTACTGACGGTGCCGTCCCGGCTGGGGCGCGTGCTTGCCGAGGTCTTCCAGCTGCAGGTGTTCGACCTGCCTCTCGCGGTGCCGGCCATCGACATCAAGCAGTACTGGCACACGCGCTACCACCAGGACCCCGCTATCGCGTGGCTGCGTGCGCAGTTCCGCGAACTGTTCCAGGCGCAAGCCCCGGCATTGATGCCGTCAATTTCCCGCATTGACCGTGCTGGCTGGTGACGAGCAAGCCAGGACCCTATCGTCCCGACCATGATCCAGCTGCACGACATTCGATATGTCCGACTCGGCACCCGCGACCTCACGGGCGCCCGCCGGTACGCGGAAAAAATCCTCGGCCTGAGCGTCGGTGCGTGCCACGGCAGGGAAAAGACATCGCGGCAGCTCTACTTCCGCAGCGACGACCGCGATCACACGCTCGTCTATTTCGACGGAGATCCCGCGGACCACACGGTCGGGTTCGAAGTTCGCAGCCAGGCCGATCTCGAAGGCGCGGCGCAGGAGCTCGAGCGGCTGCAGCATCACATCCACATCGGCAACGCGGCCGAATGCGAGCAACGCCGGGTGCGCGCCTTCATCAATTTCAAGGACCCGAGCGGCAACGCCATCGACCTCGTCGTGCAACCCCATCACAGCGGCGTGCCGTTCTTTCCGTCGCGCGATACGGGCAACACGGGGTTCTCGCATATCGGTCTGCGCACCACGAACGCAACGCGCGACGAAGCTTTTTGGACTGGGGTCCTGGGCGCAAAGGTGAGCGACCGCATCGGGGATGCGCCGCTGCTGCGCATCGACGAGATCCACCACAAGGTCGCCCTGTTTCCATCCGCAGGCAGTGGCGTGCAGCACGTGAATCACCAGGTCGCCTCGATCGACGACATCATGCGCACCTGGTACCTGCTGCAACGCGAAGGCGTCCGCACCGTCTTCGGTCCGGGCCGGCATCCCACGTCGGGCGCGATGTTTCTCTATTTCGAAGGGCCGGACGGCATGACCTACGAGTTCTCGTCGGGCGTGAGCAGAATCGCCGACCCCCACCACCAACCGCGGCAATTCCCCTTCCGGCCGGAGTCTCTGTGCATGTGGGGATCGCAGCCGGACATTCCCGAATTCAGGAGTTGAAAAACGTGATCCCGCATATCAATTGCCCGATCGTCGCGGATCGCCCGAGAAGGAGCACGATGTGCCATTAGTCTGGGGAGGCGCTGTCTCGCATTCGCCCGTGCTCTATCGACCGCGCGACCGCTGGTCGATCGTTTCGCGATTTCTCACGGGCTCCGTACCCCAGCCCGCCGCGGCGGGCGACGAGACGCCCGAACGCCTGGCCGCCGCGTCGCTGCGGATCGATGCCGCCTTTCATGCGTTGCGCGAAAGCATACTTCGCGCGAAGCTCGATTCGCTCGTTGTCCTCGTCGCGGATCGTGCGAGGACATTCGACGACGCCAATACGCCGCAAATCCATGTCCATGCGGGCGACAGCATCTGGGGAGAGACGGCCTTGACGCAGGCGGGCGAGCCGTCGGCGATCCGGCATCTGCCCTGCGACAGCGCCGGCGCGGACCTCGCGATCGAGGAGCTCTTCGATGCAGGCTTCGACGTCGCGGAATCGCATGGCGACTTCAGGCCCCGGGGAGATGCCGAGCGCGGCGCGGTGCCCGCGCTGGTGGAGCTGATGCACGGCCTCGACGCCGGCTTGCCGGTCGTCCCCTTGCACCTCAACTGCCACGTCGCGCCGGCGTTGCGCGGCTGGCGAGCGCACGAATTCGGCGGCGCACTCGGGCAAGCGCTCGCTCACAGCGGCAGGCGGTTCGGAGTGCTCGCGAGCGGAGGCATGTCGGGGGACCCGCACGGCTACATGGCGGGGTGGACGGACCCCGAACTCGACCGGTGGGTGCTGCGTCGCCTCGAGACGGGACGTTCGGCGAAAGTCGCTTCGATGTTCGACGTGCAGTCGAACGCGTTGCGCGGCAACTCCGCCGAGCTTCGTCTCTGGCTCGCCGCAGCGGCCGCGATGGAGCAGGCGGGTGGCGCAGGACGGACCATCGACTATTTCCCGCTGCACGCCGCCGCGACCGGCGTGGGCTTCTTCACCTGGGAGACCCGCTGATGCCGTTGGTTCTTGGCATGGCCACAAGCCATTTCCCCAGCCTGTTCCAGGACACGTACGAAGGCTGGCAGTACTACTGGCGCCTGATCAGTTCGGGCGTGCCGCAGCCGCCCGAAGTCGAAGCCGAGGACCGCGCCTGCGTGTCCGACTGGGTGAGTCGCAGGAAGGTCGCATTCGCGCGGATGCAGGACGAGGCGGCAAAGCACCGTCTCGACGCCCTGATCGTCGTCGGCGGCGACCAGGACGAATGGTTCGCGCCTTCGCACTCGCCCGCGCTGCTGATCTATTCGGGCAAGGATCCCGTCACGGGGTTTCACAACATCGGCGAAGCAGACTGCGATCCCCCGCTGAAGTTCTGGGAACATCCCGATCGTTTCGGCATGACCGTTCCGGTGGACCCCGACCTGGCCGCTCTGCTGCAGGACGGACTCGTCGACGAGGGCTTCGACGTCTCCATCGCCCGGGCGATACGCCCTCGCGGCCGCGTTGAACGACGGGCGCCGCACGCCATCACGCGCCCGCTGCCACTCATTACGCCGGGGCTGGATGTACCCATCGTGCCGCTCGTGATCCGGACCATCGAGCACACGCCGGGTGTGCTCTCCGGCACCCGTTGCCTCGCGATCGGCAAGTCCCTCGCGCGGATCTGCGAGCGCACCGACAAGCGTGTCGGCATCCTCGGAAGCGGGGGCATGTCGCACGATCCTTCGGGTCCGCGCTCGGGCTGGGTCGACGAACCGCTGGACCGTTGGGTACTCGACTGCATCGAGCGCGGACGGGCGGATGAACTGGCCGGCCTCTTCGGGTTCCGCTCTGCCGCGAACGCATCGGGCACCGGCGAGTTGCGAACATGGCTCGTGACGGCCGCCGCGATGGAGGGGGCGGACCCCGGCATCAAGGCACAAGTGCTCGACTATTTCCCGTCCAGGAAGGCGACCGCAGGCTGCGGCTTCGCATTGTGGAGTTCAGAATGATCGACTCAGGAGACATCAAAGTGCATTCACTCTCACGCAGGCGCCTCGTGGCTGCGGCCGCCGCATCACTCTGCGCCGCGGGCTTGCCGGCATTCGCGCAGGATTTCCCCAGCCGTGCGATCTCGATGGTCGTCGGCACCGCCGCGGGGAGCGGCGCCGACGTCCTCGTGCGTTTCATCGCCGACCGGCTACGGGCTCTGAGCGGGCAGGCCGTCGTGGTCGAGAACAAGCCCGGCGCCTTCGGCAATATCGCGGTGAGCGCCGTCAAGGCCGCCAAGCCAGATGGCCACACCGTCCTGTTCGCGCCGAGCATCGCATTCGCCGCTGCGCCTTACATGTTCAAGAACCTGCCGTTCGATCCGGTGAAGGACTTCGTGCCCGTCGGAACGATTTCGCACATGCCGTTCTTCCTCGTGGTCAGCGGGCAGAAGCCCGCGAAGACCGTGGCGGAACTCACGGCACTGTTGAAGGCCAAGGGTGCGAAGGGCAGCTACGGCGCGCCGACCGGCATTTCGCTGGCGGCAGCAGAGATGTACAAGTCGACGGCTGGGCTCGACACATCGCAGATTCCGTACAAGACCATGCAGCAGGCACTGGTGGACCTCGGCAACGGCGACATCGACTTCGTGTTCGTCGATGCGGCGACGATCATCGGGCATTTGGGCGGGGGCAAATTCCGCGTCCTGGCCGTGACGACGGAGAAGCGCTCGTCGGCCGCGCCGGCCATTCCTACGATGCTCGAGTCCGGCCTGCCGGGTTATCAGCCGGTGTCGGTGTGGTTCGCGCTGGCGCTGCCCGCGGGGACGCCGGGCGTCGTGGCTGACAAGCTCAATGGCTGGCTGAACCAGATCCTCGCGAGCGAAGAGATGGCGAAGTTCCTGCGAAACGGCGGTTCCGACGTTCTCGCGGGCTCGCGCCGCGACATGGAGGCGTTCCAGGCACGCGAGATCGCCAACTGGGGACGCCTCGCGAAGATCGCGAAGATCGAGCCTCAGTAAACCGGACTCGCGTCTACGTTCAGAACGGACCCGCGGGTCCGTTTTCTTTTGCTCCGCGAAGAGCGAGCAAAAAAAAACCCGGCGCGAGCCGGGCCAAAACCTTGAGGGGTCGATCAGAACGCGTGGCGGATTCCGAGCTCGAATCCGCTCGAGCGATTGTTGGGCCGGGGGAAACCGGCGCCGCCACTCGTACCGCCCGCCGCCGAAGCGGCAGCGCCGTTGCTGTTGCGAACCGTGGAGGCCGTCGTGAACAGGACCGTGCGCCTGGAGAGATCGTAGACGTAGCCCAGGCCGAGCTTTCGCGTTTTCGGATCCACGCCCGCCGCGCCGGTGCGGTATTCGGAATACGAAACCTTGACGGCGCCGGGTCCGGCGGGAATGACACCGCCCACGATGAAGCCACGGCTCATGTCGGCGCGAATCTCGTCGCGCTGGACCATCGCCATGAGCCGCGCCACGCGCAAGTCCCAGTAGCCGCCGAAGTTGAGCGAACGCTGGTCTCCGGTCGCATAGTTGACGCGGCCGATCGATGCGGCGACTTCGACGGGGCCACCCTTCCACCCGGCGCGCACGCCCCAGCCATTGCCATGATTTTCGGCGGCGGCCGGCGTGCTGGGGTTCTCGCCGAGAAAGTAGGTGACTTGGCCGAAGAAGCCGCCCAGCGTGGAGGGCGTCAGATAGCTGATGCCGTTGGACGCGCGCACCCCGGCGATCGTGAGGTTCGGCAGGCTGTTCGCGACCTGCGAGGCGGCGACGCCGCCGTTGTTCCAGGGGTCGTACCAGAAGATGTTCCAGTACTGCGGCGCGTAGTCGCGGCCGAGGCGGACTTCGCCCCAGCGCGCATCGGTGAGGCTCACCGTCGATCGCCGGTTGAACGTCAGGCCCGGGGGAGCCGTGCTCGCACCGGAGCCCGACGGCTGGTTGTTCGTATTCGTCGCGCCGCCGGCGCCGCTGTCGATACCGATCGCCGCTTCCAGCCAGAACCCGGCCGACAGTCCGCCGCCCAGGTCCTCCTGGCCGCGGAAGCCGATGCGCGAGCCGGTGTGCGCGCCGGAGTGGAAACGATTGAGCGTCGCGACGCCGCCGTTCGTGACGTGCTGGAACGCGATGTCGGCCACGCCGAACAGCGTGACGCTCGATTGCGCGGCGGCGCCGCCCACGACGGTTGTCGCGGCCAGGGCCATCAGGACTTTCTTCATGCAGGTATCTCCTCGGTCAGTGAATGGAAGGGTTGGGGCTTCGTGGAAGCTCCGGGTCGGTGGCGGTCATGAATTCCCACATTCGTTCAGCGATGCGGCCGTCCCAGGTCGCGCGTTGCGCGGCCGCCTGCGCGTTGGCGAAAGTTCGGTGATCGGCGCCGCCGGCGGCGCGCACCGCGAGTTCCACCCGTGCGGCGTCTTCGAGGAACCAGGCGAGCGAGAGCGCACGCGGCATGTCGGCCCCGACGGTGACGGCGCCATTGACGGCGACGACCACGGCGGGCGCATCGCCCAACGTCTCGGCCACGCCCGCGGCGGCCGCGTCGTTGCGCACGAGCGCAGGATCGTTCCACATCGGTACGCGCGGATAGAAATACGAAGAGAAGCCGTGCCGTGCCGACGGACTGCATCCCATCGCGGCCAGGGCCGTGACCTGGGGCGAAATGAAGCGGCAGATCGCGTGGACGTCCGCACGGCGGCGATAGATCTGCTGATGCATCCGCACTTCGCCAAGCACGCCCTGCGGCAGCTCGCCCTCGACGGGCGCCCGCGTGCCGGCCTCGCCGACGCCGATCGAGGCCATCGGCCGCGCGGCGCACACCAGGAACTCCTTCGCGGACAGGCGGACGCTGCAGTGGCCGAAAGCGGTGACGAGGCCCGTGCGCGCGAGCGCGCGGGCGGCGATACGCACTTGCCGCTGAAGGTCGTCGAGGGAGGGCGCGGGCCGCATCGGTTGAAGTCCTGAAAAAAAGAGTTTGACATCAGATGATATGCTAGCATAAGATATGCTGGTTGTGAATGCAAGCGCTTTTCATCCAAACCCCCTCACCGGAGGCATCGCGTCCATGAATCCAGGAACCCCCCCCATCGTCGATCTCGCGAAAGGGCTGATCCCGCGCACGATCTACTCGTCGCAGGACTGCTTCGAGCAGGAGCGCGATCGCGTTTTCTCCCGCTCCTGGATGTACGTGGGGCACGAGTCCCAGCTTCCGCAAAAGGGGGACTTCTTCGTTTCGCAGTGCGGTCACGAGCCCGTGCTGGTCACTCGCGACATGACGGGCGCGGTCAACGTCATGCTCAATCACTGCCCCCACCGCGGCGTCAAGGTGTGCCGCTACGACCACGGCAACGCCCAGCGTTTCACCTGTCCCTACCACTTCTGGTCGTTCGGCAGCGACGGCAAGCTGGTCGGCATCCCGAAGGAGGAGTGCTACGAAGGCAAGCTCGACGCCTCGCAGTGGGGACTGATGAAGGCGCGGGTGGCGCTCTTCGGGGGCTCCATCTGGGCGACCTTCGGGGCGGACGTTCCAGCCTTCGAGGACTACCTGGGCGACGCTGCGTTCACGCTGCGCGATTTCTGGGCGGGTCCCGACGGCGAGGACGACGGCTGGGAAATCGTCGAAGGCGTGCAGAAGTGGGACCTGCCGTGCAACTGGAAATTTCCCGTCGAGAATGCCGCCGGCGACCTGTATCACGACCCGAGCCACGCTTCGGTCCAGCGCCTGGGCATTGCGATGTCGGGCAAGAAGGGCCGCCATGCCTGGGACGCGGACCCCGCGAAGTTCCGCACGCTGAATCTCGGCTACCCGGGCAGCGGCCACGCCTGTCGCGCCAGCCTCTACGACGACGAAAAACGTGCATACGTGTCGATGTGGGGCCAGGACCCGGTCGTCGACGAATACTTCCGCGACGCGCATTACGAGCGGCAGCGCCGGCTCGGCGAGCGCTCGCGCTTCTACAACCGCGGCGGCGCGATCTTCCCGAACATGACGTACCTCGCCGCGGGACGCACGGCCGTGACCATCTTCGTGCCCCGCGCCCCCGGCATGAGCGAGGTGTGGCGCTGGTACTTCGTGCCGCGCAAGGCGCCGCAGGCCGTGAAGGATGCGCTGCGCCACTACCTCCTTCGCTATGCGGGTCCGGCGGGCATGACCGAGACCGACGACATCGAGAACTGGACCGGTGCGCAGCTGGGCACGGCGAGCCACGCCGCCGCTTCGAACCCGTTCAACTTCATGCTGCAGCTGGACAAGGCGAAGCCGGCCTGGCCCGTGCCCTGGTTCGGCGAGACCTCCCTGTGCGACGAAGGCATCTCCGACAACGGGCAACGATGCTTCTATGCGCGCTGGAACACGGCGATGACCGAGCCGGTGCGCGCGGCGAACGCCAGGGTCATTGCGCTCAAGGAGATCGCGTGATGGGCGCCGCCGACAACCTGCTCGAAAAGCTGATGCTGCAGCACGAGGTCGAGAGCTTCCTCTCGCACGAAGCGGAGCTGCTCGACGAGCGCCGGTTCAACGAGTGGCACGCGCTGCTGGCGGACGACCTGCGCTACTGGATGCCGCTTGCGCGCAGCTTCAAGTTCGGCCAGCCCCAGGACGAGTACACGCGCGAACGCAGGGACGCCGCGTGGTTCGACGAAGACAAGAAGACGCTGGGCCAGCGCATCAAGCAGATCCAGGGCGGAGACCACTGGGCCGAAGAGCCGGCGTCGCGCACGACCCACCTCGTGGCATGCGTCCGCGTGGAGTCGATCGAAGGCGGGGAAATCGCGGTGAAAAGCCGCTTCGTGGTCTACGCCAGCCGCAACGAGCGCGAGGTCCAGTTCTACATGGGGAAGCGGCGCGACGTGCTGCGGCGCGTGGACGGCGGATTCCGGATCGCCAGGCGCGAGATACGCCTGGACCAGAACGTCCTGCTGGCCAAGGCCATGACGATTTTCTTCTGATGGCCTCGACCCAAGGACTCCACGCCATGACATCTCCAGACTCTGTCGAGGCAGCGACGCAGGCGATCCGCGCACTGGGCGCTGCCTGGGGACCGGACGTGCTGAAGCAGACCATCGACCTCTTTCGGCCGCTGCATGAGCGTGGACCCGCCGAAGGCGTCGCACGGCATGCCGACATCGCTTACGGAACCCACGCGCGCCAAATGCTCGACGTATTCACCGGCGCATGCGCGACATCCGCACCGGCGGGCGCTCCGGTCGTCGTGTTCATCCATGGCGGCGGCTTCGTGCAGGGCGAGCGCAGCCCCGTGCCCGGATTGTTTTACGACAACGTGCCGACGTTCTTCGCGCGCAACGGTTGCGTCGCCGTCAATGCCACCTACCGGCTCGCGCCCGAGCACCGATGGCCCAGCGGCGCCGAAGACGTCGGCTGTGTCGTGCATTGGGTGCGCGAGAACATCGCCCGCTTCGGCGGCGACCCGGACCGCATCGTTCTCTTCGGC
The DNA here is from genome assembly GCF_050250995.1 of Ramlibacter sp. GTDB lineage: Bacteria > Pseudomonadota > Gammaproteobacteria > Burkholderiales > Burkholderiaceae_C > Ramlibacter. The sequence goes on from NZ_JBFWNP010000009.1 coordinate 65,594, forward strand.
CATTCGGCCGGGGCGGCTCATGTGGCGGCATGGACGCTCGTGCAGCGCATCCACGGCGACGGCGGGCCGCGTGTCGCGGGGGCCATCCTCCTGTCGGGCGTCTATTCCGTGCAGCATCCCCGGTTCCACACGGGAGCGGCCACGCCGAACCAGCAGGCGTACTACGGCGAGGACGCCTCCGCGTGGGAGGGCATGGCAACGCTCGGCAATGTCCGGCGCGGCCATCCGCCCCTGTTCATCGGGTTGGCCGAATACGACCCTTTCCCTTTCGCCTGGCCGTCGGTGGCGCTGGCCGGGGAAGTGACGCAATGCGATCGCGGCGCGCCGCGACTGCGCGTCGTCGAAGACCACAACCACATCTCCACGGTGCTGGCGATCGACTCCGCACTGGACCCGCTCGGCCCGGATCTGCTGCGTTTCGTCGCGCAGGCGACGGTGCCCGCGTAACCCGACTTCGAGTACGGACGAATCATGTCTATCCAGGAATTCAGGAATTTCATCGACGGCGAGTTCGTCGCCACGTCACGGACTTTCGAAGACCGGGCGCCTGCGGATGGCCGCCTGATCGCCCGCGTTCACGAGGCCGGCGCCGCGGAAGTCGATGCTGCCGTCGCCGCGGCGCAACGCGCGCTCAAGGGCCCGTGGGGCCGGATGACGGTGGCCCGGCGCACCGAACTCCTTCACGCGGTGGCGGACGAGATCGACCGGCGCTTCGACGACTTCCTGGCGGCCGAGATCGCCGACACCGGCAAGCCACGCAGCCTGGCGGCGCACATCGACATTCCACGCGGCGCCGCCAACTTCAAGATCTTCGCCGACGTCGTGAAGAACGTGCCGACGGAGTCGTTCGAGATGGCAACGCCGGACGGCGGCGTCGCCATCAACTATGCGCTGCGCAGGCCCGTGGGGGTCGTGGCCGTCGTGTGCCCCTGGAATCTGCCGCTGTTGCTGATGACGTGGAAAGTCGGCCCCGCGCTTGCGTGCGGCAATGCGGTCATCGTCAAGCCCTCGGAGGAAACGCCCGCCACTGCCACCTTGCTCGGGGAAGTCATGCAGAAGGTCGGCATGCCGGCCGGCGTCTACAACGTGGTGCATGGTTTCGGCCCTGGCTCCGCCGGCGAGTTGCTGACGCGGCACCCGGGCGTGAACGCGATCACCTTCACCGGAGAAACGAGTACCGGCGAAGCGATCATGCGCGCGGCGTCCTCGGGTGTGCGCCCGGTCTCCTTCGAGCTCGGCGGCAAGAACGCGGCGATCGTGTTCGACGACTGCGACTTCGACAAGGCCGTCGCGGGCGTCGCACGCTCCGCTTTCGAGAACTGCGGTCAAGTGTGTCTCGGCACCGAGCGCGTGTATGTGCAGCGGCCCCTGTTCGAGCGCTTCGTGCAGGCGTTGAAGGCGAGGGCGGAGTCGCTGCGCATCGGTCCGCCGGAGCAGGAGGGCGTCGATCTCGGTCCTCTCATCTCGCAGGAACATCGCCGCAAGGTCCTGGGCTACTACGAGCAGGCTCGCGAGGAGGGCGCAACCGTTGTCACCGGCGGCGGCGTGCCCGGCATGCCCGGCGCGCTCGCCGAAGGCGCATGGATCCAGCCCACGATCTGGACCGGCCTGCCGGAGTCTTCCGCGGTGGTGCGCGAAGAAATCTTCGGACCCTGCTGCCACATCGCGCCCTTCGACACGGAGGAGGAGGCGGCAGCGCTCGCGAACGCGACACCGTATGGGCTGGCGACCAGCGTGTGGACCGACAACCTTGGGCGCGGGCTTCGCATGGCCGCCGCGATCGAAGTCGGCCTGTGCTGGATCAACAGCTGGTTTCTGCGGGATCTGCGGACGCCCTTCGGCGGCGCCAAGGCGTCCGGCATCGGCCGCGAGGGCGGCGTCCATTCCCTCGAGTTCTATACCGAGCTGCGCAACGTGTGCGTGAAGCACTGAGGCTTCGCACCTTCATTTCATCTTACCGAAGGAATTTTCCATGCCGCTGATTCAGATCACTCTTGTCCAGGGCCGCGACCCGGAAGCCGTCACCGAGTGCGCGCGCGAGGTCGCACGCGCCGTCCACAAGTCGCTGGGCGCGCCGCTGGAGCGCATCCGCGTCTCGGTGACCGAGGTGCCCGGCACCCATTGGCTCGTGGGCGACAAATCGAAAGCCGAGCTGGACTCGGCGGTCGCCGACGCAGGCGGAGCGGCGAAGAAATGAACCTGACGGGACAACAGCACGCGGAAGCGGCGCAGGCCTTGCGCGAAGCGACCGCGACCGCGGCCTTCATCGCTCCACTGCGGGAGCGCTTTCCCGCGATGGACGCCGACGACGCCTATGCGATCCAGACCCTCAACACGAACATGCGCACGTCCGGCGGACAGCGGATCGTCGGCCGCAAGATCGGGCTGACTTCGCTCGCCGTGCAACGGCAGCTCGGCGTCGACCAACCGGACTTCGGCGTGCTGTTCGACGACATGAGCTACGGCGACGACGAAGCGATCCCGATGAGCCGCCTGCACCAACCGAAGATCGAGGCGGAAGTCGCCTTCGTTCTCGAACGCGAAATCGCGAGCGAGAACCCAGGTCATGCGGAAGTGCTCTCCGCCATCGCCTATGCGCTGCCGGCGCTGGAGATCGTGGGCAGCCGCGTCGCGGAGTGGAACATCCGGTTCGTGGACACGGTGGCCGACAACGCTTCGTCGGGCGCCTATGTGCTGGGTGCGTCGCCGATGTCGATTCACGGGCTGGACCTGCGACTCGCAGGCATGGCGCTGCTTCGTCGGGGCGAACCCGTTTCCACCGGCGCGGGCGCGGCGTGCCTCGGACACCCGGTCAATGCCGTGGTGTGGCTGGCGCGCACCCTGGCGCGACTGGGTACGCCGCTGCGGGCGGGCGACGTCGTTCTCTCGGGGGCGCTCGGTCCGATGGTTCCCGTGCGCGCGGGCGACGTCTTCGAAGCCCACGTCAATGGCCTGGGCAGTGTCCGTGCCGTGTTCGAAAACAGCGTGAAGGAGATCGCTTGAACTCGCTCGACAACTTCGCGCGGCAGCTCGATGACGCCGCGCATCAGGGGCGCGAACTGGCCCAGATCGACCCCGACAACAAGCTCTCGATGGAGGACGCGTACGCGATCCAGAAGCGCTCCGTCGGCCTGCGGCTTGCGCGCGGCGAACGCCGGGTCGGCGTGAAGATGGGGTTCACCAGCCGCGCGAAGATGGTTCAGATGGGGCTGTCCGACGTTGTCTGGGGCCGGCTCACCGACGCGATGCAGGAAGAGGAAGGCGGCGACGTGAACTTCTCGCGCTACGTCCATCCCCGTGTCGAACCCGAGGTGGCTTTCATTCTGAAGAAGCCGCTTGCCGGACGCGTCACGCCCGCCGAGGCGCTTGCCGCGGTGGAAGCCGTCGCTCCGGCGCTCGAGATCATCGACTCCCGCTACCGGGACTTCAAGTTCACCCTGCCCGAAGTGGTTGCGGACAACTGCTCGTCCAGCGGCTTCGTGGTGGGTCCATGGCACGATCCGCGCACCGACGTCGCCAACCTCGGACTCGTCGTTTCCATCGACGGCCGTCCCGTGCAGATCGGCTCGACGGCCTCGCTTCTCGGCCACCCGGTGCGCTCGCTGGTCGCGGCGGCGCGACTCTCCGCGGCAGCGGGCGAGCCCTTGCAAGCGGGCTGGATCGTGCTGGCTGGCGGCGCCACGGCGGCCGAATGGATCCGGCCCGGCCAGCATGTCTGCATCGAGATGCAGCGGCTCGGCAGCGCGAGTTTTCACGTCGGGGAGCAGGCAGCATGAAAAAGCTCAAGGCCGCGATCGTCGGAAGCGGCAACATCGGCACGGACCTCATGATGAAGGTTCTGCGGCACGGCGGCGACGTCGAAGTGGCCGCCATGGTCGGCATCGATCCCGCTTCGGACGGTCTCGCCCGCGCGGCGCGACTCGGGGTGGCGACGACGTCGGACGGCATCGAAGGCCTGGTGGGACTGCCGTGCTTCGAGGACATCGATCTCGTGTTCGATGCCACGAGCGCCTCCGCGCATGTGAAGAACGACGCGTTCCTGCGTGTGCGCAAACCGGGCATTCGCATGATCGACCTCACCCCCGCGGCCATCGGCCCCTATTGCATCCCCGTCGTCAACGGCGACGAGCACCTGGACGCGAAGAACGTCAACATGGTGACGTGCGGCGGGCAGGCGACGATTCCGATGGTGGCCGCCGTGAATCGCGTCGCGCCCGTGCTTTATGCGGAGATCGTGGCCAGCATCGCGAGCAAAAGCGCCGGCCCCGGCACCCGCGCCAACATCGACGAATTCACCGAGACCACCTCGCGTGCGGTCGAAATCCTGGGTGGAGCCCGCAAGGGCAAGGCCATCATCGTGCTCAACCCCGCCGAGCCTCCGCTCATCATGCGCGATACGGTCTACACATTCAGCCCGGAAGGCAGCGAGGGCGCGATCGAGGAATCGGTTCAGGCGATGGCCTCGGCGGTCCGGCAGTACGTTCCGGGTTACCGTCTCAAGCAGAAGGTGCAGTTCGACCGACTGCAGGACCTCGACATCCCCGGCGTCGGGCGCGGCCTCTCCGGCGTCAAAACCTCGGTCTTCCTCGAAGTCGAAGGCGCGGCGCACTATCTTCCCGCCTACGCGGGCAATCTCGACATCATGACCAGTGCCGCGCTCGCGATCGCGCAGCGGATGGCCGTGCATCGCCGCGCGCGCGAAGCCGCCGCGGCGCAACGATAAGGACGAAGCATGAACGGCAGGAAGATCTACGTGTCGGACGTGACGCTGCGCGACGGCAGCCACGCCATCCGGCACCAGTACAGCGTGGCGCAGGTGGCGCGGATCGCGGCCGCCCTCGACGAGGCCGGTGTCGATTCGATCGAGGTCGCGCACGGCGACGGTCTGCAGGGCGGCAGCTTCAACTACGGCTTCGGGGCCCACACCGACCTGGAGTGGATCGAAGCGGTTGCCGCCACGGCGAAGCGCGCGCGCGTGGCCACGCTGATGCTGCCCGGCATCGCCACGGTGCATGATCTCAAGTCGGCTTTCGACGCCGGGGCGCGCGTGGTGCGCGTCGCCACGCATTGCACCGAAGCGGACGTCTCGCGCCAGCACATCGAACATGCGCGGCACCTCGGCATGGACACCGTCGGCTTTCTGATGATGAGCCACATGAGCGAGCCGCAGGCGCTCGCGCAACAGGCGAAATTGATGGAGAGCTATGGCGCAACCTGCGTGTACGTCGTGGATTCGGGCGGTGCGCTCAACATGAACGAAGTGCGGGACCGTGTCCGCGCGTTCAAGGACGTGCTGCGGCCGGAAACGGAAACCGGCATCCATGCGCACCACAACCTGAGCCTGGGTGTGGCGAACAGCATCGTCGCCGTGGAAGAAGGATGCGACCGCGTCGATGCGAGCTTGGCCGGCATGGGCGCCGGGGCGGGTAACGCCCCGCTCGAGGTGTTCGTCGCCGCCGCGCAAAGGATGGGATGGAACCACGGCTGCGACGTCTACAAGCTGATGGACGCGGCGGACGACATCGTTCGACCCTTGCAGGATCGGCCCGTGCGCGTCGACCGCGAGACGCTCGCCCTGGGCTATGCGGGCGTCTACAGCAGCTTTCTGCGGCATTCGGAGGCCGCGGCGCAGAAGTACGGTCTGAAGACGGTGGACATTCTCGTGGAACTCGGTCGGCGGCGCATGGTCGGCGGCCAGGAGGACATGATCGTGGACGTCGCCCTCGATCTTCTGGCGGGTGCAGACGCCGCCTCGTGAAGCGGAACGCAGAGTCGCCGCCGGGTCGAGTGCCGCCCCGAGGGGCCGGCGCTCTCATGCGGATCGCGCGGCCTCGTTCGCTGCGCCCAGCGAGGTCTCGAGCTCGCTCAGGTTGTTGTGGGCACGCTGGAGCAAGCGCTTGAACAGCTCGGATTCCTTCGGCGTGAAACCCCGCGTCAGGTAGGCGAGAACTTCGTCGCGCAGCCCCGTGACCTCCGCGGCGAGCTTGCGACCCTGAGGGGTCAGACGGATCAGGAACTTGCGGCGATCGGTGTCGTCGGCGGTGCGAAGCAGCAGGCCCGCGTGCTGGAGATTGTCGATCGCCTTGCCGATGGCGGCATCCTTGAGGCCGAGGCGTCTGGACAGTTCGCGCTGCGACATGCCGTCCTCCACGTTCAGGACGACGAGCGGGTACCAGCCCCCCAACGGAATCCCCAAGGGCTCCAGCAGGCGCTCGATCACTCCAACCTGACGCCGCCGCAAGGTCCGGATCAGATAGTCGAGCGAGTCCGCCAGGCCGGGGTCGAGGCCCGGGGCCTGAGGCGCCTCCGGTGCGGAGCGCTTTGTCCGCGGAAAGCGCGAGGGTGACGTCTTGGTGGCAGGGCCCATGGCTCGAAAAACGGAATTGTTATGCCAGCATAGTACGGCATCCATCCGCTGGCCCCGCCGGCGTCCGAAGATCCAGCCACGCCCCGAGCAACTCCACCTGCTTCCGCAGCCACGCCGTAGGAATGCTCTGCGTGCCCCACACGTCCAGCCGCCCCGCATATTCCCCGAACAACCAGAGCTGACGCACCGACACGAAGAGCGCGATGGCTTCGAAGTCGGCGTCCTCCAGTTTGCGCACGCTGCGATAGCCCTTGAGATAGGCGCGCCAGCGGTCGAGCTCGTCGCCTTCGAGCAGCTTGCCCGGCTTGCGCGGGTGCATGGCCCACAAATAGACGGCAAGCTCGAAGGCGAGGAAGCCCGGACCCGCGTCGTCGAAGTCGAAGAACGACGCGATACGCCTGCCGCCGGGGCCGTCGGTCATGAAGTTGTTGCTGCCGTGGCAGTCGCCATGGCAATGCACGCGTTCGAGGCCCGGCAAGGCGGCGATCCGTTCGGACAGGCGCTGCGCCGCCGCCGCGTAGTCGGCGCGCAGCGCGTCGTCCATCGTCGGTGCGGTATGCAGGAGGCGCACGGGGTTGTCGAGGAGAAACGGCAGTTCGAGCCGGTAGCGGCTGGGCGGCCCGTCATAGCTCGCCGCCGCGTCGTGCATCTCGGCGAGGCAGCGGCCGGTTGCTTCGATGTCGGGCAGCGAGTCGGCCGGCGGGTCGCCTTCGAGGTGCTCGAACAGCATGAGGGGGCGCGGCCCTTCGGGCAGCGCCATCGACAAGGCGGCGGACCCGTCGCGCGCCGGCAGCGACGCCGCGACGCCGACACCTGCGCGTTTCAGGTGGGCGAGCAGGGCGGCTTCGTATTCGACGTTCGGTTCGCCCCGCGGTCGGTGCGCACTGAGGCGCGCGACGAGCCGGCGGCCATCCTCGAATTCGAGGCCATAGACATGATTGAAGCCGCGACGCAGCAGAGCGCAGCGCGCGATGTCGCCGACTTCGAAACCATCGCGGACCGCCCGCGCGATGGCCTCGCCGGTGGGCGTGGTCTGCGCGATCAAGTCAGCGCGCCAGCAGTTGCGCGAAGGCGGCATTGAGCCGCGCATCGGCCTCGGCCTGCTTCATGCGCCGCTCCTGCACCCACTGCCGGTCGCGCGCCAGCGCGGCTTGCGCTTCGGCCAGCATGCGCCGCACCTCGGCCGGCTGGGGGCCGCCGATGCCGACGCGCGTCTTCACCATGGCTTCGGGCGACAGCGTGCGGCGGAAAGCCGCTTCGTCCATCGGCAGCGTCGCCGCGCCGACGTTGTACTTCGCGCGCGCCTCGGCGTAGATGCGCTGCGCCTCGCCGTAGGGGAAGGTCTTGGGCAGCAGGTTGTGTCGCCGCCCGTGCTGCACGATCTCGGAGGCGAAGTGATGGCCCACGCGGAAGGGGATGCCGTGCTCGCGCTGCAGCGTCTCGGCAAGCTCCATCGACGTCGTCCAGTCGGATTCGAGTTCCTCCAGCGCACGCTTCGGGTCGATGCGAAGCACGGTCATGACGTTCGTCGCGTCGCGCATCAGCTGCGTGCCCAGCACGAAAGTGCGCGCGCCGCCGCTCAGCCACGTGTACTTGTAGTCGATCATGCCCGGCGTCACGTTGTGCGCGCGCATGAGCACGGCCTGCACGGAGCTCACGACGTCGCTCGCGAGCCCGCGCGTGTTCTGGATCACGCCGGGGTTGGCCTTCTGCGGCATCGCGCTGCTCGTGTAGGTGCTGCCGGGCGCGAGCAGCATCCACGGCCGCGTCTGGTGATACTGCACATGGATGTCCTGCATCATCGTGCCGACGCGCAGCGCGACGGAGCCCGCGAGCTGCGCCGTCTCCAGGCCCACGTCGTACTGGCTGATCTGCGTGGCGTCGTAGCCGTTGACCGCGAGCGCGCCGAAGCCCAGCAGGTCGGCGAGCCGCTGCCGGTCGAGCGGCCAGCTCGAATTCGCGAGCACCGCGGTGCCGAGCGCGCTGCGGTCGATGCGCGGCCAGGCCTGGCGGATGCGCTCGCCGTCGCGCGCGAACGAATCGGCGTACGCGAGCAGGTAGTGGCCCAGGCTGATCGGCATCGCCTGCACGCCGTTCGTGTATGACGGCACGACCGTTTCGGCGTGTTGCTGCGCGACGTTCAGCAGCTGCGCGCGCCACGCGTTCAGCGCGTCGGTGAAGTCGAGCAGCTCGGTGCGCGTCTGCGCCATCGAGATCGTCGAATGCATGTCCTGCCGGCTGCGGCCGGTGTGGATCAGCGTCGCTTCGGGGCCGGCGACGTCGGTGATGATCTTTTCGGTCTCCAGCACGTCGCTGGGCCGTCGGCCGCCCGGGCGAACGCCCTGGTTGATGGACTGCGCGACGCCGCGCGCGATGGGGCCGGCGAGCTGCGGCGGGATGATTCCCTTCTCGACGTTGGCGATGGTCGACGCCATGTTGATGCGGCCGAACCAGTAGAAGTAATCGTGCGACTGCGCGAGCGCGCTGGTCGCGCCGCGCGGGCGCTGCGCGAGCAGCCTGTCGGCTTCGGTGCGGCAGGCTTCGGCGGTCTTGCAGTGCTCTTCGACGGTGGTCCACGGCGCGGTCTGGGCCTGCGCGGCCTGGAGGGTGGAGACGAGCAGGGCAATGGGGAGCGCGCGGCGCAGAAGCGGCATGGAAATCCTCGTGGGTGCGAACGGTGGGCCGCACTGTAGCAAGCACTTCGACGGCCAAGGTGTCGCCGCCGTTGCGCCGCAACCACCCATGACGCGCGCGGACATCGCTGCGGACTTCGGCCGCAGCGCTCAGGGTCGATTAGCCTCGCGTCATGTCCTGGACCCTGCTCGTCATCGCCGGCCTGTTCGAAACGGGCTGGGCCATCGGCCTCAAATACACCGACGGCTTCAGCCGCTTCTGGCCCAGCGTCGCGACCGCGCTCGCGATGATCGTGAGCGTCGTGCTGCTGGCGCTTGCGATGAAGGAGTTGCCGGTGGGCACCGCCTACGCGGTGTGGACCGGCATCGGCGCCATCGGCACGGCGCTGCTCGGCATCTGGCTGTTCGGCGATTCGGCGTCGGCGGCGCGGCTCGCGTGCCTCGCGATGATCGCGGGCGGTATCGTCGGCCTGAAGATCGTGTCGTGAGCCCCCGGACTCACTTGCCGCCCGCGAGGCCGGCCGCGATGTTGATCGACAGGCCGAGGATCGCGAGGTTGTAGAAGAACGCGAGCACGGACTGGCCGAGCACGGTCGCGCGCATCGCGGAGGTCCGCACCGAGACGTCGGAGGTCTGCACCGCGGTGGAGATCGTGAAGGCGAAGTACATGAAGTCGATGTACGAGGGCGACTTGAGTCCTTCGGGGAACACGAGCGGGTAGCGGTGCTCCGGCGAGGCGTAGTACAGGTGCGCGTAGTGGAAGGTGTACAGGGCGCCGATCAGCAGCCAGGAGCCGACCACCGTGAGGCTGGTGATCGAGTACACGAAGAGCGCGGACTCCCCGCTGTCGCGCCCGTGCGCGAGCTCGACCATGATCGCGACCAGGCTCAGCACCGCCGCCCCGCACATCAGCAGCATGAGGCCCGCGCTGCTCGCGTGCTCCTGCTTCGCGATGCCGCGCACGCCGTCGGCGCTGGTGCCCGTCATCAGCAGGCCGAGCGCCACGAGGTAGGGCCAGACGCCCAGGTTCCACGCCACCAGCAGGCGGGCCGCGAACGTCCACTCCGCGGGGAGGAAGAAGAACGCCACGGCGCCGAAGACCGCCGCCGCCATCAGGCGTGGCCGGTGGCGGCCAACATGGCGGAATCGGGTGACGAGCGAACTCATGCGGGGAGCCTACCACCGGGCCGGCACGGCTCAGAACCGTTCCCCCGTCGGCAGATACCGCCACTGCCCCGCGGGCACCCCGGCCATCGGCACGCGCCCGATGCGAAGGCGCTTGAGCGACACGAGCCCCAGGCCCACCTGTTCGCACATCCACGGCATCAGCTCGAGCGCAAGCCCCTTGCCCGCGATGCGCAGGCGCGCCTCGCTCTGCCAGCTCACGCGCGCCGTCGGCAAGGCCCGCCCCTCGAAGACGAGGCCGCGCCCGAGCCGGGCCAGGCCGTTCGGCGCGATCGTGCCCGTCACCTCGGCAAGGAGCTCCTGCTCGACGAGCTGCGCTTCCTCCTGCAGCTTGCGGACGATCCGCGCGTCCTGGCTGAAGACGCTCAGTCCTTCTGCGGGGAAGGGCAGCGGCAGCAGCGCGACCAGGCCCACCGCGTGACTCTTCACGCGGCGGATGCCGGAAGCATCGTCCTTCCACTGATTCGCCGCGGCGAGGAGTGCCTGCGCACCCGCCGTGTCCAGGCGCGGGGGCTTGTGCAGCAGGAAGGTGGCCGGCGCGGGCGGCGCCAGCGCGGCGCGCGAATCGACCTCCACATGCTCCTTCGCCACGCGAGCCTGCGGTTCGTCGACGACCTTCCCGTCGACGCGCACGCGCCCCTCGACGATGTACTGCTCGGCTTCGCGCCGCGAACACGGCACGAGCGCGGCCACCACCTTGGACAGGCGCTTCGGTTCTTCGGGAGGATGCGGGAGATCGGACACCGGGGGATTGTGACCGGGCCGATGTAGCATCGCCCGGTCTGCATCCCGGATGTCTTCATGCTGATCGGCACCGTGCGCACCGCGCTGCGCCGGCCTTATACCTTCGTCGTACTGGCGATCCTGCTGGTCATCCTCGGCCCGCTGGCGGCGCTGCGCATGCCGACGGACATCTTTCCCGAGATCCGCATCCCCGTCATCGCGGTCGCGTGGCAGTACACCGGCCTGCCGCCGGAGCAGATGGCGGGTCGCATCGCCACCGGCTTCCAGCGCGGGCTCACGACGACGGTCAACGACATCGAGCACATCGAGGCCACCTCGTACCCCGGCATCAGCATCGTCAAGGTGTTCTTCCAGCCGGGCGTGAACGTGGCGGTGGCCAACGCGCAGGTCACCGCCATCGCGCAGGTGGCCGTGCGGCAGATGCCCGCCGGGACGACGCCGCCGCTGATCCTCAACTACAACGCCGCGACGGTGCCCATCCTTCAACTCGCGCTGGCGGGCAAGGGCCTGTCGGAGCAGGCGCTGTTCGATCTCGGCGTGACCGCCGTCCGCACGCCGCTCGTGACGGTGAAGGGCGCGGCGATTCCGTTCCCTTATGGCGGCAAGCAGCGCATCGTGCAGATCGACCTGGACAACGCGGCCATGCAGGCGCGCGGCCTGTCGGGCCAGGACGTCGCGCAGGCGCTGGCCGCGCAGAACCTGCTGCTGCCCATCGGCAACCAGAAGATCGGCACGCTCGAATACGCGCTGCAGCTCAACAGCGCGCCGTCGGCGATCGCGGAGCTGGGCAACCTGCCCATCAAGGTCGTCAACGGCAGCACGATCTACATCCGCGACGTCGCGAACGTCCACGACGGCAACTCGCCGCAGACCAACATCGTCCACGTCGACGGCGGCCGCTCGGTGCTGATGTCGGTGCTGAAGAACGGTACGACGTCCACGCTCGACATCGTGGCCGGCATCCGCGCCAAGCTCGCGCAGATGAAGGCGTCGCTGCCCGAAGCGCTGACCGTGGCGCCGATCAACGACCAGTCGATCTTCGTGCGCGCGGCCGTGACCGGGGTGGCGCTCGAGGCGCTGCTGGCCGCGGCGCTCACGAGCCTGATGATCCTGCTGTTCCTCGGCAGCTGGCGCTCGACGGTCATCATCGCGGTGTCGATCCCGCTGTCGATCATGGGGTCCATCATCGCGCTCGCGGCGCTGGGCGAGACGCTCAACATCATGACGCTCGGCGGCCTGGCGCTCGCGGTGGGCATCCTGGTCGACGACGCCACCGTCACCATCGAGAACATCAACTGGCACCTGGAGCACGGCAAGGACGTCGAGACGGCGATCATGGACGGCGCGGCGCAGATCGTCACGCCGGCCTTCGTGTCGCTGCTGTGCATCTGCATCGTCTTCGTGCCGATGTTCTTCCTGCCGGGCGTCGCCGGCTTCCTCTTCGTGCCGATGGCCGAGGCGGTGATGTTCGCGATGATCTGCTCGTTCGTCCTCTCGCGCACGCTGGTGCCGACGATGGCGAAATACCTGCTGCGCCCGCATGCGCCGCACACGGGGCCGGGGGCGGAGACGGTCGTGTCGCGCAATCCCCTGGTGCGATTCCAGCGCCGGTTCGAGGCCCGCTTCGAGCATCTGCGCGAAGGCTACAAGGGCGTGCTGCGCGCCGCGCTCGAAGGCCGGTGGCGCTTCGTGGCCGGCTTCATGGCGGTGGTGCTGCTGTCTTTCGCGCTCGTGCCGATGCTGGGCAGCAACTTCTTCCCCGCGGTCGACAGCGGCCAGATCCTGATGCATGCGCGCGTGCCGGTGGGCACGCGCGTCGAGGAAACCGCGGCGCGGTTCGCCCGCATCGAGCAGGCCATCCGCCGCGTGATTCCGAGCGAGGAGATCGCGACGCTGGTCGACGTGATCGGCCTGCCGCCGTCCAGCATCAACCTCGCCTACAACAACACGGGCGTGATCGGCACCGCCGATGGCGACATCCAGATCGCGCTGCGCAAGGACCACGCGCCCACCGCCGATTACGTGCGCCGGCTGCGCGAAGTGCTGCCGCGCGAGTTCCCCGACACGGTGTTCTCGTTCCCCCCGGCCGACATCGTGAGCCAGATCCTGAACTTCGGCGCGCCCGCGCCCATCGACCTGCAGATTCGCGGCAACAACCTGGAGGCGAACTTCGCCTATGCCAACAAGCTGCTCAAGGCGGTGCGCGCCGTGCCGGGGGTGGCCGATGCGCGCATCCAGCAATCGAATCGCGCGCCGGTCTTCGCGGTGGACGTCGACCGCACGCGCGCGCAGGAGCTGGGCCTGACCACGCGCGACGTGACCAACAGCCTCGTGGTCAGCCTCGCGGGCAGCAGCCAGGTCGCGCCCACGTACTGGCTGAATCCGGACAACGGCGTTTCGTACTCGATCGTGATGCAGACGCCGCAGTACGAGCTGAATTCGCTCGCCGCGCTCGGCAACCTGCCGGTGACGAGCGCGGGCGGCGGCAGCACGCAGGTGCTGGGCGGCCTGGCCACCTTCACGCGGCGCAGCGGCAACGCGGTGGTGAGCCAGTACGACATGCAGCCGATGGTGCAGATCAACGCGAGCACGCAGGACCGCGACCTGGGCGCCGTCGCGGCGGACATCCGCCGGGTCATCGCGGCCCATGCCGCCGACGTGCCCAAGGGCTCCACCGTCGCGCTGCTCGGCCAGGTGCGGACGATGGACACCGCGTTCTCGGGCCTGATGTTCGGCCTGCTCGGCGCGATCGTGCTCATCTACCTGCTGATCGTCGTGAACTTCCAGTCGTGGCGCGATCCGTTCGTGATCATCACCGCGCTGCCCGCCGCGCTCGCGGGCATCGTGTGGATGCTGTTCGCGACGCGCACCACGCTCTCGGTGCCGGCGCTCACCGGCGCGATCATGTGCATGGGCGTCGCCACGGCCAACAGCGTGCTCGTCATCAGCTTCGCGCGCGAGCGGCTCGAACACACGGGCGATGCGTTCGCGGCGGCGCTCGAAGCCGGATTCGTGCGCTTCCGCCCGGTGCTGATGACGGCCCTGGCGATGATCATCGGCATGCTGCCGATGGCGCTGGGCCTGGGCGAGGGCGGCGAGCAGAACGCGCCGCTCGGTCGCGCGGTGATCGGCGGCCTCTTCTTCGCGACGGTGGCGACGCTTGTATTCGTCCCCGTCGTGTTCAGCCTGGTCCATGCGAACGACAAGCGTCGCGAAGTGGGCGCCCCGACGCCCGGAGAAGCTCCCCATGCCGCCTGACAGCGAACCCCGGCCGTCGCGCAGAACCCTGTGGCTCATCGGCCTCGTGCTGCTGTTCGCGGCCGCCGTCGTGGTCGTCGTCGGCGTGGCGTCGCGCCGCTCGCAGGCCGCGCGCCTGGGCGAGCGCGCGACGGCGCAGGTCACGCGCACGGTCAGCGTCGTGTCGCCGGCCGCCGCGGGCGAGAGCGCCGCCCTGGACTTGCCCGCGCGCATCGAGGCATGGTCGCGCGCCGGCATCTATTCGCGCGTGAGCGGCTATCTCAAGAGCTGGAAGGCGGACATCGGCACGCCGGTGAAGGCGGGCCAGCTGCTCGCCGAAATCGAAACGCCCGAGCTCGACCAGCAGCTCGCGCAGGCGCAGGCCGAGCTCGCGACGGCGCGCGCGAATGCGGATCTCTCCGCGAACACGGCGAAGCGCTGGCAGGAGCTGCAATCGAGCGGCATGGTGGCGAAGCAGGCCGTCGACGAAAAGCTGGGCGACTTGAACGCCAGGCAGTCGGCGGTGCGCGCTTCGACGGCGAACGTCGAGCGCAATCTCGCCATGAAGCAGTTCGCGCGCATCGTCGCGCCTTTCGACGGCGTGGTCACCGCGCGCAACACCGACGTCGGCGCCCTGATCGGCGTGGGCGGCGCGCCCGGCACCGAGCTGTTCGTGGTGTCCGACACGCGCCGTCTGCGGGTGTACGTGAGCGTGCCGCAGAACGTGGTCGCGCAGATCCGGCCGGGCGCGCGCGCGCAATTGCGCGTGCCCGAGCGCGCGGGCAGGACCTTCGGCGCCACGGTGGCGTCGATGTCCAATGCGATCGGGGCGACAGGCAGCATGCTCGTGCAGCTGACCGTGGACAATGCGGCGGGCGAACTGCTGCCCGGCAGTTTCGCGCATGTGAGATTCGCGCTGCCGCGCGCGCCGGGCACGCTCAGCATTCCGCCGAGCGCGCTGATCTTCAACAAGGGCGGCGTACGCGTGGCGACGGTGGGGCCGGGCGAAAAGGTGATGCTGAAGCCGGTCACGGTGCTGCGCGATCTGGGCACCGCGGTCGAGATCGCGTCCGGCCTGGATGCGAGCGACCGGGTGATCGAAAGTCCGCCCGATGGGGTGGAGAACGGGGATGTGGTGAACGTGGCGAATTCGGCGAAGGCAGCAGTGAGATGACGATGAACGAATCCCCCGCGAAGAACCCGGGCCCGCTGGCGCCCGAGGATTTCGACGCGCTCGATGCCGAGCTCGACCTGCTGCGCGAGACCGACGAGGAAATCCCGCAATGGGAATTCTGCGAGGGCTTTCTCGTGGCCCTCGTGTGCATGCGCCGCCAGGTGCCCGCGGAGGAGTACTGGCCCGTGCTGCTCGGCGACGACTTCCGGCCGATGGCGCACATGGAATTCGTGTGGCGCTGGCGTCGCCGCTGGGAGGAGATCGCCGCGGCGCTCGACGAACCGGTGGAGGTGCTGGAGGACGAGCGCACCTACCATCCCGAGGCCATCGACGTGCGTGGCGGCATCCTGTCCTTGCCGGCGGAGGAGCGCACGGAGGGCGACCTGGAGAACGTGCCCGCCTATGTGCAGGTGTGGGCGCTGGGCTTCATGTATGCCGTGGAGAGTTTCCCCGAGGAATGGGAAGCCCCGCGCGACCGGGACGCTGCGGACATGCTGGATGCGGCGCTGGAGGACATCGTCGCGCTCACGGAAGACGACACGGGCGCGCCGGCGCTGTCGATGTATGCCGAGGACGGCCCGCCGAGCGTGAGCAACGAGCGCCTCGACGCGGTGGCCGCCGCGATCTGGGCGGTGTACGACCTGCGCCAGCTATGGCGCAGCATCGGCCCGCGCATCGACCCGGTGCGCAAGGCCGCGGAGCCGGGGCGGAACGACCCGTGTCCCTGCGGCAGCGGGAAGAAATACAAGAAGTGTCATGGGGCGGGGTGAGGACGGGGAACTCCGCGGGCGTGTCGGGATTTTCGGGGAAACGCGGGGTGGTTCACGGTGCAGCCAGACCTCCGGCAGTAGCGCAGGCAGATTCGGCACCGCGTGTGACTCAAGCTCGCAGCGTCATGGCGCGCAGCAACGCGTCGATCTGCCCGAACGCATCCTGTTGCCATTGCTCGGGCGTGCGATCACCCAGCGCATGGGTGTCTTCGACGAAGCGTCTCACGCAGGTGGGGCCATGTCCCTCGAAAGCGTCAAACTTGTCGGCGATGTGCCGGAAACCCCGCTCGCCGCTCCCATGCCCCAGCAGTGGGCGACATTCCTGCGTCAACGCTTCGATGCCGCCTGGGTAGTTCCGAACGCAGTAGTAGATGTCGTAGGCGTCCTTCTGCTTGTAGCGGCCCGCCAGCGCATGGCCCTTCATCGCCAGCAACGCAGGGATGGAACACACCGCGATCTCCACGCGGTTTGTCCCTCCGTCTGGCATGGGTCCCGCCACCGCCACCATTTGACAAACCGCATCGCCAGGTCGGCACCGTCAGCCCGTTGCACGGCAAAGTCGCTGATCAGGGGAGGATCGTTCTTGACGATCTCGGCGTCGCGCGGCATCAGAAAGTCGACCACCACGTCGATCGATTCCCCGCCATCTTGCACGGGAACCTGGCGAACCAGTTGGAAACGCCTGAGCCCTTCGCGTTGGGCGTATCCGTGGCCTTGAAGCGCACCGATCAAGGTCGCGTACTCGCCGTCGCCGAGTGCTTCCGCATCCAGCCCAACGTCCACGTCGAGCGTGCCGACGTGGGGCATGTCCTCGTTGGCCAGCAGCAGCCAGGGAACCGCACCGCCGATGATGGCGAACTTGCCCTTGAAGCTGCCCAGTATCTGGCCGATCTCGATGAGCACGGACTTGACGGCGGCGGTTGTGCGGTCGTCGTATTCGGCGGCCGACTGTGGTTCCTGGGGTGGTGTCACTTGGGCCATGAGAGCTTTTCCTGGCGTAGGTGGTCGGCGGCCTCGACGCCACGTTCGCCGGCAATGGAGAGGTCGAGGTAGCTCTGAACAGGGCTTGTACAGACCGCGCCCGGTGCAGGTTCAACGGTGTCGGCAAGTAATCCCTCGTCCTTCGGCACGAGAACGATCACGTTCTCACCCTTCGAGGCCGGCGCGAGCTTCAGCGCTTCCTGGAGCTTGCGCAGGCCGTCCGTGTCGGCGAAGAAGTAGTGCGTGCCCGTGCGCGCGTAGGGAGCGAGCCACTGCGCTGCGGAAAAGGAGGCGAATACGGCACGCCCCGGGGCGCCTTTGTTTCCCAGTGCCCCGCGCGCAGCCTCTTCGAGTGCGCTGCCGTGCAATGGCGTATAGAAGCGCAGTCGCTCACCTGGGGGCGCGGTGTAGCTATCGCGCCATGCATCCAGTAGTGCACCCGGCTCTGAGAGGATCAGGCCATCGTCCGAAGCGCGTGCCCATTCGCGGTCGATCAGGCCGGTGCGCACATTGCTGACGTGCCCCAGGCTGACCTCGGAGACTTCCGACAATTCGGTGACGCGCCATGCACGGCTGGGCTCGCGCAGCATGGCGCGCAGAACCTGGGCCGACTTCGGCCTGAACAACGACTTGAGTTCACGTTGTTCGGCTGCAGGCTTGTCCGTCACGACGCGCTCGATGAACACGCCCCCGAAGGCGATCCGGGCGTTCCCCTCCAGGTCGAGATATCCCACGGCCTTCTCTTCACACAACTGCCTGACTGCAGGCGAGATGTAGGGAGCGATGAAGACGGGCGTCGCGTCGGGGGCTCGCTGCGCAACGTAGTTGCGCAGTTCCAGCAGCACGGAGCGGGCGTACCGCGGCTGCCCGTTTGATTTGTACTCGCAGATGAGCAGGTGCTGCCGGCCGTTCACGAGCAGCCGCGCGATCAAGGCTGGCGCCCAATCGTCGGACACAACTGCGGCCTCGATACGTTCCACCTGAAGGATCGGGATCTTCTCAAGCAGTTCACGGAGCGCCTGACCCGCCCGTGCCTCGGCCTCTTTCATCGCATGAAACCCTTTCAGCATCCGTTGAAACTACCATATTTTGTGAAATTCATCGAGAATTTCACCGCAGTGGCCTAATTCAACATCTGCTGAAAGCAGGCATCCGGCTCCAGCGGGCGGGACTGCCACCCCGTCACTTCGGCCCCACGCTTCCAACGGGACGGCCGCGAGGATGCTTCAACAGTTCCTGGTAGAGCGCGGCTGGCAGGACTTCCGATGCACGACGCATGGGAAGGCTGGACATGTCGAAGGCGTCCGGATCGGCGGCAATACCGCGAGCGATCTCCTGGTCTTCTTCTGGCGTGGGTCTGAGATGACCTTGCTTGAGTTTCGGCATAGAGTTGTACCTCTCCATCGCGATTTGGGAACAAAGCCTGAATGGATCGTGTGGGAACGCGCCGACGACGAGCGGCGCGCGGGTCCGCTTGTTGGCCACTGAAGAAGATCGCATCCTGATCGCATCCACCCACTCGAGAGGAACGATCATGAACAAGCATCAAGTCAAAGGCGTCGGCAAGGACGCGCTCGGCAAGGCGAAGGAAACCGCGGGTCAGTTGACGGGCGACCGTGAGCTCGAAGCGAAAGGTCTCGCCAAGCAGGCCGAAGGCAAGGCGCAGAAGGCGCTCGGCGATGTGAAGGAAGCGCTCGACAGCGACACGCCGCCGAAGCGCGACCGTTAAGGCGGCGCACCGCGCGAGAGGCGATCAGCCGGTGCTCAGCAGTGCCGCGATCGCCTCCACATGCGCATCCTTGAGCGCCTGCGGTTTCACTTCGTCTTCCGCGGCGGTCTCGTCCTCGTGGCCCTGGATCGACGCGCGCAGTTCGTCGACGGTGCGCCAGACCATCACTTCGCCGCGCGGGCACAGGTGACGCATCGTGTGATACCAGTAATAGCCGTCCGCGCCGCCGAACAGCTTGTCGATGCCGGTGAGGTCGTTCGATTTGATCTTGTGCTTCTTGAGGACGTCGTCGAGCACGTCGTGGGAGAGGATGTACGGCATGGGCCGTGATTCTACGAGCCGCGCGCCGAGCCCAGGCCCCACCACGCCGGCAGCAACTCACGCACCGCCGGGCGCGAAAACCGATCGTCGATGAGGTAGACGACGCCGCGATCCTCCTGCGTGCGGATCACCCGGCCCGCCGCCTGCACGACCTTCTGCAGGCCGGGATAGAGATACGCATAGTCGTAGCCGCGCCCGAAGACGGACTCCAGGCGCGCGCTCAGCTGTTCGTTGCGCGGATTCACCTGCGGCAGACCCAGGGTTGCAACGAACGCGCCGATGAGCCGGTCGCCGCGCAGGTCGATGCCTTCGCCGAAGCTCCCGCCGAGGACGGCGAAGCCGACGCCGCGTCCGCCCTCCGCAAAGCGGTCGACGAACTCGCGGCGACGCCGTTCGTCCATGCCGCGCGACTGTTTCCATGCGGGGATGTCCGCAAACCGCTGCTCGAACTCGGCCGCCGCCATGTCGAGATAGTCGAAGCTGCTGAAGAACGCGAGGTAGTTGCCGGGCTGCTGCTCGAACTGCTCGGCCATGAGGCTGGCGATGGGCGCGACGGATCGCGAGCGATGGTGGTAGCGCGTCGAGATCCGGCTCACCACGCGCACCTGGAGTTGCCGCGACGAGAAAGGCGACTCGACGTCGAGCCACGCGGTACCGTCGGGCAGCCCGAGCATGTCGATCTGATACTGCGGCGGACTGAGCGTCGCGGAAAACAGCGTCGCCGACCGTGCGGCGGCGAATCGCGGTTTGAGAAAGGGCGCCGGAATCTGGTTCTGGATGCGCACGAGCGCCGCGGGCTTGCCGGTGTCGTCGGGCGCATCGCTCCACTCCAGCACCGAGTGCGTGCCGAAGGTTTCCGCCAGACGCGCGAACGCGAGCATGTCGAAGTACGCGGCCTGCAGTTCGCCGGGCGACGCGGCGGACGGCTCCTGCGCGAAGTGGGACTCCATCGCGGCGCACGCCTGCCGCAAGGCATCGACGAACCGCTGAGGCAGCGCGTCGAGTTCGCCTTCGGCCTGTTCGTGCGCCTTGCGCAGCACGCTCCAGCTGCGCTGGAATCGGTCGAGCGCGGGGCGCAGGGCCGCGGGCGCGTTGCGCTTCACGCGCCGCACCGCCGCCTGCCCCATGCTCGCCGAATACATCGTCCGCGCCCGTTCCACGAGGTTGTGCGCCTCGTCGGCCAGCACGCCGACGCGCCATTCGCCTTCGAGCGCGAACGCATGCAGCATCGCGCTGCCGTCGAACCAGTAGTTGTAGTCGCCCACGACGAGGTCCGACCACCGCGTCAGCTCCTGCGCGAGGTAGTAGGGGCAGACGTCGTGCGTCGCGGCGACCGACGCGATGGCGGCCTGGTCCAGCGATGCCTCGAGCGCGACGGCTTGCGCGCGCGCCGCCGGCAAGCGGTCGTGGAAGCCGCGCGCGAGCGGGCACGAATCGCCGTGGCACGCCTTGTCGGGGTGGACGCAGGCCTTGTCGCGCGCGGTGAGTTCGAGCACCCGCAGCCGCACCGACGCGTCGCTGTCGCGGATGAGCCGCGCCGCGTCGAGCGCCATGCGCCGCCCGGTCGACTTGGCGGTGAGGTAGAAAATTTTGTCGAGCGCATGCGGCTTCGCGCCCTTGAGCATGGCGAACAAGGTGCCGACCGTCTTGCCGATGCCGGTGGGCGCCTGCGCGAGCAGGCAGCGGCCGCTGGCCACCCCCTTGTACACGGCCTCGGCCAATTCGCGCTGGCCCGTGCGGAATCCGGCGTGCGGGAACGCCAGCGAGGCCAGCGACGCGTCGCGCGCATCGCGGTGCGCGAGTTCCTGCCGCGCCCAGTCCAGGAATTCGCGGCAGCGGTCCTCGAAGAACTGCCGCAGCGCTTCGGCCGAATGGCGTTCGGTGAAGACGGTTTCTTTCTCGCTGTCGATGTCGAAGTACACGAGCGCGACGTCGATCTCGCTCAGCTCGCGCGCCTGGCACAGCAGCCACGCATACACCTTCGCCTGCGCCCAGTGCAGATGGCGGTGGTTGGCCGGCTGGCGCGCGAGGTCGCCGCGATGCGTCTTGATCTCTTCCACGCGGTTTGCCGCGGCGTCGTAACCGTCCGCGCGCCCCCGCACCGCGAGCTCGTCGAACTCGCCGCGCAGCGTCACCTCGGTTTCGTAGTCCGGCCCGCGCCGCGACGCGACCAGCCGGTGCCCGGCCGTGCCGTCCTGCGCGCTCGGCCCGGGCGTGAAGCGCAGGTCGAGGTCGCCGCGCCGGGCGGTGAATTCGCACAGGGCGCGAACGGCGACGGAATACGGCATGGCCGCCATGGTATTCGAGGAGACGACGCGTCTCGACGCTCGCTGACGTTGCCGTTGCCCGGCGTGTCATGGTGGTGACGGCGATCGTCGTGCAAGGTCGCGGCGTCTTGTCCTTCACCGGGTAGGACGCCCCCCACCGCGAAGGTCGTCATCGCCCGCTGGAGGTCGTAGCCGCAGGGCCGCACAGTGGTGTCATGCACATTGGACAAGAAGAAATGCGCGAGGTCGAGGCGCTCACGCTCGGCCCGCTTCAACACCTCTATCAGCGCCTCGCGACCGCCCGCCCGGATGAGGCTGCCCGCGCCGCGGGGGCCGACTTCCTGCGCGGAAAACTCGAAGCGCCAGGGTCCGTGCCGGACGAGCTGCCCGAACGCCCGGACGAGCTGCTGGCGTGGATGGAGGCGAACGTCGACCGCGTGCATGCTGCGTATGCGGACTACCTCGCCGGCCGTGCCGCCGGTGCGCCGCGCCGCTACTTCGGCAACCGTGCCCATGCGCTGAATTTCCTGCGCAGCGTCGCGCCCACCAAGCTCGTCGACGGCGCGTGGCTCTACGGTCTCATGCCGCATTCGGCCAATGCGCGGTTGTCGGATCTGGTGCGAACCTACGTCGAGGAACTGGGCGAAGGCCAGGCCGACAAGAACCACGTGACGCTGTACCGCGGACTGCTCGCGCGATACGCGCTCGACCCGCTGGACGACCTGCCCGACGGCGACTACGAGCAGGGCGCGATCCAGCTCGCGCTCGGCTGGAATGCCGAGGCGTTCCTGCCCGAAGTGGTGGGCTTCAACCTGTCGTACGAGCAACTGCCTTTGCACCTGCTCATCACGGCCTACGAGCTCAACGAACTCGGGCTCGACCCGTACTACTTCACGCTTCACATCACCGTCGACAACGCCGACACGGGACACGCGCGGCGTGCCTGCCAGGCGGCGCTCGACATGCTGCCCAAGCTCGACGATGGCGGCGAGTTCTGGCGCCGCATGCGCGCGGGCAGCCGGCTCGCCTGCACGGGTTTCGGCACGACGGCCGCCATCGAGCGCTTCGACCTCGAGACGGAGGCTTTGCGCATCCTCGCGCGCAAGGCCCGCGCGGGCAACGGCGCGCATTCGGACTACTGCAAGGTCGCTGGCCGCGGCATCAACGACTGGCTCTCGCAGCCCGATCGCATGGCGGACTTCGTGGCCGCGCTCGCGTCCGCGGGCTGGATCCGCTTCGGCGAGGACGCCGAGAACAGCCGCTTCTGGTCGCTGCTGCAGGGCGAGCGCGCGGAGATGTTCGGCGTCTTCAGCAGCTACGAGCTGCAGGTGCTGCACGACTGGATTCGCGGATCCGGCAGCGCCGATGGCCGTCCGTACTCGGAGCAGCCTCCGACGCGGCCCACGCGCAGGCGTGCCACCTTCCGGGCCGTGCAGCGCCACAGCGCGCCGACGGCCGCGGCCGGAACGGGCGATGCGCTGGACCCGGACGTGATGCTGTTGCGCGAGCGCCTGCGCCGGGCCGACGACGGCGAGCGCCAGGCGCTGCTGGTCGACGCGATGTCGCCCGGCATGCACTGGACGCCGGCGGGCCTGGAGGCGACGCGGCAGTTCTGGGCCGGGTTCGTGCGGTAGCGCGACGTGGACGACGCAGCCTTGGGCGACACGCTTGTGGGCATCGGTGAACACGCCGGTGCTTCCGCCATTGCGGTCGCCACCTACGACTTCGCGAGCCACGCCGCGTGGTCGCTCGATGCCGAGCGCTGGTTCCACGCCGCCAGCACGATCAAGGTGCCCGTGCTGCTGGGGGTGTACGAGGCGATCGGGCAAGGCCGCTTCGCCGGGCACTCGCGCGTTCATGTGCGCAACCGCTTCACCGGCATGGCCGACGGCAAGCCCTTCCGCGTGGGCGAGGACCGCGATGCGAATCCCGAAGTGCATGCGGCGCTCGGCCGCATGCTCACCGTGCATCAGCTTGCCGAGCACATGATCGTGACGAGCAGCAACCTCGCGACCAACCTGCTGCTCGATCTCGTCGGCGTGGACGCGGCGCGGGCCGCCTTGCAGCAACTGCATCTCGAAGGCATCGACCTGCAGCGCGGCGTGGAGGACGAGGCGGCGTGGGAGGCCGGGCTGAACAACCGCGTGACCGCCGCCGGGCTGTGCGACGCGCTTCGCCTGATCGAGGCGGGCAAGGCCATCTCGCCCCAGGCGAGCGAAGCGATGCTCGACATCCTGCACAAGCAGCGTTTTCGCAGCGGCATTCCCGCCGGGCTGCCGCCCGAGGCGCGCGTCGCGCACAAGACGGGCGAGATCTCCACCATCGCGCACGACGCGGGCATCGTCTACCTCGAAGGGCGCGCGCCCTACGTGGTCGCGATCCTGACCGAGTGGGCGCCGGAAACCGGCGGGCGGCAGGAAACGATCGCGAAGATCTCGCGGGCGGTTTACCGGCACATGACGGCGGACGTATCGTGAGCCGGCTGCCGCTTCCCGTCGTGCATGCCGACGAACTTCCGCGTGAGATGCGGGCCGTGCTGCGCCCCGGCGAGACGCTGTTCGACCGCGCGGGCACCGCGCGCGTCCTGCCCGCGTCCTTCCTGCGCATCGACTCGTGGAACCAGGCGCTCGAACTCGAGCTCACGCCGCATTTCAAGCTGTGGGAGCTGATCGGCGTCGACGTGCGCGAGGCGATGCTGCTGCGCACCTTCCCGCGCTACGTGCCCTGCGCGCTCGTGCTGCTCGCGGCGGCGCTGGAACTGCTGCGCGTCGAGGTCGGGACCACCGTCCACGTGGCGGCGAACGGCGGCTATCGCTCCCCCGCTCATGCCTTGACGCGCCACGCGTCCCGCCACTGCTGGGGCACGGCGGCGAACATCTACCGCGTGGGCAACACCTTCCTCGACACGCGGGACGAGATCGAGAAGTACGCCGCCATTGCGCGCGACGTCAGTCCCGGCGCTTGGGTGCGGCCGTTCGGCCACGAGGACGGCCAGGCCGACGACCACCTGCACATCGACATCGGCTACACGGTGTTCGATCCCGTGAAGGAGACCGGCTGATGGCGGATGCGAAGAAGCGGGAACATCCCTGCGCACCCGATCGACTGCGGCTCGCTGCGATGGGGCTGGAGGCCGAATGTTCGTTGATGCTCGACGACGTGCCGACGCGGCCGGAGGACCTCTTCGGCAGTCCGCGCGATTTCATACGCGGGCGGCTGGTGCATCGGGAGGGGACGTCCTACCAGCTGCCCACCGGCGGCGCCGTGTACTTCGACACGGGCGTGATCGAGGTGGCGACGCCGGTGGTGGAACTGGAGCGCGGATGCGCCGCGCGCGCGGGCCGCTCATTGTGGGAGGCCCTGCAGTTCATCCGCGGCGAGCTCGATGCGTGGGACGCGCGCCATGGGCGCCGCACGCGGCTTGTCGGCTTCAGCGCGCACTTCAACGTGTCGTTCGACCTGCCTCCGGGCGAGGCGGCGAACGGCCGCACGATCGAGAAGCTGGCGCTGCTGCTCGCGCACATCCTGCCCGCGCCGGTGATGCTGCTCGCGACCAACCGGCAATCGACCGGCGTGGGCGTGCGGCCGCGCAAGGACCGCATCGAGATCACGTCGGACTTCACGCCCGATGCGGCGCTGATGATCGCGGCGGCGACGCTGATCGTGGGCATCGCGCGTGAAGTGATGGCGTGGCCGAGTTACGACCTGGGCGAACTCGCGAAGCACGACATTCCCGTCATCCGCGAGTTCGCGCCGATGCCGCACACGTCGCGCAAAGGCTGGCTCGCGCGCTTCACCTGCTATGCGAACAACCCGTTCGAATGCGATGTGGACCTCGACCGCTGGCCCACCGAGCGGCACGGCGAGCTGAGCCTGCGAGCCATCGCCGCACGCATCGCGCGCCGTTTCTGGCGGCCCATCGGCCGCATCGCGGATCCTTCCACCCGGCGCCTGCTGGTCGCGGTGATGCGCGGGCATGTTCCTTCCCTGCTCGATTCGCCCGCGCGACCCGCGGCCTACGAGGACATCGGCCGACTGTGTGCATGGGACGCGCATGCGCCGTCCGCGCGACTCGCGCGTTCGCGCTACGAGCGCGTGGTGATTCGCGCGCTCTCGGGCCAGCCCCTGCAGGTGAATGGCGAGCGCCTGCTGCCGATCGGCATGAGCGGCTGGTCGGCCATTGCGTTCGAACGCGAGGAGGGCGGCCGCACGGTGATCGCCATCGACGACCTCGTTCCCCGACTGGCGCAATGGGAGCGCTAAGGGAGGCTGCAGCTCGTCGAGGCCCGTAGGACGTGTTTTCGCCTGCCGATCTATGATCGGCCATGCTCGTCACGCCGCCGAATTTCGTCCCGCTGCACGCGCCGCAAGCCGGCGCTTCCGAACACATCTTCGTCTTCCGCGGCGGGGCGCTCCTCGTCCGTGAGGACGACCTGAACCTGCCCGACGCGACCGCTTGCGCGGTCCTCGGCATCGCGCTGGCCGATGCCCGTCCCGTGGGGCTGCTGGGCGAACACTACTGCCGTGCGGTATGGACCGACCCCGCCGCGCCGCCGCCCGGCCATGGCTACGTCTTCAAGCCGCTGCGCTCGCTTTTCGGCGCCATCGACATGCAGGTGGCGTCGGTCGCGGGCCGCGCATTCCAGATCGCCGAGTGGGCCCGCACGCATCGCTTCTGCGGCGCGTGCGGCGGCGCGATGGAGGCCTTGCCGGGCGAGCGCTGCATGCGCTGCACGCAGTGCGGCCACTCGGCGTATCCGCGCATTTCGCCCGCGATGATGGTGCTCGTGAAGAAGGGCGATTCGATCCTGCTCGCGCGCAACGTGCTCGCGCCCGGCGGCCGGTTCAGCGCGCTGGCCGGCTTCCTCGAGGCGGGCGAGTCGATCGAGGACGCGGTCCACCGCGAGGTGTTCGAGGAAGTGGGACTGCGCGTGCGCGACCTGCGCTACTTCGGCAGCCAGTCGTGGCCGTTCCCGCACTCGCTCATGATCGCCTTCACCGCCGAGTACGACAGCGGCGAGATCACGGTGGACACGAGCGAGATCGCCGAAGCCCACTGGTTCGGCCCCAGCGACGAGCTGCCGCCGTTCGCGACCGGCGTGTCCATTTCGGGCGAACTGATTCGCAGCAACCTGCCGGGCCGCGCCGCCGCCGGGAGATGAGCATGTCGACGGTGGCTTCGCTCCTGTCGCATTTCGGCCTGAAGTCCGCCGGTGAAGCCGGTGCGCTTCGCGTCGTATCGCCCATCGACGGCGCGGAGATCGCGCGCGTGGACGTGCAGGGGGCGGCCGAAGCCGGCGAGGCCGTCGCCCGCGCGCGGGCCGCCTTCCTCGCCTGGCGCGACGTGCCCGCGCCGCGCCGCGGCGAACTCGTGCGGTTGCTCGGCGAGGAACTGCGCGCGGAGAAGGAGGCGCTCGGCCGCCTCGTCTCGCTCGAGACCGGCAAGATCCTGTCCGAGGGCCTGGGCGAAGTGCAGGAGATGATCGACATCTGCGACTTCGCGGTCGGCCTGTCGCGCCAGTTGTACGGGCTCACGATCGCATCGGAGCGGCCGGGCCACCGCATGATGGAAACGTGGCATCCGCTCGGCGTGGTCGGCGTCATCAGCGCCTTCAATTTCCCCGTCGCGGTCTGGGCGTGGAACTCGGCCCTCGCGCTCGTGTGCGGCAACCCGGTCGTGTGGAAGCCTTCGGAGAAGACGCCGCTGTCGGCGCTCGCCTGCCAGGCCATCGTCGGGCGCGCCGTCGCGCGCTTCGGCGCGGACGCGCCGCCGCACCTGTCGCAGGTGCTCGTGGGCGGGCGCGACGCGGGCGAGGCGCTGGCCGACGATGAACGCGTCGCGCTCGTTTCCGCGACCGGCAGCACGCGCATGGGCCGCGAGATCGGTCCGCGCGTCGCGCGGCGCTTCGGCCGCGTCCTGCTCGAACTCGGCGGCAACAACGCGGTGATCGTCGCGCCGACGGCCGACCTCGACCTTGCCGTGCGCGGCATCGTCTTCGCCGCCGCCGGTACCTGCGGGCAGCGCTGCACGACGACCCGGCGGCTCATCGTGCATGAGAGCGTGAAGGATGCACTGCTCGCGCGATTGAAGAAGGCCTATGCGGGACTGCCGGTCGGCAACCCGCTGGACCCCGGAACGCTGGTCGGCCCGCTCATCGACGCCGGCAGCTTCGAGCGCATGCAGGAGGCGCTGCGTGCGGCTCGTGCGGAAGGCGGCACGGTCACGGGCGGCGATCGTCTGTTGCAGGATGCGCATCCCCACGCGTACTACGTGCGCCCCGCGATCGTGGAGATGCCTGCGCAGACGGAGACGGTGCGCAGGGAGACCTTCGCCCCCATCCTCTACGTGATGACGTACGGCCGGTTCGAAGAGGCGATCGCCCTGCAGAACGACGTGCCGCAGGGCCTGTCGTCCTCGATCTTCAGCAACGACGTGCGCGAAACCGAATGGTTCCTGTCGCAGCGCGGCTCGGACTGCGGCATCGCGAACGTGAACATCGGCACGTCGGGCGCGGAGATCGGCGGCGCGTTCGGCGGCGAGAAGGAGACCGGGGGCGGCCGCGAGTCGGGCTCGGATGCCTGGCGCAACTACATGCGGCGGGCGACGAACACCGTCAACTACTCGCGCGATCTGCCGCTGGCGCAGGGCGTGCGGTTCGACGTCTGAGGCCGCGCGCGCTCAGATCCCGAAGGGCTTGAGCAGCGTATCGAGCACGCCCATCAGGCGACCCTCCGCGCGGCCCGGCGCACCGCGCGACGCCGGCACTTCCTGGTAGGCATAGACGCCGCGGCCCGCGAAGGCGTCGTGGAAAAGCGGCTTCATGCCGAGCAGGTAAGGCAGGAAGGTTTCGGTCCTGCGGTTCGCATAGTCCAGCCCGGCGTCGAACCCGATGGTTGCCGATTGCGCGATCCGCCGCTGCGCGTCGGGCCGCTCGACGCGCACGCCGCGGCAGCCGCGCACGATCACCGCGCCCGCTCCGGTGAACACGAGGTAGCGCAACTGGAAGGTGAGCCACGCTTGCAGGCTCCCCAGGCGCCAGACACTCCGGATCGCGATGGGCGCATCGACGTCCTGCACGACCGCGACGAGGAAGCGCGGCAGGAGCACCAGTCCGTTCGTGCGCGACAGCGACACGAGCGCGAGTTCGTCGAGCGGGTCGACGGTCGAGGACACGGTGACGGTGAGGCCGGCTGCGTCCGCCTTCACGCGAGTCAGGCCGAACATGCCCGCCGCGAGACATGCGATCGGGTAGGCGGAGCTGAGCAGCGCGCGGGTGCTCGCGCGGGCGTCCGCGGGCGAGTCCTGCAGGTACGGGTCCTTGATCAGCAGTTCCTGGCCCGGCGCGAGCGCCACGCGCTGCGAGACGGCGGAAGGCGAGATCGCGCGTTCCTGCGTGTCGGTGTCGTCGCCGCGGCCCGTCTCGATGCGGATGGGCGGCCGACGCGAGACCCAGGGTGCGACGACGAAGAAGAACAGCGCCTTCCAGGCGACGTAGAGCGCCACGATGGACGCCACTGTGGCGGTGGCCTGGAGCAGGTAGGGCGACCAGGCCTGGGCGAGCCGATGCAGCCAGTTGGACGCGATTTCATCCTCGATGGCGGCGGATGCGCCGTCGAGCGCCTGCCGCAGCGTCGACGTCACGGCCTCCAGGGACGGCGCGAACAGGCCCGGGTCCGCGCGGCCGGGATGCTGCAGCAGGGCCTTGCGCAGCGCCTCGGTGCGCTCGTGCAGGTCGCGGTGGCGGAGGATCGCTTCGTACCAGTCCTGCTTGCGTGCTTCGGCTTCCTGCGCCCGGGGGTTGCGCAGCATGAACCCCATCGCGCGTTCGACCGCACCCAGGCGGCTACGCGCTTCCCGATACACGGTTTCCTTTGCCTCGCGATCCGCGTACGCCGCATCCCGCTCGCGCACGAGCGCGGCAAGTCGATCCGCATCGTTGCGGAAGCGCCCGGCCTGCGCGAGCTTCTCCAGATACGAGAGCTCCTGCCTCCACAGTTCGACCTGCACTTCCGTGCGGATGCGGTCCAGGAGCTGGCCGCGCAGTGCCAGGAGGGCGATCTGGTGCGAAGGCAGCGTGCGCAATGCGGGTTGGCCGGCGTGCTGCGACAACTGCCGGTCGAGCTCGGCGATGCGCGCGCGAAGGGCGTCCGCGGGCGCAGTGCGGAGGCTTTGAACCCGATGCGTCGCCTGCGCCACCTCGTCCGCCGCGAGTCGCGGCAACGTGCCCTGCGCCTGCGACAGCGTTTGCAGCTGCTGCTTCGCCCGCAGGAAGCCCTGGCTCGCGAGCTCGGCGGCCGCCAGGATCAGCGTCAGCGAAAGGATGGAAAGAAAGACCCACAGCAGTCGCCGGGCCGGGGTTGCCGCAATGCTCATCGGGGTGCTTCAGCTTGCCGCCGTGCATCGACGCGGGCGGGGGTGTCGAGGTCGGGAAACGGCCGCGCGTGGGTCATGGCCGCACTGTAGTCGCAAGCGCACGCCGTCCGGCGAGCTTGGGTATGCTGGCGGCATGTTGCGCTCCCTGTTGCCGATCCTCCTTGGCGTGACGACGGCCTTCGCCGCGTCCGCGGCCGACGTCGTCTACACCCGCGGCGAGTTCCGTGGCACGTCGCGCCACGACGGCCACGATTACGCCCACATCAAGATCGTGGTGGGCAGCAAGCTCCCGTTCTCGACCCTCGCCTACCGCATCGCCGACGTCGCCGTGCCGGGCGACATCGCGAAGGGCATGAAGGTGGAATTCCGCGCCGAGCGCGTCGGGCGCGACAACGTCCTCGTCGAGATCAGGCGCGCGTCGCCCTGATGCGGGGGCGAACTGCGCGACCGGTCACTCCGGCTTGAAATTCATCGACTGGAAGAGCTCCTTCCAGACGTTGCCCTCTTCGATGTTTTCCTTGGCGAACTGCGCCGGCGACGACTTCTGCACCTTGCCGCTGAAGCGCGCCTCGAGCGGATCGGTGGTCGAGGGGTCGCTGGCGATCGCGAGCACGTCGCGCGCGATGCGCTCGACCGAACCCGCCGGCATGTTCTTCGGCGCCATGAAGCCGCCCCAGATCATGGGGATGTAGCCGTTGAAGCCGACGCCCGCCTGCGCGAGCGTGGGGACGTTGGGCAGCTTCGCGTAGCGCTCGGTGCCGATCACGGCGTACGCCGCCAACTGGCCGGCCTCGATCTGGCTCAGCACCGCGCTCGGCGTGTTGATGGCGAACTGCGCGTCGTTGCGCATCAGCGCGAGATTCATCGCCGAGACGCTGTTGAAGTCCACCGTCGAGTACTTCACGCCCATCGACTTGTTCACGACGGCCAGCGTGCCGTTGTACACCGAGGTCGGCCCGATGCCGGCGAAGAACACCGGCGCGGTTTTCGAAAGCGCCACGAACTCGCGCAGCGTCTTCGCCTTCTTCGCGGTCTCGGCGTTCGTCGTGAGGATGTGCTGGTACTCGATGAACTTGTACACCGGCACGAGGTCCGCGTACGGGTCGAAGCGCAAGGCCTTGGCCGTGAACTTCGGCAGCATCGAGCTGGTGGACGCGAAGAGCAGCGTGTGGCCGTCCGTCGCGTTCACCACGTGCTCGGTGCCGACGATGCCGCCCGCGCCGGGCCGGTTCTCGACGATGACGGGCTGCTTCCACACCGCCTCGAGCTTGGGCGCGAGCGTGCGGGCGATCAGGTCGCCGGTCGAGCCGGGGCCGACCGCGATCACGATCTTCACCGGGCGCGTCGGCCACTCCTGCGCGGCGGCCGGACCCGCGGCGAACGCGAGCGCGGCGGCGGCGCCCGCGAGGAGCCGGAACCCGTTACGGCGTGACATCTGCATCATTTGACGTGTCTCCTGTCGTGTTGGCTGGGATGGAACCTTTTTCCCGATTCCATCCTGAGCGGCCACGCGGACTTCTGTCAAGCCGCCTTGGCAAACTGTTCCCGCAATGCCGGGAACTTCAGTCCATACACCCGCGCGGCATTGCCGTGCAGCACCTTGCGGATGTGCTCCTCCTTCAGGCCGGCCAGCTCGCGGTCGATGTAGACGCTCGGCACGTCCGCGTACGAAGCCGGTCCGGGGGACAGGCTGGTCGGGTGCGGGTAGTCGGTCTCGAACATGAAGTTGTCCGGGTAGAGCTCGATGGTCCGCTTGAGCAGCTCGTGTTCGAACCAGAACGAGCCGTACACCTGCCGGCGGAAGTATTCGCTGGGCAGCATGCGCTCGGGGAACATCCTGGCCGCGCCCGCGTTCTTCCACTGCCAGTCGAGCGACTCCATGAAGCAGGGCACCCAGCTCGCGCCGCTCTCGACGGACACGAAGTTCAGGCGCGGGAATTTCTCGCACAGCCCGCCCAGGATCACGTCGGCGATGGAGTTCGCGTTGCCCATCATGAGCATCGCGCTTTCCTTCACGTACTGCACCTTGTCTGAGCCCACGCGCTTCTGGAACTTGCGCATTTCCTCGGTCGTCTTGTCGGCGAAGCCGATGTGGAAGTTGATCGAGAAGCCGAACTCCTGGCACAGCTCGAAGATCGGGAACCAGTGCTCGTCGTAGATCGGGGGCAGGCCGACCGCGGGAAAGTCGTTGCTGAGGATGATGCCCTTGATGCCGATCTTCGCGCAGCGCTTGAGCTCCTTGATCGACTCTTCCATGTTCCAGAAGGGCAGCCAGCCGATGCCGATGAAGCGGTCCGGCGCCGGCTCGGCGAAGTCGATCAGGAAGTCGTTGTAGGCACGCACGCAGGCGAGGCCCAGTTCCTTGTCCTCCATCGTCATGAACGCTTCGCTCTGGAAGCCGATGAGGTTGGGGTAGAGCACCTGCGCGTACACGCCGTACTCGTCCATGCGCTCGAGGCGCTGCTTCGCCTGCCAGCTGCCGGGGTCGGCATCTTCCAGCGTGGGCGGATGGTTCGGCGGGAAATCCTTCCAGCCGGCGAAGGCGACGGAAGCGACCGGCGGCATGCGGTGCTCGCCCATCTGCCAGCGCGGGATGCCGCGCTTGTCGATGGCGACGTGGGGGCCGTGCAGTTTCCACTTCGCCGGCAGGCGCGAGGTCCAGAGGTCCGGCGGTTCGATGATGTGCGTGTCGGCGTCGACGACGTGGTAACGGGCTGCGATGCTCATGGGGTGCTCCTGCGGTGTGTGGGTGAATTCTGGGCGCGCCCGGGCGAAACGCCAATGGGGGAGAATGTCGATAGTTCACCATGCGAACGAAAACCGACCCCGTCCCAGGTCCCGCCGCAAGCCGCTCCGGCACGCAGAGCGTCGAGCGCGCGGTCTTCCTGCTGCGTGAGCTCGCGACCCGCGGCGCCACCGGCTGGCGGCTGCAGGATCTGGCGCAGCATTGCGGGCTCGACCGGGGCACGGTGCACCGTCTCCTGAAGTGCCTGGTCGAGGAGCGGCTCGTGCAGCAGAGAGGCTCCGACCGGCGCTACGTGCTCGGGCCGATGAACTACGAACTGGCCCTCAGCGTCACGGCGAGCGTCGAGCTGGGCCAGGCCATCCGGGCCATGGTGCGCCGGCTCACGCGCGAACTGCCGAAGCTCGTGGCGATCTCCTCGTCGCTGCGCAGCGGGGACGACAGCGTGTGCGTGGCGCGCGGCGGCACGGCGTCGCACATCACCGAGGCATCGCGGCCGCGAATCGGCAAGCGCGTGCCGCTGCTGGCCGGCATCGCCGGCATCTGCATCGTCGCCGAGCTGCCCGCGCATGAGGCGCGAGCCATCCGCGCGCGCAACCTTCCCATGCTCGCGAACCTCGGCGAGGGACACATGGCGCTGGTGCAGACGCTGCTGGATGCGAGCGCGGGCAAGGGCTACGCGTTCAGCGAGGGCGTGATGTGGCGCGGCATCCATTCCATGGCGGTGCCCTTCGGCCCGCCCGGCGCGCCGCTGGGATCCATCATCGCGTCGGGGTCGGTCGACGACTATTCGGCGGCCGACCTGCACGCCATGCTGCCGCTGCTGCGGCAGGCTGCGGCGCCCTTCGCGCAGCTCGCCGGCTAGAACAGACAGTGCGGACCCTCAGGGCCACGCGTTGCTCAGCACCAGCACGCCGTTGTGCGTGCAGGGTGACCCGGTCGTGACGACCGTCGTGTTCGCCTTGCGCAACTGCCGCTCGCCCGCGCGTCCCTGCAGCTGCAGCACCGCTTCGAACAGGTGCGGCGTGCCGTGCAGCCGGCCCATGCCCGCCGCGCCGCCGGACGGATTGAGCGGCATCGCGCCCTCGAGCGCGATGCGTCCGTCCTGGATGTACTCGAAGGCCTCGCCGTACTTGCAGAAGCCGAGCAGCTCGAGCCACATGTAGATGAAGTAGGCGAAGCCGTCGTACAGGTTCGCGAAGTCCATGTCCTTCGCGCTCAGGCCCGTGTTCTTCCACAGCGCGTTCGCGACGACCTGGCCGCTCTGGCGATGGGCATCGAGCGTGATGATGGGCGAGTGGTGCAGGCGCGAGCCGCCCGTCGCGCCGCCGACGATGTGGACCGGCTTCGCGCAGAGGTCCTTCGCGCGTTCGGCCGTCGTCACGATGATCGCGCCGCAGCAATCCACCGGCATGTCGCAGTCGAGCAGCGACAGCGGCTCGGCGATCATGCGCGCCGCCATGTACTGCTCCATGGTGAGCGGCTTGCCGAAGAAGATCGAGTCGGGGTTGATGCTGCCGTTGAGGCGGCTGTTGACGACGTAGGTGCCGAGGTGCTCGCGCTTCGCGCCGTACTTCGCCATGTACTCCGAATACGCGAACGCGAAGTTCATGACGTAGCTCGCGAGGCCGTAGGGCGCCTCGAACTGCGCGGCGCCCGGCACGTGCGTGCTCGTGAACGCGCCGAACTTGCCTTGCGGATGGTGCATGCCGCGCCAGACAAGCACCGTCTCGCAGGTGCCTGCGGCAATCGCATTCATGGCCTGCACGACGCACGCGGCGATGGTTCCGTCGGTGATCGAGGCTTCCCAGCGCAGGTTGGTCAGCTGCAGGCCGCGCGAGATGAAATCGACGCCGACGAAATCGACGCCGTCCTGGCTGCCCGCGCCGATGCGCGAGGGGCTGGGGTAGTTGCAGATCCCGTCGATGTCCTCGACGCGCAGGCCCGAGCTTGCGATGACTTTGCGGCAGGCGTCGAGCGCGAGCTCGCCGAGGGACTGGTTGCCGTGGCGCGTGGCCTGCGAATAGCAGACGTCCACGAGGGCGACATCGTTGCGCATCGTTCAGGCTCCCTTCGCTGCGTTCGTCGGCGACGACGCCGAACCCGCCAGCCGGAACTGGGGCAGCGACATGCCGTCGCCGATGGGCTCGAACCACACCTCGACCGGCTTGCCGATCACCGGCTCGCCGCTCGCGTGCTCCGGCAGGTTGGACACGAGCAGCACGTCGTCCTGCTCGTCGAGCTCGACCACGATGACCGTGTAGGGCACCGCGTCGCGCAGCGCCAGCACGCTCGGGTTGTGCATGACGGTGCAGGCGCGCACCGTGCCCCTGCCGCTCACGGGCGTGAACGCGAGCCGGCCCGAGCAGCGGATGCAGAAGGGCGCGGGCGGGTGCGTGTACTTCGCGCAGCTTTCGCAGCGCTGGATTTCGAGGCGGCCGGCGCGGGCGGCGTCCCAGAAAGGCTGGGTCAGCGGGCTCGGCACGGGGATGGGGCGGGCGAGGGATGGGATGGTGCTCACGCGCGGATTGTCGAGTCCGCGGGCGCGCTTGCCAACGCGCGGCCGCACGGAAAGTTCAGGATGTGAACCAATTGGCAACGGCACGGCGACACCGCGGGCGCAACGCGGGCGACAACACGGACGAGGCGCGGCAAGGCAAGATCGGGGGATCGTCAACTCACGAGAGCCCTGCCATGCCACAGCCGATCCGCGAAGGCCAGCCCGTCCCCCAGGTCAAGTTCCGCTACCGCAAGGACAACGAGTGGAAGGAGATCGGGTCCGACGAACTGTTCAAGGGTCGCACCGTCGCCGTATTCTCTCTGCCCGGTGCGTTCACCCCCACGTGCTCGAGCACGCACCTGCCGCGCTTCAACGAGCTTGCGCCGACCTTCCGCGACAACGGCGTCGACCAGATCGTGTGCATCGCCGTCAACGACCCCTTCGTGATGGAGGAGTGGGCGAAGAGCCAGGAGTGCGACGACGTCTTCATGCTGCCCGACGGCAACGGCGCGTTCACCGAGCAGATGGGCATGCTCGTCGACAAGAGCGACCTGAACTTCGGCCGGCGCTCGTGGCGCTATTCCATGCTCGTGCGCGACGGCGTCGTCGAGAAGATGTTCGTCGAGCCCGAGGAGCCCGGCGACCCGTTCAAGGTGTCGGACGCCGACACGCTTCTGCATTACGTGAACAAGGACGCGCACGAGCCGGACCGCGTGGCGTTGCTCACGCGTGAAGGCTGTTCGTTCTGCGCGAAGGCCAAGAAGCTGCTCGACGATGCGGGCGTCACCTATGCCGAAGTGCCGCTGCCGCACAGCATCCGCACCCGCGCGCTCGGCGCGATCGCCAAGGCGGGCACGGTGCCGCAGATGTTCGTCAATGGCGAACTGATCGGCGGCAGCGACGCGGTGGAGAAGTGGGTGGCGCAGCGGCGCGGATGAGGCCACGCGACCGTCGGGGCAACTGCAACAAGATGCAGTGCGGGCCGCATCGAGCGGCTGCGATCCACGACAATGCGCGAGTCCTTCCGGTATCCATGAACACGAAACATCTCCTCCCGCTCGCACTCGCCGCCGCTCTCGCGGCCGGCGCCCTCTCCGCTCACGCCGCCTCTCCGGCGAAGGCTGCCAAGCCGGCCGCCGCCGCCGCGTCGACCTCGGTGGCCGCACCGGCCGCGGCCCCCGGGAATGGGGTGCCCGTCCTGCCCGCCAAGGCCTGGCTGCTGATGGATTTCGACTCCGGCGAAGTGCTGGCCTCGAACAATGCCGATGAGCCGCTGCCGCCCGCGTCGCTGACGAAGATGATGACCAGCTACCTGGTCGAGCAGGCGCTTCGTTCGGGCAAGCTCAAGCAGAACGACCTGGTGACGGTCAGCCAGTACGCCTGGTGCCGCGGCTCGAGCACCGAGTCGTGCATGTACCTGCCGCTCAACAGCCAGGCCACGGTCATCGACCTGCTGCGCGGCATCATCATCCAGTCGGGCAACGATGCGTCCAAGGCCATTGCCGAGCACATGGGCGGCGGCAGCGAGCAGGGCTTCGCGAAGCTCATGAATGCGGAGGCGAAGCGCCTCGGCATGACCAACACCAATTTCGTGAATGCGACGGGCCTGCCCGACCCGGCGCACAAGGCGTCCGCGCGCGACCTCGCGATCCTGGCGCGGGCGATCATTCGCGACAGTTCCGAGTACTACTCGCTCTATGCCGAGCGCGACTTCACATACAACAAGATCAAGCAGGGCAACCGCAATGCGCTGCTCTACACGGACCCCAGCGTCGACGGCCTGAAGACCGGCCACACGTCGGAAGCCGGCTACTGCCTCGTGACGTCGGCCAAGCGCAACGGCATGCGCCTGATCACCGTGATCCTGAACACGAGCAGCGCGCAGGCGCGAGCCGACGAGACTCGCACGCTGCTCGGATGGGGCTTCGGCAACTTCGAGAAGGCGACGCCCCTGCAGCCCAACACGGCGCTCGCGACGCCCAAGGTGCGCTTCGCCACGGTCGAGACGGTGCCCGTCGGCATTGCCGCGCCGTGGTCGGTGACGGTGCCGCGCGGCCAGCAGGTCCAGACGGCGGTGCAGGTGAAGCCGGACCTCGAGGCGCCGGTCGCCAAGGGCGCCGTGGTCGGCAAGGTGGTCGCCACCGCGAACGGCAAGACACTCGGCGAAGCCCCGCTGGTCGCGCAGGCGGACGTGGAGCGCGCGGGCTTCCTGCGTCGCACCTGGCAGGGCGTGACCGGAATGTTCGGGAAGTAAGCGCGACTGCCGTCGCCTACCGCGCGAGCCGCTCGACCAGGGCCTCGAGTTCGTCCAGGTCGAACGGCTTCATCAACGCGTGCGCGGTGGGGCCGAGCGTCCGGGTGACGTCCCTCACGTCCTGGCCGGAGCAGACGATCACGGGCAGCGCCGGGTTCTGCGCAAGTGCTTCGCGCGCCACGTCGAGGCCCGAACCGTCGGGCAGGTTGATGTCGGTCACCAGCATGTCCACGGTCTGTTCGCGCAGCGCCGCCCGCGCGCCGGCGCCGTCGGCCACGGGCACGACCCGGCGATCCGCCGTGGCGAGCAACTCGGCGAACGACTCCCGGACCAGGTCGTTGTCTTCGACGTAGAGGATGACGAAGGGGTTGGCGCTCATGGATGGGGGCGGGCTATCGGGTTTCCGACGACCAGGGGAAATTGATGAAATTCTCGCGCGTGTCGAAGCAGATGTTTCCGTACATCTTCAGATAGGCCGCGCGCCGCGCCGGGTCGGCATACACCGCGCCGGGGTTGGCCGTATCGCGTTCGTAGTCCGCGATGTTCCGGTGGGTGAGCGCCTTGGGCAGGATGTCCATGGCCTGGGGAATGGACTTTCCCTCCAGCCAGTCGGCCGCATGCTGGCCCATGGCATAACCGAAGATGGAGGAAGCCAGGCTGATGCTCGCCTTGTAGGGGCCGCCGCCCTTCCTGATTTCGGCAACGGCTTCCTGCTCGCCGTCGATGCCGCCCAGAAACTGGTCCGGCCGCGCCTTGCCGGCTTCGCGCAAGGCCGCCAGCGCACCCAGGACCACCGTGTCCGCGCCGAGCACCACGTCGATCGTCGGCTGCGCGAGCAGGATCGTCTTCATCGTGCGATAGCCGCCCGCCTTGTCGACGGTGGCGGGCGAAATGTCGGCCACGATCGTCAC
Source organism: Ramlibacter sp. (assembly GCF_050250995.1). Classification (GTDB taxonomy): domain Bacteria; phylum Pseudomonadota; class Gammaproteobacteria; order Burkholderiales; family Burkholderiaceae_C; genus Ramlibacter. The sequence continues at coordinate 103,784 of NZ_JBFWNP010000009.1, forward strand.
GCCCGGCAGGGTCCGCAAGGTGTCGCGCATGGCCGTGAAACGCGGCACGAGGAATTGCAGGCTGTCGTGCGTGAGCAGCACGACCTTCGCCTTCCCGCCCAGCCGCGTGCGGATGTAGTTTTCCGCCGCGTCCGCCAGGACCTTGCCCGTCAGATATTGCGGCGCGTTGAGTATCGTCGTCGCGGGCGGCGGCACGATGGCGCCCACATAGGCGCCCGCGCCGAGGACCTTCTTCAGCGCCGGTGCCAGCGACGGCGGATCGATCGGCGCCACCACGATCGCGCCCGTCCTGTCGGTGGCGAGGCCGCCCACCTGCCGGGTCATCAGCGCAGCGTCGTTGTCGGCGAAGGCAACGCCGTAGGCGAGTCCGCGCGCACGCGCCGCCGCTTCCAGCCCGCGCCCCGCGCCCTGCATGAATTCGCGCTTGTTGTCCTGCACGAAGACGAGTTTCTTCTGCAGGCCCACGGGTGCCTTGCAGGCAGCCCGCGCCGCATCGAAGGGAGGCAGCTTGACCGGCGCGGTCAGCCCCTCGGCGCCGGCGGCCAACGAAGCCTCCATCAGAAGCGCAAGCATCGCCACCGCGGCCAGGCGAATTCTCATCGCAACTCCCATCAGGCATTCGCCGTCGTCAGCACCAGCCGTGCCGCCGTGCCGGGCGCGCGGTTGATGTATTCCACATGCGTCTGCAATGCGGACGCCATCGTCTGGATGATCTTGCTGCCCAACCCCGTACCCGCACGACTGCTGTTCTGCGCCATCCCCACGCCATCGTCCTCGACCGTCAGTTCGGCCTTGCCGTCGTCCAGTCGCTTCAGCCGCACCCGCACCTCGCCGGGCATGTCCTCGGGATAGGCATATTTGAAGGCGTTGGTGACCAGCTCCTGCACGGCCACGCCCAGGCTGACGCTGGCGTCGGTGCGCAGCGAAATCGGCTCCAGATCGCACTTCAGGAAGGCCGTGTGCCCGTCCTTCTTCATCGCCGTCTCCAGGTTGCCCAGCATCGCGCCCAGATAGTCGTTGAGTGCCACGCTCGTCACGTCGCCGGAGGTGTAGAGGCTCTTGTGTACCAGGGAGATGGCGCTGATGCGCGATTGCGTCTCGACCAGGGCGTCCTTGGCCGCCTTGTCGGTGACGGACCGCAGCTGCATCCGCACCAGCACCGCCACGAGTTGCAGGCTGTTGGCCACGCGGTGGTTGACTTCGGCCAGCAGCACCTCCGCGCGTTCCCGCGCCATGGCCAGGTCGGCCGTGCGCGTCTTCACCCGCTCTTCCAGCGTCAGGTTGATGGCCTGCACTTCGTCGCGCGCCAGCTTCAGGGCCCGCCCGCTGCGGTAGATCGTCACGACCACCGCGAGCACCACCAGGACGATGACCACGGCGGCGCCGGCCGAGATCCAGCGCAGCAGCGAGGCGCTGCGTTGCTGCTGCACGCCGTTGAGCGTGCTGTTCTCGTCGGAAGCCAGGATGGCGCCGAAGAGAAAGACGTTGATTTCGTCCATCAGCATCTTGCCGCGGTTTCGCTGGAGCAGGGCCAGCGCGTCGGCATCGCGGCCGGCGCTCTTCAGCGCGATGCTGCTGTCCATCTCGGCGATCTTCTCGCCCACCGCTTCGGTGAGCCGGGGGAGCATGGCGCGGGTGGGGGCCTCCGGCTCGATCAGCCCGACCAGGGCATCGAGCTCCTGCCGCGCACGCGTCTTGGCCGTGTCGTAAGGGGCCAGGTAGATCGGATTGCCGGTCAGCAGAAATCCGCGCTGGCTCGACTCCGCGGTGCGCACGCTGTCGCGCAACTCGACCGCGGCGATGCGGATCGCGCGCTGCAACGCCGATTGCTCGAGCAGGCTGTTGCCGCGCTCCACCAGCCAGAGGGTGGTGCCCACGATCATGATCAGCGCCAGGAAGCCGACGGTCAGGCCCGTGCCAACGCCAATCGCCAACCGGCTGCGTCCGTACATCGATGAACTTTCAACGGGCTGGATGGAAGAAACAAACGCATGCTTCTCCAGGCGCCATCATGTTGGCGACCTGTTATCGATAATACTGAGTTTGCGGGCCAGCCCTGCAGGACCGGCGAGTTTCTTTGTGCGTTCGGTCACCGAAAGACGTCATGCAGGCTTCGGCTAAAGATGCGCCGATGTCCTACAGAGCCCGAGCTCAGCCGTAAGCGCCGTCGTGGCATTCTTGCCCACATGCAGATCGACCCAGGCGCCGACCCGGCACGGCAAGGGGCGTTGAGGGCACTGTTGACCGCCGTTGCCGCAACCGGCTACCGGTTCGTCGCACCCACGCCGCTCACGCATCGGCGGGTGCTCGCGCGACACGCAGACTCGCGTGCGCGAACCCTGCGGGACGTGTTCGGCTGGAGCCTGCCCTTTGAGCGGGAATTGCTTGCACCCGAACTCCTTGCGGCGCTGCAGGCCGCCGACGCGGTGCGAGTGCGTGACGGGCTGCTCGGCAGTGCCGTGCGCGTCGCGACGCTCGGGCCAGACGCCTTCGTGCATTCCGCTTATCCCACGGTTGAAGACGACGCGGTTTTCTTCGGTCCGGACACTTATCGGTTCGCACGTTTCATCGAGCAGGAGATCGATGCGGGCATCCGGCGTCTCGAAGCCGACGCGCCCGTGGCGCACGGCCAGCGCGCCGCGTCGTATAGCGTGCTCGACGTCGGCTGCGGCTCGGGGGCAGGCGGGATCGTCGCGGCGCGCGCGCTCGCGCGCCACGGCATTCGCGCGGAGGTGGTCATGAACGACATCAACCCCCGGGCACTGCTGTTCACCGCAGCGAATGCTTCGGCGGCTGGCGTGGCGGTCACCCTGGCGCCGGGCGATGCATTGCAATCCGTCGCGGGCGACTTCGACCTGATCGTCTCCAACCCGCCTTACATGGCCGACCCGCGGGGCCGTGCTTACCGCGACGGCGGTGCGGGACTGGGGCGCGCGCTCGGCGTACGCATCGCTGCCGAATCGCTTGCGCGCCTGAGGCCGGGCGGTCGCCTGCTGCTGTACACCGGCGTCGCCATCGTGGACGGCAAGGACCCGTTTCTTGCCGAAGTGGAGCCGCTGCTCAGCGCCGCATCCTGCGACTGGACGTACGACGAGATCGACCCCGACGTATTTGGAGAAGAACTGGAAGCGCCGCCCTACGACCAGGCCGATCGCATCGCGGCGGTCGGTCTGGTCGCGACGCGTTGATTCCGGCGAAGGTTTGACATGCAGGTATTTACCTGCATAATTCGAGGCATGACGACCTCGCTCCATCGAACATTCACCGGAGGCTGCGCCTGCGGCGCGACGGTGCATTCCGCAAGCCTGCCGGTGCCACGAACCGGATGACGCCGGACCAGGTCTTCAAGGCCCTGGGAGACCCGACCCGCACCCGGATCCTGGACCTCCTGTACGAGGCGAATGGCCAGACCCTGGGTCAGTTGTGCAGCCAGCTGGAGATGACGCGCCAGGCGGCCACGCAGCACCTCGGAATCCTGGAAGGGGCGAATCTCGTCTCCGTGGTGTGGCGGGGTCGGGAAAAGCTGTACTACATCAATCCCGTGCCTCTGCACGAGGTCTACGAGCGCTGGGTGCGCAAGTTCGAGCGCAAGCGGCTCGGATTGCTCCATCAACTGAAGAAGGAAATCGAAAGTGACTGATATGAATCCGACCCCATCGACGTTCGTGTACACGACGTTCATCCGTTCGACGCGCGAAAAAGTGTTCGATGCCATCGTGCGGCCCGAGGTGGCGCGACGCTACTGGGGCCACGAGAACGTATCGGCCTGGACGCCCGGCGCCGACTGGCAGCACATTCGCGCCGACGACGCGCGAACGCTGCAGCTTGTCGGCAAGGTGGTCGAAATCTCGCGACCATCGACGCTGGTCATGACCTGGGCCAACGCATCGCAGAAGGACGACCCCGCTGCCTTTAGCCGGGTGCGCTTCGACATCGTCGAGTACGAGGGAATGGTTCGCCTGACGGTCACCCACGATGAACTGCAGGCCGGCAGCGGCATGGACCAGGGCATCCGCAAGGGCTGGCCGATCGTCCTGTCCAGCATGAAGTCCTATCTCGAGACCGGCGACGCCATCGATATTTTCGCGAAGCCGCTCGTGTCGGCTTGATGGTGTCGAAGCGGGGGGACGCCCCGCATCGCGTCGAACACCAGCAGCAGATTGTTCGCCGGCATCGCGATCCGCCGCGCCAGTTCGAGCCCGTTCTTCCTTGCCTCCGCCGTCACTTCCTCGATGTGGCGGATTCCCCATGACGAATCCCGCGCCCGCAGGCTGTCGTCGAAAGCGAGATTGCTGGGGGCCGCCGGCACATCCTGCTCGAAATAGGGACCGTATGTGATCAGCACGCCGCCGGGCGCGAGGTGACGCGCCGTGCCCGCCATCAAGCCTTCGCACGCCGCCCACGGCGCGATGTGCAGCATGTTCGCGCAGAAGATCGCGTCGTACATCCCCGCCACCGGCCACGCGGCCTGCGTCACGTCCAGGCGCAGCGGAGGCAGGACGTTGTCGACGCCCGCCTGCGCGACCCGTTCCGCGATGGCGGGCACCATGTCCGGATCGAAGTCCGTCGGCTGCCACGTCCACGCCGGCAGCGCGGCGGCGAACCAGACCGTGTGTTGACCCGTGCCCGAGGCGATCTCCAGCGCCGTGCCGCGCGCTCCGAGAATTGACCGGAGCTGTTCGAGAATCGGCGTCTTGTTGCGGTCGGCGGCGGGGCTGTGGGGCAGGGCTGGCATGTGACCTCAGGATAATCCACCCATGACCGACGTCACGTTCCATCGCATCCGGGGTTGCGGCGCCTCGCGCAACACATGAGCGAACTCGCTCCCCTGCCACCCACCCCCACGGGCCGCTACAGGCACTACAAAGGCGGGGAATACGAAGTGATTGGCGTGGTCCGCCACAGCGAGACGCTCGAGCCGCTCGTGCTGTACCGCGCCCTCTACGGCGAGCGTGGCCTGTGGGTCCGGCCGCATGCGATGTTCTTCGAGGCAATCGAAGCGGACGGAATGCGCCGGCCCCGGTTCGAGCGCGTCGGCTGAATCGGGCGGACGCCCGAGACGGGCCTCACGCCCCGTCCGCGCCCCCCACCTGGAACGCCCGCGTGAAATCGCAGCATTGGCGTGCCATCCTGATGACGTCGTCGATGAAGGCGCCGCGGCGCATGCCGCTCGACAGCGCGACATAGTGGATGGCCGGCAATGCCGGGGCCACCTTCACCGGCTGAAGGAGTCCGGCCGCGATGAGCGGCTGCAGGCAATCGCGCGGGAGGTGACTGATGCCCAGTCCCGAGACCGTCATGCCGATGATGGCGATCAGGTTGTTGGACACGAGCACGTTGCCGGGGGCGATTCCGAACGACCGGAACCAGCGCTGGTAGGCCTGGCCGGCCGCGGAACGTTCGCCCTGCGTCAGCAGCCGATGGCTTAGGAGGTCCTGCGGGCGAAACCGCTTCGTTGCCGACACGAGCCCCGGCTTGCACATCCAGTCGTTCCGGACCTTGCCCACGGCCGCCTTGGCGAGCCCCGAATCCTCGGCGTGGTCGGGCACGATGACGACGTCGAGTTCATCGGCCAGCAGCTTCGCGCGCAACGTCATGCTGGCATCGACGTCGGGCTCGATCACGACGCGCGGATAGCGTGCCTGGACGAGGCCCACGAGCCGCGGGAACCACGTCATCGCACTGAGCTCGGTCAAGCCGATGCGCAAGCGGCGCTCCACGACCTCCGGCCGGGCGAACTGTTCGACCGCCGCGTCCCGCTGCGCGAGCAGCCGGCCGGCCAGCGCGTACAACTCCTCGCCCTTGTCGGTGAGACGGGCGGTTCGCAGCGACCGGTCGAACAGCGCCGTGTCGAACAGGCTCTCGATCTCCTGCACGCGCTTCGAGATGGCCGACTGCGACGTGTGGAGCTTGCCGGCCGCCGGGCCGAAGCCGCCCAGCCGCGCGACCCAGTAGATCGCCTCGAGTTGCTTGTAGGTCAGCATGCGCGCCTCGGAGATTCCATTTCAGTATCCGATTGGATCAGAAAAAATCGCTTTTTCGTATTGGATCGGGCAACCAGAATCCGCCCTGAACCCACCCGAACCGGAGCCCCGCCCATGAAGCCGATCCTCACCCGCACCGCAGCCCTCCTGGCCGCGCTCGCCCTGATGTCCAGCGCCGCGCTGGCCGACACGTTCCCGTCGAAGCCGGTCCGGTTCGTGGTCGGCTTCTCGCCGGGCGGCTCCAACGACATCGTCGCGCGCATGATGGCGCCCCGGCTCGGCGAGCTGCTCGGCCAGCAGGTCGTGGTCGAGAACAAACCCGGCGCGGGCGGCGCCATCGCGATCCAGTCCGTGCTGGCCGCAGTGCCCGACGGCCACACCGTGTCGATGTGCACGACCGGCTCGCTCTCGATCCAGCCGCACCTCGGCGCCATGCCCTTCAATCCGGAAACGGACCTCGTTCCCGTCACGCAGATCGCGAATGCGCCCTATGTGCTCCTGGTCAACGCGAGCCTGCCGGTGAAGAACGTCAGGGAGTTCATCGAGTACGCGAGGAAGAACCCCGGCAAGGTCAACTTCGCGTCGTCGGGCAACGCGACGGGCGGCCACCTGGCCGGCGAGATGTTCAAGGCCCTGGCCGGCGTGAACCTCGTGCATGTTCCGTACAAGGGCACCAGCCAGGCGATGACCGATCTGCTGAGCGGGCAGGTCCAGGCCATCTTCGACCAGCCCATCAGCAGCTTCCAGTACGTGCGCAGCGGCCAGCTCCGCCCGCTCGGCGTCGCGAGCATGCGCCGGCTCGCCGCGTACCCGGACCTGCCCACCATCCACGAGGCGGGCCTGCCCAACGTCGACCCCGTCACCTGGACCGGCGTCTGCGCCGCGAAGAACACGCCGCCCGAGGCCGTCGCACGGCTGCAGCGCGACATCGCCAGGGTCATCCAGATGCCGGAGATCTCGCGCAAGCTCGTGGCCGACGGCCTGGAGCCGGTGGGCAGCACGGCCGAGGAATTCCGCAAGTTCCTCGTCGCCGACAAGGCCAAGTGGGGCCGGGTGATCAAGCAGGCGAACGTCAGGGCCGAGTGATGACGACCCCACGCGCCATCGATCGCGGCCAGCCCTTCCCGGCGGAACTCTCGCTTCGGATCAAGGAGCGCTTTCTCCACGTCGACCACGACTTCACCGGACGCAAGCGCCTCTACTTCGAGAATGCCGGGGGCTCGCTGCGCCTGAAGTCGGTGCTGGAGACGATGGCCACGGTGGACGCCATCCCGGATTCGTCCGGCCGCATCCATGAAGTCGCGGGCTGGCTGAAGGAGGTCATGGCGAAGGGCAGCGCCGACTTGCGCCTCCTGCTCAATGCCGAAGGAGGAAGCGTCTACGCTTCTTTGACGGCGTCGGGCGCGATGTTCGACATGGTCCGGGCCATCGCGGAGAACGTGCCGGGCGACAACATCGTCACCACGGTGCTCGAGCATCCGTCGTCCTACGACGCTGCCGCGCTGTATGCGGAGCGGCTCGGCAAGCAACTGCGCGTCGCACGCAGCAACGCGGACACCGGCGGTGTCGACGTCGACGAAGTCCTTCGCCACGTCGACGCGCGCACGTCCCTGCTCGTGCTGATCTATGCCTCGAACATCTCCGGCGCCAAGCTGGACCTGCAGGCCATCGTGCGCCGCGCGCGCGAGATCAAGCCCGACCTGTACATCGTCGTCGACGCGGTGCAGCACGCCCCGCATGGGCTGATCGACCTGAAGAAGACGCCGGTGGACGGCATCAACATCGCACCGTACAAGTTCTTCGGCTGCCGCGGGTCGGGCTTCTCGTGGCTGTCCGAGCGCGCCGCGCGCCTGCCCCACCACAAGCTGGCGGGCAAGCCCGCCGACTACTGGGACCTGGGCAGTGCCGCGCCGTGGCAGTTTGCCGCGCTGACCGGTATCGTCGACTATGTCTGCTGGGTCGGCGCATCGATGCAGGCGCAAGGCGACCGGCGCGCGTTGTTCGCGCACGGGATGGAGTCCATCGGGCTGCACGAAAGGGCCTTGCTGGCCAGGATGCTCGAGGGCTCCGAGCGCGCGCCGGGCCTGCGGGAGATCGCCGGCGTGCGCGTACTGCTCGATCACGACGACCTGGCTCGCCGCGACCTCATTCTTGCGATCGCGCTCGACGGCCTGGAGCACACGCAGGCGGTGCGCGAGTACGAGAAGCGCGGCGTGATCGTCTACGAGCGCGTGGCGTCGAGCCTGTATTCCAGGCGCATGCTGCAATCGTTCGGGCTCGAAGGCGCGGTGCGGGTCTCGCCCCTGCATTGCCACGGCTTCGAGGACGTCGACCGCTTCCTCGACGTCACGCGCGAGATCGTCGAGGCCACGAGGTAGGGCAACGCAGCGGGGGGCGCCGGGCTCACCCGGCCGAGAGCAGTCCGGACAAACCGAGGCCCGCCCCCATCAGCGTCAGCACGCCGAATACCGCGAACAGGGCCGCGGCGATGAAGCGCATCTTCGACAAGGGGATGTACCGGGCCAGCCTGTAGCCCAGCAGCACGGCCGGAATGTTGGCGGCCATCATCCCCAGCGTCGTGCCAACCACCACCGACGCCAGGTCGGAATAGCGGGCACCGAGCGCGACCGTGGCGAACTGCGTCTTGTCGCCCATCTCCGCGATGAAGAAGGCGACGAGCGTGGTGACGAAGGGGCCGAAACGCGCGGGCTTCTCGTCGCTCGCGTCGAGCTTGTCGGGAATGAGGGCCCAGACGGCGAACCCGAGGAAGGCGATGCCGAGAATCCAGCGCATGGTCGACGGCGCGACGTTGGCCGCGACCCAGTCGCCCGCCGCGGCGGCGAGGAAGTGGTTGGCGATCGTGGCGGCGAAGATGCCGCCGATGATCGTGCCGGGGCGGTTTCGATAGCGGGCCGAAAGGAGAAAGGACAGGAGCTGAGTCTTGTCGCCCATTTCGGAGACGGCCACCAGGGCCGTCGATGCGAGCAGCGCTTCCATTGCAGGATTTCCGGGGCCGGAGGCGAACATTCACCCATGACCACGACGGCCTCCGGCCCTGCGGAAAAGCGTCGTGGTCAAAGGTCTTGCCAAGTCGTGTGAACCGCCTGCGCCATGCCCGGTGAGGACAAGTATGTTGACGCAGGCTTCCCGCGAAACGGGAACGGCTACTCCCCAATGACCCCCCGATCTTAACCGCGAACCTTGCTTCGCCGAGTTGCCGCTCTCTACCACAGCGGGGGACGTCGCCTCCATACCTTTGTCTGGTCGCGACGAAGTCGAAAGGCTCAGTGGTGCCTACACAATCGCCGCTGCTCGCGCAGAAGTCGAAGCGCTTCGCATGGGTATCGCAGGGAAGGCACACATGAATCGATCGAGGAAACCCCATTGCAAGGAAGCGTCGCACGTTGCGGCCGGCGATGAGGTCATCCATTTTTCGGGCTCCTGGGGCATCGACATCGTGCGCGACGCGGATGCCAGCCGATCGTTGGTGGTGGAGGGCGTCGGCGCGATCACGGGCGCCGGGGCCTTCCAGGTCGCCGGCAATGCGTGGCAGACGGAGGACCAGAGCGTGAACTACACGCTGGTCGATACCGGGACGGGACGGTCCGACCTGTTCATCACCTTCAATCCGCGTCCGGACGTGATCTGCGTCGAAGGCTGGACGCCGCGCAACAACGTGGGCATTGCGCTGCCCGGCGTCGGCATGGGGTCGACCGGAAAGCCGCCGCGCGAATCCGGAATCGTCGGATGGCTCCACGCGCACGGGACGGCCTACGAAATCATCGACGCCCATTGCGTTGCCGGGAACGTTGGCGCGGAGCCCGGCGCGGATGAGGGTTCAGAGGTTGGGGAGGGCGCGGTCGGTCACGTGGTGGGGAGCGGCAATGACAGCGTGTTCGGAGAACTCGGAGTGGAGAGCGTCGAGAGCCGTTCGCACGGATGTGATGCGCACGATGGCCTGTTCAGCGAAGAGTCGGATGACGAACCACCTTCGTTCTAGGCGGGCAGTTTTGTGGGAATGCGAGGCAGATCATGAAAATCCGGGGGACGAAATCAACTATTGCGTCGATGGCGCTGGGTCTCGGAATCGTCTCAATCGCTGCGTGCGATTCACAGGTAGCCGTTGACGGTGAATCTGGTCGGACCGTGGACAGGAAACTTGCGGCAAAACCACACGAGTGCAGGGACAAGCACTGCGAAGGCGATGTTCCGCCGACTTTCGATCCGGCGACTGAGGTAGTCCTCAAGATCGACGGGAAATGGTACATCGGGCCTAGGGAACTTTTTGTGAGCGGAAACCGTGCTGTTTTCTACTGGCCCAGCAGAACTCCACATACTGGCCCTCGCGACGGATCGGCGTTCCCGGAGTGGGGTAGGCCATTCGATACGGTAGCGATCGAAGTCTTTCTGGGCTCGCCAAAGATTTCTGCTCCAAAGTCCATGTACCAAGTTTTTGAAGAGGTGAAGCGAACTGGCACCGTCCTCGGTCACGAGCACCCGCGTCCCGGGCTCGAGATTTGGCGAGTAAAGGACGTTGGGAGAGCTCACGAGGAAGTATGGGTCTTGGCAACTTCCGCCAAGAGCCCGGACGGCGACTTTCCTACGGTTTCGTGCCGCAACGTCGGAACACCTCACGCTCGATGCGCGATGGGCTTTCTGTGGATGGGCTCCGTAAGCGTGGACATCAGATTCCACGGGAATCATGCCGGTGATTGGCCAGAAATCTATTCCGAGGCCACCCGCATCCTTACCTTGCTCAGGAGAACTTGAAATCAAGACCCAATTAACAACCTCGGAACTCAGTATCCTGGCGGAGAAGGAATCCCAGGCTTCGACAGGTCAGTTGCCTTACTGGAAAATCTACGAGTGGTTGGCTTCGATCTTGACTGCCAGGGGTATTCCCGAAACGGACTCCGCTGTCCGATGGCTGGTTGGTGCGACTGAAGCGAATGCAGCCCGAGGTGCCATGTCGGAGCTAATTCGGACCTACACCAGTTCCCAGTTCCAGCTGCGTTACGGAACTGAGGTCGCTTCAACAATGATGCAGGAAGCTTCGAATGCCGTAGCAAGGAGCTTAATCTCAGACATTCTTGGGCGAAATCCGGGATGGCCTCCAGGTCTGGTGCCCGACATTTCGAGAATCGCCTCGGCGGATGCAGTCGCGGTTGGCGAATCGTTGTTTGGGCCGGCGGCGGGAAGGAGTTCAAGCGATACCGCCTTCACGAACAACTCCGCGTGGTCCGGCGCTGTGCTCTTCAGTCTCCTTGGGAACGACCAGAATGGTCGTCTCACGGGAACGGGCAATTCATCGACCGCCATCGATACCCTCAACGACGTACGGGACGTTCTGTACGCCGCTGTGTCGTATCGGGCGGGTCTCGTTGCTGCGGCGACTGCGTGGGCCGTGGAAGGCCCCGTGCAGCGGGGCATCGATACGGGCATCCTTGGCGGCACCGTGGTCGCGTATCTGACGAACGCCAGCGCTGGTCGACTCCTGACAGTGATGCGACAGGGCGCGCAAGGCTTGATCGGCGACGCCTTTCAGTTGATCCAGGAAGTCGGTGCGCACATCTTTCTGGACATGGTTCGAGGCGCACAGCAAGGACGCAGCTTTGCCGGCGCGACGACAGCTGCGAATTTCGCTTCCGCCGCGAAGACCTTCTTCGACGGCTTTACTTCCGCGCAATTGGGAGCTACGGGCGCGACTGTGCTGAGCGCGGATGCTGGCATGTTGGCAGCGATGGCCGCTGGTTCTGGCGCAGAAGGAGCCAAGGTTCGTGCCGCTTTGGCCGGGCTCAGTCGTGTGAGCGTCGACGTTGACGCTTCGGTCGCCCAGCGATTCTCGTTGTACGACCCGGCCACCGGACAAGGCGATATCACCAGCGAATGGATTTCGAGCAGATCTGCATTTGCGTCCGTGTATTTCAAGAAATTGCTGTCTCTCGGTGGAATCGTTCAGGGCAATCAGAATCTGCGGTATAGCGATGCGAGCAGCGGCGTTGAAGTGCTTGTGGGCGCTGGCAGCTCGCAAAGGAAGCAGACCCAGTTCGGCGGCGACTCGGTGGACTCGTTGAGCGGTCAGGGCTTTGACGACCGGTTGTACGGCGGCGCGGGAGACGATACCGTCAGCGGCTTGGGCGGTGCCGACTATCTGGAAGGCAATGTGGGCCTCGACATTCTGGACGGCGGTGAGGGTGTCGATACCTTGTGGGGAGGCGATGGGAACGACACATTGACTGGAGGCGCGGGCAACGATTTCTTGAAAGGTGGCGTCGGCACCGACACCTATCAATTCACCGGCACCTGGGGCGCCGACCTCGTGCGCGATGCCGACGGCCTGGGCCTCATCGACGTCGAAGGCTTCGGCGTCCTCACCGGCGCAGGCGCCGCGAAGGTCGCGCACAACGTCTGGCAGCTCCCCGACCAGAGCGTGAACTACACGCTGGTCAACGTCTCGCAGAACCAGAGCGACCTCTTCATCACCTTCAAGACCCGCCCCGACGTCATCCGCATCGAAGGCTGGACCCCCGACAAGAGCCTCGGCATCACGCTGCCGGGCACGATCACCGCGCCCGCGACCAACCCGGCCCTCACCGCCGACATCGTCAAGAAGCTCGACCCCACCGGCAACTCGTTCGTCTTCAACGGCGTCAACTACGTTGCCGACGGCGAGGAGCCCGGCGCGCAGGACATCCTCAACGGCTGGACGGACGCCGAGTCCATCGCGGGCCTCGGCGGCAACGACGGCATCTCCGGCGACGACGGCGCGGACTACCTCGATGGCGGTGAGGGCGACGACCTGCTGCTGGGCGGCCGGGGCGCGGACGTCATCGACGGCGGCGACGGCCGCGACGCCATCTTCGGCAGCGGCCTCGGTCTCATCTCCACGCCCACGCGGCCCGACTTCGAGCGCGGGGACACCACAGGCATGGAAGTCTTCTCGCAAGGCTTCTCGTGGACCACCACGCGCCCGCAGCTCCAGGCGGGCCAGCAGAACAACCCGCTGCTCTTTCGCTACCTCGAAGTCATGGGCGCGGACGCGGGGCCGGCGTGGGAAGACACGCCCGGCGGGACGCAG
>NZ_JBFWNP010000010.1:0-111521 GCF_050250995.1 Ramlibacter sp.
CGGTTGAGAGAGCCAAACGTCCACCTGGGACTGGCCCGCTCCGGAGAGCGTGGTCAACGCAGGCAGCGCCTGGTCCGCCTCGGTGAGGAAAGGATGCGTCGCGCCACAAAGCGCTTCCCACCTGCCTATCTTTCGTTTGATCATGGCCGCCTCCTCTCCACCTTTTCTCGCGCCATGAACCCTGACGCAAGTGGGACATCGATCGGCGGCTGCGCGCGCCCTCAGAGTCGCGCGGGCCGAGTCGGAGAAGACGTGGCGGCGCGGCAGGCGAAGCCCAGCGCCACGCTTTCGGATCTGGCGGCGAATTCGGGCTTGCTTCGGAGCTCGGCGACCGCCTCGTCGAATGCCATCTCGAAGAGGCGCCAGGCGCCTCGCGCGCCCGCCTCGGACACCCCGAAGTGGACCCAGCCGCAGCCGCCGACCAGGTCGCCCTCTCCCGGCGAGCTGAGGAACACGAAGCACTCGCCGCTGATGCGCGCCGCGGTCGACGTCCGCTGCCATATGAGCTGCACCTTGAAGTGCAGGTTGCACGCCACGCCGTCGACCGCATGATCGAAGTTGCGAACGGTGGCGGCCCAATCGTCGCGCCGCTTTGACGAGGCGATGGCCTGCTCGAACATCTTGCTGACCGCTGCTTCGCGCGTCATGGCCGGCTCCTCGGCTTGGCCCTGACGAACACGTCCTCCCGCGGTCCAGGCCGTGGATCCGACGCCAGCTCGATCGCGGTGGCCGCGTGCAAGGCTAAGTCACCACCCGCCGCAAGATGGCCCGCGATCTCCGCCTCCGCGGCGTCGTCGAGCTCGGACGCGTCGGAGTCTGGCAGCGCCTCGTCCTCCGGCGCGTCCGCGCGGCTGTGGACGACGATCGCCTCGCCTGACGGTTGCGCCGCCTCCTCCGGCTCGCCAGCGTGTTCGCGCGCGGCCTCCTCGAGGGTCGCCAGCCGCTCGGCATGCGTGGCGGCGTCGGCCGCCGCGGCGTCCGGGCCGCTGTCGAACGCATCCGCCAGCGTCCAAGCCGCGGGCGCGTGCCCTTCCCTCTCCTCTCGAAGTTCGAAATGCGGCCACACGAGTTCGAACGCGTCGCCGCCCGTGAAGAGAATCAGCTTCACGCCCTTGCCGTCGTGGGTAAGCCCCAGCCGGCTCGCGAGCTCGGAGGGCTTGTAGAGGGCGATCTCGTCGCGGTTGAACGAAAGAGTGCTCGACCGGTTGGAGCTCCCGCCCGTCCCCTGATAGGAGGACGAGAGGTTCGCGCGCTCCACCTCGCGCGTGCCGAACGTCTTGCAGAGCGCCTCGGCGGTGTCGCCCTGCATCATCTGGCCCACCAGCAGCGTCCCGCACATGGCCACCATGGCCTTCACCATCTGCGCGCCGTGGATCTCTTCGAGCTGCGCCAGGTCTTGCGTGGCCACCACGCACCTGACGCCCCGGGAACGCCCCACCTCGAAGAGCGCGCGCACGGGCACCTTGCCAAGCTGCGCGAACTCGTCGGCGATGAACCAAATCTTGCGCTTCGGGTCGTCGCGCATCTCGACGCTGTTGACCATCGCCGAGACGATGCCGACGATTCCTTCGACATAGCTCTTTGTGAGCTCGCCATACGCGCCATGCCCTTGAAGGATGATCTGCGGATGCTTTGACTTGCCGGTGGTCCACTCGACGAAGCTCACGCGCCGATGAGCCGGAGCGTCGCCCCAGGCGCGCGCGAGGTCGAAGATCGAGGAGCAAAAGCTCGATAAGTTGATCAGGATGCCGGCGGTGGTGACCGACGCCTTCTCCACCGCGCGCAGCGCCTCGGGATGGTGGCGCTCCATGATGGGCCGAAGCTGTCCCTGAGGGAGCGCCACCAGCTCCGCCAGCTCGCGCCAGCCCCAGTCGCTGCCGCGCGTGGCCCTCAGGTGGATCATCAGCCCCACCAGGAGCTGGCGCGACGCGTTCGACCACATCGGGTCCTGGCTCTCGCGGATCATCGCGGCGGCGAAGCGGCGCATGTCCAGCGTGTTGCGCATGTCCCGCGCGAGATCCCACACCAGGCTCCTGGCGTCCCACGGAGCCACGATCGCGGGCGCGGCCCAGCCGATCGTGAACTCGCTTTTGGGGTCGAACAGCATCATCTGCTCGCCCGAGGCGACGACCTTGTCGATCAGCGGCTTCATAGCGGTGCTCTTGCCGGAGCCCACGCCTCCCACGACCAGCACATGCCGCGTCCAGAGATCGGCCGGATACGGAACACCCGGAGCGATCTCGTGGTCTGGCCGGCGCTTCGCGCGCGCGGCCAGGCGGCGCCTGAGCTCCGCCACAGCGGCGGCGCCTTCGAAGCGTCGCGACCCGCGTAGGTGGATCAATCCGTCGCGGGGGCGCAGCAGCGAACTGGCTAAGACAATGCCGGGAACGCAGGCCGCCAGCAGCGCCACGGCCAAGCGCCACGCGATGGCGAGCTTCTCAGCGTCCAAGCACTCGCCCCAGAACTTGGCGTAGGCCTGAGCCTCCTTGGGGAACCACCCGGACACGACCACGCGCGCCGCGAGCTTGGCCCAGTGCTCGGCGTGGATGGCGAGCGCCCCAGGCGGGGCCGGAAGTCCGGGAATCGGGCGCCACAGGAGCATCAACGCCAGGCCGCCCGCGACCAAACCTCCCGCAAGGCTCAGGACCACCCAGCTGAGGGGGTCGACGCGCCGCGTGGACGGTGGGCCCGGCGGAGCCTGCCCCCAGTCGTAAATCGTTTGTTCGCTCATGCGTCACCCCCTCACAGGTGGGCCGGTGAAAAGCGCCTTTAGGACGCGGCCTCCGACGGCTGGCGCGCGCGCGGCCGCCCGTCAGCGCCCGCGTCCAAAGCCACTCGGTCCTCGGCCAATGCCTGTGATGGGCGGACTCCGCCCGGGAGACCACCAAACAATGGGGAGCGCGATGGCGCACGCAAACTCAGCCCAAGTGATCGCCGCGTGGAGCGGCATGAGCGAGAACGACCTTCTGATCCTGCGCAGGATGGCCAAGAGCCTGCTCGACGGCACCAACTACTCCGAGCCCATGGACTTGATGCACGAGGCGCTCATTCGAACCCTCGACGGGCGTCGCAACTGGGCTCAGGGCGTGCCCTTCTCGGTGTTCCTGGGCAACGCCATGCGCAGCATCGCGTCGGCCGAGAGGTCCCACCGCGGCCGAGTGCGGGTGGACTTCGACGACTTCGTCGCGGAGATGGACGCGGTCGAATGCGCTCCGAGCGCGGAGCACGAGGCGATCGCGTTGCAACAAGTGGCGATGACGCAGAAAGTGGTCGACGCGTTGCGCCAGAAGCTCGCGGGCGACGAGGCGGCGCAAAAGGTCCTAAGCGGCATCGCGGCGGGGCTCTCTCCGGCGGAGATTCGCGAGGCGCTGAACATGGACCAGCATGCCTACGAGGCGGCCAGAAAGCGGATCTCGCGGCGCTTGAAGCTCGCGCAGATGCACTGAGACGAATGAGGACCAAGGAGGAGGAGAGATGGCAAGCGACAAGAAGAACGCGGCGGGCTCAGGACGGTGGAACGACCCGCTCTGGGATGAGATCAGCAAAATGACGGAGGAGGAGCTGCGCCAAGAGCTGATCGACGAGGGAATCGATCCGGACCACGAGATCGCGGCCATGCGCCGCCTCGGACGGGTCATGGCGGCGCGGTTCGCCGATCAGATCGAGCGAGAGGCGCGGATGCTGCCGGAGGTGATCAAGCCATTGCCGTTGTTCGCAGAGGCGGTGGCCGCGGGTCACCCGGCTTGGGCCGACGGCAATGGGCCGCGGCGCCAGGCCTCGCTTCTGGACGTGCTCGGGGGCGCGACGCCGGAGGACACGATATGGGCCCGCGTGAGCGGCTGGTCGATGCGCGACGAGGGCATCAACGACGGCGACCTGATCTTGGTGAACGTGAAGACGCGCGCCAAAGACGGCGACATCGTGCTCGCGCACCTAGCTGGCCAAGGCCAGGTCGTGAAGCGACTGCGGATCGAGGGCGGCAAGGCGAGCCTGATGTCCGCGCATCCCGACTACGCTCCGATTCCCGTCGACGACCCTGCAACGCTCACGATCCATGGAGTGGTGGTGGGGCGAGCCGGAACCCTTTGACGCGCAAGACGAAATAGCGAAGAGCGCAAGGCGTCGTTTCGCGCCGAAGCGCGGCGGAGCTTCGCCTTTTTTAGCGCGCCCGCTTCGCGATCTATTGACAAGCCTTCGCAGGCTTGAGAGTTGTAGTGGCCTGATTAACGAACAGCAATCGAAGCCATGAGCAATCCCAGCCACCTCCCGAAGGCCCCAGCCGCGCCCTACGCCGTCGGCTGGTCCGACGATCTGGACGAGGAAGCTATTGAGCCTCCTTGGGCGGACGCGGGCGCCGCATGTCCTGAGATAAGCTCGAAGCCCGAGGCCGTCGACGCGCGCGGCCCGATCCCGGCTGGCGTCGCGCCCCTCGCCGCGCCTTGCCCAGCCGCTCCGACCCCGGCCGCGAGCGCGGTCGCGGCCACGCCGCCAGCCGCTCCCCCGCAGAGTTCCCAGCCGGCCGGGGTTCCGCCAAGCCTCGCGCGGACAAGCGAGAGGGCGAGCGACGCCGCGGAGCCCATCCCTCTCCCAGTCGCGGACAAGCTGGATCGATTTCCCGCGCTCGCCAGCCGCGGCGGGCTGTTCCGAGTGGGGATCGATGGAGGCCAGGTGTTCAAGGCCGTGGAGCTCGCGTGCTTGGAGAAGGAGCGACAGCTCGTCTACACCGGCCCCAAGCTCACGATGGACGACAAGCGCGTGTGGGAGGTCGTCCTGGCCACGGCGAAGCAGCGCGGCGCGGGCGTGGAGATCAGGCTTTCCGCGCGAGGCGTGGCGGCGGCGCTGAAACGATCCACGGGAGGCAAGGAGACCAATCGCATCGTGGCGAGCCTCAAGCGCCTCGCGCAGGCCGAGATCATCTATGAGCTGCCTGGCGGCGCGCGCGGATCGGCCCGCCTGTTGAAGTCCTTGCGAAAAGCGCCGGGTTGTTGGATGGCGACCCTCGACCCGGACCTGCTGACGGCGCTCCGCGAGGACAAGCAGTTTCGAATCGACGTGGCGAGGCGCGAGTCGCTGAGTTCGCGCCTCGCCAAGTGGCTCCACGACTTCTTGTCGACCCACGCGCCGGCATCGAAGTGGGACTTCGAGCTCGGTCGTCTCGCGGAGCTCTGCGGCGCCGATCCGCACGACACCCACTTCCCCGCCAACCTCGACGACGCCCTGACCGAATTGATGCGGAGCTGCCCTTCCGTGCTGGCGAGCCACCAGCTCGGGCGGATCGGCAGGGAGTGGGCGTTCTGGACCGTTTCGATGCGCAAGGGGGACGAGAAGGCCGAGTTCACTTGGCCTGCGGAGGAGGAGCGCAAGGCGCAGGCCAAGCGCGACGCCGCGGCTGCCAGGAAGCAGGCCCGCGAAGGGCGCAGGCAAGAGCGCGCGACGGCCAAGAAGCAAGCCCGGGGCGTCGGCGGAGTCGTGCTCTAGGCTAAGTTGTTGTGCTCCGACTTTTCGCCTGCTTGCGCAGGCCGTCGGCAAGCATAACCTGTTGCAAGCGCGTCCCCTCTTGTCCTCACGGACTGGATTTCTCCTCTGGGAGCACGCGCGCGACATCGCGCGCGAATGGCCGACGCGGCGTCGCGCGGCGGCCTGCCGCGACAGCGGCCCACCGGGTCTCGAATCAGGTCGCGGGGCGGGCGGGCCGGCCCGTCCCCGCGGGGCCCGCGCGGCGCAGCCGCGCATCTTCTTTTTCTTGTCTTGAATCTATAAGAAGGTCGCGTTCGAGGACAAAAGGGAACGCGCTTGAGGACAAGAGGACACGCGCTTTTCGCCCCATGAAGAGAAAAGGGGACGCGGTTGAGGAGAAAAGGGGACGCGGTTGAGGACAAGAGGGCACGCGCGCCGGCGCCTCAGTCGCGCTTTGGAACGCGCTTCGGCGAGCGATCAGACTCGCCCGGAAACGCCAGGCGCGCATTGATCTCCATCTTGGCAAGAACAAGCCGGCGTGGAGCGCGGGCTTTCGCTCGCTGGCGCTAGCAAAGTGGTGGCTATCACAATCGAAAGGCTGACCACGCCCAGGACGGCCAGCGCGGCGCCTGTGGCCTCCGGATTCAGATCATCGAGCTTCCGCGCCAGGTCTGCGATTGCGCCCAAGGAGGCCTCCGTTCAAGAGGGCGAGACCGCGTCGTCGCCCTTGGTGGACGTTCTCTCGCTCGAGGGGGTCGGTGTCAATCGATCACGGCATCACCGTTGACCTCTGCGGGGCGCGCTAGCGACGCCTTGCCGCTTCTCCAAGCGCGCGCGGCATGCTGCCGATCGGGCAGGAGCGCTCAGCCTTCGCCGCCAAGCGCGAATGGAGCGAAGAAGCTGCCGTGCAGGCGGTCGTCCCAAGCGGCGGCCCGCTTCGCGGCTCCGGGCTCCGAGACGAACGCGCGCCGCGCGGCTTCGATCAGGCCCTTGGGGATGTCGCGACGCTGCAAGTGGTGGCGCACGCTCGATGGTCCGCCGAACCTGGCGAAGTGGACCAAAGAGGCAGCGGTGGGTTCCAGCTGGCCGTCGTCTCGCAAGAAGCACCACAGCGCGGCGGCCGCGCGCGCGGCGGCGATCGCGTCGGCCCGCTCGGCCGCATCGACCGATCGAATGTTCAAGTGATCCTCGAAGGCTGACGCGATATCTCCCGCCGAGGCGGTTGCGAAGTCAGTGTTCATCGTTGCTGCTCCCTCGCCTCATCGAAGCAAAGAGAGCGGCTCGAGTCAACGCGTCAAGGCGCGGGCGGGTCCAGGTCGAGCGCCGGATCGCCCGGCGGCACGCTCGCCGCGCCACCCTTCGAGTAAGTCTCGTCGCAGATGTGGTGGCAAATTTCCGACAGGAGCCACGCGCGCAGCTTGTTCGGGTGCTCCGCCTGAGCTTGAGAAGGGGTCGTCCCGTGAATATCCGCGAAGATCTCCCATAGCTGCGCGGTCGAGCGGCCACCGAGCGCTTGCTTGCAGCGATTCACGCAATCCGCGATCGAGGCGGCGTCTTTGTCCATCGCGCGATGCTAGCAGCGCGGCCGTCCGGCTTGACTCCATGCTCTGGACCCGAGGCGTGGGTCGAGGTGCTCACGCCAGCTCAGCGACGCTTCGAGACAGCGACTCCGCGCTGACGCATCACTTCCTGGAAGGCGGCTTCCGCGTCAGCGTGCTTGAAAACTTGGGCATGCTCTTGCGAGAGCTTGGGCGGCGGGGCCGGGGGGAACCGTCGCGCGCTGGCGCGCTCTCCCACCATCCACGCGACCAGGTCGTCGAGCAGGAACAGGGGTTTGCGGTTGGCGAGCCGGTGGGGAATCACGAAGCGGCCCCCCTTGGCCTGCTCGTAGACCGTCGTGAGACCGATCCCCAGGATGCGGGCGACGATCGCGGCGCCGACGTATTCGCCCGAGATGCCGTAGCGCGCGGCGAGACGGCGGCGCGTCTCGTCGTGGAGGTCGATGGTCGCGTGGGAATCAGGCAGCTCCATGCCCTTATGGGCTGACCGTGAAGGCCGGCGCGACGCTCGCGGTCCGCCATTTGTGGCGCTTTCGGCGCGTTCGGCGCGCCGTCCGTCAGGTTGCTGCAGACTGCAGCAGCGGGATTTTCGGGGCTTGCGCGCATTGCGCCTGATGCGGAGTCAAGGACGGTGCGCGCGGCAAAGTCGCTCGGGGCAATGGGTTGATTCGGTCCTGGGTGTCAATAGTTCGGAGCGAAAGGCCCGCGCTTGGGATGACGCCGGGATGCGGGCTCAGCCCCGGGTCGAGCGCCTGGCCGCGACCGCCTCGTTAGCCAGCTGGTCAGCCAGCTCGTTGCCGGCGTGCCCCGCGTGCCCTTTGACCCATTTCCACTCGACGGAGCGGTCTTTGCAGAGGGCGTCGAGGGCCACCCAGAGCTCCTTGTTCTTGACCGCCTCGCCGGTCGAGGACTTCCAGCCCCGGCGCTTCCATCCGCCGATCCATTCGGTCATCCCTTTGACGACGTATTGGCTGTCGGTCAATAGCTGGACACGGGCTCCGACTGGCGTGTTCCCAAGGGCGCAAATCGCTCCTGAGAGCTCTCATCTCTTTAAGTGAGTCCAAAACGTTTGTCGGCCTCTTCTTCCTCTGAAACCGACCCCCGCGCTAAGCCTGTTTTGGGCCCTGCTGCAGTTTCTGCTGCAGTTTTGGGATGGACGGTCGACCGAAAGTCGCCTGTCCGCGTCGGAGAAGCGCGCGCGCCGAGCCCATACATGAGCGCCGCATTAGGGAGAAGAGGAAATGGCGATCACAGTCAGGAAGGACAGGGAGGGCAAGCCGCGCGCGTTCCAGGCGACAGTGCGCGTGCCAGGGGAGAAGTCGGCGTCGAGGACCTTCTCGACGCTCGAAGCCGCGCTCGAGTTCGAGCGCGCCACGATGTCGGGGATCAAAGCGGCGAAGAACGGCGGGAAAGGGAAGCGCAAGTCCGCGGGGCTCACGGAGAACCCGGCCAAGCTCGCGTCGTTCGTCTCCGAGCGCATCGTCGACATCGTGGACAGCTACTACGCGGCGAACCCGGAGGACAAGCACATCGCGAGCAAGCGCCACGCGATCAAGCGGCACGTGGGGCAGGAGACGCGCGTCTGCGACCTCACGCGGAAGTGGACCCGCGCGTTCGTGGCGCGCATGAAAAGGACGAAGGCGCAAGGGCGCGAAACTTTTCTCAAGGAAAGCAGCATCAACCACTACATGCGGATGTTCGCGCGCGTGTGCAAATGGCGCGCCGACGAGCTCGAGGTCGAGTGCCCCGACCTTGG
The DNA here is from genome assembly GCF_050250995.1 of Ramlibacter sp. GTDB lineage: Bacteria > Pseudomonadota > Gammaproteobacteria > Burkholderiales > Burkholderiaceae_C > Ramlibacter. The sequence goes on from NZ_JBFWNP010000010.1 coordinate 8,773, forward strand.
CCTCACCCACAAGTTCTTTTCGAAGTCGTGGAACGATGGGCGCACGCGCCGGGTGCGCCCTGACGAGGAGTTCAGGATTCGCGAGGCGCTCTCGCGAATCGGCGCCAAGGAATTCCGTGTGAACGCCCCGGGCATCTATGGCGAGCCCAAGCCGCAGGCCAAGCACTACGTGGCGGCGTTCGACTTCGCCCTCGAAACCTGCGCGAGGCAGTCGGAGATCGTCAACCTGCGCTGGTCCGAGATCGAGCTCGACTCGCGCGAATGGCAGTTGCCCGGCAACAGGACGAAGCAGGGCCGTTCGCGGACGATCTACCTGACCCAAAGGGCGGATCAGATCCTGCGCGAGCTATGGAAGGAGCGTCCCCAGGGCACCGATCGCGTCTTCCATCTGCTGCCCACCCCGGCCACCTTCTCGAAGACGTTCGCCGACGCGGTGAAGAGGGCGGGGGTGACGGGGCTTGTGTTCCACGACACGCGCCACGAATCGATCACTCGGATGCTCAACACGGGGGCGATGCTGCCCGGAGCGGTGCTGCAGATGGCGGGGCACGCCTCCTTGCAGATGACGATGCGCTACTTCAACCCGCAAGCCGACGAAGTGCTGCGCCGCATGGACGCGGTCCACGCGCGCAGGGAAGCCGCCGAGATCGAGCAGCACATTTTCGCGGGGTCCGGCGCTGTCGGCGCTCCTCTGCGCGCGACGGCGCCCGCGCGCCTCTGAACAACAAGAACAAGGGAGAAAGAAAATGGGAATCCAAGTCAGAAGGACTTTCGACGGAGCGCCGCGCGCCTACCAGGTCCAAGTCAAATGCGGTGAGCGCATGGTCATCAAATCGTTCCGGACGATGCCCGAGGCCGAGACGTTCTTGAGACTGGCCAAGGAAGCGCAGGCTCGCGAGAAGCTGCGCGCCAGAGACGAGGCCTATAAAGCGGCCCTGAAAGATCCCGCCACCGCGCCGCTGAGGGCGCTGACTGTTCGGGAGGTGCTCGACTGGCACGCGGCAGTCGTTGGGACCCAAGCGGCCCGAGACGCCGCCCACTTGGCAAAGAAGCGCGCCGGCGGCGCCCGCGTCTTCGAGCTCAGCGCGGATTGGTGCCGGGACTTCTGCGAGCGCCTCCTGCGGCCTCAGGATGGCGGACGCAAGGGCGGGACGCTGGGGCGCGAGTCCATCGCAGCCAGCCTGAGCCTGATCAAGACGGCCTGCGCGAGGAAAGCGGACGCTTTGGGCATTCCCCGCATGCAGCTCGGATTGGGCCACGAGCATCTGCCAAAGTCGGACAAGTGCTTCAAGATCAGGGAGCGCAGGCTGCGCGGGGGCGAAGAGGCTCTTGTCCGCTCCGCGCTGGCTGACTGCGCCGACTCCGCCGAGGCGCCACCCCAGACCGCCGCGCGGCACTGCCAGCTTGTCGTCGACTTCGCGATCGAGACCTGCGCGAGCCGCAACGAAGCCCTGCGACTGTCTTGGTCGGAAATCGACGAAGCCGCAGGCGTTTGGCGCTTGCCAGCTACCAGGTCGAAGTCTGGCAACGCTCGAGAAGTCGCGCTGTCGAAGAAGGCGCTAGCGACATTGAAAGAGCTCGGAGAGGACCGCGCCGTGGACAACGCGCTGGTCTTCCACAGGCTCCCCTCGATGCATTCCTTCGAAAAGCGCTGGCGCGAGGCGATGAAGAACGCCGGAATCGAAGACTTGCGGTTCGGCGACTTGCGCCATGAAGGGCTAATGCGGCGCTTGGAGGGCTCTCACATGGGTGTAGCCGACATCGCGCGAGAGCTCGGCCGCAGCCGCAAGACGGCCCGCCGATATTCGATGGTCCGGGAGGCGGAGCAGTCGGAGGCGCATGAGCGCGCGCGGGCTTTCGTGGAGACCTACGCCCAGCTGCGCGATTCGTTCAGGGCGACCAAGCCGGGCAGCCCTGCGCGCGCGCGCATCGTCGCGCACATGGAAGCACTGCTCGAGAAGCGGGAACTCGAAGGGGCGCTGTCCGCGGCCGACGCGGCCGCGGCGCGCGCCGCGTTTCCGAAGCTTCCGCCGCGCCGGCTGTGATCTGACTTTCGGAGGGCGCGTTCGGCGCGCCGCGCCCTCCTCTTTGATGGCGCGCCGTCTCAGAGCGCGCACATGCTGTCCATCGCCAAGATCAACGCGGCTTCGAACCAGTCAGCCTCCGGTGGCAAGGGCTACCTGCACTATCTGGGGGAGCCGTCGCGTCGACAGCGGACCGACTTCGACGACTACGCCAGGCGGGAAGGCGCCGAGGGGCCGCCGCCCTTCTGGGCGTGCAGGGGAGCGGCACTCCTGGGTCTCGACGACATCGCCGAGGCAGAGCACGTCGAGCGGTTGGCGCGCGGATTCCACCCCGTCACGGGCGAGTCCTTGGTGAAGGGAGCGGGCGACAGGCACGTCATGGGTCTGGACATGACGTTCTCCGCCCCCAAGGACTTCTCCGCCGTCTTTGCCGGAGCCGACCAGGCGACCCGCGATGGGCTCCTCGAAGCCCTACGGCTGGCGGCCAAGACCGCTCTGGACTACGCGGAGGACGCCGCCCTCACCCGGCATGGACACGCGGGACGCGTCAAGCAGAAGGCGGAAGCGGCGGTGGCGGCCTGCTATACGCACTTCGCTAGCCGCGCCTTGGACCCCCAGCTCCACGTTCACGCGTTCATGTTCAACGTCGGCAAGCGCGAGGGCGTCGAGGAGTGGTCGGCCTTAGAGCACCGGCCGCAGTTCGAACGCAAGATGGCCACGGGCATCCTGTTTCGGGTGGAGCTCGCCCACAGGCTGCGCGCCATGGGCTTCGACATCGAGGCCTCGGGCCCCTATTTCGCGATCCGTGGAATCACCGAGGAGCAGCGCGAGGCGCTCTCCACCCGAAGCAAGCAGATTGCCGAGCACATGCAGCGCGCGGGCTTCGACGCTGGAGGCGACGCGGCGGGCCGCGAGATCGCGGCCCTAAACAGCCGCGCGGTTAAGAGCGAGCCGCCCCTGCGCGAGCTCTTGGAGCTCTTCGAGTTCCAGGCGGCTCAGCTTGGCATCACGCCGGCTTCCGTGTTGAGCATGCGAGCGGGAGAGGTCGCGGCTCCGGAGCCCGTAGAGATCGACCGCGCGGCGATCCTTGCTGAGCTCATGGAGTCGCAGTCTTGCGCCACGAGCCAAGAGGCCCTGTGCCTGATCTGCGAGAAGGCGATGGGTCGTCTATCCGCCGCCGAGTGCTTGGCGGAGCTGGGTCGCTTCCTGGCGTTCGACCAAGTGGTCCACCTCGGACGCTCGGAGCTCCTCACCCAAGTGTTCACGTCCAAAGCGACCTTGGAGCTGGAAACCGCGATCAGCCGGAGGGTGGCGCAAGGCGCGGCGGACCGCGCCCACCGACTCGCTCCGAGTGCGATCGAAGCCAAGTTCGCGGCCTTGGAGCGCGAGCTCTCCGCAAAGCTGGGCGTCCCCGTGTCCTTGGCGCAGCAGCGCGACGCCGCCCTGCACGTGGGCTCGCGCACCGGGCGGCACGCCTTTGTCGAGGGTTGGGCCGGCACCGGGAAGACAACCATGTTGCGAGCTCTCGGCCAGGCCTACAAAGAGTCGGGCTTTGCGGTTCTCGGTTGCTGCCAGTCGGCGGCAGCCTCGCAGAACCTAGCGCGCGAGACCGGCATCCCGTCGCGCACCATCGCAAGCCTGCTGCTGTCGCTTCGCGAGGGGCGCGCGAAGCTCACCGCCAAATCGGTTGTCGTGCTCGACGAGGCCGGCATGGTGGGTTCAAGCGAGTTCGCGGCCTTGCAGGAGGAGGCGGCCAAGACCGGCGCGAAGCTCGTGTGCGTGGGGGACCCCAAGCAGCTCCAACCCATCGGCGCCGGCGGCATCTTCGCTTCTCTCATGCGCGAGCACGGCAAAGCGGAGATCTCCGCGATCCAGCGGCAACGCACTGACTTCGCGCCGCTGCTAGCGTGGCTCGAAAGCCGCGCGACGAAGCGCGATGGAGGGCTGACGATGGCGCAGGCGCAGGCGCTGCGCCTGGTGCCCGAGGAGGCGCGCATGCAGGCGATGGAGGCGGTGTGCGCCAAGGACGCGAAGCTCGCCAAGGCGTTCGCCAGATGGCGCTCGCGCTTCGACCACCAATGGATGCGCGAGGTCGTGGAGCAGTTCGCCAAGGGAGAAGCGAAGGACGCATTACGGTCACTCGACGCCCGGGGACGCTTGCAGTTCGCCTCGGGATTGGAGCCTGCGATGGAGGCGCTGGTGGACGCCTGGGAGCGCGACCGCACCGCCCTGCCCTCAAAGGCCATCGTCGCCGGCACCCGCGGCGAGGTGGCGCGGCTCAACGAACTCGCCAGGTCTCGCCTGGTGGCGGCCGGGATCGTCCAAGACGGCCTCGGCGCGGAGATCGAGATCGTCGATCGAGACGAGAACCGCGAGACCAAGAGCTTCGCGCCGGGAGACCGCGTCGTCTTCACTCAGAACGAGCGGCCGCTCGGTGTCGTGAACGGAGCCGTCGGCACGGTCAAGCGAATCGCCCGCGAAGGCTTCGAATTGCTGCTCTCGGTGGAGCTTGACGACGAAAACGAGCGCGGGGAGCGCGAGGTCCAGATCCCCGCGAGCTTCGGCCGCTTCGACCTCGCCTACTGCCTCACGAACCATAAAGCCCTAGGCCGCACCTTCGACGCCGCCTACATCCTGGCCAACCCTGCGATGACGGATCGGCAATGGACCTACGTGGCCGCGAGTCGGTCCCGCTTCGCCACCACGATGTTCGTCAACGCCTTGGCGCTGGGCTTGGTCGATCCCGAGTCGCACCAGGCGAGCGGACCGAAGAAGCGTCGCGCCGACGCGATCGAGGCTCTTGCCAGGCGAATGACCCGATCGAGGGCCAAGGGGACGACTCTCGATCACGCGCCAGAGACGCCGGGCGAACAGGCAAGGCACGCGAAAGCGGTATCCGCGATGAGAGCTTTATTCGACCGCTTCACGCGCCGCGCGAACAAAGAGCCGGAGATGACCAGATGAAGGAGAGGATGGTGGAACACGACGAGCAAGCCCCTGGCTGGACGCGCCACGAACTGAATCTGCGGCTGACGAAGCGTCGACTGGCGCAGTTGCGCGCCATCGCGGGAAGGCTCCCGGGCGCGCCCACGCCGACCGACGCTCTCGACTACGCCATCGCGCGAGCTCTCGAAGAAGCCGAGGCGACGGCGTCCGGGCTAGAAGCGGTGGAGCAAGGCTTAGCCGAGCTTGCGCAACGCACCGACGCGCGCCTAGAGGCCCTGGAAAACGCCGCGCGAGAGTCGGCGCGCTCCTCGGCCGCGCTCTACTCGTTGATCTCGGAGGCCGTGGCGGTTGGCGATGAGGGCTGAGCGTTCGCAGGAACGAGTTCCGGCAAACAGTCGGCGAAGGCGACTTGAAGCCGGTTCATAGCGCGCATCGACGGCTGGGAGCCGGCCAGGATCGCCAGGAAGGCGCCCGTGGCCACGAATAGGCCGTTGATGTTCCGAACAATCTCCGCGAGGAGTTGCTCCGGGTAGCCTTCAACGTGTCGTTGAAGGGGATGCAGCCCCGCGTGAACGAAAGAATGCAAGCCCTTGAGCATCGCCTGCTTGTAGCCCAGCATCATTTGATGGACGCCGTGCGGAGCCTTTCCCTCCAGCGCAGCCACCATCTCGGCGGCCATCGGCAGGCCGCCGGCTCTCCTCTCCGCCTTCTTCGAAAGCTTCGCGGTCGCCGCCGCGACCTCCTTGTCGGTCGCTGCATAGAGAAGCCACATGGCCCGGCATAGCGCTTCGAACTGCATCCGCGCGACACCTATCGCTGTCGTGAACATGCCCTCAGCGACCAGCAGTCGGAAGGCCCTGGCGTGCTCCACGGCCATCAAAGTCGCGGTCAGCGAGGCGTCGTGCCGCGGCGACGACATGGCGGGGACGTAAGGATCTGGCAGCTCGCCCCAAACGGCCGCGTCCAGTTCTCCGGACCGCCCCAGGAGCCTCTGGATTTCGTTCACGCTCATGGGGGCAGCATAGCCGCCCCTCTTCACGGCGCAGGCGCGCCACGCCGCGCCTACGCCACCGCCAGGTGCGTCGGGTGTATGTGAATTCGAAACAGGGGAATTCGGCGCCGATGTTCGTCGCATGCCTGCCGAGAACGACAGCCTCCCCAAGCTTGGCAACCTTTCCCCCTCGTGGGGGGCGCTCACAACCCCCTTCGCCGCTCCTGCGCCGGCCATGGGTCGATGACTTGGCCCGCCAGGCTCGCGTCGGCAGCGCCAGTCGGGGAACCGCCCGTAGGCACATCACGCATGGCGCACGCGGCCGAACGCGGGACGTCCAACGCAACGGCAAAGGAATCTCCGTCGCGGCAGCAGCTGCTTGATTGAGGCTTGCGCTCGGAGGCTGACGCGCTAAGCTACTCTGTAGTTGAATACGGAGAGGCCCATGGAGCGAAACAAGGACAGCCTCACCATCGGCGAGCTCGCCGCGCAGGCCGGCGTCGGCGTCGAGACCATTAGGTTCTATCAACGCAAAGCGCTGATCGCCGAGCCCCCGCGGCGCGCGGGAGCCATTCGCCGCTACGGAGCGGCCGACGTCGAGCGCCTACGCTTCGTGAAGTCTGCGCAGAGCTTGGGATTCAGCTTGGACGAGGTGGCGGAGCTCTTGCGGCTCGAGGACGGCGCGCATTGCAAAGAGGCCAGCTCGCTGGCGGAGGTCAAGCTGGCGGACATTCGCAGGAAGCTCGCCGAGCTCTCGCGGATGGAGTCGGTCCTCTCCGGGCTGGTCGACGCGTGCCACGTGCGCCGGGGGAAGGTCTCGTGCCCCCTTATCGCATCCTTCCACGCGCCCGACATCGAAGGCCGCCGCTGACCCAGCCCCGGCTGCAGCCGCGCGGCCGAGCTGATGTCAGTCGTTAGTGCGCTTGCGCGGAAGGGCCTTGACTCCGTAGTCGACTACGGCCTTAGGCTAGCGCCATGAACATCGAAACTCCACCTTCCGAAGACGCTCCCCGGCTGAGCGCTGCCGCGCTCGGCGCTGCCGCCGGCGCGGCGCTTCTCGCCTCCCTCTGCTGCGTCGCGCCGCTCGCCTTGGTCTTGGTCGGGGTCTCAGGCGCATGGATCGCGCAGCTCGCCGCCTTCCAGCCCTACCAGCCCTACTTCCTCGCGGCGGCCGCTGTCGCGTTGTTCGTCGCTTGGCGAAAAATTTGGCGCGCCCCTGCCTGCGACGACGGCCGCGCCTGCGCGGCGCCGAAGGCCAAGCGCGCCCAAAAAGTCGCGTTCCTAGCCATAGCCGGCCTGCTCGCCGTCGTGCTCGGCTTCCCGTTCGCGGCCCCCCTGTTTTATTAAGGAGACCCTATGAAAACCGCATTCCTGATCCTCGCGCTGCTCGCCGGCCAAGCGCTCGCCGCCCCGCAAACCGCCACCCTCTCCGTGCCGACGATGAGCTGCGCGTCGTGCCCAGTGACCATCAAGGCCGCGCTGTCCAAAGTTCCCGGGGTCGCCACCGTCAAGAGCGATTTCGCCAAGCGCCAGACGACAGTCGTCTTCGACGACGCGAAGACGAGCCTCGCCGCTTTGTCGAAGGCTACCGCCGACGCCGGCTTTCCTTCGACTCCCGTCGGGGCGGCCAAGTGACGGCAGAGCCCCAGCTCGCCTCGACCATCACGTGCCCCCAGTGCGGACACTCGAAGGCCGAGACGATGCCGACCGACGCCTGCCAGTGGTTCTACGACTGCGAAGGATGCCGCGCGGTGCTGAGGCCCAAGCCCGGCGACTGCTGCGTCTACTGCTCCTACGGAACCGTCCCTTGCCCTCCGGTGCAGGCGACGGGGGCCAAAGGCTGCTGCGGCTGATCCGCCGCGGAGCCAACCATGGGCGACCCCTACGACCTCCTGGTGATCGGCGCGGGAACGGCGGCGATGGTGGCCTCCATGCGCGCGCGCGCGGCTGGCTGGCGCGTCGCCGTCGTCGACTCGCGCCCGCTCGGCGGCACCTGCGCTCTGCGCGGCTGCGACCCCAAGAAGATGTTGATCGGAGGCGCGTCGGCGGTCGACCACGCCCGTCGCATGGCCGGCAAGGGCGTGGCTGGCGACGCGCGCGTGGACTGGCGCGAGCTCATGGCCTTCAAGCGCTCCTTCACCGATCCCGTGCCCGGGAAGAACGAGGCGCGCTACGCGGACAAGGGCATCGACGCTTTCCGCGGCCACGCGCGCTTCACCGGCCCCGGCTCCGTCGAGGTCGAAGGCGTTGGCCTGCTGCGCTCGAAACGTTTCCTCATCGCGTCGGGCGCCGAGCCCGTGAGGCTCGGCATTCCGGGGGAGGAGCACCTGGTCGACAACGAGGGCTTCCTGGCCATGGACAGCATGCCCAAGCGGATCCTCATGGTGGGCGGAGGCTACGTGGCGGCCGAGTTCTCCCACATTGCAGCCGTCGCGGGGTCGGAGGTGACCATCCTCCAGCATGGGGACCGCATGCTCAAAGGGTTCGACCCCGACCTGGTTGGCTGGCTCATGCCCGCGTTCGAAGATCTCGGCATCGCAGTTCGGACGTCGACTTCTGTGGAGGGAATCGAGAAGACGGCCGACGGATTTCGCGTGAGGGCGTCCAGCGGCGGGGAGCGGCTGGAGTTCGACGTCGACCTGGTCGCGCACGCCGCGGGGCGCGCGCCGCGCTTCGGCGACATGAACGTCCAGGCGGCGGGCATCGAAGTCGAGAATGGGAAGCTTAGGCTCAATGAGTTCCTCCAAAGCGTGTCGAACCCGGCCGTCTACGCCGCCGGAGACGCTGCTCAGTCGGGGCCGCCGCTGACGCCCGTGTCCAGCCACGACGCCAAGGTCGCCGCGGACAACCTGCTTCGAGGCAACCACCGGCGGCCCGACTACCGCGGCGTGCCCAGCGTGGCCTTCACGATGCCGCCGATCGCGTCGGTGGGCTTGGGCGAGGCGCAGGCTCTACGCGACGGCTTGAAGTTCCGGATGAAGAGCGAGCTCGTCCCCAACTGGTTCACCGCGCGCCAAGCCGCCGAGAAGGTCTACGGCTTCAAGGTGCTGGTGGACGAGTCCACCGACCTGATCCTGGGAGCCCACCTCGTAGGCCCGCGCGTGGACGAGGCCATCAATCTCTTCGCGCTGGCCATCCGGCACGGGCTGACCGCGGAGGATTTGAAGTCGACGATGTTCGCCTACCCGACCGTCGCCTCCGACATCGGATACATGCTCTGACGAGCTTGGCGCGCGCTTCGAGTCGCCTCAGATCGAGCGTTGGTTGACGCGCTTCGAGAGGGCCTCGGCGTCCTCCTTGCGCTCGCTATACCGGTTCACCAGCCACTCCGACTGGCCGCGCGTGAGAACCGTGAACTTCACCAGCTCTTCCATCACGTCCACGATCCGGTCGTAGTAGGCCGAGGGCTTCATGCGCCCGGCCTCGTCGAACTCGCCAAACGCCTTGGCCACCGAGGATTGGTTCGGTATCGTGATCATCCGCATCCAGCGCCCCAGCACCCGCATTTGGTTCACCGCGTTGAAGGACTGCGAGCCGCCCGAGACCTGCATCAGCGCCAGCGTCTTGCCCTGAGTCGGACGCACCGCGCCCACCGACAGCGGGATCCAGTCGATTTGCGCCTTCATGATCCCGGTCATGGCGCCGTGGCGCTCCGGGGAACTCCACACCATGCCCTCGCACCAGGCGGCGAGCTCGCGCAGCTCCTGGACCTTGGGGTGCGTCTCCGGAGCGTCGTCCGGCAACGGCAGTCCGCGGGGGTCGAACGCGCGGGTCTCCGCGCCCATGGAGCGCAGGATCCGGGCAGCCTCCTCGGCTGCCAGCCGGCTGTATGAGCGGTCCCGTGCGGAGCCGTGCAGCAGGAGGATCCTGGGCGGGTGGGAAGGGCCTTCGGAATGGGGCCGCAGGCCCGCCGCCGGGTCCTTGAAGCAAGCCGGATCCAAGTTGGGGAGGTCGGCCGTGGCGAAGGGTTCGGGTCGTTGTTGGGTCATGGCTTGCATTCTTTCAATGTTTCAATTATCGTCGGATTATGAAAGCAACGCAGACGCTCGAAGTCAAGGACGCCTTGATTGAATCCGACGCCGTCAAAGCGCTCGGCGCGCTTGCCCAGGCCCACCGCCTGCGCGTGTTCCGCGCGCTGGTCGTCGCGGGCCCGGAGGGGATGACGCCAGGCGCGCTTGGAGCGGCGTTGGACGTGGCCCCCAGCGCGCTGTCCTTCCACTTGAAGGAGCTCTCGATCGCGGGGCTGCTCGACGCTGAGCAACGGGGACGCAACATCGTCTACCGCGCGCGCTTCGAGCGGATGAACGCCCTGCTCGCCTACCTCACCGAACACTGCTGCCAAGGGCAGGAGTGCGCAGCCTCCGCGGCGCCCTGCTGCGACACCGACTGACTCACCCCAAGGAGAGCGCCATGAAGAGATTCCACGTCCACATGCACGTCGACGACCTGGCGAAGAACATCGCCTTCTACTCCGCCATGTTCGGGCAGGAGCCCGCGCGGACCGAGGGCGACTACGCCAAGTGGATGCTGCAGGATCCGCCGGTGAACTTCGCGATCTCCACGCGCGGCGACAAGCCGGGCGTCGACCACCTGGGCATCCAGGTCGAGTCGGCCGACGAGCTCGCAGCCATGAAGGCGAACGCCACGAAGGCGGACATGGCGTTGATGGACGAGGGCGAGACGACCTGCTGCTACGCGCGCAGCGACAAATACTGGGTGACCGACCCGCAGGGCGTCGCTTGGGAGCAGTTCCAGACGCTTGACTCGATCCCGGTGTTCAGCCAAAAGGCCGCGCCCGCGCCCAACGCCGAAGCTTCCGCCTGCTGCGCTCCCAAGGGCAAGCCGCTGGGCATCCCGGTGAAGGCCGCCAGCTCCTGCTGCTGACGCCATGCGCGCCTCTCGCAACCAGGCCGGCTGCTGCCGCCAAAAGGCCGGCCCTCCCGCGACGCGCGGCATTTGGTCCGCCCTCGCCAGCGTCGCAGTGGCCGCGCTCGCCGTCATGGCGCTGCTCGCCGCGCGCATGGCGCCGTTTCTCCCCCTTAAATCGGAGACTGACGCGGGGGCCGGTCGCTCCGGCGCCGCCACCCAGCCCTGCTGCTGAAAGCCTTCGATGACCGACCGAACCTACAACGCCCTCTTCATCTGCACCGGCAACTCGGCGCGCTCCATCATCGCGGAGGCGATCCTGAACGACGCCGGCCGCGGGCGCTTCAAGGCCTTCTCGGCAGGGAGCCACCCGAAAGGGGAGATCCATCCGCTGGCGATCGAGGAGCTGACGCGCCTGAGGATCCCCACCGACGGCCTGCACAGCAAGGGCTGGGAGGAGTTCGCGCAGCCTGGCGCGGAGGCAATGGCCTTGGCCCGGGCGGAGCGCGCCGCGCTTGAGGCCGAGGCGTCCGGCGCCGGCAAGTCCCGGCCGGCAGGTCGCCTCTGAGGAGCGCGCGCGAGCCGCGCGGCCGCGCGGCGCCGAGCCAGCGCGGATAATCGCCGCATGGCGACTGAGAAAGAGATCCAGGATTGCGTAGCCAAGGTGCAGGCCGGGCCATGCTCCTCGCTGAGCGATGATGAGCGCGTGGATGCGCAGTCGCTTTGCGCCGCCAGATGGCCGAGCGCGGAGATTTCCAAGCACCTCTTGAAGCGGCGGAACTGGGCGGCGCTGCTCGCCGAACTGGAGAAGGCCTTTGGCGCCGCGCTCGACGACGGAGATCGAGAAATTGCGTTTTCGCTGCTAGGCGCGAAACCTGCCACGGAGATCATCAAGGTCATCCGAAGCACGCAGGACTCGAAGAAGCTCGGGGCGTCGCTCACTGAGAAGTTGCGCGCGAGCCAGAAAGCGACGAAGCCTTCGCGGGGCTCAGAGCCTGGCGGCGGCGGCGGCTGAGATCTTTGGTGGCACGATTTCACGCGTGAGGATCAGCGACTCGTAGAGGGCGGCCAAGGTCGGCGCCAGCCTACGGACCTCGGCCGCAAAGCGCGGATCGCGTTCGAACGCCATCAACGCCGGGTCGACTCCTTGCTCGACCCACTTCCGACCTGCGGCGAATGAGAGCTGGACGATCTCGTCGAGGCTGACAAAACCCATCGAAGGACCGTCGGCATCGGTAGGTTGCCAGAGCTTGCCGGCGTGCGCGCTGACGACGTAGAAGGCGAGCGTTCGTAGACCAGCCCCCCTCCGCTTCCGAACCAATTGGGCGTGCGGCCGAACCTCGACTCGTATGACTTCGACGCCCTCACCGTAGTCCCAATGAAGGCTATCGCAGATTTCCAGATACATGGCATCGCCTCCGGTGGTGGCTGACCTGCCATCTTTCTCACGGCGGACGGGGAGGCGCAACCCCATTGACGAAGGCTGGAACGAGTCAGAATCGCGGGAACTCGTGAGAAAGCCGTCATGCCCGTGAATGTGCAAGACCGCGTCGCCTTAGGACGACGCCTGATCGTCTCCGCCCCGAAGCTGCAGGAGCGGATCGCCGTCTTCCACCGCTGGCTGCCCGAGGCGGTGGCCAAGGTGCGCGAGCCGCAGATCGCGCCCGTGGTCGAAGGCGGCCGGGTGGTGGCCCTCGACACGCCCCTGGGGCGGCTCTCCCTCGCCGAGGAGTTCGCCATGCGCGAGGATCGGCTTGTCGCCCGGCTGGTCCTCTACCGGCCCGCGGGCGGCCTGCTCGCCGAGCCGCGGCGGGTTTACACGATCGAGCTTCGCGAGGACCACATGGCCTACTTCGACCCGCCGGAGCCGGCCAACGAGTTCGATTGGGACCACAACGAGGACGCTTGGTCGGCGCGAAACGCGCTCAGGCTGGGCTAACCTAGGTCCATCGTCGTGGCTCTCGCGTCACTGCGCCGGCGGGTAGCCAGCGTCGGTCAGCGCCTCGGCGAAGTCCTGCCGGTCCTCCGCCGACTGGATCTTGACCCTTTTGCTGTCCAGGTCGACCTCGACTTTCGCCGCGGGGTCGACGAGCGCAACGGTCTTGGCGACGGTGCTCGCGCAGTGGCCGCAGGTCATGTCCGGGAGGTTGAGTTCGATCATGGGTGACTCCTTGAAAAGTGGATGAAGGACTGCATCGTCAAGGTTGCCACCGTGTCAGAGTCAACAGGGAGGCGCGAAAAACTTTCTTGCGGTAGGGGCTTGACCTTGCCATGATGGCAAGGTTGATGATCCTTCCATCGCCTCGGTTTTCGGGCGCAAGGAGCCAAAATGCAGAACGCCACGACGTTGCCAGCCAGCCTCGCGAACATGAACCTGGACAAGCTGGGCATCGAGCTGCCGATCGAGGGCATGACCTGCGCCTCGTGCGTGTCTCGCGTCGAAAAGGCGCTGGCCAAGGTCCCCGGCGTCGAGCGCGCCAGCGTGAACCTCGCGACCGAGAGCGCCAGCGTCTCGGCGTCGAACGGGGTGGACCTCGCCACGCTGCGCGGCGCGGTTGAGAAGGCGGGCTACGCCGTCCGCGAGGATCAATCGAGCATGTCCATCGAAGGCATGACCTGCGCCTCCTGCGTCTCTCGCATCGAGAAGGCCCTGCGCAAGGTGCCCGAGGTGACGTTCGCCGAAGTGAACCTCGCCACCGAGAAGGCCGAGGTCAAATTCGTGGGCCGCGCGGACGACGTCCTGCCCCGGCTCGTCGCCGCCGTCGAAAAGGCGGGATACGTGGCGAAGCTGCCCCAGGCGGCGGACGCGACTGCCGAAGCCGCCAAGGCACGGTGGCCCGATTGGTGGCCCGTCGCCATGGCTGCCGCGCTCTCCCTTCCGCTCGTGTTCCCCATGCTCGGCATGCTGTTCGGCGCCGACTTGGCCCTCCCGGGCTGGTGGCAGCTCGCGCTCGCCACGCCCGTCCAATTCTGGCTGGGCGCGCGCTTCTACCGCTCCGCCTGGAAGGCCGTTAAGGCTCGCGCCGGCAACATGGACCTGCTCGTCGCATTGGGCACCTCCGCCGGCTACGGCCTCTCGCTCTACCTGCTGATATCAGGCATCGGGCACGAGGGCCACGGCGAGGCTCCGCACCTCTACTTCGAGGCCTCGGCAGTCGTGATCACCCTGGTGCTCCTGGGCAAGTGGCTGGAAGGCCGCGCGAAGCGCCAGACCACCGAAGCCATCCGGGCCTTGAACGCGCTGCGCCCCGACACCGCCCGCGTGCGCCGCGGCGACGTCGAGGTCGACGTGCCCGCCTCGGAGGTGAAAGTCGGCGACACCGTGATCGTGCGCCCAGGAGAACGCGTGCCTGTCGACGGCGAGATTCTCGAAGGATCGACGCACGTCGACGAGTCGCTGATCACCGGCGAGAGCCTGCCGGTGGCCAAGGCCGCCGGCGCGAAGGTCGTTGGCGGCTCGGTGAACGCGGAAGGTCTCTTCACGGCTCGCGCGACCGCGGTCGGCGCCGAGTCCACGCTCTCCCGCATCGCGCGGATGGTGGAGTCCGCGCAAGCCAAGAAGGCGCCCATCCAACGCCTGGTCGACCAGGTCAGCGAGGTCTTCGTCCCTGTGGTGCTGGGGCTAGCTCTGCTCACGCTCCTCGCTTGGGGATTCTCGACCGGGGATTGGGAGCGCGCGATTCTCAACGCGGTCGCCGTCCTGGTCATCGCCTGTCCTTGCGCGTTGGGACTGGCCACTCCCACCGCCATCATGGCCGGCACCGGAGTCGCCGCCCGCCGCGGGATCTTGATCAAGGACGCCGAGGCGCTGGAAGTCGCGCACAACGTGAAAGTCGTGGCCTTCGACAAGACTGGCACGCTCACCGAGGGCAAACCGCGCCTGGTGGCGTTCGAAGCCTTTGATGGCGATAACGCCGCCCTTCTGCGCCTTGCCGCAAGCGTGCAGTCCGGAAGCGAGCATCCTCTCGCCCGCGCCGTGATGGACTCGGCCAAGGAAAACCTCGTGAGCGTCGCCCCGGCGCAGGACGCGAAGTCGGTCGCGGGACGGGGCATGTCGGCCCAAGTGAAAGGCCAAACGCTGAGCCTCGGCAGCACGCGCTGGATGAACGAGCTGGGCGTGGACCTCGCGCCCTTGGCCAAGCGAGCCCAGGAGCTCGAGGACGAGGGCCGCACGGTGTCGTGGCTGGCCGAGGGCGGCGCCCCCGCGCGCCTGCTTGGTCTTCTCGGCTTCGGCGACTCGGCCAAGGCCACGGCCAAGGAAGCTGTTCGCAGCCTCAGCGAGCAAGGGGTGAAGGTCGTCATGGTCACCGGCGACAACAAGGGCGCGGCCCGCGTGGCCGCGCAGGAGCTTGGCATCACGGACATCCGAGCCGAAGTGCTGCCGGCGGACAAGGCGCAGGTGGTGAGCGAGCTTAAATCGGGGGGCCTCTCTGTCGCCATGGTGGGCGACGGCATCAACGACGCGCCGGCCCTGGCCGCGGCCGACGTGGGCTTCTCGATGTCGACCGGCACCGAGGTCGCCATGCACGCGGCAGGCGTCACGCTCATGCGGGGCGACCCGCGCCTGGTGGCCGACGCCATCGAGATCTCGCGCAAGACTTACGCCAAGATCCGCCAAGGGCTGTTCTGGGCATTCGTCTACAACATCGTCGGCATCCCGCTCGCGGCGCTCGGGATGCTCAACCCCATGCTCGCCGGAGCCGCCATGGCGTTCTCCTCGGTGAGCGTGGTCGCCAACGCTCTGACGCTGCGTCGCTGGAAAGGGAGGGCCTCATGAAGACGATCGCTGAAGGAATGAACATCGGAGAAGCCGCCGAGAAGGCGGGAGTGACGCCGAAGATGGTGCGCCACTACGAGTCCCTGGGCCTGCTGCCCAAGGTCCACCGCACCGAGTCGGGCTACCGGGTCTACGGAGAGCCGGAGGTCCATACGCTGCGCTTCATCAAGCGGTCGCGCGACCTGGGCTTCTCCATTCCGGAGATCAGCGAGCTGGTGAAGCTGTGGCAAGACCGCCGGCGGCCAAGCAGCAGCGTGAAGAAGGTCGCTGCCGCGCACCTCGCCGAGCTCGATCGCAAGCTCGAGGAGATGCAGTCCATGCGCAAGACGCTCTCGCACTTGGTCCACTGCTGCCAGGGCGACGAGCGTCCGGAATGCCCGATTCTGGAAGACCTTGGTTGCGAGGCTCCAGTTCTCGGCGGCGCCAAGAAGGCGACGGCGTCCGGCGCCCTGGCGCGCAGAGCCGCGTAGATGACGCGACGGGACCGCGGGAGCGCTGCGCTAGATCGCGCCCCCCGGCTTCGACCACGGGCTTGGCGCGGGGCCCGCTGCGGCGCCCGGGCCCGGCGTCGCCGCGGCGATTTGCCGCGCTTGCTCCAAGGCGTCGATCTGCTCGAAAAAGGCTTGGACGATCCACGGGTTGCCGCTGCCGGGCTGCCCTATGTTCAACGCGCTCCGCACGGGGCCGTCATCGATCACCTTGGCGATCGTGGCCACGTGCTCCGCGTCGTTGGCTGGAGCCGCGTTGGCCGCCAGGGCGGACCGCGCGAGCGCGGCGTCGATCGGAATCGACGGGGTAACCGGGCCGGCAGCAAGCTGCGCCTCGTCCCAGAAGGAGAAGAAGAATGCCTCTCCGCCTCCCATTAGGGCAATGCGCGAAAGCACGCATCGAAGCGGTCCGGCGACGGCAGTGGCGAAGGTCTCCATGTGTATGGAGATACCAAGCGGAGACGCAGAAAGCAACGGCGCGGACGACACGCGCCGAAGTGTAGGCCCGCGCAGGCGCATCCAGGAGCCTGGCCGCGGCGCATCCCAAGCCGTCGACCCAAGCGAGCAGCGCCCCGGGAGATAGTCGGCAGCGAAAGCGGCGCCAGCGCCGCTTTCGCTGATATCGCGGCCGTAGCTCAGGTCGCGAGCGTGGCTACTTCGAGTGGCCTTGGCCGTGGTCTTGGCCCTTTCCGGCGCTGGCTCCCATCGCGCCTGACGGCTTGTGCCCGTTCTGCGCCAGGAACTGGTCGAACTGGGCGATCTCCTTCTTCTGCGCGGCGATGATCTTGCGCGCCATGTCCTTCATCTTGGCGTCCTTGCCGTGGTCGAGCTCCCACTGGGCCATGTCGAGGGCGCCCTTGTGATGCTCGCGCATCATCATGGCGAAGTCGACGTCGGGCTTGCCGCTCATGGGCATGGACATCATCTGCTTGTGGCCTTGCTCCATCATCGCTTTCATGTCCTTGTCGGCGGCTTGGACGCCTGAGGCCAGAAAGGCCAGGCAGACGGCGACGGCGGGAAGGGTCTTGGCGAACAGTTTCATGGTGAACTCCTGAATTTGCATTCGGCCGCTCTTCCGAGTCGGCCCCGTTGAAGAGTGGCGCGCGGCCCCGCCTGCGTATGCAGGAGAGGAGCCGTCGCGCCGGTCGGTCTCAGGCCATCTCGGCCATGGCGCGGCACTCCTGGGCGCACTTTTGGCACGCCTGGGCGCACTGCTGGCAGTGCTGCATCTTGTGCTTCGAGCACTCGTCGGCGCATCGCCGGCAGACCTCGGCGCAAGCCGCGCAGATGACCTTGGAGCTTTCGCTCGCCCGGCTCATCGCTGCCGCCGCGAGCGCGCAGATTTCCGCGCAGTCGATGTCGAGCGCGATGCAGCGGGCCATCATCTTGACGTCCTGCTCCTGCAGGCATGCCGCCGCGCAGTGGTTGCAGGTTTCCGCGCAGTCGAAGCAAGCTCGGATGCAGCTCGCCATGCTTTCATGTGGCATATCGATCTCCTGTGAACGTTTGAATAGCGCCGCTGGGACCGCGCGAGCGGCCCGAGGCGACTTGTCGAGACGGGAATGACGCGGCCGGGCAAGCCGCGGCCGCGAGAAGATCAAGCCCGGGGAGGCTTGTGCGGCACGGGCTCCGCCCAGCTCGCGAGGAGGCGGGGCGACCAGGCGACCGGGCCCGCGGGCGCCGCCGATTGGGACGCGGAGAACGAGGCCGGCGCCGGCGCGCTCGCGTGGCAGCACGTCATGGCGCACTTCGGGCAAGCCCCGTGCTTCTTCGCAGGTTTCGACGTCTCGCCGTTCGCGCCGAGGGCCGTGGCCAAGGCTCCGTCGCGAGACTGCGCCTGCGGCGCATGGGGAATCTGGGAGGCCGCGGTGGCGGCTGCGCGGTGTTGCTCATTCGCCTTATTCAGCTTGCACATGCACGTCGCGGCCGCCAGCCCTTGCAAGGGGAGGGCCACGGCCAGAACGAACGCGAGCAGCAGGCGCAGGATGGGCACTTGTCCACTCTAAGCACTAGCTGGTAGCCGCGCAGTAGGACTCGGCTGATGAATCGCGGTATTGCGATGTTGTTGAGCCAGCCGGCCGAGACAACCAGGCGCCGGCCACGCCGCTCAGCCGTGAGTTGACACGCCGCTGCTTTCGAGGGAGGTTGACGCATGCGAAAGAAGGCCGTCCACGACGTGTATCAAGGCGTCCTCGTCGAGCTGCGGACCGCGGAACTGCGCGGCGACCCGGAGCCGGCTTACTCGGCGAGCGCGCGTGAGACGCGCGTCGTCGCGGGCGTGCTATGCGAGATTGAGACCACCTTTCGCGTCGGCTGCGTCGTCGACGAACCCGAGCTCCGCCAGCATGCCACGCTCGTCTGCGTGAGCATCGGCGCGCTGGGCGGTGTCCAGTGGTTCTCCACCGGGAGATTCGACTCTCGGGAAGACGCCCCCCGCGGATTGCGCTTTGATGCGTTTCGCGCCTACAAGGCGGCCTACGCGCGTGCGGGAGACGCGCTGCGGCACAGTCAGAGGTTCAAAGCTCACCTCGCGCTCACGGAGGCCGCGGCCATCTCCCGCTCGACGCGCGCGCCGGCCCCGCGGCAGGGATCGGCCAGCCGTCTGTGAGCCGCGCCGATGCCTACGAACGCCATCGCTTCAAACGCAACGCATTGCCCACCACGGATGCCGAGCTCAGGCTCATCGCCAGAGCGGCGAGCATCGGCGAGAGGAGCCAGCCGGTCCATGGGTAGAGCGCGCCGGCCGCCAGGGGGATCCCCAGCGCGTTGTAGAGGAAGGCGAAGAGCAGGTTCTGGCGCATGTTGCGCACGGAGGCCTCGGAGAGGTCGCGCGCGTCGGCGATGGCCCTGAGGTCCCCTTTGACCAGAGTGATCTGGGCGCTCTCCATGGCCACGTCGGTCCCCGCTCCCATGGCGATGCCGACGTCCGCGCCCGCCAGGGCCGGAGCGTCGTTGATGCCGTCCCCGGCCATGGCGACCACCAGGCCTTCGCTCTTGAACTTGCGGGCGAGCTCGAGCTTGTCGGCCGGCTTCACTTCGCCGTGCACCTCGTCGATGCGCAGCGTCTGGGCGACGGACTTAGCGGTCGCCAGGCCGTCGCCGGTGGCCATGACCAGGCGCACCCCTTGCGCGCGAAGCCTCGCGATGGCCTCGGCAGTCGTGCCCTTGACCGGGTCGGACACGGCCAAGAGGCCAGCGAAGCGGCCGTCGACGGCTAGGTGCATGACGCTGGCGCCGGTGGCGCGCAGCTGCGCGCCCTGCTCGGCCAAGGAGGAGACGTCGACGCCGACCTTCTGCATGAGCGCGGCGTTGCCCAGCGCAAGGCTCTTGCCCTCCACCGTCCCGGTGACCCCGATGCCGGTGCTCGAATCGAACGAGTCGGCCTTGGTGAGCGCGAGGCCCTTGGCCTTCGCGGCCTCGACGATGCTGTGCGCGAGCGGGTGCTCGCTCCCCAGGTCGAGGCTCGCGGCCAGCCGTAGGACTTCGTCCTCGCTGAATCCGGGCGCCGCGACCGCCTTCTGGAAGGCGGGCTTGCCCTCGGTCAGCGTCCCCGTCTTGTCGACGATCAGCACGTCCACCTTGCGCATGTTCTCGATGGCCGACGCGTCCTTGAACAGCACGCCGCGCTTGGCGCCCTCGCCAGTGGCCACCATGACCGACATGGGAGTGGCCAGCCCCAGCGCGCAGGGGCAGGCGATGATGAGGACGGCCACCGCGTTGATGAGGCCATGGACCCACGAGGGCTCGGGGCCCCAAAGGCCCCAGGCGAAGAAGGTCGCCAGCGCCGCGATCACGACGCCTACGACGAA
This sequence comes from Ramlibacter sp., assembly GCF_050250995.1. Classification (GTDB taxonomy): domain Bacteria; phylum Pseudomonadota; class Gammaproteobacteria; order Burkholderiales; family Burkholderiaceae_C; genus Ramlibacter. The sequence continues at coordinate 28,674 of NZ_JBFWNP010000010.1, forward strand.
GTAGCCGGCCACGACGTCGGCCATGCGCTGCATGGGCGCCTTCGAGCGCTGCGCCTGGGCGACCATTTGCACGATCTGCGAGAGCACGGTCGCCGATCCGACCTTCTCCGCGCGCATCAAGAGCGACCCCGAGGCGTTCACCGTCGCGCCAATGAGCTTGTCGCCGGGTCCCTTGGAGATCGGCATGGGCTCGCCAGTCACCATCGATTCGTTCACCGAGCTCTGGCCCTCGACCACGGAGCCGTCGACGGGGACCTTCTCGCCGGGGCGCACCCGCAGCAGGTCGCCCTCGTGCACGTGCGAGATCGGCACGTCGGCTTCCGACCCGTCGGGATCGACGCGCCGGGCCGTCTTGGGTGCGAGCCCCAGGAGAGCCCTAATCGCCGCCCCCGCGCCCGAGCGCGCGCGCAGCTCCAACACTTGCCCCAGGAGCGTGAGCGAAATGATGGCCGACGCAGCCTCGAAGTAGACGGCCACCCGGCCCATGGCGACGAAGGACGCCGGGAACAAGCCAGGGGCGACGGTGGCCACCACCGAGTAGAGGAACGCCGCGCCGGTGCCCAGCGCGATCAGCGTCCACATGTTGGGGCTCTTGTTGACGACCGAGGCCCAGCCGCGCTTGAAGAACGGAGCGCCCGCCCAGAGCACGACGGGCGCGCCCAGCGCGAGCTCCGCCCACGTCTGCGCGCGCGGGTCCATGAGCTCCATGGAGTGGCCGAGCATCGCGAGCAGCACCCCGACCACGGTCAGCGGCAGGGTCCACCAGAAGCGCCGCTCGAAGTCGACGAGCTCGGGATCCTTGCCCTCGCCCAAGGTCGGCATCTCGGGCTCCAACGCCATGCCGCAGATCGGGCAGTGGCCGGGCGCGTCGCGGCGGACCTCGGGGTGCATCGGGCAGACGTAGACCGCGCCGCTCGCAGCAGGCGGAGGCGCGGCCTTCGCGGCGGATGGCGCGTGGCCTGCATGGGCCGAGTGGGCCCCGTGGGGCGGCCCGGGCTCAGGAACGGCAGCGTGGCTCCGATGGGCATGATGATGATGGACACCGTCGGCCGGGGGCACCTGGGAGCCCTCGACCTGCAAAGCCATGCCGCAGAGCGGGCAGCGCCCTGGCTCGTCTCGCCGCACCTCCGGGTGCATGGGGCAGACGTATGCCGCGCCGCCATGGACCGTGGCTCCATCCGAGGGCGCGAGCCCGCTTGGCTTGTGGGCCGAATGTTTGTGGTCCATGGCGGGATCTCCTCAGATGGATCGATGTTGCGCGCGGCGGTCGCCAAGCCGGTTGACGCAAGTCACGCGGGCTTGAACCCTGCGGACGCCAGGGCGGCTTCGAACTTCTCGCGTCCGGAGGCCGACTCGATCCTCACCTTCTTCTCGCGCAGGTCGAACTCGACTTTCGCCGCGGGATCGACCGCGGAGACGGCGCGGGCGACCGACTTGGCGCACCCGCCGCAGTTCATGTTGGGGACTTTGAGCTCGTGCATGAGGACCTCCTTGGTTGCTTCATCGACAGTGTGAACCTTGACCCCATGGCAAGGTCAAGGGGTCCTGGAAACTATCTCGAAGCGCGCAGGCGCGCGGCGATGGACTCCATCTGGGCGATCTCCGCGCGTTGTGCCTTGACGATCTCGCCGCAGAGCTTCACGAGTTCCGGATCCGCCAGCCGCGCCTCGCGGCACATGAGGATGGCGCCTGAATGGTGGGGAATCATCGAGTCGACGAACTGCTTGTCGTCGACCAGAGCTTGAGCTCGCGTGGCCCACAGCGAAGCGACGAGGAGGATGGCGAGGCCGGCGTAGAGCGCGAGGTTCAGCGGCTTGTTGCCATACATCGAACCCATCGTGGCCAGCATGATCATCCCCATGGGCGCGAGCATGGTCAGCGCCATGTAGAACATGTTCACGTTGTTCCGGAAGTCGCCCCGCCCGTCGATCATCGTGAACATGGCCAGATACATCGGGACGAGGCTGAGCGCGAGGTTCAGCGCGAACAGCCAGTAAGCGCGGGCGGACGAGCCGCCGTGTCCTGCCGCGTGGTTCGCGCCTGCGGGAGGCCGAGCGTGTGCGTCGTGTTTCATGCGTAGCTCCTTGGTTGATGGAAGCGGCCACTGTGAGCCTTGACCCAGTGGAAAGGTCAAGGGCGCGGCGAGGGAAGCCCCGCCGCGCCCTTGCCATCGCCGCGCGCGCTTACTGGGCCGCGGCTTGGATCTCGGTGATGGTGAACTTGCCGTCCTCGTTGGCCGCCCGGAAGCGCACCTTGTCGCCTTGCTTGACCTTGTCGAGCATCGCGGCGTCCTTCACGCCGAAGACCATCGTCATGGCCGGCATGTCGAGGTTTTTGATCTCGCCGTGCTTGACGGTGATCTTGCCGGTGGACTTGTCGACTTTGCGGATCTCGCCCTCGGTGAGGTCGACGGCGGCGGACGGGGCCGCGGGGGCCGCGGCTTGCGCCTGGGCGACAGGAGCGGCGGTGGCCGAGCCGTGCGTGGCGCCGTGGTCGCCGGCGGCGAACGCGGACACGCCCAGCGCGAGGCCGGCGGCGAGGATGATGGATTTAGCGAAATGGGTCATGGTTAGCTCCTAGGATGGGTGGGGTCGAAAGGCGCGCGAGGCGCCCAGATTCAGTTGACGTATTGCTCTTGGATCGCGCGCTGATCGCCCGCGCCTCGCGCGGCCGGGGCCGTATGGTTCGAGGCGATCGGCGGGAAGGCGTCGGCGTGCTTGCCGTCCCGCGTGTAGACGTGGCGGTGGGGCTCCCAGCCGATCTCGCCGCCGACGTAGACGCCGCCGTCGGCGCCCACGGGGTTGGCGCGGAACGCCAGGAACTCTTGGGTGACTTGGTCGCGGGTCAACCCCGGGGCTGGTTGGTGGGCCGCAGCGCCGCGCTCGCCGCCGACGGGGTTGAAGCCGGTCGCCGCGAAGGCGGAGGTTCCGAGGAGCCCCGCCGCGACGAGGGCCAGAGCGATTGCCGATTGCTTGTTTTTCATGATGCTTCCCTTTTGAAATGGCCTCTCGGCCGGTTGCGCGGCCTCCGCCGCCGTTTCAAGCTACACGCCGGCTTTTGCCCGGCGCTTGCTCGTTGGTTACGATTTCGTCAGGACCGCTTGGCGGCGTTCCCTTCGTATCGTTGGTAGACCTTGTTGGGTCCGTCCTTGACGAGCAGGAGCACGTCGAAGGAGTCCTTGCGGCCGCCGTAGACGGCGCCGTCCATGCCGGGCGAGCCGACGGGCATGCCCGGGACCGCGAGGCCTAGGGCCGCCGGCCGCTCGGCGAGCAACCGTTTGACCTCGCGCGCCGGCACGTGGCCTTCCAGCGCGTAGCCGCCTACGACCGCCGTGTGGCAGGAGCCGAGCTTCTTGTCGATGCCCAGGCTCGCGCGAACGGCGTTGTTGCCCACGTCGTTCACCTTCACCTTGAAGCCGGCCGCTTCCATGTGCGACACCCAGTCCTTGCAGCAGCCGCACTCGGGGTCCTTCCAGACCTCGACGGCGGTCGGCGCGGCGGGAGATGCCGCCAGGGCGAAGCCGGGCGCGCACGCCAGGATCAGGGCCGCGCAGACGGCGCGCCTGCGGGAGATGGCGCCCGCGCTCATTTGCCCCCTCCGGCGACCACCTTGATCTTGCCGACCATGCCCGCCTGGTAGTGGCCCGCGATCAGGCACGCGAAGTCGAAGTCGCCGGGGCGGTTGAAGGTCCAGACGAGCGAGGCTTCCTTGCCCGCGGCGACGTGGACCATGTAGGGCTCGTCGTGCTCCATGCCCGGGAACTTGGCCATGAGCGCCGCGTGCTCGTCGAGCGTCTTCTTGTCGCCGATGACCATCTCGTGCAGGACCTTGCCCTTGTTGCGCACGACGAACTTCACGGTCTCGCCTTGCTTGACCTCGATGTTCGAGGGCGTGAAGCGCATGTCATCGCTCATGGCGATCTCGATCGTGCGCTTGGCGCTCTTGGCGTCGCCAGCGATGCCCCAGGGCTTCTGCTCCTTCTTGACCGCTGCGGCCGGCTTCTTGGCGTCGTGGTTCTCGTGCGCGAGCGCGGAGCCCGCGGAAAAGGCGAGCGCGCAAGCGGTGGCGAGGGCGGCGAAAGTCGATTTGTTCATGTTCATGTCTCCTAGGATTAGTGGCCCTTGTGGCCGGAAGCGGGTTTGCGGACGCGGACTTCGACGTCCTTGGCCGCGGGCGTCCTGGCCGCGGAAGGAGCGCTTTGCGGCGCGGGAGTTGGCGCGCTTGCGCGCGCCGGCTCGGGCAGCTGGCCCTTGAACTCGTAGGCCACGGTCCCTGGCTGGTGCTTGAACCAGCCTGGATCGGAGTAGTCGCCGCGCTTTTGCTCGCGGCGCACCTTCACGGTGGTGAACATGCCGCCCATCTCGAGCCCGCCGAAGGGGCCCTCGCCGGCCATCATCTTTTGGGTGTTGTCGGGGATGGGCATGTCCATCTCGCCCATGTCGGCCATGCCGCGCTCGCCCATGACCATGTAGTCGGGGACGAGTCCCGCGATCTTCTTGGCCACGCCGCGGTGGTCCACGCCGATCATGGTCGGCACGTCGTGGCCCATCGCGCCCATGGTGTGGTGGCTCTTGTGGCAGTGGAACGCCCAGTCGCCCTCCTCGTCGGCCAGGAACTCGATCTGGCGCATCTGCCCCACGGCGACGTCCGTGGTGACCTCGTGCCAGCGCGTGCTCTTGGGCGTGGGCCCGCCGTCGGTGCCGGTGACGAGGAACTCGTGCCCATGCAGGTGGATCGGGTGGTTGGTCATCGACAGGTTTCCGAACCGGATGCGCACCTTGTCGTTGTGCCGCACGTTCATCGACGAGATGCCTGGAAACACCCGGCTGTTGAACGTCCAGATGTTGAAGTCCGTCATCGTCATGATCTTGGGCGTGTAGGCGCCCGGATCGATGTCGTAGGCGTTGAGCAGGAAGACGAAGTCGCGGTCGACCTCGTCGATCAGCGGATGCTTGCCCTTGGGGTGCGTGATCCAGAAGCCCATCATCCCCATGGCCATCTGCGTCATCTCGTCGGCGTGCGGGTGATACATGAAGGTGCCGGGCCTGCGCGCCACGAACTCGTAGACGAAGGTCTTGCCCACGGGGATGGCGGGCTGGTTGAGCCCGGCCACGCCGTCCATGCCGTTGGGCAGTCGCTGGCCGTGCCAGTGGATGCTGGTGTGCTCGGGCAGCTTGTTGGTCACGAAGATGCGCACGCGGTCGCCCTCGACCACTTCGATCGTGGGCCCGGGCGACTGCCCGTTGTAGCCCCACAGGTGGGCTTTGAAGCCGGGCGTCATCTCGCGCACCACGGGCTCGGCCACCAGGTGGAACTCCTTGACCCCGTTGTTCATGCGCCAAGGCGCCGTCCACCCGTTCAAGGTGACCACGGGGTTGTAGGGGCGCCCTGTGTTGGGGATCAGCGGCGCGGCGGTGTCGGGCTTGGTCTGGATCACGGGCTCGGGCAGAGCGGCCATGGCCACCTTGCTCACCGAGGCCGCGCTCACCGCTCCGGCGATGGCGCCGAAGCCCGCGAGAAATCGTCTTCTGTCGGTCATGTTTTCTCCTCGTGCTTAGTGGCCGGCTTCCGCGGCGGGAGCGGATCCCGCGGAGGAGGCCGAGGCGGCGGCGCCCGCTTGGGGCTTGCCGATCAAGGTGGATGAGAGGGACGCGTCGGCGAGCCAGAAGTCGCGCTGCGCCTCGATGGCGGAGATAACGCCGCCGACTTGCTCGCGCGCGTCGGCGAGCAGCTCGAAGACGCCGATCATCATCCCGTTGTAGCGAAGCACGTTCTCCTCGGAGATCGTCTTGCGCAGCGGGACCATCTCGTCGCGTTGGTGCTTCGCCTGCTCGAACGCCGTGCGGTAGGCCGCGTAGCTTTCGCGCGCCTGGGATCCGGCGCCGCGCGCGACCGCCTCGTAGCGATTGACCGCGGCGAGCGAGCGAGCGTCGAGCGCCGCGCGCCGGGTCGAGCCCCAATCGAACAGCGGCAGCCTGATTTCGAGCTCCCAGCCGCGCGTGGTGGACTTCTCGCCGTTGCCCTCGAAGCGCGTGTCGCGCCGGGCTCCGAGCTCCACGTCAGTCAAGCTCGTGAGCAGGTCGACTCCGCGCCCGCGGCTGGCCGCTTCGAGCTCCAAGCGCGCCAGGCGCGCGTCGAGCCGCTGCGAGGCCAACGCCTTGGAGATTTCGTCGGGGGCCTTGGGCGCCTTGGGCAGCTCCGGCAGGCGGCCGGGCAGCTTCAACGCCTTGGCCTGCTCGTCGGTCAGGCCCAGTTGCCTCACGAGCTCCTCGCGCGTCGACACCGCTTGCTGCCTGGCCGCGGCCAGGCGCGAGGTCGCGTCGCCGTAGAACAGGTGCTGGCGCGCGGCTTGGAGCTTGGTGAAGTTGCCCACGCTCTGCAGGCGGCGCGCGAGCTCCGCGCTGGCTTCCGCCGCGTCCTTCACCTGGACGGCGTAGGCCTCGACCTCGCGCGCGGCGACCGCCCGCACCCACGCCTGCTTGGCGCTCGACACTTGGTCGACCACCGCGCCGGCCATCCTGACGCGCGCCTGCTCGGATTCGATACGAGAAACGACGCGCCTCTGCGGGAGCGTGATCAGGTCGAAGAGGCCCACGGAGAGCAGGCGCCCCAATTCCAGGTCCGCGCCTTCGCGCAGCCTCTCGAACGAGAAGACGAGGCCTCCGGGCAGCCCGCGCTGCTGGGCCGCGGCGATCTCGCCCCAGCTCTGCGCGAGAGCGGCTTGGAACGCCGGGCTGTTGGCGACGGCGAGCTGCGCCGCGCCGTCCATGGTCAATGGCGTGGCGAGCAGGTCGCCCGCGAGTTTGGAGGCCGCCTCGCGCTGCGACGCGTCGCGTTGGAGCTCGGCTTTCACGCCGCCGGAGATGGGGCCGGCCAGCTCGTTGGCCTCCCCCATCGCGGCTTGCATGTTCGGCGCGGCGCAGCCGGCCAGGACCAGGGCGGCGGCGGCCGCCGCGGCCAGCTTGAATGTTCTTTTCATCGGGCGTGCCCCTGGTGAGGATTGGCGGGAGCCGCCGGACGAGCCGGAGCGGCGGACGGAGCCGGAGCGGCGGAGGCCGGCGCAGCGGGGCGCGTCGCGGCGCCCTGCCCCGGCGCTTGGGTTTGAGGCTGGGCTTGCGGCTGGGCGCTCTGCGCGCCGTGGCCGCCGTGCGCGCCAGCGGGAGCCGCGGCGCCCGGCTGGGCCTGCGAGCCGCCTTGGATTTCGCGGGCGTAGGCGCGCCAGCCGCCGATCTCGCGGACGGTGTCGTTGGCCTTGCGCCAGTCCCCCACCTCGTCGGCGGAGAACGGGCGGTAGCCCTCAAAGGCGGAGCTATACGGCGCCGATTGCGCGGCCTCCGGGGCCGCTTGCTGGGCGGGAGCCGGGGCGGGAGCCGCCGTCTGCGCGCCCGCCGCGAGGCTTGCCGCGAGCGCGGCGGCGCCTAGGAGAATGGTTCTGATTTCTTTTGACATGGGTCCTCGCGTGATTTCGTTTCGCATGCGCCTGGCCGCGGGTTGCCGCGAGCAGGGTGGAGACGGAAATGCGGCGGCCCGGCCCGGATCTACCGGGCCGACGGCGGCCGCTTAGGCGCGAGGAGGCTTCTCGGGAGTGGGCGCGTGGCGCGTGAACACGCGCGCGGGCCCTTGGAGAGGCTGAGCTTCGGGGGAATCCCCGGCAGAGCTCAGGACGGGCGCCTCGGTGAGGGCGACCAGGTTGCAGCACGAGGCGCAGATCGGGCAGGCGTGCCCGTCGCCCGCCAAACCGGACTTGGCTTGCGAACCGTCGGCTCGCTGGGCGTCCTGCTTGGCCGACTGCTCCGCTTTGGCGGAGCCGTCGTCCCCGTGTTGGTGGGTCGCGTGGTCATGGCCCGAAGGCTGCGACACCGTCGCATGCGCCGCCTGCTCGCAGAAAAGCATCGACGCGGCCGCTATCCCTTGCAGGGGAAGCGCGGCCATGACGAGCCATGCGATGACGAGGCGGAGAATGGACATTACCTTCGCATCCTAGCGCAAAGCGAGCCGAGCGCAACGGCGTTGCCGCCATTGCCTACAGAACATTGCTTCACGTGAGTTCGTTTTCATACTGAACCCCATCTTGAACCTTGCCCCTATGGCAAGGTCAAGCCCTTTTGCGAGAAATTCCAAACCGCTGAGCTGGTGCCGGCCGCCGCGTAGAACGGATCAAGGCGCCTTGCGCCACATACTTTGGACAAAAGGCCGGCCAATGGCAAAAGTATGTGGCATTCCGCTGTTTGACCGATGTGACATACCTTGGATAGGGAGCAGCCGAGCGGAGAGCGGCAGCTCAGGCGGATCGAAGCTCGCTTGGCGCCACATACTTTGGACAAAGAGCCCGCCAATGCCAAAAGTATGTGGCATTGCGCTCTTTAGACCGATGCCGCAGACCCTTGGACGAGGGGCAGCCGAATGGAGAGCCCTAGCTCGGCAGCAGATCTGGGACGCGGCGGCGTCGGCACGGGCGCAGGCGCTGGGTTGAACTTGCGGCGTCGCTGGGTATCATCAGTCCATGCGGACGCTCGTCCTGATCCTGATGATCGCTCTTCTGCCCATGCGGATGTGGGCGGCCGAAGGCATGGCGGTCCGCATGGCCGCCGATCAAACGGCGAGCGCCGCCGGCGTCATGGCCATGGAGTCGATGCCCGAGGACTGCCCCATGATGGCCAAGGCGAAGGCCGAAGCGGGCTCCGAGGACGGCGCGCCGCAAGCCGCCGCGCACTGCATGGCCTGCCATCTCTGCGCCGCCTCCGCTTGCCTGCCGGAAGTCGCCTTCGAGCAAGGGCCCGCTCCGACCGGCCCTCCGGCGGCCGGCAGGCTTTCCTACGCCAGCGCGGACCTCGCGCGCGACCTGCGACCTCCCATCTCCTGATCTCCCCTCGATGACCCCGCGGCGACGCGGGAGCGTTTTCGCGCGCGGCGACGCGCGCATCAGGAGATCGACATGAGACATTGGTTATTCGCCGCTGCCCTCGCCATGGGCTTCGCGGCGCACGCCGGGCCGGCAGAGTGGGTCGCGGCCAAGGTGGTGAAGGTGGAGCCGGAGCGCTCGCGGGTGACCCTCGACCACGAGCGCATCGAGAGCATCGACATGGAAGCCATGGTGATGCCCTTCAAAGTCGGGAAGACCATCGACTTGAAGCCGTTCAAGGCGGGCGACAAGGTCCGCTTCCGAGTGGGGAGCAAGGACGACCACCTGGTCGTCGAGGCGATGGAGAAGGCGAGATGAGGCGTCTTCTTCATATCGCCCCGCTCGCCGCCGCGGCGCTTCTCGGAGTCCAGGCGCAAGCCGCGCCCATGGGCTTCAAGGAGAGTTGGATGGCGATGGGCGACCTCTCGCCCAACTGGCGCGAGGGCTTCGCCAACTACGCCTTCACGGCCCGCGACGCCGTCGGACCGTCGTTGCTCTACATGCGCAGCGACGACAAGACCAAGTCGCGCGAGCTGGCCGAGGTCGCCTACACCAGGCTGCTCAAACGCTGGAACATGCCGCACGCGCAGGCCAACGTCTGGTTCGTCGGGGGGCTCGGCGCCGTGCGCGGCAACGACTTCTCGGGCACGAGGACCATGGCCTCGCCGGGCGTTCAGGTCGACTACGAGACGACGCGCGTCTACGCGATGGGTTTCGCCAGGCTCTACCGAGCCGAGGGGATCAATCACGACTACGCCGCGGCGCGCCTGGGCTTCTCGTTTTACGAGGTCGACTACGACGAGGTCCAGCCATGGTTCGTGGTGGAGGCGCGCCGCATGCGCGGGCTCTCCGACATGACCGAGATCACGCCGATGCTCCGGCTGATCCACAACCGCTACTTCGTGGAGGCTGGCGTGAACAACTCCAAGCAGCTCCGCTTCAACTTTATGTATACCTTCTAAGGAGATTCACATGCGCAACATCATCGTTTCCCTGGCCATCGCGATGGCCGCGCTTCCCGCCTTCGCCGCCAACAGCGTGAAGGCCACCGTCAACGGCATGGTCTGCGCATTCTGCGCGCAAGGCATCGAGAAGACCATCTCGAAGATGGACGCCACCAAGGCGGTCTTCGTCGACTTGAAGAGCAAGGTGGTCCTGGTGGAGGCCAAGGACGGCAAGACGCTCGACGAGAAGGCGATCGGCGCGGCCATCGTCGACGCCGGCTACGACGTCGTGAAGATGGAGCCCTCCACGACTTCCGTTGACGAGATGAAGGCCGCCTCCAAGAGCGCGAAGAAGTGATGGACGACGGAGTCGCACAAACGCGCGGCAGCCTGTGGAGCTCGGTGGCGACGCTGTTCGCCACATCGAGCACGCTGGTGTGCTGCGCGATTCCCGCGCTGCTTGTCGCCCTTGGAGCCGGCGCGGCCCTCTCCTCGCTTGTTTCGGTCTTCCCGCAGATCGTCTGGCTAAGCGAACACAAGGAAGCCCTCTTTGCGGTTTCCGGCGCGGCGCTGGCCCTTTCGGGGTGGATGCAGTGGAGGAACAGGACGGCGCCGTGCCCGGTGGATCCGGCGCTTCGCGACGCGTGCCTGCGGACCAGAAAAGTGGCGAGCCGGGTCTACTTCGCTAGCTTGGCCGCATACCTGGTCGGGGGCTGGTTCGCTTTCGTCCAGCCCGCGCTGGTCTGACGGGACCCTGCCCTGGAAGGAAGGCCCGCTCGCGCGGGCCTTCTACCTTCACCCCATGCGGCCGTGGGACCCGTGCACGCGCCCGCTCTTGGTCTTGGCTGCGCGCGCGCCACTCTTTCGCGACCCCGCGTCCAATCCTTTGAGGATTCCGCACGCCGCCGCCTCGCGCGCCGCGCCGCACTCCTCCCGGAGGGCTTTGAGCTCCGTCTGCAAGTGGCGCAGCTCCTTGATCCGCGCGGCCACGTGCTCGATGTGCTCGTCGAGCAGCCCGTTGACCTCCTCGCAGTTCTCCTCGGGAGAGTCCTTGAAGCGCAAGAGCGTCTGGATCTCGCCGAGCGTCATGTCCAAAGTTCGGCAATGGCGGATGAAGGACAGCCGCGCGAGGTGGGCCTGGCCGTAGACCCGGTAGTTGGAGTCCGTCCTGCCGGCCTTGGGCAGCAAGCCCTCCGCCTCGTAGTAGCGGATCGTCTCCGTCTGCGTCCCCGTGGCCTTCGCCAATTCCCCGATCTTCATTGCGCCTCCGCTGTGGGCCGCCGCCTGCGCGGAGCCGGAAAACGGCCCGCTTGACTCTCTAGCGGCTTTAAGGTTTCTAATTGGACCATGAAAGCAAAAACGTCGCCCGAAGTCCAACCAGAATCCTGCTGCGGGAGCTCCTGCGCGCCCCCCGTCCCAGCCGAAGCTCAGCCGGGCGACGACTGCTGCGGCTCGCCGGCGGCCGCCGCGGTCCAGCCCGCGCTTTCGACGGGACGGCGCTACCGGATCGCCACCATGGATTGCAGCTCGGAGGAGTCCGAGATCCGGCGCGCCTTGGAGAACGTCGCCGGCGTGCGCTCCCTCGGCTTTCAACTCGGCGCCAGGCAGTTGCGCATCGACGCGGACGCCGCGTCCTTCGCGCCCGCCCTCGAGGCGATCAGGAAGGCCGGCTTCGATCCTCAGCCCCTGGACGGCCCCGAGCTCGCGGCCAGAACCGGCGCCGAGGCGCATGCGGACGGCGACGGGCACGACCACGACCACGCTCCCGAGGCCGGCGCGAAGCGCTTGGGCCTCGCCCTCGCGTTCGCCGTGGGCGCGGAGGCTCTGTCCTTCTTCGCCCCCGAGGCGCTCCCCTGGAAGATGGCCGGCATGGCCCTGGCGGCCGTCGCGATCTGGCTGGCGGGCCTCGACGTCTACAAAAAGGGCATATCCGCGCTCTTCCGCGGGAAGCTCAACATCAACGCGCTGATGTCGGTGGCCGTGATCGGCGCTTTCTTCATCGGCGAGTGGCCCGAGGCCGCGATGGTGATGGCGCTCTACGCGATCGCGGAACTGATCGAGGCCAAAGCGGTCGACCGCGCCCGCAACTCGATCAAGGACCTCCTGGACATGGCGCCGGAGAAGGCGCTCATGCTCGCGCCTGGCGGCTCGTGGGTCGACACCCCCGCGGCCGAGGTCCCGGTGGACGCGGTCGTGCGCGCGCGCCCGGGCGAGCGCGTGGCGCTAGATGGCGTGATCACCAAGGGCGAGAGCGCGGTGAACCAGGCTCCGATCACGGGCGAAAGCATCCCGGTCGACAAGGGGCCGGGCGACCAGGTCTTCGCAGGCACCATCAACGAGACCGGCGAGATCGAATTCCGCGTCACCGCCGCTTCGGCAAACACGGCGCTGGCCCGCATCATCCACGCGGTGGAGCAGGCGCAAGGCGCGCGCGCGCCCACGCAGCGCTTCGTCGACCGCTTCGCGGCCGTCTACACGCCGGCGGTGTTCGCCCTCGCCGTGGCCACCGCGGTTCTCTTGCCTTGGCTCGCCGGCGCGACCTGGCTCGAATCGGTCTACAAGGCCTTGGTGCTTCTGGTGATCGCCTGCCCCTGCGCGCTGGTGATCTCGACGCCAGTCACGGTCGTGAGCGGCCTGTCGGCCGCCGCGCGCCGAGGCATCCTGATCAAGGGCGGCACGTTCCTGGAAAACGCGCGCCTGCTCAAAGCCGTCGCGCTGGACAAGACCGGCACCATCACCGAGGGCAAACCGCGCCTGGTCGACTTCAAGGCTTGGGGCGGCGCCGACGAGGGCCGCGCCAAGCGGCTAGCCGTGGCTCTGGCTTCGCGCTCCGACCATCCGGTCTCCAAAGCGATCGCCACGGGCCTCGCGCTCGATCCCCCGCCAGTCGAAGACTTCAAGGCGCTGGCAGGGCGCGGCGTCGAGGGCTCGGCGGAGGGCGAGAAGCTCCTGCTTGGCAACCACCGGGTCATGCACGAGCGCGGCCTATGCGGCCCTGAGCTCGAAGCGGAGCTCGCGCTGCACGAGGCTCAGGGCCGGACGATCACGATGCTGGCGGGCTCCGCCGGAGTCATGGCGCTCTTCGCGGTGGCCGACACGATCAAGGAAAGCTCCAAGGCGGCCATCGCGGACCTGGCGAAGCTGGGCGTCGCCTCCGTCATGCTCACCGGCGACAACCAGGCCACGGCGCAGTCGATCGCCAAGCAAGCCGGCATCGGCGACGCGCGCGGCGACCTGTTGCCGGAGGCCAAGCTCGACGCCATCCGCGACATGCAGAAGCGCTACGGCGCGGTGGGCATGACGGGAGACGGCATCAACGACGCTCCGGCTCTCGCGCAGGCGGACGTCGGCTTCGCCATGGGGGCTGCCGGCACCGACACCGCGATGGAGGCCGCCGACGTGGTCATCATGAACGACGACCTGCGACGCGTGGCCGAGACCGTGCGGCTCTCGCGCAGGACGCACTCCATCCTCTGGCAGAACATCGCCGTGGCTCTCGGCATCAAGTCCGTCTTCCTCGCGTGGGCGGTCTTCGGCGAGGCGAGCATGTGGATGGCCGTCTTCGCCGACATGGGCGCGAGCCTGCTGGTCGTCGCCAACGGCCTGCGCCTGCTCGGAGGCCGCTCGGCCTCCGCTTCAAAAGGCGTCGAGGCATGAGCGGGATACGAGACGTCCAAACGGCAAGCGCCGCCCCCATCCTTAGGGTCGCATGGACCGAGCGCGCGCGGACGGCGCTGCCCTGGTGGGGCTTGGCCGCGGCCGCGGTCGTCGGCGACTTCGCTACCAAGGCCCTGGTGCGCGCCCGCATGGTCGAAGGGGAATCCCTGCCCCTGGCGCCGTTCTTCAACTTGGTGTCCGCGCGAAACTCGGGAGCCGCGTTCAGCTTCCTCGCCGACGCGGGAGGTTGGCAGCGTTGGTTTTTCATTGTCCTGGCCCTTCTGGTCTCCGCCGTCCTCGCTTGGATGCTGAGCGCGAAGCGCGACCGGATCGAAGCCTTCGCCTACGCCATGATCCTGGGCGGCGCGGTCGGCAATGCCATCGACCGCTTCGCGTTCGGAAGCGTCACGGATTTCCTGGACTTCCACCTCGCCGGCTTGCACTGGCCCGTCTTCAACGTGGCCGACATCGCCATCTGCGTCGGGGCGCTTTGCTTGGTCGCGGCGTCGTTGAAAGCCACGCGCGCGAGCGGGTGACGGCGGAGTGGAGCGGCCGACGCTCGAGGGGAAAGGGCGCCTCGCGGCGCCCTTTTTTTCACTTGCCGCTTTGAGCGATCGGCGGCTCGCAACCACGCCAGTTGACCAGCACCTGGGCTCCGACCTGGGGCTCCTTCCCGAGTTCCACCGGCGCCACGACGTGGCGGTGCTTGCCCATGTTTTGAACGGCCACCACGGCGAAGCGCCCTTGAGCGTCGCGCCCGGCCCCGTCCGCGCGGTAGCGGCAGTCGTAGGTCTGCCGATAGCCAAGCTCGGAGGCGGCGCCGACCTTCTCGACCTTGCCCTCCCGCCAGCCTTCGTTCCAGGCTCGGCCGCCTTCGAACACGGGAGTGGACGCGCAGCCAGTGAGCGCCGCGGCCATCGCCATCAGAGTTAGGACGCGCGCGTTCATTGCTTCACCTCGAAGCGGGCGGTGGCGGCGCTCTTGCCCGCGAGGGTCACCGTGGCGATGCCTTTGGTGCCCTTGGCGACCTTGAAGGCGCCTTTGGCTTCGAGCTTGTCGCCAGCAGTAGCCAAGTCGACTTCGGTCTTCTCGCTGCCATTGAGCAACGTGACCTTGCCCTTGGCTCCGTCGAGCTTCACCGGCTTGCCGTGATCGGCCACGTAGACCTGGATGACGCCAGGCTTGGCGACGATCTCGAAGTCGAGCGCCTTGGTCTCGACGAAGATGCCGCCGTGTTTGGCCGAGTGGTCGTCCTTCTGAGCGAACGCAGCAGGCCCGGCGAGCGCGATGGCGCCGGCGAGAAGGAAGGTTTTTATTTTCATGGATATCTCCTTGGGTTGGTGGATGAAAAGAAACGGGGATCAGTAGGCTTCGGAGCCCGATTGGGCAACGAGGTTTTCGATCGGTTTGCGCCCGAACAACTTGACCATCGCGGGGGTCAAGAACGAGTCAAGCAGAGTCGATGTGATGAGTCCAGAGAAGATCACCACCGCCACCGGGTGGAGGATCTCGGTGCCTGGACGGTCGGCTTCGAAGAGCAGCGGCGAGAGCGCGAGGGCGGCGACCAAGGCCGTCATCAGCACCGGCGTGAGCCGTTCGAGAGAGCCTCGCGCGAGCATCTTGTCGCCGAAGGTCTCGCCTTCGAACGCGCAGAGGTTCACGTAGTGCGAGACCTTCATGATCCCGTTGCGGATCGCGATGCCCGCGAGCGTGATGAAGCCGACTAGCGCGGCGACCGACAGCGGCTGGCCCGAGAGCCAAAGCCCGAAGACCGCGCCCACGAGCGCGAGCGGAATGTTGGCCATGATGATCGTGGCCAGCACCGCCGACTTGTAGCGGGAGAACAGGATCAGGAAGATCAACGCCACCGACGCGATCGACAGCAGGCCGATCAAGCGGCTCGCGTCCTCCTGCGCCTGGAACTGCCCGCCGATGGTGACGAAGTAGCCTTCGGGAAGCTTCGTGTCGTTCGCCGCCGCGCGGATGTCCTGGACGACGTCGGACAGAGCGCGGCCCTGCGCGTTCGCCGATATCACGATGCGCCGCCTGCCGTCGTCCCGGCTGATCTGGTTGGGGCCGTCGGACTCCTCGACCACCGCCAGCTGCGAGAGCGGCACGCGTCCGCCGGGCGTGTCGATCATCAGGTTGCGCAAGCCTTCCATCCCGCGCGAGGCCTCCGGCAGCCGCAGCACCAGGTCGAACCTGCGGCTGCCCTCCACGATCTGCGAGACTTTCTCCCCGTCGATCATCAGTTGCAGCTCGCGCAGCAGCTTGGCGGGCGGAATCCCGTAGCCCAACGCCTTGTCGTAGTCCACGCGCACCTTGATCTGGGGCGTGAGAACCTGCTTCTCGACTTCCAAGTCCACGACGCCTTCGAGCCGCGAGAGCTTTTGGCGCAGAGCCTCGGCCTGCCCCCGCAGCGCGTCCAGGTCGTCGCCGTAGATCTTGATGGCGATCTGCGTGCGCACTCCCGAGAGCATGTGGTCGATGCGGTGGCTGATCGGCTGCCCGATGCCGATGGCCGCTGGAAGCGACGCGACGCGGGACCTGAGGTCCGCGTAGACCTCCTCCACGCTCCTGTCGCTGCGTTTGAGCTTCACGTCGAGCTCGGAGACGTGCACGCCCTCGGCGTGCTCGTCGAGCTCCGCGCGCCCGGATCTCCTGCCCACGTGCTCCACCTCGGGCACCGCCCTCAGGCTTTGCTCCGCGACCGCTCCGATGCGCGTGGTCTCGGCCAGCGTCGTGCCGGGGTTCAGGCGCAGACCCACGAGAGCCACGCCTTCGTTGAATGGCGGCAGGAACGTCGTCGGGAAGAAGGGGACGGCGACGGCCGCGAGCACCGTGGCCACGGCTCCCGCCGCGATCCAAGCCTTGGGGAACGCCAGGACCTTCATGAGCCCGCGCTCGTAGCGTGCCTTGACCCACGCCTGCGCCTTGCTGTCGCCGTGGTCGAGCGACTTCATCCTCGGCAGCAAGTAGTAGCACATGACGGGCGTCACCGTGACCGACACGAGCATCGAAGCCAGAAGCGAGACGATGTAGGCCACCGCCAAGGGCTGCATCAGGCGCCCTTCGATGCCCGGCAGGAAGAAGAGCGGCAGCAGCACCAGGACGATGATCACCGTCGCGTAGACGATAGCGGAGCGCACCTCCAAGGTGGACTTGGCGATGAGCTCCAACGGCCCCATGCGGTGCTCCGGATGCCCGCTTCGATCCATCTTCAATCGGCGCAGCACGTTCTCGACGCCCACCACCGCGTCGTCGACCAAGCCCCCGATGGCGATGGTCAGTCCTCCCAGCGTCATCGTGTTGATGGAGAAGCCGAAGTATTGGAAGACCAGCGCCGTGATCATCACGGAGAGCGGGATGGCCGTGAGCGCGATGACCGTCGTCCTCACGTTCATCAGGAACAGGTAGAGGATCGCGGCGACCACGGCGCCAGCCGCCAGGAACTTGCCTTGCAGCGTGTTCACCGAGGCCTCGATGAAGCTAGCTTGCCGCATCGTCACGATGGGAGCCCCCATGCCCGGCGGCAGGCTCTTCCCGAATCCGGCGAGGGCCTCCTCGACGCGCTGCGTGAGCTTCACCGTGTCGGCGTCCGGCTGCTTCTGGATTCCCAGGATCACCGCCGGCTTGCCGTTGTAGCCCGCGTCGCCGCGCTTGATGGCGGGGGCGAAGGCGACCGTCGCCACCTGCGACAAGCTGATGGGCTGGTTGTTCTTGAACGCCACCGGAAGCCGCTGCAAGTCCTCGATGCGGGTCGTGCGCCCGATGTTGCGGATCAGGTATTCGCGGGAGTTGAGCTCCAAGAACCCGCCGCTCGTGTTCGAGGAGAAGCCTTTGAGGGCGTCCTCGATGTTCTCGATCGTGATTCCCAGCGCCGACATGCGCGCCGTGTCGGGCTGCACCTGGTATTGGCGCACCTCGCCGCCGATGGGGATGACCTGGGCGACTCCCGGGATGGTCAAGAGCCTGGGGCGGATCACGAAGTCCGCGTATTCGCGCACCGCCATCGCGCTGATCTTGGAGGCCTCGATCGGGAGCGCGACCGACATGATCTCGCCCATGATCGAGCTCACCGGCCCCATGCCCACGTGCTCCACTCCCGCGGGAAGCTGCTCGCGGGCCGTCGACAGGCGCTCGCCCACCATCTGGCGCGCGCGGTAGATGTCGGTCTTCCAGTCGAAGGTGACGTAGACGAAGGCGAGGCCGACGCTGGACACCGAGCGGATGCTCTCCACGCCCGGGATGCCGCCCATGGCGGTTTCGAGCGGCACCGTGATGAGCTGCTCGACCTCCTCCGGCGCCATGCCGCCGGCCTCGGCCTGCAGCGTGACGGTAGGCTTGTTCAGATCCGGAAAGACGTCCACGGGCATGCGCGCCAACGTGAAGACGCCGTAGAACATCAGGACGATCGCCGCGACTGCGACGATCAGCCGGTTGTGGAGCGAGAAGCGGACTAATTTGTCGAACATCCGCGCCTCACCTGACCTGGTTGACCAAGGCGGCGCCTTGGGTCACGACCCGCTCGCCGGCTTTGAGGCCATCGACCACCGACACGGACGCGCCGTCCAACGGGACGACGCGCACGGGGCGCGCCTGGAACGTCTCGGCGCCCGCGTGCACCCAGACCATGTCCTGGTTCGACGCGCTCTTCACGACGGCGGCGGCGGGGACCGCCACGCCCTTGACCATGCTTTTGGTGTGCACCAGGACCTTCACCGCCTGGTTGACCGCCATGGGGACTTCGGCGGAGCCCGTCGTGCGGAACTGCAAGGGGATGGCGCCCTCGCGCTGCGCGCGCCCCGCCCCCATGAAGCTCAGAGGCACCGAGACCCCCGGCGCGGGAGCGGCGCTCGCAGCCCCGATGTTGCTAAGCAGCGCCACGTCGAAGGCCTGCGCCTCGACGATCAGCTTGGAGGGGTCCACGATCTCGAAGAGGATCTCGCGCGCGTCCACGACCTGGCCGGCCACGACGTTGATCGCCGAGACCACGCCCGACACGGGAGCCGCGAGGGTCTCCACCGCCGACACCGACGCGCTCACGGCGGCCACGCGCTGCTGGAGGCTCACGACGTCCGAGCGCGCCGCCTCGATTTCCTTCTGGGGCACGGTGCCTTCGAGCTGCGACAGCCGGTCGACGCGCCGCCTCGCGAGATCCAGCTGCGCGCGAAGCTCCGCGCTCTGCGCCTGCTGGTTGCCCCGCTCGATGGCGGACGCCGAGGAGCGCACGACGGCGAGCGCCTCCCCCTTTTGGACGCGCTGCCCGAGTCGCGGCAGTCCCCGCGGGCCCGCCTCGACGCGACCCGCTTGGGTCGGCTGCACGCGGCCTCCGGAGTTCGAATCCATGACGACGCGACCGGTCAGCTCGACGGACTGCGGCGCCAAGCGCTCCTCGGCGACCACGGTGCGCACGGCGAGCTGGCGCTGCGAGTTCTTCGGAAGGAACACGCTTCCATCGGGAAGTCGCTTGGGCGCGTTGCCTGTGGCCGCCGGCGTCGACTCGCCATGATTGTGTTCGGGTCCCGCCCAAGCGGGAGCGAGCGCGAGCAGCGCGGCCAAGGCGATCGCGTAGGGTTTGATGTTCTTGTTCATGCCACTGTCCTTTGGGCGCGACGGCTCGAGAATTTGCGAATGGCGTAGAGGGCGGCGGCCAAAGCGGCCAAGGCGGCTGCTGCCAGACCCGCCCAGCGAAGCCAGGGCTTGGCCGCGGCCTCCTCGCGCGCGTGCGGGTCTTCCATGTGGAGCTCGCCTGCGAGCAGGTCGGTGTCCGAGCCGGCCGAGACCGTGAAGGAGAAGGGAAGCTCGCCGGGCTTGGAGAGCGCGTCGAAATTGATCAGGTAGGTGCCGTCGGGCTGCGGGCTAGCCGCGCCCTTCTGGGAGCCGGACTCGAATTCGATCTTGGCGTTCGTCACCGGCTCGTTGGTGGCGTAGCGGTCCAGATACACCGTCATCTGCCCCTTCTCGACGACGCCGACGAGTTCGAAAAGGTCCGAGTGCGCCTCGACGCGCGGGCTGGCTCGGCCTTCGGCCGCGGCCGGCTCCGCTCCGTGGTTGTGGCCGTCGTCGGCAAGCGAGGGGAGGCAGGCGAGCGCCAGTGCCGCCAGGGCCGCTCGGAAGGCGGGAGCTATCTTCTTGTTCATGGCATGGCTCCGTTGGCCTGATTGAGTTTTGACAAGGCGCGGCGCGCGTCGATGGCGGTGCGCGCTCGCGCGAGCTCGGCCTCGAACCTCTCGGCGTCGGCGCGCAGCCTGGTGGGGAGGTCGGTCTCGCCGAGCCGGTGGGACTTGGCGATGAGCTCTTGGGCTTCGCGCGCGAATCGCTCGCGCTCCAACGCCAAGCGCTCCGAGCGGCGCGCGGCTTCGAGCTCCGCGAGCGCGGCCTCGCGCTCCGACGCAGCCAAACGGCGCGACGCGTCGAGCTCGGCCTCGGCGGCGTCGAGCTCCGCGCGCGCCGCCGCGATCCTGGCGCCGTTGCGAATGTCTCCGCCCAGGGGCACGCGCAGCGACAGCCTCACCGCGCTCTCGGTGGGAGCGCCGCCGCCCGGTCGCTCGCGCACCACGCCAACGCCGACTTCCATCGGGTCGCGACGGTCGGCCTCGGTGACTTCGAGCTTGGAGCGCGCCGCGCGGGCTTGCGCTTCCGCGGCTTGCACGAGCGGGTGCGCGCCTTCCGCCCCTTGGGCCTCGTCGAGCGCGGCCGGCTGCGGGAGCCCGGTGAGGGCGCGCCAATTCGCCAGCGCGCGCGCCAGGGCGCCCTCTGCGCCCGCGCGGGCGGACTCCGCCTCGCTAAGCGCCGAGCCGGCTCGAAGGGCGTCGACCCGCGCGCTCTCGCCCGCCTTCACGCGTCGCTCGGTGTCGGATGCCAGCGCCTGCGCCTCCGCCATCTTGCGCGTCGCGAGCTCCAATTGCGTCTCGGCCAAGGCCGCCGCCGCCGCGACCTCTCGCGCCTCGGAGGCCAGCTTCAACTTGGCGGCCGCGATCTGGGCGGCGAGGGCGGCGCGGTCGGCCTCGACTTGGCTCGCCGTGGCCGAACGCAGCTTGGGCTGCCAGAGCGGCGCCGAGATCTCGGCCTCCGTCTCCTGGGCGCCGCTCGCCGCGCCTCGGCCCGCCTTGTGGGCCAACGACACGGTGGGCGCGCCTGCCAAAAAGGAGCCTGCGGCGCGGGCGCGAGCGTCGAGCTCAGCTTGGCGATTGGCGAGCGCGCGCGCCTGCGGGCTGAGATGCCAAGCCGCGTCGACGGCGTCGCGCAGCGTCGGGCGGGGGGTCTGCGCGCCTGCCGAAAAGGCGAGCGCCAACAGTCCAGCGACCGCGGCCATGCGCGGCCGCGCTGATGAAAAAAGCATTGAGTTCTCCGAAGGTCGAAACTGACGACTGCTTCGGCGAACCGCGAGGAAAAGGGTTTGAGTTGTCGCGGCCCGCCGTCAGGCGGCGAGCCAATTCGGGCGCTCGATGCGCGAGCGCGCCTCGGAGATGGGAGGCGCCGCGCCGGACGGCGCCGGCATCTGAGCGGCCGCGCGAGGCGCGAACTCGGGGTCCGCCTGCCCCATCAGGTGGTGCAGGCCGTGGCAGCCATGGGCCGCCCCGCAGCAGGCGTCGGCGATCTTCTCCGCCTGCGCGTCCGACTGCTCGGCCGCCGCCGCCTCGTGGACGTGCTCGCCCATTCCAGCCGCGGCCACCGCCTGCGCGACCAAGCGCTCGTCGTCGCAGAAATGCGTCGCGGCCCAGCTCATTTGCATGGGCAGGATCAAAGCGAGCAACAGGATGAAGAGGCGTCTCATCGGATGGATCGATTCTATAGGCCTTGAAGTTCTCACAGACAAAAGCGGGATGCAAGAGCCTTTCAACAGCGGGGCTGGGCCTATGCCGTCTTCGCCTTGGGCGGAGCGTCCGCTGGGCCGCCCCAGCCTCTGATTCGCGCGACATTCTGGTTCATCCAGTGGCGGACCACGCCCTGGAACAGCCACTTCTTGACGCCCGACAGGTTCGCGCCGTGCTTGGCGTAGAAAGAGTCCGGATCGTCGAAGACGCCGAAGTCGCGGTTGATGCCGTCCTTCTGGATGTAGGTGTTCGCGCCCGTCCACTCCACTCCCGGGTTCTTCAAGTCCGGCGTCGCCGCGCCGAAGCCGCAGAAGGCCCCCTCCTGGTCGCCGAAGCGCTCCTGGAGCTTCGAGAGGTAGTCCTTGTCCAAGATGAAGCCCTCGAGCTCGACCCAGCGGCCCTCGAACCAGACCTCCACCCAGCTGTGGATGATGTCGCGCGGGGCCAGGGCATAGGCGACGCCGGTGATCGCGCCCTTCTGCAAGGCCTTGTCGATGGTGAAGCCGTGGAAGCGGCAGGGCGCGCCCGCTGCGCGCAGCAGGGCCATGAACAGCGTGCCCTTGGTGTTGCATTGCCCGACCCCGTCCGCGAGCACCTGGGAGGCCGGCAGGTCGTCGGCCAGGTTGTAGCCGAAGGCGACTTCATTGCGCACGAAGTCGTAGATCGCGCCGATGCGCTCCCGCTCGGGCAGATTCGCCCACCCGCGCGCGCGGATAAGGCCCTGGATGCTCGGATGCTCGAAGTCGAGCAGAGTCGTTTTCGCCAGCAGCTTCTCGCGGTCCATCTCGGCTCCTTCTTGTTGATTTCGCGGCGTCGGTGTCGCCGTGAAGTCATTGGAAACCCTCTAGCGGGTGGAAGGTCAAGCGGGCGCGATCGGCCGGGGAGTTCGAGATTCAGCCCCAGTCGTTGTTCCACAGATTCTGTGGACAACCGCCTGCCGGGAGCGCGGAGCGTCAGCGTTGGCGCGGAGTCCCCGGCCTGCCTCTCGGCTCGGCATCCACGGACCCCGCCTCCTCCCATCATTGGATCCTGGCCGCGCGCATGCTGCTGACCGGCAGCTTCCGGCGCGCGCGAGTCCGAAGCGTCGGGCCCGCGCGGCGAGCGGCGGCCCTCGAGCCGGTCCATCGCGGCCGGCGCGCCGGCGCGAGGGCTGGGCAGCTCAAAGGCGTCGGCGGACGCAGCGCCTGGCCTGGCGGACGCGCGCCGACTCCTACGCCGGCGCGGCCGACGGCCTCGGCGACGAGAGCCGGCCAGAGCGCAGCGACCGCCATGAGGGTGGCGAGCGCCGCGACGGCCGAATAGATGACGACCGACACGGCCTTCATTCCCGGAGCGAAGTAGTTCACCAGGCCCGCGAGAGATCCGGCGGTGAGCACGAGCCCATTGAAGACGGCGAGATGGCCGCGGACGAACTCGTAGAAGCCCCTCAGGGGCCGATCCGTCGACGTGGAATGGTGTGGAGCAGGCGTGCCGCCGGCGCCAGGATGGTTGATCCGCATGGAGGTGTCCTATCGAAAGGCTCGGGGAGCGGGCGCGAAGCTCCCCAAGATCCATGCGCCATCTGGGCGACCGGGCAGGTCGCCGCCCGAAGTCTATCGCGACGTCCGCATGGCCGCGCGTGAAGTGCTTCATGCGAACGGCGTTTAAGAGAGCCTCCAGTGAAGGCGCGCGGCGCGCAACGCGCGGCCGTCCCACCTCGAAGCTCCGGTAGCATGGTTGCCAAAGGAGACAAAGATGGCGAAGAGAAACGCAGTCGAGCCGGAAGTGGAGCCATTCGAAGAAGAGTGGTCCGACGAGGACATCTTCGTTGGGCTAATGACGGGCAACAAAGACCTCTGGACCAAGGAGTTCGCCGAATTCGTGCTGAGGGTGGGCGTGAAGCACCGGATGCGGGAGAGCCAAGGCGAGAAGCCTCTGGCCCTCGACCATGGCAAGTGGAAGCCCACCACGGGACAGAAGGCGCTCGCGCTGCTGGCGCCGCATGGCCATCTTGGCCATTGCCACGTGGATCCGCCCAGGGCGCACCCTGGACGCGTGGCCACTTGGTCTTTCGAAGCGCTCTGGCCCGACCGGGAGGCGAAGCTCTGGCGAGCGGTGGCCGTCCAAGCTCAGACGTTGGGCATCGTCCGCGTGGTGAGGGAGTTCTGGCGCTTCGAGGAGACGGGGGAGTTCTCAGAAACGGCGCTCATGGACCGCAGATCCTTCGAGCAGGAGAAGGTTGACATCGAGCTGCAAAACGCGGTCGCCGACCGCGACATCGACAAGGTGCGCCGCGCGCTGGCGAAGGGCGCCGACCCGGACTGCGACCAGGGATTCATTGGTCTCGCGGCCAAGGTCGCGACCGTCCACGACGAGGCGTTGCTCCCGATCTTGCGGGTGCTTATCGAAGGAGGCGCCGCCTTGGAAGGCGTGGAGATCGGGGACAAGGCCTGGTCCAGCCAACCACCGCTTTGGGCAGCCGCGCGCGAGGAGAACCTGCCTGCGGTGAAGCTGTTGTTGGAGCTCGGGGCGGATCCGGCTTGCGTCTACGACGGGCGCAGCGTTTTGGACTTCGACGAGGACGGCGGCTACGACCCCGACGTCGGGCGCGAGATCAAGGAGATCCTGCGTGCCGCCGTCGTCGAGAAAGAGCGAACGACCATCAAGGTCCACATTCCCGAGGCAAGTCCGGAGCCGGAGCAGGACGTGCGCAAGGACAGGTGGAAGAAGCCGGGCGGCCCGATATAGGCCAACCTGGCGCCTCAAAGGCGACCAGAACAGAGCCGGCAGGCCCCGCTAGCTTCGCTCTACTACGCTGACGGAGCGGGGCTGGCTTCGTTCGCAGCCTCGTGGATCCCAGTGCCCTCGATGGCGGCCTCGACGGCCGCGGCTTCATCGACCATCGTCCGCAGCCAAGGCTTGACGAACGAGCGATGCCTGGCTTCGCTGGCCCAACGGGCCCTCGCGGCCTCGAACGGCGGGAGCCAGACGCAGCGGATCTCGCCTCGCAGCAGGGCTTCGAAGAGCTCCTCGCGCTTGGGCTCGTCGAAGTCCCAAGCTGGCGCGATGAGGATGTCTCGAGCCTGCCTCTCAGTGGAGAGCGGCTCGGCGAAGAACGGCTCGCGGGCGGACACCCAGCCCAGCATCCCCGACTTCACGGCGACCTCGTGCGAGGTCACGCCCGTGCGCTTCTTCTTGTATTCGCGCAGCCCGCCCAATGGATACATCACCGCCTGGTTCTGGCCTCGCGCGCCGGGAAGCGTCACTTTGTAGAAGGGCGGGCCGTCGCCGCCATGCTCGCCGCCAGAGCGCTCAGGAGCTGGCTTTCGGAGTTCGAGCAGCGTGTCTTCCGAGACGCCAAGGTAGATGGCCGCCAGAGTCGCCGGCACGTCGGTGGAGTCGTCCATTGGCGCGAGCTCGTTGCGCACCCGCGCCTCGACCAGCATCTGGTCCACGCTCTTCTTGGTCCGGCCGCCCGTCTTCGGTTTCTTCGCCGCCCCGCCTTCCTGCCGCAAAGGCGTGACCTTGCCCGCTGTCGCCATGGCTCTCCTTAGTGGTTGAGCCATTCTAGGAGCCCGGCGCCTCCCGATTAGGCCGCGTCAGCCCCAGGTTCCATCGGCAGCCCGCTCGCGCCTTCCGCAGGTTGTGGCTTGGATCCAAGCGTCAGTTTCCTTCGAACCTTGATCTCCGGCTGCGCAGGCGCAGCCATTGTCTTGGACGCCATGGCCGGGCTGGGGAGCACCGATTCAATGATGTCGATCACCCGCTGCTTCTGAGCAAGCGGCACTCTGCCTCGTTTCAGCGTGTTCGGATCGTCTGGAAAGAAAGGCTCTTCCACCGGCAGCGCGACGTGCTTAGCGAAGTGAAACCGCGTCTGCTCGTCCAAACCGGTGCCGTTGCCGGCGTCGAGGTCGATCTCGGCAGGCCCGCAAGGCGGACCGTTCTTTTCGATGGTGCCCTGGCCCGTGCCGAAGACCACCAACGCCCACTGCTTGCCATTCGCCTCTTGGATGACGCGCGCGACCAGGACCCGGTGGAAACCTTGGGCGGCGCGGGTGGGATCGCCCCGCTCGGGGAACCTGCACCTGACGATCTCAAGCGGGCTTAGGCGAGTCGCCATGGCCGGCTACTTCTTGGGGGAGTAGCCGAAGGCCGCCTTGACGGCGTCGGGCACGCGATCCCATGCCGCGGCCAAGTCGTCGTCGGAGGGGAGCTCGGAAACGTCCTTCTCAACGAATCGCGCAGGAGTCGGGTTGGCGCGAACCCGGGCCCGTCCGGTCGACGGCGTCGCGGAACCCACCGCCGGGGTGAATGCCATGAAGTCGTTTCCGGGGCGTTTGCGGCTGCTCATTGGTTCTCCTGGGAGACATTTCTACCATGACACGGCAGCAGGTCAAGGAAAAGCGCTCGAACGGACAGATTAGGCCCGTCCGTCAGAACAGGAGCCCTCATGGCGATCACCTCGGGAGCCGCCTGGCCGCCCTCATGGCGCGCGCCGGATCGATCTTGGCCTCGGTGCCGCCTTCGATCCGAGCCCGGTTGCGAGGCCGCAGCGCGTTGTAGACGTCGGGGGCGGTCGCGAGGATCAGCTCCTCGATCTTGGCCATGCGGTTCGCGATGTCTGCCCATTCTGGCGACGTGTAGCGCCCGAGCGTCTCGCCCGCGGCCACTCCGTGGCCAAGCATCCGCTTGGTCTGCCGATCGGTGAAGCCAAGCTTCTCGCACGCCGCGCCAAAGGTGCGCCGCAGGTCGTGGCCGCGCAGGACCTTGATGCCGGCGCGCTCCTTGACCGTGTTCATAGCTACGCTCGGGTCGGAGTAGTGTCCCTTCTCGGAGTTGACCGACCTGGCGGGAAACACCCAGAGGGTCCCTTCGAGCTGAGACTCGCGCCGCAGCTTCAAGAGCTCCATGGCGCAGGGGCCGATCGGGAACTCGTGATCTCCCCGGTTCTTCGCGTCGTTCACGCGCGCCACCTTCTTGTCCATGTCGATCCATCGGTCGGTCACGGCCTCGGCGTCCGTGATCCGGTCGCGCCACTTGAACGTGCGGCACTCGTCGCCGCGCAGGCCCCAAAGCAGGTCGAGGATCAGAAAGTCGCCAGCGACCGGGTTCTCACGGCGGTATTCCCAGGCGGCCTGCACGAAGGGGCCGACCGACTCGGAGAACGAGAGCGGGTTGCGGATCCCCTTCTTCGCGTAGTCGCGCTCCAACTGCTTGGCGCTTCGGTATTTCTTCTTCGCGTGCAGGATGGTGAAGGGGTTGTAGGTGAGGGCCGGCACCCTGCCCTCAGCATGCGCGTCGTGAACTTCGATGTCGATCGCGTGGTTCACTGCGGCGGTGGCCCAACGCCCCATCGCCTCGGCCGCCGTCTTGTGCGCGAGCGTCTTCGCGTGGTAGTCGAAGCGTTCGATGACCTCCGCGGCCGTGATCAGCCGCACCTTCCGGTCCTCCCAATCCTTGAATTTGTCGCGCGCCTTGCGCACCGACAGCTCGGAATTCGGTTTGATCGGGTCGTCCTCGCGCTCCAACAAGTGCTTGATGTAGGCGTCCCAGACCTGTCCGAAGGTCAGCTCGGCGGCCTCCACCTTGTCCGCGATCTTTTTGGGATTCGTCCCGTGCTTGCGGGCGACCTCCACGAGCTTGAAAGCCTCCTCGCGCGCCGTGCCCAACGGCATCTGCTTCTCGGCGCCTTTTCGGCCGGATGCCAAGCCCACGTGGATCTTGAGCTTTTTGCCGGCGACCATCTTCTCGACAAGAAAAATCGACGCCTTCTTGCCAACTCGCAGCGCGAACCCAACAGGAGCGTCGCGGTGCGTGTCGTAAACCAGATAATTCGAAGGCGGCTGCTTGCCCTCGGCCAGGAGCTCTTGGTGGCGCTTCCGGGTAAGGCTCTCCCATTTCTCCATCGGCTCGCCCGCGTGCGGCTCGACCGCGAGACTGAGGTTGGAGACGAGGTCTCTGGTGAGTTGCAGCTTCACGAAGGCTCCCAGGAGTTGGCGGAGGCCTGGCACGGCTTTCCGCCAAAGATGAGCGATTATGGAGCAGCGCGGATAATTTGGCGCCGAGTTGGCGGTTTTGGCGGACCGCCGACTACCACCGACAGAGAGCGATTCCGACCGTTAGCGGTCGATAGAGATTGGACCTAACTTGTTGACTGAGAAGGGGATTTCCGCAGCGACAGAGACGAAGAGCCCGAAGACGGAGGGCCATACGCCAATGATGCAGCAGTACCTGGCCATCAAGGCGGAGCACCCCGACACGCTCGTCTTCTACCGCATGGGCGACTTCTACGAACTCTTCTTCGCCGACGCGGAGAAGGCCGCACGGCTGCTGGACATCACGCTCACCAAACGCGGCATGTCGGCGGGCGAGCCGGTCGTCATGGCGGGCGTCCCGTTCCACTCCGTCGAAGGCTATCTCGCCCGTCTCATCCGGCTCGGCGAGTCCGTCGCGATCTGCGAGCAGGTCGGCGAGGTCGGCGCGTCCAAGGGGCCGGTGGAACGCAAGGTCGTGCGCGTCGTCACGCCGGGCACGCTGACCGATACCGAACTGCTCAACGACAAGTCGGAGGCGGTCCTGCTGGCCGTGCAGCAGGGTGCGCGCAACCGCTGCGGGCTCGCTTGGCTGAGCGTCACGCAGGGCGCGGTGCAGCTCGCCGAATGCGCGTCCGACGACGTCGAAGGCTGGATCGCGCGCATCGCGCCGAGCGAACTGCTGTTCAGCGCGGACGCGACGGCGGCGTTCCAGCTGCGTCTCAAGGCGCTGAAGACGAATGTCACCTTCGCGCTCACGCAACGACCCGCCTTCCAGTTCGACGGCGGGCTGGGCACGCGCAAATTGCTCGAACAGCTCGGCGCGGCGTCCCTCGACGCCTGGAGCGCCAGCGATCTCGCGCATGCGCATGCCGCGGCGTCGGCGCTGCTCGCATTCGCCGAACACACGCAAGGCCGTGCGCTCTCGCACGTGCGCAGCCTGCAGGTGCAGCGCGACGACGAACTGATCGATCTGCCGCTGACCACGCGGCGAAACCTCGAACTCACGCAGACCCTGCGCGGCGAGGATTCGCCCACGCTCTTCTCGCTGCTCGACACGTGCATGACGGGCATGGGCAGCCGCATGCTGAAGTCCTGGCTCCTGCAACCGCGGCGCGAACGGAACCTCGCGCAGCGAAGGCACGATGCCATCGAACAACTGCGCGAAGGGCCGTGGCGTCTCCTGCGCGATGAACTCAAGGGGGTCAACGACGTCGAGCGGATCACCGCGCGGATTGCCTTGAGGCAGGCGCGGCCCCGGGAGCTCGTGGGCCTGAAGCAGTCGCTGGAGAAGGCCGGGGTCGTGGCGCGCATGCCCCCGCCCCAACCCTCCCCCAGCGGGGGGGCGAGCTTGCTCGCGAAGATCGCGGCGGATCTCGTGCCGCCTTCGGGCTGCAAGGAAAGGCTGCACCGAACGCTGCTCGCGGAGCCCGCGGCATTGGTCCGCGACGGCAACATCATCGCCGCCGGCTTCGATGCCGAGCTCGACGAGCTCCGTGCGATCCAGGACAACTGCGACGGCTTCCTGCTCGAACTCGAATCGCGCGAGCGCGCGCGCACGGGCATCGCCAACCTGCGCGTTCAGTTCAACAAGGTCCACGGCTTCTACATCGAAGTGAGCCAGGGACAGCTCGACAAAGTGCCCGCCGATTTCAGGCGGCGGCAGACGCTGAAGAACGCCGAGCGCTTCATCACGCCCGAGCTCAAGGCCTTCGAGGACAAGGCGCTCTCGGCGCAGGAACGTGCGCTCGCGCGCGAGAAGTTCATCTACGAGGCGCTGCTCGACGACCTGCAGGCGCACGTCCCGGCGCTCACGAAGCTCGCGAGCGCCATCGCCTCGCTCGACGCCCTCTGCGCACTCGCCGAGCGGTCCCTCACGCTGCACTGGTCGAAGCCGCAGTTCACGAAGGAACCCGGCATCGACATCGCGCGCGGCCGGCACCCCGTCGTCGAAGCGCGCCTTGCCGAGACGAGCGGCGGCGCCTTCATCGCCAACGACACGCGCCTCGGCCCGAAGCTGCGCATGCAGATCATCACGGGCCCCAACATGGGCGGCAAGTCGACGTACATGCGGCAGGTCGCGCTGATCGTGCTGCTCGCGTCCATCGGCTCGTACGTGCCCGCGCAGAGCGCGCGCATCGGGCCGATCGACGCGATCCACACGCGCATCGGCGCGGCGGACGACCTGGCCAATGCGCAGTCGACCTTCATGGTGGAGATGACCGAGGCCGCGCAGATCCTGCACGCGGCCACGCCGCACAGCCTCGTGCTTATGGACGAGATCGGGCGCGGCACGTCGACCTTCGACGGGCTCGCGCTCGCCTCGGGCATCGCCGCGCACCTGCACGACAAGGCGCAATCGTTCACGCTGTTCGCGACGCACTATTTCGAGCTGACGGATTTCCCCGCGAAGCATCACTGCGCCGTCAACGTCCATGTGAGCGCGACCGAGTCGGGCAGCGACATCGTCTTCCTGCACGAGATCCAGGGCGGCCCCGCCAGCCGCAGCTACGGCATCCAGGTCGCGCGCCTCGCGGGCATGCCGACCGTCGTCGTCAACCATGCGCGCCATACCTTGGCCGCACTCGAAAAGCACCAGGACGACGCGCGCGAGCAGGTAGACTTGTTTGCCCCGCCGCCCGCGGCCGAGGCGGCGGCGCCCAGCGCCGTCGAGGCGGCGCTGGCGGGCGTGGACCCCGACGCGCTCACGCCGCGCGAAGCCCTCGATGCGCTGTACTCCCTGAAGAAACTGGCAGCCAAGACATGACCTACTGCGTCGGCATCAAACTCAACGACGGACTCGTCTTCCTCTCCGACTCGCGCACCAACGCGGGTGTGGACAACATCAGCACCTTCCGCAAGATGATCGTCTACGAGAAGCCGGGCGACCGCTTCATGGTGCTGCTGTCGGCGGGCAACCTGAGCATCTCGCAGTCGGTGCGCGAGATGCTGCAGGTCGAGCAGCTCAAGGAGAGCGACGAGTCCGACCCCATCACGATCTGGAACGCCACGAGCATGTTCGATGCCTGCCGCGTGCTCGGGCAGGCCGTTCGGCACGTGTACGACCGCGACGCGAAGGCGCTGAAGCATGCCGGCGTGGAGTTCAACGTCAACGTGATCTTCGGCGGCCAGATCCGCGGCGAAGGCATGCGCCTGTTCCAGGTCTATTCGGCGGGCAACTTCATCGAGGCGACGCCCGAGACGCCCTACTTCCAGATCGGCGAATACAAGTACGGCAAGCCTGTGCTCGACCGCGTGATCACGCCGGAGACGGCGCTCGACGAGGCCGCCAAGTGCGCGCTCGTGTCGATGGATTCGACGATGAAGTCCAACCTCTCGGTCGGCCCCCCGCTCGACCTGGTGGTCTACGAGGCCAACCGCTTCGAGACAGACAAGGTGGTGTGCATCGACATGCAGAACCCTTACTTCCGCATGCTGCATTCGAGCTGGGGGCAGAAGCTGCGCGAGGTGTTCGACAGCCTCGACGATCCGGTCTGGGACGACGCGCACACCGACACGCCGCTGAAGGTGGACGACACGCGCAGCAAGCCGCTGAAGAAGATCACGCGGCCGGAAGAGCGGTTGATCTAACGGCTGATCCCGGGGGCGGTGCCGCGTTTCGCGGTCAATGCAGCGACGACAGAAACTGCCGCAGCTCCGCCGACCGCGGATTGCCGAAGACGTCCTGCGCCGGCCCCATCTCGTGGACGCGCCCCTGGTGCATGAAGATCACGCGATCGGCGACCTTGCGCGCGAAGTTCATTTCGTGCGTGACCATGAGCAGGGTCATGCCCTCGTCGGCAAGACCTTCCACGACCTTCAGCACCTCGCCCACGAGCTCGGGATCGAGCGCGCTGGTGATCTCGTCGCACAGCAAAACGGCCGGCTCCATCGCGAGCGCGCGGGCGATCGCCACGCGCTGCTGCTGGCCGCCGGAAAGCTGATCGGGCATCGACGCGAATTTCTCCGCGAGGCCCACCCGTTCGAGCAGCTTGCGCGCCTGCGCAGCGGCCGCCTCGCCGCCGGTCTTCTTCACGAGCGTCGGCGCGAGCATCACGTTGCGGCCCACCGAGAGGTGCGGGAACAGGTTGAAGCTCTGGAAGATCATGCCCACGCGCTGGCGCAGCTCGCGCATCGCGGCGGGATTGTCCTGCAGCAGCGGCTTGCCGTCGACGGTGAGCGTGCCGGCCTGGAAGGCTTCGAGCCCGTTGATGCAGCGAAGCAGCGTGCTCTTGCCCGAGCCGCTCTTGCCGATGATGGCGATCACCTCGCCGGGCTGCACGGCGAGGTCGATGCCCTTGAGCACCTCGTTCGCGCCATAGGACTTGCGCAGGCCCGCGATCTCAACGATGGGCGGCATTCAGCTTCCTTTCGAGGCGCTTCGCATACAGGCTGATCGGATAACACAGGGCGAAATACATCAGCGCGACGAAGCTGTAGACGACGAAGGGCTTGAAGGTGGCGTTGGTGATCATCGTGCCGGCCTTGGTGAGTTCCACGAAGCCGATGACGGACGCGAGCGCGGTGCCCTTGATGACCTGAACCAGAAAGCCCACGGTCGGCGGCACCGCGATGCGCAGCGCCTGCGGCAGCACGACGTGCCGCAACTGCTCGCGGAAATTCAGCGCGAGGCTTCGCGCCGCTTCCCATTGGCCGCGCGGGATCGCATCGACGCAGCCGCGCCAGATTTCGGCGAGGAATGCGCTGGTGTAGAGCGTGAGTGCGATACCCGCCGCGACCCAGGGCGAGGTGTCGATGCCGAAGAGCGCGAGGCCGAAGTACGCCAGGAACAGCTGCATGAGCAGCGGCGTGCCCTGGAACAGCTGCACGTACGCACCGACGGCGCGCCGCGCCCAGGGCGAGGGCGTGAGCCGTGCCACCAGCAGCGCCAGCCCCACGAGCCCGCCGCCGACGAAGGCGATAAGCGAGAGCAGCACCGTCCACCGCGCGGCCAGGAGCAGGTTGCGCACGATGTCCCAGGTGGAGAACTCGACCATCTCAACGCCCGAAGAGAAAGCGCGGGCCGAGCCAGTTCATCAGGCGGCGAACGGCGATGGAGAGCAACAGGTAGATCGCCGTCGCGACGATGAACGCTTCGAACGCGCGGAAATTGCGGCTCTGGATCAGGTTGGCGGCATAGCTCAGTTCCTGCGTGGCGATCTGTCCGCAGACCGCCGAACCCAGCATGACGATGATCACCTGGCTCACGAGCGCGGGCCAGACCTTGCGCAGCGCGGGCGGCAGCACGACGCGCATGAACACCTGCGCGCGCGTGAGCGCGAGGCTCATGGCGGCCTCGATCTGGCCGCGCGGCGTGGCCTCCACGCCGGCGCGGATGATCTCGGTGGCATACGCGCCGAGGTTCACCACCATCGCGATGATCGACGCCGCTTCGGGCGACAGCTTCACTCCGGCCGCGGGCAGGCCGAAGAACACGAAGAACAGTTGCACGATGAAAGGCGTGTTGCGCACCAGCTCGACGTAGGCGCCCGCGAGTGCGGCGAGCCACGTCGGCCCGTGGATGCGCGCCCAGGCCGCCGCGACGCCCACCGCGATGCCGGCGATGGCCGAGATCACGGTGAGGCCGAGCGTCCACGCCACGCCGTGCAGCAGCAGCGGCCACTGCGACAGCACGGCGGCGAAGTCGAGCGCGATGCGCACGCGGCGGTCCGCTCGCGCCTTACTCGGGCAGCGTGCCGGCCGGGCGGCCCAGCCACTTCTGCGCCATCTTGTCGATGTCGCCGGCCTTCTTGCCCGCCACGATGATCTCGTTGACCTTCAGGCGCAGCTTGTCCTCGCCCTTGGCCACGCCGATGAAATTGGGACTGTCCTTCAGCAGCAGCTTGTATTCGGCGCCGAGCTGCGGGTTGCGCTGCATCATGTTGCCGGCGACCGACGCGCCGGTCGCGATCACCTGCGTCTGCCCCGACACGAAGGCGGAGACAGTGGCGTTGTTGTCCTCGAAACGCTTGATGTCGGCTTTGGGCGGCGCGACCTTGGTGAGCTCCTGGTCCTCGATCGCGCCGCGCGTCACGGCGACGCTCTTTCCGGCCAGGTCGGCGAAGCTCTTGACGTTGAGCGACTTGGGCGCGAACACGGCCTGGAAGAACGGCGAATAGGCGACGGTGAAGTCGATCACCTTCTCGCGCTCCGGGTTCTTGCCGAGCGTGGAGATGACCAGGTGCGCCTTGTTCGTCTGCAGGTACGGAATGCGGTTGGCGCTTGTCACCGGCACCAGTTCCACCGGCACGCCGAGCTTCGCGCCGATGTAGTTGGCCATGTCGATGTCCAGCCCCTGCGGCTTGAGGTCCACGCCGACGAAGCCGTAGGGCGGGAAGTCGGTGGGGATGGCGATGACGATCTTCTTCGCCTTCATCACGTTGTCGAGGGCGGCTTGCGCGTGCGCGCCGCCGAAGCCGATTGCGAGGGCGGCCGCCGCCATGGCGGTCGCGAATCGGCGCTTGCTGGGGATCATGCGGGGTCTCCTGGGGTTCGGTTGTCTTGCGACAAGCCCCAAGCAACTCCCGTGCCCAGAAGACCCTAGGCCAATTTCACGCTCGTCGCGATCCCCCGGTGCAGCGCAGACCTCAGGCTTGCCACTGCACGAGCCCGGTCATCGAGGTCGCCAGCACGATCACGCCGAACGCGATGCGATACCAGGCGAAGGGCACGAAGCTGTGGCTCGAGATGTAGCGCAGCAGCCAGCGCACGCACACCCACGCGCTGAGAAACGAGAACACCAGCCCCACGCCGAACATCGGCAGGTCGGCCACGGAAAGCAGGTGCCGCTCCTTGAACAGGCTGTACGCGCCCGCGCCGATCAGGGTCGGAATGGCAAGGTAGAAGGAGAAATCGGTCGCGGCCTTGCGAGACAGCCCCAGCAGCATGCCGCCGATGATCGTGGCGCCGCTGCGGCTCGTGCCGGGGATCATCGCGAGGCACTGCACCAGGCCGACCTTCAGCGCGTCCTTCCAGGTCATGTCGTCGGCCTCCTGCACGCGCACATGCGACTGCGTGCGCCGCTCGGCCCAGAGGATGATGAAGCCGCCGATGATGAAGGCGGTGGCGACCACGCCCGGCGTGAAGAGGTGTTCCTTGATCGCCTTGCCCAGCGCCAGGCCGAGGACGACGGCGGGGAAGAAGCCGATGGCGACGTTGGCCGTGAAGCGCCGCGCCTGCGCCTGCGTGGGCAGGCCGGCGACCACCGTGCGGATCTTCTGCCAGTACACGATGATGACGGCGAGGATCGCGCCGGTCTGGATCGCGATGTCGAAGACCTTGCTTTTCTCGTCGTCGAAGCCCAGCAGCGCGCCCGCCAGGATGAGGTGCCCGGTGCTGGAGATGGGAAGGAACTCGGTGAGCCCCTCCACCACCCCCATGACGGCCGCCTTCAGCAGCAACAGCAGATCCACGCGCGCTCCCTCGCTTGATAGAAGCGCGGATTATCGCCGTGGCCGCCGATCACTGGGGCTCGAGGCCCACCTTCTTCACGA
Organism: Ramlibacter sp.; assembly: GCF_050250995.1. Taxonomy (GTDB): domain Bacteria; phylum Pseudomonadota; class Gammaproteobacteria; order Burkholderiales; family Burkholderiaceae_C; genus Ramlibacter. Next base: position 63,501 of record NZ_JBFWNP010000010.1, read on the forward strand.
GCGCCGCGTACTTCGCGAGTTCCGCGCGGAAGGCGGCCTGCGCCTGCTCGGGCGTGCTGATGGCGATGGTGTTGCCCTGCTTGGCCATCGTCTCGCGCACCGCCGGGTCGGCGAAGGCGGCCACCACGGCGTCGTGCGCCTTCTTCACGTTGGCGGCCGACATGCCCTTCGGGCCGATCACGGCGAACCACGCCTCGACGGAGAAATTGTTCAGGCCCTGTTCGGCGAAGGTCGCGACCTCGGGCGCGGCGGCCACGCGCTGCGGCGTGAGCGTGCCGATCGCCTTGACGGCGCCCGAGCGGATGTGCTGCTGCACGCTCGGCAGCGCGGCCACGGCGAAGTCGATCTGGCCGCCCAGCAGGTCGGTCACCATCGGACCGACGCCCTTGTACGGGATGTGCTTGGCCGACGTGCCGGCGGCCTCCATCACAAGCTCCCCGGCAAGGTGCAGGATGGTGCCGTTGCCGCCGGAGCCAAAGTTGTACTGGCCCGGCTTGCCCTTGAGCAGGGCGATGAATTCGCGGCCGTTGCTCGCCGCCACCTTCGACGGGTTGGCTACGAGCACCATGGGCGTGGAGCCGACCACCGCGATGGGCGTGAAGTCGCCGGGCATGTCGAAAGGCAGCGACTTCAGGACGCTCGGGAAGATCACGACGTTGTTCGACACGACCGACAGCGTGCTGCCGTCCGGCGCCGACTTCGCGAGCGTCTGCAGGCCGAGCACGCCGCCCGCGCCGGGCTGGTTCTCGACCACCACGTTGGCGCCGAGCGCCCGGCCGAGCGCGGGCGCGGCGGCGCGCGTGATCGCGTCGACGCCGGAGCCCGTGGCGTTGGGCAGGACGAACTTGACGGTGCCCGACTGCGCGAAGGCCGCCAGCGGCGAGATTGCGCCGCCGACGGCGGCGAACGATGCGAGGGAGGTCAGCGCGGTCTGCGTGAATTGGCGGCGGTTCATGGTGGGGGTGTCTCCTGGTGCAAATACATGGACATGAACATGGCGCGCTCAGGCCACGATGGCCTTGGCGCGCAGTTCGTCGATCTCGGCATCCGCGAGTCCGAGGCCGGCGAGCAGCTCGCGGCTGTGTTCGCCCAGCCGCGGCGGGTCCAGGCGGACGCCGAGGCGCTGCCCCTCCATCGTGATGGGGAACAGCGTGGTCTTCACCTTCTCGCCCGCCTTCGGGCCGTCCGGCAGGGTCATGTCCGCCAGGCCGCCCGTGGCGAGCAGGTGTTCGTCATCGTACAGGTCTTCGGGTTTTCGGATCGGGGCAAAGGGCAAGCCCGCCTTCTCCATCAGCGATGCCAGCTCGGACGCGCTGCGATGGCGCAGGCGCTCGCCGAGCGTCTTCAGCAGGCGCGGGCGCTGCTCGACGCGCTGGTTGTTGGTGGCCAGCTCGGGCTCGGCCTTCAGGTCCGCGAAGCCCAGCGCATCGCAAAAACCCCGCCACTGCGCATCGCTCACGGCCGCCAGGAAGATCTGCTCCTCGCCGTTGCCGACGGAGAACACGTCGTAGATCGCCCAGGGGCTGATTCGCGCGGGCATCGGCGCCGGGTGCTTGCCGGTCATGGCGAACTGCAGCATGTGCTGGCCGACGAGGAACACGTTGTTCTCGTACAGCGCGGACTGGATTTCCATGCCCTTGCCCGTGATGCCGCGCTGCACCAGCGCGCCGAGCACGCCGATCGCGCCGAAGAGGCCGCCCATGATGTCGTTGACGCTGGAGCCCGCGCGCAGCGGGTCGCCGGGACGGCCGGTCATGTAGGCCAGGCCGCCCATCATCTGCACCACTTCGTCGAGCGCGGTGCGGTGGTCGTAGGGGCCGGGCAGGAAGCCCTTGTGGCTGGCGTAGATCAGCTTCGGGTTCGTCCTCGCCAGGGAGTCGTAGTCGAGGCCGTACTTGACCATCGTGCCGGGCTTGAAGTTCTCGGCCACCACGTCGGCCGTCGCGCACAGCCGGCGCGCGAGTTCGACGCCCTCGGCGTTGTGCAGGTCGAGGCCGATGCTCTTCTTGTTGCGGTTGAACATGGGGAAGAAGCCCGCGCCCGCGCCGAGCAGCCGGCGCGTGTTCTCGCCGGCCACGGGTTCGACCTTGATGACCTCGGCGCCCATGTCCGCGAGCACCATGCCGCAGGTGGGGCCCATCACCATGTGGGTGAACTCGACGACGCGCAGGCCCTTCAGCGGCTGCGGGACCTCAGGGGTCGGCTCAGGCATGCTCGGCCTCCTTCTTCATCGTCTTCGGCAGGCCCGCGCGCCACACGTTGCCGTGCAGCGCCTCGCCCTGCAGCCACTGCCCCACGCGGCCGCGCAGCGCGATCAGCCTGTCGAAATCCAGGCCGGTGTCCACGCCCATGCTCGCGAACATGTACGCGGCGTCTTCCATGGCGACGTTGCCGCTCGCGCCCGGCGCATGCGGGCAGCCGCCGATGCCGGCGATGGACGCATCGAAGCGGCGGATGCCCATCTCCCACGCCGCGAAGCAGTTCGCAAGGCCCAGGCCGCGCGTGTCGTGGAAGTGCGCGCAGTCGAGCTTGTCGCCCGCCACGCGCAGCACCTTCTCGTACAGGCGCTTCACCTGCGCGGGGTCGGCATAGCCCACCGTGTCGGCGAGGCCCACCGCGTCGACGCCTTCGTCGAGCACGGCCTTCACGAGGCGCACGACTTCGTCCTCGGGAACGTCGCCCTGGATCGTGCAGCCGAAGGCGGTGGAAATGCCGATTTCGATCTTCGTCTTCGCACCCATCGCGTCCCGCGCATCGCGGATGCGCGCGATGTCGGCAACCACCTCCTCGGGCGTCTTGCGCAGGTTGGCGAGGCTGTGCTTGTAGCTGGCCGACAGCGGCAGCAGCATCGCCTCGGCCTTGCACTCGATGGCGCGCTCGGCGCCCTTGAGGTTGGGCACCAGGACGGAGGCCTTGAGCCCCGGCAGCGTCTGCGCGAAGGCAAGGACTTCGGCCGTGTCCGCGAGCTGCGGCAGCAGGCGCGGCGGCACGAAGGAGCCGACTTCGATCTCGCGTTCGCCCGCGTCGTAGGCGTCGCGGATCCACTGGAGCTTGGCCGCCGTGGGAACGATCGTCGCGACGCTTTGCAGGCCGTCGCGCAGGCCGACTTCGCGGAGGATGGCGTGACGGGGTCCGGAGCTTGTAGGGTGCGTCATGAGGCAGGAGTTTAGGTTCTCCGCCTTGCGCGCGCCCGCGCGGGGCTACTCGTAGCGCAGAGCTTGAATCGGCAGCAGTTGCGACGCACGCCGCGCGGGATAGAAGCCGAAGAAGATGCCCACGAATGCCGAGAAGCCGGCGGCGAGCACGATCGAGGAGGCCGTGATGCTCACCTGCCAGCCCGCGAACTGGCCCACGGCCCAGGTCGCCACACCGCCGATGGCGATGCCGATGGCGCCGCCGATCAGGGACAGCGTGACGGCCTCGATCAGGAACTGCGTGAGGATGTCCTTGCCCCGCGCGCCGACGGCCATGCGCAGGCCGATCTCGCGCGTGCGCTCGGTCACGCTCACCAGCATGATGTTCATGATGCCGATGCCGCCGATCACGAGGCTGATGCCGGCCACGGCCGCGAGCAGCATCGTCATCACTCGGCTCGATGCCTCCTGCGCCTGCAGGATCTCGGTGAGGTTGCGGATGGAGAACGGATCGTCCGCGCCGGGCTGCACCTTGAAGCGCTGGCGAAGCAGTTCCTTGATGCTTTCCTCCACCGCCTTCATGTCCTGCCCTTCGCGTACCTTCACGCTCACGGAACCGATGCGCTTGAGCTTGCCCGCGCTCGACCCCTGCACGCGGTTGCGGTACGTGCTGATCGGGACGACGACCACGTCGTCCTGGTCCTGCCCCATGGAGTTCTGGCCCTTTTTCTCCAGGAGGCCGACGATGGTGACGGGCACCTTCTTCACGCGGATGACCTGGTCGAGCGGATCGGCGTCGCCGAACAGCTGCTGCGCGACGGTCTGCCCAATGATCGCGACCTTGGCGGAGCCTGCGATCTCGGCCTGCTCGAACTGGCGGCCGGACGCGAGCGACCATTCGCGCGCCTCGAAGTAGTCGTTGGTCGTGCCGAAGATCGAGGTGCTCCAGTTGGTGTTGCCCACCACCACCTGCGCGCCGGTGCGCAGTGTGGGTGCGGCCACCTGCACTTCGGGGATTTCGCGCGCGATCGAATAGGCGTCTTCCTCGGTGAGCGCCTGCCCCGTCTGCGCGCCGAGCCGCACCCCGCCCGCCGTGACGCCGCCGGGCAGCACCAGCATGATGTTGGAGCCCAGCCCCTTCATCTGCTCCTGCACGCGCTCGGTCGCCCCGCGGCCGACGGCGATCATCGTGATGACCGCGCCGACGCCGATGATGATGCCCAGCATGGTGAGCACGCTGCGCAGCTTGTTCGCCGCGAGCGCGCGCAGGGCGGACCGAAGGGCGGCGAGCGAGTTCATGCGGCGACCGCGTCATTCCCGCGAAGGCGGAAATCGGGATCCGACCCCAATTTATTCAATCTATCTTCGACGATGTGGCCGTCGCGGAAGACGATCTTGCGACGTGCCCAGGCGGCGATGTCGCTTTCGTGCGTGACGAGGACGACCGTCATGCCCTGGTCGTTGAGGTCGGTGAGCAGGCGCATGATGTCTTCGCTGGTCTGGGAGTCGAGCGCGCCCGTGGGCTCGTCGGCCAATATCAGCTGCGGCTCGTTCACGAGGGCGCGGGCGATGGCCACGCGCTGCTGCTGGCCGCCGGAGAGTTCCGAAGGCGTGTGGCTCCAGCGCTGCGCGAGGCCGACCTTCGCGAGCGAGGCCATCGCACGGTCGCGGCGCTCCGCGGCTTTCACGCCCGCATAGACCATCGGCAACTCCACGTTCTCGACCGCGCTCGTGCGCGGCAGCAGGTTGAACTGCTGGAACACGAAGCCGATGCGGCGATTGCGAATCGACGCGAGCTGGTCCGGCCGCATCGTCTCCACCGCTTCCGCGGCGAGCCGGTACTCGCCCTGCGTCGGCAGGTCGAGGCAGCCGAGGATGTTCATCAAGGTCGACTTGCCCGAACCCGACGCGCCCATGATCGCGACGAACTCGCCCGCCTCGATGTCGAGCGACACGCCGCGCAGGGCATGCACGGTCTGGTCGCCCATGGTGTAGACCTTGGTGAGCTCGCGGGCTTCGATGAGCGCCATGACTTCCTCGCGCCCGCGTCAGAACGGCATGCGCGGGCCTTGCGCCGGCCTCGCTGCGTTGGCCGCCCCGGCGCCGGCAATGCCGGTCACGACCCGCGCGCCTTCCTTCAGCTCGCCCGCGTCCGGCGCGTTCGGTGCGATCAGCAGCTCGGTGCTCGTGCCGTCGGTGATGCCCAGCCGCACGTTGAACGCCTTCGGCTTTCCGTCCGCGCCGAGCAGGTAGATCCGGCCGCGCGTGCTCGTGCGGCTGCCCGCTTCGGCCAGCATGGCGGTGTATTTCGTCTTCTGCTCGGGCGTGAGCAGGTCGCCGATGCGCGCCCGCACCTCGGCGGAGATCCGCTCGCGCGCCTTGGGCCGTTCCTCGGCCGGAAGCTCCCGCAGCTGGCCGAACTTGGGCCGCGCATCGGCGTAGATCGAATCGACCTTCTCGATCTGCGGCGGCGTGAGCGCGAGTTCGGTCACGAGACGGTTGCGGAATTCGGCGGCGGGTCCGGACATGCCGGGCGCCGGCGGGGGAACCGCGCGGCCGCCCGGTGCGGGCGACGCGGCAGCGGGGCCTCCCGACGGAGCGGCCGCCGACGGACCCGCGGCCTGCGGTCCCCCGGCCTGCGATGCGCCGCCTCGCGCTTGCGCACCGGCAGGCCCGCCACCCTGCGGCGCTCCCGCCTGGGGCCCCGGCCCGCGCGGCCCGGACGGCGCCCCCGGCCCACCCGCACGCTGCCCCTGCTGCTGCATCTCCGCGTACTTCGTTTTCTGCTTCGCATCGAGCATCGCGTTGATCTTGCCGCGCATCTCGGCCAGCGCCTTGTCGCGCGCGGCCCCGCGCTGATCCTCGGGCAGGTCGCGGATCGCGCCGAACTTCGGCCGCATCTCCTGCGCGATCGCATCGAGCTTCGCGAGCTGATCGGCACTCAGTTGCAGCTCGGATGCGAGCCGCTCGCGCATCGCCGCGAGTCCGCCGCCGCCGCCGCCCCCCGGCGGCCCGCCCTGCGCGAACGCCTGAGGGAACAAGGACCACGTGCCGGACGTCGTCGTGCCCGACGCGGCCCGTTGCGGCGGCTCCACGCCCGCGAGCCGCACGCGCAGCGCCGCGTTCGGCACCTTCAGCACGCTCTCGCGCGTGTCCGTCACCACGCGCACGTTCGCCGTCATGCCCGGCAGCAGCCGCCCCGCCGTGTTCGAGAAGCCGATCACCGCGATGTAGGTGACCACGTTCGCCACGTTCTGCGCGGCCTTGCGCACCTGCCGGATCTCGCCTTCGAAACTCTGGCCCGGAAACGCATCGACCGTGAAGGTGGCGCGCTGCCCCATGCGGATGCGGCCGACGTCGCTCTCGTCGATGCTCGCATCCACCTGCATGTCCTGCAGGTTCTGCGCGATCACGAACAGCTCGGGCGACTGCAGGCTCGCGGCCACCGTCTGACCCTTCTCGATCGCGCGCTTGATGACGATGCCGTTGACCGGCGAGGTGATCCTCGTGCGCGTCAGGTCCACCTGCGCCTGCGCGAGCGCCGCCTGCCGCTGCACCACGTTCGCCTGCGCGCTCTTCACCTGCGCATCGGTCACGCCCTGCTGCGCCTCGGTCGACTTGAGCGCCTCGCGCGTCGTATTGACCAGCGCCTGCGCGCGGTCGGCCTCGCTCTGCGCGATGAACTGCTTCTCGACCAGGAGCTTCTTTCGCTCCAGGTCGCGCTGCGCCTCGGCCAGGTCGACCTTGGCACGCGAGATCGCGGCGCCGGCCGCGGCGCGGTTGGCCTCGGCCGTCAGCACCGCCGAGCGCGCCGCATCCACATCCGCGCTCGCCTGCCGCACCCGGTATTCGAAGGTCTCCGGATCGATCATGGCGATCAGCTGCCCCGCCTTCACTTCCGAGTTGAAGTCGACGTGAAGCTCCTTGATCTGCCCCGACACCTGCGTGCCCACCGACACCTGCGTCACCGAGTTCACGGTGCCCGAGGCCGACACGGTGGACTGCAGGGCGCCGCGCTCGATGACGGCCGTGCGGTACGCCACCGGCACAGTACGCGCCTGCGTCCACCACCATGCGCCGCCGCCCGCGGCCAGCAGCAACACGAGGAGACCGAGCGGCAGCTTCCATGAGAACTTCTTCATGAGGCGCAATTGTAGGAAGGGGCTTACAAAACCGCACCCGGTGTTTCATGTCCGCTGCGTAAAGCGTCTGCATTTCGCGCCAGTCCGGGCGCGTTTCGCCACGCGCCTGCGTCGTTTCGTCCCCTCGAGGTCGCCTGCGGCACTGCGGCCGGCCACAGTCCATCCCATCGATCCCGGAGAAACCCCATGGACCCCAGCCCCGCCATCGCCATCCACGTCGCGTCCGCCCTCGGCGCGCTCGTCCTCGGCCCCGTCGCCCTCTGGGCCCGCCGCGCCGGCGCGGCCAGGCCCAGGCTGCACCGCGCCGCCGGCTACGCCTGGGTGACGCTCATGATCGCCACCGCCGTCTCCGCGATCTTCATCCGCAGCGGCGCGGGGCCGAACATCGCGGGCTTCTCGCCGATCCACCTGCTGATTCCGGTGACGCTCGGCATGCTGGTCCTCGCCTTCGTCGCGCTGGCGCGCGGCCGGATTTCCCTGCATCGCAAGACGATGAAGGGTCTCTACATCGCCGCCTGCCTCATCGCCGGGTTCTTCACGATGCTGCCGAATCGCATGATCGGAAGGTTCCTCGGCATCACGAGCGGCTCGCAGCTGCTCGCGATGCTCGCCGTCGCCGCCCTCGGCTATGCCGCATGGCGCCTCCTTCGCAACCGCGGCACGCTGGCCGCATGAACACCGCACAACCCTTGATAAGCTCCTCCACCATGACGACCGTACGCACCCCCGAAGAGATCGAACGGCTCGCGCGCAAGCGCGCCGGCGCCAAGCTGGGCTGGTACATCCATGCCGCCGTCTACGTGGTCGTGAACTTCTTCATCTTCGCGGTCTCGGTCTACGGCTTCGGCCACCGCCCTTGGTCGATCTTTCCGCTGCTCGGCTGGGGCCTGGGTCTCCTGTTGCACGGCCTGTCGGTGTTCGTGCTCGGACAGGGCAGTGGCCTGCGCGAGAGCCTCGTGCAGAGGGAGCGCGAGCGGCTGCAGCGCGAGCAGCAGCGATAAACGCGGCGGGGCGCATGCGAATCGACTGGATCTCGAAGCTGCAGCACCTGCTGCAGGCCATCGCGTTCTGCCTCGCCATCGCGACCCTCCACTACGGCTTCGCGCCGCAGCAGCCATACGCGCCGGCGGTGGTGTTCTCGCTGTGTATCGGCATCACCATCTGGTTCGTGATCGACATCGGGCGGCACTTCTTCCCCTCCGCCGCCGAGACCGGGTGGCCGCGCGGCTGGATCGGCTTCGCGCTGGTCGCCGCCGGCATCGCCGCGGGCTTCGTCGTCGGCCGGGCGCTGGGCGACCTCATCTGCCCGGCGATGGGCCTGTGCACCCCGGGCATGCGCCACAACCGCGAGGCCGACTTCCGCAGCACGCTGCTCATTACCGTGATCGCGGGCCTGGTCGGCAGCTACTACTTCTACAGCCGCAGCCGAAGCTCCTACCTCGAACGCAAGATGGGCGAAACGCGGCGGCTCGCCGACGAGGCGAGGCTCAAGCTGCTGGAAAGCCAGCTCGAGCCGCACATGCTGTTCAACACGCTCGCCAACCTGCGCGCGCTGATCGGCGTCGATCCGCAGCGGGCGCAGCGCATGCTCGACCACATGATCGCGTACCTGCGCGCCACGCTTGCGGCTTCGCGCGCGCCGCGGCACACCCTGCGCGCGGAGTTCGACCGGCTGCGCGACTACCTCGAGCTCATGGCCGTGCGCATGGGCCCGCGCCTGGCGTACGAGCTGCACCTGCCGCCCGAACTCGCGCAGGCGCTCGTGCCCACGCTGGTGCTCCAGCCGCTCGTCGAAAACAGCATCCAGCATGGCCTGGAGCCGAAGGTGGGCGGCGGGCGCATCGACGTCCGCGCGACGGCGGTGGGCGCAACGCTCATCCTCGAAGTGACGGACACGGGCGTTGGCGCCGCCGATGCGCCCACGGCCGGCAAGGGCTTCGGCCTCACGCAGATCCGCGAGCGCCTCGCCACCCTGTACGGCAGCGGCGCGTCGCTGTCGTTCGACGCGACGCCGGAGGCCGGCGCCCGTGCCATCGTCACGCTGCCCCTGCAATCGTCATAGGTCGCCATGCCCACCGCACTCATCGCCGAAGACGAACCGCTGCTCGCGCAGGCGCTGCAGGCCGAGCTCGCGCGCGCCTTCCCCGAGATGCAGGTCGTGGCCATCGTGGGCGATGGCCGCTCCGCGGTCGCCGAAGCGCTCGCCCGCCTGCCCGACGTGCTGTTCCTGGACATCCGCATGCCGGGGCAAAGCGGCATGGACGCCGCGGCGGAGATCGCGGACGAGTGGCCGGCGTCCCGGCCTTTCCCGGCGCTCGTGTTCGTGACGGCCTACGACCAGTACGCGGTGCAGGCCTTCGAGGCGCAGGCCGTCGACTACCTGCTCAAGCCGGTCCAGCCGGAGCGACTCGAGAAGACCGTGCAGCGCGTGAAGGCGTGCCTGGCGAGCCGCGAGGCCGGGTCCGTCGACGACACCCTCGAGAAGCTGCGGCATCTGCTGGGCGCCACGCCGGTCTCGCCCTCCACGGCTGCTGCACCCGCGGCCCGGCCGCTCGAGGTGCTGCAGGTCGGCGTGGGCAATTCGATCCGCATGGTGTCCATCGAGGACGTGCTGTACTTCGAAGCCGCCGACAAGTACGTGCGCGTGCTCACGGAGGGTCACGAATACCTGCTGCGCACCCCGCTCAAAGAGCTGCTGCCCCAGCTCGACGCGCAGGCGTTCTGGCAGATCCACCGCGGCACCATCGTGCGCGCGACCGCCATCGACGCCGTGAGCCGCGACGAAGCGGGCAAGCTGCACCTGGCGCTGCGCGGCCGCGCCGAGAAGCTGGCGGTAAGCCGGCTGTACGCCCATCGCTTCAAGGCGATGTAGCCGGGGTCGGCGACGGCGCCGCCGCACGCAGGCGGCGAGCCCGCGCCTCTGGAATTCGTCCGTCAACGCGCGTGGGCGTCGTCCTACAAGCTTCGTCGCATCGGGCGGCTCTACTACGTCCATGTTCTTGCACGGCGTCCCCGGATCGTGCGCCAAGGTGGCCCTCACCGGTGCGTATGGAGCGGGGTTGATCGTGGGAACCGCGGCGCTGATCGCGCTGACGGGTCCGACGCAGGACGAATGGCAGAGCCGGGCGAACTCGCCCAGCCGAGCCGAGGTGGTGATGCGGGAGTCGCTCCAGCGAAACCTGGCGTCGCCGAAGTCCGGCTTGTGGGCCGGCATCGAATCGAGCGAAAGGCGCGGTCTCTAGAAGCAAAGCAACAACGCGTTGGTTTTCGTCAGGATCACCCCGACTCCTCTGAGTCCCCTCCTCCTCCGGGGTGAGCTGGTCCGGCCCTCCGTCCCGCGACTGGCATTGTTACCCCCAGGTCCACTAGCCTGGGGGTTCTTTTTTTTCATGGCTGCGTCAACCCTGTCCGACCTGCACGACCGTAGATGGACGGCATGCCAACTTTGTCACCGGCCTTAACCTTGCGGCAACAGAGACAAGGACCAGAGGACAAGCCATGAACGACAAAGACAAACCCAGCCGGGGCCCGGACCCCGGTCGACGACGACCCGCGGCGATCCGCTCGGGCATCCGCCTGCAGGGCAGCGGAATCGGCCGCGCCGAAGCGACGGCCGATGAGGAAGACGCGGGTCGCAGCGGCTACGGTTCGGAGAGCGTGCGGCCGTACCTGCGGGCACAGTTGCGCCAGAAGGAACTCATGTCCGGCCCCCAGCTGGGCTGGGAAGGTTCGCGCAGGCGGCCCAAGCCCTAATCCCCTGCGCGGGCCGCGGCTCGGCCGCATGACAGAATCGGAACCCTATGGCTTCCCCTGTCGACAGCAACAAGAACGTCCCCCGGCCGAGCAATTTCCTGCGGCAGATCATCGAACGCGACCTCGACCAGGGCACGTACGCCGCCCGCCGCTGGGGCGGCACGCCCGGCGACAGGGCGCACCACCAGGCGGGCGAGCCCGACCCCGCGAAGATCCGCACCCGGTTCCCGCCCGAGCCCAACGGCTACCTGCATGTGGGCCATGCCAAGAGCATCTGCCTGAACTTCGGGCTTGCGCGGGACTACGGCGGCGTGTGCCACCTGCGCTTCGACGACACCAACCCGGAGAAGGAAGACCAGGAATACGTCGACGCGATCCGCGACGCAGTGCATTGGCTGGGCTTCCGCTGGGACGCCAACGGCACGGACCACGACTACCACGCGAGCGACTACTTCGACTTCATGTACCGGGCGGCCGAGTACCTGGTCGAGGCGGGCCATGCCTATGTCGACGAACAGTCGGCCGAGGAGATGCGCGTGAACCGGGGCGACTTCTCTCGCCCCGGCGTCGACAGCCCCTACCGTTCGCGCTCGATCCAGGAGAACCTGCAGCGCCTGCGCGACATGCGCGACGGCAAGCTCGCCGACGGCGCGGCGGTGCTGCGCGCGAAGATCGACATGGCGAGTCCCAACATCAACCTGCGGGACCCGGCCATCTACCGCATCAAGCACGCGGAGCACCACAACACCGGCAGCAAGTGGTGCATCTACCCCATGTACACCTTCGCGCATCCGATCGAGGACGCGCTGGAGAACATCACCCACAGCATCTGCACGCTGGAGTTCGAGGACCAGCGGCCCTTCTACGACTGGCTGGTGGAGCATCTCGCCGAGGGCGGGCTCGTCAACACGCCGCCGCCGCGCCAACATGAATTCGCGCGGCTGAACCTCACCTACGTGATCACGAGCAAGCGCAAGCTCAAGCAGCTGGTCGACGAGGGCCACGTGAGCGGCTGGGACGATCCCCGCATGCCGACCATCGTGGGCCTGCGCCGCCGCGGCTACACGCCCGAATCGCTGCAGTTGTTCGCCGAGCGCATCGGCGTGAGCAAGGCCGACAGCTGGATCGACTACTCCACGCTCGAGATCGCGCTGCGCGACGATCTCGACGCGAAGGCGGCACGCGCGATGGCGGTGCTCGATCCAGTGAAGCTCGTCATCACGAACTGGGACGCGCTGATGGGCGCGGGCTTTCTCGACGCGTGCTCGGCGCCGGTCCATCCGCACGCGCCCGAGCGCGGCCGACGCGAGTTCACGCTGGGGCGCAAGGTGTGGATCGAGCGCACCGACTATGAAGATACCCCGCCCAAGGGGTTCTTCCGCCTGTTCCCGGGGAACAAGGTGCGATTGAAATACGGGCACGTGATCGAGTGCATCGGGGCCACGCGCGACGCCTCGGGCGTGCTGGTCGAGGTGCAGGCGACGCTGGTGCCGGACACCAAGAGCGGCACCCCCGGCGCCGACGCGATCAAGGTCAAGGGCAACATCACCTGGGTCGGCGTCGCCGACGGCGTGAAGGCCGAAGTCCGCCTCTACGACCGCCTGTTCGCCGTGCCCCAGCCGGGCACCGGCGACAGGGATTTCCTGGAGGAGATCAACCCCGACAGCCTGCGCGTGGTCACGGCCTATGTCGAGCCGTCACTGGCCGCGGCGAAGCCCGACGAGAAGTTCCAGTTCGAGCGGCACGGGTACTTCGTGGCGGACCGGAAGGATCACCGCGAGGGAGAGGCGGCGGTGTTCAACCGCGTGACGGGGATGAAGGATTCGTTCGGGAAGTAGAGGGGTTTCACCTCACCCGGCACCGCATCACCTTCCCCTGGTTGATCCAGGTCCCTTCACTCCCCGCCGCCCTGAACTCATAAGGCGGCGCGCCGAAGCGGCCGCCGGGCTGCTGCGCGAGCCCCAGCTCGAGGCCGCTGTTGAGCATCGCACGCGCATCGCGCTGCCCTTCCGTGAGCACGATCGTCGTCAGGTCCTCGCACGCATACGTCGCGGAGCGGGCGAGCGGATGAACAACCTGCGCGCCGGGATTCGGCATGACGGGCGGCACGCCGCCGGGCGAGTAATAGGGGCCGGACGCACAGGCGGTGAGCAGGACGGCGGTGGCGGCAAGGGCGATGTGGCGCATGACGATTCTCCGAGTGGCAACCCGGGCATTGTGAACCGACTCGACCGTCCGCTCGCGGCATGCGATCAGGGAAAGCCCGGAGCCCCGCTGCCGCCAAGGCGTCACCTCGCCGCTTGCGCGCTCGTGTAGAACGACGAAGCCGGCGACCCGCCGGATCACAGGCGGGCGAGGTGAAGCAAACTCAAGGAGACATCCATGCTGCCCGCCACCCACTCGCGCGTCCAACGCGCAGCCCTTGCCCTCCTCGCCGCTGCCGCGCTCGCCGCCTGCGGCGGAGGCAACGACAACGACGGAACCGAACTGCCGCGCGCGCAGGACAACCGAACCACCTTCGCCGTCGTGCCGTTCAGCAACACGACGGCCTACCCGGACTTCGAGGCGTCCGCGAGCGGCGCGGCGAGCTTCCGCGCCCTGACCGGCACGACGTCGACCGGCGGCGCGCTGCCCGCGACCAGCCGCTGGACCGGCACGCTCAACGGCGCGGGCTACCGCATGGAAGTCCCGGCCAACTGGAACGGCCGGCTCGTGATGTACGCGCACGGCTATGCCGGCACGGGCGACAACCTCACCGTGACGACGCCCTCCGCGCTGCGCAGGTATTTGATCGAGAACGGCTACGCGTGGGCCGCATCGACCTATTCGAAGAACTACTACGACGTGCGCGCCGGCATCGAGGACACCAACGCGCTTGCCAACGCCTTCGTGCGCATCGCCGCGGACAACGGCCGCACGCTCGCGGCCCCGAGCAAGATCTACATCACCGGCCATTCGATGGGCGGCCACGTCGCGGCCGCGGCGGTGGAAGCCGAAGCGCTCGCCACGGCGCGCAACAAGGTCGCCTATGCCGGCGCGGTGCCGATGTGCGGCGTGACCGGCGACACCGCGCTCTTCGACACCTTCACCGCCATGCAGATCGCGGCGCAGACGGTCGCGGGCGTGCCGGCGGTCCCGCTGACGCGCTGGCCCGAGATCGCGACGCAGGTGAACACGGCCCTGTGGACGGTGGCGCCGGCCGCGGCCACGGCGACCTCGCCCATCACGCCCACCCCGGTGCTCGGCGAACGCTACGTCGGCATCCTGAAGAACCTCACGGGCGGCGAGCGTCCGCTGTTCCGCCTCGGGCTGCAGCGCGGCGGCTCGTTCCCGTCGGCTTACGGCACCTTCGGCAGCGACGGCACGATCAACGGCATCCTCGACAAGGACGGCACCGACACGACCGCAATCACCTACACGATCGACGGCGACACGGCGGCGAGCGCGGCCATCAATGCGGCCGCGCAGAAAGTCACGGCCGACCCCGACGCGAACCGGCTGCGCCGCGACGGCCTGCGCTGGATTCCGAAGGTCAACGGCCAGATCACGGTGCCGGTGGTGGCGATCCACACCCTCGGCGACCTGTTCGTTCCATTCCACATGATCCAGGCGTACCGCAACCGCGCGAATGCGGCCGGCACGGGCAACCTGCTCGTGACGCGGGCGATCCGCGGCATCAGCCATTGCGACTTCACGGTCGCCGAGCAGGTGGAGGCATTCGACGCGATGATCCGCTGGGAGGGCGGCGGTGCGCGCCCCGCCGGCGACGATGTGACGACCGCGTCCGTGGTGGCGCAGCCGACCTATGGCTGCACGTTCACGCGCGCGGCGGTCTCGGGCACCGACTCGGCGACGACGACGGCGCTGCGCGGGTTGATCGCGGCATCGGGCGGGAGCTGCGCGCCGTAGAAGTCATCTACCGCGCCGGCTGCCCGTGTTCAGGGGCGCGGCTTCGGGCCGCCCCCGACCATCCAGGGCGTGCCGAAGCGGTCGGTCAGCATGCCGAACGCATCGGTCCAGAAGGTCTCGGCCATCGGCATCGTGACGCTGCCGCCGTCGGCGAGCTTGTCGAAGATCTTCCGGGCCTCGTCGGCCGTGGCGTAGTTGAGCGCGAGCGCGAAGCTCGCCATTTTCGGCTGCGGCATGCCCGCGGGCGTATCGGAGGCCATGAGCATGCGCCCGTCGAGCATCAGGCACGCGTGCATGATGCGGTCGCCGGCGGAGGTGTCGACGCCGGCGCACGACTCCTGCCCGGGGGCGTCGCTGTACTTCATGAGCGCTTCGAGCTTGCCGCCGATCGTGCGCTCGTAGTAGCGCATGGCTTCGGCGCAGGCGCCGTCGAAAAAGATGTAGCTGTCGAGCTGGGGCATGACGGTCTCCGGTCGGTGGGTGGGCGGCGGCACGGATGTCGGGTCCGCCTGGATCACGACGAACGAGCGCGGGCGGAATCGACATCGGACGGCGCCCGCGCCAGACGATAGCGTGTTCCGCGGCCCTGGCCGCTGCGAATGAGCAGGCCGAGTTCGCTCAGGTGCGTCAGCTCCCGGTAGGCCGTGGCACGTGACGCGCCGGTGAGGTTCACGTACTTCTCCGTGCTCATGCCGCCGGCAAATCCGGCCGGCTCGGCCTCCAGCAACCGGCCCAGCGCCTTGCGCTGCGAGGCGGTGAGCGTCGCGTGCCGTGCATTCACGTCGTTCCAGTAGACGGACTGCGACAAGGCCTTTTGCATGCTTTGAAGGGAGGCGTCGAAGGCCGACTCGATGCGCCCGAGGAACCATTGCACCCATGAGGTGACGTCGAGCCCCCCCTGGCCCGTCACGGCCTGAAGCTGCGCGTAGTAGCCGGCGCGATCCTGCGCGAGCTGCGCCGAGAGGCTGAAGAGCCGGCGGTCGCTGCGCATGTCCTGCGCCAGGGCAAGCTCAGCGAGCGCGCGCCCGATGCGTCCGTTGCCGTCCTCGAAGGGATGGATCGCCTCGAACCACAGGTGCGCGATGGCCGCGCGCACCAGACCATCGATTTCCGGTCGCCGGCTATGCACGTTGAACCATTCGAGCAGTGCCGTCATGTGTTGGGGCACATGGGCCGAAGGCGGCGCCTCGTAGTGAACGACGTCCGGCTTGCGCCAGTGCGGCGTGACGATCTGCATGGGCTCGGCATGCGTGCGCCAGCCACCCACCACGATGCGCGTCGCGCCGCTGCGGCCGGTAGGGAACAGCGCGGCATGCCAGGCGAAGAGATCGTCCTGCGTGATCGGTCGCTGCCACTGCGTGATGGCGGCCTCGAGCACTTCGAGCGTCGCCTCGGCCCGGGGGTCGCTCGCCGAGACGGCGTGGTCGGCCAGACCCAGTCGCCGTGCCGCCGATGCGCGCACCGAATGCAGCTGAAGGTTCTCGCCCTCGATGGCGGCCGTGGCCAGCGCCTCCTGCGTCCAGCCGGCCAGTTGCAGCGACGCCATGTCGGCCACGCCCAGCGTCGAGGCCAGGCCCAGCATGCGGCCTTCGGCGATTCGCGCGCCCGCGATGGCCGAAGTGGTGGCCAGCGCGTCCCAGCGCATGGCGGGCCAGCGGGGGGCTTGCCAGAGATACATGAAGCGCATTTTAGCGATTTACGCTTCACATTTGAAGCGTAAATGCCGGATTTGCGGTTCAACCCACCACCGCGAGCGCTCGCCGCCCGCACAATGCTCCTCATGGAACAAACCATCCCCCACGCCGCAACCGGCCCCATCGCCCTCGTCGGCATCGGCTCCATGGGCCGCGGCATCGCGCAGTGCCTGCTGCGCGGCGGACATGAGCTGCATGCGTACGCGCGTCGCGCGGAGGCCGCCGCGCCGCTGGCGCAGCTCGGCGCGGTGGCCGCGGCGACACCGGCCGCCCTGGGCAAGTGCAGGCTGGCGATCCTCAGCCTGCCGGATGCCGACGCCGTGCGCGATGTTCTCTTCGGCCCGCAGGGACTGGCCGATGCCCTCTCGCCCGGCAGCGTCGTCGTCGACACGAGCACGATTGCCGCGACGGATGCGCGCGAGATCGGACAGCGGCTGGGGTCGCGAGGTGTCCACATGCTCGACGCGCCCGTGAGCGGCGGCCAGCAGGGCGCGGAACAGGGCACGCTCGGCTGCATGGTCGGTGGAGAGGCCGAAGTGCTGGACAGCGTGCGGCACGTCCTCTCGGTGTTCTGCAAGTCGATCACGCACGCGGGCGGACCCGGCGCCGGCCAGACCGTGAAAGCGTGCAACCAGGTGGCCGTGACGGGCGCGATGCTCGGCATGATCGATGCGCTCGCGCTCGCGCGTGCCCAGGGCGTCGACCCTGCCGTCATGCGCGACGTTCTGCTCGGCGGCACCGCGCGCAGCTTCGTGCTCGAGCATCGCGCGCCGAAGATGATCGCCGGCGACTTCGCGCCCGGCTTCCGTGCGCGCCTGATGCGCAAGGACCTGCGCATCGCGCTCGACACGGCGCAGGCGGCGGGCGTGACCCTCGGCGCGGCCCGCATGGCCGAGCGGATGCTCGACGGGATGTGCGAAGCGGGCGACGGCGACCTCGACTGGTCGGCCCTTGCCCGAGCGCGCACTGGCGCTGCATGATCGCGGGATGACGTCCCCCATCGACCACGACGCGAGCGAGCTCTCGCGCCTGATCCACGCGCGCGCCATCTCCTGCGTCGAGGCGATGCAGGCGTATCTCGCGCGAATCGACGAGCGCAACCCGACGTACAACGCCATCGTCAACCTCGCGCCGCCCGACGTGCTGCTCGCACAGTCGCACACCTGCGACGCGGAGCTTGCCCAGGGCCGCAGCCGCGGCTGGCTGCACGGCATGCCCATCGCCATCAAGGACGCGGCGGATGCGGCGGGCTTCCCGACCACGAAAGGCTGCGAGCTTCTCGCCGCGAACATGGCCGCGCGCGACAGCGTGATGGTCGAGCGCCTCAAGGCCGCGGGCTGCATCGTGATCGGCAAGACCAACCTGCCCGAACTCGGCCTCGGCTCGCACACCTTCAACACGCTTTTCGGCGCGACGCGCAACGCGTGGGACACGGCCGTCTCCGCGGGCGGCAGCAGCGGCGGCGCGGCGGTGGCCCTGTCGCAACGGATGCTGCCCATCGCCGACGGCTCGGACTTCCTGGGTTCGCTGCGGAACCCGGCGGGATGGAACCACGTCTACGGCATGCGGCCGACGCAGGGCCGCGTGCCGACCGGGCCGGGGCCCGACGTGTGGATCGACCAGCTGTCGACCGAGGGGCCGATGGCACGCAGCGCGCGCGACCTCGCCCAGTTGCTGCGAACGCAGTCGGGCCATGATCCGCGCCTGCCGCTCTCGCTGCAATCGTCGCCCGACTTCGCGACGACGCCCGGCGACTCGACGCCGCTGAAGGGCTTGCGCATCGGCTGGCTGCGCGACCTCGGCGGCTACCTTCCCATGGATGACGGCGTGCTCGCCGCGTGCGAGGAGGCGCTGGTCGCGATGGAAGGCGCCGGCGCCGTGCTCGAACCCGCATCGCTCGACATCGACCTGCCGGCGCTCTGGGAATGCCTGCTCACCTGGCGGCGCGCGCTCGTCGGCCCGCGCGTCGAGGCGCTGATCAACATGCCGCACGCGCGCGAGAAGATCAAGCCCGAGGCGCTCTGGGAATACGACAACTCGCTCGCGCTCACCTTCATGGATTTCATGAAGGCGAGCCAGGCGCGCACGCGGTATTACCAGCATGTGATGTCGCTCTTCGACCGCTTCGACGTGCTCGCGCTGCCCTCGGCGCAGGTGTGGCCCTTCTCGATCGAGGAACGCTGGCCGAAGGAGATCGCCGGGCGCAGGATGGACACGTATCACCGCTGGATGGAAGTCACCCTCTACGCGACGCTCGCCGGCCTGCCCGCCTTGTGCGTTCCGGCCGGGTTCCATCCGCAACGCGGCTGGCCGATGGGGCTGCAGCTCATCGCGAAGCACAGCGCGGACGATCTGCTGCTGCGCGTGGCCGCCGCATACGAAACCGTGCGCGGGGATTTCCTCGCGCGGCGTCCGTCGAACTGAGGCCGCCCGCCCGGTACGAAGTCTTCGCCAAAGTCCTTGCGTCCCGCGCGGTTCGCACGCGGCCCTAGAATCTTCTCCGCCGGCCTCCACGGGCCGGCAGCGTTCTCAGGGCGGGGCGAAATTCCCCACCGGCGGTATTCGCGGCTTGCGCCGCGAGAGCCCGCGAGCGCCCGGCAGGCACCGAAGGGTTGCGCGCCGGGGTCAGCAGACCTGGTGAGATGCCAGGGCCGACGGTCACAGTCCGGATGAAAGAGAAACGCGAAGCGCGTGGCTCGCGCGCGGCATCCTCACGTGCCGCGCCGGGCCGTGCCGCCGCGTGCGCCCTGATTCTGGTCATCCACCTTGCAATCCGGGACACCCATGAATCAGACCCCAGCTTCCACTCCCCTTGGCGCGGTGTCGCGCCGCAAGCCGCCGCCGCGCGCGCAACGCCGCGTGGCCGTCGTCTGCTCCAACTGGCACCGCGACATCGTCGAGCAGGCGCGCGACTCGCTGCTCGCCGAGTTCGAGCGCAACGGCCTGCCTGCGTCGCAGGTCGACCGCTTCGACGTGCCGGGCGCTTTCGAGATTCCGCTGTATGCCAAGGCGCTCGCGCAATCGGGCCGCTACGACGCCATCGTGGCCTGCGCGCTGGTGGTCAACGGCGGCATCTACCGGCACGAGTTCGTCACGTCGGCCGTGATCGACGGCCTGATGCGCGTGCAACTGGACACCGATGTTCCCGTGCTCTCGGCCGTGCTGACGCCGCGCGATTTTCACGAGCACGAAGACCACCTGAAGTTCTTCCGCGAGCACTTCGTCAAGAAGGGCGTGGAAGTGGCGCAGGCTTGTCTGCAGATCCTGGGTGCTCGCGAAGCTCTGCAGGAGACGCAGGCAGCCTGACCCTAGAACAAGCTTCCCGTCTCCGGCTTCGGCGGACGCACCGTCCGCACGCTGCTCGCCTTCGGCGCGCGAGGCGGCAGCGGGACGGGTTCGGCAAGCAGCGGGCCGTCCCACTGGCGGAAGAACCTGGCTGCGTCCTCGACCGGGCACGACAGCCACTCGGCATAGTCGGCCGGCCGCAGCATCACCACCATGCGCTTCTCGTCCTCGGGCCGGTGGAAGCGCTTCATCAGCGGATGTCCGTCCGCGTTCACCGTGAGCATCGCGAAGCTGTAGACCTCGCGGTTGTCCTTCGGGTCGCGCCAGCGGCGGTAGATGCCGGCGATGCCCATGGGGATGAAACCCTCCTGGTGGATCGCCCAGCGCACGCTCTGGCCCGTCTCCCAGTTCGGCTCGTAGATCGACTCGGCCGGGATGATGCAGCGCCAGCCCTTCGCCCACGCCTCCTTGAAGCTCGGAAGCACGCGCACCGTCTCGCTGCGCGCGTTGTACGTGCGGCGGCCGTAGCTCACCTCGGTGGCGAAGTGCGGCAGCAGGCCGAAGAGGCCGTCGCTCACGACGCGCACTTCGCCGCCGGCCAGGTGGATGAAAGGCGCCATGCCGACGGGCCACGCGTCGGTGGCGGGATCGTCGCGTTCGCGCTCGACGCCGAAGAACGTCAGCAGCCGGTCGCGCCGGGACACCGGAACATAGTTCGAGCACACGTTCAGCGCGCTCCCGCCGCGCGCAGCATCCCGGCGATGCGCGACTGCCCGCGCTGCTCGGCGTGGCGCAGGGGCGTGACGCCCTGCCGGTCGGCGAGGTTCACGTCGGCCTTCGCGCCGACCAGAAGGCGCACGATCTCGGCATGCGCCGCGCCGCCGTCGCCCAGGATCACGGCTTCGAGCAAGGCCGTCCAGCCGAGGTTGTTGACGTGGTTCACGTCGATGGCCGTCGTCAGCAGATAGCGGACCGTCTCGACATGGCCGTAGTGGCATGCGGGGATCAATGCCGTGCCGCCGTAGCGGTTGGTGCTCTTCAGGTTCGCACCGGCGCCCACGGCGGCGCGAACGATGTCCATGTGGCCGCGCGCGCCCGCCAGCAGAAAGGCGCTGTCGCGAATGTCGTCCTGCGCATTGACGTCCGCGCCGCGCGCGATGAGGAACTTCGCGAGCTCCACGTGCGCGCCCTGCGTGGCCGCAAGGACGGCATTGCGCCCGCGCGCGTCGCGCGCGTTCACCGCGGCGCCGTCGGCCAGGAGCTTTTCGACACGCGCACGGTCGCCGGCCGCGGCTGCCTCGACGATCGCGACGGCAGCGGCGGACGGCTGCGCGGCGACGACGCTGGCCAGGAAGGGGAACGCGACGAGCAGCGGGCGGCGTGACATACTCATCCGATGATGATCGCAGAAGAAGTGAAGGTCCTCGCGTTCGACATCTTCGGCACGGTGGTCGACTGGCACGGCAGCATCGTGCGCGAGATGGCGCAGTTGCATCCGGCGGTGGACGGCGACGCCTTCGCCCGCGCATGGCGCACCGGCTACAAGCCGGCCATGGCACGCGTGGCAAGCGGCGAACTCGGCTGGACCCTGATCGACGACCTGCACCGCATCATCCTCGACGACATCCTGCCGCGTTTCGGCCTGCAGGATCTCGACGAGGCGCAACGCCGCCACCTCAACAAGGTCTGGCACCGCCTCGACGCCTGGCCGGACGCGGTGGAAGGGCTCACGCGCCTGAAGCGCAAGTACACGATCTGCACGCTGTCGAACGGCAACATCGGGCTGCTGACGAACATGGCGAAGCGCGCGGGCCTGCCCTGGGACTGCGTGCTGTCGGCCGAGGTGTTCCATGCCTACAAGCCCGATCCGCGCACCTATCTCGGCGTGGCGAAGGTGTTCGACGTTCAGCCGCGCGAAGTGATGCTCGTGGCCGCGCACCACGACGACCTCGCCGGAGCCCGGGCGTGCGGGCTGCGCACGGCGTACGTGGAGAGGCCGCTCGAGTTCGGCGCGGCGCAGCCGAAGGATGTGACGCCGCGCGAGGGCAACGATTTCCACTGCCGGGATCTCGTGGGGGTGGCCCAGGCGCTGGGAGCGTAGCGGGCCGAGCCGTGCTATTTTCCCGGGGATGAAGTTCCGTCACGCCCTCTCCTGCCTCGCCCTGGCGCTCGCGCCGTTCGCGCTTCCCGCTTTCGCACAGCAACCCGTCCTCGAAGAAGTCCCCTTCGTCACCTCCCCGGACAACGTCACGCTGGAGATGCTGCGCATCGCGAACGTCGGGCCGACCGACCATGTCATCGACCTCGGCTCGGGCGACGGACGCATCGTCATCCTCGCGGCACGCCGGTTCGGCGCCTCGGGGCTCGGTGTGGAGATCGACCCCGCGCTGGTGGAGCGCAGCATCCGCAATGCGCGCGACGCGGGCGTCTCCACCCGCGCCGAATTCCGCGTGCAGGATCTGTTCAAGACCGACCTCTCCGCGGCGACGGTCGTCACGATGTACCTGCTGACCGAGGTCAACCTCGCGCTGCGCCCCACGATCCTCAAGCTCAAGCCGGGCACGCGCATCGTCTCGCACGACTGGGACATGGGCGACTGGAAGCCCGACCAGACAACGGAGGTTCCCGTGCCCGACAAGAAGGTCGGCCTGGCCAAGAGCAGCAAGATCCACTTCTGGACCGTGCCCGCGAATATCGACGGCCTGTGGTGCGGTGTCGGCATGCTGCGCGGGGGCAGCCTGCAGGTGGCCCAGCGCTTCCAGGAGTTCAGCGGCACCCTGCGCTGGCGCAACCGTGCGCGCGACGTGGCCGGGCGGCTGCAAGGCGCGAAGATGCAGATGACGGGAGGACGGCACCAGATGGCGCTGGAGGCGGTCGGCGACGAGTTGCACGTCCTCGACGGCCAGGGCGACATGGCGCTCGGACGCGGCCAGCGCTTCCGGCGGGCCAACGGTCCGGCTTGCGAAGGCGCAGTTCGCTGACAGCGCGGCCGCGCCCGGCGCGCTTCAATGGGCTTTCAACAAGGAGCCCCCATGACCCAGCACGCCGTCATTCGAGGTGAAGTGTGTTTCCGTGCCGGCGACGGCATGCCCGTCGAGATTCCGGACGGCCCGGTCGACATCGAGGTCGCGCCGGACAGCGTGACGCTGAGCTGGAGCGACAGCGAAGGCAACACCGGCACCGCCGCCATCACGCGCGACGAGTACGCGCGGTATCTGAAGGAAGGCAAGATCCGGCTCGCGCAGTGATTTTTCCCGCACAACCCGGCCCCATGATGTAACGGAAACCCTGTCGCGGCGCGGGCTGGCGCGAACCACTGTACGATCATCCAGTGGATCTGAATGCCAAGCTCGCCATCCTCGCCGACGCAGCCAAGTACGACGCCTCGTGTGCGTCCTCCGGCGGCGTCAAGCGCGACTCGGTCGGCGGCCGCGGCGTCGGCTCGAACGAAGGCATGGGCATCTGCCACAGCTATGCGCCGGACGGCCGCTGCATCTCGCTGCTGAAGATCCTGCTCACGAACTACTGCCAGTACGACTGCCTGTACTGCGTCAACCGCGCGACCAGCAACGTGCCGCGGGCGCGCTTCGCGATCGACGAGGTCGTGCAGCTCACGCTCGACTTCTACCGGCGCAACTGCATCGAAGGCCTGTTCCTGTCCAGCGGCATCATCCGCAGCCCGGACTACACGATGGAGCAGGTGGTCGAGGTCGCGCGCGCGCTGCGCGAGGACCATGACTTCCGCGGCTACATCCACCTGAAGACGATTCCCGATGCCTCGCCCGAGCTGCTGGCCCGCGCGGGACGGTACGCCGACCGGCTGTCGATCAACATCGAGCTGCCGACGAAGCAGGGGCTCGACGAACTCGCGCCGCAGAAGGACGGCGCGGCGATCCGGCGGACCATGGCGCGCGTGCGCCTGCAGATCGAGGATGCACGCGGCGCGGCGTGGGAACAGAAGCGCGTGCGTTCGCTCGCCGCCGCCCCGGCGAAGCCGGCGCAGGCACCGCCGTTCTCCGCCGCCGGCCAGAGCACGCAGATGATCGTCGGCGCCGACGGCGCGAACGACGCGACCATCCTCGCCACGAGCGCGCAGCTCTACGGCTCGTATCGCCTCAAACGCGTCTACTACTCCGCGTTCAGCCCGATTCCCGATGCGTCGTCCTCGCTGCCGCTCGAAGCGCCGCCGCTCGTGCGCGAGCACCGTCTCTACCAGGCCGACTGGCTGATGCGCTTCTACGGCTTCGATGCGAGCGAGATCGCGCTGCCGGCGACGGGCATGCTCTCGCTCGACGCCGACCCGAAGCTCGCCTGGGCCTGGGCGCACCCGGAACGTTTCCCGGTGGACATCAACCGCGCCCCGCGCGAGATGCTGCTGCGCGTGCCGGGCCTCGGGGTGAAGGCGGTCGACCGCGTGCTGCTTGCGCGCCGCGTGCGGCGCCTGCGCGCCGACGATCTCAAGCGGCTGCACGTGCCGGTGCGCAAGGTGCTGCCCTTCGTGATCCTCGCCGACCACCGCCCCACCCGCCAGGCCGCGCCCGCCCCCGCCGTCATTCCCGCGAAAGCGGGAATCCAGGGCTCCCTCTCACCGCAACAAGCCGCGCTGTTCTAAGTCCTGGTGCAGTACTCGTTCGACACCTTCCGCGTCCGCGCGCGGGCGCTGCTCGCGCAGGGCGTCGAGCCCGACGCGGCCTCCTGGCGCGAGGACGATCTTTTCTCTGCCGACGACGCATCGTCGGACGTCGTCGACAACGCAGCGCCCACGCTCGCCGTTCCGCCGACCTTCCTCGCCCTGTGCCGCTCGGTCGTGCTGCACCGCGACCCGTCGCGCTATGCCCTGCTCTACCGCCTGCTGTGGCGGCTGGCGCGGGAGCCCCTGCTGCGCGACGACCCGCTCGACACCGACATGCTTGCCGCGCGCCGCATGGCCCACGCCGTGCATCGCGACATCCACAAGATGCGCGCCTTCGTGCGATTCCGCGAGGTCGACGACGAAGCGGGCCGGCTTCACGTCGCCTGGTTCGAGCCCGACCACTTCATCGTCGAGGCGAATGCGCCGTGGTTCAGCCGGCGCTTCGCGCAGATGCGCTGGGCGATCCTCACGCCCGACCGTTGCGCGTCGTGGGACGGAGCGCACCTCGCCTTCGCGCCCGGCGCCACGCGCGAGGACGCGCCGCCCGCCGATGCCGGCGAGCAGTTGTGGCTCACCTACTATCGCCACATCTTCAATCCGGCGCGCCTGAAGGTGAAGATGATGGAGCGCGAGATGCCGAGGCGCTACTGGAAGAACCTGCCCGAGGCGGCGCTGATCGCGCCGCTCGCGGCCGAGGCCGGCGCGCGCAGCGCGCGCATGCTCGAGGCGCCCGCGCCCGTGCCGCTGCGCAAGATTCCCGTGGTCGGTCCCCGGCCCGAAACACTGCCCGCCCTGCACGAAGCCATGGAGCGCTGCCGCGAATGCCCCATTGGCGCGCAGGCGACGCAGGCCGTGCCGGGGCGCGGGCCGCGCGAGGCGCGGCTGATGTTCGTGGGCGAGCAGCCGGGCGACCAGGAAGACCTGGCGGGCGCGCCCTTCGTCGGGCCGGCGGGCCAGCTGCTGCGGCGCGCATTCGATCGGGTGGGCATCGATCCCGCCGCCGTGTTCCTCACCAACGCCGTGCGCCATTTCAAGTTCGAGCTGCGCGGCCGCAGACGCATCCACAAGACGCCGTCGCAGCGCGAGGCCGCGGCCTGCGCGCACTGGCTCGAAGAGGAAATCGCGCTCGCCCGGCCGCGCGCGCTCGTCGCGCTCGGCGCCACGGCCGCGCGGACGCTGCTGGGGCGCGACGTCGCCGTCACCCGCGAGCGCGGCGCCTGGCACACACGGCCCGACGGCTTGCGCGTCCTCGTCACGCTGCATCCGTCCGCCCTGTTGCGCATGCCGCCGCACGAGCAGGCGGGTGCGTTCGAGGCCTTCGCCGCCGACCTCGCGCGCGCGGATGCCGAGGCCTGACCCCGTCGCGCGCGCGACCGAACGCGCCCCGTTCCTACAAACAGGCATTGTCCGCCGGCCGAAAAATGGCGAAACTGGCTCTGCGTGTGATGGAGGGAACTGTGCAAGACGCCGCTTTCCGAACCCTGCTGTACCGCTATTTCTTTTTCGGCTGGCTGTTCAAGGACATGAACAGGGGCAGCCTGTTCGAGCGCGCGGCCGCGTGGCGGCACAACCGCGAGCAGGCGCGCTGGCTGCCGACCTACATGCGCCGCTGGATGTGGTGCGGCGCCGCCTTCTATGCGCTCGGCGGCTTCGTCGAGCTCATGCTCCACCTGCCGGGGGCCTCGGCGTTCTTCTACGTGCCCAGCGCCATCAGCGTGCCCGTCAATGCCGTGATCGCCGCCGCGTGGCTGGGGTTCAAGGCGATGCCCGGACCCGTCTGAGGGGAAGCCCGGGCTTCGCGTCCGCTCAGCGCGCCGACTGCACCAGCCGCAGCTCGTTCGCCCCCTGCTCCGCGCCGCTTCCCGGCACGGTCTCGCCCGTGCGGTCCATCACGCGCGCGAGCTGCGCCGCCAGGCGTTCGGGCGCTTCGTCGCCCGTGCCCACATGCACGCCCCGCGTCAGCGTGATGTGCGCCGCCTCGAAGCCGCCCGCGCCCGCGCAGAGGATCGCGCGCGTGGGCGCGTCCTCGCTCGCGAGCACCAGCATCGCCGGCACGACGTTCTGCGGACTGAACGCCGCCACCATGTCCTGCGGGAACAGGTTCTCGGTCATGCGCGTCGTCGCCGTCGGCGCGAGCGCATTCACGCGGATGCCGTGCTTCTCGCCCTCGATCGCAAGCGTCTGCATGAAGCCGACCTGCGCGAGCTTCGCCGCGCCGTAGTTCGTCTGGCCGAAGTTGCCGTAGAGGCCGCTCGACGAAGTCGTCATCACGATGCGGCCGTACTTCTGCGCCTGCATGAAGGGCCACACGGCCTTCGCGCAATGCACCGCGCCCATCAGATGGACCTCCAGCACGAGGCGGAAGTCCGCGAGGTCCATCTTCGCGAAGCTCTTGTCGCGCAGGATGCCGGCATTGTTGACGAGGATGTCGACGCGGCCCCAGGTGTCGACCGCCTGCTTGACCATCGCCTGCACGGCGTCGAAGTCGGTGACCGACGCGCCGTTGGCGAACGCTTCGCCGCCGGCCGCGACGATCTCGTCGACCACGGCCTGCGCCGCGGAGACGGAGCCGCCGGAGCCGTCGACGGCGCCGCCGAGGTCGTTGACGACGACTTTCGCCCCGCGCTTCGCGAGCGCGAGCGCGTGCTGACGGCCCAGGCCGCCGCCGGCCCCCGTGACGATGGCCACGCGGCCGGTGAAATCGAGAGACATGCCTTCCTCTTCCGGGTTGCTAATGGAACAGGCCCGTATCATGCACCGGCACGCCGCCCAGCAAGGTGGCGAGGACCTGCGTCTGCGGAATCCGATCGAGGTCCACCGTCATGATGTCGTCGGACAGGATGGCGAGGTCGGCGAACTTGCCCACCTCGATGGAGCCCGCCGCATGGTCCCAGAACGCGGCCATCGCCCCGTGCAGCGTGCAGCAGCGCAGCGCCTGCTGGCGCGTGAGCGACTGCGCGGGCGTCGCGAGCTCCCGGCCCGTGATCGCATCGCGCCGCGCGAGCATCTGCCAGAAGCCGAACAGCGCCTCGTGCGGGCGCGCGTCGGACGACTGCGCGACGGGGACGCCCGCGTCGAGCCAGGCACGAAACGGCATCGAGTCCGCAGCGATCTTCTCGCCGAAGGCGCGCAGGTACACGCTGCCGTACAGCCAGAGAAAGTTCGCGCTGGTGGTCGGGATCACGCCCAGCTCGCGGCAGTCGCGCATGTTCTCGGCCGAAGGAAACTGGCAGTGCTGGATCGTCCAGCGCAGGCCGCGGATCGGGATCTCCTCGTTCACCGACTTGTACGTTGCCATCACCTTGTCGATGGCCGCGCCGCCCGCGCACAGCGTCTGCACGCGCACGCCGGCACGCGCACAGCGCCGCACGATGTCCTCGTATGCGACGTCGCGCACCAGCTGCACGCCGTTCCAGAGCTGGCCCTTCGGCCCGTTGTACGGCTCGCGCATGCAGCACGCGCCGATGGCCGCGGCGCTGTCGAAGCCGAGGCCGAGGCCGCCGAACTTCAGCAGGTCGTCGCCGAACCCCGCGCCGCCCGCGTAGCGCGCGGTGTGGTCGATCAGCTCCTGTGCCTTCTGCGCGTCGCCGTACAGCGCGAACGGAAACTGCATGACGAAGTAGGTGCGGATCGTGAGCTCCTTGCGCTGCCACACGTCGAGGTACGCACGCTGCGTTCCGGGCGCGAGGCCGTGCCCCTCGTAGCTCATGGTCGTGCCGGCGCGGTTGAACGCCTTCACGCCTTCGACGACGGTGCGCGCGATGTCCTCGCGGCTGAGCGGCGGAATCGCCGGGAACAATGCGCTCGACTTGAACGCGCCGTCGACCAGCGCGATCTTCTTGGGAAATCCGCTGTCGAGGAACAGGCCGGTCGGCTCGCCCTCGGCGTCGACCACCATCTCCACGTTCTCGGGCATCACGCTGTCGCGCGTGATGCCGTTCGCGCGCAGGGCCAGCGTATTCATGATCGCCGCGCCGGGCGACGAGAGCGAAGGCGGCTCGATGTAGACCGGATGATCGGGGCACGCGAGATCGAGGTCGCGCCGGTCGGGCCAGCGCTTCTCCGCGAGCCGGCCGGGGTACTCCAGCATGTCCGGCTCGGTCGCGACCGGGTTGCACAGGATCCATTCGCCCGCGGGGCGCTTCGCGGCTTCGCCCCGCAGCACGTCGATCACCTGCTCGATGCGCGAGGGATTGCCGAACGAGGGCTTGATGAGGCGCACCCCCACCATGTCGACGTGCGGATGCGCGTCGACGAAGCCCGGCACCACCGTCTTGCCACGCAGGTCGACGACGCGCGTGCCCGGCCCGCGCAGCGCGAGGATGGGCCCCGACTCGCCGACGGCGACGATGCGCCCCGCCGACACCGCGATGGCCTCGGCCACCGAGTCGTCGGCATCGACCGTGTGGACGATGCCGTTGTGCAGGATGAGGTCGACCACGCCGGGCCTTATTCGCGCGTCATTTCGGCATCATTCCGGTGACCGTCATGATGCTCTTCCACTCGACGAGCCCGCGCCGGATCGCGGCCGCATGTTCGTCCGCCGTGCTGCCGACCGGCGTGAGCGCCAGGTCGTTCAGGCGCGAGCTCACGTCCGGCTGCCTGATCGCCGCGGCCGCGGCGCGCGAGAGCTTGTCGACGATGGCCTTCGGCGTTCCCGCCGGCGCGAGCATGCCGTACCAGCCCACCGCATCGAACTGCGGATAGCCCTGCTCCTTGAACGTCGGCACGTCCGGCAGGAGGGAGGTGCGGGTCGGCCCGGTGACACCGAGGGCGCGCAGCTTGCCGGCCTTGATCTGCGCCTGCGAGGACGCGACCGTGATGAAGCTGCACGACACCTGCCCGGCCAGGATCGCGTTGACCGCGAGCACTTCGCCCTGGAACGGCGCATGCACCATGTCGAGCCCGGCCGCCTTGTTCAGCATCTCGCCGAACAGGTGCAGCGTCTGCGCGATGCCGCCGGAGCCGAAGGAATGCTTCTTCGGCTCGCGCTTGACGAGCGCGATGAACTCCTGCAGGTTGTTGGCGGGCAGCGCGGGATTGATGACGAAGGAATTGGGCGCGAGGTTCAGTTGCGAGACCGCCTCGAAGTCCTTCACCGGATCGTAGATCGGCTTGGTGGCGAGCAGCGGCGCCTGCAGGAAGCCGGTGTTCGTGACGAGCAGCGTGTAGCCGTCGTTCGCCGCGCGCTGCACCGCTTCGGCGCCCACCTGGCCGCCGGCGCCGCCGCGGTTTTCCACCACGACCGCCTGGCCGAATTCCTTGCTCATCTTCTCGCCCACGAGCCGAGCGACGATGTCGGTGGCACCACCTGCGGGGAAGGGCACGACGATGCGGATCGGCTTGGTGGGGTAGTCGGACTGGGCGAGCGCGGCGGCGGGCACGAGCCCCGCGAGCGAAGTGGAGGCGCCTGCGAGCAGCAGGGCGCGCCGGTTGCGGTCGATCATGGTCTGGGCTCCTTCTTGCGCTGACTCTACATTGGATCGATGTTTTCGCTTTTTACCGATTACCCTTAGAGCGGCGGACCGACGAGCCAACGATCGATGTTGGCGCTTCCTGCCCCCGGTCGTCAGGGCGGCGGGTCGCGTAATCCCTATGCAATGGAGGGTGCTTGCCGACTAACAATTTGACGCTCAAGCCGCCCGGAGAACCCATGCAAGCAGCGACAACCCCCCGCCCGCAAGGGCTGCCCCTGCGACGCCGCAGTCTGCTCGCGGCGGCCGCAGGCGCGCCACTCGCACATGCCGGTCTTGCCGGACTCGCTGCGCTGGGTCCGGCGACCAGCGCAGCGCAGCAAACCCGGACACCGGAAGGGGCCTGGCCGACCAAGCCGGTCCACCTGGTGATTCCCGCGGCGGCCGGCGCCGGTCCCGACGTGCTGTCGCGCATGCTGGCCAGCAAACTGTCGGAGACGTGGGGCCAGCCCGTTGTGGTGGAGAACCTGGCCGGCGCGGGCGGCAACATCGGCCACGAGAAGGTCGCGAAATCGACGCCCGATGGCTACGCGCTGCTGATCGGAATGATCGGGCCGATGGCGATCAACCCCAGCCTCTACGACAAGATGGCGTTCGACGCGACCCGCGACTTCACGCCGATCTCCATGGTGGCGCGCTATCCCAACATGCTGGTGGTCCACCCGAGCCTGCCCTTGCGCAGCGTGTCGGAGCTGATCGCGTACGCCAAGGCGAATCCCGGCAAGCTGCGCTACGGCAGTGTCGGCACCGGCACTTCGCCGCACCTGTGCGGCGTGATGCTCGAATCGATGGCAGGCATCACCATGGTGCAGATCCCCTACAAGTCCAGCGCCCAGATGACGACCGACGCCATTGCCGGGCACTTCGACCTGATGTTCCTCAATCCGCCGGCCATCCTGCAGCATGTGAAGTCCGGCGCGCTGCGCGCGCTGGCCATCACCAGCGCAACGCGCCAGTCCTATGCGCCCCAGGTCCCGACCATGGGCGAGGCGGGGGTGCCGGGCTTCGAACTGACCTCCTGGTACGGGCTGTTCGCGCCGGCAGGCACGCCCGCCGCGATCGTTTCGCGCATCAACGGCGACCTGGCGCGCGTGATGGCCCGGCCCGATGTGCGCGAGCAGTTCGTGCAGCGCGGCGACGAACCTTTCGGCGGGCGGCCGGAAGAAGCGAGCCAGTTCGTGCGCGCCGAGATCGCGAAGTGGAACCGCGTGATCAAGCAGGCGAATATCAAGATCGAATGACCTTGCGGACGCGGCAGCTAGTGTGCCGCCCCCAGCACGCCGCGCTCGCGCAGCGAGACGATTTCCTCGCCGCTGTAACCGAGCTCCCGCAGGACCTCATCCCCATGCTCGCCCAGGTTGGGCGCCAGCCGCGCGGGCTCTGGCGGTGTGGCCGACCAGCGGGTCGGCACGCGCATCGAACGGATCGAGCCTTCGGTCGGATGCTCCACCTGCTGAAAGAAGTCCTTGCGCGCCAGATGCGGATCGTCGATCAGGTTGTGCAGGGTGTTCATCGGTCCCGCCGGAATGTCGGCCTTCGCCAGCAACTCGAGCCACTGCGCCGTGGTCTTTCCGGCCAGGGCCCGCGCCAGCATTCCGTACAGCTCGTCGATGTGCTCGTTGCGCCCCCGCATGCTGCCGAAGCGCGGGTCGGCGAGCAGGTCGCCGCGGCCGATCAGGTTGAAGAAGTCGCGCCAGTGCTTGTCGTTGTACACGAGGATGCAAAGCCAGCCGTCGGACGTGCGGTAGGGGTGGCGCTGCGGGGACAGCACGCGCGGGTAGCCCGGCTCGCCGATCGGCGGCACGAACGTGTGCCCGTAGATCTGGTCGGCCAGCACGGTGTGGGCGACGGTTTCGAACATCGGCACTTCCACCGCCTGCCCCTCGCCGCTTCGCTCGCGGTGCATCAGCGCGCCGAGGATCGCCACGACCGCGTGCAGGCCGGCCACGCGGTCGGCGATCGGCGTCGGAACATAGTGCGGCTCGCCCGCGGATTGCGCGTACAGCGCCGGCAGCGCGGCCAGGCCCTGGATCAGGTCGTCGTAGGCCGGCTGTCCGGCATAGGGGCCATCGCTGCCGAAACCCGTGAGCGCGCAATAGACGATGCGCGGATTCACCGCGCGGACGCTGTCGTGGTCGAGGCCGATGCGCCGCGCCGCCTGCGGACGGATGTTGAGCACCAGCACGTCGGCGCGCTCGATCAGCCTGTGCATCACATCGCGGCTGGCCGGATTCTTGAGGTCCAGGACCACGCTGCGCTTGCTGCGGTTCATGTTCAGGAAATTGGAACCCATGGTCGGCGAGCGGCCCGGCCCGATGCGGCGCGTGGTGTCGCCATCCGGAGGCTCGATCTTGATGACGTCGGCCCCCATGTCACCGAGCAGCTGCGTGGCCGAAGGACCCATCAGCACCGCGCTGAGGTCGAGAATGCGAATGCCCGCCAGAGGTCCTGCCATGTCGTCTGCTTCCTGTGTCGTCGCGCGAGGAATCCGTCCGCCAAAATTGGCGTGATGCAGAATAACACCCAACAAAACGGACAAGGAGACATGACTTGAACATCATCCGCAGCTGGCTGATTGCCCCTGCCAACCGCCCCAGGTTCCTGGCGAAATTCCCAACCGTCGGCGCCGACTGCAGCGTGGTGGACCTCGAGGACGGCACGCCGGAAATGCACAAGCGCGAAGAGCGCGAGCGGCTGTCGGAAACCATCCGCGGCCTGCGCGAGGCGGGCCTGAACAAGGGGCTGCATGTGCGGGTCAACCACCCGCGCTCCCCGCATTACCTCGACGATCTGAAGGCTGCCGGCGCGGCGGGCGTGGACGGCGTCTCGATCCCGAAGATCGGCACCGTGGCCGAGCTGAAGGCGGCGGTGAATGCGCTGGCTGCGGCCGAACAGAAGCTGGGGCGCCAGATCAGCATCATCTGCGGCATCGAATCGGCGATGGGCGCGTTGAACGTCTCCGAACTCGCCTTCGCCGATCCACGCGTCGAGGCACTCTACTTCGGCTCGGAAGACTTCGTCACCGACATGCTGGGTGCGCGCCGCACGCGTGAAGGCACCGAGGTGCTCTACGCCCGCTCGCGCATCGTGCTGGCCGCCAAGGCGGCGCGCATCGGCGCGATCGATCAATCGGTGCTCGAAATCCGCGACGACAAGCTCTTCGAGAAAGATTCGCTGGAGGGACGCAACCTCGGCTTCGACGGCAAGATCTGCCTGAACCCGATCCAGACCGCGTTGGCGAACCGCATCTTCGGCCCGACGCCGGACGAGGTCGAATTCAGCCGCCGCCTCATCGCCGCGGCCCACAAGGCCGAGAGCGAAGGCATCGGCACGATCGACTTCGAAGGCCGCATGATCGACGGGCCGCTGATCAAGCGCTGCGAACACATCATCGCCATGGCAGCCGCCCAGCAGAGGAGCACGACGTGAGCAAAAAACTGAACGCGGAAGTCGCGCGTGCCAAGGAGCATTTCACTTCCTTGCTCGGCACGCTGCCGGAACCCATCCGCGCCATGGCGGACTACGCGCCGGAGGCGCTGGTGGCGTACCTCGCCTTCAAGGACTACCTCTACCACCCGCAGGACGGCAAGGGGCTCGACCTGAAGAGCAAGCAGCTCGTCTACGTCGTCCTCGATACCGCGACCGGCAACCTCGCGGGCGCCAAGAACCACCTGCGCGCCGCGATGGATGCGGGCCTCACGATCCCCGAGCTCGCACAGGCGTTGATCCAGGTGATGAACGTTTGCGGCATCACGACTTGGGGCCAGACCGGCTATCTCGTCATGGACGAAGCGGCGCGGCTGGTGCGCGAGAAGCACGAAAAGAGCAACCCCCCGGCCAAGGCTGCAAAGACCGGCCGCACAGCACGGAGGCAGACGAAATGAAACGCCGCGACATCGCATGGGGCCTCGGCCTCGCAATGGCAGGCCTGGCCGGCCGCAGCGCCTTCGCGCAGGCTTACCCCGCGCGCCAGGTCCACCTCGTCGTCACCGGCACGCCCGGCCAGGGCACCGACATCGTTTCGCGGCTCATCGCGCAGAAACTCTCCGAGAGGCTCAAGCAGCAGATCGTGGTCGAGAACCGCGCCGGCGCCGGCGGCAACATCGCCGCCGAGTACGCGTCCAAGGCGCCCGCCGACGGCTACACATTGCTGATGGCGACCAACGCCACGCACGCGGCCAATCCGGCCATGTATGCCAGGCTGCCTTACGACCCGACGGCCGATTTCACTCCGATCTCGCTGGTCGGGCTGCTGCCCATGATGATTTCCTCATCGCCTGCCCTGCCGGTAAGCAATGTGCGCGAATTCGTCGCGCTGGCGCGGTCCAAGCCCGGCGCGATCAATGTGGCCGTGCCCAGCTCTTCGGCCCGGGTCGTGCTGGAGCTGTTCAACCAGCTCGGCAAGGTGGAACTTTTTCCGGTCAGCTACAAGGGCAGCGGGCCGGCTTTCATCGACCTCTTCGGCGGACGCATCCAGGCCACCATCGACACGGTGAGCGCCACGATGCCCCAGATCGCGGGAGGCAAGGTCAAGGCGCTGGCGGTGTCGACCGCGCGGCGCTTCGAGGCGGTGCCCGACGTGCCGACACTGGCCGAATCCGGCGTGGGCGATTTCGATCTCGCGCCCTGGAACGGGCTCATGGCGCCGCGCGGGACGCCGCGCGAGATCGTGAACCTGCTGAACATGCACGTGGCCGCCATCCTGGCCGAGCCCGACACACGCAAGCGCATGGTGGACCTCGGCATCCAGCCGGCCAGCGGCACGCCCGAGCAGTTCGACCGCTTCGTGCAGGGAGAAGCGCGCAAGTGGGGCGACCTGATTCGCAAGGCGAACATCAAGGCCGAGTGAATCGCGGCGCTTTCCTCCAGGGGAGGATGTCGAGTTGCCCGAGCCGGGGCTGAGGCAACTCGACGCGTGGACGCGCCGCCCGGGTCCTCGACAGGACCCGCCTTACTTCTTCTCGCCCCCCGGCACCTTCCCCTCGACACCCTTCACGTAGAAGTTGATGCCGCCCAGGAAGTTGTCGTCGGCCACCGCGTCCTTCGCCAGCACTTCCTTGCCGGCGTTGTCGACGATCGGGCCTTTCCAGATCGAGAACGAGCCGTCCTTCAGGCCGGCCTTGATCTTCTCGACCTGCTGCTTCGCGTCGTCCGGCACGTCGGCGGCGATGGACACCATGTCGATCGCGCCTTCCTTCACGCCCCACCAGATCTTGGACTGGGACGTCTTCCACTTGCCTTCCAGCGCGTCGCGCGTGGCCTGCGTGTAGTACGGCACCCAGTTGATGATGGCCGAGCCCAGGTGCGCCTTGGGGCCGTAGGAAGTCATGTCGCTGTCCCAGCCGAAGGCGCGCTTGCCCATCTTCTCGGCCGTCTGCAGCACGGCCGACGAGTCGGTGTTCTGCATCAGGACGTCCGCGCCGCCGTTGATGAGCGCCGTCGCCGCTTCCGTTTCCTTCGCCGGCTTGAACCACTCGCCGACCCACACGACCTTGGTCTTCACCTTCGGATTGACCGACTGCGCGCCCATCGTGAAGCTGTTGATGTTGCGGATCACCTCGGGAATCGGGATCGAGCCGACCACGCCCAGCGTGTTGGTCTTGGTCATCTTGCCGGCGATCACGCCGGCCATGTACGCGCCCTCGTAGGTGCGGCTGTCGTACGCGCGCAGGTTCTCGTCGCTCTTGTAGCCCGTGGCGTGCTCGAACTTCACGTCCTTGAAGTCCTTCGCCACCTTCAGCATCGGCTCCATGTAGCCGAAGGTGGTGCCGAAGATCAGCTTGTTGCCCTGGCTGGCCATGTCGCGGATCACGCGCTCGGCGTCGGCGCTCTCGGGCACGTTCTCGACGAACGAGGTCTGGATCTTGTCGCCGAATTCCTTCTCGATCGCCTTGCGCGCGTTGTCGTGCGCGAAGGTCCAGCCGCCGTCGCCCACCGGGCCGACATAGGCGAACGCGATCTTCAGCGGCGCGGGCTTCGGCGCCGGCGCGGGCGCGGCCGCCACCGGGGCAGGCGCGGGAGCCGGCGGCTCCTCTTTCTTGCCGCAGCCGACAACAGCCGCGGTCGCCGCGGCGAGCGCACCCAGCGTGAGCAGGCGGCGTTTGGTCAGATCGTTCATCGGTTTCATTCCTTCGGTCGGGCTTCCAACGAAAACCGGGATTATGTCCCCGGATAAAAAGGTTTACCAAGCGAGGCCGGCATGTTGACGCGGATCCACGCGGGGTTGCGCGAGATGATCGCGAGCACCACGATGGTCGCGACGTAGGGCAGCATGTTCAGGTACTCGCTCGGCAGGTCGACGCCCGCGCCCTGCAGGTGGAATTGCAGCATGGTGACGCCGCCGAACAGGTAAGCGCCAAGCAACACGCGTGCCGGGCGCCAGGTCGCGAAGGTCGTCAGCGCCAGCGCGATCCAGCCGCGCCCGCCCACCATGTTCTCGACCCACAGCGGCGTGTAGATGATGGCGAGGTACGCGCCGGCCAGGCCGCACAGAGCGCCGCCCGCCACCACCGCCATCATGCGGATGCGCCGCACGTTGTAGCCGAGCGCGTGCGCCGATTCCGGCGACTCGCCCACCGAGCGCAGCACGAGGCCGGCGCGCGAGCGGTAGAGGAACCACACGAGCCAGGCCGCGAACGCGACGGCGAAATACACGAGGGGGTGCTGGCGGAAGAGCGCGGGGCCGAGCAGCGGAATGTCGGACAGCAGCGGCACGGCGAAGGCGGGCCGCTCGGGCAGCTTCTCCTGCACGTACTTGATGCCGGCGAAGGCCGAGAAGCCGGTGCCGAACAGGCTCAGGGCGAGGCCCGTCGCGTACTGGTTGGCGTTCAGCCAGATCGCGAGCACGCCGAAGACGGCGGCCGCGAGCGCGCCCGCGCCGATGCCGGCGGCGAAACCGATCCAGTCGTTGCCGGTCTGCACCACGGTGACGAATCCGGCGACGGCAGCGCACAGCATCATGCCCTCCGCACCGAGATTGACCACGCCGGCTTTTTCGTTGATCAGCAGGCCGAGCGCGGCGAGCGCGAGGACCGTGCCCGCATTCAGCGTGGCCGCGATGAGGAGTGCGTAGCTTTCCATGTCAGCGCGCGCCCGCCGTGGGGGCGACCCGTTCGGCCCGCACCCAGCGCAGCCGATACGCCATGAGCGTGTCGCAGGCCAGCAGCGTGAACAGCAGCAGGCCCTGGAACACGCCCGTCAGCGAGCGCGGCAGGCCCAGGCGCGACTGCGCGAGTTCGCCGCCGATGTAGAACATGCTCATGAGGATGGCGGAGAAGATCATGCCCACCGGATGCAGGCGGCCCACGAAGGCCACGATGATCGCCGCGAAGCCGTAGCCGGCCGGCACGTAGGGCGTGAGCTGGCCGATGGGGCCGGCGACTTCGAGCGCGCCGGCCAGGCCCGCCGCGCCGCCCGACACGAGCAGCGCCACCCACAGCGCGCGCCGCGACGAGAAGCCGGCGTAGCGCGCCGCCGCCGGCGCGAGCCCGCCCACCTGCTGCGCGAAGCCCGCGCGCGTGCGGAACAGGAAGACCCACAGCGCCGCCGCCGCGGCCAGCGCGATGAGAAGGCCGATGCTCACGCGCGAGCCGGCCATGAGCCGCGGGATCTGCGTCGCGGCCTCGAAGGTCTTCGTCTGCGGAAAGTTGTAGCCGCCCGGGTCCTTCCACGGACCGAACACGAGGTAGTTCAGCACCGAGGTCGCCACGTACACGAGCATGAGGCTCACGAGGATTTCGTTCGCATTGAACCGGTCGCGAAGCAAGGCGACGATCGCGGCCCAGGCCATGCCGCCCGCGAGGCCCGCGAGAAGGATCGCGAGCACGATCCAGCGGCTCGTGTCCTTGCCCGCCAGCAGGGCCACGCCGCCCGCGAACACGGCGCCGATCACGAACTGGCCTTCGGCGCCGATGTTCCACACGTTGGAGCGGAAGCACACGGCGAGGCCCAGCGCGATGAGCAGCAGCGGCGTCGCCTTCACGGCCAGCTCGCCGATGCGGCTGGCCGAAGCGAGCGGCTCCCAGAAAAATACCTGCAGGCCGCGCACCGGGTCCTTGCCGAGCGCGACGAACAGGAGCGTGCCGAGCACGACCGTGATCGCCAGCGCGAGCAGAGGCGAGGCGATGCTCCAGAATTTCGACGGCTCGGGCCGCGCTTCGAGCTTCAGCATGGCGCTGCCGCCCCCGTTCCCGTCCACAAGCCGCTCATCCACTCGCCGACGAGGGACACCGTTGCCTGCGCGCGGTCGATCGAGGGCGACAGCCGCCCCTTCGCGAGCACATGCATCCGGTCGCTGATCTCGAACAGCTCGTCGAGCTCCTCGCTCACCACGAGCACGGCGCAGCCGGCATCGCGCAGCGCGAGGATCTCGCCGCGAATCTGCGCGGACGCGCCGACGTCGACGCCCCAGGTCGGCTGCGACACGATCAGGAGCTTCGGCCGGGCGTCGATCTCGCGGCCGACGATGAATTTCTGCAGGTTGCCGCCCGAGAGCGAGCGCGCCAAGGCGTGCGGGCCGCCCGCTTTCACCTTGAAGTTGGCGATGATCCGCCCGGCCTGCGCCTGCAGGTCTTTCACGTCGATCCAGCCGCTGCCACGCACCGACTCGCGGCGCGTGAGCAGCAGGTTGTGCGCGAGGCCCATCGCCGGCACGGCGCCGCGGCCGAGCCGCTCCTCGGGCACGAAATGCAGGCCCAGCTCGCGCCGCCGCGCGGGGCCGAGCCGGCCGGCGGCCTGTCCGCCGACGCGGATCGAGTCGGCCGGGGCGCGCGCGTCCTCGCCCGACAGCGCGTACAAGAGTTCGCGCTGGCCGTTGCCGGAGACGCCCGCGATGCCGACGACCTCGCCGGCGCGCACTTCGAAATCGATGTTCTCCAGGTCGACGCCGAACTGGTCCTCGCGCGCGAGCGACAGCGCCTGCACGCGCAGCACCGCCTCGCCCGGCCGGCGTTCGCGATGCGCGAGCTTCGGCGGCTCCGCGCCGATCATCATGCGCGAGAGCGAGGCATTGGTCTCGCCGCGCGGGTCGCACTCGCCGGTCACCTTGCCGCCGCGCAGCACCGTGCATGCCGTGCACAGCTCCCGGATCTCGTGCAGCTTGTGGCTGATGTAGAGGATGCTGCAACCCTCCGACGCGAGCTGGCGCAGCACGACGAAGAGCCGCTCGACCGCCTGCGGCGTGAGCACCGAGGTCGGCTCGTCGAGGATCAGCAGCTTCGGGTTCGTGAGCAGCGCGCGGATGATCTCCACGCGCTGCATCTCGCCGACCGAGAGCGTATGCACCGGCCGCGTCGGGTCGATGTCGAGCCCGTACTCCGCGGCCTTGGCGCGGATGCGCTCGGTCACCTGCGCGAGCTTCAGGGACTTGTCGAGGCCGAGCCACACGTTCTCGGCCACGGTGAGCGTGTCGAACAGGCTGAAGTGCTGGAACACCATGCTGATGCCCAGCGCGCGCGCCTCCTGCGGGTTGCGCACCTGCACCGGAGCGCCGTCGAACGCGATCGTGCCGGCGTCGGGCTTGACCGCGCCGTAGATGATCTTCATGAGCGTCGACTTGCCCGCGCCGTTTTCGCCGAGCACCGCGTGCGTCTCGCCGGCACGCACGGTCAGCGACACGTCGTCGTTCGCGACGACGGCGGGGTAGGCCTTGGTCACGTGGGCAAGCTGCAGTCGCGCAATCGTGGGCAGTGGGTTCACATGTTCACTTTCGACTTGCTCGCGCGCGCCTGGCACGGGCGGTGCATGCGGTAGCCTCCCGCAATGGAAGCGACCATACTCGATACGCATGGAACCTCGTGAGATCCGATTCGTGCGCCGCGGCGAGCTCGTCAGCGTGGGCAATGTACCACCGGCGCGCACGCTGCTCGAACTGCTGCGCGAAGACCTCGGCTGCACCGGCACGAAGGAAGGCTGCGGCGAAGGCGACTGCGGCGCCTGCACGGTCGTGGTGGCCGAGCCGGACGGCGACGCCTTGCGCTGGCGCGCGATCAACAGCTGCATCGCGCTCGCGCACGGCATCGACGGCAAGGCGCTGTGGACGGTGGAGGACCTCGCCTCCGACGACGGCACGCCGCACCCCGCGCAGGAGGCGATGGTGCGCTGCCACGGCTCGCAGTGCGGCTTCTGCACGCCGGGCTTCGTGATGAGTCTGTTCGGGATGTATCGCAATCACGTCGCACGAGGCGAGGCCGTGACGCGCGAACTTGCGACGGAGGCGCTCTCGGGGAATCTGTGCCGCTGCACGGGCTATCGGCCGATCCTGGATGCGGCGCAGGCGATGGGGGCGCTGCCCGTCGCCGCGGTGGACGAAGCTCGCATCGCGGCGTTGCTGAGCCGTCCCGCCTTCGCGGGAATGACGGTGAGCGAGCTCCTTGCCGCGCGCGCCGCCGATCCGGAGGCCCAGGTCGTGGCCGGCTGTACCGACGTCGGCCTCTGGATCACGAAGCAGCACAGGCAGTTCGACCGCATCCTCGACGTCACCCGCTGCGACGAACTGCGGCGCGTCGACGTGACGGACACCCACCTGACGATCGGCGCGGCCGCCACGCTCACCGACGCCTTTGCCGCGCTCGTCGCCGACCGCCCGCAACTGCGCGCATTCGCCGGCCGCTTCGCCGGGCTGCCGGTGCGCAACGCCGGCACGCTCGGCGGCAACATCGCCAATGGCTCGCCCATCGGCGACTCGATGCCCTTGCTGATCGCGCTCGACGCACACATCGTGCTCGCGAGCGTGCGCGGCGAACGCACGATGGCGCTGACGGACTTCTACACGGGCTACCGCAGGAACGTGCTCGCGCCGGACGAACTGCTCGTTCGCATCGAGGTACCGCGCGCGCGGCCGGGCGAATTCCTGCGCGCCTACAAGATCTCGAAGCGCTTCGACGACGACATCTCCGCGGTCTGCCTGGTGATCGACATGACGGTGACGGACGGCAAGGTCGCGCACGTCTCCATCGGCGCGGGCGGCGTGGCTGCGACGCCGGTGCGCGCGGCGAAGACCGAAGCCGCATTGCTCGGTCGCGACTGGACCGAAGCCATTGCGAAGGACGCGGCCGAGGTGCTGCGCACCGAATTCCAGCCGATCGACGACATGCGCGCTTCGGCGGCGTACCGCACGCAGGTGCTCGGCAACCTGATGCGTCGCTACTGGCTCGAATCGCAGGGCATGACCGACATCAATCTCGAAAGCTTCCAGCTCGACGAGGCGCCCGAATGAACGCGCCCGGGAAATTTCTCGATGCGGGCGCCGAAGCCCCCGCACCCGCCATGGCCGCCCCCCTCCCGCACGAAAGCGCTCGCGCGCACGTGGCCGGCAGCGCGACCTACATCGACGACATTCCCGAAATCAAAGGCACGCTGCACGCCGCGCCCATCCTCTCGACCGTCGCGCATGGCCGCCTGCGCGGCGTCGACACGCGAGCGGCCGAGGCGATGCCCGGCGTGCGGGGCGTGCTCCTCGCGCGCGACCTCCCCGCCGACCCCCTGCTCGCCACCTTCGCGCACGACGAACCGATCTTCGCGCTCGACACGGTCGAGCACATCGGCCAGGTCGTGGGCCTCGTCCTCGCCGACACCACCATGCAAGCGCGCCGCGCGGCGCGTGCGGTGAAGCTCGACATCGAGGAACTCGCGCCCATCCTCACCGCGCGCGAGGCCGTCGCAGCACAGAGTTTCGTCCTGCCCACGGTCACCGTGCGCCGCGGCGAGCCCGAACGGGCGCTTGCCGCAGCGCAGCACACGCTGAGCGGCGAGCTCGAAGTGGGCGGGCAGGAACACTTCTACCTCGAAGGCCAGGTCGCCTACGCGATGCCGCTGGAGCAGAACCAGCTGCGCGTGCATTCCAGCACGCAGCACCCCGCCGAGGCGCAGCACTGGATCGCGCACGCGCTCGGCTGGCCGTCGAGTTCGGTGGTCGTCGAATGCCGGCGCATGGGCGGCGGCTTCGGCGGCAAGGAAACGCAGTCCGGCCACATGGCCGTGTGGGCCTCGCTCGCGGCCGTGAAGTTCGGCCGCGCGGTGAAGCTCCACCTCGACCGCGATGACGATTTCCTCGTCACCGGCAAGCGCCATCCGTTCTCGTACGACTACACGGTGGGCTTC
This sequence comes from Ramlibacter sp., assembly GCF_050250995.1. Taxonomy (GTDB): domain Bacteria; phylum Pseudomonadota; class Gammaproteobacteria; order Burkholderiales; family Burkholderiaceae_C; genus Ramlibacter. Next base: position 105,624 of record NZ_JBFWNP010000010.1, read on the forward strand.
GACGACAGCGGCCTCGTCACGGGCCTGAAACTGACGATGGCGGCCAACTGCGGCTTCAGCGCGGACCTGAGCGGCCCCGTGTGCGACCGCGCCGTCTTCCACGCCGACAACGCCTACTTCCTCTCCGACGTCGAGATCGTCTCGCACCGCTGCAAGACGAACGTGCAGAGCCAGACCGCCTTTCGCGGCTTCGGCGGGCCGCAGGGGATGATCGTCACCGAGGCGATTCTTTCGGACATCGCGCGCCACCTGGGGCTCGATCCGCTCGACGTGCGCAAGCGCAACCTGTACGGCACGACGCAGCGCAACGTCACGCACTACCGCATGAGGGTGGAAGACAACATCCTGCATCCGCTCATCGCGCAGCTCGAAGCTTCGAGCGACTACCGCGCGCGGCGCGGCGAGATCGCGCGGTGGAACGCGAAAAGCCCGGTCATCAAGCGCGGACTCGCCCTCACGCCCGTGAAGTTCGGCATCTCCTTCACCGCCACCTTCTTCAACCAGGCGGGCGCCCTGGTGCATGTGTACACCGACGGCAGCGTCCAGGTGAACCACGGCGGCACGGAGATGGGCCAGGGCCTCAACACCAAGGTCGCGCAGATCGTGGCGGACGAACTGGGCGTGCCGTTCTCGCGCGTGCGCGTCACCGCCGCGGATACGGGCAAGGTGCCCAACGCGAGCGCCACCGCCGCATCGAGCGGCACCGACCTCAATGGACGCGCCGCGCAGTTCGCGGCACGCCGGGTGCGCGAGCGGCTCGCGCAATTCGTCGCGGACAAGCAGGGCTGCCGGCCCGAGCAGGTCGTGTTCGCGAACGGGCACGCCAGAGCGCCGGATGCCCACATGGCCTGGGAGCAGCTCGTGGACGATGCGTTCAAGTCGCGCATCCAGCTCTGGAGCGACGGGTTCTACAAGACGCCGAAGATCCACTACGACAAGGCCACCCTCACCGGCCGCCCGTTCTTCTACTTCGCCTATGGCGCCGCCTGCACCGAGGTCGCCATCGACACGCTCACCGGCGAGAGCCGCGTGCTGAAGGTCGACATCCTCCACGACGTGGGCCGCTCCATCAACCCGGCCATCGACCTCGGGCAGATCGAAGGCGGCTTCGTGCAGGGCATGGGCTGGCTTACGACGGAGCAGCTCGTCTGGACCGGCAAGGGCGCGCTCGCCACGCACGCGCCGAGCACGTACAAGATTCCGACGGCGGGCGACGTGCCCGAGCACTTCCGAATCGCGCTGTGGCCCGAGGCGAACCCCGAGGACAACGTGGGCGGCAGCAAGGCCGTCGGCGAGCCGCCCTTCATGCTCGCGATCAGCGTGTGGGAGGCGCTGCGCGACGCGGCCGCCTCGGCGCGCGGCGGTGCGGTGCGGATGGACGCGCCGGCCACGGCGGAGAGCGTGCTGAAATCCCTCGCGTGAGCTTTTCCACGTTGCATGTTGCATGGCGTTACCGCCTGCCTCTGCCTTCGGAGAAGTCCTACAGCCGGGGCATGGGGCGATCCCCTAGCCTCTGGGCATGGAAATCCTTGCCAACCAGAACGAGCCTGCCGGGTTCCGGCAGATCCAGCAGGCCTTCGACACGGCGCGCCAGCTCAGCTGCTGGAAGCCGCGTCTGGTGAAAGTGGGCGTGTGCCGCAGCGACGGCAACCTCGCGGCCATCGGGGTGTTCCATGACCAGCGCCAGGCGCGCCTGTTCGCGATCCAGATGGGCGGGCTCGGCTACCGGCAACTCGACGAGTCGATGGACGACTGCGAGCTGACCTTCGTGCCCGAGCGCTGGACGGCCGAGCAGACGCTGCCCGACCGGCTCTGCGAGCCGGCCTGATCGCCCTCCCGCTCTTCAGAGAATCTTCGAGAACTGCGCGCGCGTGCGGTTCGCCTGCAGGTAGCGGTCGAACACCATCGCGATCGCGCGCACGACGAACCAGCCGCTCGCCGTCGTGCGGATGCCGCGCTCGTCCACCTCCACCAGCCCCGCCTGCCGCAGCGGCTCCAGCTGCCGCATCTCCGCCGCGAAATACTTGCCGAAGTCGAGCAGCCACGACGCCTCGACCGCCTCGAACAGCACCTCGCCCTTGCACATGATCGCCATGATGACCGCGCGCCGCGCGAGGTCGTCCCGCGTCAGCGCCAGGCCGCGCTCCACCGGCAGGCGACTCTGGTCGAGCAGGTCGCACCAGGCCTCGATCGTCTTCGCGTTCTGGCTGTACGTCGCGCCGATGCGCCCGATGGCGGACACGCCCAGGCCGATCAGGTCGCAATCGGCCTGCGTGCTGTAGCCCTGGAAATTGCGCTGCAGGCGTCCCTCGCGCTTCGCGACGGCGAGCGCATCGCCCGGCAGCGCGAAGTGGTCCATGCCGATGTAGTCGTAGCCGGCCTCGAGGAATGCATCGATGGCGCTCGTGAGCATCGCGACCTTGTCCGCGGCGGCGGGCAGATCGGCCGCGACAATGCGCCGCTGCGGCTTGAAGCGTTCGGGCAGGTGCGCATAGCCGTAGAGCGCGATGCGGTCGGGCCGCAACTCGGCGACCTGCCGCAGCGTTCGCGCGAACGATGCCTCCGTCTGCCGGGGCAGGCCGTAGATCAGGTCGGCATTGATCGAATCGAAGCCGATCTCGCGCGCGGCCCGCATGAGCGCGAAGACGTCGGAAGCGGGCTGGATACGGTGGACGGCCTTCTGCACCTCCGGGTCGAAATCCTGCACGCCGAACGAGAGGCGGTTGAAGCCGAGGTCGGCGAGCACCTGCAATCGCGCCGACGTCACGGTGCGCGGATCGACCTCGATGGAGCACTCGGCGCCCGCGGCAAGCGCGAAGTGGCGGCGAATGGCCGCCATCAGCTGCGCGAGCTCGTCGTCGGACAGGAAGGTCGGCGTGCCGCCGCCCAGGTGCAGCTGCGTCACCGTGCGGCCGCGGCCGAGCCGCTCGGTGTTGAACGCCATCTCGCGCTCGAGATAGCGCAGGTACGTCGCCGCGCGGCCGTGCTGCTTCGTCACGATCTTGTTGCACGCGCAGTAGTAGCACACCGATTCGCAGAACGGGATGTGGACGTACAGCGACAGCGGCTGCGCCTGCGCGGCGGGCCGAAGCGCGCATTCGTCGAGCGCCTGTCCGTACTCGGCCGCGCCGAAGGCCTCGACGAAGCGGTCGGCCGTGGGGTACGAGGTATAGCGCGGTCCGGCGACGTCGAACTGGCGCAGGAGATCGGGCGAAAGGCGGGACATGGCGCTACTTTCGCGCGGCGGATCGGTGGGCGGTTTGACGTCCGTCAAGCGCGCGGCGCAGGCGGCGCGAACGGCGCCCCCGGATTCAGGCCAGGCCGCACCACACGGCGATGCGGTGCAGGGCGTCGCTCCAGAGCGCCCACGCCGCCGTACCCGCCAGCAGCGCGCCGCCCGCCCGCGTGCCCCAGTCCTGCCTCAGGCGCGCAAGCAGCGGCGGGAAAAGCCCGAGCGCCGTGCCGCTGCCGAGCGCGAACAGGGCCATCGCGGTCGCGCCTTCCAGCGGCCCGCCCGCGACGGAAGCGATGACGAGCGCCGAGTACAGCAGCCCGCAAGGCATGAGCACCCACAGCGCGCCGATCCCGAACACGCCGTGACGCGCCTGCGCGACCGGGCGCACGCGCGTCCACACCGCGCGGGCGACGCCGCCGACCCAGGCCGGCTCGCGGGCGAGGACGAGCAACGCCAGGCCCCACGCGAGGATGGCCAGGTGAAGCAGCGTCCACACCGGACGCAGGGCCGCGGTGTGCGCGTTGAGCCATGCGAAGCTTTGCGCGGCGGCGCCCACGGCCGCGCCCGCGGCGGCGTAGCCCGCAAGCCGGCCCGCCTGGAACTGGAGCATGGGGGCGAGACTCGATGCCGAGTCGCCGCGTAGCGGGTCGGGCGCGTCGGGCACGCCAGGCGCCGAGGTCGCGGAAGTTGCGGCAATCGGAATCGTCCGCCGCGGCCGACTCGTCCGCAGGCGCGTCACACCCGCGCACGCCGCCCCGCACATCGCCGCGCAGTGGGGCGCGCCCGCGATGCCCATCAGCAACGCGGCGACGGCGATTCCCGGCGCGATCACGGCGCGCGCCTCACTGCACGCGCGCTTCGAGGATGCGCGAGAGCGCGTCGATGTCCACGATGCGCACGTGCTTCTTGTCCACGTCGAGCAGCCCCTGCTGCTGGAACGCCGAGAACGTGCGGCTCACCGTCTCGAGCTTCATGCCGAGGAGGCTGCCGATTTCCGCGCGCGACATGCGCAGGTGGAATTCGCGCGGCGAGTAGCCCCGCGCCTTCATGCGCTGCGACACGTTCAGCAGGAAGGCGGCCAGCCGCTCCTCCGCGTTCATCGAGCCGAGCAGCATCATGAGGCTGTGTTCGCGCACGATCTCGCGGCTCATCATCCGCGAGAGCACCTGCTGCATCTCGGTGCTGCCGATCGCCAGGTCGCTGAGGTGCGCATACGGAATCGCGCAGACTTCCGAGTCCTCCAGCGCCGCCGCGCCGCTCGCATGCGAACCGTTGGCCGCGCCGTCGAGCCCGAGCAGCTCGCCTGGCAGCTGGAAGCCGGTGACGTGCTCGCGGCCATCCGGCAGCGCGAGCACCGACTTGAAGCTGCCGCTGCGCACCGCGTAGATGAAGCCGAATTTCTCCCCCGAGCGGTAAAGCGTGCTGCCCGCCTTCACCTTGCGGCGCGCGAAGCGCAGGCCGTCGAGCCGCTCGACGTCGGGGCCACCCAGGCCGCACGGAAGGCACAGCTCGCGCAGATGGCAGGTCGAGCACTGCGTGCGCAGCGGCGCGGGCTCCGCCGAGCGGCTCGAGGTGCGCGAGCTGCGCACGACGCGGATCGGAGCGACGGCGGATTCGACGGCGGGGTGCATGGGGTTTCTCCTTCTCGTTGTCAGGCGGGGACGCGGGCCGCGGTCTCGTGGACGGCGACGGGCAGCGCGGCGGTGTCGCCGCTCTTGTCGAGGAAGCGGTACGCGCCTTCGGCGAGGTAGCGCTTGCGGTACGCCGGGCCGCTGTTGTTGGTGAAGACGACGAAGCCGACGTCGGGCGCGGCGTGGCGCACGGCCTTGAGCACCTGCAGGCCGGGGCCGCCTTCGAGCTGCACGTCGAGCACGACGACGTCGGGCCGCGTGCGCAGGATGCCTTCGACGCATTCGGCCGGCGTCGCGCCCTCGCCGATCACCTCCGCGCCGCCTTCGAGCAGCGAGCGGACCCGCACGCGAATGGCGGCGGAGTCGTCGGCGAGGTAGACCTTCACGGCGTGCGATTGCATGACCATGACTGTCGTGCAAGCGCGCCGCCCGCGCCATCGGCGGGCGACTGAATCGCGGACTCGGCGGAATCCGTGCGGGCTAGGAATCGTCCTAGCCCGACACCGTCATGGCACCAGCACGCTCGCCCCGGTCGTGCGCCGCGCCTCCAGCGCGATGTGCGCCTGCGCCGCGTCTTCGAGCGCGTGCCGCTGCGCGACGCGGACCTTGACCTTGCCGCCCGCGACGAGGCCGAACAATTCGTCCGCCATCGCCTGCGTGGCCTCGCGCGAGGTGAGGAAGCCGAACACCGTCTGCCGCGTGAGGAACACGGCGTTGCGCGCCAGCGCGGAGACCGGCAGCGGCGGCGGCGGACCCGAAGCGTCGCCGAAGCTCACGAGCAGGCCGAAGCGCTGCAGGCAGGCGAGCGAACCCTCGAAGGTGTCGCGCCCCACGGAGTCGTAGACCACCTTCACGCCGCGCCCCTGCGTGATCTCCATCACGCGGTCGACGAAGCGCTCTTCGCGGTAGTCGATCGCGTGCGCGGCGCCATGCGCGAGCGCCAGCGCGCATTTCTCCGCGGAGCCCGCCGTCGCGATCAGGTTCAGGCCGAGCGCGCGCGCCCACAGGCAGGCGACGAGGCCGACACCGCCG
>NZ_JBFWNP010000011.1:0-105584 GCF_050250995.1 Ramlibacter sp.
TTGTGATCGCGACCGTCGGACGCTCGGAGTCGATCGTGAGCGTGACCGTGTTGTTCGCGTCGCCACCGTCGGTGTTCAGGTTGCCTGCGGCATCCGTGAACTTGCTGCTCGCCACGCTGATCGTGCCATTGGCCGTGCTGTCCGTCGTCGGCGTGAACGTCGCCGTCCGCGTCAGGCCCGTGCCGCTCAGCGTGCCCAGCGTGCCGCCAGAGACGGCAATGTCGCTCGCGTCGAAGCTGGAATCCGGGTCTTCGCTGAAGGTGAAGGTGATCGTCGCCGTCTCGCCGGCCTTCAGCGTCGAGACATTGCTCGTGATGGCAACAGTCGGACGCTCCGAGTCGATCGTCAGCGTGACCGCGTTGTTCGCGTCGCCGCCGTCGGTGTTCAGGTTGCCGGCAGCGTCCGTGAACTTGCTGCTCGCCACGCTGATCGTGCCACTGGCTGTGCTGTCCGCCGTCGGCGTGAACGTCGCCGTCCGCGTGAGGCCCGTGCCGCTGAGCGTGCCCAACGTGCCGCCGCTCACCGCAATGTCGCTCGCGTCGAAGCTCGAACCCGGGTCTTCGGTGAAGGTAAACGTGACTGTCGCCGTCTCGCCCGCCTTCAGCGTCGAGACATTGCTCGTGATCGCGACCGTCGGGCGCTCCGAGTCGATCGTCAGCGTGACCGCGTTGTTCGCGTCGCCGCCGTCAGTGTTCAGGTTGCCTGCGGCGTCCGTGAACTTGCTGCTCGCCACGCTGATCGTGCCGTTGGCCGTGCTGTCCGCCGTCGGTGTGAACGTCGCCGTGCGCGTCAGGCCCGTGCCGCTGAGCGTGCCCAGCGTGCCGCCAGAGACAGCAATGTCGCTCGCGTCGAAGCTGGAATCCGGGTCTTCGCTGAACGTGAAGGTGATGGTCGCCGTCTCGCCGGCTTTCAACGTCGCCGCATTGCTCGTGATGGCGACCGTCGGACGCTCGGAGTCGATCGTCAGCGTGACCGTGTTGTTCGCGTCGCCGCCGTCGGTGTTCAGGTTGCCGGCGGCGTCCGTGAACTTGCTGCTCGCCACGCTGATCGTGCCGTTGGCCGTGCTGTCCGCCGTCGGCGTGAACGTCGCCGTGCGCGTCAGGCCCGTGCCGCTCAATGCGCCCAGCGTGCCGCCGCTCACCGAAATGTCGGTCGCGTCGAAGCTGGTATCCGGGTCTTCGCTGAAGGTGAACGTGATCGTCGCCGTCTCGCCGGCCTTCAGCGTTGCAACGTTGCTCGTGATCGCGATCGTCGGCGCCGTCGTGTCGACCGTGTAGCTCGCGTTGTCGGCGACGCTGGCGTGCGTGAGCGTCGCGTCGTTGCCCGCCGCGTCCTTGAGCGTGCCCGAGTTGAGCCCCAGTGCGTTCGCATCCACCGAGATGCCGTTGGCGTCCGTGTCGCCCGCCTGGACCGTGTATTCGAAGACCAGGCTGGCGCTGCCGGAGCCGCTTGCGTAGACCGCTTGCCGTGTCTGGCCGCCTACGTTCAAGCCCACTTGCGGACTGCCCGTGACCGTGGTTGCCTCGCTCATCGTCACCGTGACCGTGACGATGTCGCCCGCATTCAGCGTGCTCGCCTGCGCTCCGGTTGCGCCGGTGATCGCGACGCCCGTGACGGTGGGAACCGTGCTGTCGACCGTCACCGTGTTCGCCGACGCCGCGCTCACGTTGCCTGCCGCGTCCACCGTGTAGACCTTGTACGTGCCGTCCACGAGGCCCGTCGCCGCCAGCGCCGTGTCGGTGTTGGCAGCGGCAATCGCCACCGCGTTCCACAGGTTCCCCGCGGCGTTCACGATGCTCGCCTCGTCCGTCACCGTGACCGTCGACCTCACCAGGTAAGCCGTGCCCAGCTCGCTGGACTGCACCAGGACCTGGCCCGTGCTGGGAACGCTCGCGTTCTCCACGCTGGCCGTCGGCGCGCCCGTATCGACCTTGTACGCGGCGTTGTCCGATGCGGCGCCGTGCGCCAGCGCCGCATCGTTGCCCGCGGCGTCCTTGAACGTCCCCCCTGCGAGCGCCAGCGCGTTCGCCGCGATCGAGATGCCGTTCGCGTCCGTGTCGCCGGCCTGCACCGTGTAGGCAAACGTCAGCGTCGTCGTGCCGCTGCCACCCGTGTAGCTTGCCGTGCGGCCGGTGCCGCCCACGTCCAGCGCGATCTCCGGCGTGCCCGTGACGGTGGTCGCTTCGCTCATCGTCACCGTGACGGTGACGGTGTCGCCGGCATTCAGCGTACTGTTCTGCGCGCCCGCCGCGCTCGTGATCGCCACGCTCGACACGGTGGGGCCGCCGGCGTCGACCGTGATCTCGCCCAGCTGCACCGCCGTGCCGACGTTGCCTGCCGCGTCGATCTGCCGCACCTGCACCGCGTTCGCCGCGTACGTGCCCGCGCTCAGCGTGAAGTTGCTACCGCTCCCCGCGGTCCACGCACCGCCCGAGTTGGTGCTGTATTCCCAGGTCGCACCGCCTTCGAGGTTGGCGACGTTGACTTGGCCGTTGCTCGTGATGCCATCCGAGCTGCTCGTGCCAGTGTCGCTTGCGAGAACCGCCGTCGGCGCCGTCGGCGCCGTCGTATCGACCATGTACGACGCGTTCGCCCCCACCAGCGCATGGGTGATCGTGGCCGTGTTGCCGGCCGTGTCGCGGATCGTGCCGCCGTTGAGTCCCAGCGCGTTGGCGTTCAGCGCGATGCCGTCCGTGTCCGTGTCGCCCGCCTGGATCGTGTAGCTGAACACCAGCGCCGAGCCGCTGCTGGCACCCGCGTTGTACGCCGCCGTGCGCGCATTCGAGCCGACCTGCAAGGTCAATGTCGGCGACCCCGTCACCGCCATGGCTTCGCTCATCGTGACCGTCACGTTGACAACGTCGCCCGCATTCAGCGTGCTCGCCTGCGCGCCGGTCGCGCTCGTGATCGCGACGCTCGACACTGTTGGCGCCGTGGTGTCCACCGTGACCGTGTGATTCGTCGCCGCGGCGCCTGCGTTGCCTGCCACGTCCGTGACGATGGCGTTGAATGCGTAAGTCGTGCCATTCGTCAACGTCGGCGTGGTGATGTCCACGTAGCCGTTGCTGATGTCGGTTCCGGTGAGCGTGACCGCCGAGCCAACAGCGGTCGTGCTGTTGCGCAACTGAACCAGGTCGTTCGCCACGGCGTTGGTGCCGGTCAGGCTGACCCGAACCACCAGGACGGTGTCGTCCGTGCTGCCGCCGCTCGCCACGGCTCCGGTGATCGTGCCGACGTTGTCGGTTACCGACGTGATCGAGGGCGCGTTCGGCGCCGTGGTATCGACCGTGTACGTGCGAGTCGCAGCGGTGCCGCGGTTGAGCGCCGTATCGCGCACCTGCAGCTGGATGGTGTTGGCGCCGCTGAGCAGCGACGTCGTCCAGCTGACGGCGGTGCCGCTGACGGACCCTGTGATGTCCGTCCAGGTCGTGCCATTGTCCACCGAGCCCCAGAGCCGCTCGGCGCCGGCCGTGGCAGTGGCCGCGCTCAATGAGCCGCTGAGTGTCGCGGTGATGGTCTGGGACGTGGCGTTGGTGAGGAAATCGCTGTTCGACGTGCCTGAGTCGTTCGAGATGTCGATGCCGCTGACGGTCTTCGTCGGCGCGGTATTCTCGACTACGAGGTTCCACTTGGTACCGACGCCACCACTGGTTCCGGTGCGAGCCGCGAGGGCATGCGCCGTGTTGTTGGCCAACGATGTCGTCAGCGTGATGTCGATGTAGTCGTTGGCATCGTCGGTGGCGGTGACGGTGCCGGTGCCCACCGTGGTGTCGGTGCCCGTCGTACGGCGGATCTGAACCACAGTGCCGACGCCGGAGCCCGCCAGTGCCACTCGAACCGTCGGCGTCTGGTCGTCCGTGTAGAAGGTCGTCCCGCTCGACGTATGGGTCGACGACTCTTCGCCGAAATTGTCGGTAATCTGCGTGATCTGTCGCGACGCGAACTCGACGGCGACCGACTTGTCGCCGATCTGCAGCGTACCGGAATCGTCCTCCGCGACTACCCGGGCCAATCCCTCCGGTGTGAACGGCTCGTTTCGCAACAGGGCCGCGAAATACTCGCCCTCGTCACCGGAGCTGTCACGCCCGCCGTTCAGGCGCTGGTCCATGGCGTGTCCCAGCTCCTCGAGCAGAATATCGCCGACTCCGGAAGGCGTCACCAGTTCGAGCCAATCGGCACTGACGTAGATGGCCTCGATTCCGATGTGCGAGTTCGAGGTATAGGCAGCCGCCGCCCCTTGCATGTCCTTTGCGCTGAGCACGACGAGCTCGATACCCAAGCCTCCGCCGGCGAGCTTCGTGCGGAGTGACTCGAGCGCCGCCGAGAACTCCGCGGCATCCGTTCCGGCCCGGCCAAACACTTCGAGCATCACCTCGGCGTACTGCTCGGACTCCGCGAATGCCTTAAGGATGGCGTCGACCCGATCGACAGCGGCCTTCAGCGCTTTGGCGTCTTGCTCGCCAAGTCGATCAAAGTCGACGAGCAGATTCGAAATCGCCTTTTCCGCCTCGGCGCGCGAAGGCACTGGGCCATGCTCAACGGCAGGCGACGCCTCGGCTGCATGATCCGCCGCTGCGGGCTTGTTGGCCTCGACGGCGTCGGTCTGCTTCGACGCCGCCCCCAGCGTGTCGACCATCGCCCCGTCGAACAGCACCCGCGGCTCCAGCGCCAGCAGGCGGGAACGGGATCGGGCCGGCCTGGGCGAACCTGGCGAGCTCGACGACTTGGGCGTTTTCGGGGACTTGGGCGGCTTCTTCGACATCGATACACTCCGGCGAGACCCATACGAAAGTCTCGTGACCCCCTATCTTGCTCAACGCTGCAACAGATTGCAACGTAAATTGCAACCACCTGTAACTTGACCTGTGGTACGGGTGTGACATAGTCGCCAGTGCCCGCTTAATCCGTCAATTGCCGAGCCATGCCCGCCTACGCCTTTGAAGCACTCGACGCCCAGGGCGTCACCCGCAAGGGCATCCTGGAGGCCGACACGGCCAAGGCGGCGCGGGGCCAGTTGCGCGCCCAGGCGCTGGTGCCGATGTCCGTGGCCGCGGTCGAGTCGTCCCAGAAGCCGGGGGATGCGGGGTCCCGATTTCAGCGTCCTGTCTTCAACGGAACCAACCTCGCAATCTGGACGCGGCAGATCGCAGGCCTTGTCAGCTCTGGCTTGCCGCTGGAGCGTGCGCTCACAGCCATGGCCGATGAGGCTCAGAATGAGCGCGAGCGACACATCGTGGCGGCGCTTCGGGCCGAGGTGAATGGCGGGGCCAGCTTCGGTACGGCGCTTTCGCACTTTCCGCGCGAATTCACGGACATCTATGTGGCGGTCGTGAGCGCCGGCGAGCACACCGGCCAGCTTGGCCTGGTGCTGGAGCGCCTGGCCGACGACCTGGAGAGCCAGCAGGCGCTGCGCGCCAAGCTCATCGGCGCTGCTTTGTATCCGGGCATCGTGACCCTGGTCGCGATCGCCATCGTGATTTTCCTGGTCACTTATGTCGTGCCGCAGGTCGCGAACGTCTTTGCCGGCACCAAGCGGGCGTTGCCCTTCCTCACGACCGCGATGCTCGCGATGAGTGCTTTCGTGCGCAATTACGGTTGGATCATCCTGGTCGCGGGTGTGGGTGCCGGGGTGTTCTTGCGCGGCATGTTGCGCAATGCCGCGTTCCGCGAACGCTTCGACGCCGGCTTCCTGACGCTCCCGCTGCTCGGCCGGCTGGCGCGCGGTTACAACGCCGCGCAGTTCGCGAACACGCTTGCCATGCTCGCGGCGGCCGGCGTGCCGATCCTGCGCGCGCTGCAGGCCGCCGCGGAGACGCTCAACAACCGCGCGATGAGGGCCGACGCCATGGATGCTTTGGTTCTCGTGCGCGAAGGTGCACCGCTCGCCTCCGCGCTCGCGCAGAAGAAGCGATTCCCCGGCTTGCTGTCGATGTTTGCGCGCATGGGCGAGCAGACCGGCCAGTTGCCGGCCATGCTGCAGCGCGCGGCAACCCAGCTCTCGGCCGAAGTGCAGCGGCGTGCGATGCAACTCGCCACGCTGCTCGAGCCGCTGCTGATCGTGGCCATGGGCCTCGTGGTCATGCTGATCGTGCTCGCGGTGTTGCTGCCGATCATCCAGCTCAACCAATGGGTGCGATGAATGTCCGTCTCCCTCGATGACAAGCTGGTCGTCGCGATCTCCTCGCGCGCGCTCTTCAACTTCGAGGAAGAGAACCGCGTCTTCGAAAGCGGCGATGCGGCGGGCTACATGCGCATGCAGCTGGAGCGGCTCGACCACCCCGCCACGCCGGGCATCGCCTTCTCGCTGATCCGCAAGCTGCTCGCATTCAACGGCACGAGTTCGCAACGCGTCGAAGTCGTCATCCTCTCGCGCAACGACCCCGTGTCGGGCATGCGCGTGTTCCGCTCGGCCAAGGCCGCGGAAATCCAGCTGTCGCGCGGCGTGTTCACGCAGGGCCGGCCGCCGTTCGGCTACCTGCGGCCGCTGCGGGCGCATCTCTTCCTGTCGGCCAATGCCGAGGATGTGCGCGAAGCGCTGGCCGCGGGCTTCCCGGCGGCGCGCGTGCTGACCGAGTCGGTGCTGGCCGGGACGAACTACCCGAGCGAAGTGCGCATCGCGTTCGACGGCGATGCGGTGCTGTTCTCCGACGAAGCCGAGCGCGTGTTCCAGGCGCAGGGTCTCGAGGCCTTCCAGATGCACGAGTCGAGCAAGGCCGCGCAGCCGCTGCCCGGCGGGCCGTTCAAGCCTTTGCTCTCCGCGCTGCACCGGCTGCAGAGCGCGGCGAATCCTTCCATGCGGATTCGCACCGCGCTCGTCACCGCGCGCAGCGCGCCCGCGCACGAACGCGCGATCCGCACGCTGATGGACTGGAAGATCCACGTGGACGAGGCGATGTTCCTCGGCGGCCTGGACAAGGGCGAGTTCCTGCGCGAATTCGAACCCGACTTCTTCTTCGACGACCAGACGCGGCATGTGGCGCATGCGGCAAGGCATGTGCCGGCGGGGCATGTGGCGAGCGGAATTGCGAATGCGGTGTAGCGGCGGAAGCCTCGGCTGAGACCGGGGTCTTTCCTTCGCCATGGACGACGCTGCCGGCTGCTAATCTGCGGGCGTGTCGAACCCACCTCCTACCATCGAAGCGGCACTGGAAGCGTACAACGCCGGACGGCGCGACGTCGCGGCGGCGCTGTGCGAGCGCATGATCGAGCGGGATCCGTCGTCGTTCAATGCGCTGCATCTGCTGGGCACCGTGCGCCTGGAGAACGACCAGCTGCAAGAGGCGTTCGACCTGCTCTCGCGCGCCTGCGCGATCGAGGCGGGCGTGGCCATCGCGCACCTGCGCCGGGGTGTCGCGGCACGGCGGCTGGGACAGCTTGCCGTGGCTCGCGAGGCCTATGCGACGGCCGTGCGGCTCTCGCCAACGTTCGCGAAGGCATGGAACGGTTTAGGCATCACCTTGGCCGCACTCGGCGAGCACGAAGAGGCACTCGGGGCGCTCGATCGCGCGTTGGCACTCGAGCCCGACGACGCGCGCACGAACTGGAATGCGTCGCTCGTGCGGCTCGCGCTCGGCGACTACGCGCGCGGATGGGCGCAGTACGAGTGGCGGCTTCAGGTCCCCGAGTTCCGATTCGTCAACGACCTGCCGTCCCGCCCCTGGCGTGGACAGGAAGACCTTCGCGGCAAATCCATCGTGCTCATCGCCGAGCAAGGCCTGGGCGACACGATCCAGTTCTGCCGCTATGCGCCCCTGGTCGTGCAGTACGGCGCACGTGTCGTCCTGCGCGTGCCGGCGCCGCTGGTGAAGCTGCTGCGCACGCTGCATCCGGCGATCGAAGTCGTGGACGCATCCGCGCCGTGGCCGGCGACGGACTTCCATTGCCCGCTCATGAGCCTGCCGCTCGCGTTCCGAACCTTGCTGCAGACGATTCCGTCACAGCCCTACCTGCACGCCGACGCGAGCGACGTGGACGTGTGGTCACGCCGCATGGGCGAGCGCGCGTCGCCGCTGCGCGTGGGGCTGGCATGGGCCGGCGCGAGTCCGCCGCGAACGATGCGCGAGGAATTCGAGACCAGCCTGCGCCGCTCGCTGCGCCTGCGCATGTTCGAGGCATTCGGCGCGATTCCTGGCGTGGAGTTTTTCAGCTTGCAGGTGGGGGATGCGGCGGCCGAGATCGGCGAACTCGCGCGCGATCCCGAGTGGTATGGCCCGCGTCTTCGCGACATGACTTCGGACATCCACGACTTCGCCGACACGGCGGCGCTGGTGGCGAATCTCGATCTCGTCATCACATGCGACACCTCGGTCGCACATCTCGCGGGCGCGCTGGGCCGACCGGTGTGGGTGCTGTCGCGATTCGACGCGTGCTGGCGCTGGCTCGTGGCCCGCAGCGATAGTCCGTGGTATCCGTCGGCGCGCGTGTTCCGGCAACCTCGATTGGGCGAGTGGGCGCCACCCGTGGCCGAGGCCGCCGAAGCCCTTCGCGCTATCGCGTCCTGACGACGATGCGGCCGCGCACCTGGCCGGCCATCAGCTTCTGCGCTGCGGCGACGGCTTCGTCGAGGCCGATTTCGGTGGTGATCGCGTCGAGCTTCCCAACATCGAGATCGCGCGCGAGGCGGGACCACGCCTCTTCGCGCCGCGCACGGGGCGCCATCACGCCGTCGATGCCCAGCAGCGCGACGCCGCGCAGGATGAACGGCGCGACCGACGCGGGAAAGTCCATGCCCTGCGCGAGCCCGCAGGCCGCGACTGCGCCGCCGTAGCGCGTCTGCGCGCAGGCATTCGCGAGCGTGTGACTGCCGACGGCGTCGACGACGGCAGCCCAACGCTCCTTTTGCAGGGGCTTGCCGGGCGCGGAGAGTTCGTTGCGGTCGATGATGGACGTTGCGCCGAGTTGCTTGAGGTAGGGCTCTTCGGACGCCTTGCCTGTTGCGGCGACGACCGTGTGACCGAGCTTCGAGAGCAGTGCGATGGCGACGGAGCCGACGCCGCCGGTGGCGCCGGTGACGAGCACTTCGCCACCGCTGCCAGGCTTCAGGCCATGGCGCTCGAGCGCGAGCACACAGAGCATCGCCGTGTAGCCCGCCGTGCCTAACGCCATCGCCTGCTTCGCGGTGAATGCCGCGGGTCTCTTCACCAGCCATTGCGATTTGAGGCGCGCCCGACCGGCGAGGCAGCCCTTGTGCGTCTCGCCGACGCCGAATCCGTTGAGGATGAAGGCATCGCCCTTCTTCCACTCCGGCGATGCGCTCTCGGCCACCGTCCCCGATCCGTCGATGCCCGCGACCATCGGCCAGCTGCGCACCACCGGCGACTTGTTGGTGATGGCGAGGCCGTCCTTGTAGTTCAGCGTGGAGTAGTCGACGTCGACGGTGACGTCGGCTTCGGGGAGGAAGGTGTCGTCGACTTCGCGGAGGGTGGCGGAGAAGTCGGGGGATTTATCGAGGACGAGGGCTTGGAACATCGGAGCGTCCGGGAAAGAAATGGAATGCCTTCAAGGATACGCGCTGTCGGCGCGCCGACCGTCACGCCGAAGTGTCCGCGCTCCGCTTCACGAAAACATGAGGCTTGCCGGGATGCTCTAGCGGCATGCCTTCGTAGTCCAGCCCGACGGCCTCGCCCATGCGCGGAAGTGTGCCGGCCAAGGCCTCGTTCTCGTGAAGATGCGTCGGCCAGAACTCGCGCACGCCGTCGAAGCACTCGGAGATGAACGCCAATCCACCGGGAACGAGGCGCGCAGCCAGGCCCGCGAGCATCTCTCCGGGCCGGCTCACGTGCTCGAGCACTTCGAGGCAGATCACTGCGTTGTAGTCGGATCGGGCTTGCGCCTCGGCAATCATGCGGACCGCGCCAGGCAACGGCTGCGCAGCGGCGATGAACGACGCGATATTGGCCCGCGCCACGCGCGCCGTGACCGAGTCGTCATAGTCCATGCAATCGACGTCGAACCCGCAGCCTGCGATGCGCATCGCGTCGAATCCCAGGCCGTCGCCGACGGCGAGCACACGAAGCCGGACGTCGTCCCGCACCGACTGCAGGTTCAGAAGCCGCGTCATGATGAACGCCGCCATCAGCATCCGCGGCGGTGAGTCGTAGGTGGCCGCGAGTTCGAGGACGAAGCCCGAGCCCCCGGCATAGAGAGACTTCATCTGCGCAGACATGGCGAATGGCACCACGTCGTAAGTCCGGCAATCGGCCTGGACCGCGGCGCCCGGCTGGCGCGATTCGAGTGCGATTCGAGCCTCGACGGAGGCGGAGTCGTCACCGATCACCGCCGCGATGTTCGCCACCAGCGCGCTCCGGGGCAGGCGCTTGAGGCGAAGCGCATCGCTGAACATCGTCCCCAGATAGGGGTCGAGTTGCTTGGCACGGTAGTCGCGCGCCGCGGCGGCGAGAACCTGCTGCACGACCTGCCGTTGATGCGCCGCTCCGAACGCGGGCGCCAGTACCCGATAGCGCTCGCGCGCCGCCCGCGCGTGCGTCCGATAGTCCGCGGCGATCGACTCGACGATCCGCACCGCGCGGTCCAGGTCGCCGTGTGCGTAGAGGTACGCCTCGCCAAGCATCTCCTGCGGTCCGCCGGACATGGACGCGACCACCGGAATGCCTTCGCGCAGCGACTCGGGCACGGTCAGGCCGAAGGGTTCGTGCGTGGCAGCGATCAGGTGAATCGGCCGGCCCCGAACGCGCCCGATCCAGTCGGTCACGAAACCGTGAAGGACTACGTGGGGCGCCAGCCCCAGGCGAGCAATTTGTTCGCGGACCCGCTGTTCATCCGGCCCACCGCCGCCGAACACGTCGAGCCCGATCTCGACGCCACGCATCCGCAAGGCCTTCACGGCGACGATGGCGAACGCCAGGTTCTTGCGCGGCAGAATGCCCCCGACGAAGACCAGGCGGAGCGTGCCCTCACGCTCCGCCGAAGGCGCCGGATTCCCGCGCTCGCGGAACGGAAGGAGCACCGTCGTCCTGGCCTCCGGCGCCGCGGCGACGATCTCGGCGCGGACTGCCCCGCTGCAGCAGAGCATGTGGTCGCACACGGCGTGCAGCTGACGGATGTATGCCGTGCTCGGCAGCCCCGCCGTGGCGAGGATGCTCCGGTTCACGACCAACTCGTGCGACCAGGCGATGTGCGGCACGCCCAGGCACCCGGCGAGCACCGCGCCGTGCAGGATGACCAGCGTGTTGGAGATGACGAGGTCGCAGCCGCGCTGGCGCAGATGCGCCTCGACCTCGTCGGTGGTCGACGTCCCGATTTCGGCGAAGAGTCGCGAAGGCGTCGGGACAGACCAGGGCATGGGAAACACGACGCACCCGGCTTTCTTCATGCCCAGCACCCGCTGGAAAAGCACGCCCGCATTCTCGGGGAGCATCACTGTCGGCTCGTGACCGAGCGCAATGAGATCGTCGAGCAGGTTGAGCAGCGCCTGCTCCGCACCACCCAGATGGCTCGTATGGCTGACGAGCAGGATGCGCATGGCCGGCCGGCTCAGGCGCCACGGGCGCACCAGTCCTGCCACATCATCCGGTACAGCCCCTCGAGATCGCGCACGTACTGGTCGATGTCGAGCGCGGGGCTGGCCTGCATGCGCTCGCGCAAATTCTTCTTGGCAGTGAGCAGCTTGACTCGCTTGCTCGCGAGGTCGCTCGCAATGCGCACGAACTGGTCGGGCGTCTCGGCCACCCACTCCGGCCGGCCGATGTTGTGCAGGATGCTCGCGCTCATGCGACGCGAGAAGCCCTCGCCGGCCAGCGTGATCACCGGCACGCCCATCCATAGCGCCTGGTAGGTGGTCGTGCCGCCGTTGTAGGGCCAGGTGTCGAGGGCGATGTCGATGTCGGCGTACGACGCGCAGACCTACGGCACCCTCAAAGGCCAGGTCGAGTTCATCAGCCCGGACACCCTCAAGGACGATCGCCGCAGCGAGGAAGACACCTATTACCGCGTGCTCGTTCGCACCGAAAACTCGCACCTCATGCACAAGGGCGACAAGTTGCCGGTCATTCCGGGCATGACAGCGACGGTGGACATTCTCACGGGGCAGCGCACCGTGGCCGATTACCTGCTGAAGCCGGTCCTGCGCCTCGACGAAGCTTTCCGGGAGCGTTGAACATGATCGCCCGCCGCACCCCGCTGTTTGCAGCCGCACTGTGCTGCCTGCCCCTTCTTTCATGGGCCGATGCGTATGGCAATGTCGACGCGCTCCTGCGCGCCGGCAAGACGCAGGAAGCGCTCGCCCAGGCCGAGCAGCATCTGGCCGGCAACCCGCGTGATCCGCGCATGCGCCTGCTCAAAGGCGTCGCGCTGACCGAAAGCTCGCGCACGGGCGAGGCCATGACCGTGTTCCTCGCGCTCACCGAGGACTATCCCGAGCTGCCCGAGCCGCACAACAATCTCGGTGTTCTGTATGCGGGCCAGGAGCAGCTCGACCGCGCCCGTGCATCGCTGGAGCTGGCGGTGCGCAGCAGTTCGAAGTACTCGACGGCGCTCGAGAACCTGGGGGACGTTCATGCACGGCTCGCCGGCGAAGCCTATGCGCGCGCCGCGGGGCTCGACGCGAACAACCATCGCGTGCGGCCCAAGCTCGCCCTGCTGCGCGATCTGGTCGCGGCGCCCGGCATGCCTGCGGCGGCCTTGAGCTCGGCGCCCGCGTTCGGCATCGCGGTGTCGCAGGCGCCGATTCACATGACGGCTTCGCCCGCGACGGCCGCGACGGCTGCGACCGCACCGGACGCCCCGGCAGCCGCACCGACTCCCGCGCGCATGACGGCAGAAACATCGCAGACGTCTCTGCCCGACGCGCGGACACCGGATCCGATGTCGATGGCGCAAGCCCCGGTCTTCGTGCGCGTGGTGTCCGATCCCCCACGCGCGGCAACCCCGATTCCACGGAACGCGAAGCCGGCCACCGAGCGCCTTGCACTTGCTTCCGTATCCACTCGGTCTTCGCGGCCAGGGCAGCCGGCGCAATCTCCGGACTCCGCTCAGTTGGGGCAATCGTCGTCCGAGACACGCGGCGTCGAAGACGCCCTCGCGCAATGGGCCTCTGCCTGGTCCTTGCGCGACATGGAGGGCTATTTCAGTTCGTACAGCGCGGACTTCCGTCCCGCCGGCCTCGCTTCGCGCAAGGCGTGGGAGGAACAGCGCCGTCAGCGCATCCTTGGCAAGTCCCGGATCGCGGTGAACGTGAGCGACGTCTCCGTCGAACTGAACGGCGCCACGGCCATCGTCAAGTTCCGGCAGAACTACGCCGCCGACGGCCTCGTCCTCACCGACTTGAAGACCCTCGAAATGGCCCGCGACGGACAGCGTTGGCGCATCACTCGGGAGACGACGGGGGGCTGAGCGCATCCGGCGGCTCAGCCGCAAGCGCCGCGCGTTGACGCGCCTGTGATGCGCTCAGCATCTCCATGTACGTTTCAGCCGAAACATAGCCGCCGGGGCTGAGGCGCGGGGCCGAAGGGATGACCTCCGCGACGACCGATGCGAGGCCGTGAACACAGTTGAGGCCCTCGACGCTTCGTGGGTCGAATTTCACACCGACCAGCGCTGCGGTCGCGTTCCGAAGCTTCTGCGCGTCTTCGGGCGACTTGAGTTCCCCGAGGTCGACCAATTCCGCTTCCACCATCGGGCGCTCCCTGCGCCATCTGCCCTCGCACACGCCGTAGCCGGCGTAGCCCTTGACGGGCCCGAACCCTTCGGCTTCGTTGAAACCGTATTTCTCCTGTCGCCCCGCGTGAAAAGGAGAGCGATGTGAGGCCCGGTCAGCTGTCTGGCGACCCACACTTGACGGACTCGTCCGGCCTGGGTCGCCGCGCTTGGCCCCGGCGCCGCGTGGGGCAGCGCCCCTCCCGACTTCTCGCCGAGTCTGAGAATCCGCGTCGCATTCGCGGCCGTGAGAACAGAGGGACGGATCATCATGTACACGATGATGCCGCCCGTACGCGCGGGCCGGATCTAGACGCTCGGGTTGCCAAAGCCGGCGGCCGCGCTTGATTTCGGCCCGAAAGGCCTTATCATTAGCACTCGATGGAACTGAGTGCTAGCAGTCGCGCTTCGCTCGACAGCACGTCAGACCTCCGTTTACCAGCTATTAAGCACTAACTTTTGTTGGTGCTTTTTCGTGTCCACCGTTTCACCCTCAGGAGATGCAATGAAACTTCGTCCTCTTCACGATCGCGTGATCGTCAAGCGCATGGATCCCGAAGAAAAGACCGCCAGCGGCATCGTGCTGCCCGGCAACACGGCCGAGAAGCCCGACCAGGGCGAGATCCTGGCCGTTGGCCCCGGCCGCAAGGACGACAAGGGCGCCGTGATCGCCATGAACGTGAAGGTCGGCGACCGCGTCCTGTTCGGCAAGTACAGCGGCCAGACCGTCAAGGTCGATGGCGACGAACTGCTCGTCATGAAGGAAGACGACCTGTTCGCGGTCGTCGAGAGCTGATTCACCCCGATTCCACGCATTTGAGGACATAAGTCATGGCAGCAAAAGACGTAATTTTCGGCGGCGAAGCCCGCGCTCGCATGGTCGAAGGCGTGAACATCCTGGCCAACGCGGTCAAGGTCACGCTGGGCCCCAAGGGCCGCAACGTGGTGCTCGAGCGTTCGTTCGGCGCTCCCACCGTCACGAAGGACGGTGTCTCGGTCGCCAAGGAAATCGAGCTGAAGGACAAGCTCCAGAACATGGGCGCGCAGATGGTCAAGGAAGTCGCTTCCAAGACCAGCGACAACGCCGGCGACGGCACCACCACCGCCACGGTGCTGGCCCAGTCGATCATCCGCGAAGGCATGAAGTACGTGGCCGCGGGCATGAACCCGATGGACCTGAAGCGCGGCATCGACAAGGCCGTGATCCAGCTCACCGAGCAGCTGAAGAAGGCGTCCAAGCCGACGACCACCTCCAAGGAAATCGCGCAGGTCGGCTCCATCTCGGCCAACAGCGACGAATCCATCGGCCAGATCATCGCGGAAGCGATGGACAAGGTCGGCAAGGAAGGCGTCATCACGGTGGAAGACGGCAAGTCCCTGCAGAACGAACTCGACGTCGTCGAGGGCATGCAGTTCGACCGCGGCTACCTGTCGCCCTACTTCATCAACAATCCCGAGAAGCAGTCGGCCCTGCTGGACAACCCGTTTGTCCTGCTGTACGACAAAAAGATCTCCTCGATCCGCGACCTGCTGCCCGTGCTCGAGCAAGTGGCGAAGGCTTCGCGCCCGCTGCTGATCATCGCGGAAGAAGTCGAAGGCGAAGCGCTCGCCACGCTGGTGGTCAACACCATCCGCGGCATCCTGAAGGTCGTCGCCGTCAAGGCGCCGGGCTTCGGTGACCGTCGCAAGGCGATGCTGGAAGACATCGCGATCCTCACGGGCGGCAAGGTCATCTCCGAAGAGACCGGCATGACGCTCGAGAAGATCACGCTGGCCGACCTCGGCCAGGCCAAGCGCATCGAAGTGGGCAAGGAAAACACGACCATCATCGACGGCGCCGGCGCCGCGGCCGACATCGAAGCGCGCGTGAAGCAGGTGCGCGTGCAGATCGAGGAAGCGACGAGCGACTACGACCGCGAGAAGCTGCAGGAACGCGTGGCCAAGCTGGCCGGCGGTGTTGCGGTCATCAAGGTCGGCGCCGCCACCGAAGTCGAGATGAAGGAAAAGAAGGCCCGCGTCGAAGACGCCCTGCACGCCACGCGTGCGGCGGTGGAAGAAGGCATCGTGGCCGGCGGCGGCGTCGCGCTGCTGCGCGCCAAGCAGGCCGCGGGCGAGATCAAGGGCGACAACCCCGATCAGGACGCCGGCATCAAGCTGGTGCTCAAGGCCATCGAATCGCCCCTGCGCGAGATCGTCTACAACGCCGGCGGCGAAGCCAGCGTCGTGGTCAACCGCGTGCTGGAAGGCAAGGGCAACTTCGGCTTCAACGCCGCCAACGACACCTATGGCGACATGATCGAAATGGGTATTCTGGATCCGACGAAGGTCACGCGCACTGCCCTGCAGAACGCCGCTTCCGTCGCGTCCCTGATGCTCACGACCGAAGCCATGATCGCCGAGGCGCCGAAGGAAGACGCGCCCGCCGGCATGCCGGGTGGCGGCATGGGTGGAATGGGCGGCATGGGCGGCATGGACATGTAAGTCCATTCGCTTCCGCGAAATGAAGAAGCCGGCTTTCGAGCCGGCTTTTTCTTTGGCGTCAGCGTCAGCGCAGGCGCGCGATCAATCCGGCGGTGGACGGGTCGAGCCCCGCGGCATCGCCGCTTTCGAGCCGCTGCGCGATGTCCGTCGCGAGCACCTTGCCGAGCTCGACGCCCCACTGGTCGAAACTGTCGATCCCCCACACCGAGCCGCTCGTGAAGACGCGGTGCTCATACAGCGCGAGCAGCGCGCCCAGGCTCGCGGGCGTGAGGGCGTCGAGCAGGAAAAACGTACTGGGTCGGTTGCCGGGGAAGTCGCGGTGGCCACCCGCGTCCGTCTTGCCCTGCATCAGCGCCTGCGCCTGCGCGAGGGCGTTGGACAGCAGCAACTCATGATGCAGGGGCAGGTCGTGCGCGGGCTTCCTCGTCGCGATGAACTCCACCGGCACGCGGTCGCTGCCCTGGTGCAGCATCTGGAAGTAAGCATGTTGCCCATTGGTGCCGGGCTCGCCCCACAACACGGGCGACGTGCCGAACCCGAGCGCGCGGCCTTGCGCATCGACGCGCTTGCCGTTGCTCTCCATCTCCAGTTGCTGCAGATAGGCAGGAAGGCGTCGCAGCGCACTGTGATACGGCGCGATGCTTCGGCTCGTGAAGCCGTGGAAATTGCGGTACCAGACGTCGAGCAGGCCGAGGCGCACCGGCAGATTGCGCGCGAGCGGCGCAGTGCGGAAGTGCTCGTCCATCGCATGGGCGCCGGCGAGCAGATCGCGAAATCCGTTCGCGCCGACGGCGATCGCGATCGGCAGCCCGATGGCGGACCACAGCGAGTAGCGGCCGCCGACCCAGTCCCAGAAACCGAAAGTGGTGGCGATGCCGAACTCCGAGGCCGCCTTGACGTTCGTGGTCAGCGCGGCGAAGTGTCGTGACGTGTCGCGGCCGCCCCGCTCCTCGAACCAGCGTTTGGCGGAACGCGCGTTCGTCATCGTCTCCAGCGTCGTGAAGGTCTTCGACGCGATGAGGAAGAGCGTGCGCTCCGGATCGAGCCGCTTCAGCACCGACGCGAGTTCATGGCCGTCGATGTTCGACACGAAATGGAATCGCTTGCCGGCGATCGCGTGCGATTCGAGCGCGGCCACGGCCATCTGCGGACCGAGGTCCGACCCACCGATGCCGATGTTGACGATGTCGGTGAGTCCGTCGTCCGCACGGATCGACTCGGCGAATTCCAGCATCGCGTCGAGCGTCGCATGCACCTGCGCCGCATCCGCGTCCTGCGTCGCACTGCGCGGAGCGCGCAGCAGCCAGTGCTTCACCGCGCGCTGTTCGGTGTTGTTGATCGCCTCGCCCGCGAACATCGCATCGCGATGCGCGGGGATGCCGCATTCATTGGCGAGCTCGACCAGCAGCGACTGCGTTTCGGCGTCGATCAGGTTCTTCGAGAGGTCGGCGAAGACGTGCGGCGCCTCCTGGCTGAACGCCGCGACACGTCCCGTGTCGTCGGCGAAGGCGCGGCGCAGATCGAAGCCCTTGCCGACCGACGAATAGCGCGCATCCAGCGCCGCCCATGCCCGCGTCGCATCGCACCGCACGCGCTGCATCACGCGGCCTTCATCAGTTGCTCGAGCTTGATTGCATCGGCTGCGAACGCGCGAATGCCTTCCGCCAGTTTCTCGGTCGCCATTGCGTCTTCGTTCAGCGCATAGCGGAACGAGGCTTCGTCGTACGCCACGCGCTCGATCGATTCGGACTTCGCCTGCGCGGGATCGAGCGCGCGCACGAGCGGCGCATCGGCTGCCGCAAGCTGCGCCAGCAGCTCCGGGCTGATCGTCAGCAGGTCGCAGCCGGCGAGCGCGACGATCTGTCCGGTGTTGCGAAAGCTCGCGCCCATCACTTCGGTCGCGATGCCGAAGTGCTTGTAGTAGCTGTAGATCTGGCGCACCGACTTCACGCCGGGATCGTTGGCGCCCGAGTTCGCCTGCTCGTCCCACGCAGTGCCCGCGGACTTCTTGTACCAGTCGTAGATGCGGCCCACGAAGGGCGAGATCAGCTGCACCTTCGCCTGCGCGCAGGCGACGGCCTGGCAGAACGAAAACAGCAGCGTGAGGTTGGTCCTGATGCCCCGTTCCTGCAACAGCTTCGCGGCCTGGATGCCTTCCCAGGTCGATGCGACCTTCACCAGCACGCGCGACGCATCGACGCCCTCGGCCTGGTACAGCGCGATGATGCGTTCCGCGCGGCGCACGGTCGCCTCGGTGTCGAAGCTCAGCCGCGCATCGACCTCGGTGGAGACGCGGCCCGGGATGGTGCGCAGGATCTCGACGCCGAAACGAACGAGCAGGCGGTCCATGACCTCGTCGAGCGACTGCTTGCGGAACCGCTCGACGGTCTCGCGCAGCAAGGGCGCGTACTCGGCCTTCTGCACGGCCTTGAGGATGAGCGACGGGTTGGTGGTGGCATCCTGCGGCCGGTACTGGGCCAGCTGTCTGAAGTCACCGGTGTCGGCCACGACGGTGGTGACCTGCTTGAGCGCATCGAGTTGGGTCATGCGCCGATTATCCGGCGCGGGCGGCGGTCCGTGGACGCCGGGCGCGGCTCAGTTGGCGCGCACCACGGAAACGCCATGCCGGCGCAGGCCCAGCCCGACGTCGCTGCCGACGACGAGCCCGCGGCCGAGTTCCGGCGAGACGACGAAGACGTGTCCGATTTCCGTCTCGAAGGTGTACTCGAAGCAACTGCCGAGGTAGGACGCCTTCGCGAGGCGCGCGGCGAGGCCGGCGCCGGGCGGCCCGATGATCCACGCCTCGGGCCGGACCGCGACTTTCACTGCGCCACCGGTCGGCGAGCCGGCGCGCGGGGAGATGCGCAACGGCCCCACGGCCACCGTGCCGCCCGGCTCCACCACCGCCGGAAACAGCATCGCCTCGCCCATGAAGCCCGCCACGAATTCGCTGGCGGGCGCTTCGTACAAGGCCTCCGGCGTGCCGCGCTGCGCGATCACGCCATGGTCCATCACGATGATGTGGTCGCTCACGGCGAGCGCTTCGCTCTGGTCGTGCGTGACGTAGGCCACGGTGAGCGACAGCCGCTGCTGCAGCGAGCGGATCTCGTCGCGCATCTCGCGGCGCAGGCGGGCGTCGAGATTCGACAGCGGCTCGTCGAAGAGCAGCACCGCCGGCTCGAGCACGAGCGCGCGCGCGAGCGCCACGCGCTGCTGCTGCCCGCCCGAGAGCTCGCTCGGCAAGCGCGTGTCGAATCCCACCAGGCCCACGTTGCGCAATGTCTCGCCGGCGCGCAGGCGCGCGGTCTCCACCGGCACGCCCGACATGCGCAAGCCGTACATCACGTTCTCGATCACGTCCATGTGCGGAAAGAGCGCATAGCTCTGGAACATCATGCTCACGTTGCGCTGCGACGGGCCCAGCGTCGTGACGTCCTGTCCGCCGATGAGGATGCGTCCTGCCGTCGGCGTCTCCAGTCCCGCGATCATGCGCAGCGTCGTCGTCTTGCCGCAACCCGAGGGGCCGAGGATCGTGGTGAGCGAGCCCTTCGGAACTTCGAAGCTGATGCCCTTGACGGCCGGGACGGCGGCCGGGTCGTCGCCATATCGCTTGAGGACATCGATGAACTCGATGCCCGCTTCGGTCTTGTCGCCCATGTCTTTCATGTCACTCCCTCCGTGCGCGCACCGGCGCCTGCCGCGCGCCGACGGCCCAGCCGGCGCTCGCCGACCAGCAACTGGATCAGCGCCGTGGCCGCGCTCATGAGCACGATCAGCACCGTGCAGTACGCGAGCGCCACGCCGTAGTCGCCGTTGCCCACGCGGCCGATGATGTAGGTAGTGGCCAGTTCGTTCTCGGCCGTCACGAGGAAGATGACGGCCGACACCGTGGTGATCGCGCGCACGAAGCTGTAGACGAGCGCCGCCACGAGCGCGGGCTTGAGCAGGGGAAGCACCACGTAACGCAGCGTCTGCACGCTCGATGCGCGCAGCATCAGCGAAGCCTCGTCGAGCGACTTGTCGAGCTGCTTGAACGCCGCCGTGCCCGCACGCACGCCCACCGGCAGATTGCGGAACATGAAGCACAGCACGATGATCAGACCGGTGCCCGTGAGCTCGATGGGCGGCACGTTGAAGGCGAGGATGTAGCTCACGCCCAGCACCGTGCCGGGGATCGCGAAGGCGAGCAGCGCGGCGAACTCGAACAAGCCCTGGCCGCGGAACTCGGTGCGGGCCAGCAGCCAGGCGATCAGCAGGCCGACGCCGGCCGTCATCGGCGCGGCGATCGCCGCGAGCTTCAAGGTGGTGAAGAACGAATTCCAGGCGGTTCCCGCCCAGACGATGCCGAACTCGCCCCAGTCCACCGAGAACGCGGTGCGGAAGTGCGCGAGCGTCGGCGTGTAGTCGCGGCCCCAGGTCTGCACGAAGCCGCCGGCGAACGCGAAGAGGTAGACGACGAGCGTGAACGCCATCCACGGCAATGCGACACCGTTCACCAGCCGCCGCACGGCGCGCGGCAGTGCCATCGGCACGCCGGCATCGCCCTTGCCGGACACGGTGGTGAAGCTCTGGCCACCGAGCAGCCGGCGCTGGACGGCGAACACCGTGAGCGCGAAGAGCGTGAGCACCCAGGCAAGCGATGCGGCGCGGCCCTGGTCGTACTACGCGCCGACGATCGCGAAGAAGATCTCGGTCGAGAGCACCGAGAACTGGCCGCCCACGACGATGGGGTTGCCGAAGTCCGCCATGCTCTCGATGAAGCCGACGAGGAAGGCGTTCGCGAGGCCGGGCTTCAGCAGCGGCAGCGTCACGGTCATGAACGTGCGTTGCGGCGAAGCGCGCAGCATCTGCGCAGCCTCCTCCAGGCTCGGCGCGACGCCCTGCACCACGCCGCGCATGATCATGAAGGCCACGGGCGTGAACGCGAACGTCTGCGCGATCCACACGCCGAACCAGCCGTAGAACCAGCGCGTGGGCGTGATGCCGAAGGCCCACTCGAGGAACTGGTTGGCGACACCCGCGCGGCCGAACAGCAGGATGAGGCCGAGGCCCACCACGAAGGGCGGCGTGATGATCGGCAGCATCGCGACGATGTTGAGCGGGCGCGCGAGCCGCTTCGAGGAGCGCTCGGCCATCAGCGCCATGAGCGTGCCGAGAAAGGTCGTCGATGCGGCGGTCAACAAGCCGAGGAACAGCGTGTTCCATGCCACCCCGCAGCGCGGTCCGCCCGCGAGGCAGGACAACCCGAAATTGCGCTCGTTCGCGATGCGCTCCCACAACAGGGGCAAGGCGACCCGCCCGTTCTCGTCGTAGACCGCCGCCGACAAAGCCTTGAGCACGGGGAACACGATGAAGACCAGCAGCAGGCTGCCGCATGCGAGCACCGCCGCCGCGACGAAGAGGTCGCCCTTGAAGAAGCCGCGTCGCGCGACGCCGAAGGCCGCCAGCACCAGCAGGGCGGCAAGCACGACGAAACCGCCCCAGCCCCAGCCGGGCTGCTTCATGGCGAAGCCGCCGGCCAGCAGCGCCACGAGTGCCGCGCCCGCGCCGATGGCGAGCATCGCCCCCTGCCGCCGACCCGGCGTCGCGAATGCGGCGAACGCGGCGACCATCAGGCCGCCGACGCCCGCCAGCAGCCACGCGCGTCCGAAGGCGAGCGACTGCATCAAGCCGCTGCCGGACGCCTCGTTCGAGAACACCTGCCCGATGCGGGCGAGCCCGTTCGCGTCCTGCACCGCGTACCAGGGCAGCAGCAGGAATCCGAGGCAGCCCCCTGCGACCCACCACGCCAGCGCGCGGTTCGCCGGCGAGACCATCTACCGGCCCTGGTTCTGGATTTCCTTTTCCCAGCGGGCGATGAGTCGACGGCGCTCCGCGCTCGCGCCGTACTTCGCGTAGTCGTAGTTGATCAGCTTGATCTTCGCGGGATCCGTCATGCGCGGATCCTTCGCCACTTTCGTGTTGCTCGGGAGCTGGAACTGCCTGGCCGCCAGGCCGAACTGCTGGCCCCCCGGCGTGAGCGCCCATTCGTAGAACTTCTTCGCGGCTTCGGTGTTGGGTCCGCCCTTCACGATGCTCATCGAACCGATTTCCGCGCCCGTGCCCTCGACCGGCGTGGCGGATCCCGCCGGAAACCCGTTGACGGCCTCGGTGGTCACGTCATGCACGAAGCTGATCGACACCATGGTCTCCCCGCGTGCGACCGCCTTCACCGGCGCGGTGCCCGAGCGGGTGTACGCGCTGATGTTGGGATGCAGCTTCTTCATGTAATCGAAGGCCTTTTCCTCGCCCATCAGCTGCACCAGCGTCGCGATCATCGTGTAGGCGGTGCCGCTCGACGCCGGGTTCGCCATCTGCACCTCGCCCTTGTACTCCGGCTTCAGCAGGTCGGCCCAGGAAGCCGGAGGCTGCGCCTTCTTCTTGGCAAGCAGCTCCTTGTTGAAGCCGAAGCCGAGCGGCCCGAGGTAGACGCCGACCGTGCGGTATTTCGAATCCGCCGCCTGCTTCTGCGCCCACGGATGCAATTGCGCGAGCTGGTCGGATTTGTATTCGAGCGTGAGGCCTTGCTCGGCCGCCTGCAGGTGCGGGTCGCCGGTGCCGCCGAACCAGATGTCGGTCTTGGGGTTCGCCTTCTCGGCGTTGAGCTGCGCGAGCGCCTCGCCGGAGCCCTTGGCCACCATGTTGACCTTCACGCCCGTGGTCTTGGCGTAGACGGTCGACATCAACGTACACCACTCCGCCTGCACCGAACAGATCACGTTGATCTGCTGGGCGGACGCAGCGCAGGACAGGGAGGCGACCGAAAAGGCCAGCAGCAACTTTTTCATGGGAATTCCTCGGAACCGGAGCGACGCATCGAGGATAGCGCCGAGGCTTGCAGCGCCCTGTTGGGGTAAGCACGGACCGGCCTGCGGCCCCGTAAACGAAGTTACAGTGGCCGCCATGAGTTTCGATCTGGTCCTGTTCGGCGGCACCGGCGACCTGGCGTGGCGCAAGCTGATGCCGGCCCTGTTCCAGGCCTTCCGCCACGGCACGCTTCCGGCGGACGGACGCATCCTCGGCGTGGCGCGCGACGACCTGAGCGACGCGCAATACCGCGACCTCATCCGCGCGCGTTTCGACGAGGTGGAACTCGCGAAGCGACCGTCGGCCGAGGAGTTCGAGCGCTTCGCGCAGCTGCTGCATTTCGTCCGCATGGATCTGTCGCGGCCGGAGGACTACGCGCGCCTCGCCCAGGTGCTGCGCGCGCGTGGCGCCGACGTCGTGGTGATGTATCTCGCCACCTCGCCTTCGCTTTTCACGGTGGCCTGCGAGCAGCTCGCGGCCGCGGGCCTCAACGCGCCGAACACGCGCGTGGTGCTCGAAAAGCCGCTCGGCCACGACCTGGCGTCGAACCGCGCGATCAACGAGGCCGTGCGCCGCGTGCTGGCCGAGAGGCAGATCTTCCGCATCGACCACTACCTCGGCAAGCCGTCGGTGCAGAACCTCTTCGCGCTGCGCTTCGGCAATGCCCTGTTCGAGCCGGTCTGGCGCCGCGAGAACATCGCCAACATCCAGATCACCATCGCCGAGGATCTGGGCGTGGAGAAGCGCGGCGCGTTCTACGATTCGATCGGCGCGCTGCGCGACATGGTGCAGAACCACGCGCTGCAGCTGCTGTGCGCCCTGGCGATGGAGCCGCCGATCAACGCGCATGCGGATGCGATCCGCGACGAGAAGCTCAAGGTCCTGCGCTCGCTGAAGGCCTGGACGCCGCAGGACCTCGCGCAGCACGTCGTGCGCGGCCAGTACGGCGCGGGCACGGTGGGCGGCGAGGCAGTACGCGCCTATCGCGACGAGCCGGGCGTGAACCCCGAGAGCACGACGGAAACCTTCGTCGCCCTGCGCACCGAGATCGCGAACTGGCGCTGGGCCGGCGTGCCCTTCTACATTCGCACCGGCAAGCGGCTCGCGGAGCGCGAGGCGCACATCGTCGTGAATTTCCGCGAGGCGCCGCATGCGATCTTCCGCTCGCCGCCCGGCGCGGTGAACCGGCTCGTCATCAACCTGCAGCCCAAGGACGGCCTCGAGCTGCACCTGCTCGCGCAGGGGCAGGAAGGCCGGCGCAGCGCGCAGACGCTGGTCCCGGTGCATCTCGACCTCGACTTCGACAAACGCTTCGGCTCCGAGCGCGTGGGCGCGTACGAGCGCCTTCTGCTCGACGTCATCGACGGCCGGCTCAATCTCTTCGTACGGTCCGACGAGCAGGAGGAAGCATGGCGCTGGGTCGAGCCGATCCTGGAGCACTGGCACAACGACTCCGCGGGCCCTCGCGCCTATGCGGCGGGGACCTGGGGTCCGAGCGCGTCGAGCGCGATGATCGCGCGCGACGGGCAGTGCTGGAGCGAGGAGTGTTGAGGCCGACCGCCTTCGCGGTGACGACGGCAGGCCGCCGCTAGATCCGGCCTTCTTCCACCGCATGGCAGGCCACACGCGTGCCCTGCACTTCGATCAGCGCCGGCCGCTCCGCCTTGCACCGCGCATTGGCATGCGGGCAGCGCGGATTGAACGCGCAGCCGCTCGGCGGATTCAGCGGGTTCGGCACCTCGCCCTGCACCGGCGTGCGTGCGCGCCCGGTGTCATGCATCTTCGGAATCGCATCGAGCAGCATGCGCGTGTACGGATGCCGCGGACTGCCGAAGAGCTGATGCTTTCCCGCGACTTCGACGAGCCGCCCGAGGTACATCACGCCGACCTGGTCGCTCACATGCCGCACCACCGCGAGGTTGTGCGAGATGAAGAGGTAGGTGAGCCCCTGCTGGCGTTGCAGGTCTTTCATGATGTTGAGGACCTGCGCCTGCACGCTCACGTCGAGCGCGGAAGTCGGTTCGTCGCACACCAGGAACTCGGGCTGCGTGGCGAGCGCGCGCGCGATGGAGATCCGCTGGCGCTGCCCGCCCGAGAACTGGTGCGGGTACTTCACCATGTCGAGCGGCGACAGCCCGACCGACTTCAGCAGTTCGCCCACGCGATCCTTCAGCTGCGCGGCGTCGGTCACGATCTCGTGCTCCCGCAGCGGCTCGCCCACGATGTCTTCCACCTTCCAGCGCGGGTTGAGGCTCGCGTAGGGATCCTGGAAGATCATCTGGATGCGGCGGCGCAGCTTGCGGCCCTCGGGCGTCTTGAACGCGGTGTGCGCATCCTGCCCGTCGAAGATCATCGTGCCGCGCGTGGGTTCGTACAGGCCGACCAGCAGCCGTGCGACCGTCGACTTGCCGCAGCCGGACTCGCCCACGAGCGCGAGCGTCTGCCCCTTCTCGATCTCGAAGCTGACGCCGTCGACCGCGTGCAGCAGCACGCGCGGCTTGCGCTCGATCACGCGGTTGAGCCACGGCGCGGAGACGTCGAAGGTCTTGGCGAGGTCGCGGGCCTGGACCAGTGGCGCGCTCATGCCACGGCCTCCACGCCCGAACCCGCCTTCGAATTCGCATCGTGCAGCCAGCAGGCGGCGCGCGTCGCACCCGCATCGAGCAGCTCGGGCCGCTCTCGCGTGCAGCGCTCGAACGCCCGCGGGCAGCGCGGGTTGTAGGCGCAGCCCGGAGGAATGGCGTTGAGTCGCGGCATCGCGCCGTCGATCTGGTTCAGGCGTTCGCGCTCCACCGCCATGTCGGGAATCGACGACATCAGGCCGAGGGTGTACGGATGCGCGGGCTGGTTGAT
The DNA here is from genome assembly GCF_050250995.1 of Ramlibacter sp. GTDB lineage: Bacteria > Pseudomonadota > Gammaproteobacteria > Burkholderiales > Burkholderiaceae_C > Ramlibacter. Next base: position 25,834 of record NZ_JBFWNP010000011.1, read on the forward strand.
CACCTCGTGGACCGGGCCGAGTTCGGCGATGCGGCCCGCGTACATCACGGCCACACGGTCGCAGGTTTCGGCGATCACGCCCATGTCGTGCGTGATGAGCATCACCGCCGCACCATGCTCCTTGCAGATGCGCTTGAGCAGCTGGATGATCTGCGCCTGGATCGACACGTCGAGCGCCGTCGTCGGCTCGTCGGCGACGATCAGCTTGGGCTCCGCCGCGAGTGCGAGCGCGATCACCACGCGCTGGCGCATGCCGCCGGAGAACTGGTGCGGATAGTGGTCGATGCGCTGCGCCGCCGCCGGGATGCCGGTGTCCTCGAGCAGCGCGATCGCGCGCCGCTTGGCTTCGTCGGCCGTCACGGGCAGGTGCGCCTGGATCGTCTCGATCAGCTGGCGGCCCACGGTATACAGCGGATTGAGCGAGGTGAGCGGGTCCTGGAAGATCGCGCCGATCTTGCGGCCGCGGATCTGGCGCATTCGATCGTAGGGCAGGTTGTCGATGCGCTGGCCCTCCAGCAGGATCTGGCCCGAAGCAACACGCCCCGGCGGCTCCAGCAGGCCGATGATGGCCGCGCCGGTGAGCGACTTGCCCGCGCCGGATTCGCCGACCACGCCGAGCACTTCGCCGGGCGCGATCTCGAAGGAGATGTCGTCGAGCGCGCGCAGCGTGCCGCGCCGCCCGGGGAATTCGACCACGAGGTTCTGGACTTGAAGGAGACTCATCGCAGGCGGGGGTTGAGCGCGTCGCGCAGCCAGTCGCCCAGCAGGTTCACGGACAGCGCGATCAGGATGAGCATCAGGCCGGGGAAGATGGTGATCCACCATTCGCCGGAGAAAAGGTAGTCGTTGCCGACGCGGATGAGCGTGCCAAGGGAGGGCGACGTGGGCGGCACGCCGACGCCGAGGAACGACAGCGTCGCTTCCGTGATGATGGCGGTCGCGACGTGAATCGTCGCGAGCACCAGCACGGGGCCGAGCACGTTCGGCAGCACGTGCCGCACCATGATGTTGATCGGGGACACGCCGGTCACGCGCGCCGCCTGCACGTATTCCTTGCTGCGCTCCACGAGCGTCGAGCCACGCACCGTGCGCGCGTACTGCACCCAGCCGGTCAGCGTGATCGACACGATCAGCACGCCGAACGCCACCGTGTCGTGCGCATTGGGAAACAGCGCGCGGCCCACGCCGGCGATCAGCAGCGCCACGAGGATCGGCGGGAACGACAGCATCACGTCGCACAGGCGCATGAGGAAGCCGTCGATCCAGCCGCCGCGGAAGCCCGCGAGCAGCCCGAGGCTCACGCCGATCAGCATCGACAGCACCACCGAGATGAAGCCGACGACGAGCGAGATCCGCGCGCCGTACATCAGCGCGGAGAGGATGTCGCGGCCCTGGTCGTCGGTGCCCAGGAGGTACTTCGCGCTGCCGCCCTGCTGCCAGGCCGGCGGCAGCCGCGCATCGGACAGCACGAGCGTCGTGAGGTCGAACGGGTTGTGCGGCGCCACGAAGCCGGCGAAGGCCGCGCAGAACACGCACACGAAGGCAATCGCGGCCGCCACGATGGCGACGGGCGAGGTGCGAAAGCTGTAGCCGACGTCGCTGTCGAGCCAGCCGAGGATTGCCTGTCTCACGTGAGCCTTACCTTACTTTTGAATCGTGATCCACTTGAACGGCATGAAGTTGTCGGCGAGCTGCACCAGGCTCACCTTCTTGCTCACGCCCCAGGCCAGCGACTGCTGGTGCAGCGGGAGGTGGCCGATGTCGTCGCCGTGGATCTTGAACGCCTGCTTGATCATGTCGTCGCGCTTCTTCTTGTCGGTCTCCGACCCGATGGCGAGCGTCAGCTTGTCGAGTTCCGGGTTGCAGTACGCCCCCAGGTTGAACTGGCCCGTGCCTGCGTTCACGTCGACGCAGCGCGTGAGCGCGTTCAGCGCGTTGTGCGCGTCGTACGTGGTCGGCGTCCAGCCCAGCATGTAGAAGCTCGTGTCGCGCCGCAGGACCTTCGGGAAGTACGTGCCCTTGGTTTCCGCCGCGAGATTGATCTTGATGCCCACGCGCGAGAGGTTCGCGGCCACGGCCTGGCAGATGCGCGCGTCGTTGACGTAGCGGTCGTTCGGGCAGTTCATCGTGACTTCGAAGCCGTTCGGGTAGCCGGCGTCGGCCAGCAGCTTCTTCGCCGCGGCTTCGTCGTACGGCGGACGCTTGTCCATGTCGGCCGCGAAGCCGTTGATGCCCGGACCGACCAGCAGCGCGGTGGGACGCGAAGCGCCTCGCATCACGGTGCGCTGGATGCCCTGGATGTCGATGGCCTGGTAGAAGGCCTGGCGAACGCGCTTGTCCTTGAAGGGGTTCTTGCCCTTGACGTTGGAGAACTGCAGTTCGTCGCGCTTCTGGTCCATGCCCAGGAAGATCGTGCGCAGCTCGGGGCCCACGATCACCTTCGCGCCGGCCGAGGCGTTGATGCGCTCCACGTCCTGCAGCGGCACCGGCTCCATCACGTCGATCTCGCCGGACAGCAGCGCGGCCACGCGCGTCGCGTCGTTGCCGATGGGGGTGAAGATCACCTCCTGCACGTTGCCGTCGATCTTGCCCCAGTAGGCGCCATTGCGCACGAAGGTCGTGCGGACGTTCGGCTGGCGCTCGCGCACGCGATACGGACCCGTGCCGTTGGCGCGGAACGACGCCGCGTTCTCGAGGCCCTTGCGGCGGTCGACCGGCCGCGTCGCCTGGTTGTCCTCGCACCACTTCTTGCTCATGATGAAGGTGGTCGAGAGCTGGTCGGGCAGGATCGGGAAAGGCGCCTTGGTCTCGACGTCGACCACGAAGTCGTTGACCTTGCGCACTTCCTTGATGTCGCCGACCACGCCCTTGAAGTCGCCGCCGTCGTCGGCCGCGCGGCGCAGCGAGAACACCACGTCGTCGGCGGTGAACGGCGTGCCGTCGTGGAATTTGACGCCCTTGCGCAGCTCGAAGCGCCACACGGTCGGCGACGTCTGCTTCCAGGAGGTCGCGAGCGCGGGCGCCAGGTTCAGGTCCTTTCCGCGGCCGACCAGAGGCTCATAGATATTGTTGGTCACCGACAGCTGCAGCGACTCGTTGAGCGAGTGCGGATCGAGCGAGAGCGAGTCGCCCTGGTTCGCGATACGCACGGTCTGGGCCTGCGCGCCGCAAACGGCGAGCGTCGCGGCGACGGCAAGAAGCGTGGACTTGAGTTTCATGGCTGTTCTCCTGGGGAAAGAGGAAGGGAGCGCTCGAGCAGGCTCGCGTGCAGCGCGGCGCCCAGCGGCAGGATCTCGTCGTTGAAGTCGTAACGGGCGTTGTGCAGCATGCAGCTGCCCTCGCCGCCCTGGCCGATGCGCAGGTAGGCGCCGGGGCGCGCCTGCAGCATGAAGGAGAAATCCTCGGCGCCCATGCTGGGCTCCATGTCGCGCACCACCTGCTCGCGGCCCACCAGCGATTCCGCGACGTCGGCGGCGAACATCGCTTCGCGGGCGGAATTGATCGTGGCCGGATAGATGCGCTCGTAGCTCACCTGCGCCGTCGCGCCGAAGCCGATGGCGATGGTGCCGCACAGCTCGGTGAGGCGGCGCTCGATGAGCGCCTGCACCTCGGGGTTGAACGTGCGCACCGTGCCGACGATCGTGGCCTTGCCGGGAATCACGCTCATCGCGTTCAGGTCGCCCGCTTCGATCGCGCACAGGCTGATCACGGCGCCTTCGACGGGCCGCACGTTGCGCGACACGATGCTCTGCGCGGCGGTGATGATGTGCGCGGCGACCAGCACGGGGTCGACCGCGAGGTACGGGTGCGCGCCGTGGCCGCCCTTGCCGGCGATCTCGATCTTCACGCGGTCCGCCGACGCCATCATCGGCCCGGGCGTCGTGCCGATGCAGCCGGGCTTCATGCTCGGCCAGTTGTGCATGGCGAAGACCGACTCGACCGGCCAGCGCTGGAAGAGGCCGTCCTCGATCATCGCCTTCGCGCCGGCGAAGCCTTCTTCGCCCGGCTGGAAGATCAGGACCGCGGTGCCGTCGAAGTTGCGCGTCTCGGCGAGGTAACGCGCCGCGCCCACGAGCATCGCGACGTGCCCGTCGTGGCCGCAGCCGTGCATCATCCCGGCGTTCTGCGACTTCCAGGGAAAGTCGTTCTCCTCGGCCATCGTGAGCGCGTCCATGTCGGCGCGCAGTCCGATCAGCCGGCCGCTCGCCGTGCTGCGCCCGCGAATGACGCCGACGACGCCGGTGCGGCCGACGCCGGTGTGGACTTCGTCGACGCCGCACAGGCGCAGCGCCTCGTGGACGCGCTTGCCGGTATAGATCTCCTCGTAGCCGAGCTCCGGGTTCGCGTGCAGGTCGCGGCGCAGCGCGGTCAGCTCCGGGTGGAATTCGGCGATGTGCGAGAAGGCGCGACCGTGGGCGCGGATGCGCGGGGGCGTTGCGGCGGCGAGCATCAATGGCCTCCGCCTCGGTCCACGCGCAGGCGCGGGTCGACCGCGAAATAGAGCAGATCGACCACCAGGTTGATGACGACGAAGATGAGCGCGATGAGGCAGAGGTACGCCGCCATGACCGGGATGTCGGCGAAGGTCACGGCCTGGATGAACAGCAGGCCCATGCCCGGCCACTGGAAGACCGTCTCGGTGATGATCGCGAACGCGATGAGTCCGCCGAGCTGCAGGCCGGTGATGGTCATCACGGGCACCAGCGTGTTCTTCAGCGCGTGGCCGAAATGGATCGCGCGGTTGGAGAGGCCTCGCGCCCGCGCGAACTTGATGTAGTCGGTGCGCAGCACTTCGAGCATCTCGGCGCGCACCAGCCGCATGATGAGCGTGAGCTGGAAGATCGCGAGCGTGACCGCGGGCAGGATCACGTGGTGGATGCCGTCCTTCGTGAGCAGGCCGCTGGTCCACCAGCCGATCTTCACCGTCTCGCCGCGGCCGAAGCTCGGGAACCAGCCGAGCCCCACGGCGAAGACGAGGATCAGCAGGATGCCGATCAGGAAGGTCGGCAGCGACACGCCGAGAAGCGAGATCGTCATGAAGACCTGGGACATGAACGAGCCGCGCCGCAGCGCGGCGTAGACGCCCATCGGGATGCCGATCGCGAGCGCGAGGAATGCGGCGACGAGCGCCATCTCCAGCGTCGCGGGGAAGCGCTCGGAAATCAGGCGGGACACCTTCGCGCCCTGCCGCAGCGACAGGCCGAACTCGCCCTGCACCGCATTCAGGATGAAGTGCCAGAACTGCACGAAGAAGGGCTTGTCGAGCCCGAGGTCGGCGCGCAACTCGCGGATCTGGGTCGGCGTCGCGTCCTGCCCGAGCAGGAAGACGACCGGGTCGCCCACGTACTGGAACAGCAGGAAGGCGATGAAGGCGACCGTGACCATGACGACCACGGCCTGGATGAGGCGCCGGAGAACGAAGGCGAACATGAGTGATGAGGTGAGGCGCGGCCGATGCTATCAGGGCAACGGCCGCGCGATTAGAGGGTTTCCTTCAGGTCTAAAGGAAAAAAAGCCCGGTTCAGTTCACCTTGATCAGCCGCCAGTCGAGGCGGTTGTCCGCCCGGTGCGTCACTTCGACGTTGCGCTTCATGGCCCAGGGAATGATCTGGTTGTGCAGCGGGATGTGCGACACCTGGTCGTTGCTGATCTTCAGGCCTTCGGTGAGCAGGCGGTTGCGCACCGGCAGGTCGGTCTCGACCTTGATGCGGTCCACCACCACGTCCATGCGGTCGTTCTTGAAGCGGCCCACGTTGTAGTTGCCGTCGCCGGTGCCCGGCACGACGCTGCGCGTGAGCGACTGCAGGCTGTACAGCGCGTCGAAGGTCGGCACGCCCCAGCCCAGCATGTAGATGCTCGCCTCATAGCGCTGGATCATCGGGAAGTAGGTCACCAGGGGCAGCGTGCGCAGTTTGGCGCGCACGCCGATGCGCGACCACATCGCGGTCACGGCCTGGCAGATTTCCTCGTCGTTGATATAGCGGTTGTTCGGGCAGGCGAAGTCGACCTCGAAGCCCTGCGGGTAGCCGGCATCGGCCAGCAGCTTCTTCGCCGCGTCCTGGCTGTACGGCAGGCGGCGGTGCAGGTCCTCGGTCCAGCCGGCGACCTGCGGCGCGACCAGCGTGCCGGTGGGCTGCGACAGGCCGCGCATCGTGACCTTGTGCAGCGCGTCGCTGTCGATCGCCTGGTACAGCGCCTGGCGAACGCGCTGGTCCTTCAGCGGGTTCCTGCCCTTGATGTTGGAGCCGGGCAGCTCGTCGCGGAACTGGTCGAGGCCGAAGAAGATGGTGCGGTTCTCGACGCCGTCCATCACCTTCAGCGCATTGCTGCCGCGGATGCGCGGCAGGTCCTGCGGGCTCGGGTCGAGGACGAAGTCGACCTCGCCGGACAGCAGCGCGGCGACGCGGGTCGCCTCCGACTTGATCGGCGTGTAGATGACCTCGGTGACATTGCTGTCGGTCCTGCCCCAGTAGTTGGGGTTCTTCACCAGGATCAGGCGCTCGTCGGGCTTCCACTCCTTCACCATGTACTGGCCGGTGCCCATCGCATTGCGGTGCGCGAAGGTTTCGTCCTTGGTGCGGATGTCCTTCGGGTCGACCGAGCGGTTCTTCTCCGCCCACGCCTTGCTCATGATGCGCAGCTCCGTGAGCTGGTTGAGCAGCACCGGGTTGGGGCCGGACATGATGAAGTCGACCGTGCTGTCGTTCACCTTCACGACGCGGCTGATGCCCTGCGTGTAGACCTGGTAGTTCGAGCTCTTGGCCATCGCGCGAGTGATGGAGAACACCACGTCGTCGGCCGTGAACGGCGTGCCGTCGCTGAACTTCACGCCCTGGCGCAGGTTGAAGCGCACCTGCGTCGGCGTGATCTCGCGCCACGAGGTGGCGAGCTGCGCCTCGGGCTTGAAGGTCTTGCTGTCGTAGTAGACGAGCGAGTCGTACACCGCCGCATGCACGCCGTTGCCGAGCGCGTTGTTCTGCGAGTGGATGTCGAGCGTCGGGATGTCGCTGGCGCTGGTCCACTTGAACGGCTTGGCATGCAGCGCGGGCGCCGCCGCCATCGCCGCGGCCGCGGCCGCGCAGAGAAGTGCGAGCTTGAATTTCATCGGTATCAACCTCTTGGTTTGAAGAACGCCGACTATGCAGCCGCGTTCTCGGCAACGTCAAAAGGGGTTTCCCGCAAGAGCTGTGCCCGGCGCGACAGGCCGGGGCGCGGCTTCTCAGCGCGCGGACGCCACGCGCGGCAGCACGCGCACCGGGCCGTACCAGGCCCGCGCCGAGGAGCGCGTGTTGTCGCTGTCGGTCATGATCGCCACGCCGACCAGGGCGCCGGGCGCTTCGCCGAAGGCGCGCTCGTAGTCGAGGCGGATGTCGCGCTCGTGGTCGCGCCAGCGGTTGAGTTGCCGGCTTCCGGAATCGAGCACGATCGATCGGATCCGGTCCGTGCGCGGGCTCTTCACGACGGAGCCGGGCTCGCGCCGGTTGCACCACACGTACATGAGCGTGGCGTACGGCATCGGCTCCCCCGTGAGCGTGCGCGCGAGTTCCGACAGCATCTCGTCGCGCGCGGACAGGCGGGACCGGTCGCCCTCGAACGCGAGGATGATCCGCACCGGGGAATCGTCGGCGTCCCGCTGCGCGAGGTCCGCAGCGGCAATCAGCTCCGGCACCATCCAGGAGAACTTCACGCGGCCCAGGTCGGCCGCTTCCACCCGCACCTTCTTGCGCAGCAGGCTCGCCGATTCCGTGGCGGTGACCGCCATCGCGTCGCGCCCGTCCTTGCGCACGTAGCGGAACTGCGTGGCGCGCTTGCCGGGCAGGGGCTTGTGTTCCCACACCGTCGTCTTCTGCTGCGCGGTCGCCCAAGGGGTGGACGAAGGATCCTCGGCCGGCGGCAAAAAAGATGCGCACCCGGTAAGGCACAGCGCCAAACAGGTGGACACCGCGGAACCGGCTTTGCCGGGCCGCAGGTGGCGCCCCCTTGAGGGGGAGACGCCGAAGGCGTTTCGGGGGGGAGTCATTCCTATAAAAAAAGCCGCCCGAAGGCGGCTTTCAAGTTTCTTTCTCTTTTTATTCCGGGGCAAGCCCCGGACCGAGCTTAGAAGCTGTGGCGAATACCCAGGTCGAGACCCGAGGAATTGCGGCTGCCGCCGACGCCCAGCAGGGCGCCGTTGAGCACCACGGCATTGCCGTTGCTGTTGCGGGCATGTGCATACGTCGTGTAGAGCGCCGTGCGCTTCGACAGGTTGTGGACGTAGCCGAGGGCGATCTTGCGGACGCGCGGATCCGGGCCGGCGACTTCCGTGCGATAGGCCGAGTACGACACGCGAATCTCGCCGGGGCCCATCGGCACCAGGGCGCCGATCAGCCAGCCGCGGCCGTCGATGTTGCCGTTCTTGTCCCAGGCGGCGTGGCCCATCAGGCGCGCGACACCGAAGTCCCACTGGCCGCCGATGTTGTTCTGCTTGACGTCGCCCGCGCCGTACTCCGTGCGGCTCAGCGCCACGGCCACGTTGAACGGGCCGGAAGCGTAGCCGACGCGAACGCCGATGCCGTCGCCGTCGCTGTCCGTGCGGATGCCGCCGGCGACTGCGTTGTTCAGCTGCTCGCCCATGTAGAAGGCGACCTGGCCGTAGAAGCCGCGGAGGTTGGCCGGCAGGAAGTAGCCGATGCTGTTCGACGCGCGAACCTGCGTCACGCCCGTGATGCCGGTCTGCAGAGCGGTGGTGCCGACGCCGTTGTAGCCGAACGGATCGAAGACCGCCAGGTTCCAGAATTGCGGGCTGTAGTCGCGGCCCAGGCGCAGTTCACCCCAGCCACCCTTGAGGGCGACCGTGGAACGGCGGTTGAACGTCAGGCCCTGGCGGCCGGCAACGGCTGCACCGGCACCGGTCGCGGTGTTGTTGGTGTTGGTCGCGGCGCCCTGGCCGTCGTCGTTGGCCAGGCCGGCTTCGAGCCAGAACTCGGCAGCCATGCCGCCGCCGAGGTCTTCAACGCCGCGGAAGCCGATGCGCGAGCTGTTGTAGCCCGAATTCGTGAGCTGCCAACGGCTGGCGTTGCCCGTGCCACTGGCGCGGCCGTAGGCCAACGTGGCGTCGACGATGCCGAACAGCGTGACAGACGACTGGGCGGATGCCGAACCCGCAGCTGCCAAAATGGCCAGCGCAATCAGGGACTTTTTCATGCAAGTTTCTCCAAGGTTGAACATGGCGCCGGTTTCCCGACCCGACCTCCTTTTTCGGAAGTTGTCGCTATTGCACCAGAGCCATTTTTCTTTCGCAAAGGATTTGGCCGGGCCATTGCGGTTTCGTTGCACCAGGACAACATAGCCTGTACTGCTCAGTACCATCGACGCCACAGCCGTCCGACAGGCGGCGGAAATGAGGATCAAAGGAGCAGGGGATCCCGAAGGCGTCTGCGCTTCCGGGTTCGGGGTGCGGCTCTACACTTCATGCCATGGACCGACTTCTCGGCGGCCTCGACGCCGCGCTGCGCACCCTGTTCGCTGCCCCGCGTGCCACCCGGCCGTGCCCGGTGGTTCCGGCGGACGAGACGCACCTGGGCCAGCAGGAGCGCCAGCATGCGGCGGCGCTCATGCGGGTCAACCACGTCGGCGAAGTCTGCGCCCAGGCGCTCTACTCGGGCCAGGCCCTCGGCACGCGGAACGAGGCGCTGCGCCAGCACCTGCAATCCGCGGCGCGCGAAGAGGCCGACCATCTCGCGTGGACGCGCGCGCGGCTCGACGAACTCGGCGCGCGCCCCTCGTTGCTCAATCCGATCTGGTATGCGGGCGCCTTCGCCATCGGCGCCGCGGCGGCGCGAGTGGGCGACGCGGTCAGCCTCGGCTTCGTGGTCGAGACCGAGCGCCAGGTCGAGGCGCATCTCGAGAGCCACCTCGAGCGGCTGCCTCCCGGCGACCATGCCTCGCGGGCCATCGTGGCGCAGATGAAGGAGGACGAGGCGCAGCATGCCTTCCTCGCGCAGCAGGCCGGCGCCGTCGAGTTGCCCTTGCCGGCCCGGCTGCTCATGAAGGCGGCCGCGCGCGTCATGACGACGACGGCGCACTACATCTAGCGCAGGGATCGTCGCCGAGCCGGCGCGCGAAGCGTCGGCCTGCGTCGCTCAAGCCTCGACGATAACGAAGCCGGTCGTGATGGCGGCCGTCTTGCCGAGCATGATGCTGGCCGAACAATACTTGTCGTGGCTCATCGCGATCGCGCGTTCCACCGCGGCGGGGGGGATGGCGCGGCCGGTCACGGTGAACTGCATGTGGATCTTCGTGAACACCTTCGGGTCTTCCGCCGCGCGCTCCGAAGTGAGCTTCACGCTGCAGCCGCGCACGTCGTGCCGGCCGCGCTTGAGGATGAGCACGACGTCGTAGGCCGTGCAGCCGCCGGTGCCCGCGAGCACCGTCTCCATCGGGCGCGCCGCGAGGTTGCGTCCGCCGTTTTCCGGCCGCGCCTCGTCGGGCGCGCCATCCATCGCGATCACGTGGCCGCTGCCGGTCTCGGCCACGAACCCCATTCCCGAACGCGCGCCCGTCGCGCCGGTCCAGCTCACTGTGCATTCCATGGTGCCCTCCTCCGGGCTCAAGTCGTCCAACGCGTGTTGTGCATCGCAGCAAGAGCGCCGCTATACTGGCTGCAAGCATAGCGAGCGCGCGATGCACCCGTTGTCTCCTCCACCTCCCCTTTGGTGGATTCGGCCCCCGGACCGCAAGGCCCGGGGGCTTTTTTCATCGGCGGTCGAGAACTTTATGATCTGCGGGTCATGACCCAATCCCTCCAGAGCGCCGACTACCTCAAGAAGATCCTCACAGCGCGGGTGTACGACGTCGCGATCGAGTCCGCGCTCGAGCCGGCCAAGAACCTCGGGCGCCGGCTGCACAACAAGGTGCTGCTCAAGCGCGAGGACCAGCAGGCGGTCTTCAGCTTCAAGCTGCGGGGCGCCTACAACAAGATGGCGCACCTTTCGCGCGAACAGCTCGACCGCGGCGTGATCTGCGCCTCGGCCGGCAATCATGCGCAGGGCGTCGCGATGGCCGCGCACCGGCTCGGCACGCATTCGGTGATCGTCATGCCGGTCACGACGCCGCAGCTGAAGGTGGAAGCGGTGAAGGCGCTCGGCGGCGAGGTCGTGCTCTTCGGCGACAGCTACTCCGACGCCTACACGCATGCGGTGGCGCTCGAGAAGGAGCGCGGCCTGACCTTCGTGCATCCGTTCGACGACCCCGACGTGATCGCGGGCCAGGGCACGATCGGCATGGAGATCCTGCGGCAGCACCAGGGCCCGCTCGACGCCGTGTTCGTCGCCATCGGCGGCGGCGGCCTGATCTCGGGGGTCGCCTCGTACATCAAGGCCGTGCGGCCCGAGGTGAAGGTGATCGGCGTCCACATGAACGACTCCGACGCGATGATGCGGTCGGTGGCCGCCAAGAAGCGCGTGACGCTCGCCGACGTGGGCCTGTTCGCCGACGGCACGGCCGTCAAGCTCGTGGGCGAGGAAACCTTCCGCATCGCGCGCGAGCTGGTCGACGACTACGTGGTGATCGACACCGACGCCGCGTGCGCCGCGATCAAGGACATCTTCGTCGACACGCGCAGCATCGTCGAGCCTTCCGGCGCGATGGCGGTGGCGGCGATCAAGGAATACGTCGCGCGGCACAAGAAGCGTGGCGAAACCTACGTCGCGATCCTGAGCGGCGCGAACATGAACTTCGACCGGCTGCGCTTCGTCGCCGAGCGCGCGGAGGTCGGCGAGGAGCGCGAGGCGCTGTTCGCGGTGACGATCCCCGAGGAGCGCGGCAGCTTCCGCCGCTTCTGCGAGATCGTGGGCGCCCTGCCCGGCGGGCCGCGCAACGTGACCGAATTCAACTACCGCATCAGCGACGCCAGCAAGGCGCACGTCTTCGTGGGCCTCACCACGCACGGCAAGGGCGAGTCGGCGAAGATCGCGGCGAACTTCAAGCGACACGGCTTCGAGGCGCTCGACCTCACGCACGACGAACTCGCCAAGGAGCACGTGCGCCACATGGTGGGCGGCCACTCGTCGCTCGCGAACGACGAGCGCCTGCTGCGCTTCGTCTTCCCGGAGCGCCCCGGCGCGCTGATGAAGTTCCTCTCGCACATGCGGCCCACGTGGAATATCTCGCTGTTCCACTATCGCAACCAGGGCGCCGACTACGGCCGCATCCTCGTCGGCATCCAGGTGCCCGCGTCCGACGCCGGCGCCTTCCAGTCGTTCCTCGACACGCTCGGCTATCCGTACGTCGAGGAATCGGACAACCCGGTCTATCGGCTCTTCCTGCGCTCGTGAGCGGCATGCTGCGCGCCTGCCTTCGGACCGTTCGCGCCTTCACCCGGCTGCGCGCGGGCGACGCGGCGTCCGCGCAGGACAACCCGAGCGGCACGGCCCTCGTGCGCGCCGAGCGCGTGGAAGTCGGCCACCTGCCCGCCGTCGGCCTGCTGGTCGGCATGGCGGCTTGCGTCGCTTTCGCGGTCGTGTCGCTGATGCTGCCCGTCGTCCCGCTCGCGCCCTTCGCCGCAGCCATCGCCTCCACGGCCGTGACGGTGCTGCTGACGGGCGCGCTGCACGAGAGGGGGCTGGTCGACCTCGTCGACAGCATCGACGGCTCGGGCGCAGGCGCGATGCCCATGCTCGCGCTCTTATTTGCGGTGGGCGCGAAGTGCGCGCTGCTCGCGGTCCTCGCCGCGCAGTCGCCCGGCGGCGTGCTGGCTTCGCTGCTCGCCGCGCATGCGGTATCGCGCTTCGCGCCGCTGCCGATGGCGAGCGTGATCGCGCCGGAGGCGGGCCGTTGGCCGGTGCCCGCGCTCGTCGCGAGACGTTCGCTCTGGATTGCCGGGCTGTGGTGCGTGCCCGCCTTGCTGCTGCTCGGCGTGGCCGGGGGCGGGGGCAGCGTCGCGGGGGCGCTGCTGTTCAGCGGCGCGGCGGTCGCGGCCTGGCGTCACTTCCTGCTGCGCCGGCATGTGCAGGTTCGCGGCGGGGAGGGCTTCGGCGCGACGCAGCAGGTGGGCGAGCTCGCGTTCTATCTGGGCGCGGCGATGGCGATGCAACCGCAGTGAGAGGCTTGCAACCCTGCTATCTCTTGGCGGCGACCGGCAGTTCGAGCGTCACCAGCGCGGGCCCGCGCGCGGTCGCCGCGAGCACCGCCTTGCGGGCCTGGACCGATTGCACCATCAGGCCCTCGTCCACCGCGCTGCCGACACGGTAGTGCTTGGGCGGCTTGCCGTCGACCGAGATGAGCGCCGCGCCCGAGCCCGAAGCGCGCGCCACCACACCCACGAGCGAGAAGCGGGTGGCCTGCGGCGCCTGCGCCACGGCCGCAGCCGCGGCAACGGGGTTCGCGCCGAGCACGCGCGCGACCGCCAGCGGATCGACCGCGGTGCTCGCTCGCGCCACGCCGGGCGCGAGCGCCGGCGGGGCCGGACGCGCCACGAATTTCAGCAGCCAGTAGGCCGCGCTGCCGGCGGCCAGCGCCCAGAGCGCAAAAGCCGCCACGCGCACCGCCCACCGGCTCGCGGGAGAAGTCGACATGCGGCGATTATCATTGAAGCGATCCACCCTGCCGTATTGCCCGTTTGCCCTTCGAAGGCCCGATGAAGCTCTTCCATTCCCTTCCGCGCGAAACATCCTTTCTTGTCACGCACTCCGATTCCCGCGTTTCGGCGCCTCCCCGGCGCGTCGGCGGACGGAGACGACGGACCGCCGCCGGATTCACCCTGATCGAGCTGATGGTGGTGCTGGTCATCATCGGCGTGCTCGCCGCGCTCATCGTGCCCAACGTGCTCGATCGCGCCGACGACGCGCGTTCCACCGCCGCGCGCACCGACGTCAACAACATCATGCAGGCGCTCAAGCTCTACAAGCTCGACAACCAGCGCTATCCGAGCGGCGAGCAGGGGCTGCAGGCGCTCGTGACGCGCCCGACCACGGCGCCCGCGCCGCCGAACTGGAAGCCCTACCTCGAGAAGCTGCCCAACGACCCCTGGGGCCGCGCCTACCAGTACCTCAACCCCGGCGTGCGCGGCGAAGTCGACGTGATGTCCTTCGGCGCCGACGGCCAGTCGGGCGGCGAGGGAAAGAATGCCGACGTCGGCTCCTGGCAGTAGAAGCGCCCCCACGCTCCCCGCTTCGCGTGGTTCGCTGCCCCCCGAGGGGGCTGGCCCGCCTTGGGGCGGCCCGGCGGCGGGCCGGAGATCCACTCTCGCTACCACGCGCGGCTTCACCATGATCGAGCTGCTCGTCGTCGTCGCGATCATCGCGATGGGGACGGCAGCGGTGACCTTCGCCATGCGGGACACCGCCTCCGCGCAGCTCGAACGCGATGCGCAGCGGCTCGCCGCCCTGCTCGAAGCGGCGCGCACCGAGTCGCGCGGCAGCGGCCTCGCCGTGCGCTGGTCGCCGACGCCCGAAGGTTTCAGGTTCGACGGACTCCCGCCCGCCCAGAAGCTGCCCGAACACTGGCTGCATACCGGCACCGCCGTGCGCGGCAGCGTGACGCTCGTGCTCGGGCCGGAGCCGATCATCGGTCCGCAGGCCGTGGTGCTCGGCTCCGCGGAGCAGCCCGACCGCACCTTGCGCGTGGCGACGGATGGCCTGCGTCCCTTCGCCGTGAGTGCCGAATGAAGGCGAACGGACCCCCACGCTGGTCCGCGACACGCGGTTCGCTGCCCCCTGGGGGAGCATTGCCGGCGGCTGGACGACGCCACGTTCGCGGCTTCACCCTGATCGAAGTGCTCGTTGCGCTCGGCATCGTCGCCATCGCCCTCGGCGCCGGCCTGCAGGCGACCGCGGCGCTCACCACCAATGCGATGCGGCAGTCCGATGTGCTGCTCGCCCACCTCTGCGCCGAGAACGAACTCGCGAAGGTCCGGCTCGCCAAGCAGATGCCGGGCGTGGGCGAGACCGACATCGCCTGCGAGCAGGCCGGACGCGCGCTGCGTGTCCACATCACGGTGCTGCCGACGCCGAATCCGAGCTTCCGCCGCGTCGACGCCCAGGTGTTCGACGTCGAGACCCCGATCCTCAAGATCGCCACCATCGTGGGGCGCAACTGATGTCCGCCGTGCGCCGCCAGTCCGGCTTCACGCTCGTCGAACTGCTCGTCGCGCTCTTCGTCATGGCGCTGATGGCGATCATGAGCTGGCAGGGCCTCGACGGCATGACGCGCGCGCAGGCCGCGACGGAGCGGCGCGCCGACGAGGTGCTCACGCTGCAGACCGGCCTCGCGCAATGGAACGCCGACCTCGACGCACTCGTGCAGTTGCCGCAGATCACCGCGATCGACTGGAACGGCCGCGTGCTGCGCATGACGCGCCGCGGCACGGCGTCGGTCACCGACGGCATCCGCGTGGTTGCATGGACGCGCCGCGACGGCCAGTGGATGCGCTGGCAGTCCGCCTCGCTCGTGACGCGCGGCGACGTGCAGGCGGCATGGGACATGGCCGAGCAGTGGTCGCAGAACGCGGGCGACGCCGAGCGACGCTTCGAAGTCGCCATCGTGCCGCTGGACGACTGGCAGATCTTCTTCTTCCGCGGCGACGCCTGGACCAACCCGATGTCGAGCGACGCGTCGAGCGCCACCTCGACCAGTCCCATCGCCGCCGCCGCCGCGGCCGCGGCGGCGGGGGGCACGCCGACCGGGCGCGTCACCGTGGTCCCCGACGGCGTGCGGCTCGTGCTGATGCTGCCCACGGGCCGCGCGCTGTCGGGCCGGCTCACGCGCGACTGGGTGAACCCGCGCGTGAGCGGAGGAAAGGCGGCATGAGGCGGGGAACCCGGGCACAAGCGGGGGCCGCCCTGCTCTCGGCGATGCTCGTCGTCACGCTCGTGGCGACCTTCGCCTCCGCCGCGCTCTGGCAGCAGTGGCGCAGCGTCGAGGTCGAGCGCTCCGAGCGCACGCGCGTGCAGTCCGGCTGGATCCTCACCGGGGCGCTCGACTGGGGACGCCTCATCCTGCGCGAGGATGCGCGCTCGGGCGGCGCCGACCACCTGGCGGAGCCCTGGGCCGTGCCGCTGCAGGAGGCGCGCCTGTCGACCTTCCTCGCCGCCGATGCGGCCAACAACGCCGACACCGCCGACGCGGGACGCGCCTTCCTCTCGGGGCAGATCACCGACCTGCAGTCGCTCATGAACGTCACGAACCTGGTCCAGGCCGGGAGGCTGTCCGACGAGGACTTCGCGAGTTTCGCGCGCCTGTTCGATCTGCTGGGCTTGCCGCAGGCCCTGCTGGCGCGCATGGCGGAGAACCTGCGCTTTGCCTCGGACATCAGCATGGACAACCGCTCCGCAAGCCAGGCCGCCCTGTACCCGCAACGCGTGGAGCAACTGGTGTGGCTGGGGCTTCCCGCGCAGGCCGTGGCGGTGCTGCAGCCCTACGTGACCGTGCTGCCGCAGCGCACGACGCTGAACGTCAACACCGCGAGCGCCGAAGCGATCTTCGCCGTCGTCGGCACGATCACGCTCGCCGATGCGCAACGCC
Organism: Ramlibacter sp.; assembly: GCF_050250995.1. GTDB lineage: Bacteria > Pseudomonadota > Gammaproteobacteria > Burkholderiales > Burkholderiaceae_C > Ramlibacter. The sequence goes on from NZ_JBFWNP010000011.1 coordinate 42,334, forward strand.
TCGTGGCCGAACGCCAGCGCACGCACTTCGGCACCATCGGCCAGGCGATGGGCGTCGTCGGCTCCGACGCCACGGCCAACGGACGCATCGGCGTGACGACGCGCTATTTCGAGATCCGCGGACGGCTGCGGCTGGACGACAGCATCGTCGAGGAACGCTCCATCGTGCAGCGCGATGGCCTCGAGGTGCGCGTGGTGCAGCGCGAGCGCGGCGTGGTCGACCCCGACGCGCTCGCGCTGGCGCCCCCCGTGCCCCGCTGACGGGCCGCGCCGACACCTACAATGCCTCGCAACCCATGAGCACGCTCGTCGTCCTGCTGCCCGCCTCCGTGCCCGACCCGTCGGCCGAGCTCGAATTCGCGACCAGCGCCGACGGCCGCACCGTACTCGCGCACGCCACGGCGTCCGCGGCGCTGCTGCCGCAGCCCCGCGGCGCGGGCGCCGAGGTTGTCGCGATCGTGCCGGCGCAGGCGCTGTCGTGGCACCGCATCGAGTTGCCGCGCGGCCTGGCCCCCGGCTCGCCCCGGCTGCGCTCGGCGCTCGAAGGCCTGCTCGAGGAAAAGCTGCTCGACGAGCCCGATGCGGTCCATTTCGCGGTGGAGCCGCGCCCGAAGCCCGGCGAGCCGGTCTGGGTCGCCGCCTGCGACCGCGCCTGGCTGCGCGCCGCGCTGCAGGTGCTGGAGCAGGCCGGCCGCCCCGTCTCGCGCGTGGTGCCCGAGTTCGCGCCGCAAGGCATCGCCGCCCTGCATGCCGTCGGCCATCCCGACGACGCCCGCTGGGTCAGCACGAGCGAAGGCGGCGTGCTGGTGCTGCCGCTGGCCGCCGCCACGCTCGCCCTGGTCGCGCCCTTGTCCGATGGCGTTCCCTGCATCGCCGAGCCCGCGGTCGCCGCCCTCGCCGAACAGGTGCTGCAGGAGAAGGTGGAACTGCAGCAGCCCGCGCAGCGCTGGGTCGCCGCCGCCGCGGGCGAGTGGGACCTCGCGCAGTTCGAGTTCGCGAGTTCGGGCCGGACCCGCGCCATCAAGAAGCTGTCGACCGGCTGGGCCGGCCTGCTGCGCGATCCGCGGTGGCGGCCGGCGCGCTGGGGCGCGGCCTTGCTGGTCGCGGTCAACCTGCTCGGCCTGAACGCCTGGGCCTGGAAGGAGCGTTCCTCGCTCGAAGCCAAGCGCGAGGTCGTGCGGCGTTCGCTCACGGCCACGTTCCCGCATGTGAAGGTGGTGGTCGATCCCAAGGTGCAGATGGAGCGCGAGGTCACGGCCTTGCGCCTCGCGACCGGCGCGGTGTCCGCGCGCGACGTGGAGGTCCAGCTCGCGGCGCTCGCCGTCGCGCTGCCCGGCGACCGCCGGCCCTCGGCCGTCAACTACAGCGCGGGCGAACTCAGGGTGCTGGGCCTCGGCCTGCGGCCGGACGAAATCGGCCCCCTCGTGGCCGGACTCAAGAGCCAGGGCTTCGCGGCCGCCGTGCAGAACGACGTCCTCACCGTGGCGCCGGAGGACGTGCGATGAAGGCGCAGTCGCAGATGCAATTGCAGGCGCAGGCGCAGGCCAAGGCGCTGCGGACGCGCTGGGATCGGCTCGCGCCGCGCGAGAAGGCGCTCGTCGGCGGCGCGACCCTGCTCGTGGCCGCCGCGCTCCTGTGGTGGGTCGCGCTCGCGCCTGCCCTCGCTACGCTGAAGGTGGCCGACGAGCAGCACCGCGCGCTCGATTCGCAGGTGCAGTACATGCTGCGCCTGCAGGCGCAGGCGCAGGCCATGCAGGGCCAGCCCCGGCAGAACACCGACGAGGCGATGAAGGCGCTCGAGCTCGCGATTCGCCAGCACCTGGGCACCGCCGCCCGCTACACCATCGCGGGCGAGCGCGTGACGGTTTCGCTCACGGGCGCCCATTCCGAGGCGGTTGCACAGTTCCTCACGCAGTCGCGCGTGAATGCGCGCGCGCTGCCTTCGGAGTTGCGCCTCGCCCGCAATCCCGTGGCGGGGTGGGACGGCACGATCGTCGTCGGCCTGCCGCCGCGGTGATTCGCGCATCCCTCGCTTCCGCCCGGGGTCCGCGCGCCGCACGCGGGCCGCGTGCGGCGTCGGCCGCCACGTGGACCCCCTGGCGCTGGGCGCTGGCGGGGGCCGTCCTGGGCCTCCTGGCCGCCCTGGTCGCTTTCATGCCCGCCCAGTGGCTGGCCGACGGCCTGGCGCGCGCCAGCAACCGCCAGCTGCTGCTGATCGACGCGCGCGGCACCGTATGGAACGGCTCCAGCCGCATCGTCTTCACCGGCGGCACGGACAGCAGCGAGGCTGCCGTGCTGCCCGGCCGCGTCGATTGGGAACTGCGTCCGAGCGGCCTGGGCGTGCGGATGCGCCTCGCGAGCGCCTGCTGCGCTGCCCAAGGCGTGGAACTGCGCGCGCGCTGGCGTCCGCGGGGCCTGGCGCTCGACGTGGCGGATTCGACTTCCCACTTCCCCGCGGCCATGCTCGCGGGCCTCGGCACCCCCTGGAACACCCTGCAGCTCGAAGGCGATCTGCAACTGGCGACGCAAGGCCTTTCAGTAGAATGGATCGAAGGGCGCCTGGCCGTCGCCGGGCGGGCCGAGCTCGTGGCGCAGCGCATGTCGTCGCGCCTGTCTACCTTGAGGCCCATGGGCAGCTACCGCATCACCGTGCAAGGGGGCACCGCTCCCACCCTGCGGCTCGACACGCTCGAAGGCAGCCTGCGGCTGACCGGCAGCGGCCAGTGGGTCGGCCGGCGGCTGCGCTTCACCGGCGAGGCGAGCGCCGAGCCCGAGCGCGAAGCCGCGCTCGCCAATCTCCTGAACATCGTGGGGCGCCGCAGCGGCGCGCGCTCGATCATCACCATAGGCTGAAGCCGAGATGCAATCCCGAATCCTCCGAGCCATCGCGGCGGCCTGCATGCTGTCCATGCTGGCGCCGCCTTTCGCGGTCGCGCAGCGCGCCAGCGAACCCGTCACGCTCAACTTCGTCAACGCCGACATCGAAGCCGTCGCCCGCACCATGGCCGCCATGATCGGCCGCAACGTCGTCGTCGACCCGCGCGTGAAGGGCACCATGACGCTCTCGACCGACCGGCCCGTGCCGCCGGCCGCGGCCTTCAACCAGTTCGCCGCGACCCTGCGCCTCTCGGGCTTCACCGTGGTGGAAGCCGGCGGAATCCTCAAGGTCGTGCCCGAGGCCGACGCCAAGCTGCAAGGCGGCGCGGTGTCCGTCGACGCGCCGCGCGGCGGCAGCCAGATCGTGACGCAGATCTTCCGGCTCAACCACGAGAACGCCAACAACCTCGTGCCGATCCTGCGGCCGCTGATCAGCCCCAACAACACGATCAACGTGAACCCGGGCAACAACGCGCTGGTGATCACCGACTATTCGGACAACCTGCAGCGCATCGCCCGCATCATCGCGGCACTCGACGTGTCGAACGCGACCGACGTCGACGTCATCAACCTCAAGCACGCGCTCGCCTCCGACCTGGCGCCGGTGGTGCAGCGGCTGGTCGAGGCGAGCGGCTCGGCCGGCGGCACGATCGCGCCGCAGCCCGGCCAGGTGGTGGCGGCCGGCGGCGGCGGCGACACCTTCCGCACTACCGTCATCGCCGAGCCGCGCAGCAATTCGCTCGTGGTCCGCGCGGCCAACACGGCGCGCCTGAACCTCGTGCGCTCGCTCGTGGAGCGCCTCGACCAGCCCGGCGCGACCTCGGCCAACGGCAACATCCACGTGGTCTACCTGAAGAACGCGGATGCGACACGCCTTGCGGCCGTGCTGCGTGCGGCCGTGGCGAGCATGCAGTCCGCCAACAACCCGGCGGGCGGCGGGCTCGCCTCGGGCGGGGGCGCCGCGCCGGTCGTCACCACGGCCGGCGTCGCTCTGGGCGGCGGCGGCACCGCGGCGACGGCGCCGATCCAGGGCGCGGCGCCGCCTTCCACCGGCGGCCAGATCCAGGCCGACCCGGCGACCAACTCGCTCATCATCACGGCGCCCGAGCCCCAGTACCGGCAGCTGCGCGCGGTGATCGACAGCCTCGATGCGCGGCGCGCGCAGGTGCTGGTCGAAAGCCTGATCGTCGAAGTCACGGCGAACAAGGCGGCCGAATTCGGCATCCAGTGGCAGAACCTCCTGGGCACGCAGAACAGCAGCGTGATCGGCTTCCTGGGCACCAACTATCCCGGCGGCGCGGGCACCGGTGTCGGCGCCAACATCATCGACCTCGCCGTCGGTGCGGCCAGCGGCACCGCGCGGCCGGGCGCGGGCGTGAACTTCGGGCTGGCGCGCAACATCAACGGCACCTTCGTGCTCGGCCTGCTCGCGCGCTTCCTGCAGAACGACGGCGACGTCAACATCCTCTCCACGCCCAATCTCGTGACGCTCGACAACGAGGAGGCCAAGATCGTCGTCGGCCAGAACGTGCCCTTCGTCACGGGCCAGTACACCAACGCCAACGCGGGCGGCGCGGGCTCGGTGAACCCGTTCCAGACGATCGAGCGCAAGGACGTCGGCCTCACCCTGCGCGTGCGCCCCCAGATCAGCGAGAACGGCACGGTGAAGATGCAGATCTTCCAGGAAGTGTCGAGCGTCGACGAATCCACGCGGGCGAGCGCGAGCGGCCTCACCACGAACAAGCGCTCGATCGAATCGAACGTGCTGGTGGAGGACGGCGGCATCGTCGTGCTCGGCGGGCTGATCGAGGACCGGCAGGGCGACACGCAGCAGAAGGTGCCCATGCTCGGCGACCTGCCCGGCGTGGGCAATCTGTTCAAGAGCGAGGTGCGCACGCGCAGCAAGACCAACCTGATGGTGTTCCTGCGGCCCATGGTGCTTCGCGACGCCGCGCAGACCGAGGCGCTGTCGCTCGACCGCTACGACATGATGCGCAACCGTCAGGAAGCCTCGCAGCCGGCGCCGACGGTGTTCTCGCCGGCCACGGGCGGCGGCCCCGTGCTGCCGCCGCTGACCCTGACGCCGCGCATGACGCCGGCGACGCCGATGCCCGTCGCCCCGCAAGCGACGCCGCAAGCCGTCCCGCTCGTGCGCTGAAGAATGACAGCCCCCACGCTTGTCACTTCGTGTACTGCGCTGCCCCCCGAGGGGGCTTCAGCCGCCTTGAGGCGGCTCGGCGGCGGCTGATGCGCTACCCCCTTCCCTACGCCTTCGCGCGCAGCCATCAGCTGCTGCTGGAAGACGACGGCCAGCAGCTCGTGCTGTGGCACGCCGGCGCGCCGGCCGCCGGCGCCTTCGGCGAGGTCATGCGCAAGCACGGCGTGCGCGCGCTGCAGCAGCTCGACGCGGGCGCGCTCGCGCAGCGCATCAGCGCGGCCTACGCGCAGGGCGAGTCGAGCGCGGCCACCGTCGTGAGCGAGGTGCAGAACGACGCCGACCTCTCGCGGATCATGCAGGAGCTGCCGGCGGTCGAGGACCTGCTGGAGGCCAGCGACGACGCGCCCATCATCCGCATGCTCAATGCCCTGCTCACGCAGGCGGCCCGCGACGGCGCGAGCGACATCCACATCGAGCCGTACGAGCGGCACTCGTCGGTGCGCTTCCGCGTCGACGGCACGCTGCGCGAAGTGGTGCAGCCCAATCGCGCGCTGCACGCGGCGCTGATCTCGCGCCTGAAGATCATGGCCGACCTCGACATCGCCGAGAAGCGCCTGCCGCAGGACGGGCGCATCTCGCTGCGCATCGGCACGCGGGCGGTGGACGTGCGCGTGTCGACGCTGCCGAGCGCGCACGGCGAGCGCGCCGTGCTGCGGCTGCTGGACAAGAGCGAGAGCAAGCTGAGCCTCGAGTCCGTGGGCATGACGGGCGAGACGCTGCGCCGCTTCCTCGAGCTCATCGCGCAGCCGCACGGCATCATCCTCGTCACCGGCCCCACCGGCTCGGGCAAGACGACGACGCTGTACGCGGCGCTGAGCCGCCTCGACTCGTCGGCGGGCAACATCATGACGGTGGAGGACCCCATCGAGTACGAGCTCGCGGGCATCGGCCAGACGCAGGTCAATCCGAAGATCGACCTCGATTTCGCCAAGGCGCTGCGCGCGATCCTGCGCCAGGACCCCGACGTCATCATGATCGGCGAGATCCGCGATTTCGAGACCGCGCAGATCGCGATCCAGGCCTCGCTGACCGGCCACCTCGTGCTCGCGACGCTCCACACCAACGACGCGCCCAGCGCCGTGACCCGTCTCACCGACATGGGCGTCGAGCCCTTCCTGCTGTCCTCCTCGGTGCTCGGCGTGCTGGCGCAACGGCTCGTGCGCAAGCTGTGCCCGCATTGCCGCCAGGAAGTGAACGGCGCGTGGGCGCCGCGCGGCTGCGAGCACTGCGGACACACGGGCTACCAGGGTCGCACGGGCGTGTTCGAGCTGATGGTCGCGGACGACCGCACGCGCGAGCAGATCCACAACCGCGCATCCGAAGCCGAGATCCGCGAGGCCGCGCTCGCCTCGGGCATGACCTTGATGCGCGACGACGGCGACCGCCTCGTGCGCGAGGGGATCACCTCCCGGGAGGAAGTGGTGCGCGTGACGCGCGATTGAACGCGCGAATGAAGGCTCAGGCGCCGTCGACCGCCGCGGCGTCCGCCACGGGCGCGCGACCCGCCAGTGCCTGGTCGCACCGCAGCACCATCACCTTGGCCACGATGTCCTGCGGATACGCCTTCACGATCTCACGGTAGCGATCGCGGGCGAGCGCCCACTGCTCGTCGTGGAATGCCTCGTAGGCATCGTTCGAAAGCGCGCACAGCTTCACGATTTCCGGCGACGCCGCCAGTTCGGGGTCGCCGCCCTTGATGCCCAGGACCTCGAACACCTCCATCTCCTGGCGCCGGCCCTTCACCGTGACGGAACCCAGGCGGCGCTGCACGAGACGCTCGCCGGCCTCGCGGAACACCGGCTGGCTCACGCACACGCGGGTGCCGAATTCCTTGTTCGCGCCTTCGAGCCGCGACGCGAGATTCACGCCGTCGCCCATCACCGTGTAGCTCATGCGCTCCATCGAGCCGATGTTGCCGACGATCACCGCATCGGCGTGGATACCCACGCGCACGTTGAGCGGCGCAAGGCCCTCCTCGGCCCAGCGCGCATTGAGCGCGTCCATGCCGCGCTGGATGCGTACGGCCGCGGCGCAGGCGTGGTACACGTGATCCTCGAGCGTGGCGGGCGCGCCCCAGAAGGCCATGACGCCGTCGCCGATGAACTTGTCGATGGTGCCGTGCTCGTGGTTCACGGCACGCGTCACCACGGCGAAGTACTCCGAGACCCGCGTGAGCATTTCCTTCGACGAGGTCTTCTCCGCCCAGGTGGAGAACGACTCGAGGTCGGTGAACATCACGGTGAGGAACTGGCTGCGGCCGCCGAGTTCGAGCTTGTTGCCCGGGCCGATCAGCTGGCGCACGAGGTCGCGCGGCACGAACGCCGAAAACGCCGTGATCGCGTTCTGCAGCGAAGTGACCGCGCTCGCGAGCGATCCGATCTCGCGAATGCTCGACGTGACCGGCGGCCCCTTGTGCGGCTCGAAGTTCTGCACCTCCAGCACCTGCTGCTCGAGCCGCTCCAGCGGTCGGGCGATGCGCCGCGAGAATGCATAGATCAGTGCCACCTGCAGCGCGATGGCGATGAGCCCGAACATCAGCAGCTTCTCGTTGTTCGCCTTCCACTCGCCCACGAAGTCCTCGAGCGGCGCGAGGATGATGACCTCCCACTCCTTGCCGAATTCCCGGGGAAAGGGCGAGAACATCGCCGCGTATTCCTCACCCTTGAACTCGAAGGTGAAGCGCGCCTGCTGGCGCGCCGTGCGCTGGCTGTAGGCGACCGCGAACAAGGGATCGGGCAGCTCGTTCACGCGCACGCGGCCCAGGCTGCCGCTCGCTTCGCGCTTGAGCGCCTGCTTCGAGTCCGGGTGGGCGACCAGCATGCCTTCGTTGTCGACGATCACCGACAGGGAGTGCTCGCTCACGGGTCGCTGCTTCAGGAAGGCCGACAGGCTGTCGAGCAGGATGTCGATGGCGAACACGCCCTCGAGCTTGCCGCCGGAGTAGAACGGCATCGCGACCGTGACGCCCGGCAGGCCGGTGGTGGCGTAGATGTAGGGGTTGGAGATGACCAGGTCCTTCTTCTCCACGGCATCGCGAAACCACGGCCGCACGCGCGGGTCGTACTGCGTCGGCGCGTCCGCCGTGCCGATGGGCAGGTGCTTCGCGTCGAGGAAGTCGTAGCGGTCGGAGGGCACGCCCCCGGCGCGCCGGTCGATCCAGCGGCTGGCATAGCGCGTCGCTTCGGGCGGCGCCGCGTTGTGGACCCTCAGTCCCTTGGGCACGCGCAGTGCCATGCGGTAGGACCCGTCGGCGAAGCCGACGTAGACGCTGCTGATCTCGACGCTGTGGTTCACCGTCTCGAGCATCGACGCGAGCGCGGTCTCGTTGCGATAGAACTCGGGCTGTTCGCCGGCAAGCCGCGCGCTGATGCGGGCGAAGGACGCGATGGGATCGAGCAGCGAGCGTGTATGCGAAATGGTTTCGAGCCGCGCGCGTTCCATCGACTTCTCGGCGGTCTCGCGCGCGAGCGCGTCGTTCGACTTGTAGCCGACCCAGATGGCCGCGCCGAACACGGGCAGCACCATGGCGATGAAAAGCGCGACGATGCTCGGTCGCAGCCGCCAGCCGCGCAGGCCCAGGATTTTCATCGCGCCCCCTTCCCGGTTCAGGACCGTGCCGCGGAGCGGCCCACCCGCTCCGGCGGATTCCCGTTGCCCGGCTCGCGCACCGGCGCCTGCGGGCCCCGCTCGTCTTCGATGGGCGGCGCGGTGGGTTTGGGGGTGCCGGTCGGCTCGGGTGGAATCGTCATGCTTCTTGTTTCCGTATTCTTGGCGCGAGGTCAGTCCATTCTCGCGCCGGAGCGCTTGACCGCGTCGGCCCAGCGCGGCGTTTCCTGCTGCAGGTATCTGGCGAAATCCTCGTGGCCGAGAAAGGCCGGGTCGGCGCCCTGCGCGATCATGCGGTTGCGGATGTCCGGGCTCGTGAGGACCTGCCGGAACGCATCGCTCAGGCGCGCCGCGACATCCTTCGGCAGGTTGGCCGGCGCCAGGAAGCCGTAGAAGCCGACGACCTCGAAGCCGGGGATGCCGCTCTCGATCACCGTCGGAATATCGGGCAGCGCCGGGTTGCGTTCGCGGCTGGTGACGGCAAGCGCGCGCACCTTGCCCTGCTTGTGATACGCGGCGGCCTGCGGAATCGACTCCGCCATGAACTGCACCTGCCCCGCCATCAGATCGGTGAAAGCGGGCGCGCTGCCGCGGTAGGGGATGTGGACCATGAACAGCCCGCTCGCGTTCTTGAACATCTCGGGCACGAGGTGGCTGATGCCGCCGTTGCCCGCCGAGCCGTAATTCACCTGGCCCGGACGCGCCTTCGCATACGCGACGAACTCGCGCAGATTCTTCGGCGGAAGGTTGGGATTGACCAGCAGCGCGAGCGGCTGCATCGCCGTGCGCGCGATGGGTGTGAAGTCGCGCAGCGTCTGGTACGGCAGCTTCGCGTAGAGGGCGGGGTTGATCACCATCACGCCGGTGTTCGCGAGCATGAGCGTGTAGCCGTCGGCCGGCGCCTTCATCACGTCCTGCGCGCCGACGGTGCCGCCCGCGCCCGCCTTGTAGTCGATGATGAGCGGCTGGCCCAGCACGGCCTGCAGCCGGTCGGCGAGCAGGCGCGCGTGCTGGTCGAGCGGCCCGCCCGCGGGAAAGCCGATGACGAGGCGGATGGGCTTTTCCGGAAAGGCCGCATGCGCGACGCTTGCAGCGGCCAGCAGCAGGACGGCTGCCACGGTGCGGATCGGCGTTCTCATGCGCGCAACGCCGCCAGGACCTGGTTGCCGCGCGTCTGCGCCGCCACGTGGCTCTGCATGGTCATCGGATGCTTCGGGTCGACCGTGATGTCGCGGATCTTGCCGGTGGCATGGTTGAGGATGCCGCGGATGGAGTCGTTCGTGAGGTCGAGCGGCGAGAACTCGAAGCCGCACGCCTGCATGTATTCGACCGAGTACTGCTTCAGCCGGCGGAAGTAGTCGTGGCCGATGTCGAACACCTGGCGTTTGGCGCCGGGGTTGCGGATCATCTCGCCCTCGTTGTCGAACAGCTGCACGAAGGTCATGAGGCTGCCGCAGATTCCCGAGTTGAGCGTGAGCATCGGGATCAGCGGACTGGCGCTGCACCCTTCCTTGAAGAACGCGGTGAAGCGCGCCGTGTCGCTGATGATGCCGGTGCCGTCGATGCGGGGCGCGAGGTCGCCGCGGATCGCCTGGCCGGTGCCGCCGTCGGCCTTGCGCTCGTGGCCCGGCGAAGGCTGCAGCTGCGCGCGCGCCTTCTCGGCCGCGAACTCGATGCGCGCCTTGCCGAGGAAGGTCTTGATGGCTTCGTTCTCGACCGCGCGCGCGATCATCTTGACGATCCATTCCATCGCCGACATCGCCGCTGCCACCACGCTGCCGAGGCCGGGGCCCAGCAGCGTCGCGGCCGACTTGGCGGCGCCCTTCAGGATGTCGAGCAGGCCCTTGAAGATGCCGATGGTCATCGAATGCTCGATGTTGTTGGCGATCTCCTCAGGATGGCCCGGCGTGATGTTGATCTTGCGCCGGTCGAGCCACGCCGCGATGCGCGTGCAGGCCGCGTCGATCGTGCGCACGAGGCCGGTGCCGATGTCGATGGCGCCGCCCACGAAGGGCGCCGCGTTCTTCATCACCATGTCGACCGCGAACTTCACGACGCCCTTGATGACGGCGCCGAGCGCGGTCCCGACGAACATGCGGTCCTGCAGCTTGCGCGTCACCGTCGTCGCCAGCCCGTCGAACACGCTGTAGAGCTTGTCGAACAGGTCCTTCGCGAGCAGGTACAGCGCCCGCGCCGCGTCGGCCACCAGAGCGCCCGCGATGACGACGGGCGCGGCCAGCGTGGCGCCGACCGCGAGGCCGGTGCCGACGAAGTAGCGGCCATGTTCGTAGGCATCGCCGATCGCGGACGCCGCCGCCGTCACCGCGGTGCCGGTGCAGGGAAACCAGGTCCGGGGCTCGCCGATCGGCGGCGGCTTGGCCGTGACGGAGCCACCCTTGCCCGTGATGCCGCCCACGAGCGCCAGGCCGCCGCGGCCCGCGCCGATGGCCTGGCCGCCCGTGACCGCGCGCCCGCCGACGGAGCCCACGCGCATGCCGCTGGAGGAGGCCGCGTTGCCGATGTCGTTGAAGTTCGTGGTGAGCGACGAGCCCACGGTCGCGCCGACGCAGCTCACGCCCTCGAGCACGAGGTTGAAGACGTCGGCCTGGATCTGGATGTTGCCCAGCAGGTAGAGCACGCCGTAGCGCGAGTGCGGGATGTCGTGCGCATTGATCATCGTGCGCGCCGCATGATCGAGCTCCGCGGCGCGGCGCGTGGTCATGCGCACCGAAGGCGGCGCCACCTCGTTGTACATCCACTCGAGCAGGCCACCGCTCGCCGTGTTGCGCGCGCACATGTTCCAGTAGCCGCCGTGCTCCACCAGGTAGTCCTGGAGGATGCGATAGAGCTGCTTGCGCTTGAACTCGGTTTGCGACTCGTAGTAGGCCGCATAGGCGAGGTCGAGCCGCTGCGTGCTCGGACTGCGGCGGCTGAACGTGAGCGAGGTGCGTTCCCGGAATTCCTCGGGCGTGACCCAGGTGAGCGGTTTCGTGGCCATGACTTGTCCTCCTGGGGCGTGGGAGGACGATCTTCGGGCGTCCACGCCATCGGTGTCAATTCAAGATTCCCGTTTCCGGGCGATCGCTTTCAGCGTATCAGCGTCACCGCAGCGGAAAACGTCACGAAAGCGGCGGCCGTCGTGACCAGGATGATGCGTGCGATGCGGCCGGTGTCGGCGCCGAACCGCTCAGCCAGCAGGGACACGTTGCTCGCGCTCGGCAGCGCGGCGACCAGCGTCATGGCCCCGAGCGTGGAGGCTTCGAGCGGCAGGCCGAGCGCGCGCGCCGCCGTGCCGGCGCCGAAGACGAGGACTGGATGCACCACGAGCTTCGCGAGCGCGACGGGGACGTAATCCGCCAGCGGCATCGGCCCGTGTTCGTGGACCGCGGCGAGGTGCTGGGACCGGTACAGCACGGCGCCGATGGTGAAGAGCGCCACCGGCGATGCGGCATCGGCGAGGAGGCCGATGGTATTCATCACGGGCGCGACCGGCTTCCATCCGAGCGCCGAGGACAGCCCGCCCAGCAGGATCGCCCAGGGCATCGGGTTCAGCGCCATGCCCTTGAGCGCCTTCTTCGCGGCTTCCGATGCGCCGTGCTCGTCGGCCGAGTCGAGGCGCGACAGCGCGATGCACAGCGAACTCGTGACCACGAGATCGAGCAGGATCGTGAGGATCGCCGGACCCGCCGCCGCCGCGCCGAGCAGCGCGACGAGCAGGGGCACGCCCATGAAGCCGGTGTTGGGAAACGCCGCGACGAGGGCACCGAAGGCCGCATCGTTCCAGCGGATGCGCGTGTTCAGGCTGAAGTAGATGGTGCCGGCCACCATGAGCAGCGCGCAGGGCAGGTAGACGGCCACGGCGAACGGATCGAGCAGCTGCGCGATGGGCGTGCTCGCGCCGAAGCGGTACAGCATGCACGGCAGCGCGAAATAGAGCACGAAGGTATTGAGGCCGCCGATCGCATCGAGCGGCAGCATGCGCCGCCGCGCGGCCACGTACCCCGCCAGGACCAGCGCGAAGAACGGGAAGGTGACGAGCAGGATGTCGAGCATCGCCGCGTATTCTCCGCGCAACCGCGGTGCGTACATTCGCACCGGCCCCGGCCGGTGCGCTCGGTATGATTCGCCGCTTCCCCCGCAGCCTTCCCGCCCGAATGTCCGGCCTCAATCTCGCGCAGCAAGAAGCAGTCAACTACCTGCACGGGCCATGCCTCGTGCTTGCCGGCGCGGGCTCGGGCAAGACGCGCGTCATCACGCACAAGATCGGACGGCTCATCCAGTCGGGGCTCGATGCGAAGCGCATCGCGGCCATCACGTTCACCAACAAGGCCGCGGCCGAAATGCGCGAACGGGCGAAGTCGCTCGTCGGCCGGGCGGCGAAGGACGTGCTGATCTGCACCTTTCACGCGCTCGGCGTGCGCATGATGCGCCAGGACGGCGCGGTGCTCGGCCTGAAGCCGCAGTTCTCCATTCTCGACAGCGACGACGTCACCTCGATCCTGAAGGACGCCGGCGGCTCCACCGATGCGGCGACGGCGCGCCAGTGGCAATGGACGATCAGCGCGTGGAAGAACCAGGGACTGAACGCGGCGCAGGCCGAGGCGCACGCAAGGGACGACAACGAGCGGGTCACCGCGCGCATCATGGCGCGCTACGAGGAGCGGCTTACCGCGTATCAGAGCGTCGACTTCGACGACCTGATCGGCCTGCCGCTGAAGCTGCTGCGCGACCACCCCGACGTGCGCGAGAAGTGGCAGCAGTCGCTCGGCCACGTGCTCGTCGACGAATACCAGGACACCAACGCGACGCAGTACGAGCTGCTCAAGCATCTCGTCGGCGAGCGCGGCCGCTTCACCGCCGTGGGCGACGATGACCAGTCGATCTACGGCTGGCGCGGCGCGACGCTGGACAACCTGCGCCGGCTGCCGCAGGACTATCCGCAGCTGAAGGTGGTGAAGCTGGAGCAGAACTACCGCTCCACCTCCGCCATCCTGCGGGCGGCGAACAACGTCATCCAGCCGAACCCGAAGCTGTTTCCCAAGACGCTGTTCTCCGAACTCGGCGAGGGCGAGCCCGTGCGCATCGTCGACTGCGACAACGAGGAGCACGAAGCCGAGCGCGCCGTCGCGCGCATCCAGTCGATCCGCGCGAACGGCCTCGGCAAGGAGTGGAGCGACTTCGCGATCCTCTATCGCGCCAACCACCAGGCGCGCGTGCTCGAGCAGGCGATGCGCAAGGCACAAATCCCGTACAAAGTCTCCGGCGGCCAGAGCTTTTTCGACCGCGCCGAAATCCGCGACCTGTGCGCGTGGCTGCGCCTGTGGGTCAACAACGACGACGACCCCGCGTTCCTGCGTGCCGTGACCACGCCCAAGCGCGGCATCGGCCACCAGACGCTGCAGTCGCTCGGCAACTTCGCATCGAAGTACAAGCTGAGCCTGTTCGAGGCGCTGTTTTCGCCGTCGCTCGGCGCCTCGCTCGCGTCGCGCGCGGTCGCGGGGCTGCACGAGTTCGGCCGCTCGGTCAACGACCTCGAATACCGCGCCCGCCATACGCTGGGCGCGGAAGACGCGCGCGCGTTCCTGAACGACTGGCTGAAGGACATCGGCTACGAGAAGCACCTGTACGACGGCGAGGACAACGAGAAGGTCGCGGCTGCGCGCTGGACCAACGTGATGGAGTTCTGCGACTGGATGGCGAAGCGCTGCGGCGCCGAGATCGACGACACGGCCGGCGTCCAGATGGCGGGCGAGAAGAAGAGCCTGCTCGAAGTCGCGCAGACGATCGCGCTGCTGTCGACGCTCAGCGAGCGCGAGAAGGACCAGAACGTGGTGACGCTGTCGACGCTGCATGCGTCCAAGGGCCTGGAGTGGCCGCACGTGACGCTGGCCGGCTGCGTGGAAGGCATGCTGCCCTTCAAGCCGGAGGACGACGACCAGCGCGGCTCGCCCAGCGAGGCGACGCTGGCGCGTCTTCAGGAAGAGCGGCGCCTCATGTACGTGGGCATCACGCGCGCGCAGCGTTCGCTCTCGGTGAGCTGGAGCAAGCGGCGCAAGAAGGGCCGCGAGATGGTGGCCGCGCAGCCGAGCCGCTTCATCGCCGAGATGGCGCTGAACAAGGAGACGACGAAGGAAGATCCGCGCGAGAAGCTGAAGGCGCTGCGGGCGGAGTTCGCGAAGCGGGCGGCGGCCGCGGCGCCGGTGGTGCCCACGTGAATCCGACGATGCGCGCAACGGTTTCCCGTGTCCTGCTCGCGGCTTTCTTCGCGGCCGCCGCGCTGCCCGTCCACGCCTGCCCCAAGGCCGAAGACGTGCGCGCAGTCGAGCTGCATGGCTTGTGGCGTGCGGAATTCGAGGGCGTCTCCAGCGGCGCCACGCTGCTGCTCGAGAAGCATCCCGAATGGGTGGAGAGCGTGGCCGGCGCGATCAATCGAGACGGCGCGCGCAGCCTCGTCTCGGGCGAGCTGGAGACCGGCGACTTCACCCTGGAGGAATCCGCAGACGGCATTCACATCGCCGCGGTGTGGGACGGCGCGATCGTCGACGGCTCGTGCGGCCGCGAAATCCGCGGCACCTGGACGCGCGACGGCGAGACGGCAGGTCGCGCGTTCAGGCTGCGCAAGCTCGATTGATTTCCCCGGCGCGCGGCTACCTGGGATACAGGACGAGCTGGGTGCAGCGGAAGAGCGCGAGCGTGCGTCCCGTCTCGCGATGCGTGACCACGGCGTCCCACACCTGCGTCGTCCCCCCGAGGTGCGCCGCAGTCGCAGCGCAATCGAGCGTGCCATCCAGCGTGGTGCCGAGGTGATTGGACTTCAGCTCGATGGTCGTGAACCCGTTCGCGCCTTCAGGCAGGTTGGCACGGCAGCCGTAGCCGCAACAGGTATCGGCCAGCGTGACCAGGCTGCCGGCATGCAGGTATCCGTTGGGCGCCATCAGCTCCGGTCGCACCGCCAGTTCCGCGCGCAACTCCCGCCCGTTCACGGACAGCACGCGAATTCCGAGGTAGCCGGGCAGCTTTCCCACGCCGGCATCGTTGAAATCGTCTGCAGTCATCCAGGTCGCTCCTTGCTGATGTTCACGTCTTCAGCTCGCCAGGAATGCTAGTACCTTCGGCACGAAGTCGGCATGGAACTGGAACACCGCGCCATGTCCGGAATCGGGATAGAGGATGAGCTCGGCGTTCGGAAGCCGCTGCGCCAGGTCGCGCGTGTTCTTGCTCGGCACCATGCGATCACTGTCACCGTTGGCGACGAGGACAGGTTGGTGGACCCGGGACAGGTCCGCAGCTTCCTTCGCGCCCCAGCGGCGCAGTGCCTTCAATTGCGCCTCTCCTGGGCGATCATCCCGCCCATCGAGAACCCGAACAGGTCCACTTGGTCCAGGCGCTGGGCCTTGATGAAGGTGATGGCGTCCCTGGCCATTTCCTCGATCGATGCCGAAGGCTTCCCGCTCGACGCACCCACGCCTCGATTGTCGAACGCGATCACGCGGTGCCTGGCTGCGATGCCGTCGACGATGCGGGGATCCCAGTTGTCCAGCACCGCGGCCAGATGGACGAGGAACACGACCGGCGGGCCGGCATGGTCCGTCCCCAGTTCGCGATAGGCGAACTCCACGCCCCCTGCGGTGATCGTCCGCGTTGGAACGTCCTTCCAGGTGGGCTGCGATGCATGCGACGCGTTCATGGTGCTCCTAGCCGGCCAGCGCCGGATAGTCGACGTAGCCTTTGGGACCCGGGGTGTAGAAGGTGGCCACGTCGACGGGGTTGAGCGGCGCGTCGACCTGCATGCGCTGCACGAAGTCGGGATTGGCGAGGAACGGTTCACGTGGGCGTTGAGGAACTGCTCGATCAGGTAGCCGTTGGCGGCATGCAGCTCGACGCCGTCGAATCCGGCTTGCACGGCGAGCCGGGCCGAAGCCGCGAACTCGCCGACGGCCGCAGTCATGGCCCGCGGCGCGCTGTGCGGCTGCATGCCCTGCCCGTCGGTGAACATCTCGCCGGGGCAGGCATCGGCCGTCGGACCCAGCACTTGCCCACCGGGCGGCAGGTTCGCGACATGCGCCACGCGGCCCGTGTGCATCAACTGCACGAAGATCTTGCCCCCCTTGGCGTGGACCGCATCGGTCACCGCCTTCCAGCCTCGCACCTGCGCATTGTTGAAGAGCCCTGGGATGCGCGCATAGCCGAGGCCGTTCGGCGAGGGCGAGGTGCCCTCGGTGACGATCAGGCCCGCGGTTGCGCGCTGGCCGTAGTAGTCCGCCATCAGCGCGTTGGGGGTGTTGGCCTCGACGGCACGACTGCGCGTCATCGGCGCCATGACGGCACGGTTGTCGAGTTGAAGCGAAGGCGTCGCGAGAGGTTCGAAAAGCATGGGGTCCTTGGATGGAAGAGGTCGCTGCCAGGCGGAGCTTGGGCGATGGCGCGCAGTCCGGGTCAGGCCGGCTGCGGCAGGTAAGTCGGACGGGCCGCCGTCATCCCCTGCTTGACCTGCAGGGTGACGTCATCGGCCAGCACTTCCTCCAGACCCGACTCGAGTCCGTCGAGCGCGCGCCTGACGATGTCTCCGGGGCTTGTCTTGGGCACATCGATCCCTCGCGTGAGGTCGGTGTCGACATACGCCATGTGCAGCGCAAGCACTTGCGTGGCCTGCCCGGCCAGCTCGCTGCGCAGGGCATTGGTGAGCGACCAGGCAGCGGACTTGCTGGCCGCATAGGCGGCCAGCTCGCCGCCGTTGACCCAGGAGGCCACGGACAGCACATTGAGCAGTGCGCCGCCGCCGTTCTGCTTGAGCGCCGGCGCGAACGCCTTGCTGACGCGCAGCACCGAGAAGAAGTTGGTCTCGAAGATGCGCCTGGCGACGGCTTCGCTGTCGGGCGCGAGAAAACCGCCTGGCTGCGCGATCCCCGCATTGTTGATCACGAGCGTCACGTCCGAGGCGAGCGCGGCGGCGGCAGCAACCTCCTCCGGCTTGGTGACGTCGAGTCGCAGGGGCTGGACACCGGCTTGCGCGACGGAAGAAGGCTCACGCGCGCCGGCGTACACCTTGCGTGCACCGCGGGCGAGCAGCTCGCGCGTGAAGGCCAGGCCGATGCCGCGATTGGCGCCCGTGACGAGGACGACGGCGTTCTTGATCTTCATGGGGATCTCCGGGTTGGGAATGGGAGCAAGTGGTTCAGGCGAGCTTGACGACGACCTTGCCCTTGGCGCGTCCTGCATCGAGGTAGTCCATGGCTTCATTGGTGGCTTCGAATGGATAGACCCGGTCCAGCACGGGGCGGATGGTCCCGGACTCGACCAGGGCAGCGATCTCGCGCAGCTGGCTGCCGTTGGCCTTCATGAAGAGAAACTCGTAGCCGACGCCCCGGTCCCTGGCCTTGCGCCGGATGCCGGCGCTGAGCAGGCGGATCACCAGCTTGACGAAGCCGGGTGCGGCGATGTCCTGGCCGAATGCGGGGTCGGGCGGGCCGGAAATGGAAATGAGCTTCCCGCCCGGCCTGAGCACCCGCAGTGACTTGTCCAGCGTCTTGCCGTCCTGGCTGTGCAGGACCACGTCGTAGTCGCGCAGCACCTGTTCGAAGTCCTGGCTCCTGTAGTCGATGGCGACGTCGGCGCCGAGGCTCTTCACCAAGGCCATGTTGGCCGTGCTGGTGGTGGTGGCGACGGTGGCGCCGAGGTGCTTCGCCAGCTGGATGGCGAACGTGCCCACGCCGCCCGAGCCCGCCTGGACGAAGACCTTCTGGCCCGGCTTCAGCTGGGCCCGCTCGACCAGCGCCTGCCACGCGGTCAGGCCCACCAGGGGAATGGAAGCGGCTTCTTCCATGCCGATGCCCCTTGGCTTGAGCGCGAGGGAGGTTTCCTTGACCGCAACGAATTCGGCCAAAGTGCCGATGCGGAAATCGTCGGTCCGCGCATAGACCTCATCCCCCGCCTTGAACTGCCGCACGCGCGGCCCGACGGCGACCACCACCCCGGCGACGTCGTGACCCAGGATGAGCGGCATGCGATACGGCAGGATCAGCTTGAATTCACCGTCCCGGATCTTCGCGTCCAGCTGGTTGAGGCCGGCCGCATGGACCTGGACCAGGACGTCGTCCTCGCGCAGTTGCGGGGTTTGAACGTCCGCCGCCTGCAAGGGGCGACGCTTGCCGTACTGCTCGAGGACGAAAGCCTTCATGATTTGTTTCCTGGCGATTTTCGTATGATGCTCATCATATTCTGGATCAAGCGAACCGGCCGCATACACGGGCGTGGTTCAGTCGCTTGCGGGACGGAGGTGTTTCAGCGCGGCCTGGCGCAGGTCATCCGACAGCGCGGGCTCGTCGACCGCGCGCGCCAGCAGCAAGGCCCCGACCATGGTGGCGACGGTCGCAAGGGCGCGTTCGTGGGCGCCGGGTCGGCCCCAGTCGGGTGACTGGCGCGCCACCAGGTCGTTCATTTCCTTGATCCGCAAGGTGGCCGCGCGCCGGACCTCGGGCGCCTGGCGCGGCATCTCCGAACCGAGCGCGGCCACAGGACAGCCGAGCTCCGCGTTCTCCACGTGCTCCCTGGAGAGATAGGCGCGCAGCATGGCCGCCAGCGCCTTCTCCGGCGGCACCCGGGCAGCTGCCTTCGCCACTGCGGCGAGGGACTCCGCGCCCGCCCGATCCGCCGCTTCGGCCAACATGGCCTCGCGCGATGCGAAATGCGCATAGAAAGCACCATGCGTGAGGCCGGCCTCCTTCATGATGTCCGCAACCCCGGTGCCGTCGTAGCCGCTGCGACGGATCGCCCGCGCTGCCGCCGACACGATCCGGTCGTGCGAGGCTTCCTTGGCAGCAGCTCTGGCGTGGGGTGCCTTGTTTCGCATGACACCCATCATACGTCGTTCCGCCGAACAGCGCAAAAGGCGGCTGCGGCTTGCCTCGAGGACGAGTGCGCGGCCGCGCTGGACCTCGACAGGGTCAAAGGACCACGTCGTACTCGATGGTCAGCGGCGCGTGGTCGCGCACAATCCTGTCCATGCCATCGCTCGCCCCGACCAACAAGGCCGAAGCCTTCGAGCTCGCCTTCGAGTTCTCGCCCGTGGGCATGTGCATTACCGAGAACCGCGTGGTCACGATCTGCAACGCCGCCTTCGGCAGGATGTTCGGCTACGCGACCGGCGAACTCCTGGGCAAGCGGCTCGAGCCGCTCTATCCGTCCCACGAGGAGTACGTCCACATCGGCAATGTCGGCCTGCCGATCATGCGCGAGACGGGCACGTACAGCGACGAGCGGATCATGAAGCGTCGCGACGGCTCGCTGTTGTGGTGCCACGTGGCCGGGCGGGCCCTGGACCGCTCGGACCCTTTCGCCTGCGCCGTCTGGATGTTCGAGGACATTTCCGCCAAGCGGCCGCTGGTGGGCGACCTGACGGTTCGCGAGCGCGAGATCGCGCGCCAGCTGATGACGGGCGGCACCAGCAAACAGATCGCGCGGGTGCTTGGCATCAGCCCGCGAACGGTGGAGGCGCATCGCGCGCGGCTGATGAAGAAGCTCGGAGCCTCCAACCACGGCGATCTCGTGGCCCGCCTGATCGGCAACAGCTGATCGCTGCGGCGCCGCCGGGGATTCACCCTGACGTAGTTCTACGCTCTGGCCGCGCATGCTGCGGCGCACTACGCTTCGCGCACTCGTGTCCCTCCCGGAGAAAACCGTGACCCAGGCGCAGATCGTCGGCTGGAGCCATCTGCCGTTCGGCAAGTTCGGTAGCCTCGACCTCGAATCCCTCGTCGGCGGCTTGAAGGCCAAGGGCCACTCCATCGGCGCGACCGGCGTCTCGATGCACGTGCTCGCCTGCATGCAGCTCACTGGCACGGCGGCAGACATCCAGTCGCCGGTCGCGCGCCTCGGCGCCGTGTTCAACATGGGCGGCTACGCGGTGACAAGCTGCGCGTCGATCCTGGAGGCGGCCCGGTGAACCTCGCGCTGTCGCTGCGCCGCATCGCACTGGCGGAACCGCAACGCCCCGCCCTGTACTCGGGCGAGCAGCTCCTGCTGACGTACGGCAACCTCGCCGATCGCAGCGCGCGCATCGCGCAGTCGCTGCGCGCCGCGGGGCTGGAAAGCGGCGACCGCGTCGTGCTGTTCATGCGCAACCACCCGGCCTGCCTGGAGCTGCTGTACGCCGCGTGGTGGGCCGGGCTCGCCGTGGTGCCGGTCAACGCCAAGCTGCACCTGCGCGAGGCGCAGTGGATCACGGAGCACTCCGGCGCGCGCTGGGCCTTCGTCACGGCGGACGTCGGAGCGGGACTGCAGGTGCCGGGGCGCTGCATCGACGTGGACGCGCCGGAGTACGCGGCCCTGGCGCAAGCCGCGGCCGCCACGATCGTGGACCGCGCCCCCGGCGACCTCGCCTGGCTGTTCTACACAAGCGGAACCACCGGTCGGCCGAAGGGCGTGATGCTCACGCACGGTAACCTGCTGACGATGGCGCTCGCCTATTTCGCGGACGTCGATGCCGTCGACCCGCGCGATGCGATCGTGTACGCGGCGCCTATGTCGCACGGTGCCGGCCTGTACGCGTTGCCGCATGTGATCGCTGGCGCCCGCCATGTCGTGCCCGCCTCGGGGGGCTTCGACGCGGCGGAGCTCTTCGGCCTGGCGCGCGGCTTCGGTCGCCTGTCGATGTTCGCCGCGCCAACCATCGTCAAGCGCCTCGTCGACCACGCCGAAGCGCACGACCTGGATGGGGAGGGCTTCAAGACCATCGTGTATGGCGGCGCGCCGATGTATGCGGAAGACATCCGGCGCGCGCTGAAGGTCATGGGCCCGCGCTTCGTGCAGATCTACGGCCAGGGCGAAAGCCCGATGACGGTCACCGCGCTCTCGCGTCGTCACCTCGTGGACAAAGCCCACCCGCGCCATGCCGAACGCATCGCCTCGGTTGGCGTCGCGCAGGCGCCGGTGGAAGTGCGCGTGGCCGATAAGGACGGCACCCCGCTGCCGCTGGGCGATGTAGGCGAAGTGCTCGTGCGTGGCGCCACCGTCATGCCCGGGTACTGGCGCGACCCTGCCGCCACCGAAGCCGCCATCCGCGACGGCTGGCTGTTCACCGGCGACATGGGCGCGCTCGATGCCGACGGCTTCCTGACGCTGAAGGACCGCAGCAAGGACATGATCATCAGCGGCGGCTCCAACATCTATCCGCGCGAAGTGGAGGAAGTGCTGCTGCTCGCGCCCGGCGTGGCCGAAGTGTCGGTGGTCGGCGCGCCCGATCCCGAGTGGGGTGAAGTGGTGGTCGCGTTCGTGGTGGCGCGTCCGGGCCACGCGCTTGACGCCGCCGCGCTGGACGCGGTGTGCCTGCAGCACATCGCACGCTTCAAGCGCCCCAAGCGCTACGAATTCGTTGGGCAGTTGCCGAAGAACAACTACGGCAAGGTCCTGAAGACCGCGCTGCGCGAACAACTGAAGGAAGAAAGAACATGAGCGATAGCCCTCCCCTGCAAGGCCGACGCGCGCTGGTCACCGGCTCCGTGCAAGGCATCGGCCTGGCGATCGCGGAGGCCATCGCACGCCAGCGCGCCGATATCGTGCTGCACGGCCTGGCCACCCCGGCGCAGGCGCACGAGGCGCGTCGCGTCATGCTGGAGGCCGGCGCCCCGCGAGTGGACGTGTTCACGCACGACCTGCGCGCCCCCGCCCACGTCGAGGCAATGATGCAGGAGGCGCTGGCCGCGGGCCCCATCGACATCCTGGTGAACAACGCCGGCATCCAGCACACCGCGCCACTCGCTGACATGCCGCGCGCGAAGTGGGACGACATCATCGCGATCAACCTGTCGGCGGCCTTCGACACCATGCGCCTCGCGCTGCCGCCCATGGCGCAGCGCGGCTACGGGCGCGTGGTGAACATTGCCTCCGTGCACGGGCTCGTGGCATCGATCCACAAGGCGCCGTACGTGGCGGCCAAGTTCGGGCTGATCGGCATGAGCCGCGTGGCCGCGCTGGAATACGCCGGCGCCGGCTCGCGCGCCACCGGCGGCGTCACGGTCAACTGCATCTGCCCCGGCTGGACCGAAACGGCAATCATCCAGCCGCAGATCGACGCGCGCGCGCACGGCCTGGACGTGTCGCGCGACGAGGCGATGCGCGACCTGCTGCGCGAGAAGCAACCGAGCGGACGCACGTCGCTGCCGACGGAGATCGCTCGCGTGGTCACTTGGCTTTGCGAACCGGCGGCGCACAACCTGACCGGGGTGGCAATCCCCGTCGACGGCGGCTGGACAGCCCAGTGATCCGGGCTCGGTAAGGTCCGACTTGGCGCCCCGGCGGCTCAGAGCGCCATCTCGTACTGGATCGTGATGGGCGCATGGTCCGAAAATCGCTCGGTCTTGTAAATCGTCTCGGTCCGTGCAAGCGCCGCGATCCCCGGCGTGGCCAGATGGTAGTCCAGCCGCCACCCCACGTTCTTCGCATACGCCTGCCCCCGGTTGCTCCACCATGTGTAGCACTCCTCGCCCGCCTCCGGCTTCAGCAGCCGATACACGTCGACCAGCCCGGTCTCCGACGTGATCTTCGTCATCCACGTCCGCTCCTCGGGCAGGAAGCCGCTGTTCTTGCGGTTGCCGCGCCAGTTCTTCAGGTCCCGCTCGTGGTGCGCGATGTTCACGTCGCCGCACAGGATGAATTCGCGCGACTGCTTCAGGCGCACGAGGTGCGGATCGATCTCGTCGAGGAAGCGGAACTTCGCGAGCTGCCGGTCCTCGCCCGACGAGCCGCTCGGAAAATAGCAACTGATGAGCGAGAACTTGCGCGCGGGCGTGTCGAAGCGCAGCTCGACATAGCGCCCCTCCGCGTCGAACTCGCCCGAGCCGAACCCGACGATGACGTCGCTCGGCTCGTGCCGGCTGAATGCACCCACGCCGGAATAGCCCTTTTTCTGCGCGTAATGGAAGTGGCCGCGCAGCCCGGCGAGGCTGTCGAAGCGGCCTTCGACGTCCGCCGCCTGCGCCTTGACCTCCTGCACGCAAATACAATCCGGCTTCACCTGCGCGAGCCACGCCTCGATACCTTTGCTGGTCGCGGAGCGGATGCCGTTGAGGTTGAGGCTGGTCAGTTTGAACAAGGATTGAGGCATGACGAAAGAGGGTGGCCAGGACGTCCTGGCGCAGGAGTTCGTGCAGTTCGCGGTGGAAGCCGGCGTCCTGCGCTTCGGCGAGTTCAAGACGAAAGCCGGTCGGCTGTCGCCCTACTTCTTCAATGCCGGCCTCTTCGACGACGGGGCCAAGCTCGGCCGGCTCGCGCAATTCTATGCACGCCGCATCGCGGCGTCGCGCATCGAGTTCGACATGATCTTCGGCCCCGCCTACAAGGGCATTCCGCTCGCCGCGGCCACCGCCGTCGAGCTCGCGCGGCTCGGGCGCAACGTGCCCTATGCCTACAACCGCAAGGAAGCCAAGGACCACGGCGAAGGCGGCACGCTGGTGGGCGCACCCGTGAAGGGCAAGGTGCTCATCATCGACGACGTGATGTCCGCCGGCACCGCGGCGCGCGAGTCCATCGCGATCATCGAAGCCGCCGGGGCGACGCCGCATGCGGTGGCCATCGCGCTCGACCGCCAGGAAAAGGCGACCGAGGGCGGCAGGGACGTGAACCATAGCGCCGTGCAGTACGTCCGCAACCAGCTCGGGCTGGAGGTTTGCGCGATTGCGGAGCTTGCCGACTTGCTTCAGTATCTTCGGCAGCACGCCGGCACGGAGCTGGGCGCGCATTACGACAAGGTCCTCGCCTATCGGGAGCGGTACGGCGTCGACTGACCACGAGGGGCGGCGTTTGTCGAGACCGAAGCACAAGGCAGTGGGGGCGTGCTTGCTGCTGGCGGGCAGCGTGGGCGGCGCGTGCGCGCAATCCATCTACGCCTGCGTCGACGCGAAGGGCCGGCGCCTCACGTCCGACCGGCCCATCGCGGAATGCATGGACCGCCCGCAAAAGGAGCTCAGTCCGTCCGGCACGGTTCGGCGCGTGGTCCCGCCGCCGATGACGGCCGACGAGCGCGCGGCGGCCGAGGAGAAGGCCCGCAAGCTGGCCGAGGAGAAGCTGCGCGAGGACGAGGAAAGGCGGCGCAACCGCGCCCTGCTCGCCCGCTATCCCGATGCCGGCTCGCACGAGCGTGAACGCGTCTCGTCACTGAAGCTCGTCGACGATGCGATCGCGATCGCGCAGAAGCGCGCGGTCGACCTCGACGAGCAGCAGAAGAAGCTCGCGCTGGAGACCGAGTTCTACAAGGGCGATGCGGCGCGGATGCCGCAGCGCCTGCGCAAGCAGATCGAGGAAAACGCGCAGCACCTGGCGGCGCAAAAACGCTTCATCGCGGAACGGCAGGAAGAAAAGAAGCGCATCAACGTGCGCTTCGACCAGGAGCTGGCGCGCCTGAAGCAGCTGTGGGTGGGCCAGCGCGGCCCCGCCTCACGGCCGGTGGCCGTCCCTACACCCCGAGCTTCTTCTTCAGCAGCTCGTTGACCTGCTGCGGATTGGCCTTGCCCTTGCTCGCCTTCATGGCCTGGCCCACGAGCGCGTTGAACGCCTTGTCCTTGCCCGCGCGGATCTGCGCGACGTTGTCGGGGTTGGCGGCGATGATGTCGTCGAGGATCTTCTCGAGCGCACCGCTGTCGTTCATCTGCTTCAGGCCCTTGGCCTCGATCACGGCGTCGACGTCGCTGCCCTCGCCGCTCCACAGCGCATCGAACACCTGGCGCGCCGCGTTGTTGGAGACCGTGCCGTCGGCGATGCGGCCGATGAGTCGCGCGAGCGTGAGCGCATCCACGGGCGCCGCGTCGATGCCGATGTCCTGTGCGTTCAGCCGGCGCGACACTTCGCCCATGATCCAGTTGCTCGCGAGCTTCGGCTGGCCGCAGGCCTGCGCGGCCGCTTCGAAGTAGGCGGCCATCGCCTTGCTCTGCGTGAGCGTCGCAGCGTCGTATTCGGGCAGGCCGTGGACCTGCACGAAGCGCGCGGCCATCGCGCGCGGCAACTCGGGCATCCCGGCCTTCACGCGCTCGATCCACTCGGCGGCGATCACGAGCGGGGGCAGGTCCGGGTCGGGGAAGTAGCGGTAGTCCGCGGCGTCTTCCTTCGTGCGCATCGCGCGTGTCTCGCCCGTGTCGGGGTCGAACAGCACGGTGGCCTGCTGGATCGCGCGGCCGTCCTCGATCTCGCCGATCTGCCACCGCGCTTCGTAGTCGATGGCCTGCTGCATGAAGCGGAAGCTGTTGAGGTTCTTGATCTCGCGGCGCGTGCCGAGCTTCTCGCCGGGCTTGCGCACCGAGACGTTCGCGTCGCAGCGGAACGAGCCTTCCTGCATGTTGCCGTCGCAGATGCCGATCCAGGTGACGATCTTGTGCAGTTCCTTCGCGTACGCCACGGCTTCGTCGGACGATCGCATGTCCGGCTCGGTCACGATCTCCAGCAGCGGCGTGCCCGCGCGGTTCAGGTCGATGCCCGACTGGCCGACGAAGTCCTCGTGCAGCGACTTGCCCGCGTCTTCTTCCAGGTGCGCGCGAACGAGCCGCACGGTCTTCTTCTCGTCGCCGACGTAGAACTCGACGCCGCCGCCTTGCACGACCGGAATCTCGAACTGGCTGATCTGGTAGCCCTTGGGCAAGTCGGGATAGAAGTAGTTCTTGCGCGCGAAGACGGATCGCGGCGCGACATGCGCGCCGATGGCGAGGCCGAAGCGGATGGCACGTTCGACGGCGCCCTTGTTCATCACCGGCAGCGTGCCCGGCAGCGCGAGGTCGACGGGCGACGCCTGCGTGTTCGGCTCCGCGCCGAAGGCCGTGGGCGAGCGGCTGAAGATCTTGCTCTGCGTCGAAAGCTGCGCGTGCGTCTCGAAGCCGATGACGACTTCGTAGCCCTGGATCAGTTTGGCGGGCATGTCAGAAGCCTTCCGGTTTGCGGAGGTGGAAATCGGTCGCTTGCTGGAACCGGTGGGCAGCGTTCAACAGCTTCGCTTCGGTAAAGTAGTTGCCCAGCAGTTGCAGCCCCACCGGCATGCCGCCCTCGCCGAATCCGCAGGGATGCGACATGCCCGGCAAGCCGGCGAGCGACCCCGGCAGGGTGAAGATGTCCGCGAGGTAATCCGCCAGCGGATCGTTGCCGTGCTCGCCGAGCTTCCACGCCACGCTCGGCGCGGCCGGCCCCGCGATCACGTCGCACTGCCCGAACGCCTGCTGGAAGTCGTCGGCGATCATGCGGCGGATCTTCTGCGCCTGCAGGTAGTAGGCGTCGTAGTAGCCATGCGAGAGCACATAGGCGCCGATCATGATGCGGCGCTTGACCTCGTCGCCGAACCCCTCGGCGCGGGTCTTCTTGTACATGTCGAGCAGATCGCCATGTTGAGCCGCGCGGTGGCCGAACTTCACGCCGTCGAAGCGCGAGAGGTTGGAGCTCGCCTCGGCCGGCGCGATGACGTAGTACACGGGAATCGCAAGCTCGGTGCGCGGCAGCGAGACCTCGACGAGCTTCGCGCCGAGCTTCTCGTACTCCTTCAGCGCGGCATCGATGGCGGCGCGCACGTCGGGCGCGAGCCCTTCGCCGAAGAACTCCCTGGGCAGGCCGATGCGCAAGCCTTCGAGGCTGCCGTTCAAGGAGCGCGAGAAGTCCTCGGCCGGCATGTCGAGCGAGGTCGAGTCGCGGTCCGGGTCCGGGCCGCACATGGCCGACAGCAGCAAGGCGCAATCTTCGGCCGTGCGCGCCATGGGCCCGGCCTGATCGAGGCTGGACGCGAAGGCGATCATCCCGTAGCGCGACGCGCGGCCGTAGGTCGGCTTGATGCCGGTCACGTTGCAGAACGACGCGGGCTGGCGGATGGAGCCGCCCGTGTCGGTGCCCGTCACGGCGGGCGCGAGCGAAGCCGCGACCGCCGCCGCGCTGCCGCCCGATGAGCCGCCGGGAATGCGGCTCGTGTCCCACGGATTCTTCACGGCCGCGAACGCGGAGTTCTCGTTCGACGAGCCCATGGCGAATTCGTCGCAGTTGAGCTTGCCCAGCGTGACGCAGCCGGCTTCGGCGAGTTTCGCCACCACCGTTGCATCGAACGGCGAGCGGTAACCGGAGAGCATCTTCGAGCCCGCGGTGCTCGGGAAGTCCGCCGTGACGAAGATGTCCTTGTGCGCGATGGGCACGCCGAGCAGGGGCGCGGCGTCGCCGGACGCGATGCGCTTTTCGGCCGCCTTCGCCTGCTCGATCGTCACCGCCTCGTCCGTGGCCAGAAACGCGCCGAGCGATTCGTGCTTCGCGATGCGGCCCAGGTAGTCCTTCGCCACTTCCACCGGCGAGACCTTGCGCGCTCGCAACTCGCCCGCGAGGCGCGCGACCGTCCAATCCATCATTCGATCACCTTCGGCACGAGAAAGAGGCCGCGCTCCACGGCGGGCGCGCTTCGCTGGTTGGCCTCGCGGCGGTTCGGCTCGCTCGCCACGTCGTCGCGCAGGCGCAGCGCGACGGGCTGGACCACATCGACCGGATGCGCCAGCGGTTCGATGCCCGCGGTGTCGACGCCGCGCATCTTCTCGACGATGCCGAAGAAGCCATTGATCTGAGAGAGCATGCGCTCGCTCTCGTCCGCGCTCAATTCCAGCCGCGCCAGGTTGGCGATGCGGCCGATGTCTTCAGGGGTCAGGGACATAGTGTAAAAAAGGCTTCGCGCACCCCCGGCGGGGGCGGGTCGACACAGGGGATCGGGTATTATCCCGCCTTTGGTGAACGGCCGCGAAAGCGGCCGATTTCACAGAAGAAACGAGGACTTTCCCAAATGTTCGGAGCTTTCCGTCGATACCTCTCGACCGACCTGGCCATCGACCTCGGCACCGCGAACACCCTGATCTTCGTCCGTGACAAAGGCATCGTGCTCGACGAGCCCTCCGTCGTCGCCATTCGCCACGAGGGCGGCCCCCAGGGCAAGAAAACGATCCAGGCCGTGGGCGCCGAAGCCAAGGCCATGCTCGGCAAGGTGCCGGGCAACATCGAGGCCATCCGCCCGATGAAGGACGGCGTGATCGCCGACTTCACCGTCACCGAGCAGATGCTCAAGCAGTTCATCAAGATGGTCCATCCCCGGTCCATCCTGAGGCCTTCGCCGCGCATCATCATCTGCGTCCCCTGCGGCTCCACCCAGGTCGAGCGCCGTGCGATCCGCGAGTCGGCGCTCGGCGCCGGCGCCTCCGAGGTCTACCTCATCGAGGAACCCATGGCCGCCGCGATCGGCGCCGGGCTGCCCGTGTCCGAAGCCTCCGGCTCCATGGTCGTCGACATCGGCGGCGGCACCACCGAGGTCGGCGTCATTTCGCTGGGCGGCATGGTCTACAAGGGCAGCGTGCGCGTGGGCGGCGACAAGTTCGACGAAGCCATCATCAGCTACATCCGCCGCAACTACGGCATGCTGATCGGCGAGCCTACGGCCGAGTCGATCAAGAAGCAGATCGGCTCCGCCTTCCCCGGCAGCGAGGTCAAGGAGATGGAGGTCAAGGGCCGCAACCTCTCCGAAGGCGTGCCGCGCTCCTTCACGATCTCGTCGAACGAGATCCTCGAGGCGCTCACCGATCCCCTGAACAACATCGTTTCGGCCGTCAAGAACGCGCTGGAACAGACGCCGCCCGAGCTCGGCGCCGACATCGCCGAGCGCGGCATGATGCTCACCGGCGGGGGCGCCCTGCTGCGCGACCTCGACCGCCTGCTGGCCGAAGAGACGGGCCTGCCCGTGCTGGTTGCTGAAGACCCGCTGACGTGCGTGGTCCGCGGCTGCGGCATCGCACTCGAACGCATGGAGCGACTGGGCTCGATCTTCACCAGCGAGTGATCGGCCTCGGCACAATACGCGGATGCCTTTAGGCACCCTCGACCGCACCCCCCCGCCCTTTTTCAAGCAGGGCCCGTCTGCACTCTCCAAGCTCATGGTGTGCAGCGCGCTCGCGCTGTTCCTCATGGTGGCGGATGCGCGCTTCAAGATGACGCAGCCGCTGCGCCAGGCGGTGGCGCTGGTGATCTTCCCCGTGCAGTGGCTCGCCATGCGGCCGGTGCTGGGCATGCGCTGGGTCTCCGAATATTTCGTCGGGCTCGACGCCGCGCAGTCGACGGAAGCCCAGGCCCGCGAGAAGCTCGCCCTGCAGTCGCTGCGCGCCAACCAGGTGGAGCAGCTCGCACTCGAGAACGAGCGGCTGCGCAAGCTGCTCGAACTGCGCGGCCGTCTCGTCACCACTTCGCTCGCCGCCGAGGTGCTCTACGACGCGGCCGACCCCTACACGCGCCGCGTGATCATCGACAAGGGGCTTGCGCAGGGCATCGAAGCCGGCTCGCCCGTCATCGACGAATCGGGCGTGCTGGGCCAGGTGACGCGCGTGCATCCGCTCATCAGCGAGGTGACGCTCGTGACCGACCGCGAGCAGGCGATTCCCGTGCTCAACACGCGCACGGGCTCGCGCGGCGTGGCGTACGGCGAACCGACGGCGCACAGCGGCTCGCTGGAGCTGCGCTACATGGCCGCCAACGCGGACGTGAAGCCGGGCGACGTGCTCACCACGAGCGGCGTCGACGGCGTCTACCCGCCGGGCCTGCCTGTCGGCGTGGTCGAAAAAGTGGAGCGGCGCCCCGACTCCGCCTTTGCCCGCATCGTCTGCAAGCCGCAGGCACTGGTCGACGGCGCCCGCCACGTGATGGTTCTCAAGCCGCTCACGGCGCAGATACCGCCTCGGCCCGAACCCGCGCCCTCGGACATTCCCGCAGCTAAAAAAGGGAACATCCGCAAATGATCATGCGCCCCGGCCAGCCCCTGCTGCTGCCCGCCAACACCTTGTTCATCTGGACGAGCCTCGTCATCGCGCTGCTCGTGAACATGCTGCCGCTCGGCCGGCTCCCCTGGCTGCCGGACTTCCTGGCGGTCGTGATCGTGTTCTGGAACGTCCACCAGCCGCAGCGCATCGGCGTCTTCGCCGCGTTCGCGTTCGGCCTCGCGCTCGACGTACACCAGGCGACGTTGCTGGGCCAGCATGCGCTTGCCTATACGGTGCTCAGCTATTTCGCGATCACGATCCATCGCCGCCTGCTGTGGTTCAAAGTGCCCTCGCAGGCGATGCAGGTGCTGCCGCTGTTCGCGGCCGCCCACGCCGTCGAGATCGCGATCCGCATGATGGCCGGCGGCGCGTTTCCCGGCATCACCGTCCTCCTGTCGCCGCTCATCGAAGCGCTGCTGTGGCCGATCGTGAGCATTTTGTTGCTCGCCCCCCAACGCAGGGCGCCCGATCCCGACGAAAATCGACCCCTATGAGGGCTCGTCGATGACCGAACTGCGCAACGTGGAAGCGGACCTGTCGCGCTTCCGCGCGCGGGTCCTGGTCGCGAGCCTGGCGGTGCTCGTCTGTTTCCTGCTGCTCGCCTCGCGGCTGGTGTACCTGCAGGTGTTCCGGCATGCCGACCTCGACGAGCAGGCCGAAAACAACCGCACGGCGATCGTGCCCATCGTCCCGAACCGCGGCCTCATCGTCGACCGCAACGGCATCGTGCTCGCGACGAACTATTCGGCCTACACGCTGGAGATCCAGCCGTCGCGCCTCGACCGGCCGCTCGAGCGCGTGATCGACGAGCTTTCCCAGATCATCGACATCCAGCAGCGCGACCGCCGCCGCTTCAAGAAGCTCCTGGACGAATCGAAGAGCATCGAGTCGCTGCCCATCCGCACGAAGCTGACCGACGAGGAGGTCGCGCGCTTCGCCGCCCAGCGCTTCCGCTTCGCGGGCGTCGACATCAAGGCGCGGCTCTTTCGCAACTATCCGTGGGGCGAGCTCGCGAGCCATGCCATCGGCTACATCGGGCGCATCAACCAGACCGAGAAGCAGGCCATCGGCGACTGGGCCGAGGAAGACCAGGCCAACTACCGCGGCACGGAGTACATCGGCAAGCTCGGCGTGGAGCAGAGCTTCGAGAAGCAGCTGCACGGCATCACCGGCGTCGAGGAGGTCGAGACGTCCGCCGGCGGGCGCGCGGTGCGTCGCCTGGCCAGCCACCCCGCGACCCCGGGAAACACGGTCGTGCTGTCGCTCGACATCAAGCTGCAGAAGCTGGTGGAGGACATGTATGGCGAGCGGCGCGGCGCGCTCGTGGCGCTCGACCCGAAGAGCGGCGAGGTGCTGGCCTTCGTCAGCAAGCCGACCTTCGACCCCAACCTCTTCGTCGACGGCATCGACCACGAGAACTGGCAGCTGCTCAACGAGTCGATCGAAAAGCCGCTGCTCAACCGCGCGCTGCGCGGGACCTACCCGCCGGGCTCGACGTACAAGCCGTTCATGGCGCTCGGCGCGCTGACCACGGGCAAGCGTTCGGCCACGCAGATCATCCATGACGGCGGCTCGTGGGCGTTCGGCGGCCACGTGTTCCGCAGCCACGGCGACCACGGGCTGGGCGCCGTCGACATGCACGCCAGCATCGTCAAATCGAGCAACGTCTACTACTACTCGCTCGCCAACGAGATGGGCGTGGACCTGATGCACGACTTCATGAAGCCCTTCGGCTTCGGCCAGCACACGGGCATCGACATCTTCGGCGAGGTGCGCGGCGTGCTGCCTTCCACCGAGTGGAAGCGCAACTACTACCGCCGCCCCGAGCAGAAGAAGTGGTATGCGGGCGAGACGATTTCGCTGGGCATCGGCCAGGGCTACAACAGCTTCACGATGCTGCAGCTCGCGCAGGCCACCGCCACGCTCGCCAACAACGGCGTGAAGAACAAGCCGCACCTCGTGATCGCCACGCAGGACGCGATGTCGAAGAAGCAGACGCCGCTGCCGCGCGAGCCGGCCGTGAACCTTGGCGTGCAGCCGGACCACGTCGCCGTCGTCCGCAAGGCCATGGTCGCCGTGACCCAGCAGGGCACGTCGACGCACGTGTTCCGCGGCGCGCCCTACCTCTCGGGCGGCAAGACCGGCACGGCCCAGGCCGTCACCGTCGCGCAGGGGACGAAGTACAACGCCTCGAAGCTCGAGGAGCATCAGCGCGATCACTCGCTCTACATCGCCTTCGCGCCGGCGGACGATCCGAAGATCGCGATTGCCGCCATCGTGGAGAACGCCGGTTTCGGCGCGGCCCATGCGGCCCCGATCGCCCGCCGCATCTTCGATTACTGGCTCGTCAACCAGTATCCGAGCGAGGAAGACCTCGAGGCCGTGCGCAAGGGCCAGGCCACCGCGCCGATCGGCAAGCCGCGCGTCGCGTCCGAAGTGGCATGGCCCCCGGGTGCAGGCGCCGCGGGCGCGGCGGTACCGGCGGCATCCGCCACGCTCGTGATGTCGCCGATGGCAGCCGCGTCGGCGGCGGTGGCGGCGGCCTCGGCGGCGCAAGGCCCCGTCGCTCCCGCGATGCCGGCCGCGCCGGCTCCGGCCGCACCCTCGCCCGCCGCGGCCGCAACGGTGCCCGCGGCCTCCACCCTGAGAGTCGCCACGCGGCCTCGTTGAGACCCCGCGCGCCGATCGCCGCGCACCGATCTCGCTCGCTCAGGTCCGCGGCACGCGCCCCAGCAACCAGGCGCCCACCGCATCCGGCATCGCATTCACGTGGCCGGGCCAGCGGCCGGACGGAAATCCGACGTGCCCGCCCTCCGCCGGTTGCCACAGCGTCACGGATTCGCTCACGTCCCCGGCGTGCGGCAGGCTCTGCGCGGGCACGAACGGATCGTTGCGCGCATTGAGCGCCAGCGCCGGAATGCGGATGCGCGACATGTACGGTTTGGCCGAGGCACGCGCCCAGTAGTCGTCGGTGCCCGCGAAACCGTGCAGCGGCGCCGTGAAGATGTTGTCGAACTCGTAGAGGTCGCGCGCCGCGAGCAGCGCCTCGCGGTCGAACAGATCGGGGTGCTGCGCGAGCTTGCGCAGCGCCTTCGGCTTCATCGAGCGCAGGAACATCGTCGTGTAGACGACGCGGTTGAATCCTTTGCCGATGGCGCGTCCGCCCGCGGCGAGGTCGAGCGGCGAACAGATCGACGCAACCGCGCTCACGAGGTGCGAGGCGCGCGCTTCCCACTCGCCGGCCCAGCGCATGAGCGCATTCCCGCCGAGGGACACGCCTGCGGCGACCATGGGACCCTCGTGCCGTTCGCGCAGGCGCCCGAGGATCCAAGCGATCTCTTCATGATCGCCGGAGTGGTAGGCCCGCGGCCCGGCGTTGAGCTCGCCGCTGCAGCCGCGGAAATGCGGCACGACGAAGCCGATGCCCTGCACCTTCGCGAATGCGGCGAAGGCTTCGGCATAGTGGCTGCGCGAGGAGCCCTCGAGACCGTGGAACAGCACGAGCAGCGGGGCATTCCCCCGTGCCACTTCGTCCTGCCAATCCAGATCGATGAAATCCCCATCCGGCGTCGTCCACCGTTCGCGCCGGTACGTCGGCGCGGCGCCGGTCGTGCGACGCGCGCACAGCGCCGCCCAGATCGTCTGCAGGTTGCCGCCCGGCAACCACCAGGGCGCGCGGTATCCGTTCAATGGAGGACCGAGGGCGATTCCGTCACTTCCTGGACGTCGCTCGTGGTGCCCGGACTCGCATGGTGCGCGACCATGCGCCAGCCCTGCGCGGTGCGGTGATAAACGTTCGTGGCGATCACCCACGCATGCGTCGGACCCTGCGGCGTCAGCACCTCGACCTTCTCCAGCAGGTTGTGAACGGCGCTCGCGATCGACACCGTCTTGCGCACATGCTGCGGCCACGCCCGGATGCTGCCGTTGGCGAACATCGCCTCGAAGGTCGCGCGAATCGCCATCGCG
This sequence comes from Ramlibacter sp., assembly GCF_050250995.1. GTDB lineage: Bacteria > Pseudomonadota > Gammaproteobacteria > Burkholderiales > Burkholderiaceae_C > Ramlibacter. The sequence goes on from NZ_JBFWNP010000011.1 coordinate 76,791, forward strand.
CCCACGACGCGCGGGCCGCCGGGGTGGATGCAGACGATGTCGTCCTCGTCCGCCCAGCAGGCCATCAGCTTCTCGATGTCCGCGTTCTGCAGGGCGTGGTAGAAGGCCGCCTCCACGTCGTCGGCGTTGCCTTCGAGGTTGGCCTGCTGAAGCTTGGACTTGCGCATCGGATGAATTGTGCCTGCGCCGGCTACCTTGCGAGCCAGCTTGCCGCAACCGCCCGCGCATCGCCCTGGCCCGCCCGCCACACCGTCTCCGGCGCGGCGACGTGGATGCCCGGCGGGGCGAGCTCGAGCGACGCGGCCAGCAGCTGCGCCACCTTCGCGGCGCGCACCGGCTGCTCGCTCGCCGGCACCATGTACTTGAAGACGGAGAGCATGAATCGCGCGACCCGTTCCGGAAAATTCGCGCCGGCCACGTCCACGGGCTTCTGCGGCGAACGCAGCACCAGCAGCCGGTCGAAGTGCAAGGCCGCGACGGCCTGCTCGTCGAGATTCGCGAGGCCGTGCTTCAGGGCTTCAGGCAACCGGCCCTGCAAATGCGGCAGCACCACCGCGAGCGATGCGACGCCGCTGCGCCGCAGCCACGCGGCCAGTGCGGGCAGGCGATCCGGCACCGGCGTCCACAGGGCGCGCTCCCGGTCGTAGAACAGGCGCGCCGGCTCGAACATCACCACGGCCGCATCGGCCTGCGACGGCGGCCACTCGGAGGGATCGTCGGACGGCACGACCGCGACGCTCACGCCGCGGAGTCCGACCGTGATGGGCTCTCGCGCCAGCACCTGCGTATCGGAAAAGGCGCCGCCGCCGGCCAGACGGTTGAGCACTTCATTGCCCAGCACGCCGGTGGCGCCCGCGACGATCAGGCGCGGCTTCGGCGGCGCGACGGGCGGCGCGCGCCGGGCGCCTTGAAGCACTTGAATCGGGTCCTGACGCATCCCATCTATGCTACCGTTGCGCCCACTTCGAGAAAGGTCTTTCCATGAAACGATGGTTGTCGATCCTCGCCGCGTTCGCGGTGCTGTCGCTCACCGGTTGCGGCTACAACGACTTCCAACGCCTGGACGAGCAGACCAAATCCGCGTGGAGCGAAGTGCTCAACCAGTACCAGCGCCGCGCCGACCTCATCCCGAACCTCGTCGCCACGGTCAAGGGCGAAGCGAACTTCGAGCAGGACACATTGACGCGCGTGATCGAAGCGCGCTCGAAGGCGACGGCCGTGCAGGTGACGCCCGAGACGCTGAACGACCCGCAGGCTTTCCAGCGCTTCCAGCAGGCGCAGGGCGAACTGTCGAGCGCGCTGTCGCGGCTGCTCGTGGTGAGCGAGCGCTACCCCGACCTCAAGGCGAACCAGGCGTTCCGCGGATTGCAGGCGCAGCTCGAGGGCACGGAGAACCGCATCACCGTGGCGCGCAACCGCTACATCCAGACGGTGCAGGAGTACAACGTGCTGCGCCGCAGCTTCCCGACCAACCTGACGGCGATGGTCTTCAACTACGACGTCAAGCCGAACTTCACGGTGCAGAACGAAGCGCAGATCTCGGCGCCGCCGAAGGTGGAGTTCGGGACGACGCCGGGTGCGCCCGCGCCCGCGCCCGCCCCCGCGGCACCCACGGCCCCGGCCGCCAGCCGATAGGACGGCGTGCGCCGGCTGCTCGTTCTCGTAGTCGCCCTCTGGGCGCTGGCGGCCGGCGCCCAGAACCTGCTGCCCGTCCCCGAGTTGACGGCCCGCGTCATCGACCAGACGGGCACGCTCGACGACATCCAGCGCAAGGGACTCGACGACAAGCTCGCCGCGCTCGAGAAGAGCAAGGGCTCGCAGGTCGTCTTCCTGCTCGTGCCGACGACGCAGCCGGAGGACGTCTTCAGCTACGCCAACCGCGTCGCGAACACCTGGAAGATCGGCCGCAAGGGGGTAGGCGACGGCGTGCTGCTCGTCGTCGCGAAGAACGACCGCAAGATCAACCTGCAGATCGCGAAGACGCTCGAAGGCGCGATCCCCGACGTCACGGCCAAGCAGATCATCGACCAGGAGATCACGCCGAAATTCCGTCAGAACGACTTCGCTGGCGGTTTGCTGGCGGCGGCGGACCAGATCGTGGCGCGCATCGGCGGCGAGGCGCTGCCCGCGCCGCCCGCCGAGCCGGAGAAGAAGGCGATGGGTGTGGAAGGCTTCGACTGGTTCGACCTCGCGATCTTTCTTTTCGTCGCCGTGCCGATCATCGCGAAGGTCCTGCGCGGCCTGTTCGGCAAGCTCGGCCCGGTGGTGGCGGGTGGCGGCGCGGGGATGATCGCGTTCGTCGTCACCTCGAGTCTCGTCGTCGCGGGCATCGCGGGCGTCGTCGCGCTCATCATCGCCTTGCTCTCCGGCGGCCTCGGCGGCGGTCGCCGAGGCGGCTTCGGCGGCGGTCCGTGGGTCTCCACCGGGGGCTTCGGGGGCGGTGGGGGCGGCAGCGGCTGGGGCGGGGGCGGCGGAGGCGGCTTCAGTTCCGGCGGCGGCGGCGACTTCGGGGGCGGCGGCGCCTCGGGGGACTGGTGATGGCCATCGGAAAGATCAAGCGCCTGTTCGCGCATCGCTGGCTCGACGAGTCGGACACCCGCAAGGCCATTCCGCCCGATCTCGTGAAGCGGCTCGGCGAACGCGTGGCGGCGAGCGAGAAGCGGCACACCGGCGAGATCCGCCTCTATATCGAGGCGGGTCTGCCCACGAGCTACATCCTGCGCGGCGCAACGCCGCGCGAGCGTGCGGTGGCGATGTTCGGCAAGCTGCGCGTGTGGGACACGGAGCAGAACAACGGCGTGTTGATCTACCTGATGCTGGCCGAGCATGCGATCGAGATCGTCGCGGATCGTGGGCTGAGCCGGCGGGTGCCCGATGCGGAATGGAAGGCGATCGTGCAGCGCATGGGGTCGGCGTTCCGCGAGAAGCGCTTCGAGGAGGGGCTCACGCAGGCACTGTCGGAGGTGTCGGCGCTGCTGGTGCAGCACTTTCCGCTGGCGGATGGGGCCGCGGACCGCAACGAATTGCCGGACGAACCCGCCCTCGGCTGAAACGAAAAAGCCCCGCTCTTTCGAACGGGGCTCGCAGCGGATCGAGGCGCTCGACGCGCTCGACGCTTACTTCTTCTGCCGGTACTTGCGCAAAGCAGCGAGCTGCGCGGCCATGACGGCCAGTTCGGACGTCGCCTTCGCCACGTCGATCTCGCTCTTGGCGTTCTTCAGGGCTTCTTCGGCCGCCTGGCGCGCCTGGTTGGCCTTCTCTTCGTCCAGGTCCTTGCCGCGGATGGCGGTGTCGGAGAGTACGGTCACGCGGTTCGGCTGCACTTCGAGAATGCCGCCGGCCACGAACACGAACTCCTCGCTGCCGTCCGCCTTCTCGATGCGCACCGAGCCCGCCTTCACGCGCGTGATGAGCGGCGTGTGGCGCGGATAGATGCCGAGCTCGCCGGCCTCGCCGGGCAGCGCCACGAAGCGCGCCTCGCCGGAGAAGATGCTCTCCTCCGCCGAGACCACGTCGACGTGGATGGTGTGGGTGGTGTCGACCATCTTCGTTGGACCTTAGGCGGCCAGCTTCTTCGCCTTCTCGAAGGCTTCGTCGATGGTGCCGACCATGTAGAACGCCTGCTCGGGCAGGTGGTCGCATTCGCCGGCCACGATCATCTTGAAGCCGCGAATCGTCTCGGAGAGCGGCACGTACTTGCCGGGCGAGCCCGTGAACACTTCGGCCACGTGGAACGGCTGCGACAGGAAACGCTGGATCTTGCGCGCGCGCGCCACGGCCAGCTTGTCTTCCGGCGACAGTTCGTCCATGCCCAGGATGGCGATGATGTCGCGCAGTTCCTTGTAGCGCTGCAGCGTCTGCTGCACGGCGCGGGTCGTGTTGTAGTGGTCTTCGCCGACGACGTTGGGGTCGACCTGGCGCGACGTGGAGTCGAGCGGGTCCACCGCGGGGTAGATGCCCAGCGCGGCGATGTCGCGCGACAGCACCACCGTGGCGTCGAGGTGGGCGAAGGTCGTGGCGGGCGACGGGTCGGTCAGGTCGTCCGCGGGGACGTACACGGCCTGGATCGAGGTGATCGAGCCGACCTTGGTCGACGTGATGCGCTCCTGCAGGCGGCCCATTTCCTCGGCCAGCGTCGGCTGGTAGCCCACGGCGGACGGCATGCGGCCCAGCAGCGCGGACACTTCCGTGCCGGCCAGCGTGTAGCGGTAGATGTTGTCCACGAAGAACAGCACGTCGCGGCCCTCGTCGCGGAACGACTCGGCGATGGTGAGGCCCGTCAACGCCACGCGCAGGCGGTTGCCGGGGGGCTCGTTCATCTGGCCGTACACCATGGCCACTTTCGACTCCGACAGGTTGTCGAGCTTCACGACGCCCGAGTCAGCCATCTCGTGATAGAAGTCGTTGCCTTCGCGGGTGCGCTCACCCACGCCGGCGAACACCGACAGGCCCGAGTGCGCCTTGGCGATGTTGTTGATCAGCTCCATCATGTTCACGGTCTTGCCCACGCCGGCGCCGCCGAACAGGCCCACCTTGCCGCCCTTGGCGAAAGGGCAGATCAGGTCGATCACCTTGATGCCGGTTTCGAGCAGTTCCTGCGAGGGCGACAGCTCGTCGTACGCGGGGGCCTTGCGGTGAATGGGGGCGGACAGCGTGCCGTCGACCGGGCCACGCTCGTCGATGGGGTTGCCGAGCACGTCCATGATGCGGCCGAGCGTCGCGGTACCCACGGGCACCGTGATCGGGGCGCCGGTGTTGTACACCATCGAGCCACGGCGCAGGCCGTCGGACGAACCCAGCGCAATGGTGCGCACCACGCCGTCGCCCAGCTGCTGCTGCACTTCGAGCGTGAGGGCCGTGCCCTCCATCTTCAGCGCGTCGTACACGCGCGGCATCGATTCGCGCGGGAACTCGACGTCGACGACGGCGCCGATGCACTGAACGATTTTTCCTTGAACTTGAGCCATAGGTTGCTCCAAATATTTAAACGGCGGCGGCACCCGACACGATCTCCGAAAGTTCTTTCGTGATCGCGGCCTGGCGCGTCTTGTTGTAGACCAGCTTGAGTTCGCCGATGAGGTTGCCTGCGTTGTCGGTGGCCGACTTCATGGCCACCATGCGCGCGGACTGCTCCGAAGCCATGTTTTCCGCGACGGCCTGGTAAACCAGGGCCTCGACGTAGCGAAGCAGCAGGTCGTCGATGACGGTCTGCGCGTCGGGCTCGTAGATGTAGTCCCAGCCCGGCTCGCCGCCGGACGCCTTGGACTCGGCCTCCATCTTGGCGGCGGACAGCGGCAGCAGGACCTCGAGGGTCGGCTCCTGCCGCATGGTGTTGATGAACTTCGTGTACGCGATGTACACGGTGCTCAGCTTGCCGGCGGCGTACTGGTCGAGCAGAACCTTCACCGGGCCGATCAGGCGGTCGAGGTGCGGCGTGTCGCCCAGCTGCGTGACGTGCGAGACGACCTGCGCGCCGATGCGGTTGAGGAAGCCGAGGCCCTTGTTGCCGATGGCCACGGTCTGCACCTGCACGCCATCGCCCTGCAGTTCGCGGATCTTTTGCGTGACCGCGCGCAGCACGTTGGTGTTGAGGCCCCCGCAGAGGCCCTTGTCGGTGGAAACGACGATGACCCCGGCGGCCTTCACGTCGTTCGTCTTCATGAACGCGTGCGTGTACTCGGGGTTGGCCTTGCCGAGGTTGGCCGCGATGTTGCGGACTTTCTCGCTGTAGGGCCGGGCCGAGCGCATGCGTTCCTGCGCCTTGCGCATCTTCGAGGCGGCGACCATTTCCATGGCCTTCGTGATCTTCTTGGTGTTCTCCACCGACTTGATCTTGCCGCGAATCTCTTTGCCTGCAGCCATTGCCGTTTTCCTGCCTTGAAGGGTTTAGGCGAAGGTCTTCTTGAACGCTTCGATGGCGGCCGTGAGCTCGCCCTCGGCGTCCTTGTCCATCGCCTTGTTCGTCTCGAGCTTTTGCAGCAGCGCCGCCTGCTTGTCCTTGAGGTAGGCATGCAGGCCGTGCTCGAAGGCGAGGACGCGCTTGACGTCGAGGTCGTCGAAGTAGCCCTTGTTCACCGCGAACAGCGACGCAGCCATCAGCGAGATGGGCAGCGGGCTGTACTGGGGCTGCTTGAGCAGTTCGGTCACGCGCGCGCCGCGATCGAGCTGCTTGCGCGTGGCCGCGTCGAGGTCGGAGGCGAACTGCGCGAACGCGGCCAGCTCACGGTACTGCGCGAGGTCGGTACGGATACCGCCGGACAGGCCCTTGATCAGCTTCGTCTGCGCGGCGCCGCCCACGCGGGACACCGAAATACCCGCGTTGATGGCGGGACGGATGCCGGCGTTGAACAGCGACGTTTCCAGGAAGATCTGGCCGTCCGTGATCGAGATCACGTTGGTCGGCACGAAAGCGGACACGTCGCCGGCCTGCGTTTCGATGATCGGCAGCGCGGTCAGCGAACCGGTCTTGCCCTTGACCTCGCCCTTGGTGAACGCTTCCACGTAGTCGGCGTTCACGCGCGCGGCGCGCTCGAGCAGGCGGCTGTGGAGATAGAACACGTCGCCGGGATACGCTTCGCGGCCCGGCGGGCGGCGCAGCAGCAGCGAGACCTGGCGGTAGGCGACGGCCTGCTTGGACAGGTCGTCATAGATGATCAGCGCGTCCTGCCCGCGGTCGCGGAAGTACTCGCCCATCGTGCAGCCCGAGTACGCCGAGACGTACTGCATGGCGGCGGATTCGGACGCCGACGCGGCGACGACGATGGTGTACTCCATCGCGCCGTTCTGCTCGAGCGCGCGAACGATGTTCTTGATCGTGGACGCCTTCTGCCCGATGGCGACGTACACGCAGGTCATGTTCTGACCCTTCTGATTGATGATCGTGTCGACGGCCACGGCGGACTTGCCCGTCTGGCGGTCGCCGATGATCAGCTCGCGCTGGCCGCGGCCGATGGGCACCATCGCGTCGATGGACTTCAGGCCGGTCTGTACCGGCTGGTCGACCGACTTGCGCGCGATCACGCCCGGGGCGACCTTCTCGATCACGTCCGTGAGCTTCGCGTTGATCGGGCCCTTGCCGTCGATCGGCTGGCCGAGCGCGTTGACCACGCGGCCGATGAGTTCGGGGCCGACGGGCACTTCGAGAATGCGGCCCGTGCATTTGACGGTATCGCCTTCGGAGATGTGCTCGTACTCGCCCAGAATCACGGCGCCGACGGAGTCGCGCTCGAGGTTCAGCGCGAGGCCGTACGTGGGCGTGCCGTCGGCGGTTGCCGGGAATTCCAGCATTTCGCCGGCCATGGCATCGGACAAGCCGTGGACGCGGACGATGCCGTCGGTGACCGAGATGACCGTGCCCTGATTGCGGATGTCGGCGGTGGCCGCGAGGCCCTCGATCCGGCTCTTGATCAGTTCGGAGATTTCAGCGGGATTGAGTTGCATGACTCTTCGCTTTCCTTCTGTGCTGCTCGTCGCCTTCAGGCGGCGAGCGCGACTTTCATTTGTTCGAGGCGGGCCTTGACGGAGGTGTCGAGCACCTCGTCGCCGACCACCACGCGGATGCCGCCGATCAGCGACTCGTCCTGCACGACCGTCAGGTTCAGCTTGCGACCGAAGCGCTTCTCGAGCGCCGCGGACACCCGGCCGAGGTCGAAGTCGGAGATCGGGAACGCGCTGTGGACGACGGCGTCGGACGAGCCGCTTTGCGCGTTCTTCATGTCGCGGAACTGGCGCGCGACTTCGGGCAGTGCGGCGAGGCGGCCGTTGTCGATGATCGCGCGCAGGAAGTTGCGGCCCGACTCGGACAGCTGCGCCTTCGACACGCCGACCATCAGGTCGAAGACCTGCTGCTCGGTCGCCTTCGGGTTGCCGGCGAACTGCAGCATCTGCTCGTTTCCGGCGACCGCGGCCAGCGCGTCGAGCCACTGGCTCGTCGCGGCGTCGCCGCTCGAAGCCTTGTACAAGGCCTCCGCGTACGGGCGGGCAATGGTGGCGAGTTCGGCCATCTCTTGCTTCCCTTACAGCTCGGTCTGCAGGCGCTGCAGCAGCTCGGCGTGGACGCCCGCGTTGACTTCCTTGCGCAGGATCTGCTCGGCGCCTTTGACGGCCAGCGCGGCGACCTGCTCGCGAAGCGCTTCGCGCGCTTTCACGGTCTGCTGGTCGGCCTCGGCCTTCGCGGCGGCGATGATCTTGTTCGCCTCTTCGGTCGCGCGGCCCTTCGCCTCTTCGACGATGCCCTGCGCGCGACGCTCGGCGTCGGCCAGCATCTGCGCCGTCTCGTTGCGCGACTTGGCGAGCTCTTCCTCGACACGGCGGTCGGCCGCGGCGAGTTCCGACTTGGCCTTGTCGGCGGCCGCCAGGCCCTCGGCGATCTTGCGCGCGCGCTCGTCGAGCGCAGCCGCGATCGGGGGCCAGACGTACTTCATCGTGAACCCGACCAGGATCAGGAACACGATCATCTGAACGATGAGGGTACCGGTGATGCTCACTTTGTCATCCTTGCTCCCGCGTGCCCTGTGGCAGCGGGAAAGTGGTGGAAGGATGCGAAGAAATTACTTCGGCAGGTTGGCGATCTGGCCCAGGAACGGGTTGGCGGTGGCGAACCACAGCGCGATACCGGTGCCGATGATGAACGCCGCGTCGATCAGGCCGGCCAGCAGGAACATCTTGGTCTGCAGCTCGTTCATGAGCTCGGGCTGGCGGGCGGCGGCTTCAAGGTACTTGCTGCCCATGATGCCGATCCCGATGCACGCGCCGATGGCGCCCAGGCCGATGATGAGGCCCGCGGCCAGTGCGACAAAGCTGATGACTTCCATTTGTTTTCTCCTAAGGAACGTTGGTGGTGAAACTGAAAAAAGAAACTCGATTTAGTGCGCGTCGTGCGCCTGGCCCACGTAGACGAGCGTCAGCATCATGAACACGAACGCCTGCAGCGTGATGATCAGGATGTGGAAGATCGCCCAGGCGGTGCCCGCGATGATGTGGCCGATGGCCAGGCCGATGCCCGTCGCCGAGAGCGACCAGGCGCCGCCCATGAGCGCGATCAGCATGAAGATCAGCTCGCCGGCATACATGTTGCCGAACAGTCGCATGCCGTGCGAGACCGTCTTGGCGACGAACTCGATGATCTGCATGAGGAAGTTGAACGGCCACAGCAGCGGGTGCGAGCCGAAGGGCGCCGTGAACAGCTCGTGGATCCAGCCGCCCGCGCCCTTGATCTTGACGTTGTAGTACAGGCAGACCAGCAGCACCGCGAGCGACAGGCCCATCGTGACCGAGAGGTCGGCGGTCGGCACGACGCGCATGTAGTCGGGCGCGCCGACGGCGGGCGCGACGCCGTGCCAGATCTGGGGAATGAGGTCGACGGGCAGCAGGTCCATCGCGTTCATCAGGAAGATCCAGACGAAGACGGTGAGCGCGAGGGGCGCCACGAACTTGCGGCTCTGTGCGTTGTGCACGATGCCCTTGGCCTGCGAATCGACCATTTCCACCAGCACCTCGACGGCGGCCTGGAAGCGGCCCGGCACGCCGGACGTGGCCTTGCGCGCGGCGCGCCACAGGAGCAGGCAGCCGAGCACGCCGAGCAGCGTGGCCCAGAAGATCGAATCGAAATTGAAGACGCCGAAATCGACGACGCCCGTCGGTTTGCGGTTTTGAAGGAAGCCGAGGTGGTGGACGATGTATTCGCCAGCGGTCGGTCCGGTTGCGGATGCAGCCATTTCTTGTCTCAGTTCTCAGTTCGTCTCGGACGCGGCTTGAAGGCCAGCGCCACCCAATACACCTTCATCGCGAGGATGAGACCCACCAGCAGCGCCGGCCAGCTCAACCCCGGGACAAGTTTCGGCGCCAGCATCAGCATGGCCACCGAAATCCCGATCTTGACCATCTCCCACAGCAGGAACCCGATGGCGGCAGTGCCGGCATTGAGCGAAGAGAACCGCCCGGTGAGCCCCCGCGCGAACACGGCCGCGGGAATCACCACGGCCATCGCGCCATAGAAGGCGGACCACCCGACGTTCTGCTTCCCGGTGAAGGCCCATGCGGCCAATGCCGTCACGACCGCCACGACCGCCTGACCCGCGACCACCCGCCAGGGGGAGACCGGCGGGTTCTGCTCGCGCAGCCGTCGCGCCTGTTCGGCGCTGATCGGCTGCACGGGGAGCTCCTCCGAATCCTTGTCTTCCTCGGGATAGGGCGCGATGTGTTTCATGTTGCCCGCGTGTCGCCCGGGGAATTTTGCAAAGCCGCTCATTATAAGTAGAAACCCCCGCCGAAATCGACCTTGTCTGACGGCCCGGTCAGGTGGCCGCCGACAGCCAAGTAGTTTTACCTACCGCGCCACGGCCAGGCCGCACAATCGCGGACATGCACAACCTCCTACTGTTTCTCCATCTCGCCGCCGCCATCTTCTGGATGGGCGGCATGGCGTTCCTCGTGCTTGCGATGCGCCCAGCCGCCCATGCACACCTGCAGCCGCCGCAGCGCCTGCCCTTCGCCACCGATGTACTGCGACGCTTCTTCGTCGTCGTCGCGGCGAGCATCGCGGTGCTGCTTTCGACCGGCGCCTGGCTGCTGATGCAGGGCGGGCGCGGCGTGCCGCCGGGCTGGCACGCCATGGCCGGCCTGGGCGTGGTGATGATGCTCATCTTCGGCCATATCTGGTTTTCGCCTTTTCGAAAGCTGAAGGCCGCCGTGGCGGCAGGGGACTGGCCGAAGGGCGGCGCGGCGATGCAGCAGATCACCCTGCTCGCCAAGATCAATCTCGGCCTCGGCTGGATCGCCATCGCGGCGGTGATGTTGTGGCGTTGAGCGGAGAATCGCCGGCATGAGCACGAACGACCTCGCGGATCTCCCCTGCTGGCTCGACGGCGAGTTCACCCGCCTGCGCGAAGCCAAGGTCAGCGTGATGGATCGCGGCTTCATCTTCGGCGACGGCGTGTACGAGGTGGTGCCCGTCTACGGCGGGCGGCCGTTTCGCTTCGACAGCCACATGGCGCGGCTCGATCGCAGCCTGGGCGAGATGAGGATTCCGAATCCGATGACGCCAGCGCAATGGCGCGCCATCATCGACGGACTGATCGAGCGCTATGCGCGGCAGATGGGCCAGCCGCTCGCCGAGACGAACCAGCTCGTGTACTGGCAGGTGACGCGCGGCGTGGCGATGCGCGACCACGCGATGATTCCCGGGCTCGTGCCGACGATCTTCGCGATGACCAACCGGCTCCCGCAGCCCACCGCTCAGGAACGTGCGGAGGGTGTGAAGTGCATCACCGCCGACGATTTCCGCTGGGAGAAGGCGCACATCAAGAGCATCAGCCTCGCTGGCGCCGTGCTCTCGCGCCAGATGAGCGCGGATGTCGGCGCGAACGAGACCGTCATGTTCCGCGATGGCTGGCTCAGCGAGGGAGCGTCCGCGAACGTGTGGGTCGTGAAGGACGGCACGGTGCTCGGCCCGCCCAGGGACAACCTGGTGCTCGAGGGCATCCGCTTCGGCCTGCTGGAGCAACTGTGCGCCGACGCGGGCGTTCCCTTCGAGCTGCGCCGGATTTCGCGCGACGAGGTCTTCGCCGCCGACGAGCTGCTGCTGTCGAATGCGAGCAAGGAGGTGCTGCCGGTGACGCGCCTCGACGGCCAGCCGGTTGGAAACGGCCGGCCCGGCCCCATCTACGAGAAGCTCTATGCCGGCTACCAACGGGCGAAGCAGACTTCCCCATGAACACTTCCACCACGCGCCAGGACTCCCTCATCGAATACCCGTCGAAGTTCCCCATCAAGGTGATGGGGACGAAGGTGGACGGCTTCGTGCATGCGGTCACCGCGATCGCCAAGCGGTTCGACCCCGAATTCGACGCGGCGACGGTCGAACTGCGCGACAGCCGCGAAGGCAAATACCTCGGCATCACGATCACCGTCACGGCGACGAGCCGCGAACAGCTCGACGAGCTGTACCGCACGCTGTCGACGCATCCGATGGTGAAGGTGGTTCTCTAGCCCCGGCGGCCCGACCGTGGAAACGCGCGTCTTCGGCCGCGTCGACTACCTCCCGACGTACGAGGCCATGCGCGCGTTCACCGAAGCGCGAAGCGAAGACACCCCGGACGAGCTGTGGCTTTGCGAACACCCGCCGGTGTTCACGCAGGGCCTCGCGGGCAAGCCCGAGCACGTGCTGGAGGCCGGCGACATTCCGATCGTTGCGACCAACCGCGGCGGCCAGGTGACGTATCACGGGCCGGGGCAGGTCGTGGCGTACCCGCTCGTCGACATGCGTCGCGGCGGCTACTTCGTCAAGGAATACGTGTACCGGATCGAAGAGGCCGTGCTGCGCACGCTGGCGCACTTCGGCGTGACCGGCCATCGCGTCGCCGGTGCACCGGGCATCTACGTTCGGCTCGACGATCCGTTCTCGCATGCCGCGCTCACCGGGCCGCGCCGCGACACGTTCGAAGGCCTCGGCAAGATCGCCGCGCTCGGCATCAAGGTCGCGCGCCATTGCACCTACCACGGCGTGGCGCTCAACGTGGCGATGGACCTGCAACCCTTCGAGCGGATCAACCCCTGCGGCTACCCCGGCCTGCGGACAGTCGATCTTCTTAAAATAGGCGTCCCAACCACCTGGAACGAAGCGGCAGCCGTCCTGAGCCACCAGCTCGAAGCACTGCTGTCGCCCAAGGGCACCCCATGAGTTCGTCTCCCATCGTGCGCGAAGCGCAGACCGTCGACACCTACGACGCCACGGCCAAGCAGAAGGCCGCGGCCAAGCTGTCGCGCATCCCCGTCAAAGTGGAGCCGCACGAGATCCTGCGCAAGCCGGAATGGATCCGCGTGAAGGCGGGCTCGCCCACGACGCGCTTCTACGAGATCAAGCAGATCCTGCGCGAGCACAAGCTCCACACGGTCTGCGAGGAGGCGTCGTGCCCGAACATCGGCGAATGCTTCGGCAAGGGCACCGCGACCTTCATGATCATGGGCGACAAATGCACGCGGCGTTGCCCGTTCTGCGACGTGGGCCACGGCCGGCCCGACCCGCTCGACGCCGACGAGCCGCTGAACCTGGCGAAGACCATCGCGGCGCTCAAGCTGAAATACGTGGTGATCACGAGCGTCGACCGCGACGACCTGCGCGACGGCGGCGCGGGCCACTTCGTCGAGTGCATCCGAAAGACGCGCGAGCTGTCGCCCGAAACGACGATCGAGGTGCTCGTGCCCGATTTCCGCGGCCGCGACGACCGCGCGCTGGAAATCCTGAAGGCCGCGCCGCCCGACGTGATGAACCACAACCTCGAGACGATCGCGCGCCTGTACAAGGAAGCCCGTCCGGGGTCCGACTATAAGTTCAGCCTGAACCTGTTGAAGAAGTTCAAGGCGCTGCATCCGAATGTGCCGACCAAGAGCGGCATCATGGTCGGCCTCGGCGAGACCGACGAGGAAATCCTGGGCGTGATGCGCGACATGCGCGAGCACGACATCGACATGCTCACCATCGGCCAGTACCTCGCGCCGTCGACGTCGCACCTGCCGGTGCGCCGCTACGTGCATCCCGACACGTTCCGGATGTTCGAGGAGAAGGCGCGGGAGATGGGCTTCAGCCATGCGGCCGTCGGGGCGATGGTGCGCAGTTCGTATCATGCGGACGAGCAGGCGCATGCGGCGGGGGTGGCGGCGCAGGCCGCTTGAGCGCGGCGCTCGGCGCGCCCGCTAAGCTCGCCCCCATGTCCGCCAACCTCTATGCCCTCGGCGCGATCGCGCTGTGGGTGACGCTCGCATCGCTCGGACTCGCGCTCCGGCATGTGCCGCCGTTCCTCCTCACCGGAATCGCGCTCGCCATCGGCAGCGTGCTCGCCCTGCCCCGCATCCACGAGTGGCGCGTGCCCGCGTCCACGCTCGCGCTCGGCGTGTACGGGCTCTTCGGCTACCACTTCCTGCTGTTCATCGCGCTGCGCCACGCGCCGCCCGTGGAAGCGAACCTCGTCAACTATTTGTGGCCGCTGCTGATCGTCGTGCTTGCGCCGCTTTTCCTGCCCGGCATGCGCCTGAAGCCGCTGCACGTCATTGCCGCCGTGATCGGCTTCGCGGGCGCGGCGGTTGCCATCCTCGGCGGCGGCGGGTCGCGCGCGAGCGGCGCATGGTCCTGGGGCTACCTGCCCGCGCTCGGCTCGGCATTCATGTGGTCGACGTACTCGCTGGCAACGCGCCGCGTGAAGCCGTTTCCCACATCGGCCATCGGTTTGTTCGGCCTCGTGTCGGGCCTGCTCTCGCTTGCTTGCCACGCACTCCTCGAGCCCTCCGTGAGCCTGAATGCGCAGGACTGGCTGCTCATCGCGCTCATGGGACTCGGCCCCCTCGGCGCCGCGTTCTTCCTCTGGGACAAGGCGCTGAAGCTCGGCGATGCGCGGCAGATCGGCATCCTGAGCTACCTCACGCCGCTCGGCTCGACCGCGTTGCTGGTCCTCGTGAGCGGACGCGGCTTCGATGCGAGCATCGTGGCGGCGGCCCTGCTGATCATCGGCGCCGCCGTCGTCGGCACGCGCGTGAAATGACGCGATGCGGCGCCGCTCAGGCGGCCGCCATGTCCTTCGCCGGGTCTTCGGACTCGAGCACGCCATTCGCCCACGGTGCGAGCCTTGCCGCGTCCGCGCGAAGGATCTCCTGCTTCACCGCCAGGATCTGCGCGGGGTGCATCGAGAAGCTGCGCAGCCCCAGACCGAGCAGCAGCCGCGTGAACTGCACGTCGCCCGCCATCTCGCCGCAAACGCTCACGTCCTTGCCGAGCGCGCGGCAAGCGGCGATGGTGTCGGCCACGAGCCGCAGCACCGCGGGATGGCACGGGTCGTACAGGTGCGCCACCGATTCGTCGGCACGGTCGATCGCCAGCGTGTACTGGATCAGGTCGTTGGTGCCGATCGACAGGAAGTCGAAGTACTTGAGGAAGGTCTTCACCTGCAGCGCCGCCGCCGGGATCTCGATCATCGCGCCGATGGCCACCTGCCCGTAGGCCTGGCCGCGGTTGTCGAGTTCGGCGCGCGCGAAGTCGATGAGCGACAGCGTCTGCCGGATCTCGCCCGCATGCGCGAGCATCGGGATCAGCATGTTCACCTTGCCGTGCGCGGACGCGCGCAGGATCGCGCGCAGCTGCGTGCGGAACATCTCCGGCTCCGACAGGCTCCAGCGGATCGCGCGCAGGCCCAGCGCGGGATTCAGGTGCGCATCGTCGTGCCGCGATTCGTCGAGCGGCTTGTCCGCGCCGACGTCGATGGTTCGGATCGTGACGGGCAGGCCCTCCATGCCCTCCACCGCGCGGCGGTAGGCGAGGTACTGCTCCTGCTCGTCGGGCATCTTGCCGTCGCGGCCCATGAAGAGGAATTCGCTGCGGAACAGGCCCACGCCGACCGCGCCCGCCTTGAGCGCCGCCGCCGCGTCGTCGGGCAGCTCGATGTTGGCGAGCAGTTCGATCTTCTGGCCGTCGAGCGTGACGGCGGGCGTGTGACGCAGGCGCGCGAGCCGGCCGCGCTCGAGTTCGGTCTGCCGCTGCTTGAACCCGTATTCGGCAAGGATGATGGGCGAGGGGTCGACGATCATCACGCCCGAGTCGCCATCGATGATGACCCAGTCGTCCTGGCGCACGAGCTGGCTCGCGCTGCGCGCGCCGACCACCGCCGGAATGTCCATGCTGCGCGCGACGATGGCGGTGTGCGAGGTCTTGCCGCCGACGTCGGTGACGAAGCCCGCGAAGACGCTCTGCTTGAACTGCAGCATGTCGGCCGGCGAGAGGTCGTGCGCGATCAGGACCAGCGGCACGTCGACGCTGTCGTCGAGCAGCAGGTCCTGCTGCGTCTTGCGCTTGGGCGCGGGCGGGCTCACCACCGGCGACTCGCCGCCCTTCATGTAGCGCAGGATGCGTTCGGCCACCTGCTCCAGGTCGGCCTTGCGCTCGCGCAGGTAGTCGTCCTCCATGTCGTCGAACTGGCGCGACAGCACTTCGAGCTGGGTCGTGAGCGCCCATTCGGCGTTGTACAGCCGCTCCTGGATCCAGTGCTTCACGCCGGAGATCAGCTCCTCGTCCTGCAGCAGCATGAGGTGGACGTCGAGCAGCGCGGCAAGCTCCTGCGGCGCTTCCTTCGGCCCCATCGCGGCGATGGTCTGCTGGTGCCGGTGGATTTCTTCGACCACCGCGTTGCGCCCCGCCCGCACGCGCGCGATCTCGGACTCGACCTGCGACGGCTGGATGAAGTAGTGCGCGACATCCGCGCGCCCGGCGACCAGCAGCACCGCGCGGCCGATGGCGATGCCCCGCGCGACGGCGATGCCGTGGATCGAGAAGGTCACTCGCCTTCCCCAAACTTGTCGTGGATCAGCGCCAGGATGGCATCCATGCACTCCTTCTCGCGCTCGCCGTCGGTCTCGACGACGACTTCGGTTCCCATGCCGGCGGCCAGCATCATGACGCCCATGATGCTCTTGGCATTGACGCGCCGGTCGTTGCGGGTCATCCAGACCTCGCAGGGGTAGCTGCCCGCGAGCTTGGTGAGCTTGGCGGAGGCGCGGGCGTGCAGGCCCAGCTTATTGCTGATGGTCGTCGGCGTTCGGATCATGTTTGCGTTTGGGCTGGTTCTGCGGGGCGGTCACGGCGACCTGCATCACGCCTTGGGTGCCGCCGGTGACGGCGCGCGAGACGAGCAGTTCGAGCGGCTCGTGGCGATAGCTGACGCCACGCAGCAGCATCGGCAGGTTGACGCCCGTGATGAGGCGCGAGGTCGCGCCGTCGACGAGCTTCTGCGCGACATTGCTCGGCGTCGCGCCGAAGATGTCGGTCATGACGAGCACGCCTTTCGTGCCCGGCGTGCGGACCAGCTGGTCCATCGCGATGCGGGCGGAGGCGAGCGTCTCGTCCGGCGAGAGGTTCGGCTGCACGTCGATCGCGGCGACGTGCGGTCCGCAGTCGGGAAACACATGCAACGCGCACTGCCGCAACGCGTTGGCGAGCGGCGCGTGGGCGATGATGAGAAGGGCGTTCATTCGCTGTGTTCCATCGGATTATGGCGGCTGCCCGCCATGAAATACCCATAGGACACGAGGCTCGTTGCGAGGAAGACACCGAAGGCCGCGCGAAACGCGTCCACTTCCGCGAGTCCCGCCGCGCGGAAGGCGTCGATGGCCAGGCCGATGCCCCATTGCACGACAAAGACGCCGAAGAAGATCACGAGGTTGTACGCCGAGAGCGCCCGCCCCGCTTGGTGCGCGGGGAACACCATCCCCACCGTGGGCTGCGCGAGCGACACGAAGGTGCTCGCGACGCAGAAAAGTGCCAGCGTGCCGGCGCCGGCGGCCGGGCCGGCCACGATCAGCGCCGCCATCGCGACAAAGCTGAGAGGCAGTCCCCGCGCGATCAGCAGGTCCGTCGTGTAGCCGTGCCGCTGCAGCCACGGACTGAGCATGCCCCAGATCCAGAACGCGACCAGCATGCAGGCATTGAGCAGGAACAGGCCGCCCGCGGAGGCCACCGGGTCGTAGCCGGCCACCCGCACCATCCAAGGACCCGCCCAGAGCGTCTGCACCGCGATCATGCCGCCATAGCTGAAGAAGCCGATGGGCGTCATGCGGCGGAAATAGGGATGACGGATCACCTCGCGGTAGCTGGCCGCCGGCGCCGCGGGCTGGGCCGGGTCGCGCTCGTCCCAGGCGGGCACCAGCCGGGCGAGCACCAGCATCGACACCGCCGTCAGCACCGCGAGTCCCCAGAAGACGCCGCGCCATCCGATGAGGGGCATGAGCCATTGCACGGGCAGCGTCGACGCGAGCATGCCGAAGGAGCCCGTCATGAGCATCCACGAATTCGCCCGCAACTGCGCGGTGGGCGAGAGCCAGCGCCGGTATCCCGTGAGCGGCGCCATGAGGCAGGCGCTGACGCCGATGCCGCACAGCACACGCGCGGCGAGCAGGCCCGCGAAGCCGGTCGCGAGCGCGAAGGCGCCGCAGCCCGCGACGGCGACCAGCAGGAAGCCGAGGATCACCTTCTTCGGCCCATGGCGATCGAGCCAGGTGCCCAGCGGAAGCTGGGTCGCCGAGAATCCGAGGTAGTAGCCCCCGGCGAGCAGGCCGAGTTCGGCGGCGTCGAGGCGGAATTCGACCGTGAGCGTGGGCGACAGCGTCGCCGTGATGGCGCGGATCAGGGCCGAGAAGAAGTAGGCGAAGGCGAAGGCGAGGAAAACCGCGACGGCCTGGCGGCGGGTGAGAACGGACATCGGCTCGCATTATCGGTTTCCATCGCAAAATCGCCTGCATGAACTCCCTGGATGGCATCGTCGTGCTCGACCTCTCCCGCGTGCTCGCGGGCCCCTGGTGTACCCAGACCCTTGCCGACCTCGGCGCGGACGTGATCAAGATCGAGCGTCCCGGCTCGGGCGACGACACGCGCAGCTGGGGCCCGCCCTTCCTGCAGGACAGCGAGGGCAAGGACACGGGCGAGTCCGCCTACTACCTCGGCACGAACCGGAACAAGCGCTCGGTCACCTGCGACATCGCGTCGCCCGGCGGGCAGGCGCTCGTGCGCGAGCTCGCGGCGAAGTGCGACGTGTTCGTCGAAAACTTCAAGGTGGGAGACATGGCCCGCTACGGCCTCGACTACGCGACGCTGAAGCAGGTGAATCCGCGCCTGGTCTATTGCAGCATCACCGGTTTCGGCCAGAACGGCCCCTACAGCGACCGCGCCGGCTATGACTACGCGATCCAGGGACTGGGCGGCCTCATGAGCATCACCGGCGAGCGCGACGACATCGGCGGTGGTCCGCAGAAGGTCGGCGTGGCCGTCGCCGATCTTTTCACGGGCATGTATTCGACCGTCGCGATCCTCGCCGCGCTGCGCCACGCCGAGCGCACGGGCGAAGGCCAGCACGTGGACATGGCGCTGCTCGACGCGCAGGTGGCGATGCTCGCGAACCTCGGCGCCACCTATCTCGTGAGCGGCAAGGTGCCGGGCCGCGCCGGCAACGCGCACCAGAACATCGTGCCTTACCAGGTGTTCGAGACGGCGCCGGCGGCCGACGGCACCAAGGATCACATGATCCTGGCCGTGGGCAACGACGGCCAGTTCGCGAAGTTCTGCGAAGTCGCGGGCCGCTCGGACCTGCCGCAGGACGCGCGGTTCACGCGCAACGCGGACCGGGTACGCAATCGCGCGGTGCTGGTGCCGATGCTCGAAGCGATCCTGAAGACGCGCGGCAAGACGGACTGGCTGCGCGCCCTCGAAGCCGCCAAGGTGCCTTGCGGCTCGATCAACAATCTCGCCGAGGTCTTTGCCGATCCGCACGTCCAGCATCGGGGCATGATCGACACGTGGGCGCATCCGCAGAAGCCGGACCTGCGGCTCGTGGCCAGCCCGCTGAAGCTCGGCGCCACGCCGGTGCGGACCGACCTGCCGCCGCCCCGGCTCGGCGAGCACACGGCGGACGTGCTTTCCAGCTTCCTCGGCTACGACGAAGCGCGGCTCGCCGCGCTTCGCAAGGACAAGGTGATCTGATGGCCAATTTCGTTCTCGTCCATGGCGCCTGGCATGGCGGGTGGTGCTGGCAGCGCGTCGTCGCTCCGCTTGCGTCGGCGGGACATCGCGTGTACGCGCCGACACTCACGGGCGTGGGCGAACGCGCGCACCTGCTGTCGTCGCTGATCACGCTCGAGACGCACATTGCCGACGTCGCGAATGTCCTCGAGGCCGAGGAACTGGAGTCGGTGGTGCTCGTCGTGCATTCGTACGCCGGCATGCTGGGCACCGCCATCGCCGACCGGATGGGCGCCCGGCTGAAGCACCTCGTGTACGTGGATGCGGTCGTTCCGAAGCCCGGCGAGAGCTGGAGCTCGACGCAGGCCAGCGCGACGCGCGAGCAGCGCCTGGCTGCCGCGCAGGCCTCGGCGGAGTACAGCTTCCCCGCGCCGGACCCCGCGGTTTTCGGCCTCGCCGGCTCCGATCTGGAATGGGTGAAGCGGCGCCAGACGCCGCATCCCGGCCATACCTACCAGGCCCCGCTCGACTTCGACGTGGCCCGCGTGGCCGCCGTCCCGCGCACCTTCGTCGACTGCACGAAGCCGCCGCTCGGCACGATCGACGTGGTGCGCCGCCGCGTGCGCGATCCGAAGTTCTGGGATGGCGCGTGGCAAGGCGGCGGCGGTGCGCGTGTCGTCGAGCTTCCGACCGGGCACGATCCGATGATCAGCGCCCCGGGCGAACTCACGCGCCTGCTGCTCGACGCCGCAGGGCGATCCGACGCTTACTCCTGATAGGCCTCGAGACCGATCATTAGCTTCACTTCGTCCGACACGCCGGGCACGCCGAACTTCATGCCGAAATCGGTACGCTTGATCGCACCTTCGACGTAGGCGCCGCACATCGCGCGCTTGTTGAACGGGTGCGGGCCGCAGTTGAACGACGTCACCTTCAGCGTGACGGGCCGGGTCACCCCGATCATCGTCAACGTCCCCTCGACACTGTCCACCTTGTCGCCCGCGAAATTCAGCTTGGTCGAGCGGTAGATCATCTCCGGGAATTCCGAGCTGTTGAAGAAGTCGGCATTGCGCAGGTGCTCGTCGCGCGACCGGGCACCGTCGGTGCGCCGCGCATCGCCCGTATTGACCGTGGCCGTCTGGATACGCACCTCCAGGGAGCCGGTCTTCGCGGCGGTGTCGAGCACCACCTTCCCCGTCATTCTGTCGAAGCGCCCGTGGATCGTCGTCATCCCGAGGTGATTCACGGTGAAGTTCGGATACGAGTGGAAGGGATCGATGTTGTAGGTGACAGGCGCGGCAAGCAGGGGCATGGAAGCCAGCATGGCCAGCAACAGGGTGGTCAGTCGTTTCATGGTCGGGAAATCCTCTTTGGCACGTTGTGGGGGAAATCTATGACGACGACGTGGCTGCGCGCCACGCCAGGAAGATGGCGATCAGCATCGGCGCCAATGCGGCGAGCGAGTTCAGGACGGCGCGCAACCACACCGGCCGCCCCGCGTCGGGGACCCAGCGCGGAAGAATCGGCGTCAGCAGCACGGGCAACAGGCAGTACCAAGGAAGGGACGCACTGAAGGCGGCCAGCACTCCGGCGAGTCCGGCGACCATCGCCGCCGGCAGGGAAATCGAAGCGCCCACGGGCGATGGCTGCCCCCGGATCATCTGGATGAGCAGAGTGGCGCCCGCGGCAGCGCCGACGGAAATCGCCGCAAGCCCGAGCACCGCGGAAGCCCCCAGGACGGCGAGTGCGCCCGTCCCGACACCTAGCATCAACCCCGTCGACGCGCCGCGAACCGGATCCTGTCCAATCCACAAGGTGGATGCAGCGATGTAGGCCACGAAAGCGGCGGCAGCGGCGCCCTGGAGCACGGCCGTCGCCAGCTCCTTTTGGCCGAGGAAACGCCAGAGCACCCACAGCGTGGCCACAAAAGCGATCGGCACGACGAGGCCTGCCGCATAACGGACTCGAATCGACGCGGCGTACTCGACAGCCAGGACGATGACGGCACTTGCGAGTCCGACGAGCGCGAGGCGCATCGTCGACGACAGCGACTCGAAGGAAAAGCCGATCGCCAATGCGGCGAGTACCGCGAATCCTGCAACCTGTGCCAGGCCGAGGAATCGGGTACGGGCCAGGATTGCGGCTACCGCAAGCGCGACGACAAATGGTGCGGCAGCCGATTGCACCGCAGGGTTGCCGAGGAGTTCATTCATGTTTTGCAGCGCAGCTCATCCATCACCATGGAAGCATGACATCCGCGGACGAGGAAAGTTCGCGAGCTTTGCACAAACACGGGAAAATACGAAGAGACCGTGGCGCTACACTGACACCCCCGCATCGCCCTGCGAAGAGAGTGGACACGGCACTTCCCCACATTCAACTGACCGCCCCGCAGCGTCCGGACGAACTCGATTCGGTACGCGATCTCATTCGGGAATACGCTCAGGGCCTCGGCGTCGATCTCTGTTTTCAGCAGTTCGACGAGGAACTGGCGACCCTGCCCGGCGAATACGCGGCGCCCCGTGGCACCTTGCTGGTCGCGCGCGTGGATGGCGCCCTCGCGGGCTGCTGCGCGCTGCGCCCGCTGGACACGGCCGACTATCCCGATGCCGCCGAGATGAAGCGCCTCTACGTGCGCAAGGCGTTCCGCGGCTTCGGCCTGGGCCGCCAGCTGGCCGAGGCCATCCTCGACGCGGCGCGCCTCGCCGGCTACCGCAGCGTGCTGCTCGACACGCTCGACGACATGGAAGCCGCGCGCGCCCTCTACGCGGAACTGGGGTTCGAGGAGATTCCCCCCTACTACCACAACCCCATCGCGGGGGCGCACTACCTCAAGGTCGACCTTTAGGATCCGAGCGCCGCCGGGCCGCCCCAAGGCGCGAGAGCCCCCTCGGGGGGCAGCGAACCTCGCGAAGCGGGGAGCGTGGGGGCTCTAGTTCGCGACCTGCTTGAGCATCGTGGCAGCGTCGCTGACTTCGAACTTGCCCGGTCCCTCGACGTTCAGCGTCGCCACCTTGCCGTCCTTCACGAGCATCGAATAGCGTGTGCTGCGCAGGCCCATGCCGCGCGCGGTGAGATCGAGCGTGAGGCCGGTCGCCTTGGCGAAGTCGGCGCTGCCGTCGGCCAGCATGCGGACCTTGCCGTTGCTCTTCTGGTCGCGCGCCCAGGCGCCCATCACGTGCGCGTCGTTCACGCTCAGGCACCAGATCTCGTCGACGCCCGATTTCTTCAGCTCGTCGAACTTCTCGACGTAGCCGGGGACATGCTTGGCGGAGCAGGTGGGCGTAAAGGCGCCCGGCAACGCGAAGAGCGCGATCGTCTTGCCGGCGGCGGCCTCGCGGACCTTGACCGGGTTCGGGCCGATGCTGCAGCCGTTGCCTTCGACTTCGGAATACTCCTGCAGCGTCACGTCGGGCAGGGCGTCTCCAACCTTGATCATCGATATCTCCTCGCAAAAAAGAAAAACGGCCCACATTGTGAGCCGCTTTTCATCGAACGCGCAGAACGAGGGGATTAAACCTCGATCGCCTTCTCGACAAGGCGCGTCGCGACCCAGTTCTTGGTCTTCGAGATCGGCCGGCTTTCGGTGATCTCGATGACGTCGCCGGTGTGGTACTCGCCCTTTTCGTCATGGGCGTGGTACTTGCTGGAACGCATGACGATCTTGTCGTACAGCGGATGCTTCACACGGCGCTCGACCAGGACCGTCACGGTCTTGGCACGCTTGTCGCTCACCACCTTGCCGATCAGGGTGCGCTTGAGGGAGGTCTTTTCCGTCATGGTCGCTCCGATCACTTGGTAGAGGAGGAATCCGAGCCACCTTCGGTGGCGGCGCGCTTCTGCGCCAGGATCGTTTTCGCTCGGGCGATGTCCCGGCGGGTGGAGCGCAGCGAAGCGGTGTTCGACAGCTGCTGCGTGGCCTTCTGCATGCGCAGTCCGAAGTGCGCCTTCTGCAGGTCCTTCACTTCCTGTTCGACGCCGGCGGCGTCCTTCTTGCGGAGATCAGCGGATTTGGTCATGTTCGTCGTCTCCTCGGATCAGGCGCCGATCATGCGCGTGACGAAAGTCGTGCGCAGGGGCAGCTTGGCGGCGGCGAGCTTGAAGGCTTCGCGCGCGAGTTCCTCGGGAACGCCGACGATCTCGAACACGATCTTGCCCGGCTGGATTTCGGCCACGTAGTACTCGGGGTTGCCCTTGCCGTTGCCCATGCGGACTTCGGCCGGCTTCTGCGAGATCGGCTTGTCGGGAAACACGCGGATCCAGATGCGGCCGCCACGCTTCACGTGACGGGAGATCGCGCGACGCGCGGCCTCGATCTGGCGCGCCGTGAGGCGGCCGCGGTCGGTGCATTTCAAGCCGAAATCGCCGAAGGCCACGGCATTGCCCGTGGTCGCCAGTCCGGTGTTGCGGCCTTTTTGCTCTTTGCGGTATTTGCGGCGAGCGGGTTGCAGCATTTTTTACTCTCCTTTGCCGTCGGACGGCGCAGCACTCGTGCCGCTGCCGGTGCCCGGCGCGGCTGCCTTGCGGGCGACGCGCTTAACGGCGGATTTCGGCGCGTCCGCGCCTCCAGTTGCTTCTTGCGGCTTGTCGGAGCCATCGGCAGGCGCCGCGTTGCCGGCGCCAGCGGAGTAGCCACCGCCACCGCCGCCAGGGCCGCGGCGGGGACCGCCACGGTTGCCGCCGGGGCCGCCAGGGCCGCCACGGCGGTCGCCGTCACGGCGCGGGCCGCGCGGGCCGCGGCGCTCTTCGCCTTCGGGACGCGGCGTCGCGTCGAGGTTCGGCGCATCGCGCATGCCGAGCGTGTCGCCCTTGTAGACCCACACCTTCACGCCGATCACGCCGTACGTCGTCTTGGCTTCGGAGAAGCCATAGTCGATGTCCGCGCGCAGCGTGTGAAGGGGCACGCGGCCTTCGCGATACCACTCGGTACGAGCGATCTCGATGCCGTTCAGGCGGCCGGCCGACATGATCTTGATGCCCTGGGCGCCAAGACGCATCGCGTTCTGCATCGCGCGCTTCATGGCGCGGCGGAACATGATCCGCTTCTCGAGCTGCTGGGTGATCGAGTCGGCGATGAGCTGAGCATCGACTTCGGGCTTGCGCACTTCCTCGATGTTGACCGCGACGGGCACGCCCAGGCGCTTGGCGAGTTCCTTCTTGAGGTTCTCGATGTCCTCGCCCTTCTTGCCGATCACCACGCCCGGGCGGGCGGAGTAAATCGTGATGCGGGCGTTCTTGGCCGGACGCTCGATCAGCACGCGGCTGACGGCGGCGCTCTTCAGCTTGGTCTTGAGGTAGTCGCGAACCTTGATGTCCTCGCCGAGCATGTCGGCGAAGTTCTTGTTGTTCGCATACCAGCGGCTGTTCCAGTTGCGGGTGACCGCGAGGCGGAAGCCGGTCGGATGGATTTTCTGTCCCATGTTCTTCCTTGCCTCAGTTGCCGACCGTCACGTACACGTGGCACGTGGGCTTGCTGATGCGGTTGCCGCGGCCCTTGGCGCGAGCCGTGAAGCGCTTGAGCGTGGCGCCCTGCTCCACGTAGATCGTCTTGACCTTCAGTTCGTCGATGTCGGCGCCGTCGTTGTGCTCGGCGTTGGCGATCGCGGACTCCAGAACCTTGCGCACGATGATCGCGCCCTTCTTCTGGGTGAAGTTCAGGATGTTGAGCGCCTGGTCCACCTTCTTGCCGCGGATCAGGTCGGCAACGAGCCGGCCCTTGTCCACGGAGAGGCGCACGCCGCGCAGGACTGCACGAGTTTCAGTCATGGTTCATCCTCACTTCTTCACGACTTTCTTGTCGGCCGGGTGACCCTTGAACGTGCGGGTCAGCGCGAACTCGCCGAGCTTGTGCCCGACCATCTGGTCGGTGATGTAGACCGGCACGTGCTGCTTGCCGTTGTGGACGGCGATGGTGAGGCCGATGAAATCGGGCAGGACCATCGAGCGGCGCGACCACGTGCGGATCGGCTTCTTGTCCTTGGTGGCGACAGACTTCTCGACCTTGGCGACGAGGTGGTAGTCGACGAACGGACCTTTTTTGAGCGAACGCGTCATTGCATCGACTCCTTATTTCTTCCGGCGCGCGACGATGAACGTCTGCGTCCGCTTGTTGGCACGCGTGCGGTAACCCTTGGTCAGGTTGCCCCACGGATCGACCGGATGGCCGCCCGTGCCGGTACGGCCTTCGCCGCCGCCGTGCGGGTGGTCGATCGGGTTCATGGCGACGCCGCGCACCGTCGGGCGGATGCCCATGTGGCGCTTGACGCCGGCCTTGCCGAGCTGGCGCAGGCTGTGCTCTTCGTTGGCGACCTCGCCGATGGTGGCGCGGCACTCGATGTGGATCTTGCGAACCTCACCCGAGCGCATGCGGACCTGGGCGTACGTGCCTTCGCGAGCCAGCAGCGTGGCCGACGTGCCGGCCGAACGCGCGATCTGCGCGCCCTTGCCGGGCTGCATCTCGATGCAATGGATCGTCGAGCCCACCGGGATGTTGCGGATCGGCAGGGTGTTGCCGGCGCGGATCGGCGCTTCGGAGCCGGACACGAGCTGCGCGCCCACTTCCAGGCCGCGCGGCGCGATGATGTAGCGGCGCTCGCCGTCGGCATACACCACGAGGGCGATGTGGGCCGTGCGGTTCGGGTCGTACTCGATGCGCTCGACCTTCGCCGGCACGCCGTCCTTGTTGCGCACGAAGTCGACGACGCGGTAATGGTGCTTGTGCCCGCCGCCACGATGGCGGATGGTGATGTGACCATTGTTGTTGCGGCCGGCCTTCTGGAACTTCTTCTCCAGCAGCGGCGCGTACGGATCGCCCTTGTACAGGTGATCGCGCGTGACCTTGACCACCTGGCGCTGCCCGGCGGAGGTCGGTTTCATCTTGATGACGGCCATGATTAAGCGGTCTCCCCGGAGAAGTTCAACTCCTGGCCGGCGGCCAGGCGAACGTACGCCTTGCGGATGTTGTCGCGGCGGCCGATCGAGCGACCGAATTTCTTGACCTTGCCCTTGATGTTCACCACGGACACGCCCTTGACTTCCACCTTGAACATCAGTTCGACGGCGGCCTTGATCTCGGGCTTGGTGGCGTCCTGCAGGACCTTGAACGTGACGGCATTGGTCTTGTCGGCGACATGCGTGGCCTTCTCGGACACGATGGGCTCGACCAGCACCTTCATCAGGCGGCCTTCGTCAAACTTTTTCGATGCTGCGGTCATGCGAACATCTCCTTGAGCTTGTCGATCGCGCCCTTGGTGACGAGCACTTTCTTGTAATGCACCAGGCTCACCGGATCGGCGTAACGCGGCTCGACGACGAGCACGTTGCGCAGGTTGCGGGAGGCGAGGTACAGGTTTTCATCGACTTCATCGGCGATCACCATCACCGATTCCAGGTTCATGGCCTTGAACCGGGCTGCCAGCTGCTTGGTCTTGGGGCCATCGAGCTTGAGCGACTCGACGACGGCCAGACGCCCGTCGCGGGCGAGCTGCGAGAAAATGGACGCCATGCCGGCGCGGTACATCTTCTTGTTGATCTTCTGGGTGAAGTTCTCTTCCGGGCTGTTCGGGAAGGTGCGGCCGCCTCCGCGCCACAGCGGCGAGGACGTCATGCCGGCGCGGGCGCGGCCCGTGCCCTTCTGGCGGAACGGCTTCTTGGTCGAGTGCTTGACCTGCTCGCGGTCCTTCTGGGCGCGCGTGCCTTGACGGGCGTTCGCCTGGAAGGCAACGACGATCTGGTGGACCAGCGCTTCGTTGTACTCGCGGCCGAAGACCGTCTCGGGCGCGTCGACCTTGGAGGAGGCCTGGCCCTGCTCGTTCAGGAGTTCGAGTTGCATTTACTTGGCTCCCTTCGCCGGCGCTGCGGCGGCGGCCGGCTTCGGCTGGCCCTTGACGGCGGGCAGCACGGTCACGAAACCGTTCTTCGCGCCGGGGACCGCGCCGCGGATCAGCAGCAGGCCGCGGGCTTCGTCCACGCGGACGACGTCGAGGTTCTGGGTGGTGACGGTGACGTCGCCGCGATGGCCCGACATCTTCTTGCCGGGGAACACGCGGCCCGGGTCCTGCGCCATCGAGATCGAGCCCGGCACGTTGTGCGAACGGCTGTTGCCGTGCGACGCGCGCTGCGACTTGAAGTTGTGGCGCTTGATCGTGCCCGTGAAGCCCTTGCCGATGGAGGTGCCCTGCACGTCAACGCGCTGGCCGACGGCAAAGATGTCCTGCACCGGAACGGTGGCGCCGGCGGCGTACTTGCCCGCGACATCGGCGTCGACACGGAATTCCTGGATGACTTCACCGGCTTCGACACCCGCCTTGGCGAGGTGGCCGGCGGCCGGCTTGGTGACACGCGAGGCCTTGCGCGCACCGAACGTGACCTGCAGGGCCACGTAGCCGTCGTTTTCCTGGGTCTTGACCTGGGTGACGCGGTTGTTGGACACATCCACCACCGTCACCGGCACGGCGTCGCCGTCGTCGGTGAAGAGGCGCATCATGCCCACCTTCCGGCCCAGCAACCCGAGGCTGCTCAAGCTCATGTTGTTACTCCGTTGCTCTCGCCGCAGCCGCTGCAATTGGCTTCTGCGTCTGGGCCTCGAAGGCCCTGCGAAAGAGGGTTGATAAAAAGCTCCGCCCGACCGAAATCGGACGAAGCCCGCGATTGTAGCAGCCTTCCGGCTCTACCGCACGCCATGAAAAAGGCCGCCCGAAGGCGGCCTTGGCAGGACGGCAAGTGCGGCTTACTGCAGCTTGATTTCGACGTCGACGCCGGCCGGCAGGTCGAGCTTCATCAGCGCGTCCACGGTCTTGTCGGTCGGGTCGACGATGTCCATCAGGCGCTGGTGCGTGCGGATCTCGAACTGGTCGCGGCTCGACTTGTTGACGTGCGGCGAACGCAGGATGTCGAAGCGCTTCATGCGCGTCGGCAGGGGCACCGGGCCCTTGACGATGGCGCCGGTGCGCTTGGCGGTGTCGACGATCTCGGCGGCGGACTGGTCGATCAGCTTGTAATCGAAGGCCTTGAGGCGGATGCGGATCTTCTGGCTGGCCATGTCGATTACTCCATGATCTTGGCAACGACGCCCGAACCCACGGTCTTGCCACCTTCACGGATGGCGAAACGCAGGCCTTCTTCCATGGCGATCGGGGCGATCAGCTTGACCGTGATCGACACGTTGTCGCCGGGCATAACCATTTCCTTGTCCTTCGGCAGCTCGATCGAGCCGGTCACGTCGGTCGTGCGGAAGTAGAACTGCGGGCGGTAGTTGTTGAAGAACGGCGTGTGGCGGCCGCCCTCGTCCTTGCTCAGCACGTAGA
>NZ_JBFWNP010000012.1:0-101719 GCF_050250995.1 Ramlibacter sp.
GGGAGCGTTGCGCTCATATGTCGGATGCCTTCACTCTCGGATCGATCGCGGCATAGAGCAGATCGACCACGAAGTTCACGATCACCACCATCGCCGCGAGCAGCATCACGCAGTTGCGCACGACGATGAGGTCGCGGTTCGAGATCGACTGGAAGATGAGCCGACCGAGCCCCGGCAGGTAGAACACGCTCTCGACCACGATCGTGCCGGCGAGCAGTTCCGCGAACTGCAGGCCCATGATCGTGACGACGGGGATCATCGCGTTGCGCAGAACGTGGCCCCAGAGCGCGCCGCGCTGCGACACGCCCTTGGCGCGGGCGGTTCGCACGAAATCCTCGCGCAGCACCTCGAGCACGGCCGAGCGGGTGATGCGCGCGAGGATCGCGGACTGCACGACGGCAAGCGACAGGGCCGGCAGCATGAGCGACTTGATTCCGTCCCAGATGCCTTCGCTCCAGCCGTTGAAGCCGCCCGCGGAGAACCACCCCAGGTGGACGGAAAACAGCAGGATCAGCAGGATCGCGAACCAGAAGTTGGGGATGGCGATGCCGATCTGGCTGGCGGCCATGATGCTCACGTCGCCGGCCTTGTTGTGCTTGGCCGCGGCGTAGATACCCGCCACCAGCGCGATCGCGGTGGTGATCGTCATCGCCATGAGCGCGAGCGGTACGGTGAGCGCGAGGCGTTCGGCCACGAGCTCGCCCACGGGCGTGCTGTAGGCATAGCTGAGGCCGAGGTCGCCGGTGAGCAGGCCGGAGATCCAGTCCCAGTAGCGCTCCATGGCGGGCCGGTCGATGCCGAGCTTCTTCGTGAGCGCCTCCACGGCCTCCGGCGACGCGTCCGGGCCCATCAGGATCTGCGCGGCGTTGCCGGGGAGGATCTCGAGGACCAGGAAGACGACGACGGACGTGCCGATCAGCGTGGCGATCAGCGTGACGAGGCGCTTGAACAGGAAGAGGCTCATGCGAAGAGCCCCGAGCTTATCCGCAAACCGGGACGTCGCCTGCGCGCGCGGGGTGCCTCAGTTGCAGTTGCCTTGCTGCGGCCCGGAGCCGTCGTCCACGCAACGCTCGACGCGGCGGGGCGTCTGCCGCTCGCGCGTGATGAAGGTGCGCAGTTGCTCCAGCGAGATGGGCCCGGTCAGCGTCAAGGGGCCGATGCGCACGAGATTGTCCTGCAGCGGTTGCCGGTTCGCCTGCGTCGCGGCGGCGCCGACGGCGGTGACGGCGGCGATGACCGTGGCGCCTGTCGGCGGGGAAGGGGCAGGGGTCGCGACGGCGGGCGGCTCTGGGAGCGGGGCGGGCGCGACGGGCACATCCGGGCTCGGGATGATGGATCCGCTGCCGGGCGCGGGTGCGGGTGCGGGTGCAGGTGCAGGTGCAGGTGCGGGTGCGGGTGCGGGTGCGGGTGCGGGTGCGGGTGCGGGTGCGGGTGCGGGTGCGGGTGCGGGTGCGGGTGCGGGTGCAGGCGCGGGTGCGGGTGCGGGTGGCGGTGGCGGTGGCGGTGGCGGTGGCGCCGGGGGAGTTGGCGCCGGGAGGATCGTCCCGGTCGAGCTGCTCGTCGTCACCCCGAGCTGGTAGTTGACCGCGTCCGTGCCGCCGATGCCGATGCCCGAGATTGCGACCGGCTTGTTGGTTCCCGCCGAGGCATCGTTGAACTGCCCGGTGGCCGTCGACACCCGCACATCATCTCCGGCGATCGCCCCCGCCAGTGTGGCCCGCGACGTGTCGAGCGTGGCGGCGGTCGTGCCATCGGAGACTTTGTCCAGGGTGACGATGCCGCTCACGGCAGTCACGATCGCGCGGCCGATGTCCGCCTGGGTCGCGGCGGTCGTGCCCGGCAGCGCATAGTTGGGCGAATCGAGACCCGCGATGGCGATGCCGCCGACGGCCACCGGCTTCGCCACGCCAGCCTGTCGATCGTCGAAAGCCGCGTTCGAGTAGGTCAGGACGATGGAATCGCCGGCGATGCGGTTGTCGGTCAACGTGGCCGTCGCCTGCGTCGTTCCGTCGTACGTCTTGTTCTGCCCCGTTGCCGTGACAACGAGCGTGCGCTGTGTGATGTCCGCCGCCGTGACCGCAGTGGAGTTCGCGATGTAATTGGACGAATCGCTGCCTGCGATCGCGATACCGGACACCGTCACGGGCTTCGAAGTGCCGACGTTCTTGTCGCCGAATGACGCAGAGGCGTACGAACTGGAAAGCGAGTCGCTCGAGACGCGGTTGTCCGTCAGCGTGACGGTGGCCGCCGTGGTGCCGTCGTAGACGCGGCCCTGGCCCGATGCAGCAACGACAAGCGACCGCGCCGTGATGTCCGCCGTCGTCGTCGCGGTGGTCGCGGCGAGGCTGTAGTTGCCCGCGTCGGTCCCGGTCACGCCGATGCCCGTCACGTTGACGGTCTTGCCGGTGCCCACGTGCTTGTCGGCGAATGCAGCCGTGCCGCTCAAGGTCAGCACATCCCCGACGACGCGGTTGTCGCCCAGCGTGAAGGTGGCAGCCGTGGTGCCGTCATAGACGCGGCCTTGCCCCGTCGCCGTGGCGACGAGCGAACGCGCGGTGATATCCGCCGTCGTGCTCGCCGTGGTGTTGAACGTGTAGTTGCTCGCGTCGCTGCCGGCGAGCCAGATGCCCGTGACGGAAACGGCCTTGCCAACGCCAACATTCTTGTCGCCGAAGGAAGCGGCGGTGTACGAAGTGGAAAGCGAATCGCCCGAGACGCGGTCGTCGGTCAGCGTGACGGTGGCCGACGTGGTGCCGTCGTAGACGCGACCCTGACCTGTCGCAGCGATCACCAAGGAACGTGCAGTGATATCGGCCGTCGTCGTCGCGGTGGTCGCCGCCAGGCTGTAGTTGCCCGCGTCGGTCCCCGTCACGCCAATGCCCGTCACGTTGACGGTCTTGCCGGTGCCCACGTGCTTGTCGGCGAATGCAGCCGTGCCGCTCAAGGTCAGCACATCCCCGACGACGCGGTTGTCGCCCAGCGTGAAGGTGGCAGCCGTGGTGCCGTCATAGACGCGGCCTTGCCCCGTCGCCGTGGCGACGAGCGAACGCGCGGTGATATCCGCCGTCGTGCTCGCCGTGGTGTTGAACGTGTAGTTGCTCGCGTCGCTGCCGGCGAGCCAGATGCCCGTGACGGAAACGGCCTTGCCAACGCCAACATTCTTGTCGCCGAAGGAAGCGGCGATGTACGAAGTGGAGAGCGAGTCGCCTGAGACACGATTGTCGGAGAGCGTGACGGTGGCCGCCGTGGTGCCGTCGTAGATGCGGCCCTGACCCGTTGCAGCAACGACAAGCGACCGCGCCGTGATGTCCGCCGTCGTCGTCGCGGTGGTCGCCGCCAGGCTGTAGTTGCCCGCGTCGGTCCCCGTCACGCCAATCCCCGTCACGTTGACGGTCTTGCCGGTGCCCACGTGCTTGTCGGCGAACGCAGCCGTGCCGCTCAAGGTCAGGACGTCCCCGACGACGCGGTTGTCGCCCAGGGTGACGGTGGCACTGGTCGTGCCGTCATACACGCGGCCTTGCCCCGTCGCCGTAGCAGCGAGCGAACGCGCGGTGATATCCGCCGTCGTGCTCGCCGTCGTGTTGAACGTGTAGTTGCCCGCGTCGTTGCCGGCGAGCCCGATGCCCGTGACGGAAACAGCCTTGCCGACGCCGACGTTCTTGTCGCCGAAGGAAGCGGCGATGTACGAAGTGGAAAGCGAATCGCCCGAGACGCGGTCGTCGGTCAGCGTGACGGTGGCCGACGTGGTGCCGTCGTAGACGCGACCTTGACCTGTCGCTGCGATAGACAAGGAACGAGCCGTGATATCGGCCGTCGTCGTCGCGGTGGTCGCCCCCAGGCTGTAGTTGCCTGCGTCGGCCCCGGTCACCCCGATGCCCGTCACGTTGACGGTCTTGCCGGTGCCCACGTGCTTGTCGACGAACGCAGCCGTGCCGCTCATGGTCAGGACGTCCCCGGAGATGCGGTTGTCGCCCAGCGTGACGGTGGCAGCCGTGGTGCCGTCATAGACGCGGCCTTGCCCCGTCGCCGTGCCGACGAGCGAACGTGCCGTGATGTCGGCTGTCGTGCTCGCGGTCGTGTTGAACGTGTAGTTGCCCGCGTCGCTGCCGGCGAGCCCGATGCCCGTGACGGAAACAGCCTTGCCGACGCCGACGTTCTTGTCGCCGAACGAAGCGGCGGTGTACGAGGTGGACAGCGAATCGCCGGAGACGCGGTCGTCGGTCAGCGTGACGGTGGCCGACGTGGTGCCGTCGTAGACGCGACCTTGACCTGTCGCAGCGATCACCAAGGAGCGTGCATTGATATCGGCCGTCGTCGTCGCCGTGGTTGCGGCGAGGCTGTAGTTCCCCGCGTCGGTCCCCGTCACGCCAATGCCCGTCACGTTGACGGTCTTGCCGGTGCCCACGTGCTTGTCGACAAACGCAGCCGTCCCGCTCAAGCTCAGCACATCCCCGGCGACGCGGTTGTCGCCCAGCGTGACGGTGGCACTGGTCGTGCCGTCATACACGCGGCCTTGCCCCGTCGCCGTGGCGACGAGCGAACGCGCGGTGATATCCGCCGTCGTGCTCGCCGTCGTGTTGAACGTGTAGTTGCCCGCGTCGCTGCCGGCGAGTCCGATTCCGGTGACGGAGACGGCCTTACCAATGCCTACATTCTTGTCGCCGAAGGAAGCGGCGGTGTACGAAGTGGAAAGCGAATCGCCCGAGACGCGGTCGTCGGTCAGCGTGACGGTGGCCGACGTGGTGCCGTCGTAGACGCGGCCCTGACCTGTCGCAGCGATCACCAAGGAACGTGCACTGATATCGGCCGTCGTCGTCGCGGTGGTCGCCGCCAGGCTGTAGTTGCCCGCGTCGGTCCCGGTCACGCCGATGCCCGTCACGTTGACGGTCTTGCCGGTGCCCACGTGCTTGTCGACGAACGCAGCCGTGCCGCTCAAGGTCAGGACGTCCCCGGAGATGCGGTTGTCGCCCAGCGTGACGGTGGCACTGGTCGTGCCGTCATACACGCGGCCTTGCCCCGTCGCCGTAGCAACGAGCGGACGCGCGGTGATATCCGCCGTCGTGCTCGCCGTCGTGTTGAACGTATAGTTGCCCGCGTCGCTGCCGGCGAGTCCGATGCCCGTGACGGAGACCGCCTTGCCAACGCCAACATTTTTGTCGCCGAAGGACGCGGCGGTATACGAAGTGGAGAGCGAGTCGCCTGAGACACGATTGTCGGAAAGGGTGACGGTGGCCGAGGTGGTGCCATCGTAGACGCGACCTTGACCTGTCGCCGCGATCGACAAGGAACGAGCCGTGATATCGGCCGTCGTCGTCGCCGTGGTCGCCGCCAGGCTGTAATTCCCCGCGTCGGTCCCCGTCACGCCGATCCCCGTCACGTTGACGGTCTTGCTCGTACCCACGTGCTTGTCGACAAACGCTGCCGTCCCGCTCAAGCTCAGCACATCCCCGGCGACGCGGTTGTCGCCCAGCGTGACGGTGGCACTGGTCGTGCCGTCATACACGCGGCCTTGCCCCGTCGCCGTAGCAACGAGCGGACGCGCGGTGATATCCGCCGTCGTGCTCGCCGTCGGGTTGACCGTGTAGTTCCCCGCATCCGTCCCGCTGATCGCGATGCCGGTCACGGACACCGCCTTGCCGGTGCCCACGATCTTGTCCGCGAACGTGGCGGATCCCGTGACCGTCACAACGTCCCCCGCGACGCGGTTGTCGCCGAAGGTCACCGTGGCGGACGTCGTCCCGTCGTAGACCCGGCCCTGCCCCGTGGCGGTGGCGAGCAGGCCGCGCGCCGTGATGTTCGCCGCCGTCGACGCCGTCGCATTGAACGTGTAGTTGCCGGCGTCGGCGCCGGACAGGCCGATGCCCGTCACGGAGATGGGCTTCGCCGTTCCCACGCTCTTGTCCGCGAACGAGGCGGCGGTGTAGGAAGCCGTGAGGACGTCGCCCGAGACGCGGTTGTCGCCCAAGGTCACCGTGGCCGCGACCGTGCCGTCGTAGACGCGGTCGTCCCCCGTCGCCGACACCGTGAGCGGCCGGGTGGAAATCGCTGCGCTGGTCGTGGCGGTCGTGTTGAAGGTGTAATTGGCGGCGGCCGCGCCGGTGACGCCGATGCCGGTGACGCCGACCGACTTGCCCGTTCCCACATGCTTGTCGCCGAAACTGGCCGACGTGTAGCTGGTGGCGAGCGCGTCGCCCGAGACGCGGTTGTCCGACAGGGTGACCGTGGCGCCGGTCGTGCCGTCGTACATCCGGTCCTGGCCCGTCGCCGATACCGTGAGCGGACGCTGCGTGATCGCGAGCGCGCCGTTGGTGAGCACGAGCGTGTAGTTCTCGTTGTTGGTCGCCGTGGGGGTGATCGCGACCGGGCCGGCGGCAACCGCCGTGGTCGAGGTCGCGGTGCTCGAATAGGCCACGCCCAGGCCCGAGGCCGTGTCGCCATCGATCAGCCCCGAGACGCTGCCGTCGAAGACCGGGTTCGCATCGCCGTACACGCGCGACTTGTCGTTGGCGACGACCGTGAGCGTCGGCGCCACGCGGTACAGGAACATGCTGCCGCTGCCGCCCGGCACATGGCTCGCGTCGGAGTTGTAGCGCTTGGCGTAGCCGCTCGTTCCCTCCGTGGTGGACGCGGGGTCCCCGCTGTAGGCGAGATAGCGGCCGCTCGACGCGACGATGCCGCCCGCGCCGACGCTGTTGACGATCTGCCCGCCGCTTGCCGTGCCGGCTGCGTTGGATGAACCGGCCTTGAGCACGATGGCGTCGCCGGCCGCGCCCGAACTCACCGCGTTCGACAGCGTGAGATTCGACGCGGCGCCGGTGGTCTCGAGCGCCACCGTCCCGGTGGCCGTGACGCCGCTCACCGCCCCCACGGTGCCGACGATCAGCGCGCCCGCCTGCCGGAAGTCGATCGCGCCCGTGTTCGCCGCGAGCGTCGTGACCGCGTTGGCCGCGTCGCGCAAGGTGTAGTTGCCGCCCGACAAGGCCAGGCCGCCGACGGTGACCGCGCCGGATTGCGTGACCCCGCCCCCGGCGGTGAGCGTCGCATTGCCCGTCGTCGCGAGCGATGCGATGTCGAATCCGCCGGTGGCGGTGTACTGGATCGCTCCGGCCGCCGCGGCCGTGTCGCCCGCGTTGCGCGCCTGCAGGTCGATGGCGGCCGCATCGTTGCCGACGTTCGTGAGGGTGATGCCGGCGACGCCCGCGGACAGGGTCTTGACCTTGAGCGTGCCCGCCGTGATCGCGGCCCCCTGCGTGACCGCGCCGGTGGCCGTGAGGTCGAGCGTGCCCGTTCCGACCGTCGAGGCCGTCGGCCCGAGGCTCACCGCGCCCGATCGCAGGTACGCGTTCGCATTGCCGGTGGTGGACACCGCGAGGTTCGTCGCGGCGACGTCGAGGCCCTCCGCGCCGCTCGTGCCGATGGCCCCGTTCGCGTTCAGCACCAGGGTGTTCGCGGTGATCGTGTTCACGCCGCTGTCCGTCATCGAACCCGCGTTCAGCGTCAGCGTCTTGCCCGCGAAGTTCGCGGCGCCGCCCACGGTGAGCACGCCGCTCGAGCCGCTGTCGCCGATGACGACGGGGCCGGTGGCGCCCGTGGCGATGGCGGCGATCGCGGTCGCGGAAACATCGAATCCCGACGCGCCCGCGAGCGACATCGCGCGCGAGGCCGACTTCGGCTTCAGCGTGAGCGTGGAACTCGTGGCGAGCGCGTTGTTCCCGGCATTCGCGGCGATGGCGATGCTGTCCGCCACGATGGAGATCGCGCCGCTGCCGGCGCTCACGTCGATGTTCGCGTTCTGCGTGTAGGCGCCGGTGCCGGTGTCGATGCTCACGGCGCTGTTGGTGGCGCTCAGGTTGCCCGCCACCGTCACGCCGTTGTTGCCGTTCGCGAGCGCGAAGCCGCCGGGCGCCGTGATCGCATCGAGCTGCGCGACATTGTTGGTTTGGGTGCCGAGATTCAGTGCCCCGGCGCTCAGGGTCGCCGCGAGGCTGCCGGCCGTGACGGCGCCCGTCTGCGTGATGCCGCTGCCGGCCGCGAGGGTCAGGGTTCCGGCGGCTCCCGTACCCGTGTTCACGCCCTGGAGGTCGAACCCGTTCGCATCGCGGTACGAGATCGCGGCCGTCGTGTTTCCGGCGCCGACCGATGCGGCCGTGCCATCGCGCGCCTGAAGTTCGACGCCGGTTGCGTCGTTCGATGCGTGCGTGAGCGTGATCGTGGCGCCCGCGGCGTTGGCGGTCGTGACGCTCAGGCTCGCCGCCTTGATGGCCGCGGACTGCGTCACGGCGCCGCCCGCCACGAGCGTGACATTGCCTCCCGCGCCGGTGCCGGTGTTGATGCCCGAGGTCGCGAGCGCGCCGGACGAGGTGTAGGCGATGGACGATGCGGCCTGGTTGGCCGCGCCCGGCGCGGCGGCGGTGCCGGCGCGCGCCTGCAGATTCACGGTCACCACTTCGTTGCCTGCGTGGTCGAGCGCGAGCGTGGTGCCGGACGCGTTGGCCGTCGTCGCGGTGAGCGTATTCGCCTTCAGCGCGCCGGTCTGCGTGACCGCGCCGCCGGACAGCAGCGTCACGTTGCCGGCGGCCCCGGCCCCGTTGTTGATGCCCGCCACAGCGAAGCCGTTGACGTCGGTGAAGCTGATCGCGGCGTTGGCATTGTTCGCGCCCACCGCCGCCGCGCTGCCGTCGCGCACCTGCAGCGCGACGCTGGCCACGTCGTTCGTCGACGTGCCCAGCGTGATCGCGGCGCCGCCGCCCACGGCGGTGGTGATCGACAGGGCATCGGCCTTGATCGTGGCGGACTGCGTGACGGCGCCGCCCGCGACGAGCGTGACGTTGCCGCCGGCGCCCGTGCCGCTGTTGATGCCGGAGATCGCGATGCCGGTCGCATCGGTGTACGAGATCGCGCCCACGGAATTCGGCGCGGGCGCGCCGGTGGCGGTGCGCGCCTGCAGGTTCACGGTGGCCGCCTCGTTGCCCGTATGGGTCAGCACGATGTCCGCGCCCGAGGCGTTGGCCGTGGTCGCCGTGAGGGTCGCGGCCTTGATCGCGCCGCTTTGCGTGAGGTTGCCGCCCGCCACGAGCGTGACGTTGCCGCCGTTGCCGATGCCGGAGTTGATGCTCGCGACTTCCACCGCGTTCGCGTCGGTGAAGCTGGTCGCGGCGTTCGCGTTGGCCGCGCCGACCGCCGCCACCGTTCCCGTGCGCACCTGAAGATCGACCGTGTCCGCATCGTTGGACGAGCCCATCGTGATCGCCGAGCCCGCGACGCTGGCGGTGGTCACGGACAAGGCCGTCGCCTTCACCGCCGCCGTCTGCGTGATCGCCCCGCCCGCGAGCAGGGTCACGGTGCCACCCGCGCCCGTGCCGGTGTTGATGCCCGCGACGGCGACACCGTTGGAATCGGTGTACGCGATCGCCGCGCCGGAATTCGCCGTTCCAACCGCGGCGGCGCTGCCCGTGCGCGCCTGCAGCACGATGCTCGTGGCGGCATTGGCGGCGTCGGTGAGCGTGATGGCCGCGCCGGCGGGGTTCGCGGT
Source organism: Ramlibacter sp. (assembly GCF_050250995.1). Classification (GTDB taxonomy): domain Bacteria; phylum Pseudomonadota; class Gammaproteobacteria; order Burkholderiales; family Burkholderiaceae_C; genus Ramlibacter. Next base: position 9,533 of record NZ_JBFWNP010000012.1, read on the forward strand.
GGTCGCGGACAGCGTTGCGGCGGCAATGAAGCCGCTTTGCGTGATCGCGTCGCCGGCCACGAAGGTGGCATTGCCCGTGCTCTGGGCCGATGCGATCTCCAGCGCGCCCGTGGTCGTGAAGCTGAGCGCGCCCGCGGCATTGGCCGTGTCCCCGGCGTTGCGGGCCTGGAGATGCACGACGGGCGCGCTGTTGCCGGTGTTCGCGAGCGTGATGGCGGCGGTGCCGGCCGAGAGCGTCTTGACCTTCACGGTCCCCGCCGTGAGCGCGCCGCTTTGCGTCACGGCGCCGGTTGCGAGCAGGTCGAACGTGCCGCTGCCGACGCTCGACGTGCCCGCGCCGATGTTGACCGCGCCGCTGCGCAGGAAGGCGTCGGCATTGCCGCCGGTATTCACGCGCACGTTCGTGGCCGCGATGTCGATGCCGTCGCTCGCATCCGTGCCGATGCCTGCCGCCGAATTCAGGATGAGGCTCGTCGCCGTGATCGTGTTCACGCCGGTGTCCGCGATGGACCCCGCATTGAGCGTGACCGTCCGGCCGGTGAAAGTCGCCGCGCCGCCGATGGTGAGCGCACCCGTGCTGCCCGTGTCGCCGATGACGATGGGGCCGGTCGCGCCGGTAAGGATCGCCGCGATTTCCGCCTGCGACAGGTCGAAGGCCGAAGCGCCCGCGAGCGACATCGCGCGGCCGGCCGTCTTCGGCTTGAGCGTCGTCGTGCCGCTGGTGGTGAGCGCGTTGGCGCCTGTGTTCGTGCCGATGGCCAGCGTGTCCGCGACGATCGCGATGCCGCCCGAGCCGGCCGAAATGTCGACGTCGTTGTTCTGCGTGTAGCTGGCCGTGCCGACGTCGATGGAGACCGCCGAGTTCGTGGTGCCGATGTTGCCGGCGACCACGAGGGGATTGTTGTCGTTCGCGATGGTCACGCCGCCGGCCGCCGTGATGGCGTTGAGCTGCGCGACGTTGTTCGCCTGCGTGCCGAGGTTGAGTGCGCCCGCGGTCAGCGTCGCGTTCAGCGTGGAAGCGTTCACGACGCCCGTCTGCGTGACCGCGCCGCCGGCCACGAGCGTCACCGGACCGGCCGCGCCGGCGCCGTTGTGAATGCCGGAGACGATCACCGCATTCGCGTCGGTGTAGGCGATGGCGGCGGCGGAGTTGTTCGCGCCGACCGCGCCCGCCGTGCCGTCGCGGGCCTGCAGGTTGACGGTCGCGGCGTCGTTCGCCTGCGTGAGCGCGATGGCGGCGCCGAGCGCGTTGGCCGTGGTGGCCGTGAGCGTGGTGGCGCGCGCGGCACCGGTTTGCGTCAGCGCGCCGCCCGCGAGCAGCGTCACGGTGCCGGCGGTCCCCGTGGTCGATGCGTTGATGCCGGCGACCGCCACCGCATCGCTGTCGGTGTACTGGATCGCCGCGCCGGAGGCCACGGTGCCGGGCGTTGTGACCGAGCCCGACACCGTGCGCAGGTTGACTGCCGTGGCGTTGTTGCCGGCGTCGGCAAGCGTGATCGGCGCGCCCCCCGGGAGCGCGGTGGTGGCGGCGAGAGTCGCCGCGACGATCGGGCCGCTCTGCGTGATCGCCCCGCCCGCAACAAGCGTGACGTTGCCCGCCGCGCCCGCACCGTTGTTGACGCCCGAGACATCGAGGGCGCCGACATTGTTGAATGCCAATGCGGCGGTCGTGTTGTTCGTGCCGACGGCGGCCGGCGTGCCGTCTCGCGCCTGGAGATTCAGGGTCGCGACCGAGTTGGTGACCGTCGTGAGCGTGATGGCCGCGCCGGCCGCGTTCGCCGTCGTCGCGGTCAGCGTGCCGGCCTTGATCGCCCCGCTTTGCGTGATGGCGCCGCCGCCCACGAGCGTGACGTCGCCGCCCGCGCCCGTGCCCGAGTTGATGCCGGTGATCGCGAAGCCGCTCGCGTCCGCGAAGGAGATGGAGGCCGGCGCGTTCGCCGCGCCGACCGCCGCGACCGTTCCGGTGCGGGCCTGCAGGTTCACGGACGTCACGGCATTGGCCGTGTTCGCGAGGGTGATGGCCGCCCCTGCGTCGTTCGCCGTCGTGGCGGTCAGCGTGGCCGCCTCGATGGACCCGGTCTGGGTGATCGCATCGCCCGCGACGAGCGTCACGTTGCCAACGCTGCGGGCGGCGGCGACCGAGACCGCAGCGCTGCTCGTGTACGACACGACACCGGGCGCGTTGGCCGTGTCGCCCGCGTTGCGCGCGCGCAGGTCGATGCTGTCCACGGCATTGGCGGCGTTCGTGAGCGTGATGTTCGCCGTGCCCGCCGAAAGCGTCTTCACGGCGAGCGTTCCGGCCGTGATGCCCGCGGACTGCGCCACCGTGCCGGTCGCCGCGAGGCTCAGCGTGCCGCTGCCGACGCTGGAGGCGCCGCCGCCGAGCGTGACCGCGCCGGTGCGCAGGAAAGCATTCGCATTGCCGGCGGTCGTCACGCGCAGGTTCGTCACCGCGGCATCGATGCCATTGGCGGCATCGGTCCCGATGCCGCCCACCGTGGTGTTCAGCGCAAGGGTTCCGGCCGTGATCGTGTTCACGCCCGCATCCGCGATGGACGCGGCATTCAGCGTGATGTTCTTCGCCGTGAACGCCGCCGCGCCGCCGACGGTCAACACACCCGAGGCCGTGTCGCCGATCACGATGGGTCCCGTCGCGCCGGTCACGATGGCGGCGATCTCCGCGGCCGACAGGTCGAAGGGCGCCGCGCCGGCCAGCGACATCGCGAGCGCGGCTGTCTTCGGCTTCAGCGTGAGCGTGCCGCTGGTCGCCAGCGCATTCGCACCCGAGTTGGCCGCGATGGCGATGCCGTCCGCGACGATGGTGATCGGCGCCGTGCCCGCGTTCACGTCGATGTTCGCGTTCTGCGTGTACGTGCCCGTGCCGACGTCGATGGAGACCGCGCTATTGGTCGTGCCGATCGCGCCGGCCACGGTGACGCTGTTGTTGCCGTTGGCGAGCGTGAGGCCGCCGGGGGCGGTGGTCGCACCGATCTGCGCGACCTTGTTGGTCTGCGTGCCGAGGTCGAGCGCGCCGCCCGTGCCCAGCGTGGCCGAGAGCGTCGAGGCATTGACCGGCCCGCTCTGCGTGATCGACGCGTTGCCCGACCGCAGCGTCACCGCGCCGGCCGCGTCGGCGCCGTTGTTGATTCCGGTGATCTCGAAGCCGTTCGCGTCCCGGTAGTTGACGGCTGCATTGGCGTTGTTCGCGCCGACGGCGGCGACGCTGCCGTCGCGCACCTGGAAATTGACGAGCGTTGCGTCATTGGTGGTCACGTTGTTGAGCGTGATCGCGGAGCCCGCGGCGCTGGCGGTCGTCACCGACAGCGTATCGGCCTTGATAAGACCGGACTGCGTGATCGCGCCGCCCGCGAGCAGGGTGACGTTGCCGCCCGCGCCCGCGCCGGAGTTGATGGCGGCGACGGCGACGCCATTGGCGTCGGTGAAGGCGATGGCGGCGGACGAAACGTTGTTCGTACCCACGGCCGCCGAGGTCCCGTCCCGCGCCTGCAGGTTCAGGGTCGTCACCGCATTGCCGACGTCGGTGAGCGTGATGGACGCTCCCGCGTCGTTTGCCGTCGTCGTCGCGAGCGTGGCCGCCGCGATGGGGCCGCTCTGCGTGATCGCGCCTCCGGCGATGAAGGTGACGTTGCCGGTGCTGTTCGCCTGCGCGACGTCGAGCGCGCCCGTGTTCGTGAATTGCAGCGCGCCCGCCGCGTTGGCCGCGTCGGTTGCGTTGCGCGACTGGATCCTGAGCGTGCCGACGTCGTTGGAGGCGTTCGTGAGCGTGACGGCGAGATTGGTGCCGACCGTTTTCACGTTGAGCGTGCCCGCGGTGATCGGCGCGGTCTGCGTGACGGCCCCCGTGGCGCGCAGGTCGAGCGTGCCGCTGCCGACGCTCGACGTTCCGTTGATGGCGGTCGCGCCGGAGCGCACGAAGGCATTGGCGTTGCCGCTGGTGTTCACGCGCAGGCCGGCGGCGGCGACGTCGATCCCGTTGCTCGCATCGGTGCCGATCGCGCCGTTCGCATTGAGCGACACGCTCGAGGCCGTGATGGTGGCGACTGCCGCATCGGTGATGGAGCCCGCGTTGAGCGTGAGGTTGCGGCTCGTGAAGGTCGCGGCGCCGCCGATGGTGAGGGTGCCGCTGCTGCCGGCGTCGCCGACGACGATGGGGCCCGTGGCGCCCGCGAGGATGGCCGCGATCTCCGCGGCCGAGAGGTCGAAACCCGCCGCGCCCGCGAGCGACATCGCCTGCGACGCGGTCTTCGGCCGCAGGGTGAGCGTCCCGGTCGTGCCGAGAGCGTTGTTGCCCGAGTTCGCGGCGATGGCGATGGCATCGGCGGCGACGGTGATCGCGCCCGCGCCGGCCGTCACGTCGATATTCGCGTTCTGCACGTAACCCGCGCCGCCGAGCGTGATGGCGCCGCCGCCCGACGTGATTCCGGCCGCGACGGTGAGGGTGCCCGCGCCGCTGTTGTCGGCGTCCGCCGTCAGCGTCACCGTGCCTGCGCCGGACACGGCCAGGGCGCTGTTGATCGCGATGTTGTTGTTCGCCTCGAAGCGCACGCTGTTGCCCGCGGCCATCGTCAACGGGGCGGAGAGGGTGATGTTGTTCGTGGCCTGAAGGAAAAGTTCGCTGAAGCCGGTCACGTCGGCCACTTCGACCGTGTACGTCCCCGCGCCCGGCGGATCGGCGAAGGCGACGTCGGGCGTGTTCGCCGCGTTGTCCGTCGGCGCCGCCTGGGGCGCCGCCGAGATGACGATGTCCTGCGGATCGAGCAGCACCTTGCCGCCCGTGCCGTGCGGCGACGTCACGTCCACCTTGCCCTTGAAGTCGAGTGCCTGTTTGCCTGAGACCTCGACGACGCCGCCGTCGCCGCCGTCGGGGCCGCCGCGCGCACCGATGACGCCGGCAAAGCGCGTGTCGCCATCGGCCCACACGACCACCTTGCCGCCGTCGCCGCGCTCGGTGGCGTCGGCCTTCAGCGTGGCGCCCGCGGCGACGAAGGTGCGGTTCGCGTTGGGCGACGAGGCCGCCGCGCCCTGGTAGTCCCCGCCGACCAGGACCGTGCCGCCGCCGGCCGCGCCGGAGGCATCGAGTGTCGCGCCCCCGAGGACCGCGACCTTGTCGCCGAGGACTTCGATGCGGCCGCCCGCGCGGCCCGCCTGCACGCCGCGTGCGTCGATGGTTCCGCCGGCCTGCACCACGCCGCTCGTTCCGCCCGACAACACGATCAACCCGTCGCGCTCGACCGCCGTCTGCGCGCGGATCGTTCCGGTCTGGTTGACGACCGTGGCGAGCGCGTCGCCGAGCGCGCGCGCATGCAGCGCGATCCGTCCGCCGTCGGCCTCAAGCGTGCCGCTGTTGGCCACGTGCGCGCCGACCACCGCGGCATCGACCGAGAAGCGCACGAGGCCCGCGCCCGAGCTGTCGATGGAAACGCGCGAGCCGGCGGCGAGGCCGATCGCGCCGCCGTCCGCTTCGATGCGGCCCGAGTTCGCGACCTGCGGCGCGGCCAGCAGCACGTAGCCGCCCCTGGCCGCGCGGATCGAGCCTTCGTTCGTCACCACGCCGCTGCCGCCCTGGAGCACGAGCCGCCCCGAGAGGAAATCGGCGTTGCCGATGGCGAGCGTGCTCGCGGCAAGCGAGCCCACGTCCACCTGCGCGCCGCGGCCGAACAGCACGCCGGCCGGATTGACGAGGAACACCTGTCCGTTCGCGGACAGCGAGCCGTGGATGGCCGACGGATCGTTGCCGATCACGCGGTTGAGTACGGCGGAGCGCGCATCCGGCTGCACGAAGCGCACCGATTCGCCCGCGCCGATGGAGAAGCTGCGCCAGTCGAGGATCGCGCGCGGCGTGGTCTGCTGCAGTACGAGCGTGCCCGGCGCGGACGGGCTCGCGCCGACGCTGCCGGCCGCCACGTTCATGCCCTGGGGCAGCGCGTGCGCGCCGTGGCCCGCGAATGCCATCAGCATCGCGAGCAGGCGCGAGGCGCGCGCGCTGGCCGATGCGATAGACCACGCTCAGCTTGCGCGACAGCCGCACGACCTCCGTCCGCACGCGGCGCCACGCGCGGGGCGAGGCGTGAGGCGACGCGGCGGGTGTGGACGGCATGGTCGAAGTCACTTTTTCCTGGCGGCGGTCAGTACCGCGTCTGCGCGGTGAGCCAGAAAGCGCGCGAGCGATCGCCGGCTGCCGTGCGACCGGCGCTCGTCTGCCACGCGACGGAAGCGGCCGCGACGAAGCGCCCCGCGCCGCCGAGCAGCAGCGAGAAGCCCGCGCCCGCGAGCGTGCGCTGGTTGCCGCTCGCCTGCACGGGATCGCGGCTCGCGCGCACGCGGCCCGCGTCGTAGAACACGCCGACGCCCACGGGCAGCGGCGATGCGGCCGCGAGCTGATAGCGAAGCTCTGCCGAGCCGAGCACGCCGTGGTCGCCGACGCCTTCGCCGGAGGCGAACGCGCGCACGCCGACGGGGCCGCCGAGCGTCATCTTCTCGGCGGACGCGAGGTTGTCGAACGCGTACTGGGCCTGAAGCGAAGACACGATGCTCCAGCGCGGCGAAAGGAATTGCGTGCGCTGCAGTTCGCCATTGAATTTCGAGAAGCGGCCCTGCGTGCGCAAGCCGCCCGCGCCGGCGTCGATCAGCGACGAGGCACCGTCGAGGCCGAGGCGGCCCCAGGCCACGCTCGCCGCGTAGCTGGTGAGCGCGCCGCTGCCCGGCTGGCTCGCCGCGCCTTCGCGCAGTGCATTGCCCGCGATGCCCACGCGCACGAGGCCGATACGCCGGCTCGCGTCGGGACCGGCGGCGAGCCTGTCTTCGAGCTGCTTGTGCTCGAACGAGGCGAGCGCCCAGTGGCTGGCGGTGCGGCCGCGCACGAGGGGATGCAGCAAGGATGCGGCGGCGACGTTCGCCGTGCCGTGCGCGCCCAGCGCCTCGAAGGCGCCGCCGAGCGCGTATTCGCTGCGGGCCAGCGCCAGCGTCGCGCGCGTGCCGGCATCCGCGACGGGGACGGTGTACGCGAGCCGGTACAGCCGCGACTCGGTGATCTGCGCCACCTGCACGCGCGCACTCAGCGAGTCGCCCCGGCCGCTCACGTTGCTCGCATCGACGCCCGCGGTCGCACGCCAGCGTCCGGCCGAACGTACGCCGTGGTTGTCGATCGCCAGCGATGCCTCGTAGTCGCGCGGCTGCGCGCGTACCGTGACGACCAGATCGACTTCGCCGGTTCGGGCCCCGGGCTGAATCACGGCCGTGGCGTCGTGGCCGGAGAGGTCGCGCACGAGCAGCACGGGAAGGTCGAGCGCGTGGTCGGTGGCGTGCGAACCCGGCGGCAGGGCGCGACGCACGGCGGAGAAGACGCGGGGCGCGGGCGCCGTGCTTCCTTCCGACTTCACCTCGACCCGGCCGACACGGGCCTCGACGATCTCGATCGTGACCGTGCCGCCTTCGCGCGCGAGCGCCTGTTCGGGGATGAAAGCGTCGGTGAGGAGGTAGCCGCGGTCCTGGTAGTACTCCCGCACGTCGCGGGCCGCCTCCTGCAAACCCGAGAGGTCGGTGGCGTGACCGACGCGCCGGGCCACGACGGCTTGCAGCGCTTCAGCCGTGAAGACGGTGTTGCCCGTGAATCGGAAGGCGGCGGGGACGAGTTGCACCGAAGGTGGCGCCGCGACCGGGGCGGACGGCGGCGGCGCCAGACGGGGTCCGCCGGGTGCCGGCAGGGTCGGTGCGATTCGCGGGCGCTCCTGCAGGGTTCCTGCATCGGGCCGCGCAGGCCCGGTGACCTGTGCACTTGCCTGGGTCGCGCTGAAAGCAAGCGCCAACCACACGCCGCATGCACACCTCTCCATGATGTCCCCGATGTCGATGTTGTTACATTCTCACACAATTATGATGGCAGAGGATAATGCATTCATGGCCCTGCTGATCACCGACGAGTGCATCAACTGCGACGTCTGCGAGCCGGAATGCCCGAATGCGGCAATATTCCTCGGACCGGAGATCTACCAGATCGATCCGCACAAATGCACCGAATGCGTCGGCCACTTCGACGAGCCGCAGTGCGTGCAGGTTTGCCCGGTCGCGTGCATCCCGGTCAATCCGGCGTTCGTCGAGGACCGCGAGACCCTGTTCCAGAAGTACCTGCGCCTGAAGTCGCAGGCCTCAGGCTGAGCCTTTTTTATTTTTCTTCGTTTTCGGCTTGACCGTGCCGGGGACGGTGGCGGTGAAGTGTTCGGGCTTCTTCGCCTTCTTCTTTGCCGTGGGCTTGATCCTGACGCCGTCGTCCCCGCGAAGGCGGGGACCCAGGGCTTCCTTCCGGCCTTGTGGGAGCCCTGGATTCCCGCCTTCGCGCGAATGACGGGAATCCTCCTTCGCCCGGTCCGCCGCCATCGTGTCGGCCACCTTCGCATCCCGCTTCGCGGCGTCGCTCGCTTGTTGCGCCTGCTCGCGCGTGCGCGCGTCGGCGGCCTCGAGCGGCGTGCCGTCGGCGCACGGCTGCTGGCTGTAGGCGTTGCCGCAGCGCCAGACCGTCTGGGCGCCCGCGGTGCCGGCACCGAAGGTCATGACAAGGGCAAGACAGGCGAAGGTCGTTCTTCTCATGGGGGGCTCTGTCCTTCCGGTGCGGGCGGCTTCTCCGGCCGCGGCGGCTTGGGCCGCGGCGCCTTGTGGGTGTGGATGACGAGCGTCGCCTTTTCCATCTCGCCCGCCAGCAGGGCAGGGAACGCCTTGAGGGTGCGCGCCACGCAGTCCTCCATGTCCGCCCGCTGCTCCGGCGCGGGTTTCTTCAGGACCCAGTGGATCACCTCGGACTTCACGCCGGGGTGACCGATTCCCAGGCGCAGCCGCCAGTAGTCGCCCGTACCCAGCTGGGCATGGATGTCCCGCAGGCCGTTGTGGCCGGCGTGGCTGCCGCCGAACTTGAGCTTGGCCTGGCCGGGGACGACGTCGAGTTCGTCGTGGACCACCAGGATCTCTTCGGGCTTGATCTTGAAGAAGCGCGCCAGGCCCGCGACCGAGCGGCCCGAGAGGTTCATGAAGGTCTGCGGCTGCAGCAGCCAGAACACCTGGCCGTGCAGGTTGCAGCGCGCCACGAGTGCCTGATAGCCCTTGTCGTACGACAGCGTGGCCTTCAGCTCGCGCGCGAGCGCGTCGATCCACCAGAACCCCGCGTTGTGGCGCGTGGCTTCGTATTCGGGGCCGGGGTTGCCCAATCCGACGAAGAGTTTGATCATAAGAAAGGATTCATAACGAAAACGGCCCGCATGAGCGGGCCGTTGACCTGACACCGGACAACGCGTCGTCCGGGCGCAGCTTACTTCTTCTTGGCGTCCTTGGCGGGCGCGGCCTTCGCGTCCTTGGCCGGGGCCTTGCCGCCCTTGGCCGGTGCGGCCTTGGCGTCGGTGGCGGCCGCGGCGTCGGCCGGCTCCGCCACTTCCTCGGCCACCGGCGTCACCACCGACACGACCACCGGGTTCGGCTTGCCGTGCGTGACCACCTTCACGCCCTTGGGCAGCGCAATGTCGTTCAGGTGCAGCGTCGCGCCCTTCTTCAGGCCCGAGAGGTCGACGTCGATGAACTCGGGCAGGTCGGCCGGCAGGCACGAGATGTCGAGATCGTTCATCACCGGGTTGACCAGGCAGTTGTCGACCTTCACGGCCGGCGATTCCTCGGCGCCCTTGAAGTGCAGCGGCACCTTCATGTGCAGGCGCGTGTTGGCGTCGACGCGCTGGAAGTCGATGTGGACGACCTGCTGCTTGTACGGGTGGTACTGCACGTCGCGCAGCAGCACCTTGCCGGTGTTGCCGCCGACTTCCATCTCGAGGATGGAGGAGTGGAAGGCTTCCTTCTTCAGGGCGTGCCACAGCGCGTTGTGATCGAGCTCGATCAGCTGCGGCTGGCCGGCGCCCCCATAGACGATGCCCGGCGTCTTGCCGGAAACGCGGAGACGGCGGCTCGCACCCGTACCCTGCTTGGCGCGCTCGAAAGCGACGAATTTCATGACGTTCTCCAATTCGGGGGCCACCGCGACCAGTGCGCTCCCGGTTTCACAAATGCCCCGCGATGCGGGACGGCTAAAAAATCTAGAACAGGTTGGTCTGGTCGGAGAACAGACTCATCACCGATTCGCCCCGGGCGATGCGCTGGATCGTCTCGGCGATCAGCGGCGCCACGGTGACCTGGCGGATCTTGCCGCACCCGTGGGCGGCGTCCGACAGGGGAATGGTGTTGGTGACCACCACTTCGTCGAGCGCCGTGCCCTTGGACAGGCGCTCGATGGCGGGGCCGGAAAAGACCGGGTGCGTGCAATACGCGTAGACGTTCTTCGCGCCGCGCTCCTTGAGCACCTCGGCGGCCTTCACGAGCGTGCCGGCGGTGTCGATCATGTCGTCCATGATCACGCAGTTGCGGCCCTCGATCTCGCCGATGACGTGCATCACTTCGCTCACGTTCGCGCGCGGGCGGCGCTTGTCGATGATGGCGAGGTCGCAGTTGAGCTGCTTGGCGAGCGCGCGGGCGCGCACCACGCCGCCGACGTCGGGCGACACCACGATCAGGTCTTCGTAGTTCTTCAGGCGCAGGTCGCCCAGCAGCACGGGAGACGCGTAGATGTTGTCGACCGGAATGTCGAAGAAGCCCTGGATCTGGTCGGCGTGCAGGTCCATCGTCAGCACGCGCGCCACGCCCACGGTCTCGAGCAGGTTGGCCACGACCCGCGCCGAGATCGGCACGCGGCTGGAGCGCGGGCGGCGGTCCTGGCGGGCGTAGCCGTAGTAGGGGATGACGGCGCTGATCCGCTCGGCCGAGGCGCGCTTGAGCGCATCGACCATGATCAGCAGTTCCATCAGGTTCTCGTTCGTCGGGGCGCAGGTGGACTGCACGACGAAGACGTCGCGGGCGCGGACGTTGGTGTTGATCTCGACGGTGACTTCGCCGTCCGAGAAGCGCCCGACCGACGCGGCGCCCAGCGTGATGCCGAGGTGGCTCGCGATCTCCTGCGCCAATGCCGGGTTGGCATTGCCGGTGAAGACCATGAAGTCGGGAGGGGGCGCGGCAACCTGCATGACGTTGAACAGAATATTTGGCAGGGGAGGAAGGACTCGAACCCTCGAATGCCGGAATCAAAATCCGGTGCCTTAACCAACTTGGCGACTCCCCTACACAGGTTGGAGGCCGAAGAAAACTTCAGCCGCCCGCCGATGAATTGTCGCTGGATGCCCACCCGAACAACGGATGAACCTCCATATTGCCGCATTCCCGCACTTTCCAGCCCGGCGGAACGACCTGCGGTCGCCAGCTTGCGGCCGGCTCCAGCTTCGCGAACACCGCACTACCCGAGCCCGTCATGCGCGCCGTCCCTTTCGAGACGTCTTTCGAGAACTCCTGCGAGGCCAGCCACCGAACCGCCTGCCCCACTTCCGGGCAGTGCTTTTCGGCCACCGGCTGCAAGTCGTTGCGCCCGAAACCAAACGGGTTTGCAGCAAAGCCCGCGATTGTAGCAGCATCGGTGTCGCGCTCGAGTTCCGGGTCGCCGAAGACCGTCTTCGTCTCCAGTCCGGCGGCGGGCTTGACCACCGCGAAGCGCGCCGCCGGCACCTCGATCGGCACGAGGGACTCGCCGATGCCTTCGACCCAGGCGTTGCGCCCGCCGAGGAAGAACGGCACGTCGGCGCCCAGCCGCAGGCCGATGGCGCTCAGCTCGGCCAGCGACAGGCGGAGATTCCACAGGCGATGAAGCGCAAGCAGGCACGAGGCCGCATCGGACGAGCCGCCGCCCATGCCGGCCTGCGCGGGTATGCTTTTGTCGATGGCGATGTGGGCGCCCTCGGCCACGCCCGCCGCGCTTTGCAGGGCCCGCGCCGCGCGCAGCACGAGATCGTCCGCCGGCAGCGGGTCGCCCAGGTCCTCGCGGCTGATGGCTCCGCCGGGGCGCCGCTCGAAATGCAGCGTGTCGCACCAGTCGATGAGCATGAAGGCCGACTGCAGCAGGTGGTAGCCATCGGCGCGCCGCCCCGTGACGTGCAGGAACAGGTTGAGCTTGGCCGGGGCGGGTACGTCGAAGATCGCCTTCATGGCGGTCATGCAGCGCGCTTCAGCGCTCGAAAGCGATGCGCAGGTCGGCGGCCGGCGGCGGATCGACGCGGCGCGCCCGCAGTCGCCCTTGCGCGACCTCGGAGAGGTCGGCTTCCCAGCCGGGGACCCGCGTGTCGACGCCACGCAGCCAGTCGAAGAGCGCGGCAATGGGCAGCGGCGTGCCGGTCGCCTCGGCGGCCAGCGCCTCGAGGGACGGAAATTCGCGCGACGTCCGCTCGCCCGACTTCATCGTGGCGGCGCCCGGCCGCCAGTTCAGCACGGCCACCGTGCCGCCGAGCGGCCCGGTCAGCGTGAGTTCGCCCTGCTGCGCCGAGCCCTGCAGGTCGAAGCCGGCGGAGAACGAGGCGAGCCGCCGGTCCTCGACCTGAAGCGAAAGCCGGCCGCTCCAGCTCGTGGCGGCCTCGTCCGTCGAGGGCGCACGCGGCGGCGCCGCGCAACCTGCCGCCGCCGCGACCGTCAACGCCAGTGCGGCGCGCGCGAGCCACCCCGTCATGGGCGGACCCGCAGCCGCTTGAGCGTCTCGACCAGCGTCTCGTTTTCGCTGTTCATCAGCAGCCCCTCGCGCCAGATGCTCTGCGCGCGATCGCGCTGGCCGAGGCTCCACAGCACCTCGCCGTAGTGGGCGGCGATTTCGGGGTCGGGCCGCTGCTTGTACGCTCCCTCGAGCAGGCGCAGCGCCTCGGCCTTGTTGCCCATGCGGAACTCGACCCACGCGAGGCTGTCGGTGATGAACGGGTCGCCCGGCGCGAGCTCCAGCGCCTTCTGGATCAGCTGCTTGGCCTCGGGCAGCCGCACGTTGCGGTCCGCGAGCGAATAGCCGAGCGCGTTGTACGCATGCTGGTAGTCGGGCTTGCTCGCGATCACGAGGCGCAGCAGCCTCTCCATCTCGCCCAGGTTGTCGAGCTTCTCGGCCATCATGGCCTGGTCGTACATCAGGTCCACGTCCTTCGGGTCCTTGCGGATCGCCTCGGCGAGAAGCTCGTACGCGGCCCGGTACTGCTTCTGCTCGCGCAGCAGGCCGACCTCGGCCATGAGCTTGCCGCGCGCGTCGCCCGGGTTGCGTTCGGGCAGGTCGCGGATCAGCTTGCGGGCCTCGTCGAGGCGGCCCTGGCGGGCGAGCAGCGAAGCGCGGCGGTTCTGCGTCGCGACCAGCGACTGCGGGTTGTCGATGCGGTCGAGCCAGGCGCCGGCCGCGGCGTAGTCCTTTCGCCTCTCGGCGATTTGCGCAAGCGAGAGATAGGCCTGCGCGAGGCCGCGGCTGCGCTCCTCCGACGACATGCCCTGCGAGAGCTCGACGAACCGCATCAGCGATTTCTCGGCGGCCGGGAGCTGGTTCTCCTGGACCATCAAAGTGCCCTGCACCAGCCAGGCCTCCGCGAAATCGGGCTTCTCCGCCGTGATGAAGCGCAACTGCTCCAGCGCGTCGGGGTAGCGCTGCGCGTCGAGCAGGTTGCGCGCGTAGCCCATGCGCAGCTCGGGCAGCGGCTTGTCCTCGAGATACTTCCTCACCAGCGCCTCGGCCTGCGGCTGCTTCGGGTTCATCAGTTCGAGCGCGAGCAGGGCCGGTCCTTCGGCGCGGGCATTCAGGGCCTGCCCCCGGCGCGCGGCGTCGAGCGCGCCCGTCGCATCGCCGGCGGCGAGCCGCGCGCGGCCGACGGCCGTCCAGGCGGCGGGGCCGAGCGCGGGGCTGGCGAAGTGCTCGGCGAGCACCTGTTCGATGAGCGCCGCGGCCGCCTTCTTGTCGGACACGCGGGCATAGAGGCGGGGGAGGGCGGCGATCGCCGCCGCGCGATCCTTCGGCTCGGCCAGCGCGATCTCCGTGCGCAGGGGCTCCGCGGTGTCGGCGAGGCGATTGAGCGCGAGCAGGATCTGCAGCACGTAGCGGTTGGCGTCGCGCGACTTCGGCAGGGCCTGCTTCCAGGCGCGCGCGGCCTGCAGCGCCGACTCGCCGGAGCGGTTCTGGAACGCGATGTCGACCGCGCGCTGGTACAGCGCCGGGTCGTTCGTCTTGCGCGCCGCGTCGAGGATCAGCGCGAAGCCGGTGCCCGGCTCGTCGCCGCGTGCGTTGAGCTCGCCGAGCAGCAACTGGTAGAACAGTTCGCCGGTGAGGGCGCTGGGGGTCGGCTTGGGGGTGGGCGTCGCCTGCACGGCGGTGGGCTGCGCGTGCGCGAGAGCGGCGGCCAGCGCGAGGCCGACGCCGGCGGCGACCCGGGGGAATCTCTTCATCGAACCATAATAATCCAGCCCGCCATGCCGGAACTCCCCGAAGTCGAAGTCACCCGCCGAAGTTTCGCGACGCGCATCGAGGGCGCGCGCATCGTGGACGTGCGCGTGGGCAAGGCGCTGCGCTGGCCGCTCGGCGTCGAGCCGTCCACGCTGGTCGGCCGCATGGTGCAGGGCGTGCGCCGCCGCGGCAAGTACCTGCTGATGGACCTCGACCGCGGGCTGCTCCTGCTGCATCTCGGGATGTCGGGCAGCCTCCTTTTCGCACCGGACGTGCCCGAGGCCGGCGCGCACGACCACTTCGACCTCGTCACCGACCGCGGCGTCCTGCGCCTGAACGATCCCCGCCGTTTCGGCGCCGTGGTGTTCGCCGACGACGAGGCGAGCGCGCCCGCGGCCAAGCTGCTCGGCGGCCTGGGGGTCGAGCCGCTGGAGGCGCACTTCGACCCCGTCGCCTTCCATGCGGCGCTGAAGCGGCGCAAGGCCCCGGTCAAGCAGGTCCTGCTCGCGGGCGACGTCGTGGTCGGCGTGGGCAACATCTATGCGTCCGAGGCCCTGTTCCTCGCCGGCATCCGGCCCACGACGCCCGCCTCGCGCATCAGCCGCCCGCGCGCCGCGCGCCTGCATGCGTCGGTTCGCGCGGTGCTCGCCAAGGCGGTGGACAAGGGCGGCAGCACCCTGCGCGACTTCTCCAGCGCCGAGGGCAAGACGGGATACTTCCAGCTCGAGGCGATGGTCTACGACCGGGCGGGCGAGCCGTGCCGCGTCTGCGGCACGCCGATCCGGACGATCCGCCAGGGCCAGCGCGCCACGTATTTCTGTCCCGCGTGCCAGAAACCGTGAGGGTGGCGCGGTCGCCGAATGCTATAGTCAAAACGCATTCGTCAAAACGCATTCGCCTCGGGTGACGGGACAGTCTTTGGCCACTTCGTTCAACGATCAATTCGACCAGCATGGCGCATGGCGGCGCGAGTTCGCGCTGCGCCTGAAGCTGCTGGCCGAGTGGCTGAAGGACCACGAGCTGCTCGACAGCGCGGTCGAGGAGCGGCTGCGCCGCCTCGAGACGCAGATGCGTTCCGACAAGGTGATGGTCGCCTTCGTCGCCGAGTTTTCGCGCGGCAAGTCCGAGCTGATCAACGCGATCTTCTTCGCCGGCTACAAGCGCCGCATCATGCCGGCTTCGGCCGGACGCACGACGATGTGCCCGACCGAGCTGGGCTACGACGCCGAAGTGCCCCCTTGCCTGCGCCTCCTGCCGATCGAGACGCGCATGCAGCCGCAGCCGCTGATGGAGTGGCGCGCGGTGCCCGAGAAGTGGCTGCGCGTCGACCTGGACGTCAACGATCCCGGCCAGCTCGCGCAGGCGCTCGAGAAGGTCTCCGAGGTGGTGCGCGTGCCGCCCGAGGAGGCCAAGGCGCTCGGTTTCTGGCACGAGGACGTGCCCGAGGACAACCCGATGGTCGGCAACGACGGCCTGATCGAAGTTCCGCGCTGGCGCCATGCCCTCATCAACATCGCGCATCCCCTGCTGAAGCAGGGGCTCGTCATCCTCGACACGCCGGGCCTCAACGCGATCGGCGCCGAGCCCGAGCTGACGGTCAACCTGATTCCCCAGGCGCACGCGGTGGTGTTCATCCTCGCGGCCGACACCGGCGTCACCAAGTCCGACCTCACGATCTGGCGCGAGCACCTGGTTGCCGAGAACGGCGGCAGCACCGAAGCGCGGCTGGTGGTCCTGAACAAGATCGACACGATGTGGGACGCGCTGTCCACCCCCGCGCAGGTGCAGTCGCAGATCGACCGGCAGCGCGCGACCACGGCCGAGATCCTGGGCCTGCCGCAGGAGCGCGTGATTCCGGTGTCGGCGCAGAAGGGCCTGGTCGCCAAGGTCAACAACGACGCCGAGCTGCTGAAGAAAAGCGAGCTGCCCGTGCTCGAGCAGGCGCTCGCGTTCGGCGTCATGGGCCAGCGCCAGGCGATCCTGCGCGCGGCGGTGTCGGGCAGCATCGCGGAACTGCGGCACGAGGCCACGCGCGTCATCAACATCCGCCGCCGCGACCTGGCCGAACAGATGGTGGAGCTCAAGGGCCTGCGCGGCAAGAACACCTCCGTGATCCGGCACATGCGCGCCCGCATCGAGCAGGAGCAGGGCGACTTCGACGCGAGCGGCGCGAAGATCCACGCCGTGCGCTCGGTCCACCTGAAGCTGCTGCGCGAAGTGTTCGCGCTGCTGGGCACGAGCACGCTCAAGGCCGAGATGGCGGAACTCACGAAGGCGCTGCGCCAGCCCGGGATCAAGCTCGGGGTGAAGAAGGCCTACGGCGAGACCTTCAACCGGCTGCGCGCGGGCTTGCGCAAGGCGCAATCGACCAGCGCGGAAATCCAGTCCATGCTCACCGGCACCTTCCGCCAGCTGAACGCCGAATACGGCTTCTCGCTGCAGGCGCCGCGCGAGCCCGAACTCGCGCGCTACGAGCGCGACCTCGACCTCGTGGAGCGCAGCCACAACCAGTACCTCGGCGTGGGCAATGCGCTGAGGCTCGCGCAGCCCGAGTTCGCCGATCGCCTGGTGCGCGCGCTCGCCACCCGGCTGCGCGTGGTGTACGAGTCCGCGCTGGGCGAAGTGGAGCTCTGGAACAAGTCCGCCGCCGCGCAGCTCGATGCGCAGTTGCGCGAGCGCCGCCGCAACTTCGGACGCCGGATCGAGGCGATCGAGCGGATCCAGGAGGCCGCCTCGGGCCTCGACGACCGCATCGGCGAGATCGATGCGCAAGAGGCCGCGCTCGACCAGCTCGACGCGAAGCTCGCCGAACTCACCTCGCATCTCACGAACCCGCCGGCGGCCGACACGGCGGCCTCGAACGAGCCCGTGCTGAAGACCGCATGAGGGCGCCGCCCGCGCGGCGCGCGGGGACTCCGGACGCCGGCGAGTTCGCGGACTTTTCCGCGCGCGTCGTGCGCTGGCAAGCCTCTCACGGCCGCAACCATCTGCCCTGGCAGAACACGCGCGACGCGTACCGCGTTTGGCTGTCCGAGGTCATGCTTCAGCAGACGCAGGTGGCGACGGTGCTCGGCTACTACGCCCGTTTCCTGGAGCGTTTTCCCGACGTCCGCGCCCTCGCCGCCGCGAGCGAGGACGACGTGTTCGCGCTCTGGAGCGGCCTCGGCTACTACAGCCGCGCGCGCAACCTGCACAAGTGCGCGCAGGAGGTCGTCGAACGTTTCGGCGGCGAGTTACCGTGCACGGCGGCCGAGCTCGAAACCCTGCCCGGCATCGGCCGCTCCACGGCGGCCGCCGTCGCGTCGCTGTGCTTCGGCGAACGCATCGCCATCCTCGACGGCAACGTCAAGCGCGTGCTCGCGCGTGCGCTCGGCTTCGGCAAGGACCTCGCGTCGTCGGCGAACGAGCGCGAACTGTGGGACCACGCGACGGCGCTTCTGCCCACGCGCGACCTGCATCGCGCCATGCCGCGCTACACGCAGGGCTTGATGGACATCGGCGCGACCGTGTGCCTGCCGCGCAACCCGAGTTGCCTGATCTGCCCCGTGCATTCGCTGTGCATCGGCGCCCGCGAAGGCGCGCCGCAGAACTATCCGGTGAAGACGCGCAAGCTGAAGCGCACCGCGCAGTCGCTGTGGCTGCTGCGCGCGCGCAGGAAGGACGGCGCGGTGTGGCTGCAGAAGCGGCCTGCCACGGGTGTGTGGGCCGGCCTCTACTGCCTGCCCGTGTACGAGAGTCGCGACGAACTCGACGCCTGCCTGCCGCCCCGTGCGCGCGTGCGCGATGCCGAGCCCTTCGTCCACGTGCTCACGCACAAGGACCTGCATCTGCACCCGGTCGAAGTGGACGTACCCGCCTCGTGGCGCGCGACGGAAGGCGCATGGTTCGCCGCCGATGCCTGGCCCGCGCTGGGCCTGCCCGCGCCGGTCAGGCGGCTTTTGGCTTCATGACGTCGGCTTCGCGGTGGCGCTTCAGCGTCGTCCAGCGGTGCCCGAAGGCGGCGGCGAGCCGCTCCACCAGGTACACCGAGCGGTGCTGCCCGCCGGTGCAGCCGATGGCGACCGTCACGTAGCTGCGGTGGTTGCGCGCGAGCGGCTCCAGCCAGTGCTGCAGGAACTGCTCGATGTGGCGGTACATCTGCTCCACCTCGGGATACTGCTTCAGGAATTCGACGACCGGCCCGTCGAGCCCCGTCAGGTCGCGCAGCTCCGCCTCGTAGTGCGGGTTCGGCAGCATGCGCACGTCGAACACGTAGTCGGCGTCGACCGGAATGCCGCGCTTGAACGCGAAGGACTCGAACACGAGCGTGAGCTGGTTGGCGGGCGCCGAGAGCAGCGCCTTCACGTACGCCTGCAACTGCGCCGGCCGCAGCACGCTCGTGTCGATCACGTGCGCCTGCTCGCGCAGGTCGGCGAGCACCTCGCGCTCGAGCTCGATGGCGTCCACCAGCGCATGATGCTGGTCGAGCACGCCGCCTTCAAGCGTGGTCGGCCGGTTCACCGACAGCGGATGGCGGCGCCGCGTCTCGGAGAAGCGGCGCACCAGCGTATCCGTCGTGGAGTCGAGAAACAGGGTCAGCACCGCCACGCCCTGCCGCTGCAGCTCGCGCAGTTGCGCGGGCACGAGCGGCAGCGAGGTCGCGCTTCGCACGTCGATGGCGATGGCGACGCGACGCGCGCTGTGCTGCTGCTCGAGCGCGACGAAGGACAGCAGCAGCTCGGGCGGCAGGTTGTCGACGCAGTAGTAGCCGGCGTCCTCGAGCGCGCGCAGCCCGACCGACTTGCCGGAGCCCGACATGCCCGTGATGAGGATCAGCTCCAGCCCGGTGGTGGGGATCGGATCGGTCAATGGAAAACCTCCGTGCTTTTCACTGCGGTGCGAGCGCCTTCGGGCGGCCGGGCGGCGCTCATGGGAGTCCCAGCATTTCCTTGGCATGCGCGAGGGTCGTGCCCGACAGGCGCTCCCCGCCGAGCATGCGCGCCACCTCGGCCACGCGCTTCTCGCCCTCGACGGGCGTCACGGTGCTCGCCACGCCCTGCGCCCCGCCGCGCTTGGCGACGACGAGGTGATGATCGGCGCAGGCCGCGACCTGCGGCAGGTGCGTCACGGCGAGCACCTGCCTGTCTTTGCCGAGCTGCTTCATGAGCCGGCCCACGGTCTCGGCGACCGCGCCGCCCACGCCCGAGTCGACCTCGTCGAAAATCAGCGTCTGCGCGGCGCCGAGCCGGCTCGTCGTCACAGCGATGGCCAGCGCGATGCGCGAGAGCTCGCCGCCCGAGGCCACCTTGCCGATGGGCCGCGGGGTCGCGCCTGCATGTCCCGCGACGAGGAATGCGACGTCCTCCATGCCGCTGGACGCCGGTTCGGCGGATTTCTCCAGCGCCACCTCGAACTTGCCGCCCTGCATGCCGAGCCCCTGCATCGCGGCCGTCACGGCCTTCGACAGTTGCGGGGCCGCCTTCGTGCGCGCCTTGGTCACGGCCCTGGCTTCGGCGGCGAACGCCGCATGGGCCGCGCGCTCCGCCGCTTCCAGCGCGGCCAGATCGGCCGCCGCATCGAGTCGCGCGAGCTCCTGCTTCCAGCCCTCGAGCAGCGCGGGCAGCTCGTCGGGCGTGCGCTTGTAGCGCCGCGCGAGCGACAGCCACAGGCCCATGCGCTCGTCGAGCTCGGCCAGGCGCGCGGGGTCGAGATCGGCGCGGCGCAGATACGACTGCAGGGAATGCGATGCGTCCTCGGCCTGCGCGAGCGCGGAGGCGAGCACCTCGGCCACTTCGCGGAAGCGCGGCTCCAGGTGCTCCAGCCCGCGCACGGCATCGAGCGACTTCGACAGGCTGTCCGTTGCGCCGGCTTCGTCGCCCTGCAGCCGTTCGATGGCGCCCTGCGCCGCATCGATCAGGGCCTGGGCGTGCGACAGGCGCGTGTGGCTCGCGTTCAGTTCGTCCCACTCGTCCGCGGCCGGCGCCAGCTTGTCGACTTCGCCGATCTGCCAGGCGAGTCGTTCGCGCTCGCGCTGCAGCGAGTCCTGTGCCGTGCGCGCCTCGGCCAGCACCTTCTGCGCGGTGCGCCAGCCTTGCCAGTGCTGCTGCAGGGGGCGCGTGTCGAGTCCCGCATAGGCGTCGAGCAGCTCGCGCACCGACGCCGGCCGGGTGAGGCTTTGCCAGGCGTGCTGTCCGTGGATGTCGACGAGCTGTTCGCCCAGTTCGCGCAGCTGCGTTGCCGTCGCCGGGGCGCCGTTGACCCAGGCGCGGCTCTTGCCCTGCGTGTCGATGGTGCGGCGCACGAGCAGCGAGTCGCCGCCTTCGAACCCGGCTTCCTTCAGCCACGGGGCGAGGTCCGGCGGCAGGTCGAACTCGGCCGTGATGTCGGCGCGCGCGGCGCCCTCGCGCACCACGGTCGCGTCGGCGCGCGAGCCCAGCGCGAGCTGCAGCGCGTCGATCAGGATCGACTTGCCCGCGCCCGTCTCGCCCGTCAGCACCGAGAATCCGGCCGCGAGTTCGAGCTCCAGCTCGCGAACGATCACGAAATCGCGCAGGGCGATTCTTTTCATCATGTGCCGCCGCCCTCGTTCCAGTGCAGCTTCTTGCGAAGGGTGTCGAAATAGGTCCAGCCGCGCGGATGCAGGAAGCGTACCTTGTGCTCCGAGCGCCGCACCACGATGCGGTCGCCGTGCAGCAGCTCGGCGAGCGACTGCATGTCGAAGTTCGCGCTGGCGTCGCGGCCGGACACGAGCTCGATGGCCACCTCAGCCGCGTCGGGCAGCACGATCGGCCGGTTCGACAGGGTGTGCGGCGCGATCGGCACCAGCACCCAGCCGGGGTTGGACGGATGCAGCAGCGGGCCGCCCGCGGACAGCGCGTACGCGCTCGAGCCCGTGGGTGTGGCCACGATCAGCCCGTCGGCGCGCTGGCTCGCGACGAAGTGGCCGTCGACCTCGACGCGGATCTCGACCATGCCCGAGGTCGTGCCGCGATGCACCACCACGTCGTTCATGGCGAGCGCCTCGAAGACGCATCGCCCGTCGCGCAGCACGTGCGCGTGCATGAGCGTGCGGAAGTCCTCTTCGTACTCGCCGGCCAGCATGGGCGGCAGCAGGTGCGCATATTGGTCGAGCGCGATGTCGGTGATGCAGCCGAGCCGTCCCTGGATGATGCCGCTGAGGGGCACGCCGTGCGAGGCGAGCTGCCGACCGATACCCAGCATGGTGCCGTCGCCGCCCACCACCCGGCCGAGGTCGCACCGCGCGCCGATGCCGGCGACGTCGAGCGTGGCGTAGCCCTCGAGGCCGGCGATGGCCGCGGTCTCGTCGTGGACCGCGACCTCGCAGCCCTGCGACTCGACGAAGCGGGCGATCTGCTCCAGCGCCGCGCGCGTGGAGTCGGCCTGGGCGGCCGGACCCGCGGCATGGTACTTGCCGATCAGCGCCACCTGCCGGAAGATCGATTTCATCGGCCGATTACATCATTGATTTCGCCGCGGCGACCGGTCGATTCCCCGCGTCTCACCGCTTAGAATCGACGCAGCCTCATAGCAGGCAGGCCAAGATGCTCGACGAACGTGCCAAGCTGTTGTTGAAAGCCCTGATCGAGCGCTACATCGCGGAGGGGCAGCCCGTGGGATCGCGCACGCTGTCGCGCGCCTCCGGGCTCGAGTTGTCGCCCGCGACCATCCGCAACGTGATGTCCGACCTCGAGGAACTGGGCCTCGTCGCGAGTCCGCACACCTCGGCGGGCCGCATCCCGACCGCGCGCGGCTACCGGCTCTTCGTGGACACCATGCTCACCGCCCGGCGGGACGACCTGTCCGCGCCCGCGCCGAGCCTGCCGCACGATCAACCTCAGCGGGTGATCGCGCACGCAGCTCAGCTGTTGTCGAACATGTCGCAGTTCGTGGGCGTCGTCGTCGCGCCGAGGCGCAGCTCGGTGTTCCGGCACATCGAATTCCTGAGGCTGTCCGAGCGCCGCTTTCTCGTCATCATCGTCTCGCCCGAAGGCGACGTGCAGAACCGCGTGGTCCACACCGCGGCCGACTACACCCAGTCTCAGCTCGCCGAGGCCGCGAACTATCTCAACGCGCACTACGCCGGCCTCACGATCGAGGAGGTGCGCTCGCGCCTGAAGAGCGAGGTGGAAACGCTGCAGGCCGAGATCGCCACCCTGATGCGCACGGCGGTCGACGCCGGCACCGAGGCGATGGCGCAGGACCAGGACGAGGTGGTGATCTCCGGCGAGCGCAACCTGCTCTCGGTCACCGATTTCGCGAGCGACATGAAGAACCTGCGGCACGCCTTCGAACTGTTCGAGCAGAAAACGCAGCTGATGCGCCTGCTCGAAGTGTCGAGCCAGGCGGAGGGCGTGCGCATCTTCATCGGCGGCGAAAGCCAGATCGTGCCCTTCGAGGAGCTGTCCGTGGTCAGTTCGCCGTACGTGGTGGACGGGCAGGTGGTCGGCACGCTCGGCGTGATCGGGCCCACGCGCATGCCCTACGACCGGATGATCCAGATCGTGGACATCACGGCGAAGCTGGTGGGTAATGCGTTGAGTCACAACCGGTAGCGCCACAGCCGGTCTCGAGCTCGCGACAGCCCCGCAGGCTGCGCCCAACGTCCGCAGATCGGACGAGTAACTCTCATGCATCACCTTCAAAGCTCAGCGTAAGTGCTTGCTTTGCAAGGATTTTTGCCCCAGCTCATCTGAGAAATATGCCGTAAGTCCTTGATTTCATTGCACAAACGAGCCACGCGTTTACTTGCTTCCGCGGCCAGTCCTGATACAGTGCAAAAAAGTGCAATGAAGTGGGGGAAAGTGGTGGTCGCTTTCCCTTTCTGCATTTCCGAACGAGCAAGGGCTAACTCAAGTGTTCCAGGGCGCGTCGTCGCTGAGTCTCGATGCCAAGGGGCGGCTGTCCATGCCCACCCGGCATCGCGAAGTGCTGGGCGCGACCGCGGCCGGCCAGCTCACGATCACGCGCCACCCGCACGGCTGCCTCATGATTTTTCCGCGCCCCGAGTGGGAAAAGTTTCGAGAGCGTATCGCCGCGTTACCCATGGGCGCCCAGTGGTGGAAGAGAATTCTCCTGGGCAACGCGATGGACGTGGAGCTCGATTCGACCGGCCGCGTCCTCGTCTCGCCCGAGTTGCGCGCGGCCACGGGGATCGGCAAGGAAACCATGCTGCTGGGCATGGGCAATCACTTCGAACTCTGGGACAAGGCGACCTACGAGGCCAAGGAGGCGGAAGCCATGGCCGGAGAGATGCCCGACGTCTTCAGGGAATTCTCTTTTTGAAAGCGGGCGGTGGACGGCACATGGCAACACACCACCGTCTTGTTGAACGAAGCAGTAGCAGCTCTTCGCATCAAGCCGGACGCAACCTATGTCGACGCGACGTTCGGCCGGGGCGGGCATTCGCGCCTGCTGCTCGAGAAGCTCGGACCGCTTGGCCGGCTGATCGCGTTCGACAAGGACCCCGATGCGATCGCCGAGGCGGGCCGCATCGACGACCCGCGTTTTTCGATCCGGCACGAGGGCTTCAGCGCGATCGGCGAGTTGCCGCCCGCCTCCGTGGCCGGCGTGCTGATGGACCTGGGCGTGAGTTCGCCGCAGATCGACAACCCGGCGCGCGGTTTCTCGTTTCGCAACGACGGCCCGCTCGACATGCGCATGGATCCCACGCGCGGCGAGAGCGCGGCGCAATGGCTGGCCACCGCCCCGGTGGCGCAGATGGCGGAGGTGATCCGTGACTATGGCGAAGAACGGTTTGCTCTTCCGATTGCAAAGGCGATTGATGCTCGCCGACAGGAACGGGGCGCTCTTGCAACCACCCGCGAACTGGCCGAGCTCGTGGCTCGTGCGGTCAAAACCCGCGAGCCGGGCCAGGACCCTGCAACGCGCACATTTCAGGCTCTTCGGATTTTCGTCAACGCCGAGCTTGAAGAGCTGCAACAGGCGCTAGAGGCCAGCGTGCGCATTCTCGAACCCGCTGGCCGCCTCGTGACGATCAGCTTCCATTCGCTGGAAGACCGCATCGTGAAGCAGTTCGTCGTGAAGCATTCGCGCGAGGTGTTCGACCGCCGCGCGCCCTTCGCGCCGCCGAAGCCCATGAAGCTGAAGGCGCTCGACCGCGTGCGGCCGACGCCGGCCGAGGTCGCGGGCAATCCGCGCTCGCGCAGCGCGATCATGCGCGTGGCCGAAAGGACCGAGGCATGACGCGCCTGAACCTCGTGCTGCTCGTCGCCGTCGTCGCCAGCGCGCTCTATCTCGTGCGCGTGCAGTACGAGTCGCGCCGGCTCTATACCGAGATCGAGAAGGCGCAGGCCGAGTCGCGGCGCATCGACGTCGACCGCGAACGGCTGCAGGTCGAGCGCCGCGCGCAGGCCACGCCGGGCCGCGTGGAGAAGGTCGCGCGCGAACAGCTGCAGATGCGCGCGGCCACCCCGGGCATTACGCAGTACGTGACGCCGAAGGGCGCATCGTGAAGAACAGCCGCTCCGTCGTCTACACCTCCAGCCCGCTGCTCGCGAGCCGCACGCCCGTGTGGCGCAGCAAGTTCATCGTGGCGGCCATCGCCATCGGCTTCGTCGGGCTCGCCGCCCGCTCGACCTGGATCCAGGTCGTCGGCAACGACTTCTTCCGCAAGCAGGGCGAAGTGCGCTTCGCGCGCACGCTCGAACTGCCGGCCAATCGCGGCCGCATTCTGGACCGCAACGGCCTTCTGCTCGCCACCACCGTGCCCGCGCCCAGCATCTGGGCGATCCCGGAGGACGTCGACGCGGACGACGGGCAGCTCGCGCAACTCGCGAAGCTGCTCGAGCTGCCCCTGCCCGAGCTGCGCAAAAAACTCGCCGACGAAGACAAAACCTTTGTCTGGCTGAAGCGCCAGGTGGACGAACCCGTGGCCCGGCAGATCGCGGCGCTCGGCGTCAAGGGCATCTACGAGCGCAAGGAATACAAGCGCCAGTACCCCGAAGGCGAGGCGGCCGCGCACGTGGTCGGCTTCACCAACGTCGAGGACCGCGGCCAGGAAGGCGTGGAGCTCGCGTTCGACAAGGACCTCGCCGGCCGCGCGGGATCGCGCCGCGTCATCAAGGACCGGCTCGGGCGCATCGTCGAGGGCGTGGGCGAGACGCAGCCGCCCGTCGATGGGCACGACCTGCAGCTGTCCATCGACTCGAAGGTGCAGTTCTTCGCCTACCAGAAGCTGCGCGACGCGGTCATGGAGCACCGGGCGAAGGCCGGCAGCGTCGTCGTGCTCGACGTCGAGACCGGCGAGGTGCTCGCGCTCGCCAACTACCCGAGCTACGTGCCGAACCGTCGGCAGAACCTGACCGGCGCGCAGCTGCGCAATCGCGCGCTCACCGACACGTTCGAGCCGGGCTCGACCATGAAGCCCTTCATCGCCGCGCTGGCGCTGGACAAGGGCATGGTCCGGCCCGACACCCAGATCCAGACCGCGCCGGGGCGCCTCACCATCGGCGGCTCGACCATCGGCGACGCGCATGCCTACGGACTGCTCACCGTCGAACAGATCATCCAGAAGTCGAGCAACGTCGGCACGGTGAAGATGGCCATGCAGATGCAGCCGCGCGAGATGTGGGACCTGTACACGCAGGTCGGCTTCGGCCAGCGGCCGCAGCTGCCCTTCCCCGGCATCGTGAGCGGCAAGCTGCGTCCGCCCAAGACGTGGCGTCCCATCGAGCAGGCCACGATGAGCTACGGCTACGGCCTGTCCGCGAGCATGTTCCAGCTCGCGCGCGCCTACAGCGTGTTCGCGCGCGACGGCGAGCTGGTGCCCGTCACGCTGCTGAAGACGCAGGGCACGGCCGCGGGCGTGCGCGTGCTGCAGCCGCAGACCGCGAAGTCGGTGCGCCACATGCTGCACCTCGCCACGCAGGCGGGCGGCACCGCGCCGAAGGCGCAGGCCATGGGCTATTCGGTCGGCGGCAAGACCGGCACGGCGCACAAGCAGGAAGGCAAGGGGTATGCGGACAAGAAGTACCGCGGCTTCTTCGTCGGACTCGCGCCGGTCGAGAAGCCGCGCATCGTCGTCGCCGTGATGATCGACGAGCCCAGCGCCGGCCGCTACTTCGGCGGCGACGTCGCCGCGCCCGTGTTCAGCGCCACGGTGCAGCAGACGCTGCGCATCCTGGGCGTGCAGCCCGACATGAACGTGAAGCCGCAGATCATGGTGCAGGCCGTGGAGGAGTCGTTCTGATGCGCGAGTTCTCCAACCCCCGGGACGCGGCCGAGTGGCTGCAGGCGCGGATCGCGGGCACGCTCTGGTGCGACAGCCGCAAGGTGGGCGCGGGCGACGGCTTCATCGCGTGGCCCGGCGCCGCGGTCGACGGCCGCAAGTTCGTGCCCGATGCGCTGCGCCAGGGCGCACGGGCCGTGCTCGTGGAAGCCGAGGGCGCCGAGGCCTACGGGTTCGCGGACGACGCCGTCGCTTCGTACCGCGGACTGAAGGCCGCGACCGGCCCCATCGCCGCGGAATTCTTCGGCCGGCCGAGCGAGCGCATCGACGTCTTCGCCGTCACCGGCACGAACGGCAAGACCACCACCGCATGGTGGCTCGCGCAGGCGCTGCGCGGCGGCGTCATCGGCACGCTGGGCACGGGGACGCCGCCCGACATCGAGTTCACGGGCCTCACCACGCCGGACCCGGTGCTGCTGCAGGGCCAGTTCGACCGGTTCGCGAAGGACGGGCTGAAGGCGTGCGCGATCGAAGCCTCGTCCATCGGCATCGTCGAGCGCCGGCTCGACGGCACGCGCATTCCGGTGGCGATCTTCACCAATTTCACGCAGGACCATCTCGACTACCACGGCAGCATGGAGGCGTACTGGCAGGCGAAGCTCGCGCTCTTCCGCTGGCCCGGGCTGCGAGCGGCCGTCGTGAACGTCGACGACGAGAAGGGCGTCGAGCTCGCTTCCGCGCTCGAGGCGACGAAGCTCGACGTGTGGACGCTCTCGTGCATGCGCGACGCGCGGCTGCGCGCGCTGGACATCGGCTACGGCAACGAAGGGCTCGCGTTCACCATCGCCGAAGGCGCGGAGCGGCATGCGCTGCAGACGCGCCTGATCGGCCAGTACAACGTGTCGAACCTGCTGGGCGTGATCGGCGCGCTGCGCGCGCACGGCGTGCCGCTGCGCGAAGCCGTCGATGCATGCCGCGAACTGCTGCCGGTGCCGGGCCGCATGGACCGCCTCGGCGCGGAGGGCGGCCCCGTCGTCGCCATCGACTACGCGCACACGCCCGATGCGCTCGACAAGGCGCTGCAGGCGCTGCGTCCGCTCGCGCAGCAGCGCGGCGGGCAGCTCTGGTGCGTGTTCGGCTGCGGCGGCGACCGCGACGCGACGAAACGTCCGCTCATGGCGGCGGTGGCGGAGAAGAATGCCGACCGTGTCGTGGTCACCAGCGACAACCCGCGCAGCGAGAAGCCCGAGGCCATCATCAGCCAGATCCTGCTGGGACTTTCGCATCACCGCTGCGTGCAGGTGGAGGCTGACCGCGGCCGTGCCATCGCAGAGACGCTGTCCGCCGCTGGCGCGCAGGACGTCGTCCTGGTCGCCGGCAAGGGCCACGAGGATTACCAGGAAATCGCGGGCGTGAAGCATCCGTTTTCGGACAAGGAACGCGCGCAGGCGGCGCTGGAGGCGCGCCAATGAGCTTCACGCTCCTTCAGGCGCAGGCGTGGTTGCCCGGCGCTACGCTGCATGGCGACCCCTCGACCGTCATCGCCCGCGTTCACAGCGACACCCGCACGCTGCAGGCCGGCGACCTGTTCGTCGCGATCCGGGGCGAACGCTTCGACGCCAACGACTTCCTCGCCGATGCGAAGGCGTTGGGCGCCGCGGCAGCCCTCGCGCATCGCGGCCGCATTCCCGAAGGCTTCGCCGGGCTCGAGGTCGACGACAGCAAGCTTGCGCTCGGCCAGCTCGCCGCCGCGTGGCGCGCGCAGTTCTCGCTGCCGCTGATCGCCGTCACCGGCAGCAACGGCAAGACCACGGTCACGCAGATGATCGCCTCGATCCTGCGCGCGTGGGCGCCTGGCGAGCACCTTGCGACCCAGGGCAACTTCAACAACGACATCGGGCTGCCGCTCACGCTGATGCGGCTGAAGCCCGCCGACCGCGTCGGCGTGCTGGAGCTCGGCATGAACCATCCGGGCGAGATCGGCTACCTGGCCGGCATCGCCAGGCCCACGGTCGCGCTCGTCAACAACGCGCAGCGCGAACACCAGGAGTTCATGGCGACGGTCGAGGCCGTCGCGCGGGAGAACGGATGCGTGCTGCAGGCGCTCGACGCGCAGGGCACGGCGGTGTTCCCCGCGAACGAGGAATTCACGGCGCTCTGGCGCGCGCTGGCCGCGGGGCGCAAGTGCCTCACGTTCGGCGACGCCGGTGCCGACATCGTTCTGGCCGGGACTGAATGGCAAGAGGGGCACTGGAACGTGCGGGCGGAAACGCCTGCCGGACCGCTGGCTTACCGACTCCATATCGCCGGCCGCCACAACGTGCGCAACTCGCTCGCGGCCGCCGCCTGCACGCTCGCGGCGGGCGTGCCGCCCGAGGCCATCACACGGGGGCTGGAGAGTTTCGAGCCGGTCAAGGGCCGCTCGCGCGCGCTGGCCGTGGACCTCGGAGGCGGCCGCGTGCTGACGCTCGTCGACGACACCTACAACGCGAATCCCGACTCGGTGCGCGCCGCCATCGACGTGCTCGCCGAACTGCCGGGCCCGCGCGTGATCGTGCTCGGGGACATGGGCGAGGTCGGCACGCAGGGCCCCGAATTCCACGCCGAAGTCGGCGACTATGCGCGCGAGCGCGGCATCGAGCATCTGTTCACGCTCGGCGACCAGGCGCGCGGCATGGGCGGACGCCACTTCGACGACATCGACGGACTCGTCGCCGCCGTGCTCGCGCAACTGGCCACCGCGGCCAGCGTGCTCGTGAAGGGCTCGCGCTTCATGAAGATGGAACGGGTGGTCGACGCCATCGCGGCCGTCGCGGCCGCCGCCCCCCAGGGCAACACCCGAGGAACCTCATGATCATCTGGCTCGCCACCTGGCTGCAGGCCAACGTCCCCGGCATGGGTTTCCTGCGCGTCTTCCAGTACCTCACCTTCCGTGCGGTGATGGCGGCGATGACCGCCTTGCTCATCGGCCTGATCTTCGGCCCGTGGGTCATCCGCCGCCTCACTTCGCTCAAGATCGGCCAGCCGGTGCGCGGCTACGGCATGGAGTCGCACCTGAGCAAGAGCGGCACGCCCACCATGGGCGGGGTGCTCATCCTGCTGTCGATCGCCATCGCCACGCTGCTGTGGTTCGACTGGAGCAACCGCTTCGTGTGGATCGTGCTGATCGTTACGCTCGGTTTCGGCGCGATCGGCTGGGTGGACGACTGGCGCAAGGTCGTCAACAAGGACCCGGAGGGCATGCGTTCGCGCGAGAAGTATTTCTGGCAGTCGCTGATCGGCCTGCTCGCCGCGGTGTACCTCGTGTTCAGCATCTCCGAGAGCTCGAACCTGCGCGTGATCGACCTCTTCTTCAAGTGGGTCGTGTCGGGCTTCGACGTCAACCTGCCGCCGAAGGCGGGCCTGCTCGTGCCCTTCTTCAAGGAGATCAGCTACCCGCTCGGCGTGTTCGGCTTCGTCATCCTGAGCTACCTGGTCATCGTCGGGTCGAGCAACGCGGTGAATCTCACCGACGGCCTCGACGGCCTCGCGATCATGCCCGTCGTGATGGTCGGCTCCGCGCTGGGCGTCTTCGCCTACGTCACCGGCAGTTCCGTGTTCTCCCGCTACCTGCTGCTGCCCTATATCCCCGGCGCCGGCGAGCTGCTCGTCTTCTGCGCGGCGATGGCCGGCGCGGGCCTCGCGTTCCTGTGGTTCAACACGCATCCCGCCCAGGTCTTCATGGGCGACGTCGGCGCGCTGGCGCTCGGCGGCGCGCTGGGCACCATCGCGGTGATCGTGCGGCAGGAGATCGTGCTCGCCATCATGGGCGGCATCTTCGTCGTCGAGGCGATCTCGGTGATGGCGCAGGTCGTCTACTTCAAGTACACGAAGAGGAAATACGGCGAGGGCCGGCGCATCCTGAAGATGGCGCCGCTGCACCACCACTTCGAGAAGACCGGGTGGAAGGAAACGCAGGTCGTGGTCCGGTTCTGGATCATCACCATGCTGCTGTGCCTGGTCGGCCTCTCCACGTTGAAACTTCGATGACCGGCCATCACGTCCTCGTCCTCGGTTGCGGCCTCTCGGGGCTCGCCATGGCGCGCTGGTGCGCGAACCAGGGCGCGCGCGTGACCGTGGCCGACTCGCGCGAGGCACCGCCGCAGCTCGGCGACCTGCGGGCGCAGGTGCCGTCGGCGGCGTTCGTGAGCGGCGCGCTGGCCGCGTCGCTGATCGAAGGGCAGGACGTCAACCTCGTGCTGCGCAGCCCCGGTCTTTCGCCGGCGCAGGTCGCGCCGGTCGTGAATGCGGCGCAGGCCGCCGGCATCCGCGTGCGCGGCGAGCTCGGTGTCTTCGCGCAGACGCTCGCGATGCTGCGCGAGGAGCGGGGCTAC
Organism: Ramlibacter sp.; assembly: GCF_050250995.1. Classification (GTDB taxonomy): domain Bacteria; phylum Pseudomonadota; class Gammaproteobacteria; order Burkholderiales; family Burkholderiaceae_C; genus Ramlibacter. Next base: position 40,413 of record NZ_JBFWNP010000012.1, read on the forward strand.
GCGCCCGCGGTGATCGCGATCACGGGCACGAACGGCAAGACGACGGTGACCTCGCTCACCGGGCAACTGGTCGAGCGCGCGGGACGCAGCGTGGCCATCGCCGGCAACATCGGCCCCACGCTGCTCGAGACGCTGGAGCGCAGGCTCGCCGACGGAGAGGAGCTGCCCCAGGTGTGGGTGCTCGAGCTCTCCAGCTTTCAGCTCGACGGCGCGGACAACTTCGAGCCGACGGCGGCAACCGTCCTGAACATCTCCCAGGACCATCTGGACTGGCATGGCGACATGGACGCCTATGCCGCCGCGAAGGCGCGCGTCTTCGGCGAGACCGGGCACATGGTGCTCAATCGCGAAGACCCGGTCGTGATGGGGATGCTGCCTGCGGCCGTGCGGCTGAAGGGCGGAAAAATGGAACAGCGGCCGTACGTCACCTTTGGCGGCGACATGCCGCAGCGGCCCGGCGACTTCGGCATCGAAGTCGTGCATGGCATGGCATGGCTCGTGCGCGCGCACGAGGCGGACGAAACGCAGAGGAAGAAATCACGGCCCGGCGCCGGCTGGGACGAGGACGAAGAAATCCACATCCAGCGCCTGATGCCGGCCGATGCGCTGCGCATTCGCGGCCGGCACAACGCCGTCAACGCCCTGGCGGCGCTCGCGCTCGCCACCGCCGCCGGGTGCGCGCTCGCGCCCATGCTGTACGGCCTGCGCGAATACCGCGGCGAGCCGCATCGCGTCGAGCCCGTGGGCATCGTCCACGACATCGAGTACTTCGACGACAGCAAGGGCACGAACGTCGGCGCGACTGTCGCGGCGCTGCAGGGCCTCGGCGCGGACCGCAGGCTGGTCGTCATCCTCGGCGGCGACGGCAAGGGGCAGGACTTCGCGCCGCTCGCGTCGCCGGTCTCGCGTTTCGCGCGCGCGGCCGTGCTGATCGGCCGCGACGCGCCGCTGATCCGCGCTGCGCTGGAGTCCGCCGGCGTCACGCTGCTCGATGCCGCGACGATGGACGAAGCCGTGCGCCTGGCCACGCAGCGCGCGCATGCGGGCGACGCGGTGCTGATGTCGCCGGCCTGCGCGAGCTTCGACATGTTCCGCAACTACGAGGAGCGCGCGAAGGTGTTCCGCGCCGCCGTCGAAGGCATCGCGGACGAGGCGGGCGCGATGCTCGGGGGGGACACGGCATGAGCCTCGTTGCCGCCATCGCCGGCTGGGCCCGGAATCCTTTCCATCGCGACGGCGCGCCGCCATGGAAGACCGATCGCGTGCGCGGCGACAAATCCATCGTCGACCAGGCGCTCGTCTGGGTCACCGTCGCCTTGCTCGCCTGGGGCCTCGTGATGGTCTATTCGGCGTCCGTCGCGCTGCCCGACAACCCCAAGTTCTCCCGCTACTCCAACGACTACTTCCTCACGCGGCACGCGCTCTTCCTCGTGCTCGCCTTCGTCGCGGGCATGCTCGCGTTCCAGGTGCCGGTCGCCACGTGGGAGCGCTACGCGCCGTGGCTCTTCGTGATCTCGCTCGTCCTTCTCATGGTGGTCCTGGTGCCGCACGTGGGCAAGGGCGTGAACGGCGCGCGGCGCTGGATCGGCCTGGGCGTCATCAGCTTCCAGCCGTCGGAGCTCGCGAAGTTCGCGGTGCTGCTCTACGCGGCGGACTACATGGTCCGCAAGATGGATGTGAAGGAGCGCTTCTTCCGCGCCGTGCTGCCGATGGCGGCGGCCGTCGCCGTCGTGGGCGTGCTGCTGCTCGCCGAGCCCGACATGGGCGCCTTCATGGTCATCGCGGTCATCGCGATGGGCATCCTGTTCCTGGGCGGTGTCAACGCGCGCATGTTCTTCCTCATCGCCGCGGTGATGGTGATCGCGTTCACGCTCATGATCGCGCTGTCCGAGTGGCGGCGCGAGCGCATCTTCGCCTACCTCGATCCGTGGAGCGAGAAGCACGCGCTCGGCAAGGGCTACCAGCTGTCGCACTCGCTCATCGCCATCGGCCGCGGCGAGGTCTTCGGCGTCGGCCTCGGCGGCAGCGTCGAGAAGCTGCACTGGCTGCCCGAGGCGCACACCGACTTCCTGCTGGCGGTGATCGGCGAGGAATTCGGCCTCGTCGGCGTCGTCACGCTCATCGCGCTGTTCCTCTGGATGACGCGGCGGATCATGCACATCGGCCGCCAGGCGATCGCGCTCGACCGCGTGTTCGCGGGTCTCGTCGCGCAGGGCGTCGGCATCTGGATCGGCTTCCAGGCCTTCATCAACATGGGCGTGAACCTGGGCGCGCTGCCGACCAAGGGGCTCACGCTGCCGCTCATGAGCTATGGCGGCTCCGCCGTGCTGATGAACGTGGTCGCGATTGCGGTGGTGCTGCGGATCGATTACGAGAACCGCGTGCTGATGCGGGGAGGGCGGGCATGACCGAACGAGTTGCACTGGTCATGGCAGGCGGTACCGGAGGGCACATCTTCCCCGGGCTCGCGGTCGCAGAAGCGCTGCGCGAGCGCGGCTGGCGCGTGCATTGGCTCGGCGGCGGGCCGCAAACGATGGAGGCCCAGCTCGTGCCGCCGCGTGGCTTCGCCTACGAGGCGCTCGACTTCTCGGGCGTGCGCGGCAAGGGACTCGTCACGCTCGCCTTGCTTCCGCTGCGCCTGTTGCGCGCGTTCTGGCAAAGCGTGCAGGTCATCCGGCGCGTGCAGCCGCAGGTGGTCATCGGCCTGGGCGGCTACATCACCTTTCCCGCCGGGATGATGAGCGTGCTGCTGGGCAAGCCCCTCGTGCTGCACGAGCAGAACTCCGTCGCCGGCATGGCCAACCGGATTCTCGCGGGCGTGGCCGACCGCGTGTTCACCGCTTTCCCCGGCGTCTTCAAGAAGGGCCGCTGGGTCGGCAATCCGCTGCGTGCGGAGTTCCTGCGCCAGAGCGCGCCCGAGCAGCGGTACGACGGACGCACCGGGCGGCTGAAGATGCTCGTGGTCGGCGGCTCCCTCGGCGCGAAGGCGCTCAACGAGATCGTGCCACAGGCGCTCGCACTGATGCCGCTGTCGCTGCGCCCCTTCGTGCTGCATCAAAGCGGCGCCAAGCAGATCGACGAGCTGCGCGCGAACTACGCGAAGGCGGGCGTGCAGGCCGAACTCACGCCCTTCATCAACGACACGGCCGATGCGTTTTGCGAAGCCGATCTGGTGATCTGCCGCGCGGGCGCGAGCACGGTGACCGAGCTCGCCGCCGTCGGCGCGCCCGCGATCTACGTTCCGTTCCCGTTCGCCGTGGACGACCACCAGACGGCCAACGCGAAATTCATCGTCGATGCCGGCGGCGGGTGGCTCGCGCCGCAGCGCGATCTGACGCCGCAGAAGCTCGCCGACCTCCTGAGCGACATGGACCGCACCGTGCTGCTGCAGCGCGCCGCGGCCGCGAAGAAGATGCAGAAGACGGACGCCACGGAACAGATCGTCGCCTCGTGCGAAGAATTGGTCAAAGCATGAAACACGCGATCAAGCACATTCATTTCGTCGGCATCGGCGGCGCCGGCATGTCGGGCATCGCCGAAGTGTTGCGCAACCTCGGCTACCTGATCTCCGGCTCCGACCAGGCCGACAGCGCCACGCTCGCGCGCCTGCGCGGGCTCGGCATCCAGACCTATGTCGGCCATGCGGCGAGCCAGGTGATCGGCGCCGATGCGGTCGTCACGTCGACCGCCGTGCAGCAGGACAACCCGGAAGTGATCGCCGCGCGCAAGCGCAAGATCCCCATCGTGCCGCGCGCCACCATGCTCGCGGAGCTGATGCGCCTGAAGCGGGGCATCGCCATCGCCGGCACGCACGGCAAGACGACGACGACGAGCCTCGTTGCGAGCGTGCTGGCCGAAGGCGGGCTCGACCCGACCTTCGTCATCGGCGGAAAGCTCAACAGCGCGGGCGCGAACGCGCGGCTGGGCGCCGGCGACTACATCGTGGTCGAGGCGGACGAGAGCGATGCGTCCTTCCTCAATCTCCTGCCGGTCATGGCGACGGTGACGAACATCGACGCCGACCACATGGAGACCTACGGCCACGACTTCAACAATCTGAAGAAGGCATTCGTCGACTTCCTGCACCGCATGCCGTTCTACGGCACCGCGATCCTGTGCATCGACGACGAGGCCGTGCGCTCGATCCTCCCCGAGGTGCAGTGCCCGGTCACGAGCTACGGCCTGAGCGACGATGCGCAGGTGCGCGCCGTCGACGTCCGCGCGGTGGGTCCGCAGATGCATTTCACCGTGCAGCGGCGCAACGGCGTCACGCTGCCCGACCTGGCGGTGCGGCTCAACCTCGTCGGCATGCACAACGTGCTGAACTCGCTCGCGGCGATTGCCATCGCGGTGGAGCTGAACGTGCCCGACGATGCGGTGGTCAAGGCGCTCGCCGAGTTCAAGGGCGTCGGCCGCCGGTTCCAGAGCTACGGCGAGCTGCCCGTGCGCGGCGCGAACGGCGGCGGCAAGTTCACGGTGATCGAGGACTACGGCCACCATCCGAAGGAAGTCGACGCGACGCTCAAGGCGGCGCGCGGCGCCTTCCCCGGCCAGCGCATCGTGCTCGCGTTCCAGCCGCACCGCTACACGCGCACGCGCGATTGCTTCGAGGACTTCGTGCAGGTGCTCGGCCAGGCCGACGCGGTGCTGCTGTCCGAAGTCTATGCGGCGGGCGAGGAACCGATCGTGGCGGCGGACGGCCGCTCGCTCGCGCGCGCGCTGCGCGTGGGCGGCCGGGTCGAGCCCGTGTTCGTCGGCGACATCGCGGGCATGCCGCAGGCCGTGATCGAAACGGCGAAGGACGGCGACGTCGTGATGTGCATGGGCGCGGGCTCCATCGGCGCGGTGCCGGGCAAGCTCCTCGAGCAATTGGGAGGGGCGAAGTGAACGCCGGCAGGAACGATGCGAGCGCCGCCGTGCCGTCCCAGGGCGCGGGGACTCACGATTTCGGCAAGGTCGCGGTGCTCATGGGCGGCAAATCCGCCGAGCGCGAGGTCTCGCTCATGTCCGGCAGCGGCGTCCTGAAGGCGCTGCAGGCCAAGGGTGTCGACGCGCATGCGTACGACCCCGCCGAACGCGACCTCGTCGAGCTGAAGCGCAAGGGCTTCAAGCGCTGCTTCATCGCGCTGCATGGCCGCTTCGGCGAAGACGGCACGGTGCAGGGCGCGCTGGAGCTGCTGGGGATTCCGTACACGGGATCGGGCGTCATGGCGTCCGCGATCTCCATCGACAAGGTGATGACCAAGCGCGTGTGGATGGCCGAGGGCATCCCGACGCCGAAGTACACCTTGCTGCAGCGCGGCGCGTACACGCGCGAGGACGTCGCCCGGGTCGTCGACGACCTCGGCCTGCCGGTGATCGTGAAGCCCGCCCGCGAAGGCTCCTCCATCGGCGTGGCGAAGGTCCAGAACGCAGCGGACATGCAGGCCGCGGTGGACGCCGCCGCCGCGCTCGATGCCGATGTGCTGTGCGAGCAGTTCGTCGCGGGCGACGAAGTGACGTGCCCCGTGCTCGGCACCGGCGCCGATGCGCGTGCCTTGCCGGTCATCCGCATCGTCGCGCCCGAAGGCAACTACGACTACCAGAACAAGTACTTCACCGACGACACCAAGTACCTCGTGCCCTGCGGCCTGCCCGAAGGCGAGGAGGCCGCGATCCAGGAACTCGTGGTGAAGGCATATCGCGTGCTCGGCTGCCGCGGCTGGGGCCGCATCGACGTGATGATCGACGCGAAGACGCGCCAGCCCTCGCTGCTCGAGATCAACACCTCGCCCGGCATGACCGGCCACTCGCTCGTGCCGATGTCCGCGCGCGCCGCCGGCATCGGCTACGAGGACCTGTGCCTGCGGCTGCTCGCGGCGGCCGCCCTCGACCAGGAGATCGTGCAGGCATGAACTCCGCCGCGCTGCCCGCCACGCCCGTCGACGTCAGGCTGATGAACTTCACCGCCACGGTGCTGTTCCTCGCCTTCGGCGTGGCGCTGCTCGCGGCGCTCGGCGGGTGGATGCTGCGGCACCCGGTCTTCGCGATCCACGCGATCCGCATCGAGGGCGACACGGTTCACAACAGCCCCGCGACGCTGCGTGCGAACGTGGCGCCGCGCCTCGCGGGTAACTTCTTCACGCTCGACCTCAAGCGCGCGCGCGAGGCGTTCGAGTCGGTTCCGTGGGTTCGCCACGCCGTGGTGCGGCGGCAGTTTCCGAATCGCCTGCGTGTGCAGTTGCAGGAGCACCAGGCCGTGGCGCTATGGGGCGCGGAGAGCGAGTCGCGACTCGTCAACAGCTTCGGCGAGGTGTTCGAGGCGAACGTCGGCGATGCGCAGCAGGAGAGCCTGCCGCGCCTGTCGGGTCCGGAAGGCCAGTCGGCGCAGGTGCTCGCGATGTACCGCGCGGTCGCGCCGCTGTTCGAGCCGCACGACCTGAGCGTGGAGGAGTTCGCGCTGTCGAATCGGGGGAGCTGGTCCGCGAAGCTGGACACCGGCGCGGTGATCGAGCTCGGACGGGGGACGAACGAGGAGGTGCTGGCGCGCAGCCAGCGCTTCGCGCAGACGCTCACGCAGGTGACGGCGAAGTACGGGCGGCGCCCCGAGGCGCTGGTGGCGGCGGACCTGCGGCATGCGGACGGCTATGCGGTGCGGCTGCGTGGCGTGACCACGGCGGCCGAGCAGCCGGCGAAGAAATAGAAGGACGGAGAAGAGACGGCATGGCAAAAGACTACAAGGACCTCGTGGTCGGCCTCGACATAGGGACCGCCAAGGTGATGGCGGTCGTGGCCGAAGTGATGCCCGGCGGCGAGCTGAAGCTCGCCGGGTTGGGCGTGTCGCCGTCCAACGGGCTGAAGCGCGGCGTGGTGGTGAACATCGACGCCACGGTGCAGAGCATCCAGCAGGCGCTCAAGGAGGCCGAGCTGATGGCCGACTGCAAGATCTCGCGCGTGTACACCGGCATCACCGGCAGCCACATCCGCGGCATCAACTCCAGCGGCATGGTCGCGGTGAAGGACCGCGAGGTGACGCCCGCCGACGTCGCGCGCGTGGTGGAGACGGCGCGCGCCATCAACATCTCGACCGACCAGCGCCTGCTGCTCGTCGAGCCGCAGGAATTCGTGATCGACGGGCAGGACGTGAAGGAGCCCATCGGCATGAGCGGCATCCGGCTCGAGGCGAAGGTGCATATCGTCACCGGCGCGCAGAGCGCGGCGGAGAACATCGTCAAGTGCGTGCGGCGCTGCGGGCTGGAAGTGGAGCAGCTGATGCTGAACCCGCTCGCCTCCAGCGGCGCGGTGCTGACCGACGACGAGAAGGAACTCGGCGTGGCGCTCGTCGACGTCGGCGCGGGCACGACCGACGTCGCGATCTTCACCGGCGGCGCGATCCGGCACACGGCGGTGATTCCCATCGCGGGCGACCTGATCACGAGCGACATCGCGATGGCGCTTCGCACGCCCACGAAGGACGCCGAGGACATCAAGGTGGAGTCGGGCTTCGCGAAGCAGTTGCTCGCCGACGCCGACCAGCAGGTGGAAGTGCCGGGACTCGGCGACCGCGGCCCGCGCATGCTGTCGAAGCAGGCGCTCGCCGGCGTGATCGAGCCGCGCGTCGAGGAGATTTTCTCGCTCGTGCAGCAGGTCATCCGCGAGTCGGGCTACGAAGAGGTCCTGTCCTCGGGCATCGTCCTCACGGGCGGCAGCGCGGTGATGCCGGGAATGATCGAGCTGGGCGAGGACATCTTCCTGAAGCCCGTGCGGCGCGGCATCCCCAAATACACGGGCGCCCTTTCGGACATGGTGGCGCAGCCTCGCGCGGCCACGGTCATGGGACTGCTCGAGGAAGCGCGCCTGGCCCGCATCCGCGGCCACAAGGTCGCGCAGAAGCACGGCAGCGTGAAAAACGCCTTCGGCCGCTTCAAGGACTTCATCGTGGGGAACTTCTGAAGATGCCCACCTTGTCCCAGCCGCCTCCCCATTGCAGAAAGGAGCGATGTCGGTGCACCGATCCACCGTTCTAGCGTTATCGCATCAACAACGACAGGCATGGCAACTGCAACCGAATTCAGGAGAGCGAAATGAGCATCGAGATGATTGAAGTGGAAGAGTTTCACCAGGGCACGCAGATCAAGGTGATCGGCGTCGGCGGCGGCGGCGGCAACGCCGTGCAGCACATGATCGAGCGGGGCGTGCAGGGCGTGGAGTTCGTCTGCGCGAACACGGACGCGCAGGCGCTCGCGCGCAGCGCGGCGCACCGGCAGATCCAGCTGGGCGGCTCCGGCCTCGGCGCGGGCAGCAAGCCCGACAAAGGCCGCGAAGCCGCATGCGCCGCGGAAGACAACATCCGCAGCGCCATCGACGGCGCGCACATGCTGTTCATCACCGCCGGCATGGGCGGCGGCACGGGCACGGGCGCCGCGCCGGTGATCGCGCGCATCGCGAAGGAAATGGGCATCCTCACCGTCGGCGTGGTCACCAAGCCGTTCGACTGGGAAGGCGGCCGCCGCATGACCAATGCGGACCAGGGCCTCGCGGAGCTCGAGGCGAACGTCGATTCGCTGATCGTGGTGCTCAACGAGAAGCTGCTCGAGGTGCTGGGCGACGACATCTCGCAGGACGAAGCGTTCGCGCACGCGAACGACGTGCTGAAGAACGCCGTGGGCGGCATCGCCGAGATCATCAACGTGCCGGGCCATGTGAACGTCGACTTCGAAGACGTCCGCACCGTGATGGGCGAGCCGGGCAAGGCCATGATGGGCACGGCGCTGTCGTCGGGACCGGACCGTGCGCGCATCGCCGCGGAGCAGGCGGTGGCCTGCCCGCTGCTCGAAGGCATCGACCTGTCGGGCGCCAAGGGCGTGCTGGTGCTGATCACCGCCGCCAAGGGCTCGCTCAAGCTGAGCGAATCCAAGCTCGCGATGAACACGATCCGCGCGTATGCGTCGCCCGATGCGCACGTGATCTACGGCACGGCCTACGACGACGCGCTGGGCGACCAGGTCCGCGTGACGGTTGTCGCCACGGGTCTTTCGCGCCAGCAGCACGGCCAGGCCACCGGCCGCCGCGCGCCCCCGCTGCAGGTGCTGCGCACCGGCACCGACAACGTGCCGTTCGACGTGCCGACGGTCCACAACGCGGTGGGCGGACCCGGCGCGATCGTCACGCGCGAGATGCAGTCGGGGCTTCAGCCGCAGCCGGCTTACAGCACGATGGCGGTGCCCAGCGTCTGGCGCACCAATCGCACGCAGGCGGCGGCGAAGGTCGACGCGCTGTCCTCGGGCGGCATGGACGACTTCGAGATCCCGGCGTTCCTGCGCAAGCAGGCGGACTGACGGGCTGGCGCCCATCGAAAAGCGGCGTCCTTCGGGGCGCCGCTTTTTTTGTGGCCTCGGGGGATTTACCCCCGGGAAATCAATGCCCTTGCCCAGTCCGTAAAATCCTCCCATGCTGCGCCAACGGACCCTCAAGACCCTCACCAAGGCGGTGGGCGTGGGGCTGCACAGCGGCCAGCGCGTCGAGCTCACGCTGCGGCCGGCCCAGCCCGACACGGGCATCGTGTTCCGCCGCGTCGATCTGTCCATTCCCGTCGAAATCCCCGTGTCCGTGCAAGCGGTGACCGACACGCGCCTCGCCTCGACCATTTCCAACGGCGGCGCGAAGGTTCTCACCGTCGAACATCTCATGTCCGCCTGCGCGGGCCTGGCTATCGACAATCTCTACGTCGACATCACGGCCGAAGAGGTGCCCATCCTCGACGGTTCGTCCTCGTCGTTCGTGTTTTTGCTGCAGAGCGCGGGCGTGGTGATGCAGAACGCGCCGCGCCGTTTCGTGCGCGTGACGAAGCCGGTCGAGATCCGCGAAGGCGAGGGCGACAACGTGAAGTGGGCGCGGCTGGAGCCGTATCACGGCTACAAGCTCAGCTTCGAGATCCAGTTCGCGCACCGCGTGGTGGATGCCACGGGCCAGCGCTTCGAGTTCGACCTGGGCCTCGGCAACTATTCGCGCGACATCGCCCGCGCGCGCACCTTCGGCTTCACGAAAGACGTCGAGATGATGCGCGCCAACGGCCTGAGCCTGGGCGGCGGCCTCGACAATGCGGTCGTGATGGACGACTACCGCGTGCTCAATGCCGACGGCTTGCGCTACGACGACGAACTGGTCAAGCACAAGATCCTCGACGCGATGGGCGACCTGTACCTGCTGGGCAAGCCGCTGCTGGCGAGCTACAGCGCCTTCCGCTCCGGCCATGCGCTGAACAACAAGCTGCTGCGCGCGCTGCTCGCGCAGCCGGACGCGTTCGAAACCGTCACCTTCGAAGACGAGAAGAAGGCGCCGGCGGGATTCGCGCAGGTCGCGCGGGCCTGGTAGCCGGCATGCTCCTCTTTCGCTGGCTCATCTTCTTCCTGCTGCTCGCATCGGGCGTGTGCTTCGCGTTCTATGCGACGACGGGGCAGGGGCGCTACAAGAAGTGGGGGCTCGTGGTTCTGAAGTGGACGGTGCTCGCGGCGCTGGGGTTCTTTGCGGTGTTGATTCTCGAGCGCCTGGCGTAGGCAGCGCTGCGGCAGCGCTACCTTGCGCCGGGGTGCAGTTGCGGATCGGCTCGCTAGCTGATGGCGCAGCAAGGGTTTCGCTCCGAAACCGGGTACCGGTCTGCGGCGGCCTCGTCAGCGGCCGCTTGCTGTGGCAAAGGATGGTCGGCGCTTCCGGGGATGACGATCTGCGCGTTGTTCCTCAGCAGGTCGCTCATCGTCAGCGCCAGACCTGCGATGGCATGGGCATTCGACAACACCGAGGGCCACCCATTCGGTTTGGCCTCAATGACACGGAGGTACGCTTCCTGAACGTTGTTGACTGATTTCGCGAGAGCCGCTCTCGTCGGTGATTCGCGGTCATGGCCCCCCGGAGGCATTTGCCACAGCGTTTCGATCAATTCCGTGATGGCGCTGCGCAACGAAGACACATCACCGGCCAGGTCTCTGTACAAGCTGAGAATGCGCAGCGCGCACTCGAGGATCGGCGCGTCATACTGCATGGTATCGCCGGTCCGGCGGCTGGGTGGGACGCCCGGGACGAATTGGCATTTGCTGCTAGAGTACGCGTCGGCTCCCAATGAATGAAGTGTTGCTGCTATTCGATTCACAAGTGCCGAACTCGCCGGCCGATGCGCTCCGTTCTCGAACAAATCTGCGATGAGTCGGCATGCATGCTTGAACGAGCGAGCTGTGGCACAGTGAACATCGGTCCATCCCGAAACCGCGCCGTCGGCGATACGCCGCATGTCGGAGAGAGCCGATTGCAGTTCGCTCCTTTCTGACTCGACAGAGGCCCTCATGTCCTCCGGGGTGCGATCCAGGCGTTTTGCGAATTGGAGGAACAATGGCTCGGCGGCCGTTTCCACCTCGCTGGCGGCCAACCGGAAATCGATGTTGCGGTGAACGGCTGAATCGAGAAGCGATCTCTGCGCGGCACTTCGCACGCTTTCAAGCATGTCGGTCGCCATCGACATGGCGACCTGGGCAGCCTGCGACTCCTCGACATCATTCGGACCGGCAGCGAGGGCGCCGCAGAGCTCCTTCAAGGCCAAGTCGATAGAGGTCGCATGCTTGATGGGGGCCTCCTGACTCGACAGTCCGTAGTACATCGCAAACTCCAGGGCGTCCGCGGCTTCTGCAAGGCTCCGGTCGATCGGGGCCGCAGCGCGCGCATCGGGTGCCAATCGGCGAAGGTGCTGGTACAGGTACTTTTCGATGGCAAGAATCAGTCTGGATTGCTTCGGATCGTGCAGGTTCAGCCTCAAAAACATGGAATCGCAGTTTCGTTTGATTGCGCGTGTGAGCGCCGAATGGCCCGCGGCGCCCGACGGCAGCTGGTCGGCGAGCCTTTCCATGTACTGAAGCCGCGCGGAGAACGCATGGAGCAAGGGGCGCATGCCCGCTTCATGGGTCAGCTGGGCGAGGTCATCGCGGATGTACTCGATACCCCTCTGCAGCCAGGTCCGGACATCGAGTGGGGAGTCGTCACCGCGTGCTGCTGTGGTCGCGAGCATGGTCAGTGCAGATTGAACAATCATGAGTCATCCTTCCGTTGTGCGGTCGAAGAACTCTATGGCGAAGCGAACAAGATGTGCGCCAGATGTTCGTCTCGGTCACCCGTCCGGTGTCAGGCGCCTCGCGGGGAGGACGGACGGGCCAACGGTTGTTTTCTCTGTTGCGCAACCAGCCCGCCAATGAACTTCGCCAACGGCACGATGTTGCGATGCGTGCTCGCCTGCTCCAGCGCGCTCATGTAGGCTTTGCGCTGTTCCACGGGAATGACGGTCCACGGATAACCCGAGGTCACCAGGAGCGCGTTCATCACGAACCGCCCGAGCCGGCCGTTGCCGTCCATGTAGGGATGGATGTAGACGAAGAGGAAGTGGCCGAGCACGGCCCGTGCCGCGGGATGCGCCTCGTTCGAAATGAGTTCGAACAAGACCGGCATCGTTTCGCGGACGGCCTCCTTCGAGAGCGGGACGTGCAATGCTTCGCGAATGAAGACCTGGTCGTTGCGGTACCCCGCCAGGTCTTGCGGCCGCAGCACGCCAGCCTGTACGCTGGGCGCGAAGAGCGCGCGATACCACGCGCCGTGCGACTTCCTCAGCTCTTCGCCGGGCTCCATTCCTTCAAGGATGCGGCTCACCGAGTCTTTCACCGCGTTGTGCGCCTCGAAGTACCCGCGGGCCGCCATCGCGTCGCGCGCACCCTGGTCGTCGCCGTCCGGGTTCCATTGGCCCTGGCGGACCTGCTCGACGAGTTGCGGCGTCACGCGGTAGCCCTCGATCGACAGGGAGTGATACGCGTCGGTGACGTAGCGGGCCTCGACGTCGGCCAGCGTTCTCGAGGCGCTTCGCCGCCCTCTGGTCGGCGCAGGGAGCGTGTCGATGACGGCCTGGCGCATGTCGGCCCACAGCAGCCGGATGCGCTGCACGTACGGGCTTTCGGGCCGCCCGCCGGGGATCGAATTCACCGGCTGCTCGAACGGGTTGGTCTCGTTCACGGTGTAGGTGGCGGACCGCATCGTCTGCACGACCTCGTCCGCGACCTCGGGCCGGCCCAGCGCGCGAAGCGCGCCCGCAGGCCGCCCCGCGACGACCGAATGCGATCCCTCCAGCAGGGTCCGGACGAGGTGGCTGCCTTCACCCAGGCTCCGCAGGGCGATGGTTGCCGCAAGCGGCTGCTGCGTGAAGAATGCCGGCCCCGCGGCGACGAGCGCGCTCTCCAGTTCGACGAGCCGCAGCCCATCCGCATCTTCACTCGGACGCGATGGCAGCAGCCGCGGCGACTTGTACAGGAAAAGCGAGGTTCCGTGCGGCAGGCCCAGCGACTGGTTGCCCGCGGCCGGCGCCCACACCTGCAACTGCAGGGGCAGCGAACGCTCGCCCGAATGCATCGCGAGCGATTGCTCCGGCCCGACGTGCCACTGGTCGCCGAATCGCTCGTTGCAATAGCCGGCGATGAATGCCGAAATGTCCCGGACCATTTCAAGACTATTCTGCTTTGTCAACGCAAGACTATTGCGCTTGCTGGAGCCTCCGCGCAGGCTCAGTAAGTCCGCCCCGCCTTGTACATCCCGCTCGTGCGCCTCGTCGTCTGCGTTGCCGCCGCGATCCGCGCCATGGCCTGGCCGGCGTGCGCGTGCGTGATCGCGAGGCCCAGCGCGTCGGCCGCATCCTTGCCGGGCAGTCCCGGCAGCTTGAGCAACCGCTTCACCATCTCCTGCACCTCGGCCTTGCCGGCCTTGCCGTAGCCGGCCACGGCCTGCTTCATCTGCAGCGGCGTGTATTCGGCCACCGACAGGCCGCCTGTCACGAGCGCCGTCACGCACGCGCCGCGCGCCTGACCGAGCAGCAGCGTGGCCTGCGGGTTCACGTTCACGAAGACGATCTCGACGGAGGCGACGTCCGGCGCATACCGCGCCCGCACTTCGCCGATTCCTTCGAACAGGACCTTCAAACGCGCGGGCAGGTCGCCGCGCGGCAGGTGCGTCGTCGTGATCGTGCCGCTCGCCACGTAGTCGAGCGAGGACGCGTCGCAGTCCACCACGCCGAAGCCGGTGGTCTGCAGGCCGGGATCGATGCCGAGGATGCGCACACGGGGAGTCTACCGGGCCTCGGCGGCGCGAACTTGCATGCCCAGCGGGCCGCTGGCGATGCCGAAGCGTTTGCTCGGGGGCAGCGCCTCGACAATGCCGTGCAACTCGGCATCGGCGTCGCGCCCACTGTAGCCGCGTCCGCCGATCAGGTGGACATGCACGTCGCGCTTCGCCCCGGTCACTACCCGGATGTCGAACACGGTGCGTGTCTGGAAGGCCTTCAGCGCGCCTTCGATCAGCCGGGCGCGATCCAGCGTCGAAAACCGTGAGAGCGTTTCGTGCAGGTCCCTGCTGTCGCCGGCGGCAAGCCCCAGGAGGGACGCGGCCGTGCGGTCCAGGCAGACCGTCCCGCGACGGATGTCGACCGACCAGTAACCGAGATTCCGGTGAAGTGCCGAATCGGCACAGCGCACGTTGTTCATTTGGCGGAGTCCTCGAAAGAATTCGTGGCGATGTATCCGAATGTTCGTGACGGCAGGGCTCGAATTCAAACGAAATTAATGCATCGGGGGTATTCCGCTTTCGAATCCGGGGGTATGCTCGCGTTCACATGCAGGCTCACCCATGAGCGACCTCGACCTTCGGCGGCTGCGTTTCTTCGTCGAAGTGGTCAAGCACGGCGGCTTTTCCGCCGCCGCCAAGGCGCTGTGTTCGACCCAGTCGACGGTGAGCAAGGCGGTCAAGCAACTCGAGGACGAACTGGGCGTGACCCTGCTGAAGCGCAGCAGCACGCGTTCGGACCTGACCGACGAAGGCCGCGTGGTCTACGAGGAGGGTGTGCGCCTGTTGGGCGCCGCCGACCAGCTGCGCTCCGATCTCGACGCGTTGAAGGGCCTGCGCCGTGGCCGTCTCGCCCTGGGGCTGCCGGGCATGGGCACACACATCCTGCTCGCGGAACCGCTGGCCCGGTACAAACTGAAGTACCCCCTCGTCGACCTCGTCCTGGAAGTCGCGTCGATCTCGCAGCTCGAGCGGCAGCTGCACGTTTCGGGACTCGATATCGCCGCCGTCTGCGATCCTCCGCCCGACGGCCTCGACTTCCATGCGGCGCTGGACGACGAGCTGGTGGTCCTTTTGCCGTCGACGCACCCTCTGGCCTCGCGCGACAGCGTCGAGCTCCGCGAACTGCGGGACGTGCCGCTCTTCCTTTGCGAACAGGATTTTCCCGCGGCCGGGGAACTGCTCGAGGCTTTCGAGGCGGCCAGCATCGAGCCGCGCATTTCCGCGCGCAGCGACCACCTCGAACTGCTCTGCGAACTCGTGAGATCGGGCGCCGGCGTGGCGTTCGCGCCCAGCCGCGTCGTCGCCGCGCGCGTCGGACGTTCGATCGTCGCGCTTCCCCTGCGAGGGGCCCACATTCCCTGGCGGCTGGGTTTCGGCTGGGTGCGGGGCCGCCATCTCTCGCACGCGGCCCGCGCCTGGGTCGACCACGTGGGCCAGCAAGAGAGCCAGGCGGCCACGCCGGTGAGCGTCCCATGAACGCGGTGAGCCGTCTCGCGGAAGACGGGGGCCAGCGGACGCCCGAGCTGCTCCACGCGTGCGCATTCTTCGACGATTCGCAGGACCAGTACCGGGCGCTGGTGCCTTTTTCCCGGTCGTGCCTGCATTCCGGCAACCGGTGCCTGCAGTTCCTCGACCCGCTGCGCAAGGGCCAGCGCGCGCGCCGGCTGGAACGTGCGGGCATGAGCGTCTCCTTGGCTTCCGGCGGGATCGAACTGCGCGGCTGGGACGAGACCTACCTGCGCGGCGGTCGGTTCGTCGCCGACGACATGCTGGCGCTGATGCGGGAGCTCGTCACGGGCTCGCTGCGCGCGAGCGTGTGGGCGAACATGGACTGGGCTTATCGCGATCCGTCGACCGCCGATGCCCTCGCCAGCTACGAACAGCGCCTCAACCCTCTGCTGGAGAAGAGCGGCGCGGTCGTGGTGTGCGTGTATGCCGCCGGACGCCACGACGCCGAACATGCGCTGGCCGTGCTGCAGGCCCATCCGTGGATCATGGTGGACGGCCAGCTCGAGCGCAACCCGGCGTATCTGCCCGACCCAGCGCCTGCGGCCCAGCTGCGGCGCGATTGAACTAAACTGGCGCTTCCTCGCCCCACCGGCGAGGAAAATTCCGGGAAGATGGCGGTCACCCGCCGCCGCTCTTTGCCCGTCCTTGCACGAACCCAACGCGACACGATCGCGCGGAGTGAAGAATCCATGAGCCAGCCAGAGGCCTTGCGCCTGCACGTCCCCGAGCCATCCGGTCGACCCGGTTGCACCACGGACTTCTCCTATCTCCATGTCTCCGAGGCCGGCGCCGTTCGGCGCCCGCCGGTCGACACGAGCCACTTCGACACGAACGACCTTGCCTACTCGCTGATCCGCGTGCTCGATCGCGACGGAAGGGCCGTCGGCCCCTGGGCGCCCGAGCTCTCGACCGCCCCGTTGCGCAAGGGCCTGCGCTCGATGATGAAAACGCGCATCTTCGATGCGCGCATGCTCATCGCGCAGCGCCAGCGCAAGATCTCGTTCTACATGCAGTGCCTCGGCGAAGAGGCCATCGCCGTTGCGCAGGCCATGGCGCTCGATCCCGGCGACATGTGCTTCCCGACCTACCGCCAGCAGGGCCTGCTGCTCAGCCGCGACGACATCTCGATGGTCGAGCTCATGTGCCAGCTCATGAGCAACGAGGGCGACATCATGAAGGGCCGGCAACTGCCGGTGATGTACTCGTACAAGCGCGCCGGCTTCTTCTCGATCTCGGGCAACCTCGCCACGCAGTTCATCCAGGCGGTGGGCTGGGCGATGGCCTCGGCGATCAAGGGCGACACGCGCATCGCGTCGGCCTGGATCGGCGACGGCGCGACGGCCGAGGCGGACTTCCACACCGCGCTCACTTTCGCGCACGTCTACCGCGCGCCGGTGATCCTCAACGTCGTCAACAACCAGTGGGCGATCTCGACCTTCCAGGCGATCGCGGGCGGCGAGTCGACGACCTTCGCGGCGCGCGGCGTGGGCCTGGGCATCGCCTCGCTGCGGGTTGACGGCAACGATTTCCTCGCGGTGTACGCCGCGTCGCGCTGGGCCGCGGAGCGCGCCCGCTCTAACCTCGGGCCGACGCTGATCGAATGGGTGACCTACCGCGCGGGTCCGCACTCGACCTCCGACGATCCGTCGAAGTACCGTCCTTCGGACGACTGGCAGCGCTTCCCGCTCGGCGACCCCATCGAGCGCCTGAAGTCGCACCTGATCGGACTCGGCGCGTGGTCCGACCAGGAGCATGAACAGGTGCGCCTCGAACTCGAAGCCGAGGTCGCGGCCGCGCAGAAGGAAGCGGAGAGCCACGGCACGCTGCTCGACGGCCACATCCCCAGCCCCGCGACGATGTTCGACGACGTCTACGCGGAAATGCCGAAGCACCTGCGCCAGCAGCGCCAGCAACTGGGGGTATGAACATGCTGACGAAAACCAGGGACGGCGCGGTGGGCTCCGACGACACCGCGGCCGCGGCGCGCGGCGAGACGCGCGCGATGACCATGATCCAGGCGCTGCGCTCCGCGCTCGACGTGATGATGGGCCGCGACGACGACGTCGTCGTGTTCGGCCAGGACGTCGGCTACTTCGGCGGCGTGTTCCGCGTGACCGAAGGCCTGCAGGCGAAATACGGCAAGTCGCGCTGCTTCGACGCGCCGATCAACGAAGGCGGCATCGTCGGCGCGGCCGTCGGCATGGCCGCGTATGGTCTGAAGCCCGTGGCCGAGATCCAGTTCGCGGACTACTTCTATCCCGCGTCGGACCAGATCGTGTCGGAAGCCGCGCGATTGCGCTACCGCTCCGCGGGCGACTTCACCTGCCCGCTCACCATCCGCATGCCCTGCGGCGGCGGCATCTACGGCGGGCAGACGCACAGCCAGAGCCCGGAGTCGCTGTTCACGCACGTCTGCGGCATTCGCACCGTGATGCCGAGCAATCCGTACGACGCCAAGGGCTTGCTGATCTCGGCGATCGAATGCGGCGACCCGGTGATCTTTCTCGAGCCCAAGCGGCTGTACAACGGTCCCTTCGACGGTCACCACGACCGGCCCGTCGTGCCCTGGGGCCAGCACCCGCTCGCGCAGGTGCCCGAGGGCTACTACAGCGTGCCGCTCGACACGGCTTCGGTGTTCCGCGCCGGATCGCAACTGACCGTGCTCACCTACGGCACGATGACGTGGGTCTCGCAGTGCGCGGCCGAAGAGACCGGCATCGATGCCGAGATCATCGACCTGCGCTCCATCTGGCCGATGGACCTCGACACGGTGATCGCGTCCGTGAAGAAGACGGGCCGCTGCGTCGTCGTGCATGAGGCCACGCGCACCAGCGGCTTCGGCGCGGAGCTCGCCGCGCTGGTGCAGGAGCACTGCTTCTATCACCTCGAGGCGCCGGTGGAGCGCGTCGCGGGATGGGACACGCCGTATCCGCATGCGCAGGAGTGGGCGTACTTCCCGGGGCCGGCGCGAGTGGGCGCGGCTTTCAGGCGCGCGGTGGAAGGAGGGGCCTGATCATGGGAACCTATGCGATCAAGATGCCGGACATCGGCGAAGGCATCGCCGAAGTGGAGCTCGTCGCCTGGCGGGTGAATGTGGGCGATATGGTGAAGGAAGATCAGGTGCTCGCCGACGTGATGACCGACAAGGCGACGGTGGAGATTCCGTCGCCGGTCGCGGGCACGGTGAGCGAACTGCTCGGCGAGCCGGGCAAGGCGATGGCGGTCGGTGCGGAGTTGATCCGCATCGATGTGGAGGGCGACGGGAACGTGAAGGCGAAGACCGTCGTGGCGGCGCCCGCGGTCGCCGTCACGCCCGCGATGAAGGACGATGTGACGGCCACGCCGCCGGGCGATGCGGCGCCTGCGAAGGCTGCCGCCACGAAACAGCCGCTACCTCGCCCGACAACAGCCCCCTCCCGAGCTCCCGGCGACAAACCCCTCGCGTCCCCCGCCGTGCGCCGCCGCGCCTTCGAGCTCGGCATCGAACTGCAATTCGTCCATGGCAGCGGGCCGGCCGGCCGCATCACGCACGAAGACCTCGACGTCTACCTCGCCTCGCGCGGCCAGCCCGGCGCCGTGGGCGCGCCGCGCCTGCGCGAGAAGCACGGCGAGGAAGCGATCCCCATCGTCGGCCTGCGCCGCAGGATCGCCCAGAAGATGCAGGAGGCGAAGCGCCGAATCCCGCACTTCAGCTACGTCGAGGAAATCGACGTGACCGAGCTGGAAGACCTGCGCGGCAAACTCAATGCGCGCTTCGCCGCGCGCGGCAAGCTCACGCTGCTGCCCTTCATCGCGCGCGCGACCGTGCTCGCGCTGGAGGACTTTCCGCAGATGAACGCGCGCTTCGACGACGATGCCGGTGTCGTGACGCGCCACCAGCCCGTGCATCTGGGCATCGCGACGCAGACCGACAACGGCCTCGTCGTGCCCGTGCTGCGGCATGCCGAGGCGCAGGACCTGTGGGGCTTCGCGACGGAACTCGCGCGTCTCGCCGAGGCGGCGCGCACCGGCAAGGCGACGCGCGAGGAGCTTGGCGGCTCCACGATCACGATCACGAGCCTCGGGCCGCTCGGCGGGCTCGTGACCACGCCCGTGATCAACCATCCCGAGGTGGCGATCATCGGCGTCAACCGCATGGTCGAGCGGCCGATGTTCCGCGGCGGCCACGTCGTCGCGCGCCAGCTGATGAATCTCTCCTCGTCCTTCGACCATCGCGTGATCGACGGCATGGACGCGGCGCGCTTCATCCAGGCGATTCGCGCGCTGCTCGAGAGTCCCGCCATGCTGTTCGTGGAGTAGATATGGCCCCCGCGCTTTTCACTTCGTGTAATGCGCTGCCCCCCGAGGGGGCCGCAGCCTCCTTCGGGCGGCCGTGCGGAGGCTGCCCATGAAAGAGAAGACAACGAATCTGCTCGTCATCGGCGGCGGACCCGGCGGCTACGTCGCCGCGATCCGCGCGGCGCAGCTCGGCATCGCGACGGTGCTCGTCGAGGGCGACCGCCTCGGCGGCACCTGCCTCAATATCGGCTGCATTCCGTCGAAGGCGCTGATCCATGTGGGCGACCAGTACGAGTCCGCCACGCACTTCGCGGGCGACTCGCCGCTCGGCATCCGCGCGGCGAAGCCGAGCCTCGACCTCGTGCAGGCGCAGCGCTGGAAGGACGGCATCGTCGGCAAGCTCACCGGCGGCGTCGAGGCGCTGCTGCGCAAGAACGGCGTCGAGGTGGTGAAAGGCTGGGCGCGCATCGTCGACGGCAAGACCGTGGAGGTGGCGCAGGGCGCGGGCGGCAACGTGCTGCGCGTGCGCTGCGAACACCTGCTGCTCGCCACCGGCTCGCAACCCGTCGAACTGCCGGGCCTGCCTTTCGGCGGCAAGGTGATGTCGTCGACGGAGGCGCTCGCGCAGCAGGAACTGCCCCGCCACCTCGTCGTGCTCGGCGCCGGCTACATCGGCCTGGAGCTCGCGATGGCCTATCGGAAGATGGGCGCGGACGTGACCGTCGTCGAAGCGGCGGGCCGCATCCTGCCGGCGTATGACGAGGAGCTGACGCGGGCCGTCCACCAGAGCCTCAAGCGGCTCGCCATCACGCTGCACCTCAACGCGCGCGCCGAAGGACTCACGAACGACGGCGAGGGCGTGCGCGTGCGCAGCGGCCATGCGGACGAATTCGTGCTGCCCGCCGACCGCGTGCTCGTCGCCGTGGGCCGCGTGCCTCGCACGCAGGGCTTCGGCCTGGAGTCGCTGCAGCTGGAAATGAAGGGCCGTTCCGTGCGAATCGACGAGCAATGCCGCACGTCGATGCGCAACGTGTGGGCCATCGGCGACGTGGCGGGCGAGCCGATGCTCGCGCACCGCGCGATGGCGCAGGGCGAGGTGGCGGCGGAGGTGATCGCGGGGCACAAGCGCCGCTTCGCGCCGATGGCGATTCCGGCGGTGTGCTTCACCGACCCCGAGGTCGCGGTCGCGGGGCTCTCGCCCGACGAGGCCGAGGCGCAAGGCATCGCGACCGTGGTCTCGTCCTTCCCCTTCGCCGCGAATGGCCGTGCGATGACGCTCGAATCGACGCAAGGCTTCGTGCGCGTCGTGGCGCGCAAGGACACGCACCAGATCCTGGGCTGGCAGGCGGTGGGGCGCGGCGTGTCGGAACTGTCGACCGCGTTCTCCTATGCGATCGAGATGGGCGCGCGGCTGGAGGATGTGGCGGCGATCGTCCACGCGCATCCGGGACTGGGCGAGGCGGTGCAGGAAACGGCGCTGCGTGCGCTGGGGCACGCGCTGCACATCTGAGGGGGGATTCGAAGGGCGCCGCGCGCGGCCTCAGCTCGCGTTCTCGGCCATCCAGCTCGCCATCGATTCGCAGATCTCGTCGAGCAGGGCGTCCGGCGAACGGCCCGAGCGCACGAGCAGCTGGAAGCCGTGATCCGCGCCGTCGGCGATGTGCAGGGACGTGCGGTTGCCGATGGGCCCCAGCGCCACCTGCACGAGCGACAACTCGGCCAGGGGGTCGCGCGTGCCTTGTACGAACAGCATGGGCAGTTGCACGCCGACCAGATGTTCGGCGCGCTCGATGGAGGGTTTGCGCGGCGGATGCAGCGGGAAGCCGACGAAGACGAGGCCGCGCACGCCGGGCAGCGGCTTCGCGGCCTGCGCCTGCGAGGTCATGCGCCCGCCGAAGGATTTGCCGCCCGCGAAGAGCGGCACGCCGGGCAGGCGGCGCGCCGCCGTATCCACCGCCGCACGCACCGCCGCGTGCGCGACTTCGGGGCGGTCGACGTGGTCGCGCCGGTTTTCCATCCAGGGAAACTGGAACCGCAGCGTCGCGATGCCGTGGCCCGCGAGCCGCCGGGCGACGGCCGCCATGAACGGATGGCGCATGCCGGCGCCGGCGCCGTGCGCGAACACGAAGGCCGCGCGGATTGTGCGCGGCATGTCGAGCAATGCCGACACCTCCTCGCTGCCGAGCGGCACGCGCAGCTCGTGCGTCAGGATCTGGGAATCGGTCGCGGAGTCTGAAGGCATGTCGGGGCGTTGGGGTGCGTGGTCACGGGGATCGATCCGCGATGTCGCGCGGAGTATAAGCAGAAACCATGCGCACCCGGGCGAAAGCCCGGCCGAAAGGCCTCTCGACCTTCGTCGATTCGCCTGCGAAGTTGCGCGCCTCACCCGTCCCGAGCGGCTCAGTCCTCCAGCGGAATCTTCGCGGCCTCGATCGCGGACTTCAGCAGCGCGGCGTCGTCGGCGATCACCTTCTCGAACGCGGCGCGCGAGACGGGGCGCGTGTCGAACATGAAGGTGTCGGCCTGCTTCTGGAACTCCGGCGACTTCATCGCGGCGAGCACCATGTCGTGCAGCTTCGACGTGATCGCGGGCGGCAGGTTGGCCGGCCCGAAGATGCCGAACCACGCGCCCATGACGCGGCCGGGGTAGCCGCTTTCGCCGAGCGTCGGCACGGTGGGGAAGCCGGGCAGGCGCGTCGGATTCGAGGTCGCGAGCGGCTTCATGCGCCCCGCGTCGAGCATCAGGCGGCCGCTGGCGGGCGAGGTGATCATGAACTGCGTCTCGCCGGCGATCAGGCCCTGCACCGCGGGCGCGGCGCCCTTGTACGGCACGTGCAGCAGGTTCGCGCCGGTGATCGACTTGAACGCTTCCATCCACAGGTGGTTGCCGCTGCCGAAGCCGTTGGAGCTGTAGGCGAGCTGCTTCGTCTTCGAGGTGTCGATCACTTCCTTCAGCGTCGCATAGGGCGAGTTCGCCGGCACCACGAACAGGAAGCTCGTGTACGCGACCTGCGCGATGGGCGTGAGCTGGCCGATGTTGTACGGCGGCTGCTTCTTCAGCATCGGGTAGATCAGCGTCGCGTCGGCGGCCGACAGCGTGATCGTGTAGCCGTCGGGCGGCGACGCGATGGCGGCCTGGATGCCGATGGCGCCCGCGGCGCCGGCGCGGTTCTCCACCACGACGGGCACGTTGTTCTGCTCCGAGAGCGCGCGGCCGAGCGCGCGCGACATCACGTCGGTCGAGCCGCCGGGCGGGGCGGGCACGATCAGCTTGATGGGCCGCGAGGGATAGGCCTGCGCGAATGCGGCGCCGGCCAGGACGCTCGTGGCGGCGAGAGCCGCGGCGAAACGCAACGCCGCGCGACGGGGGGATTTCATGTTCATCGTGGGTCTCCGGAGGGTCAGATGTCGAGCCGGTACACGGCCTTCGCCGTGCCGAGAAAAAGGCGTTCGCGCTCGGCGGCGCTCGCGTCGCGCGTGATCCGCTTGAAGGTGTTCCACAGCACCGCGTAGCTGCAGCTTTGCTTGTCGGGCGGGAAGTTGCTCTCGAACATGCAGCGGTCGACGCCGAAGAGTTCGATGCAGGTCTCGATGTAGGGCCGCCAGGCCCGTGCGAGCTCTTCCGAGCCTACGGGCGGCACGCGGTTGTTGAAGCCCAGGCCGGACAGCGGCATGCCCAGGCCACCGAGCTTGACGAAAACGTTCTCGCAACGCGCGAGCTCCGCCATGTCGCGCTTCCAGTCGGCAAAGACTTCGTCGCGCCGACCGGCGAAATCGGCGACGCCCAGCGGCGCGCCGAAATGGCAGCACACCATGCGCGCCTCGGGCACGGCGCGCGCGAGGTCGGCGAAGTCGCGAAGCTGCGGATGGAAGTGCCACGAGTCGTAGCTCAGGCCGCGCGCCGCGAGGCGCTTCAGGCCCGCGCGGAACGACGGGTTCTTCATCAGGTCCTTCGACGGCACCAGCGTGCCGACGTCGCCGATGCGCGGCTCGTACTGCGCGCGGTTGCGGATGCCGGCGAGGCGCGAGCCCGCGCACGCCTGGTAGGCGTCGAGCACGCGGTCGACTTCGTTGCCCATTCGCAGGTCGGCGAAGCCGATGATGCCCGCGTTCACGCGCGCGGGACCATAGCGCCCGCTCGCGCTCATCGCGGCGATGCCGTTGGCGAACTCGATCTCGCCGAGCGGGCGCAGCGACTCGTCTCCGCCTTGCCGCCACATCGTCGAACACTCCGCGAAGACGGTGGCCACGATGTTGTGGCCCGAGTAGACGTCCTTCAGGAAGTCGTCGAACAGGTAGCGCTGCCCCGGCAGGTCCGCGCGGTCGAAGATGTGGTGGTGCGCATCCACGATCCGCAGCTCGGGAAACAGGATCTCCTCGTGCGGCTGGTAGCGGTGCCGCTCGTTCAGGATGTCGAGCGACTGCCAGAAGTGCCAGTCCTGGCCCGGGGCCGCGGCGCTCATCCGAAGCGCGCCTTGTGTTTTTCGACCGCCTTCGGGTTCGCCGCATGGCGCGCGCCGCGGCCTTGCAGGAAGTCGATGGCCAGGCGCGCGGCGACGGTCTCGGAGCGCTTGATGTCCTCGCCGCAGGCGCCGCCGACGTGCGGCGTCACCACCACGTTCTCCATCGTGAAGAGCTTGTGGTTGTCGGGGAGCGGCTCGGGCTCGGTGCAGTCCAGGCCCGCGCCCGCGATCTGCTTGGCCTCCAGCGCCTCGATCAATGCGTCCGTGTCGACGATGGGCCCGCGCGCCGTGTTGATCAGGTAGGCGGAGGGCTTCATCAGCTTGAACTGCTCGCGGCCGATCAGGCCCTGCGTCGCGGCGTTGAGTGGCGTGTGCAGCGAGATGAAGTCCGACTGCGCCAGGACTTCGTTCAGGTCGTGGACGAGTTCGACACCGAGGCGTTCGGCTTCGAGCCGGTCGAAGAACGGATCGTAGGCGACGATGCGCATGTGGAAGCCGAGGCGCGCGCGGTCCGCGAGATGGCGGCCGATGAAGCCGAAGCCCACGATGCCCAGCGTCTTGCCGTACAGCTCGCCGATGGAGGGCGTCGAGGTCATCGCATACTGCCGCGCCCACTTTCCCGTCTCGCGGCTGTAGCGCGAGGTCGCGTCCACGCGGCGCGCGAGCGTGAGCATGAGCGTGAGCGCGTGCTCCGAGACGCCGATGGCGTTGCCGCCCGGCGCGTTGAAGATCACGATGCCGCGCTCGGTGGCGGCCGCCGCGTCGATCTTGTCGAAACCGGCGGCGCCGATGTAGATCACCTCCAGCTTGTCGGCGCGGCGGATCAGGTCCGCCGGCACCGGCAGGTGGCCCGTCACGTCGTTGGCGCACAGCACGCGCGCTTCGTGGATGCGCTCGGCCAGCGCCTTCTGCGTGATCTCGCTGCGCATCTTCGCGCGTTCGAAGGCCCAGCGGCCGTGGCTGCGCTCCTCCTCGCTCAGTGCGAAGTCGAGCTCGAAGCCCGCGTTCGCGAAAGCGCGCTGCGTGTCGGGGCTCATCATGAAGCCCGGGACCAGAACCTTGCCTGAGGACACGGTGCGACTCCCTTATTCGGCGGTGGCCGCGCGCAGCATCTGCTGCGCGCCGATCTTGAGCATGGCCAGATCGCTGCCGATGGAGATGAGGTCGTAGCCCATCTTCGAGAACTCGCGCGCCCGCTCGCCCGTGGGCGCGAAGATCGCGGGGATCTTCTTCGCCGCGCGCGTGCGCTCCAGCGCATGGCGCACCGCGTCGTTGACTTCCGCCGAGGCCGGGTCGAGCTTGCCGCCCGACAGCGTGATCGACAGGTCGGCCGGGCCCATGAAGATGCCGTCGATGCCGTCGACCGCGAGGATCGCGTCGATGTTGCCGAGGGCCTGGCGCGTCTCGATCATCGCGAAGCACAGCGTGCCCGCGTTCGCGCCGGCAAGGTATTCGGCGGGCGTCATGCCCGTGGTGCGCACGACGTTGGCCGCGCCCCAGCTGCGCGCGCCGCGCGGCGCGTACTTCACGAAGGACGCGAGCTGCTTCGCGTCCTCGGGCGTGTTGATCATCGGCGCGATGACGAGGGCCGCGCCGCAATCGAGCACGCGCGAGGCCATCGTGAATTCGCCGACGGGAATGCGCACGCCCGCCGCCTTGCCGGCGAGCGTGATGAGCTGGATCGCCTGCATGGCCGCCGGGAAATCGTAGCCACCGTGCTGCAGGTCCACGCAGACCGTGCTGTAGCCCGGCTCGCGCGCGAGCGCGTCGGCGAGCTGCGGGTCGGGCGCGGTACACCATGCGCCCATGAGCGCCTTGCCGGGCTGGATCAGGCCCGGGAGGGTGAAGAGAGCGGTAGGCATGTCGTTCGTTCCTTGTGAACTTGGAAAAAGAGGGGGCGCGGCGCTTCAGCCGCGGGTGGCTTTCGCATGGGACAGGGCGTCGTCCCACGACGCGCCGTCGCCGAGCAGGCGGCGCCAGCCGAGCACCGCGCGCACCTTGCCGATGCCGGCGATGCCCGCGAGGCGATGGCCGCGCCGGTAGAGCGCGATGAACTTGGGATCGTCGTCGGAGGGCGGGTCAACCATCAGCACTTCCTCGTGGCCGACCGTGGAGCCGTACACCTGGAGCTTCAGGCCGAACTGGTCGGACCACACCCAGGGAACGGGCGTGTAGTTCTGCGCCGGCGACGCGGGCATGGCGAGCAGCGTGCGCGCGGCGTGCCGCCCCTGCTGCACGGCGTTTTCCCAGTGCTCGACGCGCCGGCATTCGTCGAAGCGCACGTTGGGCCAGCGCGCGATGTCGCCCGCCGCGACGATGCCGGGCGCGGCCAGGCAGGTGGCGTCGCACAGGACGCCGTCGGACACGTCGAGGCCCGAGCCTTGCAGCCAGGCGGTGTCGGGCGTCACGCCGATGGCGACGACGACGACTTCGCAGGCGACTTCGCTGCCGTCGGCCAGTTGCACCGCGCGCACGCGCCCCGCGCCGTCGGCCAGCGCGCCGACGGCCTGCCGGCCCGTCAGCAGGTCGACGCCGTGCCCGGCATGGATGCGGTCGACGTGCGCCGACACGGCCGCACCGAGCACGCGCAGCAGCAGGCCGGGAAGCGGCTCGACGATGGTCACGGCGATGCCGAGCGCGCGGCAGGTGGACGCGACCTCGGCGCCGATGAAGCCGCCGCCGATCACGACCACGCGCGCGGGCTTGCGCTCGAGGTCGGCCTTCAGCGCCTGCGCATCCTCGCGCGTGCGCAGCACGTGCATGCCGGCCAGCGTGCCGAAGGGCAGGCGGCGCGGCGATGCGCCGGTGGCAATGACGAGGCCGTCGAAGGCGAGCGTCTCGCCGTCGTCGAGCGTGAGTGTTTTGCCGGCGACGTCGAGGCGCGAGGCCGCGCGACCGAGCCGCCAGTCGAGATCGAGTTCGGGCTTGCAGTCGAGCGCGAGCTCGGCGGCGGGCATCGTGCCCTCGAGCATCTGCTTCGACAGGGGCGGGCGGTCGTAGGGCATCCCGGCCTCGCGCCCGACCATGACGATGCGCCCGCCGAAGTTCGCGGCGCGAAGCTCCTGCGCCGCGTTGAGCCCCGCGAGCGATGCGCCGGCGATGGCGATGGTTCGCAGCGCTCAGCCCTCGATGGTGATGGCGCGGCGCGGGCAGGCCGCCACGGCGCGCTCGAGCGCGGCGCGCTGCTCCTCGGGCGGCGTTTCCTGCAGCACGATGAGCATGTCCTTGTCGTCGATGTCGAACAGTTGCGGCGCGGCGGGCACGCAGGCGCCGTTGCCTTCGCAGCGGTCCCAGTCAATCACGATCTTCAATTCCGTCTCCTATGAAACACGCCCATGCGCGAGCGGACCGTATCGTTCGACGCGCCGGCCGCGCGCGTCAACGCGCCCGAGAGTCCCGTTCCGTACAGTGGATCGCCCCGTGTCGCACTATGTGGAACAAGGGCGATCCAATGTACGGAACAGGCGAATGGGCGTTGTTGCGGCGGCCGACGCGCGCGCCGCACCATGCCTCGCTGCAGAAGCGCCATCCATTCCAACCGGAGACAAGCATGAAATTCCAAGCTAGACGCCTTGCGCTCGCGAGCGCGCTCGCACTGGCCGTGACCGCGTCGGGCCTCGTCCCCACGACCGCGAGAGCGGCGACGGAGCTGACTTTCGCTTCCTACCTGCCCACGGCCTTCCCGATCTCGGCCGTCAACAACTGGATGATGGACGAGATCGAGAAGCGCACGAACGGCGAGATCAAGTTCAAGCGTTTCTTCGCGAGCACCTTGCTGAAGGCGCCCGACACCTTCCCCGGCCTTGCGAGCGGCGCGGCCGACATGGCGATGGGCGCGCCCGGCGCGTACAACCGCAACGACTACCGCCTCAACAACTTCACGCTGCCCTTCGTCACCGACAACGCCGCCGCGGGCAATCACGCCGCGATGGACATGCTGCTGAACAACGCCGACCTCAAGCGCGAGTTCGAGTCGCGCGGGACCGTGGCGCTCTTCGCCAGCATGTACGCGGAGAACAGCTACTGGAGCAGCAAGCCGCTGAAGACCGCAGCCGACTACAAGGGCAAGCGCATCCGGGCCGTGCAGGACATCGGCACCGCGATCCAGAAAATGGGCGGCACGCCGGTGGCGCTGTCGTACGCCGAAGCGGTGGAAGGCCTGCCGCGCGGCGTGGTCGATGCCGTGTCCTCGGTGCCGATGGATGCGGCCGTCCTCGGCGGCATCCACGAGGCGGCGAAGTTCGGCTCCGACGGCGGTGGCCTCGGCACGTTCTCGATCGGAATCACCGCGATCAACAAGGCGCGCTGGGACAAGCTGACCGAGGGCCAGCGCACGATCTTCCGCAACGTGATGAAGGAGGCGCTGCCGCGCTACCTGGATCTGCTCAACGCGTCGCTCGACAGCGCCGTGACGAAGATCTGCGACTACAAGGGCGACCTCGTCGTCAACCGCTTCTCGGCCGACGAGAAGAAGAAGCTGAAGGACACCGTCGGCAAGGAAGTGCATGCCGAATGGATCAAGTGGGCCTCGGCCAACGGCAACGCCGGCAAGCTGCTGGAGGAGTATTCCGCCGCCGTGCGCAAGCATGAGGCGACGGTGAAGTGGACGCCGGCCTTCGACCGCCTCGCCGCGAAGAAGTGCAAGGTGCAGTGAGGCTCGTTGCCGCCTTCGAGTCCTTCGCGCGCTGGCTCAGCGTGCTGAGCGGGCTGTTCGTCCTCGGGATCATCGCGATCGTCGTGATCGACATCCTGGGACGCAGCCTGTTCA
This sequence comes from Ramlibacter sp., assembly GCF_050250995.1. Taxonomy (GTDB): domain Bacteria; phylum Pseudomonadota; class Gammaproteobacteria; order Burkholderiales; family Burkholderiaceae_C; genus Ramlibacter. The sequence goes on from NZ_JBFWNP010000012.1 coordinate 69,549, forward strand.
ACTGGCCGCTGCCCGGCGGCACCATCCTCTCGACGCTGCTGCTCGTCTGCGTGATCTTCCTCGGCCTCGCGAACGTGCAGCGGGCGAAGGAGCACTATCGCGTCGACCTCATCGCCAACCTGTTTCCGCCGCGCGGGCAGCAGGCGATCGAGGTGTTCGCGCACGCGGTCGGCCTGGCGGTGGTGTCGCTGCTCGCGAAGCTGAGCAGCTCGCACGCGATGCGATCGTTCGACCAGAACGAGATGAGCTTCGACCTCGTGCCTTTCCCCTTGTGGCCCGCGCGCATGGTGCTCGCGTTCGGCCTGATCCTGCTCGGGGTGCAACTGCTCATCGACCTGGTGCGCTCGGTCCGTGCTCTGTTCCGTCCGCTGCCGCCGCCCGAGGCGGCCGCAGCGAACGAAGGAAGCCGCTGATGGGCGGCACCTACAGCGCCGGCATGGCGATGGTCGTCGTGCTGCTCGGCCTGCTGGCGCTGCGCGTTCCCATCGCCTTCGGCCTCGCGGCCTCCGGCATCGTGGGTCTGATGATCGAGCGGCCGTGGCGCGCCATCGAGTTCCTGCTGTCGAACGTCGCGTACGCGAATTCCGCGGAATTCGGCTTCGTCGTGATGCCGCTTTTCCTGTTCATGGGGCACATGGCGTTCTCCGCCGGGCTTTCGGCACGCGCCTACGAGGCCGGGCAGAAGCTGCTGGGCCGCGTCCACGGCGGCCTGGCCATTGCCACCGTCTTCGCCTGCGCCGCGTTCGGCACGATCTGCGGTTCGAGCGTCGCGACGGCCGCGACTTTCGCCCGCGTCGCGCTGCCCGAGATGCTGGAGAAGGGCTACAAGGAAAGCCTGGCGACCGGCTGCGTCGCCTCGGGCGGCACGCTCGGCGCGCTGATCCCGCCGAGCGGCATCCTCATCCTCTACGCCATCGTCACGCAGGTGCCGATCAGCAAGCTCTTTCTCGCGGCTTTCATTCCGGGCATCCTGACGGCGGTGGTCTACATCATCGGCATCCTCATCATGGTGAAGTGGAAGCCCCACCTGGCCGGTCCGAAGCCCACCGAGCGCTACACCGTGCGCGAAAAGGCCCGCGCCGTGGTGAACATGTGGGAGGTGATCCTGCTGTTCCTGCTGGTGATGGGCTCGATCTACACCGGCCTCGCGACGCCCACCGAGGCGGCGGCCGTCGGCGCGCTGCTGTCGCTCGTGGCGGTGCTGCGCCGTCCGAAGCCCATGGCGCACGTGAAGGAGGGCCTGATGCAGACGGGCGCCACCACGTCGTCGATCTTCGCGCTGATCATCGGCGCCGGACTCTTCAGCCTCGCACTGACGACCACGCAGGCCGCGCAGGAGCTGGTGCAGTACATCACGTCGCTCAAGCTCTCGCCCACGCAACTGCTGCTGCTGCTGCTCATTCCCTACTTCGTGCTCGGCTGCTTCCTCGACGGCGTGTCGCTGCTGCTGATTACCGTGCCCATCGCCTTTCCCATCGTGCAGGCCGCGGGCATCCACCCCGTGCTGTTCGGCCTGCTCGTGTGCAAGCTGATCGAGATCGGCTGCCTCACGCCGCCGGTCGGCCTGAACGTGCTGGTGGTGAAGGCATCGCATCCCGGCATTTCGCTGCGCGACGCCTTCGTCGGCTGCGCGCCCTTCCTGCTGATGGAGATCGTGATCGTCGGGCTGATGATCGCGTTTCCGCAGCTCTCCCTGTTCCTCATCGAGTGATGCCGAAAGTCGTCGTCGCCGGCGCACTGGGCCTGATCGGGAGTTCGGCGGTCGCCCATTTCGAGTCGCTCGGCTGGGAGGTGGTGGGGCTGTCGCGCCGAGCGCAGGCCTCGTCCAGCACGACGAAGTACATGGCGGTCGACCTGACGAGCGCCGAAAGCTGCGCGCAGCTCGCTGCCCTTCGCGACGTCGATGCGGTCGTGTACGGCGCGCTTTACGAAAGCCCCGACCTGCTGGGTGGATGGTTCGACCCGAAGCACACCGAGATCAACACGGGCATGCTGCGCAACCTGCTCGATGCGCTGGAGCCCGGCAACCCCGGTCTGCGGCACGTGACCGCGATGCAGGGCGCGAAGGCATACGGCGTGCATCTCGGCCCCACGCATCCGCCGCTGAAGGAGCGCGCGCCGCGTCACATCCATCCCAACTTCTACTGGACGCAGGAAGACCTCTTGCGCGAGCGCGGCGCGAGGCGCGGGTGGAAGTGGACGGTGTTCCGGCCGCAGGGCATCCTCGGCCTCGCGACCGGCAGCGCGATGAATCCGCTCGTCTACCTCGGCGTGTACGCGGCGATCAGCCGCGAGCTCGGACTGCCGCTCGTGTTCCCCGGCACGGGCGAGGACGTCGTGCTGGAAGCGACCGATGCGCGGCTGCTCGCGAAGGCCATCGCCTGGGCGATCGACTCGCCGTCCGCCGCCGACGAGATCTTCAACATCACCAACGGCGACGTGTACACGTTCCGCGGCCTGTGGCCCGAGCTCGCGCGCGTCTTCGGCATGGAAACCGGCCTCACGCAGCCAATGCCGCTCGTGAAGGTCATGAGCGGCAAGGACGCGGTCTGGTCGCGCATTGTGCAGCGCCACGGCCTGCAGGACATTGCGCTCGACACGCTCGTCGGCGCCAGCTGGCAATCGGCCGACTTCGCGCTGAGCGACCGCCACGGCGCACGCTCGCAGCTCATGAGCACGATCAAGATCCGCCAGGCCGGTTTCGCGGACTGCATCGACACCGTGGATAGCTATTCGTGGTGGTGGCGCGATCTGCAGAAGCGCAAACTTCTGCCGGACTGAATTTCGTTTTCCCAGGAAGGAACCTCCCCATGTCCCTCACGACCGACGCGGTGAAGTCGCCGCATGCCGCCTTCGATTTCGACCCGTTCTCGCACGCCGTCATGCGCGATCCGCTGCCCTTCTACAAGGTGCTGCGCGAGAAGCATCCGGCCTATCACATGCCCCAGTACAACGCCTGGGCGTTCTCGCGCTTCGAGGACGTGCTGCGCATCTTCCACAACGACCACCATTTCCACACGTCCGAAGGCACGCTCGGAAGCAAGGAAGGCCTCTCGAAATTCGAGAAGGGCGCGGGTCCGAAGTGGCAGAAGGACCCGACGCCGCTGTTCGGCTTCAACGAGCCGGGCGTCTACGCCAAGCTGCGCAACGCGATGATGGCGGAGCTGCGGCCGAAGTCGGTCGCCGCGATCGCCGACGACATCCGTGCGCGCACCAATGCGCTGCTCGACGCGCTGATTCCGCGCAAGCGCTTCAACCTCAACCTCGATTTCGCGGGCATCGTGGCGGCTGGCTCGGTGTGCCGCATGTGCGGCATTCCCATCGAGGACGCGGCCGAGGTGCTGGCCGCCGCGAACTTCGCGACCAAGCAGGACCCGGTGACGGGCGGCTTCCCGCCCGACTGGCAACAGAACCGCGAGGTGCTGCTGGAAATCTGCCGCAAGGCCATCCGCAAGCAGATCGACGGAACGTCGGGACACGCCGTGCCCGCCATCGACAAGCTGCGCGCGCTCGACGTGGAAGGCCGCAAGCTCACGGTCAACGACATCGCCACGCTGATGTCCAGCATCGTCCTCGGCGGGTCGGAGACGCTGCCCAAGGTGTTCGCGCACGGCCTCATGGAGTTGAACAATGCGCCGGAGCAGAAAGCCGAGGTGCTGAGCGACCTGGAGAACAATGCCGCGCCTGCGTTCGAGGAGATGCTGCGCTACTGCGGCCCGGCGCAGTGGTTCATGCGCACGGTCGACACGCCCATCGAGATCGCGGGCCAGAAGCTGGAACGCGGCGAGCGCGTGATCGCGCTGATCCAGTCCGCCAATCGGGACGACCGCGAATTCGACAATCCCGACAAGTTCATCTGGAACCGCAAGATCGAGCGGCACATGGGCTTCGGCAACGGCCTGCACTTCTGCATCGGTTCGCACCTCGCGCGGCTGGAGGGCAAGATCCTGCTGCAGGAGTTCCTGCGGCGCGTGCCGGAGTACACGATCGAGGAAGCGATCCGCACGCCGTCGTCGTTCCAGTGGGGCTATACGAGCGTGACGGTCTCGATTCCCTGAGGCCACGTCGGCGCAAAATGCCGGGATGCAATTCCATCTCGACGGCTTTCGTCCCGGCGATCCGCATGTCCAGCCCGCCGCGCCCGGCATGCCGGCGCGCACCGAGGCGCTGCCCTCGACCACCGACGTCCTGATCGTCGGCTGCGGCCCGGCCGGGCTCACGCTCGCCGCCCAGCTCGCCGCTTTCCCCGACATCCGCACCTGCATCGTCGAACAGAAGGACGGAGCGCTTCAGCTCGGCCAGGCCGACGGCATCGCCTGCCGCACCATGGAGATGTTCGAGGCCTTCAACTTCAGCGAGCGCGTGCTGAAGGAGGCGTGCTGGATCAACGAGGTGACGTTCTGGAAGCCGGGCGAGGACGATCCGGCGAAGATCGTGCGGCACGGGCGCGTGCAGGACACCGAGGACGGCCTGTCGGAGTTTCCGCACGTGGTGCTGAACCAGGCGCGGGTGCATGACTTCTATCTGGATCTCATGCGCAATTCGCCGTCGCGCCTGGAGCCGCATTACGCGCGTCGCGTGGTCGATGTGGCGATCGATCCGGCTGCGGCCGACCATCCCGTCACCGTGCGCATGGAACGCGCGGGCGGCGAGGTCGAGACCGTGAAGGCGCGCTACGTCGTCGGCTGCGACGGCGCCCGCAGCGCGGTGCGCAAGGCCATCGGCCTGCAGCTGGTCGGCGACTCGGCCAACCAGGCGTGGGGCGTGATGGACGTGCTGGCCGTCACCGACTTTCCCGACATCCGCTACAAGTGCGCGGTGCAGTCCGAAAGCGGCAACCTGCTCGTGATCCCGCGCGAAGGCGGGTACCTCGTGCGCCTCTACGTGGAGATGGACAAGCTAGGCGAGGACGAGCGGGTGTCGAGTCGCGGCATCACCTTCGAGAAGCTGATCGACACGGCGCGGGCGATCCTGCATCCCTACACGCTCGACGTGAAGGAGGTGCCGTGGTGGTCGGTGTACGAGATCGGCCAGCGCATCTGCGACAACTACGACGACGTTCCGCCTGGCGAGCGGGATTCGCGCGAGCCGCGGGTCTTCATCGCAGGCGATGCGTGCCACACGCACAGTCCGAAGGCCGGACAGGGCATGAACTTCAGCATGCAGGACACGTTCAACCTCGGCTGGAAGCTGGCCGCGGTCTTGCGAGGGCGCAGCGCGCCTTCGCTGCTGCATACGTACTCGCAAGAGCGGCAGGTGGTGGCGCAGGAGTTGATCGACTTCGACCGCGAGTGGGCGAAGATGTTCAGCGACAAGGCTTCGACGGGCGCCGACGGCGGCGAGGCGGGCGGTGTCGACCCGAAGGAGTTCAAGAAGTATTTCGAGCGGCATGCGCGCTTCACCGCGGGGATGGGGACGCACTATCGTCCGTCGATCATCCGGGGCGGCGACACGCATCAGGCGTTGGCTTCTGGCTTCGTCATCGGCACGCGCTTTCACTCGGCGCCCGTGATCCGCATATCGGACGCGAGACCCCTGCACCTCGGGCATGTGGGCAAGGCCGATGGGCGGTGGCGCTTGTATGCCTTCGCGGACAGGGAAGACGACGCGGGCACGGCCTCGGGCATTCGCGCGTTGTGCCGGTTCCTCGCGGAGGATGCGACTTCGCCTTTGCGCCGTCACTCGCCGGCGGATCAGGACCCCGATGCGGTCTTCGACCTCCGCGCGATCTTCCAGCGGGCGCATGCGGAGCTCGCCATCGACTTCATGCCCGCGCTGCTGCTCCCGCGCAAAGGCCGCTTCGGCCTGATCGACTACGAGAAGATATTCAGCGCCGACCCGAAGAACGACATCTTCGATGTTCGGGGCATCGACCGCGAGCGCGGCGCGCTGGTCGTCGTGCGGCCGGACCAGTACGTCGCGCATGTGTTGCCGTTGGAGGCGCATGCGGAGCTGGCGGCGTTCTTTGCCGCGTTCATGACTGCGATCAATCGCGCATGAACCCTCGACGAGATTCGCCGGACCTCTTTCCGCGACGGGCCGAGACGACGAACTCGATGAGCTTTCCGAGGGCCCTCAGACCGGCTTCGTCCCCGCCAGCGTGATCCGCTGCAGCACGCGCCGGAAGCCGTGGTAGTCGTTGACCGGGTTGTGCTGCGCGGCCCGGTTGTCCCAGAAAGCGATGCAGTCGGGCTGCCACGACCAGCGGCAGGTGAATTCGGGCTTGATCTGGTGCTCGAAGAGGAAATTCAGCAGTGGCGCGCTTTCCGCTTCGGTGAGGCCGACGATGCCCGCCGTGTGCGCCGTGTTCACGTACAGCGCCTTCTCGCCCGTCTCCGGGTGCGTGCGCACGACGGGATGGTGCGCGGTGTATTCCTTCTTCGCTTCCTGATTGCCGTCGGTCTTCAGCCGGTCCTCGCGCGTCTTCGAGACGTCCGCCTTGGCGGAACTGGCGATGCCCACCAGCCCGTCGAGCAGGCGCTTCATCGTGTCCGACAGCGCCTCGTACGCCGCCACCTGGTTGGCGAACAGCGTATCGCCGCCGTAGGGCGGCACGATCTTCGACAGCAGCATCGTGCCCATCGGCGGCGTCTCGAGATACGTGGTGTCCGAATGCCACACGCCGCCGAAGTTGACGCGCTCATGCTCCAGCTTCTTGACCTCGATGATCTCGGGATACCCCTCGATTCCCTTCACGAACGGATACTCGACGGGCGTGCCGAACAGGCGCGCGAACTGCACGAACTGCGCCGGGTCCAGCGGCTGGCCGCGGAAGAACACGACCTTGTGCGCGAGGTATGCGGCGCGCACTTCGGCCGCCTGCGTCTCGGTGAGCGGCTTGCGCAGGTCGAGCCCGGAGAGTTCGGCGCCGAGGGCGCCCGCGATGCGTCGGATTTCCATGGAGGCTCCTCGTCGAAATCGATTCGTGTGCTTGAAGGGTGTGCTCAGGGCATGCGCCAGTTCGGCTTGCGCTTCTCGGCGAAGGCGGCGAGGCCTTCCGCGCCGTCCGCCGTGCCGAACACGGTGGAGACGAGGTCGACCGCGGCGCCCGCGCCCTGCCGGTAGCCGTTGTCCGTGGCGCGCGTGAAGCCCGCCTTGCCCAGGCGAACCAGCGTGGGCGACTTCTTCGCCAGCACGGCCGCGACTTCGCGTGCCTTCGCCAGGACGTCGGCGGCCGGCGCGGTGCGGCTCACGAGCCCGAGGTCCACCGCCTCCTGCGCGCTGAACACGCGGCCGGTGAAGAGCAGGTCGAACGCGCGATATCGGCCGACGATGCGCGGCAGGTGGTTGTAGTGGATCGCGGGCACCAGGCCGACTTCGAGCTCGGGATAGCCGAACGTGGAATCCTCCGCCGCCACGATCATGTCGCAGGTGATGGCGATGGACATGCCGCCGCCGCGCACGGAGCCGACGATGGCCGCGATCACGGGCTTGGGCAGGCTCTGCTGCAGCTCGAAGAGCTCGAAGTAGAGCTTGTTCACGATCGCGTGCATCTGCTCGGGCGTGCTCTCGCGAAACTTCGGCAGGTCGAGGCCGCCGCAGAAGCGGCCCGGCACCGCGCTGCCCAGCACGATGGCACGCACGCGGGAGTCCTTGCCCGCCTCGCGCAGCTGCGCCATCAGCTGCTCGAGCGATTCGAGCGTGATGCCGTTGACGGGCGGGTTGTCCAGCAGGATCTGCGCGACGCCGTCCTGAACTTCGTAGCGGATCATTTCGACTTGTCTCCGTCCGCCGCGGGCTTCATGTGCGCCGTCGCGCGCTCTTCGATGCTGGCCCAGATCTCGCCGCCCATCGGGTTGCGCGACTCCTCGAGGATGTGGCCCACCAGGCCGACCGCGCGCGCCATGACGCCGAGGCCGCGGCAGATCTTCCAGTCGAAACCCATTTCGCAGCACAGCGCGCCGATGGCGCCGGTCGCGTTCATCGGCAGCACCTTGCCGCTCGCGCGGCCAGCTTCCGCCGCCACCGCTTCCATGAGCTTGAAGTACGGGCCGTCGAAGCCGGTCTCGCGCGCGAGTTCCTGCAGGCGCGGCGTGCGCGGATCGATCGGCTTGTGCAGCGGATGCCCGATGCCCGGCACGATGCGCTTGCCGTCGGTGAAGGGCTTGACGATGGCGGCCGCGAGCGCGGCGAAGTCGGCGTTGGGATCGGCCTTGGGCATGGCGTCGTGCAGGATGCGGGCCGCGCCTTCGATGCTGCCGACGAACACGGTGCCCAGCCCGTTCAGGCCGGCGGCCACCGCGCCCTGCAGCGACTCGGGCGCGCCCATGTAGGTCATGCGCGCGACGATGGCGCTGGGCGTGATGCCGTGTTCGACGAGCGTCACGACCATGGCGTTGAACATCTTCGATTCGGCCGGGTTCGGGAAGCGCCCCGTGAGCTCCAGGAAGCCCATGTCGCCGAGGTTGAGGTGCCCCAGGATCTCGCTCGGGAAGTCCCGGCCGAAGAGGGTGATGCTGGCCGGGTCGCTCCAGCCGATGTCGGTGCGGATTTCTTTCTGCTTGCGGGCCACGGGGGCGCTCCTGTTCGGGTGAATGACGATGCTAGGATCGTGGCGCGTGCGGCACAAGTCAAATAATCTGATCGATTCTTCAGTGCTCCCTTCCGTGCCTCCTCGTCCAGCCTCTCCGATGAAGATCAACTTCAAGGTGCTTTCCACCTTTCTCGCGGTTGCCGAGAACGCGAGCTTTCGCAAGGCGGCGGAGCAGATGCACCTGTCGCTGCCCGCCGTCAGCATGCAGATCAAGCAGCTGGAGGAGCGCCTGGGCGTCGCGCTCTTCCAGCGCACCACGCGCAAGGTCGAGCTGACCCGCGAGGGCGAGGAGCTGATGATCAGCACGCGCAAGGCCATGGCCGAGCTCGATGCGTCGCTTGCGCGCATCCAGCAGGCGGCGGATGCGCAGCAGGGGCAGCTCTCGTTCGCATGCGTGCCGACGGTGGCGGGCAGCAGCCTCGCGGCCATCCTCGCGGAGTTCTCGCGCGACTATCCGGGCATCCGCGTGAAAGTGCGCGAGCTGGCCCAGCCCGAGCTGCTCGAAGCCGTGCGCCGCCGCGAGGTCGACTTCGGCATCGGACCGCCGCCCGACAAGCCGGGCGAGCTCGACTCGCAGCCGCTCTTCGTCGACGACTACGTGGCCGTGGTGCCGGCCGATCATCCGGCGGCCCGGCGACCCACGATCACCCTGCGGGAGCTGTCGAAGGGCCGCATCCTCGCGCCCGGCAACTCCCAGTTCCTCGTGCATCTGCAGGACGTGCTGAGGCAGGAGGGGCTCGAGCCCGACTTCAGCTACCAGTTCACGCACGTGAGCACGACGCTCGTCATGGTGGAGGCCGGGCTGGGCGTCGGCGTGCTGCCGGCCGTGTCGTTGCCGCGGCACACGGCGCTGAAGACCGTGCGCATCGTGCGGCCGGCGCTGAAGCGCACGATCTCGATCGTCACGATCCGCGGCCATTCGCTGTCGCCCGCGGCGAAGCGCTTCGTCGAGTTGTGCGTGGCGAAGTCGGCGCCGCGTGCGCGGCGCGCGACCTGAGGCGCGTTTGCGCCGCCCCGGCTTACTGCGGCGCGATCCCTGCCTGCTTCATCAGCGACTCCCAGCGCGGATTATCGGCGCGAAGCCGGGCGGCCAGGTCCTTCGACGACAGCGAGAGCACCGAGGTGTTGAGCACCTGGAAGCGTGCCTTGACTTCGGTGCTGGCCATGGCCTGCTTCAGCGCCGTGTCGAGCTTCTGGACCACGGCCGGGAGCGTGCCCGCCGGAGCCTGGATCGCGATGATGGTTTCCAGCGCGCCGGCCGCGCGCGGATACGACTCCTGCAGCGTCGGCACCTGGGGCGCCCCGGCATAGCGTTTCGTCGACGAGATCGCGAGCGCGCGCGCCTTGCCGCCATTGACCTGCGCCAGCGCGTTGCCGACGTCGACCACGGCCACTTGCACCTGCCCGCCGAGCATGTCGGTGATGGCCTGCGGAATGCCGCGGTAGCTCACCGCCAGCGGCTTCGTCTGGGTGACGGTCGAGAAAAGCGCCACGGCCACCTGGCCGGTCGGCGAACCGTAGGCCATGCTGACGGGCTGCTTCTTCGACGCGGCGGCGAGGTCGGCGATCGTGCGCAGCGGCGAATTTTCCGGCACGACGAACATCATGGCGGTGGAGCCGACCGCGGCGACCGGCGTGAAGCTCTCCATCGGGTCGTAGGGCAGCGTCTTGTAGAAGCTCTTCGCGACGAACATGCCCGAAGAGCCCACCAGCAGCGTGTAGCCGTCGGGCTTGGCGGCGGCGACGAAGGCGGCGCCGATGGTGCCCTGCGCGCCGGCCTTGTTCTCGACCACCACGGGCTTGCCGAGCTGCTGGCTCAGCGAATTCGCGAGCACGCGCGTCACGGCGTCGGTCACGGAGCCGGCGGGGAAGGGCGCGACCAGCGTGATGGGACGCGACGGAAAGTCGTCGCCCTGGGCGTGGACCCACGGTGCCGTGGCGGCCAGCAGCGGCGCGGCCGCCAGGGCCAGCAGCGTTCTGCGATCGATCATCTTGTCTCCTGAATGCTGAATGTGAAAAAACAAACGCCTCGAAGAGGCGTGAGCGCGAGCGTAGGCGCTCCCGGGCCTGCGTACAAATCAAATGATCTGAAGGATTGTTCAATCCCGCTCTTCAGCGGCGCTGAACAATGGTTCCGATCATCTGAGTTGCGAGCCCGAGCGCGACTGCCCTAGCATCGGGCTCGACCCACGAAGGACAAGAAAGCCATGGAGACATTCTGCATTACTCGCCGCGCGGCCGCCGTCGCGCTCGCCGCCGCGCTGCTGCCCGTTGCCGCCCTCGCGCAGGACTTTCCGTCGCGCCCGGTGACCATCGTCGTCCCGTACGGCCCCGGCAGCTACACCGACAACGTGATCCGACCGGTGGCCGTCGCGCTGGCGAAGGTGCTGGGTCAGCCGGTCGTCATCGACAACAAGGCCGGCGCCAACGGCGTGATCGGCAGCCAGTTCGCCGCGCGCGCGAAGCCCGATGGCTACACGCTGCTCGCCGGCTCCACGACCACCCTCGCGGCGAACGTGGGCCTGTTCAAGCAGTTGCCCTACGACCCGATCAGGGACTTCGTGCCCGTCGCCGGCCTGGCCTCTACGTCGATGATGTTCCTCGTGCGCGCCGACTACCCCGCGAAGGACCTGAAGTCGCTGATCGCGCACGCCGGCCGCCAGCCGCAGCCGCTTGCCGTGGGCTACGGCTCGTCGAGCGCGCAGGTCGCGCTGGCCGCGCTGTCGAAGATCAGCGGCGTCAAGTTCACCGGCGTGCCGTACAAGGGCACGCCCCAGGCCATCACCGACCTGCTGGGCGGCCAGGTGCCGGTGGCCATCGTCGACGTGAGCAACGGCGTGCCGCAGGTGCGCTCGGGCAAGGCTGCCGCCGTCGCGATCTCGGCCGGCAAGCGCTCGAGCGCCGCGCCCGAAGTGCCGACGCTCGAAGAATCGTTCCCCGGCGTACCCGGCACGCAGCTCGTCACCTGGATCGGCCTGGTCGCGCCGCAGGGCACGCCCCAGGCCGTGGTCGATCGCATCGCCCAGGCGGTGAACACGGTGCTCGCGCTGCCGGAGGTGAAGCAGCAGTACGTGTCGCTCTCCACCGACCTCGAGCCCATGAACGCGGCCGAGATGGGCCGGCGCATGCGCGGCGACCAGACGCAGTGGCTGGAGCTGATCAAGGCCGCGGGCATCCAGCCCGAGTGAGCCGGCCCCCCTGAGGATCAGGCGGCGACCGGCCGCTTCTTCAGCAGGTACTTCTGCAGCCCGTCCATCACCAGCTCGCCGCGCTGGTTGTGGACGGTGACGCGCAGGGTGAGCACGCCGGTCGTGCGGTTGGGCACGAGCTCGATCACTTCGAGCGCGGGGTAGACCGTGTCGCCCACGAACACCATGCCGAGGAAGCGGCTGCTCTGCTCGATGAAGCCCTTGAGCGAATCCTCGACGTAGTAGGCGAACAGGCCGGCGCCGCCGCAGGTCTGCGCGAGGATCTGGAAGCCGTGGGCCAGCATGTGCGGCATGCCGCGCGCGCGGCAGTATTCCACGTCGTAATGCACCGGATGGTTGTCGCCGCTGGCCGCCTGGAAGGCGGCGAACACGCCGTCCGTCATGGTGCGCGAGGGCAGGACGAAGCGCTCGCCCATCTTGAAATCCTCGAACCATTTGGTCTCGACCATGCGGTGCTGCGTCGGATCGAATTTCGTTTCTTGCGTCATGGGCATCGGGTGTTCGAATTGGGGTCAGGCGATCGTGCCGGCGGCGCGCAGCGCGGCGATGTCCGCGTCGGCGTAGCCGGCTTCGCGCAGGATCTCCTCGGTGTGCTCGCCCAGCAGCGGCGGCGTGCGCGCGGCTTCGCGCGGCGCGCCGTCGAAGCGCACGGGCAGGCCGACCTGCTGGAGGGTGCCGAGCACGGGGTGCTGCGTCTCCTCGATCAGGCCGCGCGTGGCGACCTGCGGATGCGCGAGCGCCTGCGCGACGGTGTGGATCGGCGAGCAGGGCACCGAAGCGGGCGCGAGCAGCGCGAGCCATTCGGCCACCGTGTTCTTGCGCACGCGCTCCTGCACGATCGCGACGATTCGGTCGAAGTTCGCCACGCGCGCGGCGTTGGTCGCGAAGTCGGGGTCGGCAACGATGTCCTGCAGTCCCGCCGCCTCGCAAAAGCGCTTCCATTGCGCGTCGTTGCCCACGCCGATCATCATCGGGCCGTCCTTCGCCTCGAAGGCCTGGTAGGGCGCCATCGCCGGATGCCCCGTGCCCATGCGCTGCGGCAGCTTGCCGCTCTGCCAGAAGTTCTGGATCGGGTAGCTCATGAGACCGAGGGCCGTGTCGAGCAGCGAAACCTCGAGGTACGTGCCCTTGCCGGTGCGCCCGCGCTCGAGCAGCGCGGCGAGCACGCCGCTCATGGCGTACATGCCGGTGGACATGTCGATGGGCGAGAAGCTGGCGCGCGCGAAGCCGCCGCCGGGCTCGCCCATCGTGGCGAGCATGCCGCTGAAGGCCTGCAGCATCACGTCGTAGCCGGGGTCGTTGCCCTTGGGACCCTCGCGGCCGTAGCCGGAGACCTCGACGTAGATCAGGCGCGGATTGATCGCGCGCAGCGTCGCGTCGTCGACGCCCAGCTTCTCGCCGGTGCGGCCGCCGAAGCCCTGCAGCACGACGTCGGCGTTCTCGACCAGGCGCTTCACGACATCGCGCGAGCCCGGGTGCTTGAGGTTCAGGCCGAGGCTGCGCTTGTTGTGGTTGACGGCGAGGTAGGTCGCGGAAATGCCTTCCTTCTGCGGAAACCACGAGCGCGTGTCGTCGCCCGTGTCGGGCGGCTCGATCTTGATGACGTCGGCCCCGAGTTCGCCGAGGTACTGGCCGCACAGGGGGCCGGCGAGGACCTTGCTGAAATCGAGGACGCGGATACCGGTGAGGGGACGGAGGCTCATGCGCGCGATCCTAGGCGAGCGCGGCCCCTCGGCACAAGTCAAAAAACCTGAGGAGTCGTTCAGCGGTTCGGGCCGCCCGGCCCCACGCGCGGATACGGTCCCGTGTAGCCGAGGATGCTCGAGATCTCGCCGGCGCAGCGCAGCGCTTCGCGTTCGTTGCGCGCGTGATGCTGCGCCATGCGCGCCGTGGGGCCGATGACGGCGAACGCGGCGACGATCTGCCCCGTGCGGTCGAACAGCGGGACGGACAGCCCGTCGACGCCCGCGTCGATGCCGCTCGAGCTGAGCGCGACGCCGGTCTCGGCCACGCGCTCCAGCGTCTGCTTGAGCGCCTTGCGCGTGGTCACCGTGCCGGGGCCGATCTTCTCGAGCGGCGTGTCGCGCAGATACGCATCGAGGTCGATCGACTTGTCGTAGACGAGAAACAGGTGGCCGAGCGACGTCGCGTAGAGCGGCCGCTGGCTGCCCAGGCGCGGGCTGTAGCGGAACGCGACCTCGGGCTCGACCACGTCGGTGTAGACGACCGAGCGGCGGTCCTCGGCGAGCACGGAGAAGATCACGGTCTCCGACACCTTGCGCGGCAGCTCGGCGTACAGCGTGCGCACGAGCGGCGGAAAGCGCTGGTTGCCCATGAGCGCGGCGCCGAGCTTCAGGGCCTCGGCGCCCAGGCGGTGCTGGCCGTCGCGCGAGATCACGTAGCCGCCCATCTCCAGCGAGCGCAGCAGGCTGAACAGGCTGGTCTTGGGCAGCTGCAGCTGCTCGGCGAGCTTGCCGAGCGACAGGCCATCGGGCTGCGCGGACAAGGCGAGCAGGACCTGCATGACACGCAGCGGCGAGCGGGGCGCCGCGTTGCGCTCGAGTTCCTCGTCGTCCGGGGCCGTCGTCGTCATCGGCGCGGCCGCTTACTCGAACGTGAAGCTGAACTTCCCGAGGCTGCCGTAGTCGGCCTCGAACACGTCGCCCTTCTTCGCCGCGACGGGGCGCGTGAACGAACCGGCGAGCACGATCTCGCCGGCCGCAAGCTCCTCGCCCCACTGCGCGAGCTTCTTCGCGAGCCATGCCACGCCGATCGCGGGATTGCCCTGCACGCCCGCGGCCAGGCCGGTCTCTTCGACCACGCCGTTTTGCCGCAGGACGGCGCCGACCCAGGGCAGGTCGACTTCGCCGGGCGCGCGCTTCGTGCCGCCGATCACGATGGCGGCGTTCGCGGCGTTGTCGCTGATGGTGTCCTGGACCCGGCGCATGACCTTCGTGCCGCGGTCGAACTGCTCGATGCGCGCGTCGATGATCTCGATGGCGGGCGTGACGTACTCGGTCGCGTCGATCACCTCTTCCACCGTCACGTTCGCGCCGGCCAGCTTTTTCTTCAGGATGAAGGCGAGTTCGACCTCGACGCGCGGCGCGATGAAGCGCGACATGGGCAGCGGCCCCGGCGCGAAGAGCATGTCGTCGAGCAGCAGCCCGAAGTCGGGCTCGTCGATCTGGCTTGCCTGCTGCATCGCGCGCGAGGTGAGGCCGATCTTGTGGCCGATGACCTTGCGGCCCTCGCCGAGCTTGAGCTTCATCCACTCGCGCTGCACGGCATAGCCGTGCTCCACGGTCATGCCGGGAAAGCGCCGGGAGAAATGCTCGATCTGCTTTCCGGTGCGCTCGCTCTCGTGCAAGTCGCGGGCGAGTTGGGCGATCTGTTCGTGGGTCAACATGGGCGGTGTCTCACTTGTGGGGTGCGGCCGGCTTGCGGCGCGGCGCGCGGGTGGGTTCACGGGAAGGGGTTCGGGCCGGCTCGCGTTTGGACGAGGCGCGCGCCGGGCGGTCGCCGGGTGCGACGGGCTGCAGCTGCGACATCACCATGCGCGTGAGAAGCTCGCGCTCGCGCACGCCCTTCTCGCCGGGGTGGAAGATCAGCTCGACGGCGAAGCCGCGTGCCGCGCCCATTGCCACGTGCCGCATGGTGCGCAGCTCTTCGGGGGTGCGGCCGAGATCGTTGAAGAGCGTGCCCCAGGTGCCCTCGATCGCCTCCGACATGCCTTGCATGTGCGCGCGCAGCGGCGCCGCAAGCGACGGGTCATTGGTGATCGCGAGCCAGATGTGCAGCGCGGCGCGGAACGTTCGGCTGGAAAACGTGGCCCAGTAGGTGTCGATCACCTGGCGCACGCGCTCCTCGATCGGCCGGCCGGCCAGCGACTCGGCGTCGAGCTTGAAGTTGAGCTCGTTCGCGACGTGGTCGATCACGGCCATGTCGAGGTCGGTGCGGCTTGCGAAGTGGTATTGCAGCGCGCCGCGCGTCACGTTCGCGCGCTCGGCGATGACGGGCGTGGTCGCTCCGGCGTAGCCCATTTCGGCCAGGCATTCGATCGCGCATTCCACCAGCCGCATCCGCGTCTCGGTGCTGCGGTCCTGGGTCTTGCGCACGGGCGGAGAAACGTCGACGGACTTTCGAGGCATCCGCTCGATTCTCACACGGCGGGCGAGGGGACTTCACAACAATCATTCATGAATGTATTATGCGGCCTTCCTCAGGAGACGCCCTTGTCAGACTTCCTCTATCTCACCGAGCGCGACGTGACCGCGCTCCTGGACCCGCGGGCGGTGATCCGCTCGCTCACCGGCATGCTGCGCGAGCAGGCGCGCGAAGAAGCGCGCAACGTGCCGAAGGCGCTTGCCACCTGGGGCGATGGCGGCTCGATGCATGCGCTGGGTTCGCTCATGCCGGGGCGCGGCTACCTGGGCTTCAAGACCTGGGCGCACACGAAAGAGGGCGGCGCGGCGATGTTCACGCTGTTCGATTCGCGCACGGGCAACCTGCTTGCGGTGATCGAGGCGCGCACGCTCGGGCAGTTGCGTACCTCCGGTATTGCCGGCGTGGCCACCGATCTCATGTCGTCGGCGTCCGCGGACTCGATGACGCTCGTCGGCACGGGCGCGCAGGCGATGCTGCAGATCGCGGCCGTCGCCGCCGTGCGGCCGCTGCGCAGCGCGACGGTGTTCAGCCCCACGCCCGAGAAGCGACGCGCGTTCGTCGAGCGGGCGCGCAAGCTGTTCCCGTTCGAGATCCGCGAGGCCGATTCGGTGGCGTCGGCGGTCGACGGCGCGCCCATCGTCACGATCATCACCCGGGCGCGAGAGCCCTTCCTGCGCGCCGCCCACCTTGCGCCGCGCGCGCACCTCAACGCGGTCGGCGCCATCCTGCCGATGTCGGCGGAGTTCGACCAGGACGTCTTCGGCGTGACGCGCGCGGTGGTGGTCGACGACATGGAGAACGCACGCCGCGGCTCGCGCGAACTGCGTGAACGCTTCGGCACGGGCGAGGGCGGCTGGGACGAAGTCCGCACCCTCGCGCAGCTCGCGGCGGGCGTCACGAAGCTTCCCGACGGCGAGGGCATCACCGTCTTCAAGGGCATGGGCATGGGTCTGTCGGATCTCGCCCTGGCCGCGGCCGTGTACGAAGGCGCGAAGGCGAATGATGCCGGCGCGAAGATCAAGTCGCCCGAGCGCTTCGACGCGCTCGCGGTGTGGAGCGAAGCAGGAAAGATCGGAGACAGGAAGTGAAGCTGAAGCGTTCGACATTCATCCGCCTCGCGGCGGCCTTCGCCGCGTGCGGCATCGCCACCGCGGCCCAGGCGTGGCCGACGAAACCCGTGCGCATCATCGTGCCGGGCGCCGCGGGCTCGGCGCCCGACGTCGCCATGCGCCTCGTGGGCGAGAAGATGGCCGAGCAGCTGAAGCAGCCGGTCGTCATCGACAACCGCCCCGGCACCGGCGGGGTGGTCGCCATGAACGGACTGCAACTCGCGAAGGACGACCACACCTTCCTCTTCGTCATCACCTCGACCTCGGCCATCGCCCCGGTCACGATCAAGTCGGCCACATCCTTCGACTACGTACGCGATCTCCAGCCCGTGGTGCGACTCGCGCTGACGCCGCTGATGATCGTGGCCGCGCCCGGCGCGCCCGCCACGATGGAGGGAATGATCGCGGCCGCGAAGAAGGATCCGGGCAAGGTGGCTTTCGGCACGCCCTCGCCCGCGACGCTCGGCGCGCTCGGCGTGAGCTGGCTGTCGGAAATGACGGGGGCGAAGTTCAACGCGATTCCGTTCCTGCGTCCGGCCGAGAGCCTCACGGCGGTCGCGACCGGCGAGACGCAGTACTTCATCGACGGCGTCTCGGTGTCGCTGCCCTTCCTGCGCGCGGGCAAGGTGAAGCCGGTGGCCGTGCTGTCGTCGACGAAGCTGCCCGGGCTTGAAGCCTATCCGCTCGCGGTCGACAGCGTGAAGGGGTTCGAGGTCGTGGGCCGATTCGGCCTCATGGCCACGCGCGACGTGCCGCAGGCGGCGCTCGACCCCATGCTCAAGGCGGCGAGCGCAGCGCTGACGCACCCCGACGTGATCGCGCGCCTCACCAACCTCGGGCTCTTTCCGAACGTGGGCGGCCCCGCGGAGTACCTGCAGCAGCTCAAGGGCGAAAACGACCTGTGGCGCCGCGTGGTCAAGCAAGCGGGCGTGAGCCCGGAATAAGGCCATGAAGTTCGCCACTTACCTCCTCCTCACTCTCCACGTCCAGCAGGAATCAATCGCATGAAAACCACTTCCGCAGAACAAGGCGCCCTCGTGTTCCAGGACCAGTCGGGCCTCGCGCCGCGCCAGCCCGAGATCTGGGCGCCGATGCTCGTGACGCGCGAGGCCATCGAGGCCGAAGCACGACGCCTCGCCGAACTGCCCGCGCCGCGCAGCGGCCGCCGCTCGGCGGTCATCGTGCACCCGTCCTCGCGCACGGCGGACAGCTTCACGCCGGCCACGTCGGTCAGCATCCAGGTGCTGCTGCCCGGCGAGAAGACGCTGCCTTTCAAGTCGAACGCGAACCTGCTGGAGATCTGCATCCGCGGCGGCGGCAAGGTCACGGTCGACGGCTCGTTCGAGCCGCGCCTGCACGACGTCTGGACCGTTCCCTCGATGCGCGGCCACATGTACGAGAACACGGGCGACGAGCCCTGGGTCCGCCTGACCTACAGCAACGCACCGCTGCTGAAGCTGCTCGGCGTGCTGTACGAAGAGGAGGGCGTGGAGGTGTCGAATGCGCAGCGTCCCGAGGACGGTCTCACCGACGCGCAGCGCCGCAAGTACGCGTCGGACAACGCACCCGACGTGCAGCTCACCGAGGCCGGCGCGCGCCTGCGCGGCTACGAATTCCTCACGGATATTCCAGTGGTGCCCAACCCCGCGCTGCACTGGCCGTGGGAGAAAGTGTGGCCCTACCTTTCGCAGGTGCCCGGCGACGACAGCGACGAGCGCCGCCGCATCTGGCTGCTCTACCACCCGGCCACCGAGCGCCGCAACGGCACCACCGGCACCTACTTCGCGACCATCGGCGGCAGCCCGGCGGGCACGCCGGCCTACACGGGCAAGCACGGCCATCGCCACACCTCGGCGTCGATCAACTATCACATCAGCGGCGGCACGGGCTACAGCATCGTGGACGGCGTGCGCATCGACTGGAAGGCGGGCGACCTGCTGCTGTCGGCGCCGAGCTGGTCGGAGCATGCGCACTATCATGGCGACGACGGTTGGCGCGTGCTGACCGTGCAGGACCATCCGCTGCACATCGCGATGGGGTCGCTGCTGTGGCAGGAGAAGTTCGACGGCCCGATCCTCGCGCTGGGCAGCGAGGAAGGCCAGAAGGGCTACACCTCGCCGCGCACGCAAGGGACATGACGACATGAATTCTTCCGATACCGCCTCGAATGCCCGTAACGACGAGCATGCGTGCTTCTCGACAGTGCTGCGCTTCTTCGGCGCGCTCGATCGCGGCGACGCGGACGGCTGCGCGTCGTTGATGGCGAAGCAGGGCGTGTGGGACCGGCAGGGCAAGAAGCTGCAGGGGCCCGACGGCGTACGCGAGGCCGTGTCGCAGCGCGTCGCCTCGCGGCGGACGGCGCACACGATCTCGAACCTGCTGTTCGAGCCGGTCGGCGCCGACCGTGCGAAAGTGACCTTCCTGCTGGTCGCATACGAAGCGACGCTCGAAGAGGGGGCGGCCGCCGCGCCCGTCGGCAAGCTCGCCGGCATCCGCCAGTGCACGGATGTCTTCGTGCGTGAAGACGGCGCCTGGCGTATCGAGGACAAGTCCACGGTCGCGTGGATGCGCGGCTGAGGCCGCGCGTCCCTTTTTCTTTTTCTTCCTCAACGCTGCCCGGTGACGGGCAGCGACATGAGCGACGGAAACTTCACCGACGGATAGCGCTTGCCCGGCCCCGCGCTCAGTTCGAAGCGTCGGAACGTGGCGGTCAGCGCGCGAAGCGTTTCCTGCAACTGGATGCGCGCGAGCGGCGCGCCGAGACAGTGGTGCAATCCACCGCCGAAGGCGAGGTGCCGCCCCGCGTTGCCGCGACGGAAGTCGATGCGGTCCGGCTCCGGAAACATCGCCGCGTCGCGGTTGGCCGAGGCGAGCATGAGCAGCACTTCCGCGCCCTCGGGGATGACCGTGCCGTCGGACGCCGTGAAGCTTTCGGCAAGGAAGCGGTGGCGCAGGTGAATCGGCGTGCGCACGCGCAGGATCTCCTCGATCGCGCCGACCATCAGCGACGGGTCGTCGCGCAGCTGCGCGTGGAGTTCGGGCTTCTGCGCCAGCAGTTCGACCGCGTTCGAGATCGACGTGCGCGTCGTTTCGTAGCCCGCGTCCAGCACTGTGTGCATGAGCGACACGACCTCGGCACGCGAGAGCGTGCCGGCGCGCTCGGCCTCCAGCAGATGCGGCGCGAGCAGCGAGTTCCTCACGGTGTCGGGGTTGTCGAGCAGGCCCGAGAAATAGTCGCGATAGAACGCGGCGACCTTGTCGAGGCGCTCCCGCTCGTCGTCGCTCAGCGGAAAGGGCGAGAAGATCAGCAGGAAGTCGTGCTGCACCGCGACGAGCCGCTCCCAGTCCGCATCCGGAATGCCCAGCAGGTGGCAGATCGCGCCGCGCGGCACGAGCCCCGCGACCTGTGTCACCACGTCGATCGACGCATCGCCGTCGGGCAGTGCGTCGACGGCGCGCCGCACGGACGCCGCGGACACCTCGCGCAGCTTTTCGAGATTGCGCGGCACGAAGAACGGCCCCACCACGCTGCGCAGGCGCGCATGGATGGGGTCGTCGGTCTGCGCCAGGTTGGCCTTCATCCGTTCGAGGCCGGGACCGGGCTGCATCCACGGCGGCGCGTCGGTGCCGGGCGGCTGAACGCGGCCCTCGGCCTTGCGCAGCACGAGTTGCACGTCGGCATGGCGCGAGAGCAGCCAGGTGTCCGTGTCCGGCACGCGGTACACCGGCGCGCGGGCGCGCAGGTCTGCGTAGCCCGCGCTGCGGTCGCCCGCCAGGAAGGCGGGATCCTTCAGGTCGATCATGCGGCGCTTGCGCTCAGTCCAGCTTCAGCTGGAGCCGGTCGATCAGCGTCTTGTAGCGCACGCGATCCCCCTCCAGCCGGCGCGTCATCGCCTCCGTGCCGAAGGCCGCGGGCTCGAGGCCCATCTTGACCATGCTGTTGGCCTGCAGGTCCGGGTCTTCCGCCGCGGCGCGAATCTCGCGCGCGAGCCGCTGGATGGCGGCGGGCGGCGTCTTCGCGGGCGCGAGGTAGCCGAACCACGCGCCGGGGAAGTTGACCTGGAAGCCCTGCTCGGTGGCGGACGGCGTGTTGGGGAACTGCGGCGCGCGCTTCTGGCGCAGCGGCGCGATGAGCTTCAGCCGCCCGTCCTGGATGTACTGCGTCGCGATGCCCGTCGTGCCGACGACGAACTGGATGTCGCCCGTCAGCAGCGCCTGGTACAGGTCGGCCTGGCCCTTGTACGGGATGTGGTTCATCTCCGTGCCGATCATGTGCTCCAGCTCCGCCGTCGACAGGTGCGCGTTGCTGCCGATGCCGTAGGTGCCGAAATTGATCTTCTTGCCCTCGCGCTTCGCCCACGCGGCGAATTCGCGCATGTTGGTGGCGGGCACCTTCGGGTTCGCGATCAGGCATTCGACGGTGTCGGCGACCAGCGTGATCGGCACGAAGTCGCTCGCTTCGTAGGCGACCTTGCGATAAAGGAAGGGGCTGATGCTGATCGTCGCGTCGGTGCCGAAGAGGAGCGTGTGCCCGTCCGCTGGCGCCTTCGACACGAGCTGCGCGCCGATCATCGTGTTGGCGCCGGGCTTGTTGTCGATGACGACCGCCTGCTTGAGCGACACGGCCATTTTCTCACCGATCTTGCGTGCGATGCCGTCGAGCAGGCCGCCCGGCGGATAAGGCACGACGACCGTGATCGGCCGCGTCGGCGCCCATTCCTGGGCGAAGGCCGTGCGCTGCGCAAGCAGCCCGGCGGCGGCGGCGGCGCCGAGAATGATCTGGCGGCGGGTGGTCATTGCATCGTCTCCTTCGTGGTGTCCTGGCGGGCGGCGGCGACCGGCTCGTGGTCGCTCGCGATGGCGCAGCGGCGCAGGGTGCGGCGCGCCGAGGGCTGGAATTTCGAGCGTGCGTGCTGCAGCAGGGTGTTGTCCCACACCAGCAGATCGCCTTCGCGCCAGGTGTGGCGGTACACGACCGCGTCGTCGGCGACGAGCGCCGAGAGTTCGTCGATCAGCGCCTTCGACTCGGCGTCGCCGTAGCCCTCGATCTCTTTCGTGGTGTCGGGGCTCATCATGTGGATCACCTCGCCCGAATCTTCATGGACGGCCAGCGCGGGATGGCGCGCCTGGGCGACCTGCGCCTTCACCTGTTCCTTCAGCGCCGCGCCGTAGCTGAGCGCGCCGTAGTCGAGTCGCGCGACGACGTTGCGCCCTTCCAGGCGGCTGCGCAGCGCGGCCGGCATGCGCTCGACGACGTGGGCCGAGTTGGAGAAGAAGGTCTCGCCGCCTTCGGCCGGCACCTCGATGCCATACAGCATGATCGCCTTCAGCGGATGCTCGAAGTACATCTGGTCCGAGTGGAAGTGCAGCTCGACGTCGCCGAATGCGCCATCGGCGCGGACGTTCGACACATACGTCGCGTCGGGGCTGATGCTCTGGATCGGCCCCTGCTTGGAGATGCGGCCGAACGTCTTCGCGAACGCGACTTGCTGCGGCTCGTCGATCTGCTGGCCGCGCAGCAGCAGCAGGCCGCGCGTCGCCATCGCGCCGCGCAGCAGTTCGCGCACGCCGGGCGCAAGCGGTTTCGAAGCGTCGACACCCTGCACCTCGTAACCGAGGCAAGGGTGGAGCGGGACGAGGGTGGCGCCCATGGGTCGTTGTCTCCTGAATTGAACCGGGCGAAGAATACATTCACGAATGAATGCTGTCAACGCGGGTTGCCCCGGGGGCGTTGGGGCCGGCCTGCCGATCTGCTTGTGGAATACTTGGCCGCGAGTCGACCGACCTGTCGGTGGAGTTGCGATGAGTGAGCCGGTTTCGTTTCCCCAAGGTGCATGGGACACCCACTTCCACGCCTGGGGCGAGGAGGGCGATGCCGAGGCCGCGCTGGCCGAGGCGCGCGAGCTCCACCGGGGGCTGGGAATCGACCGCGCGGTGCTCGTGCAGGCGGGCCATCCGCCCGCGGACCAGGGGCCGCTGCTGCGGCTGCTCGCGCGCCATCCCGATCTGCGCGCGGTCGCCAAGATCGACGATGCGCAAGACGACGCCGTGCTCGACGCGCTGGCCGCGGCGGGCGTGCGCGGCGTGCGCTTCCAGTTCGTTTCCTTCCTGCCGAAACCGGCCACGCCGGAAACGCTGCGGCGTGGCGTGGAGCGTGCGGCCCAGCGGGGTTGGCACGTGCTGCTGCACGTCGAACTGACCGACCTGCCGCCGCTGGCCGATGCGATCGCGCGGATGACCGTGCCCGTGATCGTCGATCACTGCGCGCATTCGCGGCCCTCCGCTCTGCACGACCGGGCCTTCGATCTGCTGCTGCAATTGCACCGCCTGCCGCATTGCTGGGTGAAGCTCTCCAGCATGGACCGCTGGTCGAAGGTGGGCGCGCCGACCTACGAGGACATGGTGCCCCTGGGCCGCGCGGTGCTTGCCAATGCGCCGGAGCGCGTGCTGTGGGCGACCGACTGGCCGCACGTGATGTATCGCGATCCGCGTGCGCCCGGCGATCCTCCACCCGACCCGCGCCACCTGGCGCGTTTGTTGCACCGCATGGTGGATGGCGACGAGGCCCTGCTGCGGCAGGTCCTCGTCGACAACCCCTCGCGCCTCTACGCCTGAACCCTCGTCCGATCATCCGAATGGAGACCCGCATGAAGAACCTGAATGTCCTTGCCGCCGTGGCGCTCGTCGCGTTCGCTCCCGTCCTCTCGCGTGCCGAAACGGTGCTCAACGTCTACATGCCGCAAGGCGTGGTCGCCGCGGTCGAGAAGTACATCTCGCCGATCATGAAGGCACGGCACGACACGCGCGTGGTCATCACGCCGGTGCTGAGCGGGCAGGCGCTGACCAAGGCCGTCGCGCAGCGCGCGAGCCCCGAGATCTCGGTGTTCATGCTCGACGAAGGCCCGTGGCTACAGGGCAAGCAGGCCGGTCTTTGGGAGCCGCTCGACGGCGTGAAGAACGTGGCCGACATTCCCGCGCGCTTTCGCGACAAGGACAACCAGGGCAGCGCCTTCCTGCTTTACCTGCTCGGCATCATCTACGACGAGCGCGCGCTCGCGGCGGCCGGCGTGAAGCCGCCGACCTCCTACGCGGACCTGTGGAATCCGGCGCTCAAGGGCAAGGTGACGATTCCCGACTCGAACAGCACCTTCTCGTACGCGCTGCTGTTCAAGGTGAACCAGATGCAGGGCGGCGACGCGAAGAAGTCGGTCGACCCCGGCTTCAAGCGGATGGCCGAACTCCGGCCGAACGTGAGCGTTTTCCATGGCGGCGCGTCCACGCTGATCCCGCTTTTCGCGCAGAAGCAGGCCGCGATGGGTTTCAACGCGAGCTTCCCGGCGCAGCGTCTCGCGGCCGATGGCCTGCCGATTCGCTGGGTCGCGCCGAAGGAAGGCGCGATCGCCGTTGCTTCGTACATCGCGGTGGCGAAGAACGCGCCCGCGAAGGATGCGGCCAAGCAGTTCGTCGACCTCGTGCTCTCGCCGCAGTATCAAGGGCTGCAGACCGAGGCGTCGTTCTCCGGCTACGTCAATCCCAAGACGACGCTGGCCCCCGCGTTCGAAAAGAACTTCCTCATCAAGCAGGCCGACATCCAGAAGGCCGCGCTGATGGACTGGGACACGTTCCTCGCCAAGCGCCGCGAGCTAACGCAGCGCTGGCAGCGCGAGGTGGAAGCGAAGTAAAGTGAACTGAAGGGCGAAGCAAGAGCCGATGTCGACACTCTCCCTCTCCGGCCTGCGCAAGAGTTTCGGAGGTCCGGCGGTCCTCGAGGGCATCGACCTCGAAGTGGCCGACGGCGAGTTCGTCTCGCTGCTCGGCCCCTCGGGCTGCGGCAAGACGACGACGCTGAACATCGTCGCCGGGTTCCAGACGCCCGATGCGGGCGAGGTGCGCATCGGCGGGCGGCGCGTGAACGACGTGCCGGTGCACGAGCGGAACCTCGGCATGGTGTTCCAGGGGCATGCGCTGTTTCCGCACATGACGTGCTTCGAGAACGTGGCGTTCGGGCTGCGCATGCGCGGCCTGGCGGAGGCGGAGCTTCGTTCGCGTGTCGGCGAAGCGCTCGAGCTCGTGCACCTCGGCGATTTCGGTGGCCGCTTCCCGCGCGAGCTGTCGGGCGGCCAACAGCAGCGCGTGGGCCTCGCGCGGGCGCTGGCGATCCGCCCCGCCATCCTGCTGCTCGACGAGCCGCTGTCGAATCTCGACGCCAAGCTGCGCAAGGCGATGCAAGGCGAGCTGCGGCAGATCCACACGCAGGTGCGCACGACCATGATCTACGTGACGCACGACCAGGAAGAGGCGCTCACGCTGTCGGACCGCATCGCCGTGATGAATGAAGGGCGCATCGAGCAGCTCGACACGCCCGAAGGCATCTATGCCCGGCCGAAGACGCGGTTCGTGGCGGATTTCATCGGCGCATCGAGCTTCGTCGAAGGACTGCTGTTCGCGGGAGGCGACGGCGAGTGCACGGTGGAAGTGCCGGGCGCCGGTCACGTGCGCGTGCGCGCCCCGGACGGGACTGTGGCGATGCCGGGCGCGAAGGTCCAGCTCGGCGTGCGCGCGGACCGCGTGCGCATCGTCGCGCCCACCGCCGACGGCGCGACCCTGCACGGCACGGTGGTCGACCGGGTGTTCGCCGGCGCCGTGCACCACGTCATCGTCGACCTGGGTGAAGGTCGCCGCGTGACCGCGCACGAAAGCGCCGCGCCCGCCGACTGGGTACGCTCCGGCGCACGCGCGGGCCTGCGCGTGGATGCCGCCGACTGGATGCTGCTCGCGTGACACGCGCCGCGCCGCTCGCCATTCCGCCGGTGCTGTGGCTGCTCGCCTTCTGGGCGTGGCCGCTGCTCCTCGTGTTCAGCATGAGCTTTCGCGAAATGGACAGCGTGACCTTCGAGATGCGCGGTTTCACGCTCGCGCATTTCGCCGAGGTGCTGACCGACGGCTTCCACCTCGACTCCGTCTGGCGCTCGATCAAGCTCGCCACGCTGGCAACGCTGCTGTCGGGCGTGCTCGGCTACCCGGCGGCGCTGCACATCGCCGGCATGCGAAACCCCCGCCTGCGCGCGACGCTCACGCTGGTGCTGCTGATTCCGATCATGATCAGCCTGGTGGTGACCGGGTTCGCGTGGATCCTCATCCTCGGGCCGAACGGTCTCCTCAATCAGGTGATCCAGGGGACGGGACTTGTCGGCGGCCCGCTGCAGTTCCTCAACAGCGAGAGCGGCGTGCTGATCGTGCTGGTCTACAGCTTCGGCCCCTACATGGTGATCAACATCGTCACCGCGCTCGACCGCGTCGACCCCGCCGTGATGCGCGCCGCGCAGGTGCATGGCGCGACGCCCTGGCAGGCGTTTCGCCGCGTGACGCTGCCGCTCAGCTTCCCGGGCATGCTCTCGGGCGGGCTGATCGTGTTCTCGCTCTCGGCAGCGGCGTTCGTCACGCCCTACATCATCGGCGGCAACCGCGTGAAGGTCGTGCCGCTGCAGATCTACAACGCGGCGGTGACCACGTTCGACTGGCCCATCGCGGCGACGCTGAGCGTCGTGCTGTTCATCCTCGCGATGCTCGTCGCGACCGGCGTCGCGAAGCTGGCGGAGCGGCGCTTCGCGGGGTGGCTGAAGGTGAAGGCATGAAGATCTCCTTCGTGTCCTGCGCCGCCTGGCTCACGTACGCGTTGATCGTCGTGCCGCTGGTCATGGTGATCGGCGCGTCGTTCACCGAGACGCGATTCATCACGTTCCCGCCGCAGGGCTTCACCTTCCGGTGGTACGACGCCGCGCTGAACGACAAGGCGCTGATGGGCGGGCTGGGGCTGAGCGCGATCGTCGCGCTCGCGGCGGTCGCCATTTCCGTCGTGCTCGGCACGCTCGGCGCACTGTATCTTTCGCGTACGGCCGGCCGCGTCAAGGAAATCGTCTCGGCCTTCTTCCTCGCGCCGCTCAACGTGCCGGCGGTCATGACCGCGTTCGCGCTGCTGCTCGCGTTCACGCAGTGGCATCTCATCAACGTGTGGGGCCTCGTCATCGCGCATGCGGTGCTCACGCTGCCCTACATCGTGCGCTCGGTGCTCGTGAGCCTGGCGGGGCAGGACCCGGCCATCGAGCGCGCGGGCGCGATCCTCGGCGCGAGCCCGTGGCGGGTGTTCCGGCACATTACGCTGCCATTGATCCGGCCGGGCATCGTCGCGGGCGGCACCTTCGCATTCCTCATCTCGTTCAACAACGTGCCGATCTCGGTGTTTCTCGCTTCGCCCGGCTCCGCGCCGCTGCCCGTCGTGCTCTTCAACCGCATGCAGTGGCTCGCCGAGCCGTCCGTGGCTGCGGCGGCCACCCTCACCGTCGTGACCACGCTCGTCGTCATGCTGGTGCTGGAGCGCCGCTTCTCGTTCTACAAATCCCTTTTCCGCTAGGAGATCAACTCATGATGAAAGCCGACTTGCTCGTTCGCGGCGCCGACGTCGTCACGCCCGGCGGCGTCGTGCGCGCCGACGTCGCGGTCAAGGGCGGGCGCATCGCCGGCCTGTTCGCGGGCGAGATGTCGCCCTCTGCCGACGAGACGATCGAGGCGCAGGGACTCGTGCTGCTGCCCGGCGGCGTGGACACGCACACGCACCTGCGCGAGCCCGGCTTCACGCACAAGGAAGACATCGAGAGCGGCACGCGCACGGCGGCGGCGGGCGGCTACACCACCGTGTCCGGCATGCCCAACGTGCAGCCGGTGACGACGACGGTGCAGCGCTACCTCGACGTGATCGAGGCGTACAAGCGCTCCTCGCTCGTCGACTTCAATCACAACCCCTCGCCCACGAACCTGAGCGAGATCAAGGGTCTGGCCGAAGCCGGCGCGCTCGGCTTCAAGATCTTCATGATCACCGACAAGGGCGCGGACTATCCGCACATGCCGGAGCTCGGCGTGCATCACCAGGGGCAGCTCTTCGAGATCGCGGAGGAGGTCGCGAAGACCGGCATTCCGCTGATGGTCCACCCGAACAACCAGCAGCTCATCGAGACGCTGTCGGAACGCGCGCTGAAAGTCGGCGACACCAGCTACCAGACCGTCGCGCGCCTGTCCGCCTCCTACGACGGCATCGTGTTCGATTCCGCCATCAGCTACCTGTGCCGCATGCAGGAGGTGCTGGGCTTCCACCTGCACGTGCTGCACGTCCGTTCGCCGCGCTCGATGGAGGTGCTGCGCGCCGCCAAGGCGAAGAAGCAGGCGGTGACGGTCGAGACCAATCCGCACATGCTGTTCCTCTGCGACGACTGGAACGAGATCGAGCGGCTCGGACCCTACGCGCTCAACCTCTGGAACGGCCCGAACACCACGAAGATGCTGTGGGATTCGCTGCGCGACGGCACCATCGACGTCATCGGCTCCGACCACGCGCCGCACCTGCGCGAGGAAAAGGAGATCGGCTGGACCGACATGTTCGCCGCGGCCAACGGCACGCCCAAGATCCAGGAGACGCTCCCGCTCTTCCTCGACAAGCTGAACCAGGGCGAGATCTCGTGGACGCGGCTGGCCGAAGTTTTCTCTTCGACGCCCGCGAAGACCTTCGGGCTCTATCCGCGCAAGGGCGCGATCCAGGTCGGGTCCGACGCCGACATGGTGCTGGTCGATCCGCGCCAGGAGCAGGTGCTGCGCAACGAGGACATGCTGAGCAAATGCGGCTGGACCTCGTGGGACGGCCGCAAGGTGGTGGGCGCGGTGAAGCACACGCTGGTGCGCGGCGCGTTCGTCTACCGCGACGGCAAGGTGGTGGGCAAGCCGGGACACGGCCAACACCTGAAGCCGCAGCGGCCGGAAGGCGCGTGAGAAAGATCGTCATCCGCGCGCCGGGCGGCGTCGAGGCGCTGGAGCTCGTCGACGTTCCCGCGCCCGTGCCGGGGCCGCGCGACGTCGTCGTCGAGGCGGCGGCCATCGGTGTCGGCTGGCCCGACATCCTGATCCGGCGCGGCACGTACAAGTGGATGCCCACGTTGCCCGCGAGTCCGGGCAGCGACCTGGCCGGCCACGTGGTCGCGGTCGGCGCGGAGGTCGACACGTCGATGCTCGGGCAGCCCGTGCTCGTGACCGCGCGCGAACTGCCCCAGCGTGGTGGCTGCTACGCGGAGCGCGTGTGCGTGCCGGCCGATGCGGTGTTCGTGCTGCCGCCGCATCTCGACGTGGAAGCGGCCGTGTGCCTGCCGAACTACCAGGTCGCGTGGAACCTCGTGCATGAGGTGGAGCGCTCCCGCCCCTTGCGCAGCATCTTCATCAACGGCGTGGCCGGCGGCGTCGGCAGCGCGGTCGCGCAGATCGCGAAATCGGCGGGCATGACGGTGTACGGCAGCGTGAGCTCGGAAGCCAAGGCGGCATTCGCGCGCGAGCAGGGCGTCGATCATGCGATCGACCGCACGCGCGGCAGTGTCGTCGCTGAAGTGATGCGGCTTTCGCAGGGCGCGGGCGTGGACATCGCCGTCGATCACGTCGGCGGCCCTGGCTTCGCCGCGCTCATCGGCCTGCTCGCGCCCTGGGGCACGCTCGTGTCGTACAACGCGAGCGGCGGCCTCCCCGAAGAAAACCTGCTCGGCGAACTGCGCCGCCATGGCGCGCGTTGCCCCGCCATCCGCATCTTCGAGATGCACGTCTACGACAACGACCGAGAGAATCGCCGCCGCATCATGAACAGCGTGATTGCCGCGTGGGCGGAAGGCCGCATCCGGCCCATCGTCTCGAAGCGCTACGCGATGGAGGACGTGCGGCAGGCCCATGCGCTGCTGGAGAAGGGCGACGCGATGGGCAAGGTCATCCTCGAGCCATGAGGCGGACTGAATGAGCGAAGGCCGCATTCCCGTCTCGGTCATCACCGGCTTTCTCGGCAGCGGCAAGACGACGCTGCTCGCGCGGCTGTTGCAGCATCCGGCGATGGGCGATGCGGCGGTCATCATCAACGAGTTCGGCGAGATCGGGCTCGACCATCATCTCGTGGAGTCGTCGCGCGACGACGTGATGGTGATGAGCAGCGGCTGCCTGTGCTGCACGATCCGCACGGACTTGGTCGACACGTTGCGCACGCTGCACCGCAAGCGTGAGCAGGGCGAGGTGAGCAAATTTCGCCGCGTGCTCGTCGAGACCACGGGTCTCGCGGACCCGGCGCCGATCCTGCACACGCTGATGAATGATCCGCTGGTGTCGCGGCAGTACGCGCTCGACGGTGTGATCACCACGGTGGATGCGCTGCATGGGCGCAAGCAGCTCGACGATCACTTCGAATCGCTGAAGCAGGCAGCGGTGGCCGACCGCCTGCTGCTGACGAAGGTCGATGCGGCTTCGCCCGAAGAGATTGCCTTGCTGCGCGAGCGATTGCAGCGGCTGAATCCCGGTGCGCCGCTGATCGAGGTGGTGCAGGGGGAGATCGATCCGGCCGTGCTGTTCGACGCGGGGCTCTACGATCCCGCGACCAAGTCCTCCGTGGTCACCGAGTGGCTGCGCGCGGAGGCGTTCGAGGACGAGCATGCGCAGGGTCATCACCACCATCATCACAACCACGACGTCAACCGCCACGACGCGCGCATCCACGCGCATTGCCTCGTCTTCGACTGTCCCCTCGACTGGCGCTATTTCAGCCCCAACCTCGCGTCGCTCGTGAGCCGCCATGCGGAGAAGCTGCTGCGCGTGAAAGGCATCCTGAACGTGCAGGGCGAGCCGCAGCCGGTGGTGGTGCATGGTGTACAGCACCAGTTCCAGCGGATGCGGCTTGCCGCCTGGCCTGATGAAGACCGGCGCTCGAAGCTCGTGCTGATCGCGCGTGACCTCGACCGGAAAACGATCGAGGCGTGGCTGCGCGACGACCGCCTGGCCGAACTCGGACGCTGACGCGTGGAATCGGCCGCGGCCTCAGGCCCCGTTCAGGCCAGCGCCTCTTTGAGCGTCGCCAGAAGCCGCGCCCAGGCGCGCTCCGATTGGGCGGCGTCATAGACCTGCGTGTCGGGCGGGCACCAGCCGTGCGCGGCCGGATACACCTCCACCTCGGCCCGCAGCTTGGCGGCCTCGAGCGCGGTGCGCAGCGCGACCTTGGCCTGGGGATCTTTCTGATCGTCGTTCTCGGCCACGGCGATGAGGTAGTGCGCCTTTGTCTGGGCGACCAGGCGATGCGGGCTGTCGGGCGCGGAGGTCACCATGGCGGCGCCGTGGAAACTTCCGACAGCGCCCACGCGGCCCGGCGCCACGGTGGCTGTGCGCACGGCGATCGGCGCGCCCATGCAGTAGCCGGTGGTGCCGATCTTCCGCGCCTTGTCCACTTCACGCTGCGCATCGAGCCAGGCCACGAAGGCCTTGCCATCCGTCAGGTGCATGGCCGGCGTCAACGCCTGCATCAGCGGCAGCACTTCGGCGATGGGCGTCTTGCCGCCTTGCGGCGCGGTCGGCGCCTTCTTCTGCCGATAGAAGGGGTTCACCACCAGCACGCTGTAGCCCGACTCGGCCAGGCGCCGCCCCATCTGCCTGAAGGCAGGGCGAAGGCCGAAGATGTCGGGCCACACCAGCACCGCGGGTGCCGGTCCGGACGTGGGAGCCACGAAGTACGCGTCGCACGTGCCGTCTGGCGTGGCGATGGTCACATCACGCTCGGCCACGGCAACCGCATTGGCCACGCTGGGCAGAGCGGTCAGCATCCCGGCGGATGCGGCCCAAGTAGCGAAATCGCGGCGAGTGTATCGCGCGTGCTCATCCTGGTCGTTCAAATCACACACGTTGGTCACCTCTCGTAAAACGGGTGCCTAGTATGTCCTTTCTGTGAGAAGGCACACGGATGCCGGGGGCATGGATCACGCGGCGGTGACAGGCAGAAGACTGGATGCCAGCATCCTTGCATTTCGGCAGTTTGGTTGCCAATTTACAAGGATTTGTACGGCGCGCACGGTCTTGGTTGTCCGTCTCGACTGAACAGGTTATCGCTCGATTGACTTCCGCCACACGTGTTTCGATTCGCGACCTCGGCGAACTCTCCGCGATTGGCCTTCTCTCCGAGTTCCTTGCGTAGCGCTGTGTCTGTCCGAGCATCCCCGTCTCGTGACGGGAGGGCCATTCTTCAGATGTCGAGGACGTGCCGCAGCGCGCCGTAGGTCACGCTCCAGGACGCGGTGTCGGTTTTGACGGTTGCGGTCTTGGGAT